>CAVOUJ010000032.1:0-271191 GCA_963699535.1 uncultured beta proteobacterium | reverse complement strand
ACGTGCCGGTGACCATCGCCGGAGTCATCTCATTCTCGTCTGGCCGTGACGCAGAATTTTCTGTGGAACCGCTACTGGACGTATCCCGAATCACGCGCCTTTCCGCGATTCCGCAATATCTGCAATTCTTCGTCATCAACGCGACCGCGCTGCTGATTCGCGTGCCGATTCTGGCGCTGGTGCCCGGCCCGGTGATCGACTTCTCTGGAATCGATCGGGGTACGCGCCGGCCACCGCCGAAGTGCTGGGCAACAACTTCGCGCTGGCGCTGGCGGTGGGCATTGCCATGTTCTGGAACTTCTTCGTCAATCGCTTCGTGACGTACCGGCACATCAAAGTCGGACAGTAAGGCACGTCATGTCACAATGCATCACGCTGGCCAAAACCAATCGCAAAGAATTCAAGCGCTTCAGCAAGTTCCTGGTCGTCGGCGTCACCGGCTTCGTCGTCGACTTCGGCGTGTTCAATCTGCTTGCTGCAGCGCGCTTGAATTTTCCGCCGGTGCTGGCGCAAGCGATTTCGTTTACCTGGCCGCCATCAACAACTTCATGTGGAACCGCTACTGGACGTATCCCGACTCGCGCAGCAAGCCGATTCTGCGGCAGTTCGGCATGTTCTTCGTGCTGAGTGTGATCGGCCTGCTGATCCGCACGCCGATCTTCGCGCTGTTCAGCGGCCCGATGGTGGCCCTGGTCGAATCGATGCAGTACGGCCTGTTCGCCGGACTGATCAACTTTATCACCGGCACGCTGCACATCTCGATCGAGCAGCTCGGCCTCAACCTGGCGCTGGCCATCGCCGTGCTGGTGGTGCTGTTCTGGAACTTCTTCTCGAACCGCTTCATCACGTACAGCGATGTGAAGTTTGGCAAATAGTAATTGGAATTAGAAGGAGGGGTCGCCGTCCAACTCAACTCTGAGCTCATGAAAATCGGCATCGACTACACCTCCGCCGCCACGCAAGGCGCGGGCATCGGCCGCTACACCCGCGAGTTGATGCGCGCCCTGCTGGCGCTGCCCTCGGACAATCGCTACTCGTTCTTCTACGCCAGTCGCCAATCGCATTGATGAATCCAGAATTCAGCAATCCAGACATCCAACAATCCATCGTTTGCCCTTCCACGACAAATGGCTGATGCGCGTCTGGCAGCGGCTGCGCATTCCGATCCCCGTCGAGTTGATCGTCGGCAAAGTCGATCTCTTTCACTCGCCCGATTTCACGCTGCCCCCCACCCTGCCCGGCGTGCCGACGCTGCTGACCGTGCACGATCTGTCCTTCATCCGCGATCCCGATTCGGCGTGGCCGAGTCTGCGCGCCTTCCTCAACCAAGGCCGTGCCGCGATCGGTGAAGCGCGCCACGCACGTGCTGGCCGATTCGCAGGCGACGAAGGACGATCTGATCGAGTTGTTCGGCACGCCCGCCGAGAAGATCACCGTGCTGTACAGCGGCGTCGATGCGCGCTTCGCGCCGGTGCGCGATCAGGCCGAGATCGATCGAGTGTGCGCGAAGTATCAACTGCCGCGACCGTTCATCTTGTCCGTCGGCACGTTGCAGCCGCGCAAGAATTACGGGCGATTGATTGAGGCGTTTGCGCACAGATCGTCAACGCATCCGAGCGGACGCCGTCGAAGCTGCGCGCTGACGAGCGCATTCGACGACGCGCTCAGGCTCCGCTCAGGATGCTTGGCATCTCGTCATCACCGGCGGCAAGGGCTGGATGTACGAATCGATCTTCGAGCAGGTGAAGCGATCGGGCTTGGAGGGCCGCGTGCACTTTCCCGGCTTCGTCGACGACGCCGATCTGCCCGCGCTGTACTCCGCCGCCGATCTCTTCGCGTATGTCTCGCTGTACGAAGGCTTCGGCCTGCCGCTGCTGGAAGCGATGGCCTGCGGCACACCCGTCATCGGATCGAACACGTCGTCGCTGCCGGAAGTGATCGGCGACGTGGGGCTGCAAGTCGATCCGCGCAACGTGGACGACATCGCCCGCGCCCTGCAGCAGATGATCGATCAGCCGGAGTTGCGTGAGAGATCGATCGGGTTGGGGCTGGAGCGCGCGAAGTTGTTCACGTGGGACAAGGCCGCGCGGGAGTTGCTGGCGATCTACGATCGAGTCGGGCGATCGAGAGCAGAGAGACTGCGAGAATCAGAGCGAATCGCAGACATGCTTCGTTCTCTACGTTGCCGTTCCTGCACATCACGATCACGCTACGCATCACGTCTCAAATATGCTAGAATCACATCATCCCACACAAGGAGACAGCCATGGGCAGCAAAATCCTCAACGTCCCGTACAAGTGTCAAAACGATCCCGATGCGAATTTGAAACGCACCGACTGCGGCCCGTGCTGCATCGCCATGATCCTGGGCGGCATCGGGCAGCAGGTCACGACCAATGCCGTCGTGGCCGCGGCCAATCAGCAAGGCGACAACGGCCTGATGCAATCGCAGGTCGTCAACGCCGCGGCGGCCTTCGGCCTGAGCATGGACTGGCAGCAAGGTTTCACGCTGGACGATCTCAAGAAGTTCATCGACAACGGCCAGCCGCCCATCGCGCTGGTCAAGTATGCCAACCTGCCCGATCGAGTCGATAAAGCGATCGACCGGCGGGCACTACGTCGTCGTCGTCGGCTATGATGATGCCACGCAGCGCATCTTCATCAACGACCCCGATTATTTTCCCGGCACCACCGGCGGTTATCAAAAAGCCTATTCGTATCAAACGTGGCTGTCGGCCTGGGGCGGCTTCGCCGTGGGCGAGAACGCCAACTTCTGCCTGATCTATCCGACCAAAGTCGGTCTCATCGGCGGTGAGGGCACGAGCGCGCGCACCGCGCCAGCCCGTCGGGCCAGCCCACGCGGCGATGTGTATGTCATCGCCGCCGATGGCTTGAACTTGCGCGCGCAGGCCAGCGCCGGCGCGGCTTCGTTGGGCGGCGTGGTGTTCGGGCAGCATCTGACCGCGCTGGGCGCGGAAAGCGCGGCCGACGGCACAGGCCATCACGTGGCAGCAAGTCAAGACCGATGCCGGCGTCATCGCCTTCGTGGCTGCCTCGCAAGGCGGTGATCGCTCCTGTCGTCGAAGACAAGCCAGCTGATCCCTACGTGGTGCAGGTGATCGATTCGCCAGCAGATTCGTGACGCGGGCGGACTGGCGCTGCGCGCCGATGCGCGCAACATCACCCTCAACCCGATCGATCGCGCGCAGGCCGGCGAGCGCCTGACCGTCTTCCAGCGCGTCGTCGAAGCCGATGGCACGCCCTGGCTGTGGGTGCAATCGCCGCGCAATCAATATGGCTGGGCGCGCGAAACCTCGCAGGGGCAAATGCTGGTCACCAAGATCACGCCCGATCTCAGCGGCGCATCCGGCACCGGCGCCACGCCCGAACCGCCGCGCAAAGATCCGCCGCCGACCGCGACGACGCAAGACGTCTTCGTCACCACGACCGATGGCCTGAATCTGCGCAAGGAACAGAGCAGCACTTCGCAGGTCATCGTCATCGTGCCGCTACGGGACCAAGCTCACCGCGATCGGGCCGGAGGTAGGGCCGGATGCGAAGGGCATCACGTGGCGGCAGGTGCGCACCGCCGATAATCAACTGGGCTGGGTCGCGGTCAAGATCGGCGGTGACGCCATGGTGAGCACCAGCGCGCCCGCGCCGGTGCAAGTGACCAGCGCCGTGCCGTGGGGCAAGTGCCTGGCCGGGACTGGGCATGGGCAATCCGCAGCCGCTGACGCCGGGTCAACTGAAGCTCATCGGCGATGCGAAACTGGAAGCGTTCAAGACGCTGACGCTGCCCGATCCCGACTGAGAACAAGCAGCTCATCGCGCAGTTGAAGAAGATCCGATCGGATATGTTCATCGTCGCGCGCCTGTTCTTCTCGGTGGACGCCAACAGCAAGACCAAGTTCAGCCGCAGAATTTTGTGGACTTCTGTCAACAATGGCCTGACGGCCTGCTATCAGGCCGGCGTGCGCTACTTTGAAGTGCACAATGAGCCGAATCTGGAAATCGAGGGCATGAACTGGAACTGGGCCAGCGGCGCGGACTTCGGCAGCTGGTTGCAGCAGGTGCTCAACATCTTGAAGCCGCAGCTTCCCCGACGCGAAATGGGGTTATCCGGGCCTCTCGCCGCAGCCCAATCGTCGATGCGCTTCCTCGACGGATCGGCCGCGGCCGCCAATGCCTGCGACTGGATCGGCGTGCACTGCTACTGGCAGCAGCCGCCGAATCAACCGCCCTATCCCATTAACGGCGACAACGCGGGCATGTACTGGCGCGCCAAGTTCAAGCCGCGCTTCCCCAACAAGATGCTGATGATCACGGAGTTCAGCAACAACAGCGCGGGCGTGTCGCCCAACGACAAGGGCACGCAATACGCGGATTACATCAAGCTGCTGCGCACGGAACCGAACGTCGGCGCGGCCTTTGCGCTTTGCGCTGAACTGGCCGGGACAGGATAACAACCGTGAAGGCTGGGAAGGCAGCGGCATCCCCGGCGCGTTCGTAGCGCGAGCCGGCAGCGTCGGCGCGCTCGCGTAGACCTCACCCCCGCGTCGCCACGCCTCGCGGCGTGCGACATCTGCGACCCCTCTCCTGCGAACTCCCAACGTTCTCAGGAGAGGGGAGCACCTCGCTTCACTATTCTGCGTGGCTCATTACGCCTCATGCACCTGCGTGTGACATTCCTCATTTGTCTGCCCACTGAACTCAGACTATACTGTTCGTATCCCACATCGCGAGGTCGTCCATGTTGACCCTGCGCCTGACACAACACACCGAATCGCCCGATCACTACCACGTGGAACTCGCCCTCGAAGGCGACGGCCTGCCGCGCCAGACCGCCAACCCCCGTTTCGAGTTCCAACTCGGCGAACAAGACTACGACGACATCCGCTGGTATCTGGAAGACTACCTGCAATACCCGCTCGACCCCGAGCCGATTCGCGCCGGCATCGAGGGGCGCATGGCCGAGATCGGCACGCAGCTCTTCAAGGCCGTGTTTCAATCCGACGACGACGCGCGCGATCTGTGGGCGACGCTGCGCACTCGTTGAACGACACGCGCATCGAGGTGGTCACCGAAGTCAAGGAAGCGACGGCGATCCCGTGGGAATTGCTGCGTGACCCGAAGACGGATGTGCCGCTGGCGCTGCGCGCGCAAGCCTTCGTGCGCGCCCAACCTAACGCCGCACAGCAGCCCGTCCCTGCCGCACGCCGCCGGAAGGCGAACCGGCATCCGCATCCTGCTCGTCATCTGCCGGCCCGGCGGGCGCGACGACGTGCCGTTCCGCTCGGTCGCCAGCCGCATCATCAAAGGCCTGACCGACGAAGCCCGCGAGCACTTTCAACTCGACGTGCTGCGCCCGCCGACGTTCGAGCAGTTGAGCAAGGTCTTGCGCGACGCCAAGGCGGAGGCAAGCCCTATCACATCGTCCACTTCGACGGGCACGGCCTGTACGCCGAAGGCCATCGATGACGATGCCGCGCGATGGCTTTCAGCCGCACTGCTGCTATCAGCGACTAGCGCGCACGGCAAGCACGGCTATCTGCCTTCGAGAATCCACAGCCGAAAGACAACCTCGAACCGGTGAGCGGGCCGCAGTTGGGCGCACTGCTGGTCGAGACGCAGACGCCCGTGCTGGTGCTGAACGCCTGCCGATCGGCGCATGCGGAGTCCCCCTCCCCTGTCCCTCCCAGCGGCGGCCGCTCGACAGGGAGGGGCGGCCAAGCGCAGAGGGGCCGCCACCGATCCGCAATCCCAGGTCCGCGCCTTCGGCTCGCTGGCGCAGGAGGTGATGGACGCGGGCGTGGCCGGCGTGGTGGCGATGCGCTACAACGTCTACGTCGTGACCGCCGCGCAGTTCGTGGCCGATCTGTACGCCGCGCTGGCGCAGGGCCAGTCGCTCGGCGAAGCCGTGACGCTGGGCCGCAAGCAGCTGGCCGCGCAGCCCGCTGCGCGAGATCGCCTACGAGCCGATCCCGTTGCAGGACTGGTCCGTGCCGATCGTGTACGAGGCCGCGCCGATTCCGTTGTTCCCGCGCAAGCCAAGCAGCGCGAGGTACAGATCGCCCTCGCAACCTCCGACCGGTCGAACATCCAAGCGCGCGGACGACGGCCTGCCGCCGCCGCCCGACGTCGGCTTCTTCGGCCGCGACGAAACGCTGCTGGCGCTGGACCGCGCCTTCGACACGCAGCACGTCGTCCTGCTGCACGCCTACGCCGGCAGCGGCAAGACGACGACCGCGGCCGAGTTCGCGCGCTGGTACGCGCAGACCGGCGGGGTCGAAGGGCCCGTGCTGTTCACCTCGTTCGAGCACTACAAGCCGCTGCCCGCAGGTGCTGGATGCGGTGGGCAGCGTCTTCGAGCCGTGCTGGAAGCAGAACAAGCATCCAGTGGCTGGCGCTGACCGACGAGCAGCGCCGCCGAGCGTGGCGCTGCAGATCTTCCAGCAGATCCCCGTGCTGTGGATCTGGGACAACGTCGAGCCGGTGGCCGGCTTCCCCGCCGGCACGCCGTCGGCGTGGAGCGAGGCCGAGCAGCGCGAGCTGGCCGACTTCCTGCGCGCGGCCGCGCGACACCAAGGCCAAATTCCTGCTGACCTCGCGGCGCGACGAGCGCGCCTGGCTGGGCGACCTGCCCACGCGCGTGACGCTGCCGCCGATGCCGATGCAGGAGCGCGTGCAACTGGCCGCGCGCGCTGGCCGACAAGCACGGCGGGCGCATTGCGCCGACGTGGAGGACTGGCGGCCGCTGCTGGCGTTTACACGAGGGCAACCCGCTGACGCTGACCGTGGTGGTGGGGCAGGCGCTGCGCGACGGGCTGACGAACAAAGACACGAGATCGACGCGTTCGTCGCCAAGCTGCGCGCGGGCGAGGCCGGCTTTGACGACGAAGCAGAGCAAGGCCGCACCAAATCCTGGGCGCTTCGCTGAGCTACGGCTTCGACCAGCGCCTTCACCGAGGACGAGCGCAAAGTGCTGGCGCTGCTGCACTTCTTCCAGGGCTTTGTGGATGTCGATGCGTTGCGATGGATGGGCAATCCCGAAGCGGACTGGTGCCTGCCCGAAGTGCGCGGCCTGACCCGCGAAGCCGGCATCGCCCTGCTCGACCGCGCCGCCGACATCGGCCTGCTCACCGCGCACGGCGGCGGCTACTACTCCATCCACCCCGCCCTGCCGTGGTATTTCCAGTGCGCTGTTCGAGCAGTATTATCCGGACGAGCCGACAGCCGCAGACGAATCGGACGACCGTGGCCATCGTCCATGGTCGCTCGTCGCCGCGATGCGCCGCCACCCGCGCCTTCGTCGAAGCGATGGGCGAGCTGGGCGACTACTACCACGACCAATACGAAGACGGCAACCGCGACGTGATCGCCGCGCTGGAGCGCGAAGAAGCCAACCTGCTGCACGCCCGCCGCCTGGCCCGCGCAGCATGGCTGGTGGGAGTGCAGTCATCAGCACGATGCAGGGCTTGCGACCACTCTACGACCACACGGGCCGCCGCGCCGAGTGGAAGCGCGCTGGTCGAAGAGATCGTGCCGGACTTCGTCGACCCGGCGACGGATGGCCCGCTGCCCGGGCGGAGGAACAGTGGAGCCTGGTCACGGAATACCGCGTGCGGCTGGCGCGGGAAGCGCGGCAGTGGGCGCGAGGCCGAACGCTTGCAGCGCGCCCGCGTCGAATGGAATCGCCGCCGCGCCGCGCCCTCCTCGCTGACTCGCCCTCGCGCAGCCCGGAGCGTCGACAGAGGGATCAGGCTGACGGCGCCGCAACACCATTCGGACGCTGGCGGTATCCTTGAACAACTGGGTAATATTCAGCGTGAGCAAGGCAAGGCCGAATGTGTCGCAGCATATCGAAGAGGCCATTGCCACTCTGTCACCGCATCGGCGACCGCCCCGCCGAAGCCGTCGCCGCCTTCAACCTCGGCCATGCCTACAAGGACATCCCCGCCCTGCGCGACCTGGACCAGGCCGAGCGCTGGTATCGGCGCAGCCTGGAGCTCTGCGACTGAGCGCGACCGACTGGGGCGCAGCAAGTGCATTGGCCAATTGGGGTATGTGGCCTACGAACGCTTCAAGGACGCGCGAGCGGCCAACCAGCCCGAACGAGGAACTGCTGCGACACCTCAACGACTGCCTTGGGCTTCTATCAGCAGGCGCTCGACCTGCTGCCGCCCAACGCGGTGGATGATCTGGCGGTGACGCATAACCAACTTGGCATCATCTATCGAAGATGCAGGCGACCTTGACCGCGCCTTGCCGCACTACCGCGAGGCCATTCGCTACGAGGAAATGCAGCAGGCAACCTCTACGGCGCAGGCCAAACTCGCTTCAACGTCGCCGTCGCCCTTGCCAACGCCGGCCGCCTGGACGATGCGCTGGTCTACGCGCAGGCCGCGCTGCGCAACTTCGCCACCTACGGCGATCGGGCGGCGGAGGAGATACAGAAGACGCAGGGGTTGATCGCGCAGATTGAGAAGGCGATGAAGAAGTGAAGAGTGAAAAGTGATGGGTGACGAGTGAGGGCTGCAATATACCAAATCGTGTCATGCCGAGCATCTTTTCGCGAGGCATCTCTGGCACGGCAAGCGACATCCGCCGCTCAGAGGAGATTCCTCACTTCGTTCGGAATGACACGACGGGGTGGTTTGGAATGACACAGCACTAAAGAAAACGGAGGCCAGCGATGCCGATTGATCTAGACATTCCCCTCGTCTGGACGTGGGAAGGGCCGTTGCAAGGCCCGAATGAATCGTTTGCGACGCGCGGCCCCGGCGATCTGCCCGTGGTCAAAATGGGCCAGCCTGCCTGGTTTCCCGATGAGCGCCTGACCGGCGAGCCGTGGACGCCGCCCGCGGGCAGCCGCCGCTTTGGCGTGGCACGCTTCGCGTTTGCCCTCAACCCGAGCGACCATCGAGCCATCCAGCGCGTCGATTTTTCACTCAACTTCAAGGCGGTGGGCGGCGGCAGCGATCCGCTCGTCTTCGATCTCTTCCCCAAGACCACCACCGAAGAGCAGACCGGCGGTTACGTGCTGGGCGTGGAGCCCAAAGTGAAGATCGCCAACGTGCTGGACGTGTCAGGCTTCAAAGCCGAAGTCTCCTCGAACGTGCGGCAGGTGCACGTGGTGACGCGGGCCAGCGGCGCGCAGCAGACCTTTGCGCAGTGGCAGTTCAAAGCGGGGTCCTCTCATCCACTGGAGGGCGATCAGATCATGCTCGTCATGCTGCAACTCGCGCCGGACGTCGTCGCCGCGCGGGCCAGCGCCCAACTCAGCGCCGAAGTTGCCACGAATTACGGCCCGGTGCGCGGCCTGCTCCCGCAGACGGAAGCGCAGCGCTTCACCTGGGTGCTGCAATGAAGGAAAGACCTGTCAGGTGCGCCTGGCGATAGACGTCAGATCGACACTGCATTGGCGCACCTGACAGGTCATGCCCGTCACCCGATCGGAATGACATTTGAATGACGGCGCGGGAACAACGTCTCAAATACGACTGCCGCTTCATCCTCGGCCCAACAATCGGGATACATGTAACGCAGATCGCTCAACGAGCGCCGCCCGAACAAGCAGCTGCAAGAAGGTGTAAGGCGGCGAACATGGCATGCGCAGTATCGTCGGGCGTCCACGCTTCCGCGCCGATCTTCCCCTGCTCGATCTTCAACTTGAAGCCGCGCACGCACTCCGTCACTTTGATCTCGCCCGAGAAGCCGTTCAACGCCGAGTGCGCCAGCCGCTGTTCCAGCACCGGCGCGATGTGGTTGAGAAACTTCGGCACATCGGCCACGCGCATGTACCACGCATACGATGGCGTGATCTTGTGAAACAATTCAGGCGCGGCCTCAAACACCGGATGCTGTTCGCCCAACTCAAAGTGCAACGTCGGCAGCGGTTTCTGTGCCGCAGCGGCCGCCGCTTCGGCCTGGGCCTTCAGCCAGCGCAGAGCGGACGGCAGCACAGCGCGCAGCGACTGCCCGTCGATCACGCTGAACATGCGCACCGGGAACATGCCGCGCCACGACAGTTCGCGTGAAGTCCTGATCATACCGACGGCGCGGCCATCGTCCGTCTCGATCATGTGCAGCGCGTGATAGGCTGCCGACTGCGGCGACACGTCGAAACTCGTGCGTTTCCACTCCGCCGCCGATCGCGGACAGGCCACCAGCGATCGAGCGCAATCCCGATCGTACAACGTCCATCACCAGCGGCAGATCATCCGGCGTCGCCGAGACGGAAACGATACGCCTCGGTCTCGCCGTCCTTCAACGGCGCGATCAACGCCGGGTACACGCAGCGCCCGCCGTCCAGATCGATGGCGTACTCGTAGCCGAACTGGCGGTAATACCACGGAATGCCGGTGATGCCCTGCGCCAGATGTCCCGCGCGCATCGCTCCTGGCGTGCAGCACGTCGAACTGCGCGCGCACCAAGCCGCGCCGCCGATAAGCCGGATCAGTCCCGACGGCCTCGGGCCGCCCGACCGCGAACGGAATCCCGTCGTACGTCCACGTCTGCGGGATCAGGCACATCGACGAGACGATCTGCCCCGTGTGCGTATCTTCCACCACCGTCACATTGTCCGGCCCGCACGTCGGATGTGACGGCGACGCGAACTCGCGCGTCCACTGCGCCACAAAGGCGTTGAAGCCGTCATTGCGCGTGAATGCGCCCGTTGAACTGCGCCAGCGGCTCGATGTCGTCGACCGTGGCGAAGCGCAGCCGAAGGCCGTCGCCGAGTTGTACGAGGGAGCGTCATTCATGTCGAAAGGAATTCCTTGAATGGATGATGAGTGACGAGTGATAAGTGACAGGAGTGCTGCACCACGTGTGTGAGTGAGGCGCAAATGGTCATTATATGCAATTCACTCGTCACTCGTCACTTTTCACGCATCACGCACCTCGCAACACTTTTGATAGCGCAGCGTCTCAAACGCGCGATGCATTCCGGCGCGCACATACAACCGATCGGCCCCGGTGTAGACTCGTCGCGTCGACGCCCAGACCCGCGCCGCGCTTGCCGTGCCGATACATGCCGCCGAAGGCCGCGTGCAGCAAGGCCAGCGCGATGCCGCGCTTGCGCCACGGCGCGCCGCACCGCCAGATAGCGCACCGTCGATCGATCCGGTTCGCCCGCGCGATCCCAGCGGCACAATGCATACCCGACGATGGTCTCACCCTCGACGGCCAGGAACCACGCCTCCGGATCGAAGTTCTCTTCCACTTCGATGAAGTAGTAGCGCCACTTGTCGTACGGCAGCCGCTTCGTGTCCCCACTCGTCGGCCTGCGCTTCTTCAAAGGCCTCATACACTGCGCGATCTTCTTCGCCGCGCCGGAACGATCGGATGGTGATGCCCGTCCGGCAGCTGCGGCTCGGGCGGCGGCGCATCGAATATCGATCGCCATGCGATGGAAGATGCGCTCGCGCGCGTAACCGAACTTCTCCAGGCGCTGCTGGGCCGCCCGGTTTTGCGCGTAAACGTAGATATGCTCGATCGAAACGGGCACGCCCGCCGGAGCATGTGCCAGCGCTTGCTGCGCGCGCTGATCGATCCACTGCAGCAATGCCTCACCCACGCCGCGTTTCGACATAGGCCGGATGCACCCATGTATCCACATCGTACGGTGTGGGCGGCGTCTCTTCCATGAACTGCGCGAAGCCCGCCGCCTGTCCATCAGGCGCAAAGATCAACAGCGTATCTGTCGCCAGATTCAGATCGCCGCCTTCCCAGTAGCGCCTCACCGTAAACGGCGTGGTGTCGCTCTTGCCCACATCGGCCTGTGTGACAGCGTTCATCACATCCACCACGGCCTGCAAATCATCCAGCGTGGCAGGCCGCGCCGTGAAACCGGTTGGTAATTGAATCGTCATTATATTCTCCCTTTGGTCATGACGAGTAACGAGTGACGAGTGATCAACCATCACTCGTTCACTCATCACTCGTTACGCAGTACTTTCTCATACGTATCGTACTCGCCGCGTCACGTGCATGCCCGCTTTTTCGTACAGGCGCGTCGCGCCGGTCAGGCTCTGCGCATCCACGCCCAGTCCCACCGCGCGATCGCCGCGCTGATAGAATTCGTTGAACGAATGCAGCAGCAGCGCCAGCCCCAGGCCGCGTTTGCGCCACGCGCGCCGCACGGCCAGTTGCCACACCCACGCGATGTCACGATAGCGATTGACGACGACACCGGCGACTTCACTGCCGTCAAACGCCATGAACGTCAACGCGGGATCAAAGCCATCGCTGCTGCAGCACCACCTGCTCCCAATCCTCAAACGATCGCGGCACATGGCCCCAGTGATCGGCAAACGCCTCTTCGATCACCGCATGCACCAGGCGCTCATCGTGATCGGGCTGCATGGTGCGCACAGTGATCCCGGCGGGCCACGCGGGCCGATCGGGTGGCGCGGTCATCTCGATCTCCATCCGCCAGAACTGCCGCACCAGCGCGAAGCCTTCCGCGTTGAACATGGCGCTGGCGTTTTGATCGACGGCGGCCGTGTTGCCACGCAAGATCACCGGCCCGGTCGGTCTCGCATCTCGCCAACGCGCTGCCGGGCGCGCTCTTCAGCCCAGCGCAGCAGCAGCGTCCCGAAGCCGCGCCCGGTCTCGCGCGGATGCACGTAGCCGTCGAACTCCAACCGCTCATCGCTGCGCGGATAGACTTCTTCATAGCCCACGATCAAGCCATCGGGCGCGACGATGATGCGCGCATCCTGCTGCAGATCGAAACGCGGCGCTTCCCAGTAATTCTGCACTTCTTCCACGCTCGCATCGGTTGAACCGTAATCGGCGATGTCGCGCGCCGCGATCAGATCGGCCACGCCCTGCGCGTCGGCCATGACGGGCGGGCGAAGAACATAGCCGGAAGGCAACACAGTTGTCATGTTATCCTCGCTCTTTCAGGATAACGAGTAACGAGTGAATCAGTACGCATTCACTCGTTACTCGTTACGCGTTACGCAACGCTCTGCGTGCTCAACTCCACGCCGGGCCGCAGTTCTTTCTCGTACGTGTTGTTCTTGCCGATGGACGCGCATGCCCGCTTTTTCGTACAGGCGCAGCGCGCCAGTCAGGTTGTAGCGCATCGACGCCCAGGCCCACTGCGCGCTGGCCGCGCCGGTACAACTCGCCGAACGAATGGCGCAGCAGCGCCAGGCCCAGGCCCTGCTTGCGATAGGCACGCAGCACGCCCAGCGAGCCGACCCAGCCCATGTCGGGATCGTCTTCCGTCCGCGCGATCGCACAGGCTGATACCCGCCACTTCATCGCCGTGCACCGCCACAAACCACAGCGACGGATCAAAGCGCGGCTCGCCCAGCCAGTGCCGGAACATCTGCACGTCCTGCTCGAACGGGCGCTCGGTGAAGCCCCAGTGATCGCGGAACGCTTCGCGATCGGCCCACGCCACGGCTTCCAGATCCCGATCGGGATCGAACGCCCGCAGCGTGATGCCTTCCGGCCCGATCGCACGGTCCGCGAAATTGCGGCGGAAGAATTCCATCAGGCGCTCGCCCTTGAGCACTCCACCGCTCAGGCTTACATCGAAGAACCCGACGACGTCCCCGATCCGCAGTTCCTCCACCCAGTTCTCGAGGCGATCCAGCTCACCCGCCGCATAGGCGGCACCGACCAATGCGCCAATCGATGTTCCGCACACGATGTCCGGACGAACCCCCGCCTTTTCGAGCGCGCGGATGACGCCGATGTGAGCCCAGCCGCGCGCGGAACCGCTGCCCAGTGCAAGCCCCACGCGCGGTCGTTGCGGCGCAGTCATGCACAAGCCTTTCCAACGGCGAGCCCTTTTTCGATGTCTTGAGCGATCACGTGAAACAGCCTAGTCGTCGTCGCCGATCGGTATGAAGCCAATGAGGCCGAACGTGCCAGTTCAGCGGCAGCACATCGGCGCCGTCCGCTGCAACCGGTTGTTACCTGGCTCTGCCCGTTCGCCGCAGGTGAAGTCCATCTTCACGGAAAACTTCCCGGCAATCAGGCACTCGTATGCGCTTTCACGAGCGTGCCGCCTCGCTAACGAACGAACGCGCCTTGAACGCCAGGATTACGAGGAGAACGCCAAAGACGATGGCGTACGTGGCGATAAGCCAAAGCACGGCGAGCGCGCCCACTCCCGGCTGCGCCATGAGGATGACGCCGAACACGACCGAGGCGAGCCCGCTGAGGATGAGCAGCCACTCGCCCTCGATCTCCTTCCGCAGACGGATTGCGGCCACGATCTCGAGAACACCCGTGGCGATCGCCCAGATTGCGATGTAGAACACGAGCGCGAGCGCGGTGATACCGGGGACTAAGAAAGTCAGGATCCCGACACCGATGCCTAGCAATCCCTCGAGAAGCAGCAGCCCCCAGTGCTCACGTTCCTTGCGTTCCGCGATGGCGGTCCAGACGCCAAGGATGCCGTCTGCCATTGAGTAGGCACCGAAGAGCAACACCAGCGCGGCGAGCGAGATCCCGGGTTGAAACCAGACCAGGACACCGAACGCGATCGCGACGAGACCACGCAACAGCAGCACCCACCAGTTACGAAACAGAATGGCAGCCAGTTTTTTCTCGACGATGTTCATGGTTGGACTCCTTTCGGTTGATGGTTCGGGGCCAGGTAACGTATAGTGAGCTTCCGAAATGCGGCCTATTATGGCACCGCGCGAAACGACTTGTGGCCGTTCAACGGGTTGCGTGCTTTCATGCCGCCTATCCTGGCCACAGACTGCAGAAATATCGAAAATAGGCTGCAATCTTCAGACTGAATGCCCGCTCCTGGCCCAGAAGCGCCCTACCTGAACCGCAGATTGCCCCTCGAGAGCTGCCCGACCGAAGTGCAACCCATCAGCCTCATGTCCCGCTCGAGCTCCGTGCGCATGATTCCCAGCGCCCGCTCGACGCCGGCCTCGCCCGCCGCAGCGAGCGGAAAGAGGTAGTAGCGCCCGACGCCGACGGCCTTGGCGCCGAGCGACAGGGCCTTGAGGACGTGGGTGCCGCGCTGGACGCCGCCGTCCATCATGACGTCGAGCCGGTCGCCGACGGCGTCGACGACTTCGGCGAGCTGGTCGAAGGCGGCGCGCGAGCCGTCGAGCTGCCGGCCGCCGTGGTTGGACAGGATGATGCCGGTGCAGCCGATCTCGGCCGCGCGCTTCGCGTCCTCGACCGACATGAGACCCTTCAGGCAGAACTGGCCGTTCCACTCGCGCACCATCTCGGCCACGTATTTCCAGTTCATCGAAGGATCCAGCATCTCGGTGAAATAGCGCCCGATCGACAGGGTGTCGCCTTTCATGTCGATGTGCTCCTCGAGCTGGGGCAGCCTGAAGCGCTCGTGGGTGACGTAGTTGAGGCCCCACATGGGCTTCAGCGCGAACTGGAACATGCCGCCGAGCGTCAGCCTGAAGGGAATCGTGAAGCCGGTGCGCAGGTCGCGCTCGCGGTTGCCGCCGGTGATGCTGTCCACGGTCAGCATCATCACGTCGATGCCCGCCTCCTTCGCGCGCTTCAGCATGGCGCGGTTCAGGCCGCGGTCCTTGTGGACGTAGAACTGGTAGCACTGCGGCGTCGAGTAGGCGCGGCGCAATTCCTCCAGGCCCACCGTGCCGAGCGACGACACGCCGAACATCGTCCCGAACTTCGACGCCGCGGCCGCGACCGCGCGCTCGCCCCGGTGGTGGAAGAGGCGCTGCAGCGCGGTCGGCGAGCAGTAGACCGGCAGCGCGAGCTTCTGCCCCATCACCGTCACCGACAGATCGAGGGACTCGACGCCACGCAGGACGTTCGGCACGAGGTCGCAGCGCTCGAAGGCCTCGGTGTTGCGGCGGTAGGTCACCTCGTCGTCCGCCGCCCCGTCGATGTAGTTGAAGATCGGCCCCGGGCAGCCGCCGCTTCGCGAGCCTGCGGAAGTCGTGGAAGTTGTGGCAGTCGGAGAGGCGCATGTCCGGTTTGAGCGAGGAGGTCCAGGCAGGGGTTCAGTGTAGGCCTTGGCGGCCGCCGGCAGAAACTCAACCCGCCAAACCATGCCGGCGCTTCACCCCGGACCAGGGGATAGCTTTCCCGCCCTGGCGTCGTGCCGCCCGCACCGCGCGCGCGTCGGAGCGCTCTTCCAGGTACGCCTTCACGGCGCGCTGCAGCAGTGTCGCCTTCGGCGTGCCCGTGCGGCGCGCCTCGCGCCCGAGCGCGGCGTCCATTCCGGGAGGGAGCTTCAGGTCCATTACGGAACAAATTCTATCACCGGCCCAGCGGCGGGTTTGATTTCCGCATCGCTTCCGCCCTACACTGCCCCTTCGCAGGAAAACAGAGGGAGGACACCATGCGAACCCGGTTGCTTGTTTCGATCCTGTCGTCTGTTGCGCTGTCCATCGCCTTCTCCGCCCCGGCGGCGGCGCAGGGCTATCCCGCCAAGCCCATACGCGTGATCGTGCCGGTCGCGGCCGGCAGCGGCCTGGATGTGGTCGCGCGTATCGCGACGGAAAAGATGTCGCAGAACATGGGCGCGACGCTGTACATCGAGAATCTGCCGGGCGCGAACACCAACATCGGCGCGGCCGCCGCCGCCCGCTCCGCGCCCGACGGCTACACGCTCCTCTTCGCGACGGAAGCCCTGCCCTTGTCGAAGCTGACGTACACCAAGCTGAACTACGACCTGATGCGCGATCTCGAGCTGTTCGGGACTTTCGCGAAGGGTGTGTTCATCCTGTGCGTGAACCCGTCGGTGCCGGCGCAGACGGTGGAGGAGTTCGTGCAGCTGGTGCGCGCCAAGCCGGGCAGCATCGCCTACGGCAGCTCCGGCTCGGGCAGTCCGCATCACGTCGTCATGGAGATGTTCGCGCAGGCCAACGGCCTCGAGATGCTGCACGTCCCGTACAAGGGCTCCGGCGACACGGTCACGGCGCTGCTCGGCGGAACGCTGCAGGCGGCGATGGGCCTGCCTTCGTCCTTTGCGCCGCACGTGAGGTCGGGCAAGTTCCGGGCGCTCGGGGTCTCCTCCGCGAAGCGCATGGCCGCCTTCCCCGAGATTCCGACCCTGCTGGAACGCAAGGTCAACGGCGTCGAGTACGAGTCCTGGTACGGCTTCTTCGCCCCCACCGGGACGCCGCGGCCCGTGATCGAGCGCCTGCACGCCGAGATCAGCAAGGTCGTCCGCGACAAGGCCTACATCGACGAGAAGCTCGGCAGGATCGGACTGGAAGGGTTCGACTCCCCCACGCCGGCCGCCGCGTCGGCGTTCCTAGGCAGCTTCATCGACAGGATCGCTCCGGTGGTGAAAAAGGCGGGGATCAAGGTCGACTGAAGCGTCTCCGCGGCGTACGCCCGGCGCCATGGCAAAAGTCGGCATCACCATCGCGACCTGGGACTACGACCGGGTGCGCCCGCTGATGGACGGCCGCGTCCGCGTCGAAGGCTGCGAGGTCAATTACGTCGTCGTCAACCTGGAGGAGTGCTTCCACCGCGCCTGGTACCACCAGGAGTTCGACGTCACCGAGATCGGCCTCTCCGGATACTACGCGGCGGTCTCGCGTGGCCAAGGCAACTTCGGCCTGAGCCCCTACGTCGGCATACCGGTGCACCTGTCGCGCAGCTTCCGCGCCTCGGGGATCTACGTGCGCACCGATCGCGGCATCGAAAAGCCGGCCGATCTGCGCGGCAAGAAAGTCGGCGTGCCCGAGTACCAGATCACCGCGGCCGTCTGGGCGCGGGGTTTCCTCTCGGACGAGTTCGGCGTGCGCACCGGCGAGATGAACTGGTTCCAGGGCGGCATGGACGATCCGGGCCGCAAGGACAAATGGCCCAACAACCTGCCCGAGGGCTTCCCGCTGCAATCGATCGGCCCGACCGACACGCTCAACCGGATGCTCGAGGACGGCGCGCTCGACGCGCTCGTCTGCCCGCGCACGCCGCGCGCCTACAAGGCGCGCAACGGCAGCGTGCGGCGCCTGTTCGAGGACTTCGAGCCCGTCGAGCGGGCGTATTACGAAAAGACCAGGATATTTCCGATCATGCACGTCGTCGGGATCCGGCGGGAGCTGCACGAGAAGCACCCGTGGCTCGCGCGCAACCTCTACCAGGCGTTCTGCGAGGCGAAGCGCATCACCCAGGCCGAGCTCTTCGAGACCGCCGCGCTGCGCGTCGGCCTGCCGTGGCTGGTCGCCTCCGCGGAGCGAGCGCGCGCGGTCCTCGGCGACGACATCTTCCCCTACGGGTACGAGAACAGCCTGCCTACGCTCGCGGCGATGAGCCGCTACATGGTCGAGCAGTCCATCGCCGTGCGCCCTGTCGATCCGGAGGAGCTCTTCCCGGCAACCACGATGAGCGATCCGAAGACCTGAAGGGGAGGCTCGGGGGCATCGTGGACCATCGCGGGGGGCGGTCCCGCGCCGGAACGGGACCCTGTTCCGCAGTGGGTCGGGTTGGCTGACGGCGGGTTTACCTGACACGCAATATAGGGTTTACCCGACTGTCTCAAGCGGTTTCGTAGGGCCGAGTACGGTCCACCAAGGGGTGCCCGATCCCTCACTAATTGGCTGCATCTTGATCTGGCTCAATGCAGCCGCGGCGGGCCGGTCTAGGCTCAAAATGTATTTTGTAGCGCGGTTATGAGCATGATCCATGTCTCGCTCGCAAGAAAGAGATAGGAAAATCAACTCGCTGCCGAGGCCAGAGCTGGCTGGCGCGCTGCGATCAAGCGCGTGAACGTGTTCAAGTATGGGAGGAACTGCAATGTCTGCCCTCAACGCCCGTAAGTTCTCCTTGTTTCCGATAGGCAGTCTGCGGAGCAGCCTGGGTTTCCTGACCGGATTGTTGTTCCTGTCTCTTTTGGCGGCCTGTGACACCAAAGTAGAAGAGACCGCAGCTACGCTGGTATCCATACAGGTCACGCCGCCGGCCCCGAGCATCGCCAAGGGCACCACCCAGCAGTTCACCGCGACGGGCACCTATTCCGACGGCAGCACGCAGAACGTGACATCCTCGGTGTCGTGGAGCTCGGCCAATACGGCGGTCGCCACGATCAGTGCAACCGGCCTGGCAACCGGCGTGACCGCAGGCGGTCCGGTGACCATGACGGCCACCTCCGGCGGGCTATCCAGCACGGCGAACCTGACGGTCACCGCTGCCACCCTGGTGTCCGTGCAAGTGACGCCCCCGGCACCGAGCATCGCCGCAGGCACCAGCCAGCAATTCACCGCCACGGGTACCTTCACCGATTTCACTACGCAGGATCTGACAGCGACCGCAGCGTGGACCTCGGGCAATACGGCGATCGCCACCGTCGCCGGCGGCCTCGCGACCGGCGTCGCGGTAGGCGGTCCGGCGACCATCACGGCCACCTCCGGCGGAATATCCGGCACCGCGAATCTGACCGTCACCGCGGCCACCCTGGTATCCATACAAGTGACGCCGCCGGCGCCGAGCATCGCCAAGGGCACGACCCAGCAGTTCACTGCGACCGGCACCTATTCCAATTTCACTACCCAAAACCTGACCGCGACCGCAACGTGGGGCTCGAGCAATACGGCGATCGCCACCGTCGTCGGTGGTCTCGCGACCGGTGTGACCGTCGGCGGTCCGGTGACCATCACGGCCACCTTCGGCGGAATATCCGGCACGGCGAGCCTGACGGTCACCGCGGCCACCCTGGTATCCATCCAGGTGACACCGGCATCAGCGAGCATCGCCGCAGGCACCAACCAGCAATTCACCGCCACGGGTGTCTATTCCGATTTCACCAGCCAGAACCTGACAGGGAGCGCGTCGTGGGGTTCGAGCGATACGGCGATCGCCACCGTCATTGGCGGCCTCGCAACCGGTGTGACCGTGGGCGGGGTGACTGTCACCGCCACCTCCGGAGCGATATCCGGCACGGCGACCCTGACCGTGACGCCTGCCCTCCTGGTGTCCATACAAGTGACACCGCCTTCAGCGAGCATCCCCAAGGGCACCACGCAGCAATTCACCGCCATGGGTACCTATACCGATGCCACGACCCAGAATCTGACAGCGACCGCGTCGTGGGGCTCGAGCGATACGAACGTCGCCACCGTGATCGGCGGCCTTGCAACCGGCGCGGCCGTCGGGGGTGCGGTGACCATCACCGCCACTTCAGGCCTGATATCCGGCACGGCAAGCCTGACCGTGACGCCTGCCGTCCTGCTGTCCATCCAGGTGACGCCGCCCAACCCGAGCATCCCCAAGGGCACCACGCAGCAATTCACCGCCACCGGCACCTATACCGATGGTCCGCACGATCTGACAGCATCGGCATCGTGGGCCTCGAGTGATACGGCGATCGCCACCGTCGTCGGCGGCCTGGCAACCGGCGGGGCCGTGGGCGGTCCGGTGACCATCACGGCCACCTTCGACTTGATCTCCGGCTCGGCAAGCCTGACCGTGACGCCTGCGACCCTGGTATCCATACAAGTCACGCCGGCGGTAAAGAGCATCGCCGCAAGCACCACCCAGCAATTCACCGCCATAGGCACCTATACCGATGCCACGACCCAGGATCTGACAACGAGCGTATCGTGGGTTTCCAACAACACTCCGGTCGCCACCGTCAGCAGTCCAGGCGGCTTGGCAAACGGGGTGACGGCGGGCGGCCCGGTGACCATCACGGCCACCTTCGGCGCGATATCCGGCACGGCAAGCCTGACCGTGACGGCGGCCACCGTGGTATCCATACAGGTGACTCCGCCGGCACCGAGCATCGCCGCAGGCACCACCCTGCAATTCACCGCTACGGGCACCTTTAGCGATGCCACGACCCAGGACGTCACTGCGCTGGCATCGTGGGGTTCGGGCGATACGGGGATCGCCACTGTCCTCGGCGGCCTCGCAACCGGTGTGGCCCCAAGCACTGTGACCATCACGGCCACCTTCGGCGGGGTAACCAGTCCGGCGGCGAACCTGACCGTGACGAATGCCACCCTGGTATCCATCCAGGTGACACCGGCATCAAAGAGCATCGCCGCAGGCACCTTCCAGCAATTCACCGCCACGGGTTTCTATACCGATGGCAGCACCCAGGATCTGACCGTGTCAGCGGGGTGGAGTTCGAGCAATCCGACGATCGCCCAAAGTTTAGGCGGCTGCCTCCCGCCGTTCGGGTGTTTCTTCCAAGGCTTGGTAATCGGCGTGGCGGCGGGCGGTCCGGTGACCATCACAGCCACCTTCGGCGCGATATCCGGCACGGCAAGCCTGACGGTGACGCCTGCCCTCTTGGTATCTATCGCAGTGACACCGTCACCCGCGAGCATCGCCAAGGGCACCAACGTGCAATTCACCGCCACGGGTTTCTACACCGATGGCAACAACCAGGACCTGACAGCGGGCGCATCGTGGGGATCAGGCAATACGGCAATCGCCACCGTGATCGGCGGCCTCGCAACCGGCGTGACCGAGGGCGGTCCGGTGAACATCACGGCGACTTTCGGAGGGATATCCAGCCCACCGGCGAGCCTGACCGTGACAGCCGCTGTCCTGGTATCCATCGCAGTGACACCGCCGTCAGCGAGCATCGCCGCAGGCACCACCGTGCAATTCACCGCCACGGGGACCTATAGCGATACCACGATCCAGAATCTGACAGGGTCCGCGTCGTGGAGCTCGAGCGATGAGGCGGTCGCCACCGTCCTCGGAGGTCTTACAACCGGTGTAGTCGTGGGCGGGGTGACCATCACGGCCACCTTCGACGGGGTAACCAGTAGTCCGGCGGCAAATCTGACCGTGACCGCGGCCACCCTGGTGTCCATCGCAGTAACACCCGCATCGGCGAGCATTGTCGTAGGCACCACTCAGGAATTCATCGCCACGGGCACCTATACCGACGCCAGCACCCAGGACCTGACGCACAGCGCGTCGTGGGTCTCGAGCGATACGGGGATCGCCACCGTCCTCTTTGGCGAGGCAACCGGGGTGAGCGCGGGGGGTCCGGTGACCATTACGGCCACCTCCACCGGGATATCCGGCACCGCGAACCTGACCGTCACCGCGGTGACGAACCAGGGGAGCCCGGGAAGCCCGTTCATCATCCCGGCGATGCCCTACAACCAGGGCCAAGTGACCGTCGGCGGCACCAGCTACTATGTCTTTACCACCATCACCCCCGTCAACACTATAAACGTGACGAGCATCACGGGCGGTGGCGTCGATCCAACGGTATACACAACCGCCGATTTCCTCTCACCGGATCTCAATTGGACCTGCTCAGCCGCCGCCGGTAACGCCAATGACACTTGCACGAGCGCGGGGGTGCCGGCCGGGTTTACGCTGTACATCGGGGTGGCGAAGAGCGGCGGCGGCTCCTCGACATTCACGTTGAGCGTGCAGTAGCCATGGTCTCGCAGCGGTGAGCAGGCTGTTGAAATTTGCCCGATGAACAAGCTGCGCGCATGGCTTGCGGTGGGGGGCGCCCTCCTCCTCACCGCTCTGCTTGCTGCTCCGGTCGTGCACGCCCAGACCGATCCCCGGCAGGCGAAGCCGCCCCCCGGCAAGGCGCTGGTGTTCGTTTTTCGCAGCGAACGCGAGCCGGTGGACGCGCAGGTGCCGGTGTCGGTGAACGCTGAAGCGGCCGGGCAGTTGGCGAACGGCACCTTCCTCGTCGCAACCGTCGCCCCGGGGAAAACCTTCGTGCGCAGCGGCGACCGCGTGCTCTTCGCGGTTGCGTTCCAGGCCGAGCCCAACCGAAGCTACTTCGTGCGGGTCGAGGCGGTCTCCGGGGTGACGCCGGTGCGGACGGAGGCGCGTCTTGCACCGGAGGCCGAAGGCCGCAAGGCGGTCGCGCAAAGCCAGTTCGCGGCCGCCCCGCCGGCGGTCATTGCAGCGCCGCGCGCAGCAGCGCCTGCGCCTACGCCCGCGCCGCCCCCGCAAGTCGCCAAGCCCGCCGCTCCGCCTCCGGCCGCGGCGAAGCCCGCACCCCAGGCGGCTGCGCCCGCTCCACCGCCGCCCGCGGCAAAACCTGCGCCTGCGGCTGCGGGCAAGCCGCAGGAGGCCGGCTCGGGCATTGCGCTCATCGTGAAAGCAGGCAGTTTCAAGTTGGCCGAGGGCGACCAGTCGGTCGGCGGCACGCCCAGCACCTTCGACACGACTTCGAAGCCGGCGGCCGGCATCGAGATCGAGTGGCGCAGCCGATCGGGCCTGGCGGTGGGCGGAGAGGTGTTCTACTACAAGAACGAGTTCGTTCCCAGCGCGACCGCCGCGACCGCGGAGCAGGAAGTCTACGCCGCCATGCTGAACGGCAAGTACTACTTCCGCGCGGCCGACTGGTTCTACCCTTACGTTGGAGCCGGCGTCGGTTTGGCCTCTACCTCTTACGGCGGGAGCCTTTCCGGCGCGGCTTCAGGTCCCGCTTTCCAGGGCTTTGCGGGGGCTGAGTTCCGCTTCAATCGCGTCGGTCTCCATCTGCAATTCAAGTACCTCTCTGCGACGACCGAAGGGAAACTCGCGACCACCGGCGCGACCGAGAAAGTGAAGGTCGGCGGGTCCGGCGTCCTGGCCGGAGTCAGCTTCATCTTCTGAAGCACACTCTTTCCCCGGTTTCGCCGGCATATCGAAGTCCTTCACGCCGAGCGGCGCCTGTCGGGGCGCGGAGACAGGGAGATTGCCTGCCTCAGCTCGACGGCATCGCCATGTCCGACTTGCCGTAGGGAATCGACGCGCTCGCGTCCTCCGGGATGCGTGGCATGGTCGCTTCCCACGCTGCCCACCGCTCGCGCATGGCCTCGAGCCGGGAGCGATCGCGCTTGCCCAGGTTGGCGCGCTCGCGTGCGTCGGCAGCGAGGTCGTAGAGGAATTCGTCGCCTTCGATGCTCAAGTATTTCCACTGTCCCGAGCGCATCGCCTTCTGCGTGCGGAATTTCATGCGCCAGTAGAGGTCTCTTTCGATCTTGCGCTCCGGCCGCTCGAGCACGGGCAGGAGGCTGAGGCCATCGAGCGGATAGTCCGGGTGCGCGCGCACGCCGGCCGCCTCGAAGAAGGTCGCCACCCAGTCCATGGTGATGGCGAGCTGCGCGGTGGCGCCTCCCGGCCGCACGCGCGCCGGCCAGCGCACCACGTAGGGCACGCGGATGCCGCCCTCGAGCAGGTCCATCTTCTTGCCGACCAGCGGCCAGGTGTCGGAGAAGCGCTCCCCGCCGTTGTCGCTGGTGAACACGACCAGCGTGTTCTCGTCGGCGCCCGCGGCGCCCAGCGCTTCCAGTATCCGCGCGATGCCCTCGTCCATGTGGCGGACCATGGTGAGATAGGTCGCCACCGAGCCGCCGTCGGTGTGGATGATGCGCTCGATCCGCCGCGCCTCGGCTTCGTCGGCGCGCGTCTCCCAGGGCCAGTGCGGCGCAGTGTAGTGCACCGAAAGCAGGAACGGCTCCTTGGCGCCGCGCTGACGGCCGATGAATTCCACCGCGCCGTCCGAAATCAGGTCGGTGAGATAACCCGTGCGCTCGCGCTCCTCTTCGTTCGAATACAGATCGTGCACGCCCGAGTTGTCGCGATGGGTGAAGTAGTCCACCCCGCCGCTCATCGGGCCGAAGAACTCCTGCGTAGCCGCTCTTCAGCGGTCCGAAGTGCGGCAGGAACCCCAGGTGCCACTTGCCCACCAGCGCGGTGCGATAGCCGGCATCGCGCAGGATCGAGGGCAGCGTCGGATGCGAAGGCGGAAGGCCGAGCGTCGCGCTGCCGCGGTGGCGGCTCGCGATGGGCTCGTCGTTGCCCGCGCGCAGCCGGTACTGGAAGCGCCCGGTCGCGAGCGCGAAGCGAGTCGGCGAGCACACCGGAGAATTCGAATAGCCGTCGGTGAAGCGCAGCCCTTCGCTCGCCATGCGGTCGATCGCCGGAGAGCACGACGGAATCGCGCGCCCGCCGTAGCAGCCGAGGTCCGCGTGCCCCAGGTCGTCGGCGAGGATGAAGACGAAGTTCGGCCGTTGCGGCGTCATTCTGTGCTCATCCCTCAGCTCGGCTTGATTCCGGCATCCCGCACGAGCTTGTTCCATTTCTGCAGCTCGGAGCGTATGAGCGCGCCGAACTCCTCCGCCCCGGCGGGCGAGGCCTCCACGCCGAGCTTTTCGAGGCGCTGCAGGACGTCCGGCATCGCGAGGATCTTGCGGATCTCCGTGCCCAGGCGCTCGACGATCTCCGCGGGCGTTCCGGCGGGCGCGACCACACCCGACCAGTTGGAGACGACGACGCCGGGGTAGCCGAGCTCGGCGAGCGTCGGCAGGTCGGGAAATGCGGGAAGCCGCCTGGGCGTCGCGGTGGCGAGGACGCGCACCCTGCCGGACTTGATGTGGGGCGTCACGGCGACCGTCGCGCCGAACATCATGTCGACATCGCCGGCGAGCACCGCGGCCGCTCCCGCCGGCGGGGTCTTGTAGGGAATATGGACGATGTCGATGGCGGCCTCGCGCTTCAGGAGCTCGCCCGCGAGGTGCGCCGGGGTGCTGTTGCCGCCGGACGCGAATTTCAGCTGACCGGGCTTGGCCTTCGCAAGCGCCACCAGCTCCGCCACCGATTTCGCGGGCAAAGCGGAGGTCACGATGAGCAGATTGGAATCGCGCGCGAGCATGGTCACGGGCGCGAGATCGCGCTCGGTGTCGTAGGGCAGGTTCGCGACCATGCTCGGCGCGGTGGTATAGCCCATCGAGAAGATGCCGATCGTGTAGCCGTCGGGCGGGGCCTTCGCCACAGCGGCCATGCCGATCGAGCCCGAGGCGCCGGGACGGTTCTCCACGATCACCGGCTGCCCGAGGCTGACCACCAGCTTCTCGGCGAGCAGCCGCGCCATCACGTCGGGCGGCGCGCCCGGCCCGGTGGAGACGAACAGCCTGATGGGCTTGCTGGGATAGGCCTGCGGCAGGGCCGGGCCGCTCCACAGCGCCGCCGCGAGCGGCACGAGCAGCGCCCAGACCCGGCGGGTGCAAGTCGTTCCAGACATTGCTTTCATGGATCGCCCTCCTTACCTGACGCGTTTATGGATTCGAACACCGTCCTCTTGTGGATTCTATTCGGAAATCAGGGCGGATCCCGTTTTCTGAGGCTGTGGCGAGAGCACGCTGCCCAGATAGGCGACGAACCGCTCGCGAAACTCCGGCCGCCCCATTGCCGCGATATGCCCTCCCCCGGGCACGAGCCAGAACTCCTTGGGAGACTTTGCCGCTTCGTACAGGCGCCGGCCGTGTTCCACCGGCACGGTGCGGTCCTGGTCGCCGTGAATGATCAGCACCGGGATCGGGCTCACCCGGCCGATCGCATCGACGGGGCTGTAGTCATCCTCTATCGTCCACGCAAGCGGGACCTGCAGCGGCCACGTGAGCCAGAAGCTCGCCAGCTTTTCCCTCGCGATGTCGCGGTAGCCGGTAAACGTGCTCTCGATCACGAGCGCCCGGATGTCCCCGCGCCGCGGCGTGTGCGCGACGTAATACACGGCCAGCGCACCGCCCAGACTCTGACCGAACAGCACGATCCGCTTGCGGTCGACCTCGGGGCGTGCGAGCAGGGCTTGAAAACCGGCGTCGACATCCTCCTGGACACCGGCGAGGAACGGCGCGCCCTCGGACAGGCCGTAGCCGCGATAGTCGAGCAGGAACACGTTGTAGCCGCGCGCCGGCAGCCAGTACACGCTGGCGATGTGCGTACTGATGTTCTCGGCGTTGCCGTGCAGGAAGTAGATCGTGCCCTCCGGCTTGCCTTCCGCCGGGAGAAACCAGGCATGCAGGCGCGTGCCATCGGCCGAAGCGAAATGCACGTCCTCGTACTTGAGCCCCCCTTGAGCCGGAGTGAGCACATGGCCGCGCATCGGATGGAAGAAGACATGGGTGCAGCCGGCGAGCAGCAGCGACGCGACCGCGCACAGGACGGTGGCGAGGCGCGCGCACACGCTCAGAAATAATGATGAAGGGAAAGCAGCACGGTATTCCATGTTTGCTTCTCCTGGCGCTCGCGCGACAAGTCGAGACGCAGCGCCCAGTCGCGCTCCAGCGTGTAGCGCTGGCGCAGCCCCGCTGCCCACGGGGTATCGGTATCGCCGGCGAAGAACCACTGTCCGCGCGCATAGGGCTCGGCGCGCCAGCGCGTGGTAAGGTCGATCAGCGCGCCGATGCCCGGCCCGACGCCCAGGGCGTAGTTGTTTTCGAGGCGTGTGTCGAGCTGGAGCGTGGATTCGAGGAACGCGTAGATCATGGTGCTTGCTGCGCAGGGTATCGGGAAGCGTCCACGCCAGCCCGGGTCCGCCGTGTACACCGAACACGAGCGGCTCGGACCCATCCGCCAGACGCCGGCGCGCCCAGATCACGTCGAGTTTCCACGACAGTGCTTGAAAGAAATCGTTTCTCGGGGAGATCGAAACGATAAGACTTACCGGGGTGAAGTCTTCCACCCTCGCGCCCACTCACGCCGAATAACCGCGTACCGCAAGATCGAAATACTCGATCTGCGCCCCGCGGACGTAGCCGGCGTCGGGGTCCATCAGGTCATGGTAGGTGCCGCGCGCGCGCAGCTCGACGAAGTTCGCGCCGTCGCGTCGGCCGCCGCCGATCGCGACGCGCGAAGTCCCGTGGCCCTGGTCCGGTCGGCCTTCCGGCGCGGGAACCGGCGGATCGTCGGTGCTCGCGCCGACGCGGCTGCGCGCCACGAGCAGTGTCCGCGACAACTCCGCGGGATCCTCCACGGGGCTCTTGCCGATCGCGCGCAGGTAACTCAGATAGTCGATAGCTCACCTCCAGCACTCGGGCCTGCGCGGGCGGAGACAATGTCGGAGCCAGGGTCCGCCTCGGACACGAGCCCGCGTGCGAAGGACCCTGCCAGTGCCGCTCCTCCGGACTCATCAGCTCGAGTCGGTGGCGGATCACGGTCGCGTTCGAGGGACGATACAGGGTCTTCTTCACGAGACCCTTCTGCTTGACGACTTCGCGTACCGTATCGGACGGTATCGCCCACCAGCGAAAGCCCTCGGTAAGATTCAGATCGGGTCGAGCGGCTTCGAGCAGCCCGAGCAGGTGGTACGCGCAGTTCTCGTCGAAGAAGTAATAGTCGAAATAGACCGGCCCGAGCTCCCAGGCGTGCGCCAGCAGCCGATCGATCTCCTCGGGTGTGAGATTCAGCTCATACTCCCAGATGTCGCGGTTCTCCAGATCGGTGTACTCCCTGACTTTCAGGTAGTACGGCATGCTGGAGAACGTCCCGGGGTAGCGGCCGATCAGCGCTTTGATGGTGAATGCGACTCCACCGCGTTCGTCGGTATTCGCAGTGTAGTTGATCGAGTAGGCGAGGAGCCGAGTCGTCTCGTCCTGGTCCTTGGCGTCGATGCGCAGCAGCGTGTGCCCGTACATCGACGCGGGATTGTTGAGGTACGCCGCGGCGAAGATCAATGTCACGCCCTGCGGGTTGAGAGCCTTGCGCCACTCGTGAAATCGCGTGCATGGCTGCCTGCGCATGCGCGCCCCGTCAAATGCGAGTTGCCGGTCGAGCCAGTGGTAACGGGCGATAAAGGCGCACTGGGGGTTCTGGACCTCCTGGGTCTCCTGTGTGTCGGAGAAGAAGGCGGCGAGCGTGGCTTCCAGCTCGCTCTGCGGATTGGTCTTTCCGTCATGCGCGAGGAAGAATCGGGAGGCATCCGCCAAGCTGTGGAAGCTCGGGGCGACAAGATTCGGAACGTAGTGCATTAGGCGATGCCATTCGCGGCGCTCGGCCAAGCGTAGCTCGCGGGATCGACCGACTAGCTCATCCAGATACGTGGCCGCAGAGGCGCCGCAGGGGGCCAGCAGGCAGACAAGGCAGAGAACGGCCCGCCAAGGTTGAAACGGGAGGTGCATGGGGCAAAAAAAACACCCAGTGACGAGTCACTGGGTGTTCCCTTGAGACGACTTACTGTACTAGATCGAAGCTGCGTACTGCGCCAGTTCACGATCCGAGCGCAGAACCTGCTTCAGCGCCACGACGTTGTCATCGGTGCTGCTGCCCGAGCTGAAGATCACGAACACGTTCGCCTGCATGACACGGCCGAACGTCGCGCGGTCGTCCTCGCGGACCCCGATCAGGTGGGCGAGCGAATCCAGCGTCTCGCCGCTGCCGATCGACATGTCGCGGGCCAGGCGGTCCTTGTTGACATCGATGAACATGGCGGTTTTCCAGTTCGACTTGATGGCGCCGTCCTGGGAGCAGCCGGAAGTGCCTGAGGTAATCGCAAACGGTCGCAGAGATATGGCCATATCAAGAAAACCGTCGGTTATGACGGCAAAAACATTGGAAGCCAATCCAGAACTGCCGCTAAAGAGTTTCGCTCCGACGCCGCAACCTCCGACGTTATCGGCGAAAGAGGTGGCGGGAGCCATGAAAATCAGCGCTGCGAACACAAGCTTCTTGTTCATACGAGAGTCCTCCATGACTGGTTGGGGGTGGGACTTCTGGGACTGCAGTCACAGACTAGGTAGCCGGTCCCCTCGTGTCAAGCGATCGCCGACAACTGTGCGATATGGAATCGTTCTAGGCTGTGCGTGCCTGCCGTATCGCCCGCCACACGCGATCGCCCGTCGCCGGCATGTCGAAGGCCTTCACGCCGAGCGGCGCCAGGGCATCCATGACGGCGTTCATCACCGCCGGGAGAGCGCCGACGGTCCCCGCCTCCCCGGCTCCTTTTACCCCTAGGGGATTCAATTTCGTCGGCACCGGATTGCTGCCGACTTCGCCCGATCGCATCGAGTACGCGCCCGCCATCCGGAGCGCGTGAGCCGTCTCGTCCTCTACGGCACGTTCGCTCGCGGCCGGCTGCGCCGCGACCAGCCGCACCAGGCCGAGAAGGCGCGCGTCCTGCTCGACATGACGCGCCTCGGCTGGGGGCAGGACAACCACGCCTTCCTGCAGACCTGGGCGTCGAGCTTCCAGCCGGGCGGGACGCTCGAGCATTTCCGCTCTTGGTGCGAGCAGCATCGCGCCGCAGCCACGCCCGAGATGGCCGCCCGCCTGATGGCCATCAGCTGGGACGTGGATGTGCGCGATGCCGCTTCGCGGATCCGCTGCCCGGTCCTGGTCGTGCATCCCGAGCGCGACGCGGTCGTGCCGATCGAAGAAGGCCGATTTCTCGCGAGCCTCATTCCCGATTCGCGCTTCGTCCAGCTCGACAGCGACAACCATCTGCTGCTCGCGGATGAGCCGGCCTGGCCGCGGCTCTTCACCGAGGTGCGCAGCTTTCTCGCCGAGCCGGACCGCGCCTCCCCGGCCGCTCGCGACACCTTGCCGCTCGAGGCGCTGACCTCGCGCGAGCGCGCCGTACTGGAATGCATCGCCGCAGGCCTGGACAACGCGCAGATCGCCTCGTCCCTGCGGCTCTCGGAGAAGACGGTCCGCAATCACATTACCCGGGTCTTCGACAAGATTCGCGTCGAGCACCGCTATCAGGCCATCGTGCTCGCCCGTGAAGCGGGTCTTGGGAAGGCCGGCGGCCTCGTCAGCACGCACTGACTGAGCTCATCGATGCGCGTCCGATCCGCGGGACGCATTCTGCTCCACGGCATCGCGCTCGCCGCGATGGCGGCGCAGCCGCCGCGGCGGCCGGCGATCTCGCCGCCGCCAGAAAGGAGCTCGCGTCGACCGGCAGGCTCCGGATCGGGGTCGTGTCCGCGCCGAAGCCCACCGTGTTCTTCGTCGTCGAGGACGCCGACGGCAGGCCCCGCGGCGTCACGGTGGACCTCGCCAACGAGCTCGCGCGAACGCTCGACGTCGCGAGCGAGTTCTTCGTCGCCCACAACTCCGGCGAGGTCACCGACGCGCTGGAGAAGGGGCTGATCGACGTCGCCTTCCTCCCGTCGACGACGAGCGCAGGAAACGGGTCGAATTCGGGCCGGCCTACGTCCTGTTCGAGAGCACCTGCCTCGTTCTCGGCGGCTCCGGCTTCCGGACGATCGGCGATCTCGACCGGCCGGGCGTGCGGGTCGGCGGCGAAGCCAATACGACCACCATCCGCGCCGCCGCGCGCGCGCTCAAGTCCGCGACCGTCGTTGCGGTGCCGTCGGTCGCCGAGGCCATCGACATGCTGCGCAGCGGCCGGATCGACGCGTTCGCGCTGGGGCGCGATGCGCTCGTCCCCTATCAGGCGGAGATCCCCGGTTCGCGCATCCTCGACGGACGTTTCCACACGACCGGAATCGCGATCGCAGTGCCGAAGAACCGCCCGGCTGCGCTCGCCCATGTGCGCGCCTTCCTCGAGGAAGCGAAGGCCTCGGGGCTGATCCGCAGGGTGTTCGACAAGGCGGGCCTGCGGTCGACGCCGGTCGCTCCGGCCGGGTAGCCCGCCGGAGCCTCCTCGACCCGCTCTCATGCGGGACATTTGTCCCTGGCGCGCACTGCAGCCGGGCGCTGCGTCGGGGCATTCGCCTCAATACAAGGCCGTTCGCCCGCCTTCGAGTGCCGGCAGGGCACAAAGAGGGAGGTGGACGTCGAGGTGCTTCCCGAGGTGGGCGACGAGCGCCCTGATGCTGGCGTACGGGTTGTGCGCGGCGGCGCCGGCCTTGTCTCAGCAGTATCCCGCCAGATCGATCCGGTTCATCGTGCCCTTCCCCCCCGGGGGAACTGTCGACATCACCGCGCGCATCCTGCAACCTGGGCTCTCGGAGAGCCTCGGGCAGCCGATCGTCATCGACAACCGCGGCGGCGCCGGCGGCGCGGTCGGAACCGAAGCAGCGGCGAGGAGCGCGCCCGACGGCTACACCTTCCTCTTGACGCTCTCGTCGCACACGATCAATCCCCTGCTCTACAAGCTCGCCTACGACGTGGAGCGCGACTTCGCCCCCGTGTCGCTCCTCGTCAGCGTGCCGCAGCTGATCGCCGCGAACCCGAACTCGCCGGCGAAGACGCTGAAGGAAATGGTCGCCGCGGCGAGGGAGCGTCCGGGCTTCTACACCTACGCTTCGCCCGGCAGCGGCACACCCGGCCACATCGCGGCCGAGTTGCTGAAGCTCAAGGCCGGAATCAACATGGTGCACGTGCCGTACAAGGGCGGCGGCCCCGCGGTAGCCGACACGATCGCAGGCCAGGTTCCGTTTCTCTTCCTCACGGCGCCCGCGGCCCTCTCATTCGCACGCTCCGGGAAACTGCGTGCGCTCGCGGTCACGACGCGGAAGCGCACTGCCGCCGCGCCGGATATCCCCACGGTCGCCGAGGAGCTGAACCTGCCGGATTACGAGGTCGATTCCTGGCTGGCGATGTTCGCTCCGGCGAAGACGCCGGCGACGATGCTTGCGCGCATGCAGAAAGACGTGGTCCGGGTTCTTCACGCACCCGAGGTGAAGCAGAGACTCCTCGAGCAGAGCGCGGACCCCGTGGGCAGCAGCCCGGAGGAGCTCGATCGCGTGGTGAAATCCGAGCTCAAGAGCTGGGCCGCGGTGATCCGTGAGGCCGGCATCAAGCTGGAATAAACCAGACTCGAACTTCCGCGCTACCCCGCGATCTTCTATTTATCTCGAGCCTGCTGTATCGCCCGCCACACCCGATCCCCCGTCGCCGGCATGTCGAACTCCTTCACGCCGAGCGGCGCCAGGGCATCCATGACGGCGTTCATCACCGCCGGGAAGAGCGCCGACGGTCCCCGCCTCCCCGGCTCCTTTTACCCCTAGGGGATTCAATTTCGTCGGCACCGGATTGCTGCCGACTTCCATCGAGCACACGTCGTCGGCGCGCGGCATGCAGTAGTCCATGAATGAACCGGTGAGAAGCTGCCCCGACTCCGGATCGTACTCGATGCGCTCGAAGAGGACCTGGGACAAACCCTGCACGACGCCGCCGTGGATCTGGCCTTTGAGGGTGAGGGGGTTGATGACGGTGCCGACGTCGTCGACGACTGCATAGCGGACGACGTCGACCACGCCCGTGTCCGGGTCGATCTCGACTTCGCAGACGTGGCAGCCGTTCGGGAAGGTGTGGTTCTCCGGCGAAAACATCCCGCTCTCGGTCAATCCCGGCTCCAGGCCCTTGGGGAGCTTCGCCGGGTCGTAGGCCGCCTTGGCGACTTCCTTCAACGCGACCGAGCGGTCGGTGCCCGCGACCTTGAACTTGCCGCCTGAGAACTCGACGTCGGGCTCGGCGGCTTCCATCAGGTGCGCCGCGATCCGCTTTCCCTTGGCGATGATCTTGTCCGCCGCGATGACGAGCGCCGTCCCCGCGATTGCCATGGTGCGCGAGCCCATGGTGCCGACTCCGAACGCGACCTTCTCGGTGTCGCCGTCCACGTAGGCGACGTCCTTGGGGTCGAGACCGAGGCGCTCGTTCACGATCTGGCGGAAGCTCGTCTCGTGCCCCTGCCCCTGGTTCTTGCTCCCCATCGCGAGCGTCGCCGAACCGCTCGCGTGCATGCGGATCTCGGCGTATTCCAGTCCAGGCGAAGAAGCGCGTTCGATCGCGTTGATGATTCCGATGCCGCGGAGCTTTCCTCTCTTGTTGGATTCTTCTTTTCGCTTCGCGTAGCCGGCGTAATCTGAGAGCTCCAGCGCCTTGTCCATCCCCTGGCCGAACTCGCCGCAGTCGTAGGTGAAGGTGAGGGGCGTCTTCCACGGCATCGCCGCGGCCGGGATGAGGTTTTTTCTCCGCAGCTCGATGCGATCGAGCTTGAGCTCGCGCGAGGTGTCGTCGATCACGCGCTCGATCAAATAGGTCGCCTCGGGCCTTCCCGCCCCGCGGTAGGGCGCGGTCGAATTGGTGTTGGTCATCACGCCGGTGATTCTTCACGTGCGCCGCCGGGATCGCGTACACGCCGACCACCGCGCTCACGCTCTGAAAGGTCGCGATGAGATTCCTGTCCGACTGCACGTACGCCCCCAGGCCCGCAAGCGTGTTCACGCGCAGGCCGAGGAACTTCCCACCGGCATCCAGCGCGAGCTCCACCTCGCTCACGTTGTCGCGCGCGTGCTCGTCCGCGAGCAACGCTTCGCTCCGCTCGCACACCCACTTCACCGGGCGGCGCAGCTTCTTCGCCGCCCAAAGCACCAGGCGGTGCTCGGGATACTGCGGTCCCTTCGCGCCGAACGCGCCGCCGATGTCCCCGGCGACGACGCGGAGCTTCGTCTCGGGGATGCGGAAGCTTCCCGCGAGGAGCGAGCGCATGCGGTGCGGATACTGGACGTCCGTATACAGCGTGTACTTGTCCTCGGCCGCCTCCCAGACCGCCACCGCCCCGCGCGCCTCCATGTACTGGGCGTGCACGCGGGTGATGACGTAGCGGCGCTTCACCACGTGCGCGGCCCCCGCGAACGCGGCCTCCGTCGCGGCGCGGTTCCCCAGCTCGAAGACGTTCGAGACGTTGTCCGGGCACTCGTCCCAGACGACCGGCGCTCCCGGTTTCGCCGCTTCCGCGGTCGAGGTGACTGCGGGCAAGGCCTCGTACTCGATTTCGAGGAGCTCGGCCGCGTCCTTCGCCTGTCCGAGCGTCTCCGCGACCACCATCGCCACCGGATCGCCGATGGTGCGCACGCGGTCGCGGACGAGGATGGGGTGCGCGCGCCAGAACATGGGCGAGCCGTCGGCGCGCGTGCGCTTCAAGGTCGGCGAGGGCCCGCCGAAGCCTTCGCGCGCGTAATCCTCGCCCGTGTACACCGCGACGACGCCGGGCGCCGCGGATGCGGCAGTCGTGTCGATTCCCGAGATGCGCGCGTGAGCGTGCGGCGAGCGCACGAGCACCACGTAGAGCTGCCCCGGGAGATTCACGTCGTGCACGAAGCGCCCTTCGCCGCGCAGAAGGCGCGGATCCTCGAAGCGCGCGACCGGCTGCCCTATTCCGAATTCACCCACGTGGAATTCTCACGGGCCAGGTGCCGGAACCGCAGCGCCTGCCCTCCTGACGGCAACTAGATGTAGCGCAGGAGGCCGCCGCACACCTCGACCGTGGTCCCGGTCATGTAGGTGTTCTTCGAGGAGACGACAAAAGCCGCGACATTGCCGATTTCTTCGGGCTCGGCCCAGCGGCCGAGCAGCGTCTGCCCGGCGATCCCGGCGCGCACCTGATCCGCGCTCGTCCCCCGCACCTTTGCCATCGCTTCCGCCCGCGGGCCCCAGGATTTCACGTTGGTGAAACCCGGGCAGATGTTGTTGACGGTGATGCCCGCCGAGCCCAGCTCGGCCGCCATCAGCTTGGAAAAGGCGATGATCGCCGAGTTCGGCAGCGTGGTCGAGAAGGTGCCCGGCAAGAGCTGCCTGCCGGTGACGCCCGAGACATTGAGGATGCGCGCTCCGCGGGATTTCTTGAGGTGGGGCACCGCGTGCTTCGTGGTGTAGACGTACGACATCAGGTTCACGCTCAGCGCCTTGCCCCACTGCTCCTCGGTCAGGCTGTCCAGCGTCCCAGGGATCATCCCGCCGACGTTGTTGACCAGGATGTCGATGCCGCCGAGCTTGGCCGCCGCCTCGTTCGCGAACTGCTTGCAGCCCTCCTCCGTCGAAAAATCGGTGACGATGCCGACTGCCTTCACGCCGAGCGCCTGGATTTCCTTCACCGCTGCGGACAGGCCGTCCGCCCCGCGCGCGGAAAGCGCGACGTTGCAGCCTTCCTTCGCGAGCGCCGTCGCGATGGCGAAGCCGATGCCCTGGCTCGATCCGCTGATCGCGGCGTTCTTTCCCTTTAAGCCCAAGTCCATTTGGTTCTTCTCCTTGTCGATTGTCGAATGGTTCAGTCCGCGCTGATCCCGGCCGCCTTGATGATCTTCCCCCAGCGCTCGATCTCCTCGGCCAGGAACTTCGCAAGGTACTCGGGGCTCCGGCGCTCCGGCGCGACGATTTCCAGGCCCAGATCTTCCAGGCGCTTGCGCAAGGAGGCATTTTCGAGCATGTCTCCCATCGCCTTGTTCATTCTCCGCACGATGGCATCGGGCGTTCCCTTCGGGAAGAAAAAGGCGTTCCAGACGCTTGCTTCGACCCCGGGGAGGCCCTGCTCGCCCGTCGTCGCGAGGTCTGCGATGATAGCCACGCGCTTCATCGACATCACGGCGATGCCCTTCACCGCGTGCGCCTTCGCCTGCACCGCGCCCGTCTGGATCGTGTCGCACATGTAATCGACGCGCCCCGCGATCAGGTCCTGCATGGCCGGACCGGCGCCGCGGTAGGGAATGTGGGTGACGTCCACCCCGATCGCCCGGTTGAGAAGCGCGCAGGGCAGATGCGTCCCCGAGCCCACGCCCGCCGACGCGTACTGCATCTTGCCCTGGTTGGCCTTCGCGTAGGCGATGAACTCCTTCAAGTCCTTCACCGGAAGGTCCTTGCGCGCGACCAGGATCCTCGGCGATTCCGAAACGAGCCCGATCGGGGCGAAATCGGTCGCGGGGTTGTAGAGCGGCTTCTTGTAGAGGGACTGGTTGTAGGCATGCGTTCCGGTATTGCCGATGAGGAAGGTGTAGCCGTCCGGCGCCGCCCTGGCGACGCGCTGGCTCCCGACCATTCCGGCCGCGGCGCCCATGTTCTCCGAGACGATCGTCTGCCCGAGCAGCTCGCCCAGGTGCTGCGCCTGGATACGCGCGCTCGCGTCGATTCCGCCGCCGGGGGCAAACGGGATGATGAGCGTGATGGGCCGGGCCGGCCAGGTCTGCGCGGCCGCTGCCGCGACCAGGCTGGTCCAGACAGCCAAGACGGATATCGTTCGGGCGATCATGCCTCCTCCTCCTCGAAAAGCGATTGCGACCGAGAGACTATCTGAGAGATTTCGCGAGAAACTCCATGGTCCGCTGCCAGGCGAGCTTCGCCGCGTCGGGATTGTATTCGGCGTAGGGCAGCGCGTTCTTGCCGACGCGGGTTTCGTTGGCGAAAGCGTGCTTCGCCTTGTAGCGGTGAGCCTCGAAGCGCACCCTGGCATCGCGCAGCTTCTTCTCCAGCTCCTCGACCTTGGCGATCGGAAAGGGCTGGTCGTCGATAGCGAAATGCGCGAGCAGCGGCGCCTTGATCTTCGAAGCGTCGACGTATTCGAGCGGCGGATAACCGTACCAGCAGACTGTGGCGTCCGCCTCGGGCACATTGACCGCCGAGAGGATCGTGAGCGCTCCGCCCATGCAGAAGCCCGTGACCCCGACCTTCTCGCTCTTCCCCTTCAGGTACTGGACGGCGCCGCGCACGTCCTGGCCCGCGGCGTCTGCAAAATTGAGGCCGGTCATCAGGTGCTCGGCTTCCTTGGCGTCCACCGTGACCTTGCCGCGGTACAGATCGGGCACGAGGGCCCGGTATCCTGCGGCCGCGAGCTTGTCCGCCACGCCCTTGATCTGGTCGTTGAGCCCCCACCATTCCTGGATCACCACGATGCCCGGGGAGCCCGCGCCGGCCTTGGGTTCGGCGAGGTAACCGGAAACGCTTTTTCCGTCCGGCCGCTTGAAGCTGACGATCTGGCCCATGAGTCCTCCTCCTCGATGAATGCGCAGCGCCGGCTCAGTCGAACAGGGCTGCGGACACGTAGACGTGCCCTTCGAAAATGCGCCGCGCCGTGCGCACGAAGGACGCGCGCTCGACCACAGGCTGAGCGCCCGAGCAGTCGGTGACGAGATCCACGTCGATTCGCCCCGAGGGATGCTCGACTCCGAGCACCCCGCCCGAAAAACCGCGCGGCTCGATGTAGCGGTTCGCCACCGTGCCGGGCAGCACCGCAGCCGTGCCCAGTGCAAGCGCGCCCGTCACCGCGTGTGTGCGGTGGCAGGCGTGGGGAGTGAAATAACGCGAGGCGATCGCCCCGCCCCGCATCGGTTTCGATACCAGGACCGGCTTGGGAACCACGAGGCGCGAAACGTCGCCCATCCCCATGCGCTTCCCCGCCTCCAGGCGGATCGACTCGATTCGCTGCATCAGCGCCCGGTCGGCGTCCAGCTCCTGCGGGCTCTCCTGCCCGGTTTTCCCCATCGCCTCCGCCGCCATGATCACCACCGGCATCGCCATGTCGATGCAGGTCGCCTCGACGCCGTCGATCCGGTCGAGCAGGTTTCCCGTGGGCAGGAGCTTCCCTGTCACCGCTCCGGGCGCATCGAGGAATGTCAGCTTGATCGGCGCGGCCGGATCCGCCACGCCGTCGATGCGCGTGTCGCCCGAGTACTCGACTTCGCCACCGGGAGTCTGAACGATGGATTCGACGAGAGTCTGGGTGTTCACGTTGAAAATTCTGAGCGTCGTCGTCGGATCTCCCGCCCGAACCAGCCCGGCTTCGATCGCGAACGGGCCCACCCCGGCAAGCATGTTGCCGCAGTTGGGCTTGGTATCGACGAATGCCTCGGTCACCGACACCTGCGCGAAGAGATAATCGACATCGGCGCCCTCGCGCGCGGAGCGGCTGACGATCGCGACCTTGCTCGTGAGCGTGTTCGAACCGCCGATTCCGTCCACCTGCAGCGCGTGAGGCGAGCCCATGACCTTGAGAAGGACCGCGTCGCGGCGCTCCGGATCGGCCGGGAGGTCGGAGGCGAGGAAGTAGGGCCCCCGCGAGGTTCCGCCCCGCATCAGCACACAAGGGATCCTGCGTTGCATGGGAATACCGGGAAAGACTCCCGCGTTTACGTCTTACCGGATCGTACCGCGTTTCCTGGTCTAATATCAGGCGAATGCTTCGCTGTCGAACCTATGCCCTCGCCGTGGTCCTCGCGCTCGCTGCGGCCTGCGTGAATTTTCCGAGTATAAGTCCGGGCACTCCAGCGCCCGAGGTTCGGGCGAAATTTGGCGCACCCGAGGCCATCTGGAAAAACCCGGACGGATCGGAGGCCTGGGAGTATCCGCTCGGTCCCGTCGGCGTGCAGACCTACATGATCACGCTCGGGCCCGATCAGACCGTGCGCGAAGTCCGCCAGGTGCTGAGCCTGGAATACCTCGACAAGGTGCAACCGGGAATGTCGCGCGAAGAAGTGCGCCGGATGATCGGCAAGCCGAGGGAAATCGACTTCTTCCCGGCGCGCGACGAAGAGGTGTGGACCTGGCGGATCCAGGAATTCAACTTCCGCTACAGGCGATTCCACGCTCTCTTTGACCGCACCACCGGCAACCTGCGAAGCACGCTGACCCTCGACGAAGACCGAAACGACGACGACAGCCGCGGCCGCTAGGCGCGCTTCACGCCCTCGTGCTCGGCCATCGCCTCGCGCGCAAGCCTGAAGGCTTCGACGCCCGCCGGCATTCCGCAATACACCGCCACCTGAAGCAGGACCTCGCGGATCTCCTCGCGGGTGCAGCCGTTGGTGAGGGCGCCTCTGACGTGCGTCTTGAACTCGTGCGGCCGGTTGAGCGCCGACAGCAGGGCCAGATTGATGAGGCTGCGCATCTTGCGCGGCAGCTGCGGGCGCGCCCACAGCCAGCCCCAGCAGGATTGCGTGACGAGTTCCTGCATCGGCATGGTGAAATCGTCCGCGGACTTCAAGTTGCGCTCGACGTACTCGGCGCCGAGCACTTCCTTGCGCACGGCAAGTCCCTTGTCCCATAGTTCCTTCAACATCTGCGTTTCCTTTCCGGTGGGTTGCGCCCGACTGTCTCAGGCGAGCGTGTGGCTGAATTCGCCGATTTCCTCGATCCACAGCCTGACCGTGTCGCCGGCCCTGAGAAACCGCCCTCTTCCCATGCCGACCCCCGCCGGCGTTCCGGTGAGGATCAGGTCGCCCGGCCTGAGGGTCACGCGTGATGACAGCATCGCGATCTGCTCGGCGGTGTCGAAGATCAATTTGCTGGTGCGCGAATCCTGCATCAGCTCGCCGTTCACCCAGAGCTTGATGCCGAGATCGTGGGGATCGCGCAGGTCGCCCGCCGGGACGATCCAGGGCCCGAGCGGGCAGGAACCGTCGAAGCATTTCTGGCTGACCCAGTCGTAATGAAAGGGCGAGCCCGGCGGGTTCTTGTCGCGCTTCATCGCGTCGCGCGCCGAAAGATCGTTGGCGATGGTATAGCCGGCGACGCAGGCGAGCGCCTTTTCCACCGGAACGTCCTTCGCCGTTCTCCCGATCACCGCCGCCAGCTCGACTTCCCAATCGACCTTCTGCGAATACGCCGGGAGCTTCACGCTCGCGTCCGGCCCGACGACCGATCTCGAGGTCTTGACGAAGTGCCAGGGCTGCTCGCCCAGGTCCTTCATCGTCGGGCCCGGCTCCTTGCCTTGAGCCCGCGCCATCTCGGCCATGTGGTCGGTGTAGTTCGCTCCGGCGCAGAAGATGCTGCCCGGGTACAGAACCGGCGCGAGCAGTTTCGCGCGCTTCAGAGGTACTCCCTTCGCCTTGCTCTTGCCCGAAGCGATGCGCTTGGCTGCAGCGGCGAAAGCGCGGTTCGCCTTCGGCCACTGCTGCAGCGCGGCCAGCACCGAGGACCACGCCGACTGCCCGCTCGAGCGGGCTGCGTCGTAGATCGTATCTTCGACGAGAATTCCGGCGCGCGCCTCGCGGTCCGACTGGTAGGTCAGCAATCTATAGCTCATTGATCGTCCTTCTCAGGCAAAGGCCCGCTTCATGCGCTTGATCCAGTCCTCGAACGCGACCATCTGGTCGGTGAGGAACTTTCGCGTCGTTTCGTCGGTGAGCTTGCCGTCCGTGAACTTGCTCGCCGCCATGCCGATGAACACCTCGGGCCTGGCGAGCCACACGACCCCCAGCCCCGACAGAATGCGGCGCAGATCGTACTGAGCCCTCGCGCCGCCGACCGGTCCTCCAGTGGCGCTGAACACTGCGGCCGGCTTGTTTTGAAACGGCTGCGGCTGGAAGCGCGACATCCAGTCGATCGCGTTCTTGAGGCAGGCCGCGACCGTCCAGTTGTTCTCGGGACACGCAAACAGCAGCGCATCCGCAGCGAGGATCTCGTCGCGCAGCCGGGTCGCCGCTTGAGGGAAACCCTTCTCCTGCACGTCGAAGTTGTACATGGGAAGGTCGGCGATGCTCGTGATGCGGAGCTTGAGGCCCGCGGGCATGAGCTCGCCCGCTGCCTTGAGCGCGGCCATGTTGAAGGACTTCTGCCTGAGACTTCCGCAGATGCCGAGCACCTGAAAGCTTGCTTGTGCGTTCACGTCTTCTCTCTGGGTTGATTGGGGATCGAGCCGGATGGCGCGGCTCCCAGGTCACGCCACCGTTTTCAGAGGCGTCTTTTTCTTGCCGTCTTCTTCCGCGCGAAACTCCGGGATGTCCGGCCGCGAGCCCCACATGCAGAACGACTCGGGCGCGAACGGAAACTGCCGAGGGCGGTAGCTCGCCTCTTCCTCGGGCAGGATGTGCTTCACCCCCACCGAGTACTCGTAGACCATCCGGTCGGGTCCTTCGAAGTAGAGAAAACACGCCGAGGAGGAGGGATGGCGGCCGGGGCCGAACACGATCCGGACGCCCTTCTCCCGCAGGAAATAATACGAGCGCATCACGTCGTCGAAGTCCTCGACCTGATGGTTGATGTGCTGCACGCCCGGGTGCGGCGAGGGAAAGAGCGCGAGGGTGTGGTGGATGGTGTTCACGCGCAGGAGCGGCGCGTCGCCGATCCAGTCCGAGACGCGGGCGTTCAGGAGCCGCGTCCAGAAGGCTTCGTCGCGCGGCGCGTCGGAAGTGCGCAGCCCGATGTGGCTGAAATGCGTGATTCCGGCGTCGCGCGCCGGGAAATAGCGCACGCCGCTGTGGAACGGCCGCACCACGATCTCGATCTTGTTTCCGGTCGGGTCCTTGAAGGCGAGGAACTGCTGGACGCGGCGCAGCTCGCACTCTTCCTTCGTGCCGTAGCGCACCGGATGGCCGGCTTTCTCGATCTCGGCGCCCGCCCGGTCGAAGTCGTCCCGGCTCCTGAGGTCGAATCCGATGACGTGGTCGCTGGGATCGCCTTCGAAGTACACCAGCGTGTGGTCGCGCGTATCGCCGCGCACCGAGACCTTGTCGCTGCGCAAGTACGCCGCCCTGCCCTCGCGGCCGACGAGCTGCAGGCCGACGATCTTCGTGGCGAACTCGACCGCGGACTCGAGATTGGGCGTGCCGATTCGCAGGTAGCGGATGTCGTGGAGATTGACCATCGCCGGCGCCGCCCTTGACGCCTCTATTTCATCAACGGCATGCCGAAATTCGGCGCGGGCTTCACGCCCTCGCGCCAGCGCGCGGTCACCGTCTTGATGCGGGTGTAGAAGCGCACGCCCTCCGGTCCGTGCTGGTTCATGTCGCCGAATATCGAGCTCTTCCAGCCGCCGAAGCTGTGGAAGGAGAGCGGCACCGGAATCGGCACGTTGATGCCCACCATGCCGCAATTGACCTTGTGCGTGAAATTGCGCGCGACGTCGCCGTTGCGCGTGAAGATCGCCACTCCGTTGCCGTATTCATGGTCGGAAGGCAGCGCGAGCGCTTCCTCGAAATTCTTCGCGCGCACGACCGACAGCACCGGCCCGAAAATCTCCTCCTTGTAGATGCGCATCTCGGGCCTGACCTTGTCGAAGAGCGACCCGCCCAGGAAAAAGCCGTTCGGCTGCTCCGCCACCTTGAAGTCCGCGCCCGTCGACCACGAGGCTCGCGCCTTCCTTCACTCCGAGATCGACGTAGCCCTTCACCTTGTCGCGGTGCTCGCGCGTCACCAGCGGCCCCATTTCGGAGGCCTTGTCCGTCGAAGGTCCGATCTTGAGTTTCCGTACCTTGGGCGCCATCGCCTCGATGAGCTCGTTCGCGGTCCGGTCGGTGACCGGCACCGCGACCGAAATCGCCATGCAGCGCTCGCCGGCCGACCCGTAGGCCGCGCCCATCAGGGCATCCGCCGCCACTTCGATGTCGGCGTCCGGCATCACCACCATGTGGTTCTTCGCGCCACCCAGCGCCTGCACGCGCTTGCCGTTCACCGAGCCCGTGGCGAACACGTATTTCGCGATCGGCGTCGAGCCGACGAAGCTGATCGCGGCGACGCGCGGATCGGTGAGCAGCGTATCGACCGCCTCCTTGTCGCCGTTCACGACGTTGAGCACTCCCGGAGGCGCGCCGGCCTCGAGCATCAGCTCGGCGAGCCGGAACCCGCAGGACGGGTCCTTCTCGGAAGGCTTGAGGATGAAGGTGTTGCCGCAGGCGATCGCGACCGGAAACATCCACATCGGCACCATCGCAGGGAAATTGAACGGCGTGATCCCGGCGCAGACGCCGATCGGCTGGCGGATCGAATACAGGTCGATACCGGTAGCGACGTTGTCGGAGAACTCGCCCTTCATCAAATGAGGGATGCCGCAGGCGAACTCGACCACCTCCAGTCCGCGCTGCACCGAGCCCTTGGCGTCGGAGAGCACCTTGCCGTGCTCGGAGGCGACGATGAAAGCCAGCTCGTCGATGTTCTTCTCGACCAGCTCCTTGAAGCGGAACATCACGCGCGCGCGCGTGACGGGCGAGGTCTCCGACCAGCCCGCGAATGCCTCCCTGGCGTTGGCGATCGCGCGCTCGACCTCCGCTTTCGACGCGAGCGGCGCTCGCGCGGCGAGCGCGCCGCTGGTGGGATTGAAAACGTCGCCGAAGCGGCCGCTTTCGCCCTGGACATGCTTGCCACCGATGAAATGCGCGAGTTCGCGGACTTTCGCAAGCGTGGCGTCGCGGGTGTTCATGGAAATCTTTCCAGACCGAGCGGGCAAAGGGCTTAAATTATAGCGGGATTCAAGGGGCTCATTTCTCTCCTCCTTGCATCCGAATGTAGGTGTTGTACGCGTTCCTCCGGTTCGCCGCCTCGAACGCCGGCAGATGCGCAAAGCGCGACCAGTCCGTGCGCCTGTAGGCGAGGTCGAAGTCCTCGAGCTCGGCGGCCGCGGCGCCCATTTTCTCTCTCAGGAACACGAGGTAGTCGCGCGTCATGCGCAAGTCCGCCGCGGCATCGCGCGAGGCATCGCCGTGGCCGCCGACCAGGATCTTCGGACTGAACTTCACGATGCGGTCGATCGCGGCGATCCAGGCCTTGCTGTCGGCGTCGCCCACGAAAGGTATGCGTCCCGCGAACATCAGGTCGCCGACGAAAAGCAGGTTCTCCTCCTCGACCGCCATCGCGAGATCCTCGGGCGTGTGCGCCGGGCCCACCGGAAAGACGCGGAACGTCAGAGCTCCAAGCTTGAATGACACTTCGCCGTCGAGCCAGCGGTCGGCGGGCACCAGGCGCATGTCCGGGGCAACCCAGGGCGCGAGCGACTGGCGCCGCTCGGCGAGGCGCTGCTTCGCGGCCTCGGAATCGAGGTACACGCGCGCCGCGCTGTGCGCCCAGATCTCGGCGCCCGCATCCTTGAAAGGCGGAAGACCGTAGAAATGGTCCGCATGGTAATGGCTGACGATGACGCGACGGATCGGTGCCGGAGTGATCTTGCGGATCGCCTCGATCAGCTCCCTGCCGAGCACCGGCGTGCCTAACGCATCGAAGACGACCACGCCGTCCTGGGTGACGACGAAGCCGGCGTTCGAGGTATGGCCGCGGTTCGCGGCCGAGGGCACCTCGGTTGCACCGCGCACGAAGTAGACGTTGTTCGCGATACGGATCGGCTCCAGCGCAACGGCGGGAAGCGCGAAGCACAATCCCAGAGGAACGAGGAATCTCGCCCCCCAATACAAGGCGAGCAGTTCCCCCGGTCTGACGAATCCAGCGGCGGCAGTCGATGCGGGCAAACCCGCTCCCATCTTGCGTTCTTTCGAGTCTTCGATTGCTGATTCTCGCACCACGCACTGGCATGAAGCCAGCCTCGCCGGGAAACGCCCTAGAGCTTGCCGAGGTTCCGTCTCATCCAGATGCCGAGCGCGAAGTAGCCCGCCCCGAACGCGATGATCGCCGGCCCATAATCAACGAGCCCGACTGCAAGACCCATCGTTGCGACGCCCAGGGCCTGCCCCATCGCCCAGCCCGACGAGTACAAGGCAAGCGCCGAGGCGCGCCTGTCGGGGGCCATCTCGCTCGCCTTCGTCTGCAGGGTGTTGTGCAGCATGTAGAAGGAGAATCCGAGTCCCATCGTGCAGGCGATGAACGTCTGCCAGACCGGCGTCAGCATCGCGAGGGTATAGAAGGCGAAGCAGGCCACGCCTCCTGCAAGCACCAGGCGGCGCTGGCCGAAGGTCTGCAGCAGCCGGCGTGCGCCGACGGCGTAGAGCACGCCACCGAGACCGAATCCCGCGAGAATCGCCCCGATCAGGCTCAAGCTCAGGTCGAAGCGCAGCTTGAGGTAGGCGCCCAGGAACGAGAAGGCGCCGAAGAAGAGAAAGGTTTCGATGAGACCTACGCTCACGACATGCCGCACGCGCGATGACTCGAGCAGTCCAAGGTGCACCGCGAGGGGATTTCCAAGGGAAGCGCTGCGCTTTTCGCTGTCCCACTGCGGGCGCGTACGCAGGAGAAGTATCGCCGAGACCGCGGCAAAGACCGCACCGATCACCGCAAACGCCCCGCGCCAGCCGATCAGGTCTGTCAGCGCACCGCCCGCCGCCGGGCCCAGCGCCTGCCCCGTTATCGTGCCGATGATGAAGCGAGCGATCACCGGCTGGCGCTCCGCGATCGCGACCCGGTCGGCGATATAGGCCATTCCCAGAATGACGGGCGTCGAGGCGAACAGCGCCGTCACGAGCCGCATCGCGCCAAGAGAAACGAGGTCCGGAGCCAATGCGCAGCCGAACGAACCGAGCGCAGCCCCCATCAAGCTCAAAGTGACAACCCGCAGCTTGCCGAAGCGGTCGCCGACAGGTCCGTAGAGGAGTTGCGCCCCCGCGTACGCGAAGGCATAGGCCGAAATGATCAGAGCGGTCGTGGAAATGCTCGCCTCGAAATCCGACGCAAGCTGCGGCAGCATGGGCTCGACCGCGCGCAGGGCGATGCCCGAATTGGCGCTCGCGAGCGCCAGGAGGAAGATGATTTCCCGCACGAATTACAGGCAGGCGTGGATTCCCGCCTGCGCGGGAATGACGGGCTTTCCTAGTTCACCGTTGCACCCGAGTCGCGCACGACCTTGCCCCACTTGTCGTAGTCGGCCTTGAGGTACGCGGCGAACTGCTCGGGGGTGTCCGGGTCGGGCTCCATGCCCGTCGGGCCGAGGAGCTTCTTGACTTCGTCGGCATGCACGAGCTTGCCGATCTCGCCGTTCAGCCTGGCGATGATTTCCTGCGGCGTCCCGGCCGGGGCGAGCAGGCCGATCCAGACGACCGCCTCGTAGCCGGGCACGCCGGCCTCGGCGACGGTCGGCACCTCCGGCATCTCGGGCGAGCGCTTCGAGGTGCTCACGCCGAGCGCCTTGAGCCGGCCGGACTTCATGTGCGGAATCGCGATCGGCGTGCCGACGAAGCTCACCTTGATGATGCCCGCCATCAGGTCCTGCTGCGCCGGCCCGCTGCCCTTGTAGGGCACGTGGTTGAGCTTGATCCCGGCCATGTACATGAACAGCTCGCTGACCAGGTGCTGGGCGCTGCCGTTGCCGGAGCTCGCGAAGTCGATCTTGCCGGGCTCCTTCTTCGCGGCTGCGATCAACTCCTTGACCGAATTCACCCCGAGCGAGGGATGCACGACCAGGACGTACGGCCCGGTCGCGATGCGGATCACCGGCGCGAAGTCGGCCAGCGCGTCGTAAGGCATCTTCTTGTACACGTGCGGCGTGATCACGAAGGGCGTCGCGGTGAGGAGCAGCGTGTAGCCGTCGGGCTTGGACTTGGCCACGAAGTCCGAGCCGATCGTGCCGCCCGCGCCTGCCCGGTTCTCGACGAAGAACTGCTGCCCGAGGCTCTCGGAAAGCTTCTGGGCGATGATGCGCCCGGGGACGTCGGTCGTGCCGCCCGGCGAGAGCGGAATCACGATCCTCACCGGACGGGAAGGATAGGTCTGGGCCGCCGCCGCGGCGGCGAGCGAGAGCACCAGGACGGGAATAGCGAGCGCGCGCATGGCATCAACCTCTGTATTCAGGCTCAGGCTGGGAAAAGAACGAGTGCAGGATGTGATAGACCATCAGGTAATTCTTCTGCTGGAAGCTCGCGTGCGAGATTCCGGCCATCACCGCGAACTGCTTGTCCGGATTCGGCAGCCGCTTGAAGAACTCGATCAGATCGTCGAACCCGGCGATGCCGTCCCATTGGCCGCGCATGATGATCGTGGGGACGGCAATCTTCGCGGGATCGACGACCGGCAGCTTCGAGCACATGTCCACATAGGTGCCGGTCGGAACGGAGTCGTCGAGCGCGACGATGGCGTCGGCGAAGGCATTGATCGTGGCCTCGTCCGCCGTCCCGGGATGATCGCGCGAGAAAATGCTGTGAACGAATGCGCGGTCGATCGGCCGGCGGTTCTTGGAGGAGAACTCGGGCAGCTTCTTCCTCCGCTCGGCGAGGGTTGGACTGCCCTCGCCCGTCCACACGAAGGCGTCCAGGGCCAGGCGCGCGACGCGCTCCGGATGCTTCTGGGCGAATAGCGCCGCCCGCAGCGCTCCCGAGGAGATTCCATAGATGAGGAGCCTGCTCTCGCCGGTCTTCTTGAGGATGTATTCGCTGCCGGCGGCGAGGTCCTCGGCGCCGTTCGGAATATCGCAGTTGATGGGGCGCGCCTTGTCCGAGCGCCCGTAGCCCTCGTGATCCATGCACCAGGTATCGAACCCGCGTGCGGCGAACCATTCCATCACCGAGGAATCCGGGCGCCCGGGAACGCTCAGATCGAAGGTGGGTTGCGAAGCCATCGACGAGCCGTGCACGAAGAGAACGGTACCGCGCTTGCGCGGTCCCGGGGCGGGCGGCTTCTGCCAAAGGAAAAGCCTGACCGGCTCGCCGTTCTTCCCGGCCTTGCTCGTCCAGTGTTCCTTTCCCGAAATCGCGGGACGCGCCGCCGATGCAACTTCGTTCACGTCAACTCTCCCGAAAAAGCTCGCAGTCTAGCACCCGGCTTCGTTCCGGATCACGGACAATCGAACCGCACCGGCTGCTCCGCCTTGGCGGTAGACGTTCCGAATCCGATCTTGCCCCGGCCGCGAAGCAGAACCCGGGCCTTGCGCAGCAGCACCTCGCGGTCCCCTTCCACCGCGAGATATGTACCGTTGGTCGATTCGTCGATGAGCATGAACTGAAGGCCGCTTTTCTCGATGCGCGCATGGTGGCGGGAAGCGGTTCTTTCCGTCACGACGAGGTCGCAGTCCTTTTCGCGCCCCATCGTGAGCACCGTCTTCCCTTCCGGGAACGTCATGGTCCGCTCGCCGACCGAAAGCGAAAGGAAGGCCTTGACGTTGGCGCTGGTCGCGAGTCCCGCGACATGGGTCGCCTCTTCGGTATCGTCGGACAGCAATTCGTAGACGTGCACTGCGTCATGCTTGCCTTGAGGGGTGGCCGCGTCCTGGTCGCGCAGATAGATCCGCTGGGTAATGGAGAGCTTGTTCGCGGTGGCGCCGCTGGTGAGGATCTGGCCGCCCTTCGCGAGGCTCCTCAACCGCGCCGCGGTGTTGACGCCCTCGCCCAGAAAGTCGCCCTTGTCCTCGAGGACCGGGCCGAAGTGAAATCCGATCCGTATTTCGAACTTCACGCCGGCCACGGGCTCCATGGCCTTCACCCGCAGCTGCATGTCCCTCGCCGCCGCGCTCGCAGCCTCGGGCCTGTCGAACACCGCCATGATCTCGTCGCCGATGACCTTGACCACCTGGCCCTCTCGCTTTTCGACGATCTCGCGCAGCTCGGCAAGACAGGCCTTGATGGCCTTCCACCCGAGCTTGTCGCCGAGCGTCTCGTGAAAGGCCATGCTGCCGCTCACATCGGCGAACAGGATCGCTCTTTCCTTGGAAACGAGGGTCATCGCGGACGGCTTCGCGCTCAAGTCGCTTGCGCTCGTGTCTGAGCGCAACGCATTTGGTAAAGTATCATCTATTTTTCGGCCTGCCTATGGCAGGTTCCTTCCTGCGGAGATTTCATGACTGCGAACATCAGGGTTGCCGAGCGCAAGTGCTACATCAACGGACGGTTCGTCGACGGCAGGAAGCAGTTTCCCAAGATCAATCCGGTGGACGGCACCGTTGTCGCTCAGGTCCATGAGGCCGACCGCGCCATGGTGGACGAGGCGGTGCGCGCCGCAAAGGCCGCGCTCAAGGGCCCGTGGGGCAAGATGGCCCTGCAGGCGCGCGTCGACCTCCTGCGCAAGGTGGCGGAGGGAATCGAGAAGCGCTTCGACGATTTCGTCGCCGCCGAGGTCGCCGACACCGGCAAGCCCGTGTCGCTGGCGAGCCACCTCGACATCCCGCGCGGCGCGGCGAACTTCCGCGTCTTTTCCGACATCGTGCGCACCTACGGCACCGAATCCTACTGGCTCGATACGCCCGACGGCAAGGGCGCAGTCAACTACGCGATGCGCAAGCCCCTGGGCGTGGTCGGCGTGATCGCGCCCTGGAACCTGCCGCTCCTGCTGCTCACCTGGAAACTCGCCCCCGCGCTCGCCTGCGGCAATACGATCGTGGCGAAGCCGTCCGAGGAAACGCCTTCGACCGCCACGCTGCTCGCCGAGGTCATGCATGAAGCGGGCGTCCCGGCGGGCGTATACAACGTGGTGCACGGCTTCGGCCCCGATTCGGCGGGAGAATTCATAACGACCCACCCTGAAGTGAACGGGATCACCTTCACCGGCGAGACCACCACCGGCGCGGCGATCATGAAAGCGGTCGCGCCGACGGTGAAGCCGATCTCCTTCGAGCTGGGCGGGAAGAACCCGGGGATCGTCTTCGCCGACTGCGACTTCGACGCGGCGGTGGCCGGCATGTCGAACGCGATCTTCTCCAACACCGGCCAGGTGTGCCTCGCGCCCGAGCGCGTCTATGTCGAGCGGCCGATCTTCGATCGCTTCGTCGGAGCGCTGAAGGCCAAGGCCGAGGCGCTCGTCCTCGGTTTTCCACAGGACAAGGCGACGAACATGGGGCCGCTCATCTCCAAGCAGCACCGCGAGAAGGTCCTCTCCTACTACGAAATCGCCAGGAAGGAAGGCGCGAAGGTGGTCACCGGCGGCGGCGTGCCCAAGTTCGGCGACGCGCGAGACTCGGGCGCCTGGATCCAGCCGACCCTGTGGACGGGCCTGCCCGAGACCGCGCGCACGGTGCGCGAGGAGATCTTCGGCCCCTGCGCCCATATCGCGCCCTTCGACAAGGAGGAAGAAGCGGTCGAGATGGCGAACAACACGCCCTACGGCCTCGCCTCGACCGTGTGGACGCGCGACCTCTCGCGCGGCCACCGCGTCGGCCAGGCGATGGAAGTCGGCATCTCCTGGGTCAACTGCTGGTTCCTGCGCGACCTGCGCACGCCCTTCGGCGGCGCGAAGCTCTCCGGGATCGGCCGCGAGGGCGGGCTGCATTCGCTGAATTTCTATTCCGAGCCGACGAACATCTGCATCAAGCTGTAGCCGCTGCCCGATCGAGATGAAAGCCCTCGACTTCCCGAAGTGGATCGAGGAGCACCGGCATCTGCTGAAGCCTCCGGTCGGCAACGCGCAGATCTGGCAGGACACCGATTTCATCGTCACCATCGTCGGCGGCCCGAACCGGCGCACGGATTTTCATGACGATCCCTACGAGGAGTTCTTCTACCAGATGAAGGGCAACGCCTTTCTCAACATCATGGAGGACGGCAAGCCCGGGCGGATCGACCTGAAGGAAGGCGCGATCTTTCTCCTGCCGCCGCACCTGCGCCACTCGCCGCAGCGTCCCGAGGCCGGGAGCCTGTGCCTCGTCATCGAGCGCGCGCGGCCCGAGGGCGTGAAGGACGGCTTCGAGTGGTACTGCCTGCAATGTCACGGGCTTCTCCATCGCGTCGAAGTCCAGCTGAAGAGCATCGTGCGCGACCTGCCGCCGCTCTTCGATTCCTTCTACTCGAACGAAACGCTGCGCACATGCAGGAACTGCGGCGCCGTTCACCCCGGGAAGACCTGACCGCGGTGATCTCTCCCCGGGTCGACCAGCACCGCGAAGCGGCCGCCCGCGCGGGCCTCGCCTACGTCACCGACGGCCTCGCCGGAATCCAGCGAAAACGCGTGGGCAAGGGCTGGGCCTTCTACGCGCCCGATGGCACGCGCATCACCTCGGCAGCCGAGCGCAAGCGCATCAAGGCCCTCGTCATCCCGCCCGCCTGGACTGACGTCTGGATCTGCCCGGATCCCGACGGCCACATCCAGGCCACCGCGCGCGACGCGCGTGGCCGCAAGCAGTACCGCTATCACCCCCTCTATCGCGAGACACGCGACGAATCCAAGTTCCGCCGCATGCTCGAGTTCAGCGAGACCCTTCCCGAGATCCGCGACCGCGTCGAGCGCGATCTGCGCGCGCGCGATCTCACGCGCCGGCAGATCCTCGCCACCGTGGTGCGGCTCCTCGACAAGACGCTGATCCGCGTCGGCAACGACGAGTATGCGCGCGAGAACCGGTCTTTCGGGCTCACCACCATGCGCGGGCGCCACCTCGAGATCAAGGGCGCGAAGCTGCACTTCACGTTCCGCGGCAAGAGCGGCGTGAACCACGCGATCGCGATCACCGACCGGCGGCTCGCGCGCATCATCCAGCAATGCCAGGACCTCCCGGGGCAGGAACTGTTCAAGTATCTCGATGCGAACGGCAAGCGCCAGACGATCTCGTCGGACGACGTCAACGCCTACCTGCGCGAGATCACCGGGCGCGACATCACCGCGAAGGACTTCCGCACCTGGGCGGGCACCATGCTCGCCGCACGGGAGCTTTTTCTCCTCGGGCCGGCGAAGAGCCAGCGCGAAGCCGAGAGGAACATGATCCGCGCGATCGACGCCGTGGCAAAGCGCTTGGGGAACACCCGCGCGACGTGCCGCAAGTACTACGTCCACCCGGGACTCGTGCGCGCGTATCTGCAAGGCCTCACCGCGCCCCTCGCCTTTCCACCTCCTCCGGCTCGAGCCCGCCGCGAACATCCCACCGCGGCGCTGCGGCGCGAGGAAGTGGCGGTGCTGCAGTTCCTGCAGGAAGACGCCGCGACGGCATAAATCCGGATTGAATCAAGCAGTTGATGCCTTTGCGGGCATATAACGAATTCGCAGCTCGGACATCCGTACCTAATATCTTGATTTCAAGAGAGTTCGGGCCGCCTGCCACAGGGAAGGCGGAATACAATCCGCCTCTTAGGGTCTCTAATCCACGTTAGAGAGCATATGGAGAGGTGGTTCCTCTTGCTGCTGAGTGGTCTAGCGATTTGGTTCGCCATCGATATGGCTCGATGGCTGCGCGTACTGAGATCTTCTCCACAAGAGGATCTCGAAAGACTGACTGGCCTAAGTGTGGGTGAGGAGCTACCTCCCGAAACTCGCAGTGCGGTCAGGCAGTTCGGCGTTTTTATGGGGCTAAAATTCCTCCTCTTCCTCTTCATCGTTTTGGTTGTTGTCAGCATTTCTCTTGTTGTCGCAACTATAAGAGCGTTTTTTTCATAACACTCGTGCTCTCTAACTAACAACAGGTGGTGCGGACGGGCCACGAGCATCGCACAACGTCAACCAATCGTGCTGACCCGCCGCACACCAAAACGTTATGCGAAGGAGGCACGAACATGCTTCAAATGAGGGTGAACCCTTATTTCTGTTTCGCTCTGTTTTCTGCTACGTCTGCTTGCACGAGTATGAACGTCGCAACAACTCAGCGAGAGGCGACATCCTATTCATCACTTTCGCAAATGGTTGGACCATGGATTGAACGTGCAGAAGAAGCTGAGGCAGGTAAAAGCCCGGGCGTATCTGAGGAAAAGCTCTTGGGGGAGCTTGAGAAAGCCTCGGTAAGAATCAATTCTTATCTGGAATCGAACCCGGACGACGTTCGGGTACTGCTCCTCGCGGCTCGATTGGGAAGAAGCCTCGAGATTGTGCGACCCGTAAGAATCGAGCGCTCTACTCTTAATCAAATGGAGAGCAGTCGTCGTGAACGAGTAGAGCGTCTCCAGCAGTTATGTGACCGAGCTCTAGCCGTGAGTCCAGAGAATTCAGAAGCGCACTATTGGAAGGCTAGACTTTACGGGATCCGCCATTTTGCTTTTCGTCAAGACAGACTAATTTGGGCTTACATAGACCTTGATCGAGCCGTGCATTACTCCCGGCGAGCGGTCGAACTTTCACCCAGTTCCATCTCGTACCGCGAAGCGTTGGCGCAATACTTGACTATAAATGGTCAGCCTGAAGAAGCGATTAAAGTGATGCGCGAAGTCGATAATGGGCAACACTTACTTTATTTATTGCTACTCGATCAAGCAGCAATACGCCTCCCTCCTGGATCTTTCCTCTGGCGCGAAGAAACGGAGAACCGCATTCAAGAAAACATCGAAAGAGGCTGGGATATGGCCTATGTAAATATGCGAATTCAACAATACGTTATGCCTATGACCGCCGCTGATGCGGAGGCATTCTTTCGCCAAACGTGGCCAACATTTCGATTTCTGGGACGCAAGACGCAAAAAATAGGTAATGCCACCATGTATCACCACATCCAATTGCTTCGATGGCAAGCTGGCAAGTTGCAGCCAGCGGCTGAAGAGAAGGATGTCCCAGATCGACCGCATGAAGGAATCCGTCTTACTCTGACGGAGTTTCAAAATATGAAAGAACACCAGCTGTTTCCCATTCCGGTTAGTGAGGTCTATTCCGTCATGACAGTTCGGAATTTCCGTTCCTCGAGTAGATGAGGATGCGGAAAAGTTTGTAAAGCCGTTGCTGCGACACAAAATGCACTTAACAGGCGTATAACACGTCGCTCAACCTGACTCGCTGCGTCGGCGCTTTGCGCCTCGTAGCTGGCAGGTTAGCTTTGCGTTAGACGTCGAGCATCCCTACTCTGCACCGGTCAGGAGTTCGTTCTATGCAGCCGAACATCACCCTCCTCACCCTCGGAGTTGAAGACCTCGAGCGTGCGGTCGCCTTCTATCGGGACGGCCTCGGTTTTCCAACCAAAGGAATCGTGGGCGCCGACTTCGAGAACGGAGCCGTAGCCTTCTTCAACCTTGCCTCCGGGCTCAAGTTGGCGCTTTGGCCTCGCAAGAGTCTTGCCGCAGATGCAGGGCTACCGGTTGGCGCTCCGGACCCGCTCGAACTCTCCATTGGCCACAACGTCGCGTCTCAAGAAGAGGTCGATGGTGTCATGCGCCAGGCCGGGCAAGCTGGCGCCAGGATCGTCAAGCCCGCACGAGAAACCTTCTGGGGCGGCTATTCGGGTTACTTCCAGGATCCAGACGGTCACTTGTGGGAAGTGGCCTTCAATCCGGGGTTCGCGTCGCTGGGCTAGCGATCGGCCAGGCCATTGCGTATGAGCGTGAATGAAGGCCAGTGTCGGGCTTTCCGAAACGAATAATGCTGATTCGAAAAAGCCTGCAAGCAGACTTGGCCGCGATCCTGGCAATCGTCAACGCTGCTGCGCAGGCTTATCGAGGCGTGATTCCAGCGGACCGGTGGCGGGACCCCTATATGTCGTCGGACGAGCTTGAGAAGGATATTGCCGACGGCGTCGTTTTCTGGGTAACCGAGGAAGACGGGCGTCTGCTGGGGGTCATGGGAATCCAGGACAAGGGGGAAGTCGCCCTGGTGCGCCACGCCTACGTCACGCCGAGCTTGCAGAGGAAGGGCGTGGGGACGAAACTCTTGCGGCATGTGCAGGGCCTCACGGGCAAGCCCGTCTTGATCGGCACTTGGGCCGATGCGTCGTGGGCCATCGAGTTCTATCGGAGGAACGGTTTTACAGTCGTCCCGAACTCGCGCAAGGATTCCCTGCTTTGGAAATACTGGTCGATCCCGGCAAGACAGGTCGAGACATCGGTCGTCCTTGCCGATGGACGATGGATGGCGGCTTCAGCGGACGGCTGATCGCCCCCAATCGGGAGGCAGGACGAGCGGCACGCCGCGCCGCCGCAGCTGTCGCACTGCTCGCCGCCCTGAGCGCCTGCGGCAACCCCGAGCGCGACGAGATCGACGTCGAGAGCGCGGCGATCCTGGCGCGCGTGCCCATCGGCACTTCGTTCGACGACCTCCCCGCGGCGATGCGCTCGCTCGGCTTCGCATGCACGCCGGGTCGAAAGCAATTCATCTCCAAGGGAAAGCTGCGCGACGCGGAGCCTCACCTGGAGTGCATGAGGGAGGAGACCTACTGGCTCGTGTGCAGGAGGCGCACGCGGGCGATCCTGCTTCAGCTCAACGGGCGGCTCTCCAACATCCTCGTCAACGTCGGCCGCTTCTGCGCGTAACGCGATCCCGCGGGCGGAATAGAATGAGCGCCCATGCTCCGACAACGCGGCGAAAAGCTGGCCGACGGCAGGTGGCAGTCCCCTTCGGCGGAACGCAATAAGGACCCGATACGCGATGTCCTGAGTCGGGTCTTGCCCGCGCAAGGAACCGTCCTGGAGATCTCCAGCGGCACCGGCCAGCACGTCGTCCATTTCGCCAGGGCGTTCCCGCAGCTCGCCTGGCAGCCCTCCGACGCGGATCCCGAGATGCGCGAATCGATCGGCATTCGTCTCCAAGGCGAGCGACTCGCCAACGTCGAGCCTCCGCTCGACCTCGACGTCACCGCGTTTCCCTGGCCCGTCCACAAGGCGGATGCGGTCGTGTGCATCAACATGATCCACGTCGCCCCGTGGCCGGCCACGCGGGCACTGTTCGAAGGGGCCAGAGCCCTGCTCCCGGTGAACGGGGTGGTGCTCTTGTACGGGCCCTACCGCCGCTCCGGCGGCCACACGTCACCGAGCAACGAGAAGTTCGATGCCGATCTACGCGCCCAAGACCCCGCGTGGGGACTTCGCGATCTTGAGGCCGTGTCCGGGGCCGCCGCATCCGCCGGATTCGCGCTGGCGGAGATCGTGGACATGCCGGCGAATAATTTCAGCCTTATCTTCAGGCGCACGTGACGGCTTGCGAGAGATGGACGCTTTCTGAGAGGATGCGCCCGGCTGTCTCAAGACCCTCCATTCCCAATAGAATGTACCGGCATGACCGACTTAGGGTACGAAATCTGGGGACTGTCCGGGCCCTACGAGCGCTACGGCGGCCGCTGGAGCCGCAAGGTGGCCAGCGAGTTTGTCGACTGGCTCGACGTCCCCCCGCGACGGGATTGGGGCGATGTCGGCTGCGGGACCGGCGCCCTCGTCGACGCGATCCTCGCCAGGTTCGATCCGAAAGCGCTCGCGGCGATTGATCTCTCGGAAGGCTACATCACCGAGCTCCGGAGCAGGATCCATGACCCGCGCGTCCGCTTCGACGTCGGCGACGCGACTTCCCTGCCCTGGCCGGCCGCGTCCTGCGATGCGACCGTCGCCGGCCTGGTGCTGAATTTCGTCTCCGACCCGGCCGCGATGGTCAGAGAGATGACGCGGGTCACGCGGCCCGGAGGCAAAGTCGCCGCGTACCTCTGGGATTACCCTCGCGGCATGCAGATGATGCAGCACTTCTGGGACGTGGCCTTCAAGCTCGACCCCGACCGTTCCATCCTCGACCGGGCGGAGCGGCACCCCTTGAGCCAGCCGGAACCCCTCGGAGCGCTCTTCAAGGCGGCCGGCCTGAAGCTGGTTTCGGTTCGCATCATCGAGATTCCGACCGTGTTCCGCGACTTCGACGACTACTGGAGGCCCTTTCTCGGAAAGCAGGGCGCGGCGCCCACCTATCTTGCGTCGCTGGATGTCGGCCACCGCAGTCGAATCCGCGACGCATTGAAAGCGCGACTCGTTCCCGGTCCCAAGGGATCGATCGCCATGACCGCCCGGGCATGGGCCGTGCAGGGAACCGCGTGACACCCATGTCGTACAAGCTCTCGATCACCCAGAAGCCCGGCTATCTGCACGCCGTTGTCACCGGAGAGAACAACAAGGAATCTGCTTCGCAGTATCTCGAGGAAGTTCAGCGGGAATGCGCCGCGCGGAATTGCTTTCGGCTGCTGATCGAGGAGCGCCTCGAAGGGCCCCGTCTCGGCACGACGAGCGTGTTCGAGATCGCCGCGGAGAAGAGCGAAACCGCCCAAGGACACTTCAAAGCCATTGCCTATGTCGACGTGAACGCTGAGGGAAACCTGATGCAGTTCGCTGAAACCGTCGCGATCAACCGCGGCCTGCCCGTGCGGGTGTTCTCGTCGGTGAGGGATGCCGAGAACTGGATACTAGGCATGGTGGAAGGAAGCGCGCAGTCCGCGGGCGCCCGGGCCGCAAGCCCGGTTGAATCCCTACTTCACTTCCCCCTCGCCTTCAGGTACCAGTCGAGGATCTGCTCCCCGTTCCAGTGCACGACGCCCTTCGCCTTGGCGATGCGCTGCGTACACCTCCTCGAGATACTTGATGCGGAACGGCTGCCCGCTGATGTACGGGTGGATGGCGATCGCCATGATCTTCGGCCGCTCGGCGCTCTCCTTGTACAGCCGCTCGAAGCAGTCGATGCATTTCCGGGTCCAGTACGCCGCCTCGTGGTGCTGCACGATCATCATCGGGATGTCGTTGCACTCCACGGTGTAGGGCAGCGTGATGAGCGGCCCGTTCGCGGTCGAAATCTCCGTCGGCTCGTCGTCGTACACCCAGTCGCCGATGTACTTGATCCCGGCGGCGGTGAGGTTCTCCGGGGTGTCGTAGGTCTCGGTGAGGCCGGGCCCGAGCCAGCCGACCGGCCTTTTTCCCGTGAAGCGCTCGATGGTGTCGAGCGAGCGCTTGATCATCCCCGGCTGGTCTTTTTCGTTGTGGATCGGGCCCTGCTCGTAGCTGTGGCCCATGAACTCCCAGCCCGAGTCCTTGCACGCCTGCGCGACGCGCGGGTAGTCGAGGCACACGCGCGCGTTGATCGCGACGGTCGGCCGGATGCGCAGCCTCTCGTAGAGCGCGTGGAAGCGCCAGAAGCCCACGCGCATCCCGTACTCGTGCCAGCTCCAGTTGGGCACGTCGGGCTGGAGCGAAGCGCCGGTCGGCGGCGGCAGCACCTGCCGCGCCATCGGCTTCGAGATGTCCCAGACCTCGAGGTTGACGATGGTCCAGACGACGATGCGCTTGCCGGCCGGGAGCTTGAGCTTCGGCCGATCGACGATCGCCGAGTACGCGACGCGGTCGCGAGGGATGGTCATTTGCGCTTCTTCGCTTTCTTGCGCGACTTGGCGCGGGCTTTCGGTTTCGCGCCTCGTTCCGGAGCGGCGGGCAGATCGAGGCGAAGCATGCGGAGGGCGTTGCCGAAGTAGAGCTTGCGCCGGTCGCCGTCCTTGAGTTTCAGGGAATCGATCGTCTTGATGATCTCGCGGATGAAAAGCGGCCCGCCTTCCGGGTCGAAGGGGCAGTCCGTCCCGAAAAGGACGTGATCGATGCCGAAGAAATCCAGCCCGCAGCGCGTAGCGGACCGCGAGCCGTTCACCGAGGTGTCGGCGTAGAACATCTTGAAGTAATCGACCGGGCGCTTCGCCATGCGCTTGAGGATGACGGTGTAGTCCTCGTCCGCGGTGCGGCTGCCGAGCTGGTCCATCCCGTAGCCGATGCGCGCGTCGAAGAAGGGCGCCATCGCGCCCAGGTGATGCGTGATGATCTTGAGGTCGGGGAGCTTCTCCAGCATCCCCGAGAACACCATGCGTGCCATGAAGGCGCTGGTCTCGTAGGGCCAGCCGAACAGCCAGTAGATCTCGTACTTGGACTTGCTCTCGTTGACGTAATCGGGAAATTTCGCGGTCCGGGTCGGATGCACCCAGATCGGGAGGTCGTGTTTTTTCACCATGCGCTCGAAGATCGGGTAGAACTCGGGCTCATCGAGCGGCCGCCCGTTCACGTTGGTGAAGATCTGCACCCCCTTGGCCCCCAGCTTCTCGATCGCCCGGTCCATCTCGGAGAGCGCTTCCGGCACGTTGTTCATCGGGAGCGAAGCCACGAACGCAGGGAAGTAGTCGGGGTGTTTGGCGACGATCTCGGCCATGCCGTCGTTGGCGAGGATGGCGAGCTCCAGCGACTCGTCGTGCGGCGCGAGGAATTCGATCGCCGGCAGCGACAACGTCAGGATCTGCTTGTAGCCCGGAAAGCGTGTCCATCATGCGCAAGCGCGCGTCCAGGTCCCACAGCACCGGGATGTGCAGCCAGCGCTTGATCTGCGCGGCGAGCGATGGATTCTGCTCGGCCATCGCCTTCATGCGCTGGAAGAAAGCCGGCGGGAAAATGTGGGGAAAGATGTCGAGCTTCATGTGAGGATTGGGGAATGGGATCGAGGACGCAAGGATACTGGCATTTGCGTGTCGCTCCAAGGTTCGAATTTGCGGGAAGGTCAATCCTGCGCTTCGAGCCGTTCGATGAACCCCACAATCGCCTCGAGCACGACGCCGGGCTGGTCGCGGTGCGGCGAATGACGGCAATTGCTCAGGCGCAGCAGCTCGACCGGGCCGCCCGTCTGCCTGGCGATCGCATCGAGCTGCTCCATGGTGCCGTATTCGTCGTCGAAGCCCTGGATCGCGAGCATCGGGCAACGCACGCGCGGCAGGTATTCCTCGATGTTCCACCTGCGAAAATCCGGATGCAGCCAGATGTCGTTCCAGCCCCAGAAGGTCTTTGCCGCGTCGGCGTGATGGCGGGCGAGTTTCTGCGGCAGGTCCGTGGTCTCGAAAGCCGTTGTCGCCTCGGCGATGCTCCTCACGCTGATGTCCTCGACGAACACGTGAGGCGCCAGGACGACGAGCCCCTTCGCCCCGCGTGTCGCCGCGTAGATCAGGGCGATCGAGCCGCCGTCGGAATGCCCCACGAGAACCGGATCTCGAATCGAAAGTTTCTCGAGCAGTTCGGGCAGTGCAACGAGCGCCTCGGCGTGCATGTAGTCCACGCCGCGCGGCTCGTCCAACACGTCGGACCCGCCGTAACCGTAGCGCGAGTAGACCAGTACGCTGCATCCCGTAGCCTGAGCGGCCTTCTCGGGAAAGTCCCGCCACATCGATACCGAGCCCAGGCCCTCGTGCAGGAACACCAGCGTGATCCCGCCGCGCCGGGTTCCTGCGATCCAGCGAACTTCGAGCTTGCGGCCCTGGACCGTGACGAGGGAAGAAACGGGCTGGTCGGACAAAAGCTCTTCGCTCGCTTCGAGGCTCAGTCTTCGAACGGCAAGCCGACGTAATTTTCTGCCAGCGAAATCGCCGCGGCTTTCGAGCCGACGAGGTACTGCAGCTCGGCAAGCTGCACCTTGCTGCCGAAGCCGCCCGCCTCGGGAAAGTGATGCAGCAGGTTCGTCATCCACCACGAAAAGCGCTCCGCTTTCCAGACGCGCCTCAAGGCTTTCGCGGAGTAGGCATCGATCCCGGTGGACTTCCCGCTCCGGTAGTAGTCGATCAGCGCCCGCGACAGGTAGCGGACATCGCTCGCCGCAAGATTGAGCCCCTTGGCGCCCGTCGGCGGAACGATGTGCGCCGCGTCGCCCGCGAGGAACAGGCGGCCGAAGCGCATGGGCTCGGCGACGAAACTGCGCAGCGGAGCGATGCTCTTCTCGAGGGAAGGACCGGTGACCAGGGCCGCGGCGGCGCTCTTGTCGAGGCGCCTGCGCAATTCCGCCCAGAAGCGCTCATCGGGCCATTCATCGACGTTCTCGCTCAGCGAGCATTGCAAATAATAGCGGCTGCGCGTCCTGGATCGCATGCTGCACAGCGCGAATCCCCGCTCGTGGTTCACGTAGATCAGCTCATCGGAGACCGGCCGCGTGTCCGAGAGCAGGCCGAGCCAGCCGAAAGGATAGACCCGTTCGAAGGTCGCGATGGCCGAGTCGGGCAGGGAGTCGCGACAGACGCCGTGGAAACCGTCGCAGCCGGCCACGAAGTCGCACTGCACTTCGTGCTCGACACCCTCCTTGCGATAGCGCACTCTCGGCGCCGTCCCGTCGCAGTCGTGAAGGCTGACGTCCAGCGCCTCGTACACGGACTTCGCGCCGGCCGCTTCGCGCGCATCCATCAGATCCTTGGTGACCTCGGTCTGTCCGTAGACCGTGACCGTGCTGCCCCCAGTGAGCGCGACGAAATCGATGCGATGACGCTCGCCTCCGAAACAAAGCTCGATGCCTTCGTGGACGAGCCCCTCCGAGCGCATGCGTGCGCCGACGCCCGCTTCATCCAGCAGGCTCACCGTGCCCTGCTCCAGCACGCCGGCGCGGATGCGGCTGAGCACGTATTCCTTCGTGCGCTGCTCGAGAATGACGGTGTCGATCCCGGCACGATGCAGAAGTTGGCCGAGCAAGAGGCCTGCCGGCCCGGATCCGATGATGGCGACTTGAACGCGCATGAGGGGTGAATCTTAAAGCCTGAGCGGCTTCCAATATCCGGTCAGCTCGAGATAGCCGCGTCCGACCGACTTGTCGCCCTGCTTCGCCTGCACCGCCCCTTCCCAGTACACCGTCCCGGTGCTCGCGCGTGCATCGAGCTCCTGATCGTCCATCAGCGGCTCGATATCCAGGCGCAATCCACCGGCCTCGACGCGAATCGAAACCGGATATTCCGCTCCGGTCCGGGGCGAGTGCCAGCGCTTGAGCGTAACGAATCGAACCTCGGAAGGCTTCAGGGTGCGCAACAGGCCGCGGGCGTCGCGCACTGCACCGCCCGCCCAGAAACTGCTCCCGTCCTTTCCACGCATGCGAAACGCCATGAGTGCTCCGCCGTCGGCGAGATTGATCCCGATCCAGTCCCAGCCGACTGCAGCCTCGGCCAGAGGCTCGCTCGACCACTCGTGATCCAGCCAGGCCTCGCCCGAGACCTGGAACTCGCGGCCCTGGACGACGACACTGCCGCTCACGGCGAGATGCGGCTGGCTGTAGTAGTAGCTCGCCTGCTCCGGATTCGGTCCCTTGCGGCTGTAGCCGCGCTCGCCTTGAAGCAACACGCCCTGCTTCGACTCGAAACGCAGCGCGTATCGGAAATCGCGCGCCGCGACCTGCGCCGCATAGCCCCCGTCGACAGCCCTGAGCGACCAGTCGTCGATCGCCACATCGGTGCGTCCCTCGGCCGCTTCGGCGAGCCCGAAGCCCGCTCGCGCGGCGCGCTGGTCGTGCAGCAGCCGTCCCGCCCCGGGATCGGAAAGCGCCGCATGCGCGAACAGCAGCTGGCGCGGAGCGAACTGGCTCGACACGTCCTCGGCGACGTGCGGGCGGTTGCGGAAGAACGTGATCTGCATGCCGAGGTCGCCCCCGCCCTGCACCCTGAGCCAGCCGGTGATGTACCACCACTCGTTGCGGAACTGCGGATGGCTGCCGTGATCGCGCGGGAATTGCAGCGCTACTCCCTGGCGTACCTTGGGATAGTCGTCGGCGGCCATGATTCCGAGCCCGATCATCCAGAGCGCCGCGGCCGAGACGAGTGTCGACATCAGTTTCACCAGTCCTCCTTCACCGACCTCACCGCGTCCGAACTCATCGCCCGCCTGCCGCTTGCGATCGCGGTGAGCGTCGCGAGCGCAAGCATCACCGCCGAGAACTGCGCGAGGAGCAGCCAGGGCATGTACAAGTCCATGCCCCAGTGGAACGACTGACGATTGACGACGTGGATGAGAACCAGGCTGATCAACCAGCCGAGCGCGAGACCCACGGCGAGACCCAGGCCGCTCACGAGCAGCCCTTGTGCGGCGAGCATGGCCCCGATCTGTCTGCGGGTCATTCCGATATGGCGCAGCATTCCGAATTCGCGCCGCCGCGCAAGCACGAGCGCCCCGAAGCCCGCGGAGAGCCCGAACAGGCCGATGATCACCGCGACCGCCTCCAGGGCATAGGTCACCGCGAAGGTGCGATCGAAAGCCTTCAGCGAAATCTCGCGAATCTCCCCGGGCCCGCTGACTTCCAGATTCGCGCCCCCCGGAAGGAGCGCTTCGATCTCCTTCGATAACTCCGCGGCGGTCGCGCCCGGCTCGAGCCACAGCGCCGCGTCGTTCGCGTTCGCGTCACCCGTATGGCGCAGGTATTCATAGCGCTCGATCAGGACCGCACCCTGCTGGCGCGCGTAATCGCGCCATACACCGGCGACAATGAAGCGCACTCGCCGCCCCCCCAGAGGAAGCTCGATGACGCCGCCCGGCCGCCACTCGTAGAGGTCGGAGGCGACTTCGCTCACCCAGGCGGAAGGCGGGTCGCCGGGCTTGCGCCCGTGCGGGGCACCGACGAGGGGCGGCATCCTGCCTTCGCCCTCGACCGCGCGCGCGAGCAGCGCGATCGGCGGCCTCTCTGCGGAAACGAACACGCGCTGGTTCCGCTGGAACTCGACACGCTTCAACCCCGGGAGCGCCGCGATCTCGCGCTGATCGGCCGGGGACAGAAACGCAGTGTCGGCACCCGCGCGGAGGTATAGATCCGCCGGAAGCACGCGCTCGAGCCACTCGTCGAGTGACTGCCGGAACGAGGCGACCATGATCGCCATCGACACCATGAGGCTCACGCTCGCGACGATCGCGGCGAGGCTCACGCCCGTCTGCCCCGGTGCCCCGCGAAGTTGCGCGAGCCCGACCCGGGCCGGCACCGGTCCTGCGAGCGGCGCAGCGCGAAAGCAGAGTACCGCGATCCGCGGCATCAACATCACGGCACCGATCACCAGGAGTGCGATGGCGCCGTAGCCGAAGAACGGCAAACCCTGTACGGGTCCGGCCTGGGTGAGGACCGCGCCGGCGAGAAGCACAGAGAGTCCCGGCCAAGAGGTCTGCAGCCGATCGAGAGGTCGCTGCTCGTCCCCGGCCTTCAGGGCTTGAGCCGGCTCGGCGCGCGCAGCCTCGAGCGCCGGGCCGAGGCTTCCCAGCACCGCTGCGAGCACGCCCAGGGTGAAGAACACAGCGAGCGAACCCGCATCGAGACTGAGAGTGGGCACCATGCCGCGAAAATATCCCGCGCCGAGCTCCGCGCCGAAACTCCGCAGTGCGGCCCCGGCTCCGGCGTACCCGAGCGCGACTCCCGCGAGCGCCCCCAGCGCACCGATGACGGCGGCTTCCGCGAGAAGCATCGCGACGAGCATGCGACGCGTCACGCCCAGGACGCGGAGCAGGGCGAGCTGAGCGCGCTGGCGCACGACCGCAAGCGCCTGCGCCGAAAAAACCAGCAATCCCCCTGTGAAGAGCGCCACCAGCGCGAGTACGTTCAGGTTGACGCGGTAGGCGCGCGACAGCGCCCCGGTCCTTTCGACGTCGGCCTGCGGACGTTCGATCAGCACGCCGGCCGGAATTCCGGGGCGCAGATCTTCGGCAAAGCGTTCCGTATCGACCCCGGGCCGGAGTCTCAGGTCGATCCGGTTCAACACACCGGTGTGCGCAAAGTGCGCCTGAGCGGCACCGATGTCCAGGACCGCGTAGCGCTGCGCGCGGCCCTCCCCTGCGATTCCCGCGATTCGCAGCGAAATCACCCGCAGCCCTGTCTGAATCGCGAGGGCATCACCCTTGTCAACGCCGAGCCATTCGGCCGCCGCGGCGGAGAGGAAGATCCGGTCCGGGCGCAGGAAATCCAGACCCGAATCCGAGCTACGGCCCAACTCGGCTCCCGCGAGAAAGGGCTGGACCTGGGCCGCACGGAAAATGTCCAGCCCCAACACCCTGAGCGGCTCGCGGCGTCCGGGCAGCCTCGCGTCCAGCTCGAGCACGGGACTCGCCACCGCGACTTCGGGCAACTTCGCCAGCCGCGGATAAAGGGACTCGTCGAAGCCGGCGCGCGGGCCGCGCAGCACGAGATCGGCCTCCCCGGAAAGCGTCTGCACGGCGGCGGCGAACTCGGCGATCGCCGCCCGGTTCACGAGCTGGACCGCGTAGCCGAGTGCCACTCCGAGCGCGATCGCGAGCACCGACAGCGCCAGCCGGCTCCTGTGCTGCGCGAGCGAGGCGAGCAGCAGAGCGCGGCCGATCCGGAGGGAACTCATTGCGCCAGTTTAGCGGGGGCGCGTCCGACGCGCGCGTTTCGACTTCCTCGCGCTACACTTGCGCCCCCATGTCCGATCCGCTCAAGCTCGATCCCAGGCTGTCCGCGATCCGCGCCGCCGAGTACCCGCGTTTCTCCGACGCCGAGATGGCGCGCCGCCGCGCCGCGCTCCTGCTGACGATGCAGCATGCCGAGGTGGACCATCTGCTCGTGTGCGGTGAGCAGCGCGCCGGCACTGGAGTCGCCTGGCTCACCTCGTGGCCCGCGACGGTCGAAGCCTACGCGATCGTCGCCCCGGATGAGCCGCAGGTAATGTACGTGGAGTGGTACAACCACTGGCCGCTCGCACGGAAATTGGCTCGCGACACCGAGGTGCGGTGGGGCGAGCACCGGGGCATCGACAAGCTGATCGCCGACTTGAGGTTGCGCGGAGCGAAGCGCGTGGGCCTGACGGGCTCCCTCGGCCTCGCCAAGTGCAGGAAGCTCGAGGCCGTGTTCGGCCCGCTTGTCGATCTCAATCGAGAGTACGTGCGCCTGCGTCTTGTGAAATCGCAGGAGGAGATCGACTGGATGCGGATCGGAGCAGCGCTGACCGACCTTGCCATAGAGAGCCTAAGGCGGGAAGCGAGGCCCGGGATGACCGAACGGGATCTCGGCGCGCTGTGCGAAGCCGCCTATCACCCGCACGGCGGCGTGACTTACATCCACTATTTCCTGGTCACGCCCATGGCCCAACCCGAATACTGCGTGCCGCGACAGTTCGAGTCGAACCGCAAGGTGCAACCCGGTGACGTGATCGCCACCGAAATCACCGCCCAGTTCTTCGATTATCCCGGGCAGATCCTGCGAACTTTCACGGTCGCGGCCGAGCCGACCCCGCTCTTCCGGAAGCTCCACGAGACCGCGGAGGCCGCGTTCGACGCCGTGACCGGTGTGATGCGGCATGGCACGACCATGCAGCAGATCATCGATGCCGCGCGCGTGATCGAGGACGCCGGGTTCACGGTCTACGACGACCTCTTGCACGGATTCGGCGGCGGTTACTTTCCGCCGGTCCTCGGGTCCCGCAGCCGTCCGGCCGGACCTCTTCCGGAGATGACGCTCGAGGCGGGAATGACCTGCGTGGTGCAGCCGAACGTGATCACCCCAGATCAGAAAGCGGGCGTGCAGGTCGGGGAACTGGTGCTCGTGACCCGAAACGGGTTCGAGCGCCTGCACGGAGCCGAGCGCGGCCTGTTCCGCCTTGCGTGACCATTCCTGGATTCCGCTAGCGCGGAAAGAACGCGGCCCGTGCCGTCCTATGCCGGCCGCAGACCGGCCTGTGTCAGAACGTAGCGCCGATCGGTGGTCCCTGCGGCAGTCCCGGAGTGCGTGACGAGGATTCCCGCGGCACCCTGCTTTTTCACGCAATCGCGCAGCAGCGCGAGCACGTCCGATGCGCTTTCCAGATCGAGATTGCCGGTCGGCTCGTCGGCGAGAACCAAGCGCGGTTTGTGAACGAGGGCGCGCGCGATGGCAGCGCGCTGCATCTCGCCGCCCGAAAGCTCGCGCGGAAGGCTCTCGGCGCGGTCGGCGAGTTTCACCGCATCCAGCATCGCCGCGACACGCTCCGGCACCTTAGCCTCGGTGGCCCCGTTCAGGGCGAGGGGAAGGCCGACGTTCTGCGCCACGGTCAGATAGGGCAGGAGGTGAAACGCCTGGAACACGAACCCCATGTGCCGGCGGCGGATGAGAGTGAGCGCATCGTCGTCGAGCGTGCACAGGTCGGCATCGTCGAACAGCACCTGGCCTGAATCGGGCTGTTCAAGCCCGGCGATCAGGTTCAGCAGCGTGGATTTCCCGACCCCGGATTCGCCCGTCACCGCGACATAATCGCCGCCGGCAAGATCGAAGCTCACGTCCCGCAGCACGGTCTTCGCGCGCGGGCCGGAGAAGGATTTGCAGAGGTTCCTGACCGAGAGCACTCGCGCGAATCTACTTGCGCAGCAGCGGCGCGGCAAGCGGTTTGAGAGCGTCGCGCGGTCTCTTGACTCGCTTGCGAACGCCCTTCCTTGTATCCCTCGATTTTCATCGTGATCCGCCAAGATCTCCGATACGCCGGATCCTGTCGGGACTGTGGCGGTATGTCAGATGCATAACAGCCGTCAGGCTCCCCGCCCTTCACAATGTGACGGATTTGGCATGGGCGTCGAGATATGAGTTTGACTCTTAATCCACTAAAGTATCATAAAAACAATATGTTAAAATACTTTCCTAATGTACAAAGCTCTGGCATACTGCGTGCTTTGTTCAGGCGGCATAGGGAGAAAAAGGTTTGCCTGACAGGCCGTTCAGCCTGACGGGCAAGGTTCTTAACATTCGACGAGGAAGGACAAGACATGAAACAGTTTCAGCTCAAGAAGTGGATGGCCGTGGCGGCTGCGCTGGGTACCGTGAGCATCGCAGGAACGTCCATGGGGGCGAGCACCACTCAGAACTTCGACGTCAACATCAGTCTGACCACCGTCTGCACCTTGGGTGCGGTCACGGCTCTGGACTTCGCGTACACGTCCCTGCAGGGCGCCGCAGCAACGGCAACGGGTGGTAACTTCAGCGTAACCTGCACGAACGGGCACGCCTACACCTTTGGTCTGGTAGCGGGCCCGGGCGGTGCCGCTCCCGGAACTGCCACTATTGGCCCCATCGCGGATGCCGCGGTCAACCTGCAGTATTCGCTCGGTACGAGCGCCGCAGGGGGCACAGGGAACGGTGTCGCGCAGGCGTATACCGTCACCGGCACCATGCCAGGGGGCCAGTCGGGTACTTGCGCGGGTGCCGTGTGCTCGAACGCGGCGTCGGGCAACAAGACCCAAACGCTCGTTCTGAACTTCTAGCTCTGGCCGCCCGACCCGGAAGGGTGATGCCATGCTGCTGCGCCCCGCTCGACTTGCTGCTGCCCTGGCTGCGCTCGTGGTTTCATTCCACAGCGCGGCCGGCTCGGGGACGGGAGCGTTCAGCGTCAACATCACTCTCTCCAATCCCGGTGCTCCGGGCGCACCGGCTTCCGGGGTCTGCGTCAGTCAGACCCTGAGCGACCTGACCGGTGCATTGGTCCAGGTCCTGTGCAGCACGGGGCAGTTCGTGAGCATCAACCCGAAGCCGGGAGCCCCGTTCATCGCTCACGGTGGAGCCTACAGCTATTACCTCAGCGTGGGGACAGGTTCGCGGATAGCGGGCTTGAGCGGGCTGCCTGCAGGGGCCGGAACGGTCACCGAGTTTCGCGTATTCAAGGTGGACGAGGCCAACGGCACCATCGACATGCTGGTCGGCTTCTGAAATGCATTCGGTGACGCGGACGCGCCTGAGCTTCACCCTGTTGTCGCTTCTTCTGGCGGTTGCCCAACCCGCCGTGGCGGGTGTTTTTTCCGTGACTCCGGTGCGCATCTACATGACGCCGCGGGATCGCGCCGTGGCCATCACGGTCACCAACGAAGGCGACACGCCGGTCGTTCTCCAGGCCGACATCAACCAGTGGGCGCAGAAGCCCGACGGGGTCGACGAGCTCACTCCTACGGAGGACCTCATCCTTTCCCCGCCGATCATCAAGCTCGGCCCCAAGGCGCGGCAAGTGGTGCGCCTGGCGCGCCTGAGGCCGCCGGACGCGACCCGCCAGCTCACCTACCGCATGATCCTGAGGGAAGTCCCGGAGGCGAGTCCGGGCAAGGACAACATTCAGGTCGCCATCGCCCTTGCTCTTTCGATGCCGGTGTTCATTACGCCTCCCCTAGCCAAGCGGGCGGTCGAATGCAAGGCCACCCCGAGTGATCCAGGCAATCTGAACGTCGCCTGCGCCAACATCGGTTCCGCTTACAGCCAGATACGCGAGATCCTGGTGAGGGAGGGCGAGCGCCTGATCGGACGGTTCGAAGGCGGTCCCTACATTCTCCCCGGGGCGCAAAGGGTGCTTCCAGTCAAGTTGGAGCGCGCGGGCCTTGCGGCGCCCCTGGGTGCGCTGCAACTGGCCGTGACTTTCGACGACGGTCAGACGCAGACCTACAAGGTCGGGGCTGAAGCGCCGCCGCCCTCGGGTCGATGAACCGTGTCAACCGAGCCCATCATTCCCCGCAGCACGGCGGGCGAGGTCTTCGCGGGCCTGCTCGTCACCGCGCTCTCTTTCGGGTCGGCGCCGGCTAGCGCTGCGGGAATTGGCGGTCCCGCCCCCGGCCGCGGCGCTGAGCTCATGCAATTGGCGCAAGCGAACAGCACGACGAGCGTGCCGATTACCCAGGGCGTAGGCTCGGGAACCGCGGCCCCTGAAACCGCACAGCGCGCTCCCGCAGAAGTCAAAGGCCAACTGATCCCCTTCGAGATCTTCATCAACGGCGCGCGGGTCGGCGACTGGGTGCTGCTCGACTTGAACGGTGTCCTGCATGCGCCCATCGACGCGTTCGAGGAGTGGCGCGTGGTTCGGAGATCCGAGGTTCAAGCCGTCGTGTTTCGCGGCCAGATCTGGTTTCCGCTGTGGTCGGTGCCGGGGTACGAGGCTCGGCTCAACCCGGCGAATCAGTCGCTCGATCTGAAGTTCTCGCCGAACGCTTTCGCGACCACGCACCTGACACGGGATTTCGCGGGCCGCCCGCCCGTCACCCGCCCGCTGACCTCGGTCTTCCTGAACTACGACCTCAGCTACACGCAAAGCGATTTCAACCACGGCGAGCTGACGACAAGGGACCTGGGCGCGCTGACGGAGTTGGGGATATCGGGCAGTCTCGGCGTCCTCACCAGTTCGCAAGTCGGGCGCAACCTGAAGGACGACCCCACACTCGGCTCACGAGACTGGATACGGCTGGAGACGACGTTCAACCGGGACTTTCCCGACGACAACGTGAGCCTCCGCGTCGGCGACAGCACCACCCGGCCCGGGATCTGGGGCCGCGCTCTCTACTTCGGGGGCGTGCAACTTTCGCGGAATTTCGCGCTTTCTCCTGGATTCGTTACCCAACCGATCCCGTCACTTGCAGGAACGGCGACCACCCCAAGCACGGTCGAGCTCTACATCAACGACGCTCTGCGCCAGACTTCTCAAGTACCCTCGGGTCCTTTCACCATCGACAACTTTCCGTTGCTGACCGGCACCGGGCAGGCGCAGCTGGTCGTAAGAGACGTCCTCGGACGTGAAACCACTCTGGTGCAGAGCTTTTTCACCAGCAGCAACCTGCTGCGGGAAGGCCTGAGCGACTGGAGCGCCGAAGCCGGGGCGGTGCGCAACAATTTCGGCGTTGAGAACGCCGACTACGGCGAGCGCTTCGGCTCGGGCCTCTTTCGCTACGGCATGAACAACGGCCTCACCTTGGAAACGCGCGGCGAGGCTTCGGGGAGGACGTTCGGCGCGGGGGCCGGGGTCACTGCGGCCTTGCCTTTCCAGATGCTCGGACAGATCGCGGTCGCCGGAAGCCGGGACGATACGAACGGCACGGGTGGCCTGTATCAGCTCGGCGCGGAATACGCGAGCCTGCGCAACGGCTTCACCGCGCGCACCGAAGGCGTCACCTCTGACTTCCGGCGCATCGGGCAGATCGATGCGACGCCGTCCTACAAGCGCCAGACCCTGTTGAGCTATACCTATTTCACCCGGCAGCTCGGGCAACTCGGGCTCGGGTTCGCCCGTAGCGAATCGTTCTCGAACGAGCTTTCGGTTTCAACCTACTCGGCCAACTACACCATACTCATCGCGGAGCGCGCCTCGCTCACCTTCAGCGCGACCCGGGTGGACAGCCAGAACGGCGCGAACGCCGTGGGCGTGAACGTCCTCATTCCGCTGGACGGCCGGATCAACACCACGGGCAGCGCGACCCGGCGCTCGGGGGGCGGGACCGATTTTCACGTAGGCGCAAGCAAGTCGATCACGGCTGAAACGGGCGAAGGCTGGCGCGCCCTGGCGGGGAGGCGCGGCGACGTGAGATACGCCGAGGGAGGCGGCTACTACCAAGGGAGCTACGGCTTTGCCAGCCTGGATGCGATGGCGTCAGAGATCCAGAGCACCGCGCGGCTCGGGGCTCAGGGTGGCCTGATTTTTGTGGACGGCAAGGCCTTCGCCTCGCGCAGGCTGCTCGACAGCTTCGCCCTCGTGGAAGTGCCGGGCTATGCCGACGTCGGCGTGGGCTTCCAAAGCGCCGTGCTGACGCGCACCGACTCGGACGGCAAGGCCCTGGTGCCGCGCCTCCTCCCCTACCGCCAGAACAGCATCCGCCTGGATCCGAACGAGCTGCCGATCAGCGCCGAGATCGACACCATCGAGATGACGACGGTCCCGCCCGCCCGTTCCGCGGTCAAGGTGACCTTCCCGGTCCGCTCCGGGCGCGGCGCGCTGATCAAGATCGTCCTGGACGACGGCCAGCCCGCCCCTGCGGGAGCGGAGATCGAGCTCGTCGGCGATCCGAAGGAGTTCTTCGTTGCGCGGCGGGGTGAGGCTTTTGTCACAGGATTGCAGGCGAACAACGTCCTGCGCCTGAAGTGGAACAACCAGAGCTGCACTCTCAATCTCGAGCTGCCCGAAGGCGACAAGGACAACATCGCCCGCGTCGGGCCCGTAACTTGCTCCGGAGTGAAGCGATGACTGCACTCCGGTTCCGGAAACTGCGCCATGCTGCGCAACTTGCACTGGCTTTGACGTGCACTATTGCCGCTTTCGAGGCGAGCGCCGCGTATTCGTGCACGCTCAGCGTGACTGCGATTACCACGGTCTACTCCCCCTCCGTCCAGAACGACAATACAGGCAGCTTCACCATGAACTGCACGCGCGCGGCGAGCGATGCGAACACGATGAACTACACCGTCAGGGCCAACAACGGGCTGCATGTGACGGAGGAGCTCAAAGGCGGGTGCAACGCGGCGCCACCACCGACCGCTACAACTACAACCTCTACCGCGATGCGGGCTTCAGCCTGGCTTGGGGAGCCACCAACGGTACCGACTTCGATCAGGGCGCAAACCCGTTCAACTTCGGCGCCTCCCTCACGGCAAGCCTGACCGTGCCGTTCTACCTGCGCCTGCCCGTGGACGCGTCACCGGGTGCGGCCGGAAACTATACCGACACGGTAACGGTCTCACTGAACCCGCAAGGAGGCGGCAATACCGTCACGGCCCCGCTGAACGTGACTGCGATCACTACCAACAGCTGCCAGATCACGGTCTCACCGGGCAATGTGAACTTCACCTACACCTCGTTCCAGGGAGCAGCCTCGGCCGCCAGCACAGCTTACGGGGTGCGCTGCACGCTGTCCCTGCCCTACACCATGACCCTGGACGGCGCCGGACCTCCCTTCACGTATACCTTGCTGGGCCTGAGCTACACGCTTTCCCTGCCCGCCAGCGCGACCGGCAACGGTCTCACCCAGAGTCATACCATCAACGGCAGCATCGCGTCGGGTCAGTCCGGAACCTGCGCGACGGGCGTCTGCAACGGAACGCAGACGCGCACGCTGACCATCACGTACTAGATCACACACCCAGGTAGCGCTGCTGGACTTCCCGGCTCGCTATCAGTTCGTTTGACCCGCCGCTCCACACCACGCGGCCCTTCTCCAGAACGTAATGCCGGTCGGCGATACGCGTCAGCGCTCTCAAGATCCTTGTCGATGATGAGGATTGCGAGGCCCGCGGCCTTGAGGCGCTCGATCGCGCGGTAGATCTCCACGCAGACGAGCGGCGCCAGGCCCTCGGTGGCCTCATCGAGGATGAGCAGGCGCGGATTGGTCATGAGGGCGCGCCCGATGGCGAGCATTTGCTGCTCGCCGCCCGAGAGCTGGCTGCCGAAGTGCGCGCGCCGCTCCGCGAGCTGCGGAAAGAGCGCGAATACTTTCTCCTGCGTCCAGGGGTCGGAGCGCCTTGCGCGATTCGCCGCGGTCGCCACCAGGTTCTCGCGCACCGTGAGATTGGGAAAGACCTGTCTTCCCTCGGGCACGAGCCCCAGCCCCGCCTGTGCCACGCGGTACGAGGGAAGTCCCTGCAACTTCTTTCCGTCGAGCGCGATTTCCCCTCCGCGCGTGCGCACCATGCCCATGATCGAGCGCACCGTGGTGGTCTTTCCCATGCCGTTGCGGCCGAGCAAGGCGACCACCTCCCCCGCGCGAACCACGAGCGACACACCGAACAGCACCTGGCTCTGTCCGTACGCGGTCTCGAGCGCTTCGACGGCGAGCATCAGACTCCCATCTCCTCGCCAAGATAAGCGCGGCGGACCTCGGGATTGGCGCGGATCTCCTGCGGGGTCCCGGTCGCGATGATCCGCCCGTAAACGAGCACCGACACCCGGTCGGCCAGCGAGAACACCGCGTCCATGTCGTGTTCGACGAGGATGATGGTCTTCTCGCCCTTGAGGGTCGAGAGGAACTCGATCATGTGCCGCGTCTCCTCGACGCCCATGCCCGCGACCGGCTCGTCGAGCAGCATCAAACGCGGGCGCGTGGCGAGCGCGGTCGCGATCTCGAGTTGGCGCTGCTCCCCGTGCGCGAGATTCGCCGCGAGCACGTCGGAGCGCCCCGCCAGCCCGACCTCATCGAGAATGGTCCGCGCGGGCGAAAAGAGCGCCGAATCCTCGTGCGCCGGACGCCAGAAGCGGAAGCTGTGGCCGGCGTGCGCCTGAACCGCGAGCATCACGTTCTCGAGCGCGGTGAAGTCGGAATAGACGCTGGTGATCTGGAACGAGCGCGCGAACCCCTTGCGCGATCGCGCCTGAGGCGAGAGCGCGGTGACGTCTTCTCCGGCAAAGCGTACGCGGCCCGCGTCCGGGCGCAGGTTGCCCGCGAGCTGGGCGATCAGAGTCGTCTTCCCGGCGCCATTCGGCCCGATGACCGCATGCGTTTCGCCTTCCTGGACCTCGAGATCGATGTTGTCGCTCGCGAGCAGCGCTCCGAAGCGCTTGGTGAGGCCGCGGACTTCGAGCAGGGCCTTATTCATTTTTTCCGAAGAGCAGGCCCGCGAGCCCGCGCCTGAAGAAGAGCACGGAAAGCACCAGGAGCGGTCCGAGGATGATCTGCCAGTGCTGTGTCCAGCCCGACAGCAGGTCCTCGACCAGCAGCAGCGCAAGGGCGCCCAGCACCGGTCCGGCGGTGGTCCCCATGCCCCCCAGGATGACGATGAACATCAGCTCACCCGAGCGCGTCCAGTTCATGAACTCGGGCGTCAGGTACGCGGTGTGGTTGACGAGCAGCGCTCCCGCGAGTCCGCACACGGCTCCGGCGATCACGAAAGCCGCGAGCCGGTACGGGTATGGCGAAAAACCGATCGCCCGCGTACGCGCCTCGTTCGATTTCGAGGCGCGGATCACCATGCCGAAACGCGAGTTGACGAGGCGGTGGCCCAGAAACATGAGCAGCACGAGGATCGCAAGCACGAGGTAGTAGAAGGCCGTGCCGTTGTTGAGATCGAGTCCGGGGAACTGGCTTTTCGCCGCAAGGCGCATACCGTCGTCTCCGCCGAACTCCGCGACGGAGATACCGAGGTAGTAAAGCATCTGGGTGAACGCAAGAGTGATCATGATGAAGTAGATGCCGCTCGTGCGGATCGACACGGCTCCGATCACCAGCGCCACGAGAGCGGATGCGCCGATCGCAAGCGTCCATTGCAGAACACCGCTATACACGCCGTAATGCGCGAGCACGCCGACGGCGTAGCCGCCGACTCCCAGGTAGGCCGCATGACCGAAGGACACCATCCCGCCGTAGCCGAGGATGAGGTTCAGGCTCAGCGCGGCGATGGCGAAGATAATCACTCTGCGAAGCAGATCCACGTAGAAGGGTTGTCCGAGAAGCGCCGCGAGCGGCGGCACCGATGCGAGGAGAAGAAATCCCGCCGAAAGGATGGCGATGCGCCGGTTCATGCGGAGCTAGGCGCGGGCCGGGAAGAGTCCAGCAGGCCTCAGGGCGAGCACCACCGCCATGAGGACGTAAATCAGCATCGAAGCGAGAGCCGGCCCCGCGGAATCGGCGGCTGCCGGGGAAATCACGGTTGCGAGCGTCGGCCTGAGGAAAGCGCGGCCGAGTGTGTCCGCCATGCCGACGATCAGGGCGCCTGCGAGCGCGCCGCGGATCGAGCCGATGCCCCCGATCACGATGACCACGAAAACCTCGATGAGGATCAACTCCCCCATGCCCGGCTGCACCACGTGGATCGGGCCCGCCATGAGGCCCGCCAGACCGGCGAGGGCCGCACCGAAGCCGAACACGAGCGTGTAGAGGAGACGAATGTTCACCCCGAGCGCCGCCACCATCGTGCGGTTGGACGCCCCGGCGCGGATCAGCATCCCGAGGCGCGTGCGCGCGACCACGAACCAGAGCAGGCCCGCGACGCCAAGGCCGACGGCGATGATCGTGAGGCGGTAGAGCGGATAGCGCAGGCCGGCAAAAAGCTCCACATGCCCGGAAAGGTAATCGGGGAGGGTTACGTAGATCGCCGCGCGACCCCAGAGAATCGCCATCAGCTCATTGAAGAAGAGAATCAGGCCGAAAGTGGCGAGCACCTGATCGAGGTGATCCCGTTCATAGAGCGTGCGCAGCGCGACCAGCTCGACGACGATCCCCACGACGAGAGTCCCCGCAAGCCCGAGCAGCACGCCGAGCGCGAACGACCCGGTCAGTTGATAGAAGTAGGTCGCGAGATAGGCCCCAATCATGTAGAGCGAACCGTGCGCGAGATTCACGAGGTTCATGATGCCGAAGACGAGAGTGAGGCCGGCTGCCATCAGGAACAGCATTACGCCGAGCTGCAGGCCGTTCAAGGTCTGCTCGAGGACGAGAATGACGTTCATGCGGGAGGAGGAAGGGGGCGCTCAACTCGCGCCCGGGAACTCCTGGTGAGACACGCCTTACTGCGCGATGAGCGGCGCGCAGTGTCCGCTCGATCGCGCAGAGAGCAAACCGGCGCCGCCTCGCGGCGTCCGGTTTGCTCCTACTTCCAGCTCATCTTGCATTCCTTGGCGTAGGAGTCCCTGTGGTTGGTGAACACCGTCTTCTGAATTTCCATCACCGGGTCCTGGCCTGTCGGTCCCGCGACCGCCTTGAGCAGGTAGAAGTTCTGGATCGGGAAGTGGTTGTTGTTGTAGGAGAACTTGCCGCGAGTCGAGGCGAAGTTCGCCTTGCGCATTGCTGCAACCATGCCTTTCTTGTCTGAGAGATTGCCCTTGACGGCGCGCACCGCCGAATCGATCAGCAGGATGCCGTCGTAGCTCTGCGCTCCGTAGAAGACCGGCATCTTGCCGTATTTCTTGCGGAAGTCGGCGACGTACTTCTGGTTCGCCGGATTCTTCAGGTCCGGACTCCAGTAGCGGGTCTCGTACTGGCCGAGTGCGGCGTGCTTCACCGCCGGGATCGAGATCTCGTCCACCGTGTAGACCGAATACAGCGGAAACTGTCCGCGCAGTCCCGCCTCCGAGTACTGCCGCAGGAAGGAGATGCCCATGCCGCCCGGGTAGAAGACGAACACGGCTTTCGGATTCTTCGAGCGCAGCTGCGAGAGCTCCGCCTGGTAATCCGTCTGCCCCAGCTTGGTATAGACCTCGTCGACGATGCGACCCTTGTAGGAGCGTTTGAATCCGTTCACCATGTCCTTACCGGCGGCATAGTTCGGCGCCATGATGTAAACGTCCTTGATGCCCTGGTCCTGCATCACCTTGCCCATCGCCTCGGGCGTGTCGTCGTTCTGCCATGACGTGGTGAAGAAGAGCTCGTTGCACATCTTGCCCGCGAGCTCGTGCGGGCCCGCATTCGTCCCGATCATGAACGTGCCCGCCTCGGTGACCGACGGCGCGACCGCGAGCATGACATTCGACCAGATGATTCCGGAAACGAAATGGACCTGGTGCTTCTTGACCATCTCGTCGGCGACCTGTTTACCGACATCGGGCTTGACCTGATCGTCGCCGTAGATGACCTCGACGTCGAGCCCGCCGACTTTGCGCCCGAGGTGATCGAGCGCCAGCTCCACCGAATTCCTCATGTGCTCGCCGATGGCCCCTTGGGGGCCGGACAGCGTGGTGATGAACCCGATCTTCACTTTCTGCTGCGCCATCGCCGGTCCGGCGACAAGCGCCGCGGCAAGACCGGCGGTCAGGACGCGTAGCGCGTTTTTCATCATGGCGGGTCTCCTCCGTTTTTCTGCCGAGGGCAGTCTAACAAGGGGGTTTTGGGGTGTCTACGATGAACTATATTGCACGGCGCCCTCCAGGGCGAGCCCGACCGAAAGCACGCGCTCGTCCTCCCCCGAAAAACCCACGACCATCAACCCGACAGGAGCATCGCCGGGAGCGTGGATCGGAAGCGACAGCGCGCAGCCGTCCAGGAAATTGACCGGGTTCGGGTTGCGCAGCATGAGCCTGTTCGTCTGGCGGTAAGTTTCCGCGTCGCGCTCCAGGTCCTCGATCGGGGGCGCGATGCGCGGCACGGTGGGCATCACCAGGACATCGACGTCGTAGTTCGCCCGGCTGAAACTTCGCATGAGCCGGACGCGAGTCTGGAGCAGATCGATGTAATCGGCGGCGAGGACGGATGCGCCTTGCAGGATGCGCTCGCGCACGCGTGGATCGAACTCGCGCTCGCGATCGATCCAGGCGCGGTGCACCGCGTAAGCTTCGGGCGGAGATATCCCGCCGCGGGAGTTCGCTTTCGCTACCTCGTCGAACTCCGGCGCTTCGATTTCGAGGATCTTTACGCCACGGCGCGAGAAGCGCTTCAGGGCCGCGTCGAAGGCCGCGCTGACTTGGGCATCCATATCTTCCAGCATGTAGTTCTTCGGCACGCCCAGGCGAAGTCCCGAAAGCTCCGGGGGCGAGAGCGCGTGCGGCTGCTCGCCCGCCAAGATCTGGAAAACGGTTGCGCAGCAGGCGACCGTGGGCGCAAGCGGACCGATCGAGTCCAGCGTGGTCGAGAGCGGGAACGTCCCTTCGCGCGGAATCCGCGCCTGCGTCGGCTTGAACCCGGCGATGCCGCACAGCGCCGCCGGAATGCGCGCCGAACCGCCGGTGTCGGTGCCGAGCGCGAATGCCGCCATCCCGTCGGCCACGGCCACTGCGGCCCCGGAGGAAGAACCTCCCGGGATTCTGCGTGTGCGACGGTCATAGGGATTGGCCGGCGTGCCGTAGTGCGGGTTGAGGCCGACACCGGAGAAGGCGAACTCGGTCATGTTGCCGCGGCCGATGATCACGGCGCCCGCTGCGCGCAGGCGCCCTACCGCCACCGCGTCCCTGACCGCCGGAGGCTTCTCGCGCAAGATCCTCGACGCCGCCGTAGTCACCTCGCCCTCGATATCGAAGAGATCCTTGATCGTCACGGGAAGGCCGGCGAGCGGCGAAGGAACGACACCGTCTTTTCTCATCCGGTCGGACGCGTCGGCGGCGAGAAGCGCTTCCGGCGTGCTCACCCGGGTGAACGCGCGTCCGCCCTCGCCCACCGGATCGGCGATGCGCGCAAGCGCCGCCTCGACGAGTCTGCGGCTCGTGGTCCTGCCCTCGGCAAGCTCACGCGCGAGCGCGGCGATCGGGCGGACGGCTTCAGCCACGCTTCGCGCCGGCGCCAGCGCTCTCGTCGTAGTAGTGCAGCTCGAGCAGCAGGCAGCCTTTCTCGGATCTGAAAGGCCCGTGAGGCGTTCCCGGCGGCCGGCACGCGTAAGTATGGGGACCGAAGCGGGTTCCGCCCCTGCCGTGCCTGTCACTGCCGACAAAGAGATCCCCCGATATGAGGTAGACCTCCTCCCAATAGTCGTGCACGAAGGGTTCGGTCGTATGGACGCCGGACGCAAACCGCAGATGCCGCGTCCGGAAGCCCCGCCTCGATTTCTCGTCGAGGAATCCGGCGAGCACCTGCTGCTCGATTCCGTCCGGATAGCCGGGCAGTTTTTCCCAGCCCTTGCCGAGATCGACCTCGTGGAACTCCTTGTGCTCCTTCTGGATCGCCATGTGCTTCTCCCTCCTCAGTCCGCGATGGCGAGACTGCGCGTCGCGTACGCGTGCTTCAGACTGCGGCTCATCGCCGGATCGTGCAGCTCGATCTCGAAGCGTTCCCCACCGCCGATTTCACCTTGCACGGGAAGCGTCCCGCAGAACATCGCCGTGCCGGTCGGCAAGCTTCCCGGCGAATCGGGAAAGCGCGCGAGCAGCTCGCTGGGGGCAAGCATCCGGCTCACGGGGCCCTCCTGGTAGACGCGGCGCTTGCCCTCGCGGGTCACGTGCGAGCGCAGGATAAGGCTATCCCAATGTGCCTCGACCTCGGCGAGGCGCCAAAGCTCGCGGCCGAGCGGCTTGGGACACATCTGCTTGGACACGGTGACGCCGTAGGCTTCGACTTTCCGGTCAGTGTGATCGGAGCCGACACCGACATACACGGCGTCCGGCGCGGAGATCAGAACGAACTCGACTTCGCCGCTCGAGTTCTCGCCGACGACTTCCAGCTCGCCTGCCGTGGTGAGCAGGTTCGCGCCCAAGCGGTAGAAACACGGCACGCTGCGCGGGCGCTTCACGCCTATCGCCGCCAGTTCGGCGATGTGGTGCTCGACCGCCGCTTTGTCCCGGCCAGTCCAGCCAGCCACAACAAGGCGCTTGATTTCGATGACATGCGGTAAACCGCCGACCAGAAATTCCATGCGCCATTCTACAGCCCGTGGGACGCGGCCCAACACGACGTGGTTTACACCCTAGGTGCGGTCGGAGTAGATTCTCTTCCAAGCAGCGCCGCGAGGAGGACTCGAATGTCCCAATTCGTCATATCGCCGCACTTCAGGCTCCAGGAATGGGTCGCCGAGGAAAAAGGTTACTTCAAGGCCGAAGGCCTCGACTACGAGTTCCGCGACAACTACGGCCCCGGCGACGCGGCGAAAAAGCACGCCACGCCGAACAAGATCGGCGCCTATCCAGAGCATCGAGCAGGGCCGCGCCTGCGACGTGAGCGGCGCCTGCCACTGGACGGTGAACGTCGCCGCCTCCACCGGCCACGGCAAGCTCTATGCCGACGCGTACTCGGTCGCGCCCTGCGGCGTGTTCGTGCCGCCTGAATCGGAGATCAGGCACCCGGGCGACCTGAAAGGCGTTCCGATCTCGGTGGGTTTTCAGTCGGGCAGCCACTACTCCACCATCCAGGGGCTGGAACAATACATGGCCCTGGACGACATCAAGCTCTCCTTCGCCGACGGGCTGCTCTTCTCGCGCCTCGAGAAGCTGATCGACCGCAAGGTCCCGGCGGCTTCACTCTTCAGCGGGCCTTACTACTTTCTCGAGCAGCTGGGCTTCCGCAAGATCATCGATACGACTTTCATGATGGCCACGTCGATTGCGGGGAACCCGGATCCTGAAGATCTGCGCAAGTATTTCCGGGCGCTGCAGCGCGCGCAGCGCGACATCGACCTGCGCCCCGAGCTCTACACGCACTACTACAAGAAGGAATTTCCCCAGCGCTTCCTCGACCAGATGGACGTTCGCCGCTGGGGTCCGGGCGAGCGCATCGTCTTCGAGCCCTACACGAAGGAGGTGTTCGAGGAATCCTTCAAGTGGATCGCCGAGCGCAAGATCTTCCCCGAGGGCGGCATGGGCGCCGGCCGCTACGAGGACTCGGTCATTTCTGTAGCTGCCTAGGGCCGCGCCTGGAGCGGTCGGGCCGGCGAACGCCCGAGCGCTCCAGCAGGGCCTCGAACTGCGGGACTCGCAAGGGACGGCTGAAAAGGTAGCCCTGGTACTCGTCACAGCCCAGATCCTTCAACACATTCAGCTGTTCCCTGGTTTCCACGCCCTCGGCGACTGCCTTCATACCGAGGTTGTGCGCCATGCCGATGATCGCGCCGACAATCGATGCGTCCTGGGTTTGGGTGACGTCGCGCACAAAAGACTGGTCGATCTTGAGCCCGCTTACGGCGAAGCGCTTCAGGTAGCTGAACGAGGAGTAGCCCGTACCGAAATCGTCCAGCGTCACAGCCACTCCGAGCTGGGATAGGCGCTCGACGATCTTCATGTTGTTATCCACCCCGGTCAGGAAGACGTTTTCGGTGATCTCCAGCTCGATCCACTGGGGATCCAAACGAGCCTCAAGCAGCAAGCGCTCCACTTCCTCAACGAGTCCCTCGGTGAACTGGCGGACTGAAAGGTTGACCGCGACCGGAAACGGCCAGCCTCGCTGGAGCCATGCGGCGAGCTGCCGAAAAGCCGTCCTCATCACCCAGCGCCCCAGCGGGACGATTAGACCGGTTTCCTCGGCGATGCCGATGAACCTGAGCGGGCTCACTGGCCCCAGATCGGGATCGTCCCAGCGCAACAGCGCCTCGGCCCCGGTCACCCGACCGGAGCGGATATCGACTTTCGGTTGATAGACTAGGAAGAGCGCATCCTTCTCCACCGCGCTCCGCAGCTTCCCTTCGATTCTCTGCCGCTCGACGACGCGCGCGTTCATCTCGTCCGAGTAGAACTCGTAGCGGCCGCCCCCGTGATCCTTCGCGTGGTACATGGCGATATCGGCATTGCGCAGCAAGCCCTGGACATCGGGGGCATCCGCCGGGTGAACGCTGATCCCGATGCTGACGGCGACATTGATGGAATGCCCGTCCACGGCAAAAGGCGTCGCGACCGCGGCCAGGATCTTTGCCGCAATTCCCGCCGCGGCGTCCGACGAGCGCAGGCCGCAGGCGACCAGAACGAACTCGTCTCCACCGAGACGGGCGAGCGTGTCTTCCTCGCGCGTCGATGCACCGATCCTGGCCGCGACTTCGCGCAACAGCCTGTCCCCCACTCCATGTCCGAGGGTGTCATTCACCAGCTTGAAGCGGTCGATATCCATGAACAACACAGCAAGCTGCCTGCCTTCGCGCTTGCATGCGGCGATCGCCTGAACCAGACGGTCGGAAACGAGCAGCCGGTTGGGCAAACCGGTCAGACCATCGCGCGTGGCAAGATACTGGATCCGCTCCTCGGCACGCTTGCGCTCCGTGAGGTCGACATCCATGCGCACGAAGGTGTTCCCGCCGCTGATCCCAGGAATCATGAACATCGTATAGAGCACGGTGACCTCGGCGCCGCGGGGCGTCCGGATCGTGAGCTCGTCGGGGCCGTGCGGCGAGCCGCTGCGCTCGATTCCGGCGATGAAATCCAGGAACTCGCGGTTCTGCTCGGGCGTGTGCACGCCGATCTCGGTGAAGCTGCGTCCCACTGCCCGGGCCGCCGGAACGCCGTACAGGCGTTCGGACGCCGCGTTCCAGTATTGGATGCGGCCGTCGCGGTCGAACCATTGCACCGCGACGCCGGGCGTGTTGTCGAGCGTGCCGCGCAGGCGCTCCTCGCTCGTTCTGATGGCGAGCTTCGCTTCCAGCTCGCTGGTTACGTCCCGGGCGACAACGAGCCGCGCCGGGCGCGACCCGTATAACAGCGGCTGCGCCGAGACTTCCACAGCGAGCCTGCGCCCGCTCTTGGTCAGATGAGTGCGAGCGGCACCCACCCGACCTTCGGCCGGACGCCGCGCCATTTCAGCGAGGTAGCTGTCCCTGTCTTCGGGCGGGAGCAGCTCCTGCGCGGTCATCTTCGCGAGCTCTTCGCGCGTGTAGCCGTAGGTGTCAACCGTCGCCTGATTGAATTCGAGGAGCTCGAGAGTGCGTGTGTCCCTGACGAAGATCGGCAGCGGAACCGCTTCGAACAATTGCTGGTAGCGTTCGTGAGTCTCGCGCAACGCTTCGTCGGCGCGCTCGCTCCGTTCGCGCGCTTCGGACTCGGCCACTTCCTTGGCTTCAGCGACACGCACCTGGCGCAGCAGCGACCAGAACAGCAGCGTCACGACAAGGAGGGCAAGCGCGGCGAGTCCCCCGTTGCGCAAGCCGTTGTTGAGGATCTCTTCACGGATCGCACTTCGCGAGAGTCCGATCCCGGCGTAGAGCGGCTGGTCCCGCAGACGCCCGTAGTAGAGCAGCCGCTCGACGCCGTCGACCGTGAACTGGCCCGGCATCGGCAGAGGCATTACGCCCTCGTTGATCGCCTTCAACCGGGATTCCGAGACTTCAATTTCGCGACCCGCCGCCCCCGGATAGTCCGGGTACCGCGCGAGCTGCCAGGCTCGCCTGCCCCGGATGATCGCGATAAACCAGCCGCTTTGTCCTCCGACGTCCAGGCGGGTAAACATCTCGCCAAAAAAACCCAGATCTACGACCGCACCAAGATACTGGCCCAATCGACCGGCCTCGAGCGGGCGCGAAACGACGACCTGAGGTTTGCCGCCTTCCGGCCACTCGATCGGAGAGGAGATATGAGTGCCGGCAGGGGAATCCGCGCGCTGCGCAGCCCAGGCGGGAATCTCGCGAGACGAGGATTCGCCGAGGCGTCCGGTCCCCGACACGATGCGGCCGTGCGAATCGAGCACCAGCAGGGTGTGCGCGTGGGATGAAGGCGCCCTCCGCATTACCGCGGCGAGCGCCCCCGCCTGCGCTTTCGCGGCGGCCACCGAGGGCGCGCTATCCTCCAGGAAGGTGTCCAATGCCGACACGGAGCGGCCCATCTGATCGATCAAGAGGGTTCGCAGGTTGAGCGCCTCGCGCTCGATGCGACGCTCGAGGACTTCGGTGTTGAGGCGGATCACCCAGGCCGCCGCGGCGACGAGCGCCACCGACGTAAGCGCGAACATCGCCCACATCACCTTGCGCAAAGCGTGGTAGCGGTTAGCAGGCATACCGCCTCGTAGCCAGCATGCTCCGGCAGAGCCCCTGAGCGCAACCGGGGATTGTCTTAGGGGCCTTCAGGGATTTCCTTGCCTCTCTGAGTCCTCCCAATTCCAGGTATACGCCTATTGCGACGCGACTATTTCACCCGCATGGACTGGCGCGCCCCCGCGCTGAGCGGATGCCGCGGCAGGGCCGGGTGGCCATCGCAGGGCCGGCACACTCTCTTAGGCGCGGTGAGATGCCGCGCGCTTTTTCCCCCTGACTCCGGAGGTTCCGATGACCTCGGCGAGGCCTGCGTGGTCCTGCGGCGCCATGACGTGCACACCGGCGATCCCGGGCGTCTCGAGAAGCTCCCGGATCAGGTCGACGCAGATCTTCCTTCCCTCGGTTCTCGGGTCGGCGGCGCGCTCGAGCCGCGCAACGATTGCCTCGGGGATCAGCGCCCCATAGAGCTTTTCCCTCATCCAGCGGGCCGAGCGCGCTGAGGGAATCGGAGCGACGCCGATCAGGATGGGCAGCCGCTGCGCGATGCCCATGTCGAGCAGGCGCGCCGCATAACGGCGCACGACGCCCGCGTCCATGCAGAACTGGGTCTGGATGAAATCGGCGCCTGCCGCCTGTTTCGCCTTCAGCCCGTCGGGCCGCCAATCGGCGGGCGGGTCGACCGGGAGCTCAGCCGCTCCGAGGACGAGCTGCACTGCGGATTTGATCTGCGTACCGGAGGGCAGCAGGCCCTGGGTGCGCATGCGGTGAGCCATCGCGAGCAGCCCCGTCGTATCCAGATCGAACACGGCCTTCGCGTCCGGCTGATCCCCGGCCTTGGGGTCGTCGCCACGCAGCGCGAGAATGTTGCGGATCCCGAGCGCCACGGCCCCGAGCAGCTCGCCCTGAAGCGCGATCCGGTTGCGGTCGCGGCAGGTCAGCTGCAGGATAGGCTCGATGCCGTTCTTCACGAGGAAGTGCGCGGAAGCGAGGCTGGACATGTGCGCCCGCGCGCCCGCCCCGTCGGTCACGTTGACCGCAGTAGCGAGACCGCGCAGCGGAAGCGCGCGGCCGATGAATTCGGCAGGATCGGCTGAAACCGGAGGAGTCAATTCCGCGGTGACCACGAAATTCCCGCTGCGCAGCTGCCTTTGCAGCTCGCTCACGGAGGTCTCTTCGCTAGTCGCCAGATCCATTGTGCTCGGCTTCGGGGAGCCGCGAGTGTAGCACGGCGTGTTTCACGCTCCGGTGCGCCCGGCGGCTCGCGCCGCCTCCACTTTCGCCATGAACTTCGGCGCCATCTGCTTCAGGCGCTCGTCGGGCATGCGCCCGCTCCGCGTCATGTAGTCATGAGCAAGCTGCCACGGCTCGAGCGCCATCTTCTCCGGAAACTGCTCGTACCAGTACGAGCTCGCCTTGGCCGCGGCGAGCAGCTTCTCCACAACCGGCCTGCGCTCGCGCTCGAACGACGCGAGCGCCTCGGGAACGTCGTCCCCGCAGCGTGTGAAGGCGCGCTCCAGGGCAATGGCGTCCTCGAAAGCAAGGCGGGTCCCCGAGCCGATCGAGAAGTGCACGGTACGCAGCGCATCGCCGAGCAGGACCGCGTACCCGGAACGCGGACACCGCGCGATCCAGCGTTCGTTCCTCAGCAGTGGAAACTGCCGCCAGACCGACTTGTTCGACACGAGCGGATGGCCCCCGAGGTCGGCCGCGAACACGCGCTCGCAATATGCCTGCGACTCGGCGTCGCTCGCACGGTCGAGTCCGGCGCGCTTCCAGGTTGCCTCGCTGCATTCGACAACAAAGGTGCTCATCGAGCGCGAGTGGCGGTAATGGTGCGCCACGAAGGCGCCGTGCGCGCTCGTGCGGAAAGTCAGCGTCAGGCAGTCGAAGGCCTGCGCCGTTCCGTACCATGCGAACCGGTTGGTGAGGAGCTCGATCTTCGGCTGGAACTGGCCTTCCAGGGTTTTGCGCACCAGCGAATTCGATCCGTCGGCCCCGACCAGGAGATCCGCGTCGCCGATCTCGTCGAGCGAAGTGACTGCGCGGCCGTACTCGATGCCCACACCCGCCTCGCCGCAGAGCTTCTGCAGGATTTCCCGCAGTGCGAGGCGCCCGATCGCCGAGAATCCGTTCCCGTCCACGTCGACGCGCTCGTCCCGGTGGACGATGCGCTGCATCGGCCAGCGCTCCATCGCGCCCTCGATGACGCGAGACAGCTCGGGCTCGTCGCGCTCGAGGAATTCGAGCGCCCGCTCGGAAAACACCACGCCGAAACCGTAGGTGGCGTCCGCCGGATTCTGCTCGATGACCTGGACGTGCCAGCGGGGGTGGCGCCGCTTCGCGAGCAGCGAGAACAGCAGCCCCGCCGGACCCGCGCCGAGCACCGCTACGCGCACGGCTCATCCACAAACACTTGCATACGCATAGTGTAAGGGCGAGCGGGCTTGCGTCGGCAACCCAATGATCCTAGCATCGTCAGTTCGACTTCGAGGGGAGGTCCCATGCAACCTGTGATGCAGCTCAACTACTGGGCGATTTTCGCCTCCATGGCGGCGGCCATCGTGATCGGCTTCCTGTGGTACGGCCCGATTCTCGGCAAGGCCTGGATGAAGGAGATGGGCATGTCGCCCGACCGGAAGCCCGCCCCCGGGGTGATGGTGCACGGGATGATCCTCATGGTGATCGGATCGCTCCTGACCGCCGTCATGCTGGCCCTCGGTGTGGAGGTGTGGCGGATCTCGGACTGGAGACTGGGGCCAAGCGCGTCCAGCGCGACTTACGGGTTTTTCGCCGCGTTCTTCGCCTGGATCGGCTTCATCGTGCCGCTGCTTCTCGGGTCAGTCGCGTGGGAAAACCGCAGCTGGACACTGTTCGGCATCAACGCCGGCTATCACTTCGTCAGCTTGCAGGTCATGGGTATCATCCTCGCGCAGTGGCGCTGACGCGCCTTGGGCGACGGGTCGGAAACGGCCTCTACCGCGATGTAAAGTCCAGCCCGGTGTCGGCGAGTACGCCGTAGAGCCTGACCGGGTCGCGGCCCGGGAGCTCCAGCGGCGGCAATTCCTCGGCATCTATCGGGACGCCCATCTCCCGCGCAAGATCCACGAGCGTCTCCGACATCACGAACTCGCCTGCGCGCGCGCGGTGCAGGAGGCGATTGGCGACGCTCACGCAGTCGCCGAAGACGAACAGCTGCCCGGGGTGGGGGCTGTTCTCGGCGAATCCGACGACGGCATCCCCGCAATGCAGGCCCATCGCTACTGCCGCGCGGAGGCCGAAATCGCGCTGCCAGGCGTCGGCGAGGACCCCGAAACCCCCTTGGATCCCGCGCGCCGCCGCCACCGCGTTCTGCGCGTCGTCCTGTCCGGTGAAGGTCGCCATCACCGTATCGTTCAGGACATCCGCGACCGCGCCCTCATGTTCCTCGATGACCCGCGTCACGAAGGAAACAAACTCGACTACGCACCCGAGCACTGCGCTCGGCTCCAGCATGTCCGACATCCGGGTGAAGCCGCGCGTCTCGGCGAACAAGATCACCGTGGGGGAGCGTTCCGGCTTGTCGACTTCGGATCGGGTCGCCATTTCGCATTAGTTTAAACCGCCAGCCGGGGATATAATTGCCGCGTTCCGGAATGTTCCGCACTGGTCCGCGCCTCGGGCTCTCCCGAAGAGAGGGCCGTGCCGTCCGCACGATGAGTAGACATCGGAGGGAGCGCTCCCTCTTTTCCTTGCAGTTTTCCAGCTGACGGAGGAATTCATGAAGCGCGCCGCAATGGCCCTGGCGATTCTCGGCGTCGTTTCGGCATCCGTTCTCACCGGCGGGTGCAAGACTCCCCCGCCAAGCCAGACGGAGATGTCAACCGTTGGATACGGACCGCGCCCTGAAAACCACGAGAACCTCATCCGCGATTACCTTTCGTCCAGGCTTGTCGATCCGGCGGGAGCAATCGTCGAGTTCAAAGCCGGCCCCAAGCGGCTCTACCAGCAGGACACGACGCTCCGGTCGCTGCAATACGGATGGGGCGTGTGCGTGTGGATCAACGACAAGAACGCCCGCGGCGCCTACGACGGTCCTTACCCGATGGTGTTTTTCATCCGAGACGGGAAAATCGTCAGCGCGAACGGCGGCTCTGACGACAACATCATCGGGTGGCGCTACGCCCGCACCGGTTGCAACGAGCTCGGTTCGCCCTTCGTCCCGCAATGATCGGCAGGCCCGCCCGCCGGACCCGAGCCTCGCCGAGTGCGGGTGGTACAATCTCGTGCGCAAATTCGGCCGGATTTTCTCGGAGGAATGACCTTATGCACCGCCTGCTCGTGCTCTTGATTTCTCTGCTTGCCGCCTATCCGCAGGCTGCGCTTGCACAGGACTATCCACGCAGGCCGATCAGGATGATCATGCCCAATGCGCCGGGCGCTTCGGTCGATGTGATCGGCCGCATCGTCGCGCTCAAGCTCGGCGAAGCTCTCGGCGAGCAGCTGGTCGTCGAGAACCGCGCCGGCGCGGGCGGGGCGATCGGCATGGAAGGCCTGAAGAACGCGCCGCCCGACGGCTATACCGTTCTCGGGGCCTCCACCGCCGCTACGGCCATCATTCCCAATCTCCGCAAGAACCTTCCGTACGACCCGCTCAAGGACTTCGCCTACGTGTCGCTGTATGCGATCACGCCCAACGCGCTGGTCGTCAATCCCAACGTCCCGGCCACTTCGACCCGCGAGTTCATCGACTACCTGAAAGCGCGCGGGCCGCAGACAAACATGGCCTCGGCGGGGCCGGGTTCGCAGAGCCACCTGGCGGGCGTGCTGTTCATGCAGATGACGGGCGCGCAGTCGGTTCACGTTCCCTACAAGGGGGGCGGGCCGTCGGTCGCGTCGATCGTGGCCAACGAGTCTCAATGGTCGATCACGCCCGCACCCGCGGTCGTCGCTTTCCTCAAGCAGAACCGGCTCAAGATGCTCGCGCACTCGCTTCCCGAGCGCAGCCCGTTGTTCCCCGGCGTTCCGACCATCGGCGAGGTCGTTCCGGGTTACACCTACAGCGGCTGGACGGGGCTGATGCTCCCCGCCGGAACGCCGCAGCCCATCATCGAAAAGTTGCGCAGCACCCTGCTCAAAGTCGCCGCGACTCCCGAATTCAGGGAATTGATCTCGAATCAGGGTGCAGTCGTGCAGACCAGCACGCCCGACGAGTTCGTCAAGTTGGTCGCCGCCGAGATCGAAGCCATGGGCAAGGCGGTCAAGGCGGCAAATCTCAAGATCGAATGAGCCGGCCCGGGACTCGCTGAGAACCATTCATGGAACTGATCAAAATGTACGTCGCTCGCGGGGGTGTAAGCGTCTCGTCCCTGACTCAGTGGGGTAAGGACGAGTTTTCCTCCTTTACGAGCGATTGGCTTCCTCACTATCTGACCTGGAAAGGGGTGGACGGAAAGAGGCAGACCCTGCTCGGAGACGATACGGCCTTCTTCGCAAAGATATACAGCGCGAGCCCGTCCACCGCGGACTCATCCAACGTGATCGCCCTCCCCAGAGAATACAAGGAGGAAGACATCGGGAAACTGATCGAATCGAAGGGGGTTGAAATCAAGCGATACGACCTGCGGAAGTTCTGGAGCGACACCTGGAGGCACGCAGTCCACTGGACTTACTTCGATGCCGACCGGGGGAATTTCTCCATATACAGCGTCGAGATCGATCCCAAGAAGTACGCGGGATTTCGAACCAGCTCGGTGTTCCACATGCAGGGTTCGAAGAAGCCGGTCAGAAGTCCGGCTCCTTCCGCAAACCGCTGAAAAAAGGTTGGCTCCGGACATCCAGTGACCCAGCCTCGCGTCAAGCTCGGAATCGTCGGCCTGGGACGCTGGGCTCGGGTGCTTGCGCGCGCCGCGCAGCGATCGCCGAAACTCGAGATCGTCGCCGGCTACACGCGCAGCCCTGAAAAGCGCGAGGCCTTCTCCAGGGAGTTCGGAATTCCGGCGGTCGCCGAGTTCCGCCAGATGCTCGCCGACCCCGAGATCCGGGGCGTAATCCTCACGGTCCCGAACGAGCAGCATTTTCCGATCTCCGAGCAGGCGGCCCGCGCGGGGAAGCACGTCTATACCGAAAAGCCGATCGCACACACGCTTGAAGACGGCGTGCGCATCTGCGAGCTGGAGAAGGACCACGGCGTGCACATCGTGGTCGGCCACTCGGCGCGGCTCCTCGCCGGCACGCGCGCAATACGGGCCGCCATCGACCGGGGCGAGCTGGGACGCGTTGCCTGCATCGAGGCCAATTTCTCCAATGAGCGCGCGCTGGAGCTGACCCCGCAGAACTGGCGCTGGTATCGCGCTCAATGCCCGGGAGGGCCGCTCTCGCAGCTCGCGATCCACCAGTTCGACTCCCTCGCCTGCCTGGGCGGAGATATCGCAGAGGTGATGTCCATGGCCTCGAAGCTCTCGCCGGTCGGCGCGGAAGTCGACGACCAGTCCATGACCCTGGTCAAGTTCGCCGACGGCAAGCTCGGCTACGTCGGCTCGTCCTGGACTTCTCCAGGAATCTATTCGATCCGCTGCTTCGGCCAGAAAGGCCTGATGCACTACGAAGTCGACTTCGGCGCCTGGGACACACCCAGCCGGCTGCACGAATCCTCCACGCTCTATGTCCAGCGCGGCAAAGACGGGTACGGCAAACGCGTGCCGCTCGAGCTTCCGCAATCGGACATGTTCGTCGACGAACTGGAAAGCTTCGCCGACTCCATAGCGACGGGGAATCGCTCGGAGCTCACCGCCGAGAACGGCCTCGCCGCCGCGGCCGCGGTGAATGCCGCGCTGCTCTCGATCGAGCGCGGCGGCAGGGCGGTCGCGATCGCGGAAGTGATCGACGAAGCTCGCGCCCGCGTGCGGCGGCAGGCCAGGGCCGCGTAGCCCCGAGAGGAGAGATCCCCATGCACTCGCGCCAATTCATCGAGCTGACCCAGCCGGAAATTGCGGCGCAGCTCAAGAAGAACCCGCTGGTCATCTTCCCCGCCGGCAGCGTCGAGCAGCACGGCCCGCACCTTCCCGCCGGCACCGATATCTTCGCGAGCATCGCGATCGGCGAGGAAGTCGCCAGGCGCATGGACGGACTCGTGCTTCCGGCCTGCCCGTTCGGCGTCACGCCCATGCACATGCCTTTCGAGGGCACGATCACCTTCTCGCCCGACACCTACATCAACGTAGTCAAGGAAGTCTGCGTGTCCACCGCGAAACACGGGGCCAAGTATCTACTCATCATCAACTGGCACGAAGGCAACATCCCGTCGCTCGCGATCGCCGCCGAGTCGTTGCACCGCGACCACGGGATGACCGTGCTCACCGCTCAGGCCTGCTACGTCGCCGCGGAAATGTACGGCAAGGACATGGGCGGACTCACGCACGGGGGCGAGATCGAGGCGCACGCGGTGCTCGCCTTCCGCCCCGATCTGGTTCACCTCGAGCGCATCGAGCAGTCTTCCGACCACGACCAAGGCCGCAAGTGGGACAAGCTGCGCCGGACGCGCAGTTTCCAACCCGTGCTCACCGACATCCGCACCATCGCCCCGACCGGCTGGTACGGCAGCCCGGAGCAAGCGACCGTCGAGAAAGGCCGGGCCATGCTCGAAGGCGTCGCCGACGCGATCGCGCGCGAGGCGGCCGATATTTTCAAGCAGCTCGACGAAGTCCAGGGCGGCACGGCCGAGCTGCGCCACCTGCGCAAGGTGAAGTAGATGGCGCGCGTCTTTCGACAGACGGAAGCAAAGGCGATGGGGCTTCCCGGGCGCAAGTCGCTCGAGATTGCGTCGGGCGAACGCGGCACGCGGAACGTGACCCTGAGGCTGGTCGAAATCCCCGTCCCGAAACCGGGCGACAAGCCGCGCGGCCCGCACCGGCACGAGGGCTTCGAGGAATGTATCCATGTCCTGTCCGGAGAAGGCTGCACCGAGGCCGACAGCGGCAAATTTCCCCTCAAGGCGGGCGACACGATCGTCGTACCCCCGGGCGAGATGCACGTCACGCGCAACACCGGTGGGGAGCCGCTCGTGCTGCTGTGCTTTTTCCCCGTCGGCGACGTCTCCGCCCGCACGCGCGAGCCCGCGGCGTAAATGACATTTGACGTCGTCTGCCTCCGGCCGGAGGCGGATTTCCTGCGGGTCGGCGTCACACCTCCGCAAGCGCTGAAGATCGCCTACCGCGCCCCGGATGACCCCGAGATCAAGGTCTTGCTGGCCGCGGCGCGTGCGCTTGTCATTCCGGCCATAGGGCCCAAGCTGCCCGCCTCGCTCATGGAGGGGAGCGCTCTCAAGCTCATCCAGGTCACCGGCGCCGGCGTGGACCGGCTCGACGAGCCGGCGCTCAAGCGTCTCGGAATCCCGGTCGCCAATTCACCCGGTGGAAGCAACGACGCAGTGGCCGAGTACGTCCTGACCGCGGCGTCGTTGCTCCTTCGCCGCTTTGCCTGGAGCGGCGAGGAAGTGCGCGCCGGGCGTTACAAGGAATTCCGCGCGGCGATGCTCGCGGCGAATCTCACCGGCCTGCACGGAATGACCGTCGGCATCATCGGCATGGGAACGATCGGCCTTGCCGTGGCAAAGGCCCTGCGCGCCTACGACTGCGAGATCCTCTACTACGACCCCTCGCCTCGCGATCCGAAAGCCGTGTCGCAGCTCGGAGCAAGATCCGCGACTCTCGACGAGCTGCTCGTCCGGTCCGACGTGGTGACGATCCACGTGCCGCTCATCCCCGCGACGCAAGGCATGATCGGCGCGCCGCAGCTCGCCAGGATGAAGAAGGACGCCATTCTCATCAACGCCGCGCGCGGCGGCATCGTCGACGAAGCGGCGCTTGCGGAAGCGCTGCGCTCCGGAAGGCTGGGCGGCGCGGCGGTCGACGTCTATTCCACTGAGCCGCCGGACGCCTCCAATCCGCTTCTTTCGCTGCAAGGCGAAGCGGCTCACCGCCTGCTGCTTACCCCTCATATCGCAGGCGTCACCCGCCAGGCTCAAGCGACGCTTTTCCGGCAAGCGTGGGAAAACGTCGAGCGCGTGCTCGTTCAGGGACTCGCGCCGCTGAACCGCGTCTATTGATCCGGCAGCTACGCGCTAGTACAGATACACCGCGCCGGCGTCGATGGCGGACTCATTCGGCGTGCTGCCAATGCCGGTGGTGCTGCTGTCTTCCAGACTCGCCCCGACCGCGAGCGTGTTGCCGTCGCCGCTCATGGAAATCGATTCGCCGAAGTAGTCGCCGGCCCCTGTGTTCGAAGCCTTCACATACGCCTGCTGCGACCAGGTGCCAGCGTTGCGGGTGAAGACGTACACCGCACCGGCGTCGGTTGCCAACTCATCCGGCGTGCTGCCGATACCAGTGGTGCTGCTGTTTTCGAGCGGCGCCCCGACCGCGAGCCTATTGCCGTCGCCGCTCAGGGCGACCGAGAAGCCAAATTCGTCACCGGCCCCAGTGTTCGAGGCCTTCACATACGTATGCTGCGACCAGGTGCCGGCGCTGCGGGTAAAGACGTACACCGCGCCGGCGCCGGAGGCCAACTCATTCGGCGCACTGCCGATGCCGGTGCTGCTGCTGTCTTCGAGAAACGCCCCGACCGCGAGCGTGTTGCCATCTCCACTCAGCGCGACCGCGATGCCGAACCCGTCACCGCCTCCGGTGTTGGAGGCCTTAACGTAGGCCTGCTGGGTCCAAGTCGTGCCGCTGCGGCTGTAGACATACACCGCGCCGGCGTCGGTGGCCAACTCATTCGGCGTGCCACCGATACCAGTGGTGCTGCTGTCTTCGAGCCACGCCCCAACCGCAAGCGTGTTGCCATCGCCGTTCAGGCCGACCGAAACGCCGAAGTTGTCACCGGCCTCGGTGTTGGAGGCCTTGACGTAGGCCTGCTGGGTCCAAGTCGTGCCGCTGCGGCTGTAGACGTACACCGCGCCGGCGTCGATGGCGGACTCATTCGGCGGGCTGCCAATGCCGGTGGTGCTGCTGTCTTCGAGACTCGCCCCGATCGCAAGCGTGTTGCCGTCGCCGCTCACGGCGACCGAGTAGCCAAATTGATCACCGGCCCCGGTGTTCGAGGCCTTCACGTAGGCCTGTTGCGACCAGGTGCCAGCGCTGCGGGTGAAGACGTACACCGCGCCGGCGCCAGAGGCCAACTCATCCGGCGTGCTGCCGATGCCGGTGGAGCTGCTGGCTTCGAACCGCGCCCCGACTGCAAGCGTGTTGCCGTCACTACTCAGGGCGATCGAGTAACCAAACCAGTCACCGGCCCCAGTGTTCGAGGCCTTCACGTAAGCCTGTTGCGTCCAGGTGCCGGCGCTGCGGGTGAAGACGTACACCGCGCCTGCGAAGGGGGCCAACTCATCTGGCGTGCTGCCGACGCCGGTGGTGCTGCTGTTTTCGAAAAACGCTCCGACCGCGAGCGTGTTTCCGTCAGCACTCAGGGCTACTGAGCGGCCAAACTGGTCGCCGGCCCCGGTGTTCGAGGCCTTCACATAGCCGATCGTACCGCCTGCAGGACCGCTATCGTCGCCACCGCCGCCGCATGACGCGAGCAGCAGCGCGAGCGCGAACACCCAAAAACCTGAAATCCCTCTTATCGCTATCGCTCTTGCGTGCATGAGCTTCTCCCCCAAAAACTTTTTTTGGGCGGGCATTGTGGTTACCCCTAATACAGATACACCGCGCCGGCGCCGGAGGCCAACTCATTCGGCGTGCTACCAATGCCGGTGGTGCTGCTGTCTTCGACCCACGCCCCGACCGCAAGCGTGTTGCCGTCGTCGCTCAGGGCGACCGAGTCGAACCGGTCATCGGCCCCAGTGTTCGAGGCCTTCACATAAGCCTGCTGCGACCAGCTGCCGGCGGTGCGCGTGAAGACATACACCGCGCCGGCGCCAAAGGCGGCCTCATCCGGCGTGCTGTTGATGCCGGTGGTGCTGCTGGCTTCGCCATCCGCCCCGACCGCGAGCGTGTTGCCGTCGCCGCTCAGGGCGATCGGCCAGCCGAAGTGGTCCCCGGCCCCGGTGTTCGAGGCCTTCACATAGGCCTGTTGCGACCAGGCGCCGGCGCTGCGGGTAAAGACGTACACTGCGCCTGCGTCCAGAGCCAACTCATTCGGCGTGCTGCCGATACCGGTGGTGCTGCTGTCTTCGAACGGCGCCCCGACGGCGAGCGTGTTGCCGTCGCCGCTCAGGGCGACCGCGGCGCCGAAGTTGTCACCGGCCCCGGTGTTCGAGGCCTTCACATAGGCCTGCTGCGACCAGGTGCCGGCGCTGCGGGTGAAGACGTATACCGCGCCGGCTCCAGAGGCCAACTCATTTGGCGTGCTGCCGATGCCGGTGGTGCTGCTGGCTTCGCCGTTCGCCCCGACCGCGAGCGTGTTGCCGTCGCCGCTCAGGGCGACCGAGTGGCCGAACTGATCACTGGCCCCGGTGTTCGAGGCCTTCACATAGGCCTGCTGCGACCAGGTGCCGGCGCTGCGGGTGAAGACGTACACCGCGCCGGCCAAGGGGGCCAACTCATTCGGCGTGCTGCCGATGCCGGTGGAGCTGCTGTCTTCGCGTAACGCCCCGACCGCAAGCGTGTTGCCATCGCCGTTCAGGGCGACCGACCAGCCGAAGTGGTCACCGTCCCCGGTGTTCGAGGCCTTCACATATGCCTGCTGCGACCAGGCGCCGGCGCTGCGGGTGAAGACGTACACCGCGCCGGCGGTTGAGGCCAACTCATTCGGTGTGCTGCCGATGCCGGTGGTGCTGCTGTCTTCGCTAAAGGCCCCGACCGCAAGCGTGTTGCCGTCGCCAGAGAGGGCGATCGAGTTGCCGAACCCATCACCGGCCCCGGTGTTCGACGCCTTCACATAGGCCTGCTGCGACCAGGCGCCGGCGCTGCGGGTGAAGACGTACACCGCACCGGCCAAGGGAGCCAACTCATTCGGCGTGCTGCCGATGCCGGTGCTGCTGCTGGCTTCGCCATACGCCCCAACCGCGAGCGTGTTGCCGTCCCCGCTCAGGGCGACCGAGGCGAAGCCGTCACCGGCCCCGGTGTTCGAAGCCTTCACGTAGCCGATCGCTTGCGTAAGGTTAGCCCCAAGGATCTGGGCGGCGGAGGCAGTGCAGCCTGCGTTGTTACACGCCTCGACGATATAGGAAGCGTTCAGGCGCCGGTGCACCGGGATGGTGTGGTTGTAGCTCAAGGCGGTGAGGTTGGCCCCCACCTGGGTGTAGCCCGAGACGCCGTCGGGGTTCTCCGACAGGCGATAGAAATCGGCGCCGCTGACCGCGGGCCAGGTGAACTGCAGCTCCTTCACGCCGAAGCCCAAGCTCAGGGTTGGGGCGGCGGGCATCGTGGTGCCCCCGCCTGCCGGGGGACTATCGCCGCCGCCGCCGCACGCCGCGACGAGCAGTGCGCATACGACCGCACAGAAACCGGAGATCGTTCTTGTTCTCACGTGTGGAGCATGCATCGCGATTCCCCCCAAAACATCGCCAACCGGCTGCTACGGGTTCTTATTGCGAGAATGGCCTACAACCTGCTCGCGCCCCTTGCGTGTGGATCTAAAATTTCCGAACGCCGCCAGGAAACACACAACGGCGTTCCCCCAGGTCCCGATCACCGATAACCGGACTCGTTCGCGTTGTGCCGAATCTGCATCAAGCGATGTCCCGAATCGCCGTAGCCGGACTGGCCCGAGAAGACCAGGCGCCCCATACCCTTGTACATCCACTCGAAGCGATACCGGTCAGGTCCGCGGTAGAACGGAATGTGCGACTTCCCAGTAGCGTAGCTGGTTCGGTCTGTGGGTCGACCGATCAGGTCGGAGACCTCCTTCATGCCCATGCCCATCTTCAGCAAGGTGAATTTGGTGTTCGGCGCAGGAGTGCCGGTCACCTCGGGCTCCGCGGCTTCCTTCGCCTCGGGCGCTGCGGCGGAGCCTTCGGATGTTGGAGATGTCTGGCACCCAGCCAGCAGACACGCCGCGCCGATAGCCAGAGTCAGAAACGGAAGTTTCAAGTTGATCATAAAAGTCTCTCCCTTTGAGTTTTCAAGTTGTATGACGACAGAAAATTGATCGGGCTTTCGGCAATCACCCGTGGCGCGTCTCGCGGCAAAAGCACGCGTCATCACGGAGTAATAAAGGATAGCGTCTCGCCATTGACGAGAAGCCCGCTGCTTTCCGCAACCATACGATAGTAGTATCTTTTGTTGCGGGCTGGAAACACGACTGGCCCATGGCCTACCGATCGTTCTCCAGTAAACAATTGAGACTCCGTGGCGCCTTGACCGAAGGATGGGGTATCGCCCCACTCAAACCATACTCGTACGTTCTTGCCCGGATAGTTGGCATAGCCGTTCAACGTCGCACCTGGACCGTTAGCGTAGAGCCTGATCCCCGACGCAGGATAGGTCCTTACCACGAGCGGCGACCCCGGCGCAGTGGCGACCGGTGGAGGGGCCGACTTTTGAGGAGGAGCTACCGGTGCAACGACCGGTGCCCCCGGAGCTGGCTGCTGCGGAGGGTTGATCCCCATCTTCGGTGCCGCAACGGACGCCGGCGGAGGAGCCTTCGGTTGTGAAACATTGCCCCCTCCCGCTCTCGATTTGTCCCCGTCTTTGCCCCGGTGTGCGTCCTGGCTTCTGCGCTGGAGCTCCTTGCGTCTCTCCGCCTCCCTCGCCTGGCGCTCGGCCATTTCCTTCTTTCTCCGTTCTTCCCTGGCGTCGTGTTCGGCTTTTTGTTTTTTCCTCAGTTCCTCTCTTTCCTGCTGCCTCTTCTTTTCCGCCTTTGCGCGATCCTCGTCGGCGGCGGCCAATATCAGCCTCTCGTGAATCCGTGCCGCGGGCGGTTCCGACGGAACTGCACAGCAAATCGACGCCACAAGCATGCCGGGTACTGCACCACATCTTGAAATGAGTCTTGTCACGAGCATCTCCCCGCGATTAGATCGATGGAAAATAAACTGCCGGCCGGAGCGCCACGCCCTCCGAGGCCGGTGTGATACGTGGTGAATTCGAGCATTGCGTCGCGCACTCGCGCGACAGTGGAGGCATCGTGTCGCGCGCCCCTATCGCGCGACAGTGATGGCGTAGGTCTTCTTCTCCCTGCCGCCTTGCCGAGCAAGAAAGAAAGGCGGCGAAAAGTACGCTGCCACAGATCTTTGCGGAAAGCAACTCTGGACTGGCGCTTCAGCCGAAACGCCTGATATCGCAGGGAAGTCACCGCCTCCGGGCTGCAATCCAGTAGCACCACGACCCCTCTAGCGCCGGCTCTGGTGCGGCGCAATGCCGCATCACGAGCGGGTCGTGGACCGGCACAGCGAGCTCGGGCGCGTCGGCAAGCTCGCGCAAGCGACGGCAGCATTCCGGCAAATGTAATACGCTTACCCGCCCAGTCCATAAGCGCCGGGCGCCGAGTCAAAACGGAGGATGAAAACATGAACCGCCTCAGCTTCTTGTGCGCCGTTGCGGCGCTCGCCCTTGCCGGAGCCCCGCTCCACGCACAGGACTACCCCAAGGCGTCCATCTCTCTGGTCGTGCCGCTTGCGCCAGGGGATGCGACCGATACCGCGGCGCGCGCGATCGCCGACGAGCTTTCGCGGGAGCTCAAGGTGGCGATCGTTCCCGTGAACCGGCCCGGCGCGGGCGGCGCCCTCGGCACGGAGCAGGTCGTGAAGGCGAAGCCCGACGGGTACACCATCATCCTCACCAACAACGCGGCGCTCGTGTTCCGCTCGATCCTCGATCCCAAGACCGCGAATTACAACGCGCTCACGGACCTCACGCCGCTCGCGCTCGCGATGCGCTCGCCGAGCATACTCGCCGTGCGCGCGGACGCCCCGTACAAGACCTTCAAGGAAATGATCGAGCACGCCAAGAAGAATCCAGGCAGCACCCGTATCGGAACCGCGGGAGTCGCGTCGGTAGGCGACTTCTGCCTGCGCACGATTGGCAGCCTCACAGGCGCCCAGTTTACGATGATCCCCTACGTTGGCGCCTCGCCCGCAGTCACTGCCCTGCTTGGAGGTCACGTGGACGGCATCATCCTCGCGCTCGGCACCATGACGGCCCACCTGAGAAGCGGCACGCTGCGCGGCGTCGTGATCTCGAGCAAATACTCGGACTTCCCGGATATCCCTACTCTTTCCGACCTCGGCTACTCGGAGCCGCTCTTCGGGATCTGGGTCGGGTTCTTCGCGCCGGCGGGCGTGCCCGCTGAAGTCACCCAGACGCTAGTTCCAGCGCTCGAGCGCGCCATCAAGTCCCCCGCCCTGGGCGCAAAGCTCAAGCCGCTGGGAATCGTGCTCGACTATTCGTCGCCGGAAAACATGCTCGCCGAAATGCGAGACGAACACAGGCGCGTTCGCGAGATCGCGACGAAATCGGGGCTCATCAAGTAAGAGCGAGGCCGGAGCGTGGAATCGAAACCCGCAATCGAGCCCGCAAATCCCGGGAGCTTGCCCTACTGGCGCGAGGGAGTGTTGCTGCTCGTCCTCGTCGCCTCACTCGGCCTGATACTCGCCGCCGGCCCCATTCCCCAGGACCCTCGCCTTCTCGTCTACGCCGATGACCGCGCGGCGCTGGGTGTGCCGAATTTTTTCAATGTCATATCCAACGTCGTCTTCCTGCTGGTTGGGATCGCGGGGCTCTTCGCCAGCCTCGGAGGGAGAATCTCCGGCGCCCCGCGCTCGTGGTTCGTGCTCTTCCTCGGCGTCGCGCTCGTCTGCTTCGGCTCAGCCTACTATCACTGGAGACCCGCGAACGACACGCTCGTCTGGGACCGGCTGCCGATGACCCTCGCATTCATGGCTTTGTTCGCGGCAGTCCTGAGCGAGCACCTCGGAGAGCGCTGGGAGCACTGGCTGCTTGCGCCGGCCGTCATCGTCGGGATCGCGAGCGTATTCTGGTGGGATCGCTCGGGCGATCTCCGCTTCTACATCTGGGTGCAGCTGGCGCCGTTCCTCGCCCTGGTCGTCCTGCTCCTCTCCTACCCGAGCAGGTACTCGCACCGGGCGTACCTCTGGTACGGACTTGGGCTCTATGCGCTGGCGAAGCTTGCGGAAGGACTCGACCCCGAGATCTACTCGATCACCGCGCAGGCGCTCAGCGGACACGTCCTCAAGCACCTTCTGGCCGCGGCTTCGGTGTTCGTGATCTATCTGATGCTGTTGCGGCGCTCCGCGCTCCGTCCCGGACAAAGCGGGGATCCAGCGGCCTAGGGCAGCTGGATTTTGCCGGTGTCCAGCGGGCCCTGCGGAATGACGATCGACGAAGAGGCCTGGCGGCGCAGCTCCTGCAGTTCGCGCACGGTGCGGTCGATCGCTTCCTTGGCGAGCGGCCCGAACTTCTCCGCGGCCTCCCCGACCGACCCGGCGCCGATCTCGAATGCAATGGGAATGGACCCCGCGGGGGTCATGATCTGGGTTTCGCCGACGTAGAGGACGGCGCGCGCCGCGTCCGGCTTTCCGTCTTTCGTCACCGGAGACAGGCGGCGGATCGTGCCGATACGCCGATCGGTGAAAACCTCCTCGATGTAGAGCTTCTCGGGATCGAGCTTCAGTTCGATGGTTTTGTCCGACGCGACCATGCCCAAAGTCTAACGCATTCCGTCCTCAACGCCGAGTGCGGGCCAATATCAGCTCTCAGCCACGAGGCGCGGCAGCGTCTCCCCGATCGGGGTGCGCAGGACGGCATCGGCGATCGGGTCGAACGGGGTGGGCTCGGCGTTCACGATCACCACGCGTGCGCGGGCCTGCTTCGCGATTTGCACCGTGCCCGCGATGGGATAGACCTGCAGGCTCGTGCCCACGGATATGAACAGATCTCCCTCCGTGGCCGCCTGCATCGCGCGCTCGATCACTTTCGGCACGAGCTGCTGGCCGAAGGAGATCGTATCGCTCTTGAGTATCCCTCCGCAATCTTCGCAGGCCGGATCGGCCTCCCCCGCGCGAACGCGCGCCAGTGCCGCCTCCATCGGTCCCTTGCCACCGCAGGAAAGGCAGACCACGTCGTGCACGGTGCCGTGCACCTCGATCACGCGCCCGGGCGAATTGCCCGCCTTCTGGTGCAGGCCGTCGATATTCTGGGTGATCAGCGCGTGGAGCTTGCCGCGCCGCTCGAGCTCGACGATCGCCAGGTGCCCGGTGTTCGGCCGCGCCTCCCACGCCGGATGCGAAAGCCGGGCCTGCCAGGACTTCCTGCGGATCCCGGGATCCGCGATGTAATAATGAATGTTGGAGAGCTTCTCCGCTTCCGGGTCCTTCGTCCACACCCCTTGGGGTCCGCGAAAGTCGGGAATACCCGACTCGGTGGAAATGCCGGCACCGGTGAGCACAACGATGCGCTTCGCCTCTCCGACCCACGCGCGGACGGAGGCCGTCGACATCGAAAGCGTCGGCGCCCGAGCTACAGTTTCTTCAGGACGCCGGCCCCGCGCGCTGCGTCCTCGGCGGAATCGAACGCGAGATAGGCTGCAAACTTGCGCCCGACCGCGATCGCCGAGAAACCCCTGAAGCTGACGCCCGCGTGAGCGAGAGCGCGTGCAATTGCCGCCGAGGCACCCGGCCTGTCCCCGCCCTCCACTTTCAGCGTGTGGATGCCGGGGTCCCTCGCGAGGCCTACCGCTTGCGCTTCCGCAAGCACCTTCTTCCCCTTGACGGGTAGTACAAACAGGATTCCCCGGCCGGGTGTCTCCGGCGTACGGCGCGCGAGGGCGAACTCGAAATTCGCACCGGCATTCGCCAGGGGCTCCAGCACGCGGACAGCCCCCCCGGGCTGATCGTCGATCGTCGCCGACCACATCTCGGCGCGGCTGACCTTGAGTTTCATCTTCATGGGCTACCTCCTCGGGTTCAAGTATAGGCCGGGCGGGCGGGCCTGCGCGCTATCGCTTCGATGCCGCCGTCGCACCCCCAGCGAGCGAGACGAGAAACCGCACCCAGGCCCACAAAGCCAGAAGATCCGCGAGGACGGCAGCGATGCCGAACAGGATCCGCCCGAGCATATGACCGGTTTGCATGGGGCCGCGAGCGGCGCTCAGAGAAAAACCGTGCCTCAAGCCCGAATCACCCGGCCCGAAGGCCACCCAGCTCGCGGCAACTGCGAGCGCAGTAAGCATCAGGGCCGCCACCAGCGAGCGCGTCCGGGCGAGGCTCTGGGGCAGCGCGAGCAGCGCGCCGCCGAAGGCGATGGCTGACCCCACCGGCAACAAGGCGAACTCGCCGGCGGCTAACTTGTCCGGCTTCAGCTCGAGGAGATGAAGCCCAAGGGCAGCGACGCCAAGGCCGATCGCAAACACCGCGAAGCCGAGCGCGGAGCGCTGACTCGCAGAGGCCTTCTTCTTCGCCACGGCACTCCCTAGGCTCGCAGCTTGAACCGCTGGATCTTTCCCGTCGCCGTCTTGGGCAGCTCATTGAGGAACTCGATCCAGCGCGGATACTTGTAGGGAGCGAGCTTGTCCTTGACGTGCTGCTGCAGCGCCTGCTTCAGCGCATCGTCGCCCTGCTTGCCCGGCTTGAGCACCACGTAAGCCTTGGGCTTGACGAGCTTGTTCTCGTCTTCGACACCGACGACCGCCGCCTCGAGCACGGCTTCGTGACCGATGAGGGCCGCCTCGACTTCGGCCGGAGAGACGTAGATGCCCGAGACCTTCAGCATGTCGTCCGACCGCCCCCCGTACACGTAGTAGCCGTCCTTGTCCACGCTGTACTTGTCGCCGCTCTTGGTCCATCGGCCGAGGAAGGTGTTACGGGTCTTCTCGCGGTTGTTCCAGTAGTGGGAGGCATGGGTGGGTCCGGCGATCTGCAGCTCGCCCAATTCGCCCTGCTTGACGGGATTGCCCTCCTCGTCCGTCAGGCGCAGCTCGTACCCCGGCACCGGTTTTCCGGTCGTCCCATAGCGCAGGTCGTTCGGGCGATTGGAGAGAAAAATGTGCAGCATCTCGGTCGAGCCGATGCCGTCGAGAATCTCGATGCCGGTCTTCTCCTTCCAGTTCTTCGCGATCTGCGGAGGCAGCGCCTCCCCGGCCGACACGCACAGCCGCAGTGCGAGCGTCTCTCTCTTCGGAAAATCCGGACTCGCCAGCATCGCCGCGTAGAGTGTGGGAACGCCGAAGAAGATCGTTGGCTTGTGTTCCACGAGCCGCTTGAAGACGCCGGCCGGCGTCGGGCGTTCCGCCATCAGCACCGCGGCCGCGCCCGCCGCAAGCGTGAAGGAGAGCGCATTGCCCAGGCCGTAGGCGAAAAAGAGCTTGGCCGCCGAGAACACCACGTCGCTTTCCCTGTATCCCAGGACAGCCTTGGCGTACAGCTCCGCCGTCAGAATGATGCTCGACTGAACGTGCACCGTGCCCTTGGGTGTTCCGGTCGAGCCCGAGGAATACAGCCAGAAACAGGCGTCGTCCGAGGTCGTCGGTGCGGGAGACAGGTCGGGCGAGCCCTTCGCGAGCAGATCCTTGAATGACGTGTGCCCCGCAGCGCTGCCGCCTGAGACGATCACGTGCTTCAGGAACGGAAGCCTCGGCAGAAGCGGCGCGAACTGCGGCAGCAATGGCTCCGAGACGACCAGCGCCTTGGCGCGGCTGTCCGCGAGCATGAACTCGTAGTCCTTGGGCGTGAGCAGCGTATTCACCGCGATCGGGACGATTCCGGCCCGGATGGCGCCCAGGAACGCGGTGGGAAAGTCGATCGTGTCGGTGAGCGCGAGGAGCACCCGGTGCTCCATCTCCAGGCCCATGCGCTGCAGCCCCGAGCCGAAGCGGTTGACGCGCTCGGCGAGCTCGCCGAAGGTATACCGTCCGGCGTCGTCGACGTAGGCGATCCGCGTCCCGCGCCCCGCGGCGAGATTGCGCTCGATCAGATCGTGCGCGGCGTTGTAGTCGCGCGGGAATCTTGACGGTCGGGCGGGCTGACCGAATGGTCGGCGCTGCTCAGGGACGGCACCGCGATCTCCTCCTCTAGGCCCTGCATTGTTCGCGCTCACGCGCAGAGCGTCAAGGCGCGCGACCCGGGCGGTCCCCGATCACGCCCGAGCCGCCACCGGCTCGCGATCCGTACTTAGGGCGTTATCTGCCACGTTCCTTACGTACTACCCCTATTTCTGTCCGCTCTGCCCGAGCGCTACATGTGACAAAATCATGTGGGCAACCGTCGGCGGCCTGTTGGTACAATTTGCGCGCGTCCGGCAGACTCGGCTTGCGTCGCCGCTCCTACGCGTGCATCATATCGGGAGAAAAGGGCTAGCTGTCCGAATCATATTTGGAATCCGTCCTCGCTGAGTTTCGGCGACTCCGGGGGGCGAAGAGATAGGGGGACCTTCCGATGGTTGCTGTGACCGGATAGTTCTCGGGGAGACAATAGCATGCGAATCTTCAGAACTTTTTCCATCGTAGTCGGGCTCGCCTTGATCATGACCGCCTGCGGGGGCGGGGGCGGGAGTAGTGGAACTCCCCCCAGCGGCACGGTCTGCGTCTGGAACACCTCGAACTGGGACAGTTGCAACTGGTCGTCATGAACCGGTGCGTCCTGTTCACTTGCCTCGCGATAGCCATCTAGTCCTTTATTCGGAGAGTGGAACATGAAATTCGGCAAAAACCTTTTCAAGCTGTCTCGCAGTCAATGGATCGGCGTTGCGGTGCTTGCGTCGTCTCTGGGTTTGGCCGGCGCGGTCACCCTTACCACCTTTACGGCCGGAACTCAGATCAGCGCGACTGACGTAAACAACAACTTCTCGGCTCTGAACAACGCCCTGCCTCTCGCCTGGGCCTCAACCGATACGATTGCGCTTGGGACAGTTGTCGCAGCAGGGACGACAACAATCAATAGCGTGTCCATCACTGCACCGTCGAACGGCAACTTGCTGGTTTCAGGGAGCGTCTTTGTAAATAATGAAGATGTCGCGGGGTGCTACTTCCTCAACCTTTTGATCGACGGAGCACCTTTCATATCCGGTTTTCAAGCCGATTATTGCGCTGCGGCACATCTGACCCCGTCTAGTGTTGCTGAGCTGTTCACGCTCTCGTATTCCGTGACTGTACCGATTACCGCGGGCGCGCACACGATAGCGCAGACTCTCGCCGGCGGTGCGCTCTTCTACAACAGGAACAACCTTACTGTACTCTTCCTTCCCAGCTCGCAGGTCACGTATACTCCCGCGTTTGCTCCGCTACAGGCCCCTCTTATGCAGCAGCCTGGACCGAGCGAGGACGGACGATAGTCTGAGTCTTCCGGCACCGTTCGCCGCCGGCTCGGAGAAAAACAGCGTCGCCTCTGGCAACGCTGTTTTTTTATGTGCTCGCAAAGTCTGACGCTTTCAGTCCGGTCGACTTGCAATCAGCCGGCGGTACTGCGCCATGTGCCGCAGGGCCTGCTTGGGCCTTCCCAGTTTCTTGTACAGCAGCGCGAGATTGTAATGGCAGTCCGCCAGCCGGGGATTGCCGCGTAGGGCTTTTTCGTAGACCTCTACGGCTTCGTTCTTGCGGCCCACGTCCTCGAGCAGGACGCCGAGGTTGAAGAGCAGCAAAGGATCCGGCCCCTGAGCCGCAAGCGCCCTGCGGTACATCGCTTCCGCCTCTGTGAGTCGCCTTGCCTCGTGCAGCAACCGACCGAGATTGATATAGGCGGCGAGGTGCCCCGAGTCCGCGGCGATGGCGCGCTCGTAGGCCTTGCGCGCGGCGCCGGGATCTTCCTTTTCAAGATCGAAGCCCCGGTCGAACCATTGTTCCGCGCTCGATGCGGCCTCGTTGCGTTCGATGACGTTCAGCGAGCCTTCGTCGGGATCGCCCTCGAACTCGAGCAGGTATTGCCCCGAATCCGCCTGCCAGCGGCTTGCGCCTTCCTTGACGACGACGCGATCGCCCACTGCGCCGATGGCAAGTCCCGAGAGCGGCATGGATAGTGGGAGGCGGCGTCGAAGTTTCCTCAGGGAGCTCGCGATCCGCTTGGCCGGGACATTCGCCGTGGCGAGCGCCTGCGCGGTACGAAGCACGATCAGGTCCTGGAACGAGAACAGGTACGCGTTGCGCGGGCCTCGCGCGGGCGAAACGAACCCTGCCCTGACCAGACTGTGGATCGTGCTGCGCGGCAGGCCGAGCAAACGCTCGACGTCGTGCACGCCGTACTGGTGGGTGGCAGGTGGAGGCACCTGCTGCCGCTACTTCCTCGCGGCCTTCTTCGCGGCGGGCTGGGCAGCTTCCGCCGCGCGCTTCGGCGGCTTGCGCGTCTCCGCCTGGGCTTGCGGCGCGCTCGCCGGCGCCGACTTCTTTTCAAGACTCGCGCGCAGCGCTTCCATGAGATCGATGACCTGACCGGCGCCTTCGGGTTCTTCGGGCATCGTGATCTCGTGCCCTTCGACTTTCTTCTGCACCGCGGCTTCGATGCGCTCGCGCACGTCGTCCTTGTAGGCGCTCGGATCGAACTTGTCCGAGGCCTGCTGCTCGATCAGTTGCTGGGCGAGCTTCAGCTCGGCGTCCTTCACCTCGGTATTGGGAATCTCGAGCTCCTTGATCGACCTGACCTCGCCGGCGTAGAGAAGCTGCTGCATGACGAGGCCGTCCTCCACCGGGCGGATCATCACGATGTACTGCTTGCCGCGCGCCGCCCAGCGGCCGAGCGCGCAGCGCTTCGTTTCGGAGCAGCGCCTTCGCGAGAAGCGCGTAGGGCTTGGCGCCGCCCTTGTCCGGGGCGAGGTAGTAGGCCTTGTCGAAGTACACCGGATCGATCGAATCGACGGGCACGAACTCCGCGATGTCAGCGGTGTGCGTGCCGGCCTCCTCGAGCGCCTTCAACTCCTCCGGGGTGAACATCACGTACTGGTCTTTCTCGAACTCATAGCCCTTCACCATGTCCTCGCGGCCGACCGCGACCTCCTCCTTGACGCACAGGTACTGCTGCTTCAGGCGCGATCCGCAGCCCTTGTGCAGAAGATTGAACGAAATCGCGCGGCTCGCCTCGGTGGCAGAGAAGAGCTTCACCGGGATGGACACGAGTCCGAACGAAACCGTCAGCGATGCGATCGAACGAGCAGCCATGCGAGCCTCCAATAGTCGGTCATTGCCAGGGTGATACTTCGCGCACCAGCTTCAAAATCACGCTTAAGCCCTTGTTGCCAAAGGGCGTCGATTCTACGCCTTCCCGCGTCCAAGTGCATCTTCCAGGCTTTGCTTGCGGCTCAAGGCGTCGCGCCAGCGGTCCCCCCCGGCCAGACGCCCGGCGATATTCGTGATCCTGAAATCCAGCGGGTGCGCCTGCGCAAGCTCCTCCCACGTGAGCGGCATGGAAACGGGTGCCCCGGGCGCACCTCTCGGCGAGTAGGCCACATTGAGGGTCTTGCCGCGGACGTTCATGTTGTAGTCCATGAAGATCTTCCCGGTTCGCTTGGGAACGCTCCACTCCACGGTGACGTCCTTCGGGTGCCGGCGCACCAGATGCCGCCCGACCAGCTCGCTCACCTTGCGCGCCGCTTCGAAGTCGAGGGTTCGCTTCACGGGGACGAAGACGTGCAACCCGGTCTTGCCCGACGTCTTCACGATGGGTTCCAGCTTCATGCTCTGCAGTACCTCGCGCAGGTGAAACGCGACCTCCTTCCCTTTCTCAAAGGCGACTGTGTTCAGCTCGGGCTCCTCTCCCGGGGCCTCCTTGCCTGAATAGATGTAGGGATCGATATCGAATACGACGTAGTCGGGGTAATTGAGCACCGAGCCCTCGAGAGCCGCGAGCGAGCTCGAAAAATCCGTGCTCGAGCTTGCCGCGTCCGGGCCCGGTTTCGCGCGCGAGTGCCAGACGTGGAACTCGAGAGTGCCCGACTGCGCGAGCCACAGAAGCGTCGCGAGGTTGTTGCACACGAGGTAGTCCTGGCGCTCGTCCTTGTGCTCCGAGAAGATCGTGATCGATTCGGCGAACTCTGGCAACTCGTGATCCCAGTGCTTCTGGTAGAAACGCTCGCCGCCTATGCCTTCGGGCATCCGGATCATGGTGAGGGGCCGGTCCGCGAGATGCGGGAGCATCAGGGGCGAGACCTGGGCAAGATAGCGCAGCAGGTCGCGCTTTGTTACCGCCGGCTGCTTGAGCGCAATGTCGGCAGGCCAGTACATGCGATCCAGGTTGGTCAGGCGAATCCGGTGCGCGCCTACCGCGATCGGGAAAGCGGCTCTCTTGTTGTCGAGCTGCTGCAAGATCTGATCGACGGGCGTGTCGGCGGGCCGGCCCTCGGGGGCGACCTCGCGATTGGGCTCTGTCCGCCGCACGCTCCGGGGATCGACATCCTCCCGCAGCCGGAGGAACACCGGGGCGCGGAGCATCCCATCCGCGGTCCACTCCTGGAATTTCACTTCGGCGACGAGCTCCGGTCTGACCCAGGTCGTCGGGCTGTGGAGATCGGGCTCTTCGGCGAAGGGACAAGCGGTGGTTTTCAGCGCGTCGCAGCGTTTCTTCACCTGGGCGAGGGTGCGCTCGTCGAATCCGGAGCCGACGTGCCCGCAATAGTGAAGCTTCGCTCCGCGCCAGGCGCCGAGGAGCAGCGCTCCGAGCGGTTCGCGCGAGCCCTTGCCGCTCGTCACGCCGCCGACGACGAACTCGCCGCTTCGCGTGGATTTGACCTTCACCCACGACGCGGAGCGCCGGCCAGCCTCGTATTTTCCGTCCTTGCGCTTGGCGACGACGCCTTCGAAACCGCTCGCGATCGCCGCCTTGTACAGCGCCTCGCCGTCTTCTTCGGCGTGGACCAGTTGGACGTGCGCAGTCGGAAGCAGGCACTGGGCGAGCCAGCGCCGCCGCTCGAGGTACGTCGCCGCGCGCACGCCGACCCCGGCGAAATGCAGAAGGTCGAAGCAGTAGAGCACCACCGGTGCTTTCCGGTCGGCTAGCGCGATCTCGCGCTCCGTTTTCAGCTGGACGCGATTCTGGAGCTCGTTGAAGGACGGCCTCCCCGATTCGTCGAAAGCGACAATCTCTCCGTCGAGCACCATGCCCTTCACCATCTGCTGCGCGAGCTCCGAGACGAGCTGCGGAAACGAGGGCGTCAGATCGAGCCCACGTCGCGAGCGGAGCTTGGCCTCCTTGCCGTCGATGAACGCGAGCACGCGGTAGCCGTCGAGTTTCGGCTCCCACATCCAGTCGGCATGATTGAAGGGCGCCTCGCGCAGTTCGGCGAGCATGGGCGCAAGTTTCGCAGGCATCGCCTCCGCCTCGCCCGTGGGCGTGAGCCGCGCGGCCGGAATCCGGCGCACCGGCATGGCCTTGAGATCCGCGACCGCCATGCCGGAGAGGACCGAGCGGTTCTGCACGGTCACGTCCGTTTCCGCCGCGAACCGGTCCTTGTGTTTGATCAGGAGCCAGTTCTTCCTGTCCGACATTCGGACCAAGGCAAACGAGCCCTTCAGCTTCTCTCCGCGAAGGAGCACGCTGAGCTTGCCCTTCTCCAGTTCCTCCCTCACGCGACGCTCGGCCTCGCCTCGGTCGTGGAACCAGTGTTCGCCGCCCTCGTCGGGCGTGTACACGCCGCAATCCCAGACGATCACCTCTCCGGCGCCGTACTGCTTGGGCGGAATCACGCCCTCGAACGATGCGTACTCGTAGGGATGGTCCTCGGTCTGCGCCGCAAAGCGCTTTTGACTGCGGTCGAGCGACGGGCCCTTCGGAACGGCCCACGACTTGAGGACTCCGTCGCATTCGAGCCGGAAGTCGTAGTGAAGCTGGCGCGCCGAATGCTGCTGGACGACGAAGAGCAACGGCCCCGTGCCCGGGGCGGGCGCGGGCGCCGGCTCGGGGGTCGCGTCGAATGCGCGCTTTTCCCTGTATTCGCGCAGGGCAGTTTCAGCCCCTGCTGCCTGAGCTTCCGCCTTGCCGGGGCGGCGAGTACGTTTGATGATCGATGAGGGAGGAGCCAAGAAAACCTTCCCGTCGTACCGGATCGACGCAATTCTAGGAGGAAAGTCCGCAACGCTGTTGGCGTGCTATCTTGAAGCGGTCGAACGGCACAAAATCTCCCCTATGCAGTTGTTGGCGGGAACGAGCGGCTTTTCCTACAAGGAGTGGCTGGGAAAGTTCTATCCCGAGAAACTCCAGGGGGACGCCATGCTGCGGTACTACGCCGAACGTCTGGCGACCGTCGAGATCAACAACACCTTCTACCGCATGCCGGCCGAGGCGATGCTCGCGCGCTGGGCGGGCGAAGTGCCGGCAGACTTCAGCTTCACGCTCAAGGCACCGCGCCGCATCACCCACGTGAAGCGACTGAAGGAAGCTGAAGTCGATGTCGCGGAGTTCCTTCGGCGCACCGGGGCACTGGGCGAGAAGCTCGGGGTGATCCTCTTCCAGCTGCCCCCGTTTCTCAAGAAGGACCTGCCCCGGCTGAAGAACTTTCTCGCGCTGCTGCCCTCCGGTCAGCGCACGGCTTTCGAATTCCGCAATGAATCTTGGCAGGATGCCGAAGTGTACGATGCCCTTCGCGAAAGAAGGGCGATGTTGTGCGTGACCGACACCGACGAAGGCGATACTCCGTTCGTCACAACGTCGGATTGCGGGTATCTCCGACTTCGGCGGACCCACTACGACGACGCCGAGCTGCGCGCCTGGGCGGAACAGATCGCCGCACTGAACCCCTGGATCGCGCATCTACGTCTATTTCATGCACGAGGACGACGCGCTGGGCACGCACTGGGCACGGCGCCTGAACGAATTCTGGCGCGGGGCGCAGCCTCAGTAACCGACGGCCGCCCCGTCGCTTCTGGGATCTGCGCCGCCGACGCGCACCCCGGACTCGGGATCGATGGTGATGCCGTGCGCGTGGCCGGCGAGCTCGCACCAATCGGGCCAGCGGTTCACCGAATGGCCCCGCCGTTTCAGCTCGTTCACGGTCGCCTCCGGGAAACGCCCCTCGATGTTGAGCAGGTCGCGCGGATCGCCGATGTTGAAGCGCCCCGACAGCCAGCGCGGCGCCTCGATCGCGCGCTGGATGTCGAAGCCGAAATCGATCAATCCCACATAAGTCTGCAAGTGTATCTGCGGCTGGCCGTCCGCACCCATGCAGCCGAGCAACTGCCACGGCCGCCCGTCCTTGAGCGCGATCGAGGCGATCAGGGTGTGCATCGGCCGCTTGCCCGGCTCGAGGTGATTGGGATGCTCGGGATCGAGCGAGAAGTACGCCGAGCGGTTTTGCAGCACGATTCCGGTGTCGCCCGCGACGACGCCCGAGCCGAAGGTGAAGTAGAGGCTTTGAATCAGCGCTGCGGCGTTGCCTTCCTTGTCTACCGCGCAGACGAACACGGTGTCGCCCGCGAGCGTGCCATGGGAAGGAACCAGGTCCCACGACAGCGCGCGGTCAGTGCGGATCAGGCCCCTCCTGTCGGCTGCGTATGACTTCGAGATCAGTCGTTCGGCCGGAACCGGCCGAAACTCCGGATCGGCGAGCAGCCGGTCGCGGTCGTGGTAGGCGATCTGCTTCGCCTGCACGAGGAAATGCGCAAGCTCGGGCCCAAGCGGGTCCATCTCACCGATGCCGTAGGGCTCGATGAGATTGAGCATCTCCAGGACCGTAAAGCCTTGCGTCGGCGGCGGCGTCTCGACGATTTCCACGCCGCGATAGGCTCCGGAGATCGGCTCGCCCCAGCTCGCGCGCTGCGCAGCAAAGTCCTCCTCATCGAAGAAACCGCCCCCCGCGCGGGAAAATTGCGCCAGGGCGCGCGCCGTCTCGCCCGCATAGAACCCCTCGTGCCCTGCAGCCGCGATCCGTTCCAGCACCAGCGCGAGCCCCGGGTTGACGAGCTTCGCACCTGCGCGTGGCGCCGCGCCGCCTGGAGCGAAAACCGTGAGGGCATGAGCGTTCAAAGCCCTGTCCGAGGCGTGCAGCTCGATCGCGCGCGCGAGCCGCCCGGTCACGGGAAATCCCTCGCGCGCGTAGCCGATCGCCGCGGCGAGATCGCGGGCGAGCGGCAGGCGGCCGTATTCCTCGTGTGCCGCGCACCAGCTCGCGACCCCGCCCGGAACCGAGAGCGTTGCAGGGAGAAAACCGCGCAGCGGGATCTCTTTCATGCCCCGCGAGCTGAACCAGTCGATGCTTCCGCTTCTCGCGGCGCGGCCCCCGCCGTTGAGATAGCGCACCCGGCGCGCTTGCGCGTCGTAGATCAGCCAGAACGCGTCGCCGCCGACGCTCGTCATGTGGGGATAGAGCACCGCGAGCGCGGCGCCCGTCGCGATCGCCGCGTCCACCGCCGAGCCTCCGGCGCGCAGCGCATCGACTCCCGCCGCCGAAGCGAGCGCATGCGGCGACGCGACCATGCCGCTCGGGGCGATGGTCGGCGGCCTGCCGGTGCTTATAGGGAACATTTCGTGCGGATTTTACGCGGATGCACCACGGAATTGCTTGCGCTATCCTTGCCGCACTCGAAAGGAACCACTGAATGAAAACCCTCCGCAGTTACCTCGGCGATCGCTGGGTCGAAGGCTCGGGCGCTCCGCAGACGCTCGTGAACCCTGCGACCGAGGAGCCTCTTGCGCAAGTCGCCAGCGAAGGCCTCGACCTCGCCGCGGCGCTCGAGCACGCGCGCCGAAAAGGAGGGCCGGCGCTGCGCGCGCTGTCGTTCGCCGAGCGCGGCGACGCTCCTGAAGGAGATGGCGAAGGCGATTCAGGCGCATCGCGACGAACTGCTCGATCTCGCGGTCGCGAACGGCGGCAACACCCGATCGGACGCGAAGTTCGACGTGGACGGAGCGATCTTCACGCTTCAGACCTACTCCGAGATCGGCGCTTCGCTCGGCGCCGCGAAATTTCTCGTCGACGGCGAGGGCGTGCAGCTCGGCCGCTCGCCGCGATTTCACGGACAGCACGTCTGCGTCCCGCGCCACGGCGTCGCGGTGCAGATCAACGCCTTCAATTTCCCGGCCTGGGGCTTTGCCGAAAAAGCCGCCTCGGCGCTCCTCGCGGGCATGCCCGTATTCTCCAAGCCCGCAACGAGCTCGGCGATGGCCGCGCACCGCGTGATGGAGATCCTGGTCGAGAAGAAAATCCTGCCGGAGGGGACCTTGTCCCTGCTCGCGGGCGGCCACGGCGACCTGCCCGCCTTGCTCGGGGCGCAAGACGTGCTCGCCTTCACCGGATCCGGCGACACCGGCGCGCGCATCCGTGCCCTGCGCAACGTCCTCATCGAATCGGTACGCGTTAACGTCGAGGCGGACAGCCTGAACGCCGCCGTGCTCGGTCCCGACGCCGTGGCGCAGGGCGACATGTACGAGACCTTCCTCAAGGACGTGCTGCGCGACATGACGCAGAAGGCGGGCCAGAAGTGCACCGCGATCCGGCGTGTGCTCGTGCCGCATGAACTCGCCGCCACGGTGCGCGACGACCTCGTCGAAGGCCTGAGATCCGTGCGCGTGGGCAACCCTGCGCTCGAAGAAACCCGCATGGGGCCGCTCGCGACCGCCGCACAGCTCGCCGATGTGCGCGAGGGCGCAGGCAAGCTCGGCGCCGAAGGCAAGGCCGCATTCGGAAGCGCTGTGCCGCTCGAAGGCAAGGGCTACTTCATCTCGCCAATCTTGATGGAATTCGCCAAGGACGCGCCCGCCGCAGCGGTGCACGCGCGCGAGGTCTTCGGCCCGGTGGCTTCGCTGCTCCCCTACTCGGGGAAAGCTTCGGACGCCGCCGCCATCGTCGCGCGAGGCAACGGCGGTCTCGTGTCGTCCGTGTACTCGGAAGACGCGGCGTTCCTCGAGGAAATCGTCTCAGGCATCGCGCCTTATCACGGGCGGCTTTTCCTCGGTCATCCGAAGATCGAGATGTCGCCGGGGCCGGGAACGGTGCTGCCGCAGCTGGTGCACGGCGGCCCGGGACGCGCGGGAGGCGGCGAAGAGCTGGGCGGGGCGCGCGGCCTCGCGTTCTACATGCAGCGCGTGGCGCTGGAAGGCTCGCGCCCGGTGATTCAGAAGCTCATTGGTGCGCAGTCGAGCTGACCGCGCCGCCGCAGCTACTTCGTGAATTCGATCGCGCCCTGCGGCAGGAAATAGAGCACCAGCGCCCGGCCGTCGTTCACGGTGGGACTGTGCGCGCTGTCCGGGCCGTATACCATCCAGCCCGCGCCGCGGCCGTCGAATTTCGCGGCGGAGTCGAACGGCATGATCATGTCGATCTCGCCGTTCGGATGGCGGTGGTGCGGACCTTTGATGTCACTCATTTCGACCACGTCCACGCTGAAACCCTGCGTTTCCGGGCCCGGCTTGATCACGCGGCCGAATTTGATTCCGCCCGCCTCACGATTGCACATCCAGCCGGACTCGATCGCCTGTTTGCACGCTTCGAAGACGCTCCTGAAAGCCGCTCCGCTCGCCGGCCAAGCGGCGTTGAGTTCGGTTTCGAGCTTCGCGTCGAGGGCCTTCCCCTGGATGCGCCGGGTAATCGGTGTAATCAGGTCTCGAAACTGTTCAGGTGTCATGAGGTCACCCCTCTGAGGTCGTGCCGCGCGATGCGCACGCGCATCGCACTCATGTCGTCGCCTCGAAGCTCGCGCAGCGCGTAGCCGACGAACTCGGATACGACATCCTTGCGCCAGTAAAGGTCGAGATCGGTATTGTCCATGGGCTTCGCCGCCGAAGCGACTTTCGCCCCGGCTTCCGCGATCGCATCGTCGGTCAGCTTGCGGCCGGCGAGCAGCTCGCCCGCCTTGGTGAGGAGCGGCCGGGAGGACACCGCGCCGAGCGCGATGCGCGCTTCTTCCACCGTGCCATCCCGTGCAGACTTGACAGCGGCCGCCACGCCCAGCACCGGAAAGTCGAACGAGCCGCGACGGCGGAGCTTCCAATAGCTGCTCTTCCAGCCTTCGGCCGCGGGCAGCCTGACTTCGGTGAGGATTTCGTCGGCGCGGCGCGAAAGGTAGTCTATGCCGTCGTTCCTGTAGAGATCGGCAAGCGCCACATCCCGCTCGCCCTGCGCGGAAACGAGGCGCGCGGTTGCGCCCAGGGAAATCAAAGCCGGTGCGCAATCGGTCGAGGACGTGGCGACACAGCGCTTGCTCGCCGTGGCTACCCAGCAGGTTTCACCGTCCTTCTTCAGGCAGAAATCGATCGCCTTGCGCCACTCGTAGTTCTGGTTGTAGTAGTTGCAGCGCGTGTCGAGGCACAGGTTCCCGCCGAGCGTGCCTCTGTTGCGAAGGTGCACGGTCGCAACCTGCGCCGCCGCTTGCCACAGGCCGGTGCATTTTGCGCGCACTGCGGGATCTGCGACGACCTGGCTGAGCGTAAGGCCGGCTCCAAGAGTGAGTCGGCTTCCATTCGAAATTGTCCCGATCGCCTCGACGCGACGCAGCGAAACCAGCGTGGACGGCGTCTGGTGACGCCGCTTCATGTTGGGCAGAAGATCGGTGCCGCCTGCGATCAGCATGGCCTGGGCGCCTTCGCCGGCGAGAATACCTGCCGCTTCGGCGACCGTCTTCGGCGAGTGAAAGCCGAACCAGGGCAAGCGCATCATGCAACGGCCTCCTTTTTCACAGGAGCGCGCCGCGGCTTGTTGACCGAATTCCCGTCGCCGCCCTCCCAGGGCGGCGGCACGAGGATCGGCTCGGGGTACGGCACGTTTGGAAAGCTCTCCGGCCCGACGCGCGGCGTTTCGCCTTTGGTCTTTTTCTCGAGCGCAGCTAGCACCTTGTCCGGCGTGATCGGCAGCTCGTCGATGCGCACGCCGATCGCGTCGTGCACGGCGTTCGCGACCGCGGGCATCACAGGCAGGAGCGGCCCCTGCCCCACTTCCTTTGCGCCGAACGGGCAGTTCGGGTCGGGGTCTTCGACGAGCTCGGTGAAGACCTCGGGCATGTCCAGGGACGTGAGGCTCTTGTATTCGAGGAGCGACGGGATCTTGTGCACGAGCGCATTGGAGAGTTTCGGCGGAAGGCGCCGGAATACCTGTTCTTCCATGAGCGCCTCGCCCAGAGCCATGTAGACGCTCCCCTCCACCTGCCCGCGTGCGCTCACCGGGTTGATGGCGCGGCCGATGTCGTGCGCGATCCACACGCGCGGGACCGTGATCCAGCCGGTCTTGCGATCCACCTCGGCCTCGACCACGCACGCTGTATACGAGTAGGCCGGCGACGGGCCGACTCCCGCGCCCTTGTATCGTCCGGGCGCTCGCGGCGGCGTATACGACCCTACCGAGCCGAGGGTTCCGAATTTTTCCTCGGCGAGGACGATCGCCTCGCGAAAGCTCATCAGCTTCCCCGGATCGTCGGCGCGGAACACGCGCCCGCGAGCGAAGCCGACGTTCTCCGGAAGCGTTTCCATGTGCTCGGCGGCCGCGCGGGAAATGAGCTCCTTCACCCGCTCGGCCGCCTGGATCGCGGCGTTCCCCATCATGACCGTGACGCGGCTGGAATACGAACCCAGGTCGATCGGCGTCAGGCCCGTGTCGCCGGTCACGCAGCGCACGTCGTAGGCGTCGATGCCCAGCACCTCGGCCACGATCGCGGCGAGCACGTCGTCCGACCCCTGCCCGATCTCCGTCGCTCCGCAGAACACCGTCACCTGCCCGCTCCGGTCGACGAGGAGCTGCACGCCCGAATGCGGCATCTTGTTCCAGTAGATCGGCAGGCCCGCACCGCAGAGATACGCGCCGCAGGCGAGCCCGACGCCGCGTCCTTCGGGAAGCTTCGCGTGCTTGTCCTTCCAGCCGGAGCTCGCCACCACCTTGCGGATGCATTCGGCAAGGCCGATCGTGCCTATCTTCAGCCAGTTCGCGGTGAGCGAATTGGGCTTCGCTACGATGCCGAGGCGGAAATCGGCTGGATCGAGCGCGAGCTTCTCGGCGATCTTGTCGAGCTGCACTTCCTGGCCGAAGCGCGGCTGCGGCGTGCCGTGCCCGCGCTTCGGCCCGCAGGGCGGCTTGTTGGTGAAGACGCGGGCGGCGTCGAACTTGTAGCGCGGAATCTCGTAGGTGGTCGTCTGCAACACGCCCGTGTAGAAGGTGCTCGCAGCGCCGTAGCCGCCGTACGCGCCGCCGTCGAGCAGGGTCTGCGTGTGCATGGCCGTTATCTTTCCGTCGCGGGTCACGCCCGTTCGCATCCGCATCAGCACTGGATGACGGCCGCGGTGCATGTAGAAAACTTCCTCGCGCGTCAGGCAGATCTTCACGGGGCGGCCGAGCAGGAGCGCCGCCTTCGAGACGACGATCTCGTGGTTGTGCAGATCGCATTTGCCGCCAAAGCCGCCGCCGTTCGGGCAGGCGATCACGCGCACGTGCGCGGGGGGAATCTGGAGCGCTGTAGCGAGGGCCCGGTGAATGTAGTGCGGCACCTGCGTCGAGGACCACAGCGTGAGCTTGCCCTCGCCATCGACCGCGGCGACCGAGGCATGCTGCTCGATCGGAGCGTGCGTGTTCCCCTGGTAGAAGAAGAGGTCCTCGAACACGTGGTCGGCCCGGTCCGAGCGCTTCCTCGACGTCGCCGAATTCGTAAGCCTGCAGGCGGTGGATATTGCCCTGCTCGCCATACTCGTGGATGCGCGGCTCGGGAGTCGCGAGCGCCTCCTCGGGGTCCGAGATCGTCTTGAGCGGCCGGTATTTCACCTCGATCAGATCGAGCGCCTCGAACGCGGTCTGCTCGTCCTTGGCAATCACCGCAGCGACCGGGTCGCCGACGTACCTGCACACGCTCCGGTGCGAGCGGATACTCGTCCTGGGTGACGGGCAGGATGCCGAAGGTAATGGGGAAATTCTTCCCGGTGAGCACCAGGTGCACGCCCGGATGCTTCTCCGCGCGCGACACATCGATCGATTCGATGGTCGCGTGCGGCAGCGGCGAGCGCAGCAATTTGCAGTGGACCATGCGCGGCAGCATCACGTCGTCGGCGAAGCGCGTGAGCCCCGTCACCTTGGCGCGGCCGTCCACGCGGCGCCGCGGCTTTCCCAGCACGTCGAAGCGCTTCTTGGTCGTCATGGTCCGGACTCTCGCATCGTTCTTGCCGCTTCCTCGATCGATTCGTAGATCTGCTGGTAGCCGGTGCAGCGACACAGGTTCCCCGAGATCGCTTCCTTGATGCGCTCACGGCTGGGATTCGGTTCGCGCTCGAGCAACGACTTTGCCGTCATCAGGATTCCGGGCGTGCAGTAACCGCATTGCGCACCGCCGAGATCGGCGAAGGCGGCCTGAAGCGGATGCAGCTTGCCGCCGGTCGCCAGGCCCTCGACCGTCTCGATCGAGCGCCCCTCGCAATCCAGAGCGAGCTCCAGGCAGGAGAGCACCGGCACGCCGTCCACCAGCACCGCGCAGGCGCCGCATTCGCCGAGCTCGCAGCCGTGCTTGGTCCCGGTGAGGTTCATGTCCTCGCGCAGCACCTCGAGCAAGGTCTTGTAAGGAGCGAAGGAGACCTCCTGCTCCTCGCCATTGACGCGCAGGCTCAGGTGGACGTTCCTCGGAGCGGGCGTTTTCACTTGCGCCGTGCGCGAGCAGTCCGCGCACCAGGTAATCGGAGAGCGCATCGGCGATCTCGGCGACCGATTGCGCACCGCCGTGCCGGTACCAGCGCGCGGTCCAGTTGACCGCGCCGAGCATGGCGCGCGTGACGAGCGACGCGTCGCCCTTGCGCGAACTCACCGCGCTTCATGCCGGCGGCGACCAGCTCGCGCACCGCGTGCTCGTAGGCGTCGCGCTTGGCGATAACGCCGCGGCGCATGCGCTCGGGCAACCCTTCGACCTCGAGGTGTGCGGTGGTCCCTTCCAGATCGTCGAGCATGCAATGCACGTGCGCGCTCATCAGCGCGCGCAGCCGGTCCCTGTACGCCACGGCCGCGGTGCTCGCCCGCGCGGCCTCGGCGAGCAGCCGGTCGAGCGTGCGCTCCTGGCAGAAAAGCAGGATCTCGTCCTTGCCCGCGAAGTAGTAATAGAGATTGCCCGGAGAAAGATCCGCCTCCTGCGCGATCTCGCGCATCCCCGTGGCCGAGAGCCCGAGGCGGCGGAATACCCGCGCGGCGGCGCGCAGAATCTCCAGCCGCTTCGCCTCGGACTTGCGCTGGGCGCGGTCGGGGACGGTTTCGTTTGAATTCCGATTCAAAACTTGAACCATTGTTCTAATTCTAGAGGTAAGCGGACTGTAAGGCAACACAAGGGCCGCAGATACGGGTCGGGCGGGAGTCAGCGCCCCGTCCTCCACCGTGCGCGCTGATGACCACTACGCCGGCTTCGCTACCCAGAACTGGTACATCCCTGCAAAGATGTCGGGATGCTCGTCCTCGAGACGCCCCCAGTTCTCGAGCGACGTCGCGGCGGCGTCCCTCGGGAAGCGCCGGCGATACGCAGCCGGGACACTCGGGTCCTCGAATTCGAAGCCGAGCAGCTCGAGCTCCAGCGCGCGCAACCACTCGCCGAGCTGCGCGGTCGTGAAGCGATGCTCCTGGATGTGCATAGCGAGGTCGCGGGCACCGGAAGCAGAGTAGAAGTCACGGCTGAGCGTAACCTCACGGGCGAGGCTGCCCGCGGGCTCAGCGAGCACGAGCTGCCGGGCCGCCCGCAAGCCTTCGATGTCGCCGCGCAACCCGTGGCGCGCGATCAGCTCGCGCGCCGCGACCACGCCCCGGCGTGCGCGCTCGCTGTACAGCGCGAGCTTCATCACGCCGCCGGACCTGAGCAGGGCCGTCAATACTCGCGCACCCTCGAGCGGATCGCGGAGGTGGTGCAGGACGCCGGCACACTCGACGAGATCGAAGCGATCCGGCAGCGCGCCGAGCGCGAGGAGGTCGCCTTGCGCGAATCGCACGTCTCTCAGCCCGAGCTCGCGCGCGCGCCGCAGCGCGTAAGCGAGGCTCGTGCGACTGAGGTCGACCGCGAGGATACGCGCGCCCGGATTGCGGAGCGCGGTGAGCGCCGCCTGATACCCCGTACCGCAGCCGGCGATGAGGATCTCCGGGGTTTCCGGCACGCGCAGCCGGCCAGGGTCGAAGTGCGGAAAGCGCTCGCGGAGCGCGCGGCGCAACGGATACGGCAAGGCAAGCGATGCCGGCAGGCGATGCCAGCGTGGGTAGGGGTTCTCCTCGTACTGTTGCTGCACCGCGCGCGAGGTCTCGTCCTCGATCGGCGTAAGCGCCTCGATGCTCTCACGCAGCCGCCGCTCCTCGGCCGGCTCCTCGAGCTGGCGTCGCCACAGGCGCTTGAACGGCGCGCCGGCGCCCGCGGGACTCGCGAGCCCGGGATACGCCGCGAGCGGCCGGTACGCGCCGAGCAGCGCAAGTTCCAGCTCGCCCGGCGCGCCGAACACGGCGTCCGCGAGCCGTGCGATCGCAGTCGCCTCGTCCGCGCTCTCGGGCCAGACGTACTCGTTGAGGAAGCACTGCTGGGCAAGGGCACAGGCGAGATCCACCGACCACGCGCTGGCGGCGAGCGTGCCGCCGCGCCATGCCTCGAGCATCCGGCGCCGGAGCGTGCACAGGAACGCCTCGAACAGCGGGTCGGGCACGAGCGCGTTCTCGATGAGCGCGAGCAGCATCGGGTGCGCGGCCGCCTGCAGCCGCGCATCGTTGGCTGGCGGATCGCGGACGAGTGAGGCGAACGTGGGGTCGAGCAGGAGCAGGCTGGCGGCGGCCTCGGCGAGCGGGCCGGGATCGATCGCGGGGTGGAGAAGCACGCGCGTCAGGTCCTCCGCCACCTGCGGGTCCCAGGCTAGGAAGCGCGTTTTCGCGAATGCGTCGGCGAACGCCTGCCAGGCCGGCGCGAAGTCCGCTCCGATCTGAACCGCCTGGCGGAGCGCCTCGAGCGAACCGGCCTCGTCGCCGGTCTCGCGCAGGGCGAGCCCGAGGTTGAACCACGCCGGAGCGTAGCGCGGCTCGACCTCGGCTGCCTTGCGGTAAGCCGCGATCGCGCCGCGCAAGTCGCCGGCTGCGCTCAGCGCGGAGCCGAGGTTGTTGTGAGCAACCGGGTTGCTCGGCGCGCGGGCGAGCGAGCGCCGCAAATGCTCGATCGCCTTTTCGAACTCGCCGCGCGCAGCCAGGCAGTTGCCGTAGTTCGTGGCGACGAACGGGTCGTCGGGCGCGAGCGCGAGCGCCGTCTCATACGCCGCGGCGGCGGCGTCGAGCCGGCCGAGCTGCTGGCGAACCATGCCGAGGTAGTTGTGCGACGCGACATTGCGCGGGTCGAGGGCGATCACTGCCTCCAGCTCGCGCTCGGCGGCCGCGGCGTCCCCGGCCTGCGCGAGCATGAGCGCGTAGTTGTGACGGAATCGCGTCTCGTGCCCGAGCGCGACCATCGACCGCGCGAGGGCTTGCAGCCCTTCCTGCGCGCGTCCGGTCTGGACCAGGCAAATGCCGAGGAAATGGGTCGCCACCGGGTGGCCCGGGACGCGCTCGAGGATATCCCGGTAGATACCCTCGGCCACCGGCTGGCGTCCGGCCTGCAGCTGCTCGGACGCTTGGACGAGCAGCGCGTCGAACGGGTCCGGCGGGCTGCTCACGCTGGGGACCCCACTGCTACGACCGGAGCTTGAACCGCTGGATCTTGCCGGTCGCCGTCTTCGGCAGTTCGGTGACAAACTCGATCCAGCGTGGGTACTTGTAGGGCGCGAGCCTCTCTTTGATGTGCTGCTGCATGGCGGTTTTCAGCAGCTCGCCCGGCGAGTGCCCATCCTTGAGCACGACGAAAGCCTTGGGTTTGACGAGCTTGTTGTCATCCTCGCGGCCGACGACCGCCGCTTCGAGCACCGCGTCGTGCGAGACGAGCGCAGCTTCGACCTCGGCGGGCGAGACGTAGAAACCGGAGACCCTCAACATGTCATCGGACCGTCCGCCGTAAACATAATAACCGTCCTCGTCCTGCCTGAACTTGTCGCCGCTCCTGAACCAGCCGCCGACGAAAGTCGCGCGGCTCTTCTCGCGGTTGTTCCAGTAGCACGCGGCGCTCGTCGGCCCGTTCACTTCGAGCTCGCCGAGCTCGCCTCGCTTGACCGGACGACCCTGCTCATCCACCAGGCGCAGCTCGTAACCCGGAACGGCCTTGCCGGTCGCGCCGTAGCGCACATCCCCCGGCCGCGCGCTGATGAACATGTGCATCGTCTCGGTCGAGCCAATTCCCTCCAGGACGTCGACGCCGGTCCTCTCCTTCCAGCGCCGGCCGATTTCGGCGGGCAGGGCTTCGCCGGCCGAAACGCACAGGCGCAGTCCCAGGGACTCCCTCCTCGGAAATTCAGGGCTCGCGAGCATTGCGGCGTAAAGGGTCGGCACCGCGTAGAAGACCGTGGGCTTCCGCTCGACCAGGCGCCTGAACACCGAGTCGGGCGTCGCGCGCTCGGCCATCAGCACCGCCGTCGCTCCGGTTGCCAGCGCAAAAGTCTGTGCGTTCCCGAGGCCGTACACAAAGGACAGCTTCGCCGCAGAGAAAAGGATGTCGTCCTCGGTGATGCCCAGCACGCCCTTGCCGTAGAGCTCGGCGGTGATCGCCATGGTCGAGTGGACGTGGACCGCCGCCTTCGGCGCACCGGTGGACCCCGAAGAATAGAACCAGCAGCAGGCGTCGTCCGAAGTCGTGGGGGCGCGCGCGAGTTGCGGCGAGCCCCCGGCGAGCACGTCCTTGAACGCGATGCGACCGTGCGAATTCGGCCCCGAGACGATCACGTGTCTGAGGAAAGGCATCTTGCCGATCAGCGGAGCGAACTGCGGCATGAGGTGTCCGGAGAGCACCAGGGCGCGGGCGCGGCTGTCAGCGAGCATGTACTCGTAGTCCTTCGGGGTGAGCAGCGTGTTCACGGAGACCGGGACGATCCCCGCCTTGATGCAGCCCAGGAACGCAATCGGAAAATCGATCGTGTCGGTGAGCGCGATCAGCACGCGCTGTTCCATCTCCAGGCCCATCGCGAGGAGCCCGGAGCCGAAGCGGTTGACCCGTTCCCCGAGGTCGCCGAAGGTGTAGGAACCTTCGTCGTCGATGAAAGCTAGCTTCCCCCCGCGGCCGGCAAGGAGGTTGCGCTCGATGAGATCGTGCGCGGCATTGTATTCGCGCGGCACGCTGATTCTCGGCGGACTCACCGAGAGATCAGCGGCGATGAATGAAGACGCGGTTCCGCTTCCCACGGTCAAGCCGCCAGCCTCGCTTCCTTGCGGCATTGGACGATCCACTCGGTCGCCCATGCCACGGCCAATTCCTCGGGCATCGTTCCGGCGCTCGCGTCGTGCAGCATCATGTCGCCGATGCGCCGCGCTCCAAGCTCGGAAAGGATCGCGTCGAAACGCTTGCCGCCGTTGCAGAAGGTCTCGGCGTAGGTGCGGTCGCCGAGCGCGATGACGCCGTAGCTGACGCGGGAGAGGTCAGGACGCGTCGCCTTGAGCGATTCATAAAGGTATTTCGCGTTGTCCGGCACATCGCCCTGCCCGTAGGTGGACGAGCAGATCAGGAAGAGCCCGCCCGGCGCAAAAGTGCCTACGTCCAGACCGTCCATGGGCTTGGTGACTACCCGGGTATCGCCATCGTCGAGCGTGAGCTCGACCTCCTGCGCGACGAGTTGGGCGGTGCCGGTCATCGTTCCTACGAGAATGGTCAGTTCGAGCGCCACTGTCGTGTCCGCTTGCGTTTCGCCAAGGAGTGCATCATACTGCATGATTCGCGAATCGCAAGCATTATATTGCCCCTGTCCCACCCATTATCTATTGCACCGCTGTCCCTTCCATGACCGCGCTCACCGCCCAGCACAAGAGACCTGCGCAACGGACTCCCGCGAACGAAAACGCGCCGGACGGCGAGCGCGACTATCTCGCCCGCCTCGGGGACAGGGTGCGGGAAGCTCGCGCTAGACGTGGCATGTCGCGCAAGCAGCTCGCCGCAGATTCGGGGGTGTCCGAGCGCTACCTCGCCCAGCTCGAGACGGGGCAGGGAAATGTCTCTATCCTGCTGCTGCGCCAGATCGCATCGGCGCTCGGCCTTCCGCTCACCGAGCTCCTTGCCGAGGATTCGGGCGATGCCATGGAGCTGACCCTGACGACGCAGTTCCTGAAGCGGCTTCCCCGGCAGAAACTCGCCGCGGTGCGCTCGCAGCTGGTACGCGACTACGGGAGCGCTCAGGACGAGCGAATGAAGCGCATCGCCCTCGTGGGCTTGCGCGGCGCCGGCAAATCTACGCTGGGCGCCAAGCTCGCCCGGGCTCTCGGCGTCCCCTTTGTCGAGCTCGACCGCGAGATCGAGCGCGAAGCCGGCACCAGCCTGTCGGAGATCTTCTTGCTCTACGGACAGGCGGGATACCGGCGCTACGAGCGGCGCTGCCTCGAAAAGGTGCTCGAGAAGAGCGACCGCGCCGTAATCGCCACGGGTGGCAGCATCGTTTCCGAACCCGCAACCTACGAGCTTCTGCTCTCGGCGTGCTTTACGGTATGGCTGAAGGCCGAGCCCGAGGAGCACATGGCGCGCGTGATCGCGCAGGGTGACACGCGCCCCATGGCGGGAAACGAGCAGGCCATGGAAGACCTGCGGCGCATCCTGGACGGTCGCGCAGTGCTCTATCGGCAGGCCGATGTCACCGTCGACACGGCCGGGAAAACACCCGAACAGAGTCTCTCGGCGCTGCGCAAGGCAGTCGCCGCCTAGCACAGGAGTCGATCATGAGCGCGGTCTTGGAGTCCAAGCCCTCCCCTCCCTTGATCACCTACGACACGCATCCGGACCGCTATCTCCATTGGCGGCTGTCCTTCGAGGGACCCGTGGCGACGCTCGCGATGGACGTGAACGAGGACAAGGGCCTGAAGCCCGGCTACAAGCTCAAGCTCAACTCCTACGACCTCGGCGTGGACATCGAGCTCGCCGACGCTCTGAACCGCATTCGCTTCGAGCACCCCGAGGTGAAGTGCCTCGTGATCACCAGCGCGCGCGAGCGCATGTTCTGCTCGGGCGCCAACATCTACATGCTCGGCCTTTCCACACACGCGTGGAAGGTGAATTTCTGCAAGTTCACCAACGAGACACGCAGCGGCATCGAGGACTCGAGCCGCCACGAGGGCCTGAAGTCCCTGGCCGCGGTCAACGGCACGGTCGCAGGCGGCGGCTACGAGCTTGCGCTTTCCTGCGACGAGATTCTCATGATCGACGACCGCTCGTCCACGGTGAGCCTGCCCGAGCTGCCGCTGCTCGGCGTTCTCCCCGGAACGGGCGGACTCACGCGCGTCACGGACAAGCGCAAGGTCCGGCGCGATCTCGCGGACGTCTTCTGCACGACGAGCGAGGGCGTGCGCGCCGACCGCGCGAAGCAATGGAAGCTCGTGGACCACATCGCCAAGCCGCAGGCCTTCAAGGACGCGGTGAAGGAGCGCGTTGCGGCTCTCGCAGGGCAGAGCACCCGTGGAAGTGGCACGGGTGTGACGCTCAATGCGCTCAAGCGCACCATCGACGCGGCCGGTTATCACTACGAGAACGTGGACGTCGCCATCGATCGCAAGGCGCGTACCGCGACGCTGACGGTGTTCGCGCCCAGAGCCCAGCCGCCGGCCGATATCGAGGCGATCCACGCCGCGGGAGACAAGTGGTGGCCACTCGCCATGGCACGGGAGCTCGACGACGCGATCCTGATGCTGCGCACCAACGACCTGGAGATCGGCACCTGGATCCTCAAGACTCGCGGCGACATGGGTCTCGCGCTCGCCGCCGACAAGACCCTCAAAGAGAACGAAAGCCACTGGTTCGTCCGCCAGACGATCGGTTTCCTGCGCCGCACGCTGTCGAGGCTGGACGTCTCCTCGCGAACGATGTTCGCGATCATCGACCAGGGCTCGTGCTTCGCCGGGACGCTCGGCGAGCTCGCGCTCGCCGCCGACCGCAGCTACATGCTGATGTTGCCGGATGACGACGCGCTGCGTCCGGTGATCGCGCTGTCCGATCTGAACTTCGGGGCCTACCCCATGGCGAGCGACGAATCGCGCCTCGCCGCGCATTTCTGTGGCGAAAAAAAGCCGATCGAAGAGCTGCGCCCACTCATCGGGGAAAAGCTCGACGCGCATGACGCGGGGAAGCTTGGCTTGGTCACCTTCACGCCAGACGATCTCGACTGGGAAGACGAGGTGCGCATCGCGATCGAGGAGCGCACGAGTCTTTCTCCCGATGCGCTCACGGGTCTCGAGGCGAATCTGCGTTTTTCCGGCAAGGAAACCATGGAGACCCGCATCTTCGGAAGACTCTCGGCATGGCAGAACTGGATCTTCAGCCGGCCCAACGCGGTAGGCGAGTCGGGCGCGCTCAAGGTGTACGGAAGCGGCGCGAAGGCGAAATTCAATTGGGAAAGAGTCTAGTTAAGGACTGAAATGAGCATCAACTACAGCGAACGGATTCCGAACAACGTCAACCTCGCGAACGACAAGACCCTGCAGCGCGCGCTTGAGCATTGGCAGCCGCACTTTCTCGACTGGTGGCGCGAGCTGGGCCCGAACGATTTCGCCTCGGCAGACGTTTATCTGCGCACGGCGATCGGCGTCGATGCCGAAGGCTGGGCCCATTACGGCACGGTCAAGATGCCCGACTATCGCTGGGGAATATTCCTCGCCGATCCGATTCCCAATCGCACCATCGGCTTCGGAGATTCCTTCGGCCAGCCGGTGTGGCAGCAGGTGCCTGGCGAATACCGCTCGCAGTTCCGGCGCCTGATCGTGACGCAGGGCGACACGGAGCCCGCCTCAGTTGAACAGCAACACCTCCTCGGCCATACCTGCCCTTCGCTGTACGATCTGCGCAACCTCTTCCAGATCAACGTGGAGGAAGGCCGCCACCTCTGGGCCATGGTCTACCTGCTGCACGGCTATTTCGGCCGCGACGGCCGCGAAGAAGCCGAGGAGCTGCTCGCGCGCCACTCGGGAGACACAAACAAGCCCCGCATCCTGGGCACCTTCAACGAGCCGATCGAGGACTGGCTGTCTTTCTTCTGCTTTGCCTACTTCACCGATCGTGACGGCAAGTTCCAGCTGAAGAGCCTCGCCGAGTCCTCCTTTGATCCCCTCGCGCGCACCTGCCGCTTCATGCTGACCGAGGAGGCGCACCACATGTTCGTCGGAGAGACGGGCATCGGGCGCGTCGTGAAGCGCACCCTCGAGGTGATGAAGGAGATCGACAGCGAAGAGTCCTCGGCGATCCGCAAAGCGGGGGCAATCGACCTGCCGCTCTTGCAGCGCTATCTCAATTTCTGGTTCAGTTCTTCGCTCGATCTGTTCGGCTCGGAGGTGTCGTCGAACGCGGCAAGCAGCTTCGCCAATGGCATCAAGGGCCGGCCGGACGAAACTACGCAGTACCAGGACCATGTCTGCACCGACGCGACCTTCGAGCTGGAGACGCCCGACGGCAGTGGCGGCCTGCGCAAAGAAACGGTGGCCCTGCGCAATGCGATGAACGAAGTGCTGCGCAACGCCTACATCCGCGACTGCGAGATCGGACTGAAGCGCTGGAACATGCAGATCAAGCGCGCCGGTTACGGCTTCGAGCTGAAACTTCCGAGCAGCCGCTTCAGACGCTCGATCGGCGTCTGGGCGAACGTTCCGACCGATCTCGAGGGCAAGCCGATCAGCCGCGAAGAGTTCGAGCGGCAGCTTCCGGGCTGGCTCCCGAGCGCCGAGGACAAGGCGTACGTGAAGAGCCTAATGCGGCGCGTGGTCGAGCCCGGCAAGATCGCAGGCTGGATCGCCCCGCCCGAACGCGGCATCAACAACTTGCCGGTCGAGTACGAGTACGTGCACCTGAACTGACCTGCCGCGCGCGCTGATTGCGCTACTTGGCGAGCACCCTCAAGTACATCACAAGCTGCCAGATCTGATCCTCGCGCAAGGCCTTGAAGCCCGGCATGCTGGTCCCGGGCGACCCGTTCTGAATGATCCAGAACAGCTGGCCGTCGGGAATGCCCTTGACGGTCTGGGCGCAGGCGAAGTTGCGCGGCGGCGGATCGAACTGCCCCGAGAGCGGTCCCATGCCGTCACCCTTGATCCCATGGCAGATCTGGCACCCCGGGTTGGCCTCTTTTTCATAGAGCCTGCGGCCGGCGGCAAGCTGCGCCGAATCGGCGCTCAAGGGATTGGAGCGATTGTAGAACTCCTCCGGCGCCTTGCCCGTGAAGCGTGGCTGCGGACATTGGGCGGCAGGGGGATACTGCGAACGCGCATCGCCGGCGCATGCGCCGAAGGCGGCGGCGACGCAAATCGAAACGATCGCACTTGGTGCCATGGCCTTCTTCGCTGGTCGAATCCGGCTGAAACCATCCTGACTATGCCGCTCGTCACGCGCCAGCCTTTGATGCAGGTCAATCCGAGGTGATTCAGATAACATGCCGGGTTTGCTCGCCCTCACCCCGGCAGTCCGATGACCCGCGACCAGTCCTTCTCCAGCGAGCCTCTCCCATGAACCAAGCCAAGTCCCTCGCTCCAGCGCGCGACGGCGCGGGCGACGCGAGGCCCAGCCAGGCGGTCGCGTGGCGAATCGCGATTCGCCCGAGGACCCTTCCGATCTCGCTCGTGCCGGTGCTGGTCGGGACGAGCTTCGCGTGGCGCGAGGGGCATGCCTTGAACATCTCGGTGATGCTCGTCGCTCTCGTTGCTTCCGCGCTCATCCAGATCGGTACGAATCTGCAAAACGACGTGGGCGACTTCCGGCGCGGCGCCGACCGCCACAGCAGGCTCGGGCCGCCGCGCGCTACGACGCTGGGCTGGCTCTCACCGCGCCAGGTTCAGTCCGCTGCGACGATGAGTTTTGCGCTCGCGGTCTGTCTGGGCGCGTTTCTCGTCTGGATTGGCGGCTGGCCGATTTTTCTGATCGGCCTTGCGGCTGTAGCCGCGGGCGCGGCCTACACGAGCGGACCGTTTCCGATCGCTTACTCGCCGCTCGGCGAGCTGTTCGTGCTGCTGTTCTTCGGTGTCGTCGCCGTGTCCGGCAGTTTCTATCTGCAGGTCTTCGGGTTGAATGCGGGTATCCTGCTGGCCGGGGCTGCGGTCGGGATGCTCGCCGCCGCCGTGCTCGTCGTAAACAACACTCGCGATATCGACAGCGACGGACGCGCCGGCAAGCGAACCCTGGCCGTGAGACTCGGACCGCGGTTCAGCCGGGTTGAGTATTCGGCGCTGCTCCTTGCGCCTTTCGCCGCGGCGCCGGCTCTTGGAGGAGACTATGCGTGGCTTCCCCTGCTTCTCTTACCGAGGGCCTTGGGACTCGCAAGACGCTTCTGGCGCCAGACTCAGGGACCAGAGATGAATGCACTCCTCGCCGATACAGTTCAGCTGGAGGTCGGCTTCGGCGCCCTCCTCTGCCTCGCCGCCGTCCTCTAGGGACTTCAGCGTGGAGGATCTGTCCAGGACGTTCGGCAGCCAGGCCGTGAGCGCGCCCGAGCGCGAGCGGAAAATCCGCGGCGTATTCCAGGCAGTTGCGGGTCGGTATGACCTCATGAACGACCTCATGAGCCTCGGCATCCACAGGCTCTGGAAGCGCAGGCTCGTGCGCCTGTGCGCGCCCGAAGCGCGACAGCTCGTCGTCGATCTCGCCGGGGGCACGGGCGATGTCGCGGCACTGCTGGCAGCCACGGACAGAACGGTGGTCGTATGCGATCCCAGCCTCGCGATGATGCAGCGCGGGCGGGAACGCTCCGTACCAGGCGTAATCTGGATAGGCGGGACAGGCGAGCGCATCCCGCTCGCGTCGGAGAGCGCCGACGCCGTGACAATCTCCTTCGGGATCCGCAACGTCACCGACATGGCGGCAACGCTGCGGGAGATCCTGAGAGTACTCAAGCCGGGAGGACGGATGCTGTGCCTGGAGTTCTCGCGGCCTTGGGCTCCGGTCCGGCCCTTCTATAATTTGTTTTCGACTACCGTGATTCCGCGCCTGGGAGCGTGGATCGCGCGCGCGCCCGACGCGTACTGGTATCTGGTCGAGTCGATCCGCCGCTTTCCCGATCAGGAAGAGATGAAGGCGCTCATAGAGCGCATGGGTTACGTCGACGTCGATTATCTGAATCTGAGCTTCGGCATCGCTTGCATTCACACCGGCGCCAAGCCAAGGCGATCGGCCTGGAACGATTCAGCGCGACCGCCAGGCGGCTGAAATCGTTGACGCAGATCAATCCGGCGCTCCGCTGGACGGGTATGGTTATCTTATCCTTGGCGAAACCGGTGAAAAGCTCAGAAAGGAGATTCCAGTGTACACACACATTCTCGTCCCCACCGACGGCTCGAAACTGTCTGCAAAGGCGATCCGGGTCGCGGCACGACTCGCCGGAACCTTCCAGGCACGCCTGACGGGGCTTTGCGTGATCGCTCCATACGTCCCGCCCGTCTACACGGAGGGCGTGACGTCGTACGGGATAACATCTGCCCGGCAGTACAAACAGATGAAGGACAAGGAAGCGAAGAAAGCCCTGGCGGTCGTCGATATCGAGGCACAAACGGCGGGAGTGGTGGCCTCGAAGATTTCGCTTACCGCGGATCAGCCCTGGAAAGCGATCATAGGCACTGCACGCTCCAAGAAATGCGACCTCATTGTGATGGCGTCGCACGGGCGGCGCGGCCTGGCGGCCCTGCTGCTTGGCAGCGAAACAACCAAGGTCCTGACTCACAGCAGCATACCGGTCCTGGTGTGCCGCTGAGGGTCGGCCTTCCTTGAAATTTTGCCTCCGAACCCAGGGCTATCGGATGCTGAGCTGAAGACCCTGGTCGGGTGGGTGCTTGAACAAAAGTGAAAGAAGCCCGCTCGCTGTCACCGAGATCGGGCAAGAGACCTCGCAGGACTACTTGGGTTCCGGTCCCCTGAACAGGTAGATCACCGCGCTGCGCAACTCGGCATCGCTGAGATCCGCCATCCCGCCGCGTGCCGGCATGCCGCCGTGCCCCTTCATCGCGGAGCGCACCGTGTTGTCCAGTCCGTCCTTCAGCCTGGGTATCCAGGCATCCCGGTCGCCGATCTTCGGCGCGCCCCGCACCCCGGCCTGATGGCACTTGCTGCATTGCGCCTTGACGATTTGCTCGCCGGTTCGCGCCGCAGGCGGGCTCTTCTTGTCGATCGGTTCGAACCATTTCCCGCCGGATTGGTTGACCATATAGGTGATCGCGCGCTTGATTTCGAAATCGCTGAGACCCGGATTTCCACCATGCGCCGGCATCTGCCGGATACCCTTGAGCGCGTGGTCCGTGAGAGCGGAAAGGCCTTGCGACGCGCGCTTCTTCCATGCTTGCTCGTCGCCGATCTTCGGCGCGCCTTGGGCCCCGGTAGCGTGGCACTTCGAGCAGACCGCTGCGACCACCTCCTTCCCGCTGAGTTCGGTAGCTTGCGCCTGGGCTTCCCGCGGGACGGCGATCGACGCGACGAGTGCGAGCGCGATCGTCATGATCGGCGGTTTCGAGGCGCGAAGGAAGAGCGGCAGGCCGTGCGGGCGCGCTGGTTTCAACATCATGGACCTTCCTCGGTGTATGGGCGGTGAATACGCGCGAACGTTAGCCTAATTCTAGCGTTTTCACCGGCGGTTTGCTTCTCACTCCGGCGTCTCGTGCGCGATTCCATTGTGGCGGTCGACGCAGGTTTGGCGCATACCCTTCAGCCTATCCACGATATCAGCGCGCAATCGCTATCGGGGGCCATGCTAGAATTGCGGTCGCAACGATCAGGCATGGCGTCATGCTTGCTCCTGAAACCCGAATACCCAATGTTGCTGCCATTTGCCTCCGGCTGGCACGCCTGCCGCGCCAAGACCGGCCAACTGCCTAAGGGGTGTCGATGAAACGAATTGCGCCGGCACTCCTCCTGATTGCGTTAGCCTCCGGCATTCCCATCCCCGGATACCCGCAGAGCAATGCCGACCTTCGGCCGGCCTACGCGACTCCCCAGGAGATCGCGGAAGGCAAACGCGTCGCAGAAGCCTCATGCACGAGCTGCCACGGCCTCGCCGGCATTTCCAAGATGAAGGGCGTGCCCCACATCGCCGGACAGCGGCCGGGCTACCTGTATATGGAACTGCTCGCTTATCAGGCGGGCGAGCGCGGCGATAACGCCATGAGCAAAGCGGTCAAGTTCATGAAGGACGATGTGCTGGTCAAGGTCGCTGCCTATTACGCCGGTTTGGAGCCCGCTCAACCAAGCGCGGCCGGCGTCGCCAAGGCGCGTCCAGGCAGGCCCGATCCGGTCAGTGCCGGCAAAGCCGCCGCCGCAGGGTGCACAGGGTGTCACGGGGAGACGGGTATCACCAAGACACCTGGAATGCCGAGTCTCGTCGGGCTTGACCCCAAGTACTTTGTTGCGGCCGTAAGCGCTTACAAGAGCGGCCAGCGCAAGCACGACATGATGAAGACGCTGGTCTCGGCGTTGAGCGACACCGACATGAACAACATCGCTTTGTTCTATGCTTTGCAGAAGCCGGGCAAGGCTCAAACCCCTTCGGCGGGCGACCAGGCCGCAGGCAAGGCCGCGGCCGCCGTCTGCGCCGGCTGCCACGGTGAAGGAGGGATCAGCGCGAATGCGGCGACGCCGAGCCTTGCCGGCCAGGATGCGCAGTACTTCGCGGACGCCATGCGCGCGTACAAGGACGGCTCCCGCGCGGAACCGTCCATGAAGGCGCCCGCGGCATCGGTTGACGATAACACCATCAGGAATCTGGCGGCCTATTACGCGAACCAGCAGCCGAAGTCGCCGCCGGTCAAGAAACCCCTTACGACCGCGGAGCTGGCGCAGCGCTGCGACCGCTGCCACGGCGTCAACGGAAACAGCACCGATCCCCGCTCGCCGGCGTTGGCGGCGCAGCGCGTCGACTATCTGGAGCTGGCGATGCGCGCCTACCAGAAAGGCGGACGCAAGAGCAAGGCGATGGCGGCGATGCTGGACGCGTTGTCTGCCGCCGAGATCGAGAGTCTGGCGGCCTATTACGCGAGCCAGCGGGCGCGCAGTGTCGTCTACGTGCTCCTGCCGTCGAAGTGAACGAGGGAAAGCGAACATGAGCGAAGCTCCGCTGCACCGGTTGTATCATCACTTCTCTGAGCTGCCCTTCAGCCAGCGGGTGCTGTTCACCTCGGCGCTTTGCATACTCGGCTTGGGCTACCTGTTCGCTCTCGTCTACTTGGTCCATAGTGTTTCGGGAAAGGACGGCAATCCCTTCACGCTTTCCTATGAGGACGTCATCATCACGTACGCGGGAAGCGGGAAAGGCTCGCGCATCGAGGCGGCCTTGCGCGGCCCGATGTCCGCGATGCTGCCCGCTGAGGAATCGTCCCGGATTGTGGAGTGGGTGCAGGAAGGGGCCGCCCGTGCCGGCTATGACCAAGCCATACGGCCGATCCTCGACAAGCGCTGCATGACCTGCCACGACGGCAGCAACCCGCACCTCGTGAACATGGACGGCTACGACAACATGAAGAAGGTGACCGAGCGGGACACCGGCACCGGCGTCTTCACGCTGGTCCGCGTCTCGCACATCCATCTTTTCGGATTGACCTTCATTTTCTTCATCGTCGGTTTCATCTTCAGCCACGCGTATGTCCGGCCGGTGTGGTTCAAGGGCGTGGTTGTCGTGTTGCCATTTATCTGCATCGCAATCGACGTGGGTTCCTGGTACATGGTCAAGGTTTACCATCCGTTCGCCTGGGCCACGATGGCGTCAGGCGCCTTCATGGGTTTGTCCTTTGCATATATGTGGTTGATATCGATGTACCAGATGTGGTGGGCCAAGACGCCGCCACAGGTCATAAAGCGTGCGAGCGAGGACGTGGGCTGATTGGCCTGGGTTCCGGATTTCTGCGCAGCCGAAAGTCGCGGTTCTAGACCAGCAACACGACGCGCGGCCGTTCGCGCCGCGCTGAATGAAGCGCCGGCCACGCGCCGGATGGCCGTGATTTGCCGCGGCTCCCGCGGGCGAGGTGTAAGCGATCGGGCTTCGAGCGATTGCCGGACGCTGCTAACCCCTGATCAGGAGCCTGACCGCATCAGCGCTTCTCACGCGGCTGGCTCGCGTAGTAGGACGCGATGTCGTCAATGACCGCGTTGCTGTAGATGATGCTCATCTTGTGCATGGTGGTGCTTTCGCGCCTGTCGTCGCGGTACGCTCTCAGCGCCATGACAAGATAATCCTTGTCCTGCCCCCGGAGAATCGGAACCACCATCTTGGGGCTGTCCGCAGCCGCGGCATCGTGGCAGCGGTCGCATTTCACGGCGAGCTCGCGCGCCGAACTCGGCACGCTGTCGGCGGCCCTGGACGGCTGGACCACGTAGAACGCAGTGATGTTTTCCATGTCCTTGTCGCTCAGGCCGGACACGTAGCGCTGCATGCCCCAATGCTGGCGCGATGTCCGGTATGCCTTAATGGATTTGATCAAGTACTGCGGGTCCTGGCCCGCGAGACTCGGCGTGGCGGCGTCGCTGCTCACCCCGCGGGGGCCATGGCAACCGCCACACATGGCGGTGCGCGGCTCGCCCGACGCCGGATCGCCGAATGACGGCGCCGACCGTTGCGCCGGCGTCCGAGACGCGTAATACATAGCCAGGCTCTCCAGATCAAGCCTGCTCGCGTCGCGCAGTATCGCTTTCATCGCCACCGTCCCGCGGTCTCCGCGGTGATACTCCTGGATGGCGGTGACAAGATAATGGGGCTGCTGGCCCGCCAGGCTGGGCGTGCCCGGCGTCTTGCTGTTGCCTTCCTCCCCATGACATTTCGTGCAGGCCGCCGCCAGCGCTTTGCCTTTTTCCAGGAGCGACGCTTGTTGCACGCCCGTCATCGAAGTCGGGGCAACCGGCGGCTGGCTCGCGTAATAGGCCATCACGTTGCGCAACTCCGTGGCTGACAGGCGTCCCGCGAGTTCCCTGAGGGCGGCGTGAGTGCGTTTCACCTCCTTGTACTCGGTCAGCGCCAGGAGCAGGTAATCCTCGCGCTGCGCGGCGAGGTGCGGGATGCCCGGCGCGACACCCCGGCCATCCATGCCATGACACGCTTTGCAGTTTTGCTCTGCAACAGCTGCGCCGGCCTTGGGATCGCCGGCGGTCGGCGCGCCCTTTTCGGCCGACGGCGTTTTGGGGACGGCTTCCTTGCCTTCCTTGCAGCCAACCAGCGTCAATGACAGGAGGATACCTAGCAAGAGAGTTTTCATCGGGGATCTCGTAATGGATCGGCGGCCAACCCAGACGGCAGCGCGTGCTGTTTTCAACCGACCTACATTCTAGGCCTATCGCACGGCAGCGTGGGAACTGCTTGCAGCTGATACGCCGGCGAGCCGCACGCGAAGCCGAACCCGATTTACCCGGAGACGCTGCCCACGAAGCCGATGAGCACGAGGATCAGCAATAGCAGGCCGATGCCGATCAGCGCAATGCCGAGCACGCGGGAACCCAGCGTCATCTGTCGCGACGGGGCGTCGACCAGGTGCTTGGCAAGCTCGCCGCTTGCGGCCAGGCGCTGGTACTCGAGCGGGTGCTCGCGTCGGAATTCCTCCAGCGCCATCGTGCCGGTGAACATCACGATGTCCGGCGGCGGCAGCTTGTCCGGCCGGAAGTGGTTGTTGAAGAAGTGCACCGTGAACAGGAACACTGCAGCGAGGATCGCCTCCTCCCCGTGCACCAGCGTCGCAATGTTGAACACCCAACCGGGCAGAAGCGACGCCGTCACTTCCTTGAACGCCAGCATCATGCCGCTTCCGCCGATGATGGCCATGCCCCAGAACACCGCCCAGTAGTCGAATTTCTCCCAGTAGGTCCAGCGGTCAAACGCCGGCCGCGGTCCCTTGCCGAAAAACCACTTGAACATGGCAAGCATGTCCCAGAGATCCTTCCAGTTCGGCACCAGCGACGTCGGCCCGAACCAGTTCGAGAATTTCCACTTCGGCACCACCCGGAAAAGCATGTAGACCAGATGGAGGGCGAATATCCCTAGGAGAGTAGCGGCGCTTGCCTTGTGCACGATGCTGGCCGCTCGCGGGCCACCGAGCGCGCCCACGATGAACTTCGCCCACCCGGTATCGGCGTACAGGACCGCCATGCCGGTCAGCACCAGCAGCATCACGCTCAGCGCAAACACGAGGTGGGCGATCCGCCATATCCGCCCGAAGCGGCTGAAGTGCTTGCCATGCAATTGTGGCAATTCTCCCGTTGCGACGTGGGGCGCGCTCTTGCCCTCACGGCGATCACGGTGTTCCCGGTAGAACCATAGCGCCGAATGCGTCCAGAAGAAGGCAAATACACCCAGCAGAAGCGCAATCATGAACTTCGATGCGATCCACATGGTCGGGTAACGAGCGAAATCGTGGGTGTTCGCATGCGGCTGGAACGTGACGAATCCTGGGGCCGCATTCTTGTGGCAGGCCTGGCACGTCTGAAGCCGGTTGTTCGGGTGCACGGTGGACCTCGGATGGCTTATCCGCTGGATGTCGTGGTTGCCATGGCAGTCGAAGCAGGTCGCGGTGTAGGCATAGCCCAGCTTGCCGACCTGGCCGTGATAGGTATTGGCGTAGGACTTGAGGCTCTCGGAATGGCAGTTGCCGCAATTGCGCACGATGATGAGCCGGATCGCATCCAGCTTCGGCCGGTCCACGTCGTGGGTGGTGTGGCAATCCGAGCAGACGGGTGCCGCGGGATTGGCATTTCCCATGACCTGCCTGCCGTGCACCGAGTCGAGATACTCCTCGCGCTGCTTGGCATGGCATTTTCCGCAGGCGTTCGGGATGCCCAGGCGCCACTCCGCTCGGACGGAGCTGTCCTTCGGATACACGTAATGGGCGTCATGGCAGTTGTAGCAGGTCGCATTCGTGCGCGACTGGTCCTCCCGGTTCGGACGGGCGTGGATGGATTTCATGTAGTGGTCGATTTGCTCCACCACCACTCCCAGCCGCGCGAATTCCTTGGTCTTGTCTTCCTTCTTGGCAGCCTCCCAAAGGTCCTGGTGGCACTGCACGCAACTGACCTTGAGCGGGCCGGTTTTATCGTGCGGAATCGCCGTGATGTCCTTGTGGCACTCGACGCACAGTCGCTTTCCGTGCACGCTCTTTTCGAACTTGTCCCCGACCACGTGCAGGGAGCGCGTTCTCCCGTTCGCGCCCGGCACCCCGAACCCCTCGTTTCCGTGACAAGCCAGGCAGACCGTGTTGTCGATCGCGGCCGGACCGGCCTCCTTCACGTTGGAGGCATCTGCGGCGCGGGCGACTCCCCCATCGGCGGGTACCCCCGCAAGGCAGACCGCACCCGTCAAGGCCGCCACCGCAAGCGTCAGCGTTCTCATTGACATCGACTCTCCAACCGCAGGGAAGTTATTCGCCGGTTACCGGGATGAACGGATACCCGCTATTGTATGGACAGCACGTAGTCGACCGCCGCCTTGAGCTCCGCGTCAGTGGCGGCGGCTTTCGGATGGCCTTTGCCTTCCTTGAGCTTGCCAACCAGCATCGCCGGGGCGCTCTTGTTGCCCTTGTACTTGGCAGCCAAATCCTTCAACGCCGGCCCCACTTTCTTCTTGTCCATCTCGTGGCAATTCAGACATCCCTTGGCCTTCAGGACATCCGGGCCCGATTGCGCAAAAACCAACCCCGCCGACAGCACCCCCACTGCGGCGCCGATCAGAAGCACAGTCCTCATCGCGATCCTCCATTCATCAAAGTTGAAACATCGAAACCACGCCGCTGCGCCCACACAACGAACGCAAAGCAAGCTATTCGTGCGCCTCACGTCATCGATCTTTGCCCGGCATCCCAGGGCGGAAGCACTCGGACTGTCGCCCACAACAGGAGAAGCGGCGCAACCGCCACCGAGACCGCCGTCAACAGGCCTTCCCGGTGCAGAAGCACGAGCTGGTAGCTCAACAGCCCCTTGCCAGTCTTGGCGATTTCCTGGCCGCCGATGACTACGTTCCAGCGCATCATCCAGACCTGGAACAGCACCAACAACGCACTGACGGTGACGCCCACGATCAGCGCCTTGCCGGTGGTGCCGCGCCAGATCATATACGAAAGCGCCGCGATCGGTAACACGGCCCCGATGCTGAATTGCAGGATGAAGAAAGGCACGAGGAGTCGGCCGGTTACGTACTCCAGGATCATCTCGATCCCCTCGCGACCCTTGTAGACGACGTTGGCGAATTCCAGTCCCTCCAGCGCCAGTGTAAACATCGCGAAACCCCAAAGCACATAAGCCAGACCCTTCAGGCACTGCAAGTCAACCGGGATCTTGCGCAGCCGGCAGGACAAGACATAGAGGACGATCAGCAGCGAGACGCCGGAGATGACCGCAGAAAACAAGAAAACGACCGGCATGAGGTCGGAGGACCACCATTCCCGGGACTTGAGTGAGCCGAATATGAACCCCACGTAGCCGTGCAACCCGTGCGCGGAGGGTATCCCGATGACCGCCAACGCAAAAATCCATTTCTCGTCGTAATGCATCGCTTTCGGGGAAAGATCGTCGGACCCGAGGCTCGCCACGTGCCACAACCTCCCGATGAGCCTGCTCGTCTGCTGCGCCTGCCGCACGATATAAGGCCGGAACACGAACCAGATTTCCAGCATCAGCAGAATGACATAGAAGCTGGCAAACAAACCGAACATGGCCATCGCAGAGGTCCAGTGCGGCGTGAGCATGGTATTGAACGCCCGCTGCGGATTGCCGAGGTGCAACAGCAGGGGCATGGGCACGAAGATCATGAAAGCGAGCGCCGTGAGCAAGGCCAAACGCCCCACGGGCTTGAACCGTTCCATGCCGAATACGTGATAGAGGCTCGAAACGGTAAAGGCGCCGGCCACCAATCCCGTGAGATAGGGATAAACGACGATCAGCACGGTCCACGGGATGACCGTCTCGTTGGGGTAGACGTAGCCCGTGTACGGGGCGACTTCGACAAGGTGTTCCAGCAGGCTGCCGGGTTCCATTAGCTCACCTCCTTGTCGATGCCTACATAAAAGACATTCGGGGCGTTGCCGGTCTCGGGTCGGAGCACCTGCACTCGGTTGTTGCGGATAAAGAGACTGATCGGGCTCTGCGGATCGTTGCGATCGCCGAAGACGCGCGCGCCCACCGGGCACACCTCGACGCAGGCGGGCTGCAATCCCTTCGTGATTCGGTGATAGCACCAATTGCACTTGTCCGTGACCCCTTCCTTCGATCTGAAGAAACGCGCCCCGTAGGGACAGGCCTGCACGCAGTACTGACAGCCGATGCAGTATTTGTGGTCGATGAGCACAACACCGTCCCGGGTCCGGTAGGTGGCGCCGGTAGGACACGCCTGCACGCAGGCTGGATGCGTGCATTGATTGCAGAGCTTGGGCACAAAGAAAGCCTTATCCACCTTCGCGTCCTGGTAGCGGTTTGCGAAGCGATATTCCCGTTCCGAACCGGAGGCCTCGATGTTCACGGGATCGTGATGGCTGTCGATGCGGGCTCTCTTGTCGCCCTCGAGATAGACGTAGCGCTCCACCCAGGTACGGAAGTGATGGGCGTCGCCGGGAACATCGTTCTCGAGCTTGCACGCCTCGACGCAGCGCAGGCAGCCGATGCATTTCGTCGCGTCGACGCCGAAGGCCCAGCTGTGCTGGGTCCAGTCGTAGTCCTTTGTGGGAAACTGGCTGCGTCCGGAACCGGATTCGCTATTTGCCGCGGCTTTCTTCGCGACGCCAAGTGCCCCTGCGGCCACGAGGGCGCCCGCACACGTTGCCGCGCGACCGAGCTTGCTAAGAAATCTGCGCCGCGCGAGCAATGACGAAATGGCTTCTCGATTCATGGTGCTTTCCTCGCCTCCGTAACGGGCCGGCAGCTTTGCGCGGTGAAGTAGGCCGCGAGATTTTCGATGTCCGCATCGCTCAGACCCCTGACCACGGCCGCCATCATCGGATCCTTGCGCAGGCCACCCCGGAAAGCCTTGAGCACGTTCACCAGGTAACCGGTCTTCTGCCCGGCGAGGTGCGGCCAGGCGGGGTTGCCCGAGATGCCCGTGGCGCCGTGGCAGGCAGTGCAATTCTTCGCCAAAGCTCTGCCGGTGGCGGCGTCGCCGGTGCGCGCCGCGCTGGGAACCGTGCGGCAGCTCAGGCTGGCGTAGTAGGCCGCCAGATTCCGGATATCCCCGTCGCCGAGCGGCTGCGCCAGAGGTGTCATGACCACGTCCTTCTGATCCCCGGACTTGTAGGCCGCGAGTATCCGCGCCAGGTAGGCCGCGGATTGCCCGGCCAGGTTCGGCCAAGTGTCATTCGGGCTGATGCCCTCCGCGCCGTGACAGCCGGCACACGCCGCCGCGCGCTGCTTCCCGGCTGCCACGTCGCCGGCCACTTTGACCGCTGCGGCCGCTATCTTGGGCGCATGCGGATTGTGACAGACCTTGCACTGCTGGCCGCCGGAGTGCGCCGCGACCTGGATCTGAGGCTGTGTGCTCGGCCGGCCCGGCATGGCTTCATGGCATAGGGTACAGAGCTTTACCGTGTCCGCGGGGATCGGCAGCTTGCCCTTCGCGGGGTGGTCCCGGGCCGCGCCATGGCAGGTTTCGCAAGTCACCGACTTGTGGTTGTTGGCCGACCACTGCGCGTGACGTTCGCCGTGGCAACTCTGGCAGTAGCTAGCGGTCCTGTAGGCGGGCTCCTGAGCCGCAATTTCGGGGACTGAATTGGCGCGGTAGTGGCCGTATTCAAAAAACGATTCGACGGTGAGAAACCATTTCGCTATCAGCGCGACCGCACCGAAAGCGACGAGAAGAACGACCAATCGAACAATATGCTTAGGCATGGCGGGCAGCACCCAGCCGCGATTCGAACGTAAGCTGAATCGCGGTTCTGTCCCTTTCTTTCCTAAGCTCGTCAGGCCCTTTTCGAGATTGACCTAAAGAGCGATCGGCCACTTATACCAACGTCTCCTTCGTGGCTTTTGATCTGTGTCAAATCCCGAGCAGTTGCGCGCGCGCTTCGGTATTCCCGCGTTTTGGTTTGCTGCTTCGGGGCTTTTACCAAGGAATGGCTATCGGTCGCCGCACTCATGCGGCTGAAGCGGATGTCAACAGGCCCTAGAACCGGTAGCGAAGCGACACGCTCACCACGTTGACCTTGTAGTCTGGGCTGGTCTCGCCGAGGGTAAGCACGTTGGGAATCGTGCTCGGGCCCACTCCATCGATCGCCCAGTTCTGCGAGCTGTAGCGCTCGTGCCAGAGGCTCGCGCGGATCGTGAGGTCGGTCTTCACCTTGTAGGTCGCATACACTTTGAAGCTGTCGAGGTCGGACTTGATGCTGGGAAATGCCTCGCTCGACGTCACCGAAACCTTGATGTCGCCGACCGATCGAGACGTGGTCAAATCCGCCCCGACGTCCACCGTATCCGCGATCAACGCGTGCTTCAATCCGATGCCGGCGGTCTGGATCGTGTCGAGGTTCTCGGCCGACCAGTCTGGCGGGTTGGTGAACGATTGCGCGCCGGCTTGCCGGGACTTGATGTCCTCCCTGCTGTAGTAGACATGCACGCTCGTGTCCTGGCCCACCCGCGCCGAGAAGTCGGCGCCAATAGTGTTCTGCCTGCCGTAGGTCAGTCCGACCACGGACTGGGCGTAGTCGTCCTTCGTCACGCTGTAGTCGAGCCCGACCGTAATGGCATCCCAGGGCGTCGCTGCCACGCGCACGCCCAGCAGGTCGCGATCGCGATCGGCCATGTTGTATTTCCTGAGCACCGGATTCTCCGGCGGGCTGATCTGCGGTACCGCCGTGTAGGGAGTACCGTCGCGGCGCGCGCGAGCGTAGTTCGCGCTCGCGTCGATCCAGTCCCGGCGCAGCGCGTATTTGGCCCAAGCCGTGTCCTCCGTGGTCTTCGAGACTTCCTGGAAGGTGCGCGCCTGCCCGTCGCGATCGATCCCCAGGGATGCCTTGTCGCGCGGCGTGATGCGGTAGTCTGTCGACACCTTGAACAGATTTCGCGTGTAGCTGTAAGGCAGGTTCACGCGCGCGGTCGCCGCCGGCTGCATATCCGTCGTGACCCAATTGAACGTAGACTGCGGAGTCTTGTTGTCCCGGTCGTCGTACGAATAGGCAGCGTTGACCCCCCACCGGGCGGAAAGCGCCGAGACCAGCTTCAACTCCGCTCGGGTGGTGTCGACCCGGCCCTGCAACGAGTTGCGGGGCAGCGCGACAGGCGCGATCGTGGGGTTGACCGTCGCGGGCAGAAAACCCTCGTCCTGCAGCATGCGGCCGAGGGCAAGAGTCGCGCTTGCGCTCGTCGTGTCGGTAATCTGGTAGGCACCCGAGGCGCTGAGCTGGTGGAACTGGTTGTCGGGCGCCAGTCCGATCTGGCCGACCGTCGCTCCGGGGGTCGCTTGCGCAAAAGGGTTGTCCCAGCGCAGCGATGCGTTGGCGTTGGCAAACGTCGAGCCCAGATAGGCCAACCGGACCTGCCAGCGGGAGGCGGCATAGGACGCATACCCTTCGATCTCGTCGGTGGTGGTGTCGACCGGAGCGATGAGCTGCGTGGAGTTCAAGAAGAACGATCCGGCCATCCGCTGCGTGCCTTCGCGAGTCTCCTGCCGGACATTCCACCCGACCTCCCAGTCGCGCGCGGGAATGCCGGCGAATCCGAGGCCAACCCGCTTGCGGCTGCTGTCGATCTTGGCGTCTTGGAGACTGCTTGCGAGCCCCGGCATCGTTTGGGTCGTGATGCCCGGCACCCAGCCCGAAGGCAGGCTCAGCGATGCGGTTCCCACCCCGCCGAAGGGGGTGCGCGCCGAGTCCGAGATCAGGAAGGGCAACTCTGCATAGCGGATAAACATCTTGAACTCACCCTGTGTCCCCTGTTCCAGTTCGATCGATCGGTAGGGTAGACCCAGGTCCGTTGCACGCAAATCCAGGTAGTCGGCACCATCGGCGGATTGTGCGCTCGCGTCCAGACCGAGGTAGGTACCCTTCTCGAGCCCGGTGTAGCGTCCGAACTTGAACGAGTCGCTGTCAACGTTGACGGCGCCGGCGTCGACATCGAAGCTGGTCCCTTGCGGGTAGGGGCACAACTTGCAGTCCCATCCAGCCGGGGCCTGCGCCGAAACCATGCCCGCCTGGGCCGCCAGCGCCATCGAGACGAGCATGCGGAGAGTTGCGGGAGTCATGATGTTGTCGTCCTTTGTCCGGGCCTGGCGATCTATCTCATCAGCTTCGCGCCCGACGGATGGTTCGAGCCGTGCACCCGGGAGTGGCAGTTGATGCAGCCTCCCGCGAGCAGGAAGCCCGACGGCGTGCCGCTCGGCAGCCCGCCGGGCGTAAGCGCAAGGCTCGGGTGGCCGGCCGCGGAGTGGCACTGCTGGCATAAGAGAGGCGGCGGCTTCTTCAGGAGCGCGGCATGCACCGAGCCGTGCGGCGTGTGGCACAGGCTGCAATCCTCGCTCACCGGCGCATGCTCCCAAAGGAGCGGCCCGCGCTTCTCCGCATGGCACGCATAGCAGGTCTGGTTGAGGGTCGACTTGGCCAGAAGCTTTCCCTCGGGACTCGAGCCGTGCGAGCTGTGGCAGTCGCTGCAGCGGATCGTCCCGTAGCGCACGGGGTGCACCGAAGTCTTGTAGAAATCTCCGCGCTGCCGGATGTGGCAGGCCAAGCAGGCTTCGGCCTGCCCGTTCGCGGTGAATACGCGGTCGCGCGCGGTGTGGAGCTGGTGGCAGTTGGCGCACGCGAGGTCGGCCGCTTCGTGCTGGCTCCCTTTCCAGTGGACTCGGGCGTCGCGCTCATGGCAGCCGAGGCAGGGCTTGTTCTGCTCCGCGGCGGTCTGCGTCGACTTGGGGCCAAATCTCGTCGTGATCGGGACCAGCTCCCCGGAAGACATCCCCTTTACGTGCTTTCCGCCCGGCCCGTGGCAAGCCTCGCACTGCAGTCCGGCGAACGGCGTGCGGCGGTCCTCGCGACGGGCATGCTTCGTCTTGAAGAAAGGCTCCACGCTGTGGCACCCGAGACAGGTGTCCGCGCCTTTCTCCGAGTATTCGGAAGCGAGCGCGGGCGCGCTGTCCTTCCCTCCCTGCTGCGCGGCGGCCGGCATGGCCACCGCGAGGCCCGCCAGGAAGATCGCTGCCGTCAGGCGCCGGTGGTTATTGTTCATGGCCCTTCCTTGTCCTCAGTGCGCCCGCTCTACCGGTCGGCGGCCCCGCCAGGCGTGTCCCTCTCATCCCGCGGCCCGGGTGTCCGTCTAACCTTTCCTCAAACCGGCCGTTCGCCCTCGCGCCTGCCGAGAGGGTGCCCTGGGCCTCGACTCGGGCGGGTTTGGACATGACTCTTTCTTGAGTTGAGTGTTCGCGAGGGTCGCCTTGCCTACTTGGCATGCATGTCTGCGATCGCGGCAATCTTGCCCGGACCGTGGCACAGCATGCACTGCTCCGACTTGGCGAGCGCCGCGCTGCGGGGCTGGTAGATCGAAGCGCCGTTTGTCTCCATGTGCGCTCGGGCAATGTCGGTGTCGTGGCAGGCGAAGCACGCCGTCGCGATCGGCGAAGTCGCCAGGGTGGTACCTGCGGCCTGCACGGTCACCCCGGTGGCGGTGCTGTAGCTGAAGTTGACGCCGTAGTCGACGGCTCCGGTGCTATCGACGTAGGGCGACCGCGTGAAGTCGGTCGGCGACATGGCGCCGGTGGCGTCGATGGTGTACGGGAGGTTGCTCATCAGCGTGTCCGTATAGGCGATCCCGCTGAAGTCGTACGCTCCCGGCACGTGACAGGTTTCGCATTTCTTCAAGATCCCCGGGAAGCGTATCTGCCAGAAGCCTTTGGTGGCCGAGACCGCATGCCAGTTGAAGTTGACCGAGCGCTTGCCGGCGCCGTGGATGGCGTGAATGAAGCTGTTCGAGCGGCCCGACCAGCCGCTGCTCGTCCTCTGCGCATAGTGGCAGAAGGCGCATACCGTCGGGTCGTTGCGATTGCCGCCATGGAAGGTCGGCTCGGTTCCCAGCGTGGCGTGGCAATTGTTGCACTTCGCCTTTGCAGCGATGACTCGCCGCGCGGTGTAGCTGGCCGCGACCAGCTGCGTGACCGGTGTGATCAGCGTAAGACCGCCGGGATAGCCGGGCACGTTGGTCTGGATGAACGCGCCAAAGCCGAAACCCGCGGTGACCATCACCGCGCTGTCGGGAATATTCATGTTGGGGTAGCTGGTCGAGCCGCCACCGAGGGCAGCGGTATACCAGCCATTCGAGTCCGGCCCCGACAGAGTGCCCCGCGTGCCGTCCCACACGTTCAACAGCGAAATGTTGGCGGAGACGTTGAAGTCGGCCGGAGCGGTGATCGCGTCCTGAGGAACGGCATAGGCCAGGTAGAACGCCGGGCCCGAGTTGCCCGGGCTGGTTGTGGCGCCCCCGGTCAAGCTGAAATCGTTCATCAACCGGGTACCCACGCCATACGCATTGAAGGTTTGGGCTACTCCGTCCCTCAAGATCCTGAACACGACCGTAGCCCGTTTCGGGGTGCCGCTCACGGTGACGCCGCTCGGCCTTGATCTCATAGGTCATCTTGCTTGCGCCCGCGGGCAGCTTGTCTTGATACGAGGCCCGCCCGGCCTCCGAGCCCGGCGTCGTGTTGGTCATTTCCACCGGGATGTGTGAGGACGCCACCGGCCCGACCATGCCGCCCGTCGAATGGCAGGCAAGGCAGGTCGAGTTGTCCTTGATGCCGCCCGCGTGTCCGGCGCCGGTCGCGAAGTTGACGTTGTCGTGGCATGAGCCGCACGCTTCCCGGCTCGGCTGGGTCTTCCAGTTGTCGCCCTGCGGGGTCGCCGGATCCGCGCCGTCGTGGCACTTGGTGCAGTTACGGATGTCCTGCGGGAAGGCGACGTCGGAAAAATCGGCGTTCCCGATCTTGTACGTTCCGCCCGCGACCACGCTCGGCAGTTGATCTCCGCGGTGGATCTTGTGAATCATGACCTTGAAATCAACCGTCGTGTTCGGAGAGCCGGCGACCCAGCTGCCGGGGTTGTGGCAGGTGACGCACAGCTTGGTCTCGATGCGAGCTTCCGTGCGCGGCGAGCTCGCCGTGGCACTCATTGCACTTGCCGGTCTTCACGATGTCGCGCATGAAAACGGCGCCGCCTGCCGGCGAGAAGTCGTACGTGCCGTTGGACCTCGGATACGCGGAGTTGGCCTGCTGAATCGAGACGCGGTGCGTCAAACCCGGCTGATAGCTGAGATCGAGCGCGTTGCCGGCCGCATCGGTGCACGGCGCCGGGCAGGGGTTGCCCGAAGCGCTCGTGATGTCGGTGGCAAACGTGTAGGTGTAGCTGCCGTCGCCGTGGGGAGTCAGGGTACCCCACCGATACCCGGTTTGCAGTCGCTCCTGCGAGCCCTGCACCGCACCGCCGCTGACCCGGTTGATGTAGTTCTGCCAGTTGTACGGGTTGCCGTAGGTGCCCGGAACCAGCTTCGCGATATTGAAGCGCAGATCCGCGTCGCTTAACCCGGTTACGGATTCTCCATTCTGGTTGGTCACCCTGAAGCTGACCACCGGCGGGCTCGAGACCGCGGCGCCGGTGATGCTGATGGTGAGCGCGGTCGAACCGGCGACCGGAGCGATGACGACACCCGAGGGGCCGGCCGAGCCCTCGGTGCCGTCGTCACCCGAGCAACCCGCGAGCGCAGACCCGACCAAGGCCGCTGCCGCGAGAAACTTCAACCAGTGCGCTGCGAATCTACGGTAGCCCATGGCACATCCCTTATCTCTTGTCTTTCTTCAGTCCAGTGTCCACAAGGTTACGGTCAGCCTGGCCTATCTTCTGGCATGCACCTCGGTCACCGAAGCGACTCTGCCGGGCCCGTGGCACACCGGGCACTGCTCGACGGTGGTCGCCGCCGCACTGCGCAGCAGCGAGGACACTCCGAGACTGCCCGTAGCCCCCGGGCCGGCCCCAAGCACGGTAAACACCCCGCCATTGGCGATCATGTGCGAAGTCGCCTGGGCGTTATCGTGGCAGCCGACGCAGGTGGCGAGGAACGGCAGCGTCACGTTGTCGTTGGCGTTCGGCACGGTATTGCGATCGGCCGCGAGAGTGCCGGTGATGTTGGTGCTCGGCAGCGCACCCGCCGGCAGATTGCCGTCGTATCCGCCTGCGGCTCCGGCCTTGTGGCAGGTCTCGCAGTTGCGCAGGATGCCCGGGAACGTGACGTCGCTCCAGTTGTAGTAGAAGACACCGCTCGTTCCGCGGTCGCGCACGTGCCGGAACTGGTTCGTCCGCTTGGCCGATCCGTGGATCTGGTGAACCAGGTTCTTGAAGTTTTGCGTCGCCTCCGGCCAGGTCGCGGGATTGGCTGCGTCGTACCCGTCGGCGGTGAGCTTGGCCGCCTCCGTGGGACTGAGGTTCGCCAGACTGGCCCAGCGGCCGCTGCTGGAGAGGTTCGGGACGTGGCACATGACGCAGACCACAGGCTGCGTCGGGTCGGAGCCCAACCCGAGGACCCGGCTGCCGCCGTGCAGCTCCAGCCCCTCGTGGCAGTTCCCGCACTTGGTCGGATCGATGATTGCACGCCGCTGCGTGTCGCCGGTCACCCCTTTCACCACCGATATCGCGTTGCGCGCGGTATTCGCGGCGATGCCGTTGGTGCCCGCGAGCTGTGTGAAGGCGCCCTGCAGGCCGACCGCGCGCATCGTCGAGCCGGCGGGGAAGCCGCGCGCCGCATCGGTGATCGTCGCCGTGTAGTAGCCGTTCGCGTCCGGCGCGCTCAAGGTGCCGTAGGAGGTCGTCGGCGCGTACACCCAGTTGGGATCGGTGCTGGTCAGGTTGGCAATCGAGACGGTCTGCGGCTGCGATCCGGCGAGACCGTTGCCGAGGTTGTTGTACTCGGCCGGGACGATCCCGTTCTGCGCCACCGCGTAGGCGACCACGAAGCCGGGTGCTCCGGTGAAGCCGCTGAGCGGGTTGCCGCCCGTGCCCGAGGTCGTTCCGTTGAACACGATGGGCGTCCCGGTGTCGTTGTTGAGAATGCGGAACTTGATCACCGGCTGCGTGCTTGCAGTAACCGTAACGCTGCTGATCTCGTAGCTGAAGTTCACCGCGCCGAAGAGTACGCCCGGGTTGTTCGGCGTCTTGTTGTTGGTCGTGTGCTTGTCTACGATCACCTGCGGCGTGTGGCAGGTGGCGCATTGGCTGTCGTTCAGCTGGATGCTGTGAGGCGACGCGGGAACGAGCAAGTTCTCGCCCGTGGTGAAGTTGATGTGGTCGTGGCAGGCCCCGCAGGCCGCGCGGTTCGGAACGTTCTTGAAGTTGTCGCCATCCGGGCCCCTGTGGCACTTGAGGCAGTTGCGCCGGTCCTGCGGGTAGGTCACCTCGTTGAACAGGACCCCCGCAAAGTTGTAGCCGGTCCTGGCGAGCTCCTCGCCCTTGTGAATCCTGTGGACCAATTTCACCATCAGGCCGGCCGACTGAGCCCAGGTTTCGCCCGTCCCGTAGGCGTCGTAACCTTCGAAATTCATCCTGTAGGTGGTTCCGGAATAGCCGGTCGGGTTGGTGGAGTTGGCCGGGATGCGGGTCGAGTCCGCGCGCCCGTACTTGCGCTGATCCGTATGGCAGACCACGCAATACCTCGTGTCCTGACGCGTGCCCGGAGAGCCGTCGAGCGCGTCGCCGCCGTGCCAGGTGAACTCCCCGTGGCACTGGAAGCACGCCGAAACATCGACGATGTTGCGGGACTCGTCGGAGGACGACACCACTTGCCCCGTCGCTGGGATGAAGTCGTAGAAGAGGTTGATGGGGTTCTGCATCTGAACAGCCGGCACCACCGTGACGCCGTCCGGGGTGTTACTACCCGTGCCGCGCACGTTGCCGCCGATCTGGATCGTCAGCCGGTGTGTCAGGTTCGGGTTGTACGCCAGATCTCCCAGATCCGCATTCTTGTTCGTCGAGGTTTCGGGAGTGGCCGCGACATCCGCCGCCGCCCTGGCGATGTCGCGATAGAACGCGTACGTATACGTTCCGTCGCCGTGATCCTGCAGCAGCTGGTCCCAAGTGCCAGCCGTGGCACCTGGCTTCGCAAACACGCCATCAGTCGAGGGCCGGGTGGAGCACGGCGTGTTGGCCGGGCAGGTCGAGGTCGCCGTCGGGCTAGGCACCGTGGTGACGATGTAACTCACCCACCGGCTCGGGGCACCGGTATTGATCGGGGCCGGAACGAGCTTCGCGAGGGCAAACGCCAAGTTGGTCAGGTTGCGCGTCGTGGAGGTCGAGCTCTGGGACCAGAACCCGAGCCCGGTCACGCCTCGCCCGATCGAATCCTTCACCGTGAACCTCACCACCGGCGCGCTGCTGATCGTCACTCCGGTGACCTTGCTGTCCGCTAGCGAGAAGGACAGGTTCTTCAACTCGTCCTGGCTCAGCGAACCGACGTTGACCGTCGTCCCGCCGACTACCGCGTTCGAGCCCGCCGGCCCGGACGAGCCGTTGTCGCCGGAGCAGCCGGCGAACAGGGCGAGCGCGAAACCTGCGACGCCAAGGAGGTTGAATCGGTACGCTGCGGATCTACGCTGGCCCATGGCAAATCCCCTTATCACTTCTCTTGAATCGAGTTGCGTTCGCTTTCGCCAACAGTCTACACAAAGAACTACACAAATGAATCCACTGTCCCAGCTCAGATTTTTTGCATTCTCGCTTTCGGACTGTGATCGAGGTTTGATCTAAGTCAAATGTGATTCCAAGGGGCCAGAATATCTCCCCCAAACGAGTTCGGCCGCCGTTTTGGGCAATGCAAACAACGGCATGACCAAGCAGGACGCCCATGGACTGTTCGATTTCAACCTGGTCGATCGCAAACGACGCTCCCGGCACCTGGCACCGGCTCACGTGCGGGGGGGGGTCACGTCGCAGCCGATACCGGAACCGACGCTGCTACGGAATTTCGTACTACTATATCGGTTGCAGTTCCCGTAAACGTGCCGACACACTGACTTCAGCGGCCCTGCTGCGGTCATGTGTCATCCTCAAACCTTTACTTGAATGAATAAAACCCAGATGAAAACGATACTAGCGGTCGTAACTGTTTCCGGAATACTGGCGGCGGGTGTGAGCTATGCCCAGTCCGGGGCAGACGTGGTGAAGGCCAAAGGCTGTCTGACTTGCCACGAGATGGACAAGAAGAAGGTCGGCCCCGCCTACAAGGATGTGGCCGCGAAATACAAGAGCGATGAGGCCGCGGCAGGCAGGCTCGTCGCGAAACTGAAGGAAGGCAAGGGTCATCCCAAAATCGCGGCCTCCGACGCGGAGCTGAAGGCGGCCGTGGGGTACGTGCTGTCGCTGAAGTAGATCGACCCTGACCGAGTCGGTCGATCCTGACCGTCTCGGTCACTGTATTGTGACCCATGCGCCCCCGGGGGGCGCAGCGCTTTTTTCGGGGAAATTCAGGCCAGCTCGGCCCGGGTGCGGCGGTGTGTCGCAGCCGTTGCCGGTGCGCCCTCGATACCGAGACAGGCTCCGTCGCGCTCCAGCCGGCCCTGAAGCGTCTTCACATCGACTGCGCGAGGCGCAACGCCTGACCTGATCGCGAGATCGGCGGCGGTGCCCGCCGCCTGCCCCATGACAAAACACGGGCCGGAGACGCGCGCCGACGACTGGCCTTCGTGCGTCATCGAAGCGCAGCGCCCCGCGACCAGCAGGTTGTTCACCGCGAGCGGGACGATCATGCGGTAGGGCAGCTGGTTGTAGCCGCGCTCCTTGCGCGCAAAGACGAAGCTCACGTCGCCGCTCACGTGCGCCTCCACGGGCCACCCCTGCACGCCGATCGCATCGGGAAAGTCCGCGCAGCCAAGAATGTCCTCCTCGGTGACCGTATACTCGCCATGCACTCGCCGCGTCTCGCGGATGCCGAGTTGCGGCGCGATCTCGACGATGTAGGCGCGCTCGAAGCCCGGCGTCACACTCTTGATGAATTCGAAGGTTTCCCAGCACTGGCGGCGGCCCTCGATCTCGCCGTAGGCGAGCTGCTCCGCGTCGATACCACTCACGGCGCTGCCGTCCGGGTTTCTGATCTGGGTGAGGTTGGCGCGCCATTCGCCCGGGTGCTTTTGTGGGCGCACGATCGGCTTCTTGCGCGGGAAGCGCCTCCCCCCTTTCTCGGCTTCTTCCATCAGCCTCGGGATCAGCTCCCAGGCACGCCCGGCCCGTTCCGGGTCCACGCCATTGATGCGATACATCGTCGTGGGATAGAGGAAGTTGCCCTTGCCGTCGCCGAGATCGTAGGGCGCGCCCGCCCACGCGGCGAGATCGCCGTCGCCCGAACAGTCGATGAAGATCCTGCCGAGAATCGCGCCGCGTCCCGACTTGGTTTCGACGATGACCGCTTCGATCTCGCTCTCCGAGCGCTTGACCGCCGCCACCGCGAAGGCGTGAAACAGAAGCTTCGTCTTCGCCTCCATGATCAGCTCGTCCGCCGCGATCTTGTACGCCGAGATGTCGTAGGCCTGCGCCATGATGCGGTCCTGCACCGACAAGTGCGGCGCGTTCAGCCCCCCCATGCGCTCGATGCGCGCGAGGATGTCGTCGCAGATCCCGTGCACCACCTGCCGGTGTTCCCCTGCGACGTTGGCGTGCAGTCCGCAGAACGTGCTCAGACCCGCGGCGGTGCCGGCGCCGCCGAGAAATCCGTAGCGCTCGACGAGCACGGTCGAGCGGCCCGAGCGGCCCGCGGCGATCGCGGCGGCAATCCCGGCAGGGCCACCGCCCAGCACGACCACCTCGTATTCGCCGATGACCGGAGTCTGCCGCCGTTCTTCCAGAAGCGTCTTTGGGGTCACGTTCACGTCAATCCACCTTGATGTTCGCGGCCTTCGCAACCTTCGCCCACTTGTCGAGCTCGCTGCGTATCAGCGCATCGAACTGCTCCGGGGTGTTGCCCACGGGCTGCAGGCCGAATTCCGCCATGCGCGTCTTCATCTCGGGCGACTGCATCGCCTTCAGAAAGTCGGCGTTCAGCCTGCTCACCACCTCGCGCGGCGTGCCGCTCGGGACCACGACGCCGTTAAGACTCTGCACGTTGTAGCCGGGAAAGAATTCGCCGATGGCGGGAATGTCAGGGGCCGCCGAGGAACGTTTGGCGCCGGTGACGGCGATCGGTTTCAGCCTGCCGGCCTTCACGTGGGGCATCGAGGACAGGAGCGGGTCGATGATCAGCTCGACCCGCCCGGAGAACACCTCGGGAAAGGCTGGGGCATTCCCCTTGAACGGAACGTGCACGATGTCGATTCCCGCCTGGAGCTTGAGCAGCTCGCCGGCGAGGTGCATCGCGCTCGCCGAGCCCGGCGACGCGTAGTTGAGCTTCCCCGGCTGCTTTTTCGCCAGCGCGATCACTTCCTGGAGGCTGTTGGCGGGCAATCCCGGCGTCGCCGACAACAGCACGTCGGCGATTCCGATCAGAGTAACTCCTGAGAGGTCCCTGACCGTGTCGAAGGGCATGCTCGAGCGCACGCTAGGATTGATCACGTGCGCGGTCACGACGAACCCGATGGTATGGCCGTCGGGCGCCGACTTGGCGACGAAGTCGGTGCCGACGACGGTGCCGCCACCCGGCTTGTACTCAACCAGCACCGACTGGTTCCACATCGGCTGCAGCGAATTCGCGAAGACGCGCGCCACAATGTCGATCGAGCCGCCGGGCGGGTTGGGCACCACCAGGCGCACGGGCTTGCTCGGGAAGGTCTGCGCCGGCGCGGCCACCGGGGCGGCCAGTCCCGCGATTGCGGCGGCGGCCGCGGCAAGGCGCATCAGTTGCGTGGTCGCTTTCATCGCCATGATTCCGGGTCAAACTTCCTTCAGAAGGACCGCCCCCTTGGGGAGCGGCTGCACGCTGCGCCTGTACTGCGCGAGGTAGCCGGTTTCGTCCAAGCGGCCGAACCGTTGCACGCGCGAGCGGCGCAGAGCGAGCTCGGCTTCCGGCACTTCCAGGTTGACGATCCGTTTCACGACGTCGATCGCGATCCGGTCGCCATTCTGCACCAGCGCGAGCGGGCCTCCTTCGGCAGCCTCCGGGGAGATCTCGCCTACCACCAGGCCGCGGTTCACCAGCCCCGAGAGCTGCCCGTCGGTGACGACCGCGACGTCCTCGATGAGACCTGCCCCATCCAGCGCGAACACCAGCGCCGAGGACATCGCGAGGCCAGGGCCTCCCTTCACCCCCATGCCCCGCAGTACGATGACTTCGCCTTTTCTGATTTCATTCTTGGCGAGCGCCTCCAACGCCTCCTCTCGGGAGTGGTAGATGTTGGCCGGACCGGAGAACCGAAGTTTGCGCTCCCCGGCTCCCCCAAGCCGGACAATCCCACCCTGCGGCGCGAGCGATCCGCGCACGATGACAATCGACGGGCGGGTCGAAAGCGCTCGCTCAAAGGGACGGATGACCTCTTCGTCGTTCACCCTCGCCTCGCGCAGGATCTTTTCCACGGTATGGCCCGAAACGGTGCGCGCCTTCATCCGGATGACGCGCCCAAGTTGCTTCAGCACCGCTCGCGCACCGCCGGCCGCTTCCAGCTCCTCGATCAAGCGCTCGCCGTTGGGCCGGATCGCCGCAAGCAGCGGGATCTTGTCCGCGTAGGCTTCGAAGAGACCATAGACGTCCACATCGCAACCGGCCTCGATCGCGATCGCCTGAAGGTGTTTCACGCAGTTGATCGAGCCGGAGAGGGCGAGCACCATCATGGTCGCGTTGACGAATGCGTCGCGCGTGAGGATATCGCGGGGCTTGAGATCGTCCCACACCATTTCAACGATGCGCTTGCCTGAAGACCGGGCAAACTCGGTCATTTTCGCGCCGTTCGCGAGCACCGGCGCGCTGCCGGGCAGGCACATGCCCAGGGCCTCGCACACGACGTGCATGGAATTCGCCGTTCCCATGCCGGCGCATACTCCCGGCCCGAGCACGGCGTTGTCGCTCATTTCAGTAAGGTCCTCGATGCTCACCCGGCCGGCGGACACATAGCTCGACTTGAGAAACACTTCTTCGATGTCGACATGCTCGCCGCGATACCGACCGCTACGCTGATAGCCGCAGATCACGACGATGCTCGGGATATTCAGCCGGCCCGCGGCCATCAATTGCCCCGGGGTGGTCTTGTCGCAGGAAGCGAGGCATACCATCCCGTCGAGCAGGGCGCCTTCGACCTGGACCTCGATGTCGTTGACGATCAAGTCGCGGGTCGGGAGTATGTAGCCGCCGCGGTGCCCGGCGCTGGTGATGAAATCACTCGGTGCCGCGGTGCGCACCTCGAAGGCGAGCCCGCCTGCCGCCCGGATCGCCTCCTTCACGATCTTTGCGACGCCGTCGAGATGGCTGAAGCAGCTGGACAGTTCCGACGATGAATTGACGACGGCGATCTTGGGCTTTTCCATGTCGGCGTCGCTCAACCCGAGCGCCTTCCACTGCGCGCGGCGCGTCGGCCCAGCGCGGCGTACCGGGTTCGAAATTGCTGCGTAGCTTTCGGCGCGCCACTCGTTCTCCGAAACGTATTGTTGACAACAGCTCTCTGGACGTCAAGAAGAGAAAACCACACCGACGACTGGTTCGCCCGGCAGGGCGGGGAGAACTTCGTCAGCGGTCCGATGCCGCCTGCGCGGTTTGGCGGCTTTCGAAAGTCCAAAGTCTGCGCCGCTGCTTCAACCACATCATGGTGCCGGTGACGACGAAAAGCATCGGCAAGAGACCCACAAAGAAAATGACCGCGCGGCCGGCTTCGCCCAAGGCGTCGCCAGCGTGCAGCAGCCGCTGCATCACGAGGAAACGATCGCCCGCAGTGCGCGTCGACGAGTCGATTCGACGCAGCACTTCCCCTGACGACGGATTGATGAAAACCAGGGTGTTGTTCACAGGTACAGCGCTCCCCTCTTCTTTAACGCTCACGCGGTAGACGCCGCGCGGTCCTGCGGGAAGACTGAACCCGGTAAGCGCCGCACCCGGGTAGAGCGACAAGGCCTTGTCGATAGCTTCCTCCAGGGTGAGCTGCATCCCCTCGCGAGGCGCTGGGGATGTCTGAATGTTGCGCGGAGGATCGGACACCGGCGTAAAAATCCTCACGACTACGCGGCCGCCGTCCTGATAGGCGAGGAAGATCCCGGTGAACGACAGCAATGCGAGCACGAGCGAGCCGTAGAAACCGAAGAAATAGTGCAGATTGCGCGACGGTGCGACCCCCGGCCTGAAGACGAGCGCTTCGCGGAAGCGGCCTCGACCGGGCCACCACAGATAGATCCCGGAGAGCGAGGAGATCAACATCGCGAACCCGACGAGACCCACGATCTCGCGCCCCATGTATTCGCGCAGGGTGAGATTTTCGTGGAAGCGGTGCACCCAGCCGATGAAGCCGCCGCCCGGGGCGGCATCGAGCACGCGACCCGTGGGCGGATCGAGAAACACGCGGGTAAAGCCAGCGCCTTCGCGGTCGCGCGCCAGGACGACGACGGGCAGGTTTTCTTCCACAGGCAGGCGCACGTTGACGGGTCGCGCGCGCCCTTCGAGCGCCTGCGCCGCGCGCTCCAGGTATTCGCCGTAGGGGAGCACGACCTGCGCGCCCGAGACCGCGTAGCGTTGCGGATTGAGCCAAGCGTCGATCGCATGGTCGTAGACGAGGATGCTCCCGGTGATTCCGATGAGCACGCCGACCACGCCGAGCGTGAGGCCCAGCCACAGGTGGACCTCGACCCAGAACGCCCGCACGTCGAAAGATTTCACGATCAGGTCTGCGCCCACATGCGCAGCAGGTTGTGATAACAGCCGGTGAGCGATACGAGCGAGGCGTGCCCGGGCGCGTCGCGGTTGAGGCGCACGATCGCCATGTCGAGGTCGAAAAGCAGCGCGCGCTGCGCATCGTCGCGAACCATGCTCTCGACCCAGAAGAACGAGGCAAGTCGCACCCCGCGCGTCACAGGCGTGACTCGATGGAGGCTGGTCGCTGGATAGAGCACCATGTCGCCGGCCGGCAATTTCACCCTCTGCACGCCGTAGGCATCTTCGACGACGCAGCTCGCCACCGTCGTAATCTCCGGGTGCCGAGAGAAACAGCGTGGCCGAGACATCGGTGCGGATCTTCGCCCCGGTACCCGGTAGCAGACGCACTGCCCCGTCGACGTGACTGCCGAACTCCATGCCGCCGTCGTAACGGTTGAAGAGCGGCGGATAGACGCGGTTCGGAAGCGCCGCGCTGATGAAAAGAGGACTGCGTTCGAGCGCACCGAGGATCTCGCGCCGAGTTCGCGCGACAGTACCGATTCCTCGGCGATCTGCAGGTTGCGCTTCACCTGCGCACCCTGGTGGCCGGCGGTGGCGCGGCCGTCCACCCAGGCGTCACCCGCCGCATCGAGCCTTTCTCTAAGCCGACGCACCTGCTCGGTATCGAGCACCTTGGGGATCTGAAGCATCATGGGCGAGCGGCGTTTCTTCGATCAGAAGCGGTAGTTGAGGGTGAGGAGCGCCGTACGGTCGATCCCGGGAACCGCAGCGCCCGCCCTCGGACGGCGATCGACGTAATCGTAGTTGAGCCGGTTGGCGAGGTTGAGCACGTTGAGGCGGACGTCGTAGCTTGGGCTGATGGTAGGCAATGGTCGCGTCCAGACGCAGGTAGTTCCCGACCGAGACCGTATTGGTATTGTTCGCGTAGCGATCGGACATGTAGACCAGGCCGCCGCCTGCTTCCCACTCGCGCGTCAGGTTGTAGGTCGTCCAGAGCGAGCCGCTGTTCGTCGGCGTATTCAGGGGTACCTTGCCCTGCGTGCCGTCCAGCGCCGAAGCGCCGACGATCTCCGCATCCAGATAGGTGTAACCGGCGAGCACCTGCCAGCGAGGCGTGATTCGCCCGACCGCGCCGATCTCCGCGCCCCTGACGCGCACGTCGCCGGTCAGCTCGTACACCCCGGGCGAGACCTGCGAGCGCGCGTTGGTCTTTTCAGTATTGAATAGCGCCGAGGTGAGCGACAGGTTGCCGTTTGCGAGATCCCATTTCGCGCCGACTTCGTAGGAGCGGTTCTCCTCCGGCGGGACCGACTGCTGACCGTTGGTCAGCGTGAGCGCTTCGAGCGACGGGTTGAACGAAGTGCCGTAGGACGCATAGTAGGACTGCACCGCGTCCGGCTGAAAGATGACTCCGGTGCGCACGCTGGTGAAGTGGACCACCTGACTCGCCGAAGGCGGCGCGTTTACCGGTGTTCCTAATCTCGGCGTCGAAACGGTCATAGCGCACGCCTGCGACAAGCTTCCACTGCTTGGATAGCTCGAGAGTGTCGTTGACGTAGGGCGCGATCGTGATCGCTTCCGATCTGACTAGGTTGCCCGTCGTGGTGGACACATTCGAGGGAGACGGTTGGTAATCGGGATTTTGGAGAGACACGACCGGAAGTCCCGGACGAGCGTAGGCCTGGTTGCGGTAATAGTCGCGGCCCAGCTCGAGTCCCGCGAGCAGCGTGTGTCTGAGCGATCCGGTCTCGAATTCGGAGACGAGGTCGGTCTGGTTGTACGCAGAGTTGTCGTAGACCTTCCGATCGTGGCTGCCGAGTTGCGCGAACAGCTGATCGAGCGGGACATTCGTGGTGTTACCGTTGTTGTTGCCCCCAGGGATCGGCGTGTAGACGCCGCCCGTCACCGTGCCGACGCTGATCGGACCCGATTCGCGCGCATCGGTCCCGTAGGCGATGAATTGGGTCTGGTTGCGCAACGTCATCGTCGGATCGAGCTTGTGCCTGATCCTGAGGCTGAGCTCGCCCACGTCCTGGATCGTGCGGTCGTCGGTCAACCCGTAAAAATTGTGCCTGTCGACGCCGGCTGGGCGGCCGTTGACGGGCGGCAGGCCGTAGTCGGGCATGTCCTTGTTGTGAAGTGCGAGCGCCGAGAACGTGATCTCGGTCGGCGTGCCGATGCCGAAACCCATCGAGGATGCGAGGCCATAGTCGCGGTTCTGCATCACGTCGCGCGTGGAATGCACGTCCTGCGCCATCATCGCGACGCGGAAAGCCGTCGTGTCCGACGCCGGCTGGTTGAGATCGGCGGTCACGCGCAGCGAGGGCTGCGTTCCGACGGTGAAAGAAGCCTCTTCCCGCGGGGCAAGCGATGCCGTCTTGCTCACCTGATTGATCACCCCTCCGGTCGAGCCGCGGCCGAACAGCATCGACGAGGGACCCTTCAGGACCTCGATCGCCTCCAGCGAGAAGACGTCGCGGTAGTACTGGCCGCGATCGCGCACGCCGTCCAAATAGAGGTCGGTGCGCGCCGAGAAGCCGCGCAGGTTGATGTTGTTGCCGATCTGCCCGCCCTCGGGTGCGCCGAGAGTGATGCCGGGAACGTTGCGCAGCACGTCAGCGAGCGAAGTCGCGCCTTGCGCTTCCATGACGGCACGGTTGATGACCGTGACCGACTGCGGGATGTCTCGGATCGGCGTCGGTACCTTGCTCCCGACGGTCGAGATTCCCTGGGAGTAGTCATTCTCCGCGCTATCGCGGACCTTCACTTCGGGCAGCGTGGCTTCCGGAGGGTTCTGAGCGAGCGCCGGGTGCGGGACAAAGGCGATCCCGGCCAGGGCGGCCGCCAGCGGACGAAGTCTGAATCGAAATCTCTTTGGATACGCCATGCGAGCCTCTCCCTGTAGTGTGCGGTCGCTGGCTATCCGCCGGAGAGGCTGGATTGGCTGGCTACGTTCGTTATTAGTGGTCTAGCGAAGCTTCATTCAGAACCTTGGTGCGTGAGTCTCATCGACATCCTCAGGATTCAAGGGCACGGCCGCGCCTGGCCCAGGCCGACCAGGCGAGCCACATCACCGGGACGAGTACCAGCGCATAGGTCAGCATGGCGCCGTATTCGCCCTCGGGGCCGTAGGGCTCGGTGGTGATATGCCAGTACGCATTGTCGATCGGCAGCACGTTCGCCTCGGTCGCCTCGTGAAACGCGTAGACGACGAGCTGCAGCGCGAAGAGGATGAGGAAGATCGAGGTCACCTGGAAAAAGAGCGCGAGGTTCACCCGGTGCCCGTAGCGCGACCAGGCCCAGGCGAGCGTCGCGGCGAGCCCTATCCCGACGAGAGCCCCCCAGAAGAGCGCCGCCGATTCTGCCTGGCGCGCCGAGGTGGCGGTAATGAACGCCATCTCCATCCCCTCGCGCGTAATCATCAACAGCACCAGCAGGAACACGCCGATCCAGGCGCCGGGTCCCGGCGATTGCGCGGCCGCCTCGATCCGCGCGCCCATCTCGCCGCGCAGATGCTTGGCGTGCCTCAGCATGTAGACAACCATCGAGATGACCAGCGCCGCCGCCGCGAGCGCGAGCACCGCTTCCCAGATCGGCCGCACCGCGACTTCGGCGAGGAAGACGCCGAGCACGACCGAAAGCAGTGCGGCTATTCCCGTTCCCCACCAAACAGCCGGGAGCAGGGTCGCGCGTCCCGTTTTCCTCAGGTACGCCGCCGCAATGGCAACGATGAGGAAAGCCTCGATTCCCTCGCGGAGCGTCACGACCAGCATCTGAAGCATGTCGGACTCCCTCAATTCCGCCGGTCCGGGTCGGAAACGAAGCCGATCCGGCCGAGCCCGAAGCGCGCCGCGTCGGACATGACCTCAGCGACGTTCTCGTAGCGCGTGGCGCGGTCGGCGCGCAGGTGCAGTTCCGGCTGCGGATTCTGTTTAGCCGCTGCCGCGAGGCGCGTGTCGAGCTCGGCTCGCGATACCTGCCCGCCGTTCCAGAAGAGAGTCCCCGCTGCATCGATCGAGACCGTGATGTGATCGGGCCGGGTCAGGTTCGGATGGCTGGCAACCCTGGGCAGCTCGAGCTTCACCGCATGCGTGAGCAGCGGTGCGGTGATGATGAAGATCACGAGCAGCACCAGCATCACGTCGATCAGCGGGATCATGTTGATCTCGGCCATGGGCGCGGGTTCGCTGCCGCGTTTGAAGCCGCCGAAGGCCATCTCAGAGCGCGCCTCTTGCAGCGGCCGGGCGCAACGGAACGGTGCCGGCCGATTCGCCCACGTGCGAGCCGGTGGTGAGCACGGCGAAAAGATCGTGCGCGAAGGCGTCCAGTCCGGCGAGCACCAGGCGGTTCGAGCGCACGAAGGTGTTGTAGCGCGAGCACCGCCGGGATCGCGACCGCGAGGCCGAGCGCGGTCATGATCAGCGCCTCGCCGACGGGGCCGGCGACCTTGTCGAGCGTGCCCTGCCCCGATAGGCCGATGCTGACGAGCGCGTGATAGACGGCCCAGACCGTGCCGAACAGGCCGACGAACGGCGCGGTCGAGCCCACCGATGCGAGCACGGTCAGCCCCGATTCGATGCGCGCGGTGTCCTCGTCGATCACCCGGCGCATGGAGCGGGTCAGGAACTCCGCGGCACCGCCGGCCGCGTCGAGCTTGTCGGCGCGCTGATGGTGGCGCGAGGCGACGATCGCGTGCCAGGCAAGGTGCGAAAACGGCTCGTCGGGATGGTGCTCCTCGAGGTGCGTCTCGACCGCGGCGAGCGAGGGCGCGTTCCAGAAGGTTCGCAGGAACTGGGCGCTGCGCTTTCTCTGCAACAGCAGATTCAGCCGCCTTGGTAAAGATGAAATACCAGGTGGCGAGCGACATCACCAGCAGCACGACGAGGATCGCTTTTCCGACCCCGTCGGTGTGCGCGAGGAAACTCGAGAATCCGACTGCCTGCACGGGTTCCATGGGTCAGCCCTCCAGCCTGAAAGAGACCGGGATCAGCACCCATGCCGGCACCGGTTCCGCGCCGCGCTTCGCCGGAACGAACTTCCAGCCGCGCACCGTCTCGCGCGCCGCCGTGTCGAGGCGCGCATGGCCGCTCGAGGACTGGACCTGAACCTCATCGGCGAGGCCGGCAGGATTGACGAGCACGCGCAGCAGCACCCGTCCCTCTTCGTGCAGGCGCCGCGACAGCGCCGGATAGGACGGAGCCGGGTTGTCGAGGTAATCGGCGTTGAAAATGGGCATGCTGAGCGGCGCCGGCTCGGCCTGCGCGACAGGTGCCGGCGGAGGTGCAGGCGCGGTCATCACGGCCGGAGTCTCGTTCGCCGCGGCGATGATCGGTGCCGGCTCGACCGGCTTGGGTTCGGGCTGCACCACCACGGGCTTGGGTCTCGGCTTCGGCTCGCTTCGCGGCTCGACCCGCGGCTGGGCGATCCAGTCGACCATGATGGGCGCGGCGGCGAGGAGCGCGCTGCGCGCCGGCTGGTAGCTGAGCATCGCAGCGAGCACCAGCGCGTGCAGCGCGACTACCGCCGCGGCGCCCACACTGCGCGGCGCGTGATCCCGCTCGAGGGCACGGAAATGAGGGTTCGCGACGGAGTACACGGCGCTCACGCGGTGAGAATCAGCTTGCCGCTCTGGGTCAGACGCAGGCGGTACTCGCGGCCGTTGTGCTCGATGACCAGTTCGCCGCGCTCCCCGAGCAGTTCACGGCTTAACACGCGGCCCTCCGACGGAGGGGTCCTAGGTTCAGGTCTTTGATTCTTTGGAGGTTTGGTCGCGTCGGAAAGCATGGTGATCTAATGATAACCATTCTCATTCGTGTTGTCAAAGCCTCCTCGGCTGGACGTACAATCACCGACCACTCAAGCGGATTCACGAATGATCAGGGCTTGTTTCGCTACCGCAATTGCCGTGATACTGCTCGGCCCGTCTGCTTCGGCCCAGGTTCCGGCGAGAGCAGACTCGGAGCGCAACTCCCTTCCCGCACGTGAGCCAGCTCCTTCGGTTCTCCTGTCCGAGCTGCGCAAGGGCGGCTACATCCTCTACTTCCGTCACGCCGCGACCGACCTCAGCCAGAACGACAGCAAAATGAAGAGCTACGAGGATTGCTCAGGCCAGCGCAATCTCACCGACTCAGGGCGCGCCGACGCAAGCGCCGTCGGCACCGCGATCCAGCGACTCCGCATTCCCGTGGGATCGGTTCTCGCCAGCCCGTTCTGCCGCACCGTCGAGACCGCGCAGCTCATGTTCGGACGGGCCGAGAAGACGCAGCAGGTGCGCGGCGGCCCAGCGGCACCTGCCGGCTCCGACCGCTATGCGCCCTTGAGAAGGATACTGATCGCGCCGGTTCGAAAAGGCGCGAATCTCGCCGTCGTCAGCCACGCCAACCCGTTCTACAGCGTCGCCGGGCCGCCCTATCTCGCCGAAGGCGAGGCCGCGGTCATCCGCCCGCTCGGGAGCGGCTTCGAGATTTTCGCGAGGATAGGGTCGAAGGACTGGGAAACCTTGAAGGGCGCGGCGAAGCAGTAGCTGCAGGCTTCCTCAGTACCTGTCGGTCTGCGCGTAGTTCTCAAAGCGCGTGTATTCCCCGAGGAAAGTCAGCTTGACCGTTCCGATGGGGCCGTTGCGCTGCTTGAGGATGATGATCTCGGCCATGCCCTTTTCGGGCGTATCCGGCGTATAGACCTCCTCGCGGTAGATCGCGAGGATCAGGTCGGCGTCCTGCTCGATCGCCCCCGACTCGCGCAGATCCGACATGATCGGGCGCTTGGGGCCGGTGCGCTGCTCGACCGCGCGCGAGAGCTGCGACAGCGCAACCACGGGGACCTTCAATTCCTTGGCGAGCGCCTTGAGCGAGCGCGAGATCTCCGAGATCTCGGTCGCGCGGTTCTCACCGTCGCTGCTTGCCTGCATGAGCTGGAGGTAGTCGACCACGATCAGGCCGAGCGCGCCGTACTGGCGGTGCAGCCTGCGCGCGCGGGCGCGCAGCTCCAGGGCGTTCAGCGCACCCGATTCGTCCACGAGGATCGGCGCGTCGTGCAGCTTGCCCACTGCGTTGGTCAGCCGGTTCCAGTCGTCGTCGGAGAGCCGCCCGGTGCGCAGCTTGTGCTGGTCGAGCCGCCCGATCGAGCCGAGCAGGCGCATCGCGAGCTGGGCTCCCGACATTTCCATGCTGAAGATCGCGACCGGTAGCTTGTTCTCCACCGCGACGTGCTCGGCCATATTCAGCGCGAGCGCGGTCTTTCCCATGCTCGGCCTTCCGGCGATGATGACCAGGTCGCCGGGCTGCAACCCCGACGTGTCACGGTCGAGGTCGCGGTAACCGGTCGGAACTCCGGTGATGTCCGAAGGGTTGTCCTTGTGGTAGAGGAGGTCGATGCGCTCCATCACCTGCGTGAGCAGGGGCTGGATCTCCATGAAACCCTGCCGCGTCCTTGCCCCGGCCTCGGCGATCTGGAAGATCTTGGACTCGGCCTCGTCGAGCAGCTGCCCGACCTCCCTGCCCATGCGGTTGAGCGCCCCGTCGGCGATTTCGGTCGAGACCTCGATGAGCTTTCGCAGGATCGCGCATTCCCGCACGATCTCGGCGTAGCGCCGCACGTTGTGCGCCGAGGGCGTGTTGCCGGCGAGCGCCGCGAGGTAGGTGATGCCACCGGTCTTGTCCTTGTCCTCGCTCGCCTTGATCGCCTCGTCCACCGTGACCACGTCGGCGGGCTTGCTCTTCTCGATGAGGCGGCTGATATGGCGGAAGATGCGGCGATGATCGTCGCGGTAGAAGTCCGACTCGGTGATGACGTCGCCGATCTTGTCGAAGGCGCTGTTGTCGATGAGGAGTCCCCCCAGCACCGACTGCTCCGCGTCGATCGAATGCGGCGGAACCCTGAGGTTCAGGAGCTGCGAATCGGTGGTGGTTTGGGGGAGCGGCTGGGCCATGGGAAACTCGGCGGACTTCGCCGAAAAATTCTACCCTTTACCGGCGCGTTTGCGCAGCTTCTACAACAAAAAGGCCGGCTGCGGCCGGCCCCTTTCGCATCAACGGCTTGCGCCGTCACTGCTGCGCGGTCTCCCCGAGCACCGAGACCTTGATGTGGACCAGCACATCGGTATGCAGCGCGACCGCAATGGAGTGATCGCCGACCGTCTTGAGCGGCCCCTGCGGCAGGCGGATCATCGAGCGCTCCACTTCGAACCCCTGTCCTTTTAGCGCCTCGACGATATCGAAATTGGTGACCGAGCCGAACAGGCGTCCGTCGACGCCCGCCTTCTGGGTGATCTGGACCATCAGGCCCTCGAGCTTCGCGCCCTTTTCCTGGGCCGCAGCGAGGGCTGCCGACTGGGCGCGCTCGAGCTCGGTGCGCTTCTTCTCGAACTCGGCGAGGTTCTCGGGCGTCGCGCGCCGCGCCTTGCCCTGCGGCAGCAGGAAATTGCGGGCAAAGCCGTCCTTCACCTTGACCACGTCGCCGAGGCCGCCGAGGTTGACGACCTTCTCGAGCAGAATCACTTGCATGAGCAACTCCTCGCGGCTTGCTTAATGGAGATCGGTATACGGCAGCAGCGCGAGATAGCGGGCGCGCTTGACCGCGACCGACAGCTGGCGCTGGTAGTGCGTGCGCGTGCCGGTGATGCGCGCCGGGATGATCTTTCCGTTCTCGCCGATGAAGTCCCTGAGCAGATCGACATCCTTGTAGTCGATCCACTCGATCTTTTCGGCTGTGAAGCGGCAGAACTTGCGCCGCTTGAAGAGCTGCTTCGAGCCCTTCTGGTCGCGCTTGTTGTCGCGGCCCTTGCCTTTTCCCTTGCCTTTGCCTTTGAATCCGCCTCGACCTCTGGGTGGGGGCACGTCAGTCTCCTTGTCCGAATTCGATCTCCGTCGCGTGCAGCACGAGCGCCTTGCTCCTGCGGCTCCTCGCGGCGAGAAATCCGTTTATCTTCACCTTGCTTCCAAGCTTCGCGCCGGCCAGGAGCTTTGCTTCCCGCTCGAAAGCCACCGCGGCAATCTCACAGCTCACCTTGCGCACGCTGCCCGCTTCCATCTGCGATGAATCGTGCTGGATCCGGAACTTCAGCACCGCGACCCCGCCAGGGGTGCGCCGCAGCGCGTCGAGCTCGACCAGCGTTCCGGAAACGGCAACCTGGTTCGTGTGGCGCAACGCTCAAGCGCCCGCCGGCTCGGCGGGCTTGACCGCTTCGGCACTTGGGCGCCTCGGCCTTGGGCGCTTCGCCCGCGAGCACCGATTTCGCCTTCTCTTCCTTCATCATCGGCGAGGGCGTCGTCCAGGCGCGATCCATCTTCACCACGAGATGCCGGAGCACCGCGTCGTTGAACTTGAACGAGTGCTCGAGCTCGCCGAGCGTCTCCGCATCGCACTCGATATTCATGAGCACGTAGTGCGCCTTGTGCACCTTGGAGATCGGGAAAGTGAGCTGGCGCCGGCCCCAGTCCTCGAGCCGGTGAATCTTGCCGTTCTTCGAGGTCGACCGTGGCGCGGTAGCGCTCGATCATCGCCGGGACCTGCTCGCTCTGGTCCGGATGGACGATGAAACAGATTTCGTAATGTCGCATGTATATGTCCCTATGGATAAAGCCGCCCGTGGGCTCGCCGTTGCGACGCGGCGGGGGCTGGTGCGGCAGGGTTGAAAACAAACGACCGCCGGAGCGGTCGTCGCGAAGTGGTTGAATTCTAACCGAATCGAGGGAGGTAGGGCAAGCGCCGAGCATTCCGCCTCCATCAGAGCCGTCGCTGCAAACCGTTGGCGCATCAAAGCGTTGGCCGTCTCTCAGGCTGATAGCAAACTGGGCAGCGCTTGCAGGTACGCGCTATCACCTTGATCGCATTGGGGGTTAATGCGCAAAGCCGATACGAGGCGGAATACAATCCGCCTTTTAGGGTCTCTAATTCACGTTAGACAGCACTTCGAACAATGCGCCGAGTTCTCATAGCACTTGCTCTGGCGGCTCTCATCCTCGCGGCGTCAGTCCTCTGTTTCCTAGCCTTCGAGCAAACACTGGGCCTTGGCCCTTTGTTTGCCTTCTGGCCTGGCTTTGCGCTTCAGTGGGTTCTTGAGTTCTTCGGTATCTCCACAACGAACCGTATTGTTCTGTGGCCTACGGTACTGTTTTGGTGGTTGGCCGTGTGGCTAGTACTACGCTTCGGCTGGCCCCGGTCACCAGTGCTGTCTAACCGCGCGGCCCACCCGGAGCCTCTGAAGCAACGCTCCTTGTGGCAAGCTTTATCTCGTCGGCCCGGTGGCCGCGGACGTTAGGCAGCGCTAGACATTCCAGGAGCCTCTTGTCGTCATGAAATACTTCTTCTGCAAATTGATTCCTCCCCGCGCCACCTTCGCTCAGGACATGACTCCGGCGGAGCGGGCCCTGATGGGTCAGCATGTCGCATACTGGCAAGACCTGATGCACAAGCAAAAGGCTCTTGTGTTCGGGCCAGTAGCAGATCCTCAAGGCGGCTACGGCATTGGGATCATTGCCGCGAGCAATGACGCTGAGATGGAGACCCTTCGCAACAACGACCCAACAATCAAGGCGAATGAGGGCTTTCGGTTCGAGGCTCTGCCAATGCCGCGCTTGATGAGCCCCCTAATCACCCAGTGACACTGGCGCTGCCTAACAAGCGCCTGGAGCCGACGCGGAACCTCATCCGATAAAGTGGACACCTCGACCTAACGATTGAGGAGGTGTTCATGGCAGCACCAGTTGGGCCGAAGAAGGTTCACCGCTACACGCTTGGGTTCAAGATTCAGGTGGTCGACAAGGGCCTTGAGTGAGGAACCAACGTGCGGGGAGATGGCGGTATCATCGGCGTGTCTGACCACGACGGCTGGGCGGTTCTGGTAACGGTCGCGGGCGACGCCTCCCGTCGCGCAAGAAGCTCCGCCGTTGCGAGCAGGCGAGGCGCTCAAGGGTCTTTGAAGAAGGCGTCGGGGCCTTCGAGCCCGTCAAGGGGGAGCAATGAGAAAACTGGTCGCCGGCATACATCGCTTTCAGTCCGGCGTCTTCGGCGCGCAAAGAGACCTGTTCGAACGCCTCTCCAAGGGACAGGAGCCGGACGCGCTGTTCATCACCTGCTCGGACAGCAGAGTCAGCCCGACGCTCATTACCCAGACGGTTCCCGGGGACCTCTTCATCCTCCGCAATGCCGGCAACATCATCCCGCCCTACGGCCCCATTCACGGAGGCGAGGCCGCGACCATCGAATACGCGATCGAAGCGCTCGCGGTGAAGGACATCATCGTCTGCGGCCACACTCACTGCGGCGCGATGAAGGCCGTTCTCGATCCGGTCGCGCTGGAAAAGCTGCCCGCCACCAAGGGTTGGCTGACCTATGCCGAGGCCACGCGGCGCGTGATCAGGACGCACTACAATGATCTTCCAGAGGACGAAAAGCTCGAGACCTGCATCGAGGAGAACGTGCTCGTCCAGATCGAGAACCTGCGCACGCATCCGTCGGTCCTGGCGGCGATGACGCGCGGCCTGTTGCGCCTCCACGCCTGGGTCTACGAGATCGAGACCGGCAACGTCATCGCCTTCGACAGCGACAGCGGACAATACCTCCCCGTCGCGGAGGCGGGCCACGGCATCGCCGAGCGTGCGGATCGGCTCTCGCCGGTCCGGCAGATCTGAAGGCAAAAAGGCACTCCCATGCGCACTCTCCTCTTCCTTGTGTCCGGATTCCTTCTCCTCGCCTCGATTCTCCTTCTGGGAAGACTCTTTTCCTCGAACTATCCGAATGCCACGCTCGTCGCGACCTCCGCCTACGTCGCGCTCTGGCTCCTCGTCGCCGGCGCGAACATGTGGGTGGGCGTCTCGAAAGCGGGCTACTCCGCCGCCGAAGAGCTGCCGATATTTCTACTCATCTTCGGCCTGCCCGCTGCGGCGGCGGTTGTTCTCAAGTGGAAGTTCATCTAGTCCGCATGACCATTCAAGAGGAGGTTCCATGAACATCACCAAGAACATCGGAATGCTGCTGCTCTCCATCTGGCTCATCGTCACCGGGATCATCCCCCTCGTCAAACTGAGCTTCAACGGCCTGCCCATAATCATGGCGATCCTCGCGATCGCAGCCGGCGTCCTGATCGCGATCGGGCGATAGCCGGCGTGCACTGGCTCTATCTCGCGGCCGCGATCGTCGCGGAGGTCGTCGCCACTTCAGCGCTCAAGGCAGCCGACGGCTTCACCCGCTGGCTGCCTTCGCTCCTTGTCGTCGCGGGCTATTGCACTGCGTTCTACTTTCTTTCGCTGACGCTGCGCGCGATTCCCCTGGGCATCGCCTACGCCGTATGGTCCGGTGTCGGGATCGCGCTCGTATCGGTCGTCGGCTGGGTGGTCTATCACCAGAGCCTCGACCTCGCCGCGCTTCTCGGAATCGCGCTCATCGTCGCGGGAGTCATCGTCCTCAACGTTTTTTCGAAAGCGCTGCCGCATGGCTGAAGAAGAAAGGCCCGTGAAGCACGCAGGCGGCTGCCACTGCGGCCGCGTGCGCTTCGAGATCACGGCACCCGCGAGCATCCGCGTAACCGAATGCAATTGCTCGATCTGCAGCAAGGCGGGCTACCTGCATCTCATCGTGCCGAAGGACCGCTTCAGGCTCAAGAGCGGCGCCGAAGTGCTGACCCTCTACGGCTTCAACACGCACACCGCCAAGCACATGTTCTGCGCCATCTGCGGAATAAAATCCTTCTACGTCCCGCGCTCACACCCCGACGGCTTCAGCGTCAACGCACGCTGCCTCGATCCGGGCACGGTGCAGAGCATGACGGTCGAATCCTTCAACGGCAAGGAGTGGGAGAAGCAGTACCCGCAGGGACGCGGCGAATTCCCGAAATAGGCACCCGACTCGGAGATGACCATGTGCAGAAGCATCAGGACCCTCTTCAACTTCGAACCACCCGTGACCGAGGAGGAGATCCGCGCGGCCTCGCTGCAGTTCGTGCGAAAGGTGAGCGGGTTCAACAAGCCGTCGAAAGCGAACGAAGCCGCGTTCCTTGCAGCCGTAGACAAGGTGGCGATCGTTTGCAGGAACCTCCTTGCCTCGCTCGAGACGAATGCGCCGCCGAGGAACCGCGAGGAAGAGGCGGCCAAGGCGCGGGAGCGCGCGGCCCGGAGGTTCGCTTCACCCGGCATGGGTTGAAGCTGGTCCTGAGAAAGAAGAACCGATGACGGTCAAACCCGAACATCGTAAAGCGCTCGCCCACCTCAGGAACCGGGACTGGATCAAGGCCCACGCGATCGTCATGGACATGCGCGACAAGCTCGCCTTTCGCATCCACGGACTCGTGCACCGGGTCGAGGGCGACCTCGTGAACGCCCGCTACTGGTATCAACGGGCGGGAGTTCGCTTCGCCAAATCGAAGCGCGCGGCGATGGAACTCCGCGAGATCGCCGCCGCGCTCAGCGCCGCCGCCTCGACTCGAAAAGGCAGACGCCGCTCGCCACCGAGACGTTCAGGCTCGCGACACTCCCGCGCATAGGAATGCGCGCGAGGAGATCGCAGCGCTCGCGCGTCAGGCGCCGCATGCCCTCCCCTTCGGCCCCCAGGACCCAGGCGATCGCGGAAGGAAGCTCCAGCTCGTAGAGGGTCTTCTCGGCGCGCTCGTCCGCACCCACGATCCAGATGTTGCGCTCCTTGAGATCGTCGAGCGTGCGCGCGAGGTTGGTGACCATGTAGTAGGGAACCGACTCGGCTGCGCCGCTCGCCACCTTGGATACCGCGGCGCTGATGCCCGCGGCCCGATCCTTGGGCGCGATGACCGCGTGCGCGCCGGCGGCGTCGGCGACGCGAAGGCAGGCTCCCAGGTTGTGCGGATCGGTGACGCCGTCGAGCACGAGCAAGAGCGGCTGCTCGGCGAGCCCATCGAGCAGGTCCTCCAGGCTTTCGCGCGCCGGCATTTCGAGCACCATCGCGACCACCCCCTGGTGGCGTCCGCCCCCGTAGAAGCCATCCAGGCGCTTGGTCGGAACGCGCATCAGCGAGACACCCGCCTTTTCGGCGGCGAGCACGAGGTCTTTCGCGCGCGCGTCCTTGCGGTCTTCATCGAGATAGACCTCCGTGACCGAGGCCGCATCGGCGCGCAGGCGCGCGAGCACCGCGTGAAAGCCGAAGACCGCGCGGGTCGGCTTCATCTACGATCGGGTGCGGCGGCGCAGGGAACGGGCACGGGACGGGTGCGGCACGCCGCCCCCGCCGCCGGCGAGGACGAAATCGATGCGGCTCGTCTCCAGATCGACCCGGACGATTTTCACCTTCACGCGGTCGGCGAGGCGATAACTCTTGCGGGTCCGGTCGCCGAGCAATTGGTGCTTGGTTGCGTCGAAGTGGAAATAGTCCTGGCCGAGCTCCGAGATGTGCACCAGCCCCTCGACGTAGAAGTCATCCAGCGCGACGAAGATGCCGAAGCTCGTCACCGCCGAGACCGAACCCTCGAACTCCTCGCCGACCCGGTCGCGCATGTAGTAGCACTTGAGCCAGGACGCCACTTCGCGCGTCGCCTCGTCCGCGCGGCGCTCGGTCTGCGAGCAGTGCAGGCCGAGCTCCGCCCAGTTCCCCGGGCTGTAGCGACCGCCCTCGAGCACGGTCTTGATGGCGCGGTGAACGAGCAGATCGGGATAGCGCCGGATGGGAGACGTGAAATGCGTGTAGTGCTCGTAGGCGAGCCCGAAGTGGCCGACGTTCTCCGGGCTGTACTGCGCCTGCTTCAGGGAACGCAGCAGCACGGTCTGGAGCAGCTGCACATCCGGGCGCTTGCGCACGGACTCGAGCAGCTTCGCATAGTGTTTCGCCGTCGGCTTGTCCCCGCCCGCGAGCTGCAGGCCGAATCCCTTCAGGAACTCGCGCAAGTCCGCGAGCTTCTGGGCGGTCGGCCCTTCGTGCACGCGGTACAGCGCCGGGTGCCGGCGCTTCGACAGGAAATCGGAAGCGCAGACGTTGGCGGCGAGCATGCACTCCTCGATGATGCGGTGAGCATCGTTGCGCTCGACCCGGTCGATGCGCTCGAGGCGCCCCTTGTCGTCGAAGACGAATTCGGTCTCCACCGTCTCGAAGTCGATCGCCCCGCGCTCCTCGCGCGCCTTGAGCAAGGCCCTGAAGACATCGTCGAGCGGCTCGAGGCGCGGCAGCAATCCCTTGAGCCTGCGCGCGGCCTCGCCTCGCGGTTCGGCGAGGGCGGCGGCGACCGCCGTGTACGTGAGCCTTGCGCGCGAGCGCATCACCGCCGGATAGAAGCGATAGCTGCGAATCTCGCCCTTCGCGCCGATTGCCATGTCGCAGGCGACGCACAGCCGGTCGACCTCGGGATTGAGCGAGCACAGGCCGTTCGAAAGCACCTCGGGAAGCATGGGAATGACGCGCCGCGGGAAATACACCGAATTCCCGCGCTCGCGGCGCCTCGGCGTCGAGCGCATCGCCGGCGCGCACGTAGTGGCTGACGTCGGCGATCGCCACCACGAGCCGGAAGCCTTCTCGCGTCTTTTCGCAGTACACGGCGTCGTCGAAGTCTTTCGCCGTCTCTCCGTCGATGGTGACGAGGGCGAGCGGCCGCAGATCCTGCCGGCCGGAAAGATCGCTCTCCTGCGGTTCCTTCGGGAAGCCCGAAGCGAGCGCCTCCGCCCGCGCGGAGAATCTGAACGGCAGGGCGTGCTTCCGGAGCGCGATCTCGATCTCGATTCCGGAGTCGGCGGCGTCACCCAGGACCTCGACGACGCGACCGATCGGCGGATTGTGCCCGTCGGGTTGCGCCGTCAGCTCGGCGACCACGACTTGCCCCGCTCGGGCGCCCCCTGCGTCCTCCAAAGCGACGAGGACATTCTGGCTGATGCGCCGCTCGGACGGCTGAACGAACAGGATCCGTTGCTCCTGGTGTAGCCTCCCGACGATGCGGGAGTTGGCCCGCTCGATCACCTCGACGATCGCGCCTTCCCTGCGGCCGCGCCGGTCGGCACCCGACGCGCGCACCATGACGCGGTCGCCGTGCAGGACTTTTCTCATTTCCTGCTCGCCGAGGTAGAGATCGTCTCCGCCCTCGACGACTGCGAAGCCGTAGCCGTCGGGATGCCCCTCGACGCGCGCCGCGACGAGATCGAGCTTGGTGGCGACGAGGATCGCGCCCTTGCGGTTGCGCAGAATCTGGCCGTCGCGCTCCATCGCCGCCACGCGCCGTTCGAACGCCTCGCGCCCGTCCGGCGCGATCGCGAGCCTGCGTGCGAGCTCTTCGTCGGCGAGCGGAACGCCCGCTTCGGCGAGCGTCTGCAGGATGAACTCGCGGCTTGCGATCGGTCTTTCGTAGCGCGACGCTTCGCGTTCGCGGATAAGGGTCGGCGGAGCGTGAGATGCGACGTTTCTTCATTGACAATTCGGAGCTTTCCTATAGAATCCGCGCTCGGGCTGAAGACCGGAACTGGCGCGGCCCTTTCGCCGAGGTGGCGGAATTGGTAGACGCACTAGGTTCAGGTCCTAGCGGTGGCAACACTGTGGGGGTTCGAGTCCCTTCCTCGGCACCAGCTTCGGCACATTCTAACTTGTCCACCCACTAGACTGGCCTGGCTCCTTCTCGCCTGCCTGAGTGCAAGCCCTGGGTACGCCGACCAACTTCCGCTTTGGGAGATGGGCTTGGGGATCGGAGCCATTCGCTTTCCCCATTATCGCGGCTCGAACGAGTACGAGACCTGGGTGCTTCCCGCCCCCTACGCCGTGTATCGGGGGGATCTGCTGAAAGCCGAAGAGCGCAACCTCCGCGGCCGCTTCTTCAAGTCCGAGAAGATCGAGCTGGAACTGAGCGTTTTCGGCGCGCCTCCGGCAAGGGGCAACGACGCGCGGAGCGGCATGCCGGACCTGGATTTCACGCTGGAGGTCGGCCCCTCGCTGAATTTTGAGCTCTATCGCTCCGCGGACAAGACACAAAAGGTGGAGCTGCGCCTGCCGGTGCGCGGCGTCATCGCTACGGATTTTCATCACCTGGACGGTGTAGGCTGGATATTTCAGCCCAATCTCTATTTCGAAGCCAGAAACCTCCTTGACGGATGGAAGTTCGGTTTGTTCTCCAGCGTCATCTACACGGATCGGAAATACAACCAGTACTTCTACGCCGTGGACCCGCAGTTCGCAACGCCGCAGAGACCTGCGTACAGCATCGGCGGCGGCTACGGCGGTCCGCAGGTTATCGCGTCGCTGAGCAAGCGCTTCCCGCAATTCTGGCTCGGCGCATTCGTCAAGTGGGACAGCGTAAGCCATGCCGTCTTCACGGACAGCCCGCTCGTCACCGCCCAGCGCAATTTCTCCTCGGGCTTTGCCTTCGCCTGGATCTTCCAGGAATCGATTGAGAAGGTGGATGTGGCGAACCAGTAAAGGATCGAGCAAGGGGGCACGCCCCCTTGGAATCCCCCAAATCAGAGGAAGCTCTGAGCAAGAGATCCTCTTGGGCAGAGCTTCCTGAGGGAACGAACGCTTCAGATCATCGCGCCGTTGATGGAGATGATCTGTCCGGAAATATAGCCGGCCTGCTCCGATGCAAGAAAGCCGATGAGGTCGGCGACCTCCTGCGGGGATCCCGCGCGCTTCATCGGAACCAACCTGTCGATCGCCTCCTGGGGAAAGGCGCGCTCGGTCATTGAAGAGGCGATGATGCCCGGCGCAACGGCGTTCACCGTGATGCCTCGGGTCGCGAGCTCCAGCGCGAGCGCCTTGGTCGCGCCGTGCAGTCCCGCCTTCGCTGCGGCATAGTTGGTCTGACCACGATTACCGGTCAGCGCGGCCACGGAGGAGACGCTGACGATTCTCCCCCATCGAGTGCCGATCATCGGCATGAGCAGCGGCTGGGTCACGTTGAAGAATCCGTTCAAGGAAACGTCGATCACCCGGGACCATTGCTCCGGTTTCATCGCCGGCATTACGGCGTCGTCGTGGATGCCGGCGTTGTTGACGACGATCTGGATGGGACCCTCATCGAGCATTCTCTGCAACGCGGCTTCGCTTGCGCTGCGGTCCGCCACGTCGAAGTTCACCGCGGCGGCGGAGCCGCCGGCAGCCTCGATGTCCGAAACTATCCGCCGGGATTCCTCGGAATGGGTGTTCGCATGCACGTAGACATGGCGGCCGTCCGCGGCCAGGCGCCGGCATATCGCCGAGCCGATCCCGCCGCTTCCACCCGTGACGAGCGCGCGCTTCAAGGCTTCACCCGGTCGATGTCGAGTACGACCGCGGCGCGGCCGCGCAGTACATCGGTTTCGCCCACCTTGACCTCGAAGCGGTAGATCACGCGGGATTCCTCGCCGATCAGCCGCTCCGCCTCGACGACGAGATCGCCATCGAGGTCGTCGAGCCGACCCGCCCGGCAGACGACTTCCCTCAGACTCGCCAGGTATCCCGCCCTCGGCGTGGACGCGACGCCGCCGGCGAGCCTGCCGTGTATCGCCATCGCCTGAGCGGCGTACTCGATGCCGCACAGCGCGGGGAGCTGCCCTTGCGAACGCAGGGGATTGTGCGGGTCCCGGTGGGTCCGGCTCATGCACTCGATCCGGTCCGCGTCCCAGAAAAGCACGCCGTCGAGCAGGCGCATCGCTCCCGCGTGCGGGATCATGCCCGCAATCGCCTCCCGTCCGATCAGCATGGGCTCACGGCGATGCGCATCCGCCGGCTTGCCAGGAAATCCATTTCGACATTTTCGGGAGCCGCACACGCCAGCGCCCTGAGCAGCGGGAGCGCTCGCGCAGCCGGGGCGCCCAGCCGGAGCGTCTCGAGGTCCGGGTCGGACATCGGTGTTGCCGGCGCCGCGCCATCGATGAACGCAAGGTCCAGGGCAGCCAGGCCGCGCTGTGCGGCCTGCGGCGCCAGAACCAGAGCCGCAGCAAAGCTCGCTACAAGCGGGCGCACCGAGTGGAGCGGCTCCGGGTAGGGTTGATCGTAGCTGATCAGGGCGACCGGCTTTCCGGAAGTCGCGACCTGCGCGACGGCCTCGACGAGGCCCGCGACGAAGCTCGCGTCATAGCAGCAGATGCTCGTCGATGTCTCGTGCGATCGGGTGGCGATGCCCCAGTAGCCCGAGGCGGTGTTGTGAACGGAGTTGTGGAAGCGGGTCGGCGACACGTCCCGGTCCTCCGAGGCGAGCGTCTCGCACATCTGATGCAGGGTTTCGCCTTCGCCGGAGGAGGAGGTAAAAACGGTCGCGACCGCTGCCGGGTCGCGACCGGCGTTCTTGAACGCCTCCTCACTCACTGCGAGGGCGAGCTTGACCGTGGCCGGGGAGCGGCGCCGTTCTGCGACCGGCAGCAGGGCGCTCGCCCGAATCTCCGTCGGCGCGGCGCGGTACGCCCCCTCTCCCGAGAGGACGGGGAGGCTCGCCTCCCAGCCCGTCAGCCCGGGGCCGAGCAGGCCGACTCCTTCCACGAAGACCCGCATCACTGGACGCGCCCCAGTATCAGGGAGCAATTGCTCCCGCCGAATCCGAAAGAGTTGGAGAGGACGCACCTGACCGGGCCGTCCCGATTCTCGATCAGATAGCGGGACTTCAGCTCCGGATCGACCCTTTGCGTGTTCGCGCTCCCCGGCATCAGTCCGTGTTCGATCGCAAGAATCGAAACAATGGCTTCGGTGATTCCCGCGGTGCCGAGCAGATGCCCCGTCGCCCCCTTGGTCGAACTGCACGGCGTGTTCGATCCGAAGACCTCGACCACCGCCTTGTCTTCGCTCGCGTCGTTGGTCCGGGTCGCCGTGCCGTGCAGATTGATATAGTCGATGTCTGCGGGCGCCAGCCCGGCCGATTCCAGGGCCTGCCGCATGGCGAGTTTCGCGCCCAGACCCTCGGGGTGAGGGGTGGACATATGGTAGGCATCCGAACTCTCGCCAACGCCCAGGAGCAGGACGCTCCCCGCTTTGGCGCGGTCCGCCTTCTCCAGGAGGGCGAATCCCGCACCTTCGCCCAGAGAAATCCCGTCACGGTCTGCGTCAAAAGGCCGGCAGGGGCCGACCGCAGTCAGGCCGAGCGACCGGAATCCGTAAAGCGTCATCAGGCACAGGCTGTCGGCGCCTCCGACCACGGCCGCGTCGCAGACCCCGGCGGTGATCATGCGCGCGGCATTGCCGAAGACCTTTGCGCTGGAGGAGCACGCCGACGACACGACGAATCCGGGTCCCTCGAGCCCGAGAAAACGTCTCGTGAAATCGCCGAGCGAGTACGTGTTCTGCGTTTCGGCGTAATGGTAGTCGACCGGCAGGGCGCCCGTCGCCGGGTCGCGCCGGCGGTACGCGAGCTCGGTCGAGTGCAGTCCCGAGGTGCTGGTTCCAAGATAGAAGCCGATGCGATCCGCTCCATACTTGGCGCGCGCCGCCGCTACCGCTTCGTCGAATCCGTCCTGAACCAGGCCCAGCTGGGCGAGGCGATTGTTGCGGCAATCGAAGTCGCCGAGATCGTCCCTGACGCGAAAATCGTCGATGCCCTGAACGGTCCCGACGTGGGTGTCCAGGCGGGCCGTCTCGAAATCGCAGGGCCTGAGCCCCGAGCGCCTTTCGCGCAGAGCGCTCAAGAGCGCTTTCGAGCCCGCTCCAAGGCTGTTCACGATGGAGTATCGGCTGATGGCGAGGGGCTGCACGCGTCGCCTCGGGATCGCTAGTCCTGGAACTCGTCTCCGCAGGCCGTCTGCAGCGAAACGGACCTGAGGCCTCGAGCAGCCAGTTCGCCCAGCAGCGCGGGCAGCACCTCGAGGACGACCGGAGCGCTGTCGTGCAGGAGGAGCACGTCGCCGGCCGCAAGCCCTCGGGTCAGCCTCCGGAGGATGCGCTGCGAATCGCGGCTCACCGCATCGAAGCCCCGCCGCGTCCAGGATACATAGCGCAGCCCTGTAACCGAAAGCACAAAGTGGAGAAACGGGCTGCGGAATCCGGCTGGAGCGCGAAAGAAGGCCGGTGGCCGTCCAGCGAGCAAAGTCAGGGTCTCCTGGGCGGCTTCCACCTGTGGCTTGAGCCAGGCCGTGCCGAAAAAAGCGAACGCCGAGTGGTGATGGTAGCTGTGGTTCTCGACGCTGTGACCGCGGCGCGCGATCTCCCTGACGAGCTCGGGATACGCCGCGGCCCTCTCCCCTATGCAGAAAAAGCTGGCTTTGACCTGGAACCGGTCGAGCAGATCCAGCACCCGCGGCGTTACCTCAGGATCGGGGCCGTCGTCGAATGTCAGGCAGACTTCGCCGCGGCCGACCGCGGACGCCGGCAGGCTGGAGAGATTCGGCCCGAGCAGCCGGTCGTTGGGGGACAAGATGGCGCAAGCCAGCACGAAGTGATTGGCTGCCAGCAGTCCAAGTGCCCAAGGCCAGGCCTGCGGCTCTGCGGCAAGCAGCACGATCGCCGCCGCGTGCACGAGCTCTGAAGCCCGTATGATCGGCATCGGTTTCCAGCGGCGGCTGCCTTCGCCGTTGATCGTGGTGGCTGTGTTCAGGCTCATCCCTGTGCTCCGCGCACCGGCCCGCTCTCCGGACGAGATGATGCCATGCTCACGAGCCGCCCACCCGGGGATCGATCAGCACCACTTCCCCCGTGAGCACCTCGGTGCCCGAGGCGGTGCAGCTGAATCTTATTTTGTTTCCGTCCGGCCGGGAGAACACTATCGACACGGCGTCGCCCGGACGAACCGGATGCAGGAACTTCGCCGCCTTGATCTGAAACGGATGCGACGCTCGCCCGAGACTCGCTTCGATCGCGCGCACCACCTCGCTCAGAAGCAGCGCCCCCGGAATGATGGGGTTGCCGGGAAAATGCCCCGGCCCGGAAGGGTGATCGGGAGGAAAGCGCCGCTCGACAGTCGTCAACATCACCCCACTTTTGCCGCGAGCCGGGTGACCAGTTCGTCCACCGCTCGACGCGGCAATTTTCCGGTCTCGTTGCGCGGCAGGGCCTCGACGAGGCATAGCGGACGCGGAAGAAAAGCGGGGTCGATGCGCTCGCGCAGCGCCGACAGGATCGTTTCGCTCGTCAGCGCGGGGGCGACGACGAAGGCCATCAATCGCGTCACCGCTCCGTCGTCTTCCTCGGGCATGACAAATGCTCCGTCCCTGACGCCTGCGATGGAGTTGAGATGAAAGTTCAGATGGGCGAGCGATGTGCGCTTTCCCGCGATGTTGATGAGATCGGCGGTCCGTCCGTGCAGCAGGAAGGTGTTTTGATCCCGCAGTTCGATCACGTCGGCGAGCAGGAACGGCTTCTCCACATGGCCGCCCTTTGCCCAGGTTCCCCGCTCGTCGGCATGCAGGCTCACCCCGGGCAAGGTGCGCCACTCCTGGCTTTGAGCCGGGCGCCGGGACGCGATCTGCCCGGCTTCGGTGCAGCCGTAGATCTCGTGGAGGGGCGCGGCGAAGCGCGCCTCGGCTTCGATCGCCAGCTGGGGCGACAGCGGCGCGGTGGCGCAAAGAAGGAAGTCCACCGCGAGGCAGATTCGCTCGCTTCGGCGAGCAGCACCCGCAGGTGAACCGGCGTCGTGACCAGGCCGCGCGGCCGCGGCAGGGCCTGGAGCTCGGCGCAGATGTCAGAGGGGAAGAACGGCCGGCCCGCGTGCATCGCCAGGCCCCCCTGCAACACCATCATGACCGTAAACTCGAGGCCGTACATGTGCTGCGGGGGCACGGTGCCGAGCACGCTCATGTTCCCGTAGGCGGCAGCGCCCAGGCACTCGAACTCGGCTTTGCCGCTTTTCGTGAGCGCACCCCAGGAATTGGGATGCGGCAGAGGCTGACCCGTCGAGCCTGAGGTGAAGCCGATGATGGCGACTTGCTCCGCGGGAACGCCGGGAACCGATGCGTTCGCCGTGTTTTCTCCTTTCGGTTCCCGGTAAAGAAACATCTCCAGCGGCTGGACCGCCTCGTCGCTCAGGCAATAGACGCTCGGGTAATCGACGGTCAGCCGTTTGAGCAGATCGGAGGTCGCGTTCGGCGGCAGCAGATTGACCTGACCGCGCAGGAGGGCCGCACAAAAGCCCACCGCGAACTGGTAGCGGTCACCGCACAGGTTCACCACGTAGCGCCGGTCCGGAAGCAAATCGGCCAGCCGCCGGACTTCGCCGAGAAACTCTTCGACGCGTATTGGACGCCTATCCCTGTAGGCGAAGACCGCGCCGGCGTCGAAGTTGCGAATCAGCGGGATATCAGCCATGACGCTACATCACCCCACTTTTGCCGCGAGCCGGGTGACCAGTTCGTCCACCGCTCGACGCGGCAATTTTCCGGTCTCGTTGCGCGGCAGGGCCTCGACGAGGCATAGCGGACGCGGAAGAAAAGCGGGGTCGATGCGCTCGCGCAGCGCCGACAGGATCGTTTCGCTCGTCAGCGCGGGGGCGACGACGAAGGCCATCAATCGCGTCACCGCTCCGTCGTCTTCCTCGGGCATGACAAATGCTCCGTCCCTGACGCCTGCGATGGAGTTGAGATGAAAGTTCAGATGGGCGAGCGATGTGCGCTTTCCCGCGATGTTGATGAGATCGGCGGTCCGTCCGTGCAGCAGGAAGGTGTTTTGATCCCGCAGTTCGATCACGTCGGCGAGCAACACCTCCCTCTCCACGTGGCCCTTTACCCAGGTCCCCTTCTCGTCGGCACGCAGGCTCACCCCGGGCAAGGTGCGCCACTCCTGGCTTTGAGCCGGGCGCCGGGACGCGATCTGCCCGGCTTCGGTGCAGCCGTAGATCTCGTGGAGGGGCGCGGCGAAGCGCGCCTCGGCTTCGATCGCCAGCTGGGGCGACAGCGGCGCGGTGGCGCAAAGAAGGAAGTCCACCGCGGGGAGATCGCTCGCTTCGGCGAGCAGCACCCGCAGGTGAACCGGCGTCGTGACCAGGCCGCGCGGCCGCGGCAGGGCCTGGAGCTCGGCGCAGATGTCAGAGGGGAAGAACGGCCGGCCCGCGTGCATCGCCAGGCCCCCCTGCAACACCATCAAGACCGTCGACTCGAGGCCGTAACTGTGCTGCTGAGGCACGGTGCCGAGCACGCTCATGTTCCGATAGGCTGCGACGCCCACAGCCTCGAACTCGGCCAACCCGCTTTGCGCGAGCGCACCCCAGGATCTTGGATGCGGCATGGGCTGTCCCGTCGAGCCCGAGGTGAAGCCGACGACGGCGATTTGTTCCTCGGGGATGTGAGGTACCGAAGCGCTCGCCGTGTTCCCGGTTTGCCGATAAAGAAATGTCTCGATCTGCAGTGCCGGCTGCACCGTTCCGTCGCTCAGGCAATACAAGCTGGGGTATTCGAGGCTCAGCCGCTTGAGCAGATCGGGGGTCGCGTTCGGCGGCAGCAGATTGACCTGGCGGCGCAGCAGCGCCGCGCAAAGGCCCACGGCGAACTGGTAGCGGTCGGTACACAGATTCACTACGCAGCGCCGGTCCGGAAGCAAATCGGCCAGCCGCCGGACTTCGCCGAGAAACTCTCCGACGCCTATTGGGCGCCTATCCCTGTAGGCGAAGACCGCGCCGGCGTCGAAGTTGCGAATCAGCGGGATATCAGCCATGACGCGCCGGCCACGCGAGGGCCTCGCTGCCTACTTCACCCGATGTTGCTGAATGTGCTGGTTCAGGCTGCGGAGGGAATCGAAGATGTGCTGGTTGTTCTCGTCGTCGGAGCGCAGCTTGACGCCGTAGGCCTTGGAGATCGCCAGCGCGATTTCCAGGATATCGATCGAATCGAGCCCCAAGCCCTCTCCGAAAAGTCGCGCGGTCGGGTCGACCGCGGCGGGTTCCATCTCCAGGTTGAGCGTGGTGACGATCAGTTGGGCGAGCTTGAGCTCGTCGGCGGTCAGCACGTTGTCTTGCTCTTTCTGCATCGCGGGCGCGTTCATATCTCCGTTCCTCCCCCGAGCGCCGGCGCCGGAACTTTCCGGAGCGGCCTTCTCGAAGGGTTTCTTACTCCAAACAGGGTCTATTATATAGCGACCCCATCCCGAGCCGACACCAAGAAAGTCAGGTCGAGCTCGAGAATCCGCCGTCAATCACGATCACTTCGCCGGTAACGAAGCGATTGGACTGGATGAGCGACATCATGGTCTGGGCCACATCCTCCGCGGTCACGCAGCGTTTCAGCGGGGTCGCCTTCGCGCGTTTGCCCATGAGGTCTTCGTACTTGTCCCCGAGCATGCGCTGCATCCAGTCGCCCTCCATCCAGCCCGGGGCGACGGCATTGACGCGGACGTCCGGGCCGAGGTTATAGGCGAGCGTCTTGGTCAGGTTGACGACCGCGGCCTTGCTGGCGGCGTACGGCAGAGGTTGCGGCCCCGGCCTCAAGCCCGACGATGCTCGCGGTGTTGACGACGCAGCCCTTGGACGCGCGCAGCAGAGGCAATGCGGCGCGCGTGACCTGGAAAAGGCCGCGCACGTTGACCGCGAAGACGCGGTCCCAGTCTTCCAGTGAAAGGCTCTCGAGATCTTTCGGCTTCCAGGATGCGGTGGTGCCGGCGTTGTTGATGAGCACGTCCAGGCGCCCGAACCGCTCCTCGACCGCCCTCAGCATCGCGCGCACGTCGGCCTCGTCGCTTACGTCGCAGCGCAGCCACAAGGGTCTTCGCGCCCAGCTTCTCCGCGGCCGCGGCGGTCTCGCGCGCCGCCTTCTCGCTGCTCGAGTAGTTGATCGCGACGTCGTGGCCCGCGCGCGCGAGCGCGAGCGCCGCGCTGCGGCCGATTCCGGTCGCCGCGCCGGTGACGAGCGCCGCTCTCGTGAACGCCATGCCCGTCCTTTGCGGTGGCCCTATTGCGCGAAGCGCAGCGCGAGGCTCGCAGCACGCAGCGAAAACACAGCGATCTTGTTCATAGTCCGAGGATCCTTTCCGCGTTCTGGTGGAAGATTTTTTCCATGACTTCGTCCTTGTAGCCGAGTTCCTGCCACTCCTTCAGTATCCGCGCATACGGCATGCTCGGATAGTCGCTGCCGAACATGATCTTGTCCTGGAGCCGGCCGCGCATGTCGACCTTGAGGTTACCGGGGAAGTACTTGGGAGCCCAGCCCGACATCTCCCAGTAGACGTTTCCCTTGTGCAGCGCCACCGCAGTGGTTTCGTCCACCCAGGGCCAGCCCGGGTGCGCCATCACGATCTTGAGGCTCGGGAAGTCGGCGGCAAGGCGGTCGATGCTTGCGGGGTGCGCGTGGCGGATGATCGCGCCATGGCCGCCGGGCATGCCGGCGCCCATGCCGGTCGTGCCGACGTCGATCATCACCGCCGCGCCGAGCGAGGAAATGGCCTCGAACATCGGACGAGCGCGCAAATCATCGACCGCGAAGTGCTGCATGATCGGATGGAAGTGGAAGCCGACGAAGCCGTATTGCTTCACCGCCCTCTCGGCTTCCCTGACCACGTCCTTCTTGAACGGATCGAGCGCACCCCAGCACTGGATCACGCGCCTCGGGTGCCGCTTCCACATGGCGTGGACGTAGTCGTTCCCGACCGGCTTCGTCCTGATGGTCAGCTCAAGATCGAGGGCGACGAGACAGGCCTCGACTCCGGCGCCCTCAAACTCCCCGATGACCTCGTCCTCGGGCTTGCCGACCCAGTCGCGCTTCCAGTACCGGGCGAGCGCCTCGACGTAAGGCCCCTGGCAGGCGATCCACTCCTTGGTGCCGGGGTAGCAGTGGAGGTCGATGATTCTCATGCCGCTCTTTCGCGCTCCAGCTTCGCCGTCACCATCTCGACCAACACCTTCTTCGACACCTTGCCGAAGGTCGACACCGGGAAATCCGACAGCAGCTCGAGCCGTTCGGGCAGCTTGAACTTGGCAATCTCCTTCTCCTTGAGGAACTCAACCAGTTCGGCGAGGGTGAGGCTGCGGCCCTTCTTGGGGATGACGCAGGCGCACATTTTCTCGCCCAGGCTCGGATCGGGCATCGGGACGCAGGCGATGTTCTGCACCGAGGGGTGCGCGAGGATCAGGTTCTCGATCTCCTCCGCGCTAATCTTCTCGCCCCCGCGGTTGATGAGGTCCTTCTTGCGCCCCTCGACGACATAGTTCCCCGAAGGATGCAACGTCATGAGGTCGCCCGACCGGTAGAACCCGTCGGGCGTAAACTGCCTGGCATTGTATTCCGGCACGCCGTAGTAGCCGCGCAAGGTGTAGGGCCCGCGGCAGGTCAGCTCACCGACCTCGCCCGGCGCAACCTCCCTGCCCTCGTCATCCACGAGCTTGACCTCGTCGTCGGGCGAAAGCGGCCGACCGCAGGTCAGAAGGCGCACGTCCTCGGGATCGTCAAGGTGCACGAAGAACAGCATCCCCTCGGACATGCCGAAGTTCTCCTGCACCGTTGCGCTGGGGATGAGCTCGCTCGTGCGCTGCCTCACCTCGGGCTGCATCCGCTGCCCGCCGCTCTGGATGACGCGGAGCGACGAAAGATCGTATTTGCCGATGGCCGGATCGTTGATGAGGCGGATGAGCAGCGCAGGGACGACTTTCAGATGCGTCACACGGTGGCGCTCGATCAGCCTGAAGAGATCCTCTGGCCGCGTGCTCGCCGAGAGCACGACTTTCCCGCCACTGAAGAAGTAGCCCTGCAGGCCCGGGCAGGCGAGCGGAAGATTGTGGGCAATTGGAAGCGCGAGCAGCAGCACGGAGTTGCCGGTGACGCCGCACACCTCGACCGCGAGCCTGGAGTTGTAGGCGTAGTCGTTGTGCGTGCGGGGTATAAGCTTTGGCACGCCGGTGGTGCCACCCGAGAGCTGGAAGATGCAGGGTTCCGCCGGATCGATCTTGATTCCGGCTACAACATCGCTCTTCCTGGCGGGCTTGTCGATCAGAGAGCGGAGGGCTGGAAGAGAAATGCTGAACTTCAAGGAACCATTCTCGGCCTTGACCCGCTGGACCATCGGCTCGAACTCGAAGTCGCCCTGCCGCTCGGGATAGACGCACATTGCCGCAGCCGAGAGCCTGACGAACTGGCTGATCTCGGCGTAGCGGTGGGTGACCAGGGCGGCGATAGGGATGCAGCCGATCTTCTGCAACGCGAAGTAGAGGATCACAAACTCGGCACAATTCGGCAGCGTCGGCACGACGCGGTCGAGCGGCTTGAGGCCGAGATCGAGCAGGTTGATCGCGAGGTCGCTGCTGAGGCGGTCGAGCTCGTCATAGGTGTACTGCCTTTCGCCGTCCACCAGAAAACTCCTGTCCCTGAAGGTCTCGAAGCAAACGGCAAATTCCAACGCCAGCGACTTGTCCCGCCAATAGCCCTTCGCGCGATAGCGTTTCGCGAATTCCGGCGGAAACGGAACGACCCCCTCCAACACCCTGCCCTCCTTATCCCGAACTCAATGAAACGGGTGGCGCAGAACGATGGTCTCGTTTCTGTCCGCCCCCGTGGAGATCATGTCGATCGGCACGCCGCACACCGATTGCAGGCGCTCCAGGTAGGTGCGAGCTTCGGCGGGCAGCCTTTCGTAGGAGCTTAGGCCCACGGTGCTCTCCTGCCATCCTGCAAGGTCCTCGTATACGGGCTCGCAGCGCGCGGCGTCCTCGGCCCCGAGCGGCAGCAGGTCGTGCATCGCGCCGTCGATGCGATATCCGGTACACAGCCTGACCTTGTCCATCCCGTCGAGCACGTCGAGTTTGGTGATGCACAAACCCGACACGCCGTTGATCTGGATCGATCGCCGCAGCGCCGCGGCGTCAAACCACCCGCAGCGCCGCGGCCGCCCTGTCGTCGCGCCGAATTCCTGGCCCCGGGTGCGGAGCAGCTCTCCTGTGCTGTTATCGAGCTCCGTGGGAAAGGGGCCCGAGCCGACCCGCGTCGTGTACGCCTTGGTGATGCCCAAAACGTAATGCAGCATCTGCGGTCCGATGCCGGCACCGGCCGCCGCCGCGCCTGCGACGCAGTTGCTCGAGGTCACATACGGATAGGTACCGTGATCGACGTCGAGCAGGGCTCCTTGCGCGCCTTCGAAGAGCAGATTCCTTCCTGCCCGATTCGCTTCGTAGAGTGCGCGCGAAACGTCGGCCACCAGGGGCTTCAGCCGCGGCGCGAGCGCAAGCGCCTCATCCCTTGTTTCCGCAAAATCGACGGGCTTCGCGCCGAGGTATTTTGTCAGCACGAAGTTGTGAAAATCGAGAAGCGGCTCGAGCTTGGCCGAAAAGCGCTCCGGAACCAGGAGGTCCCGAAGACGTATCGCGCGGCGTGCGACCTTGTCCTCGTAGGCGGGCCCGATTCCGCGGCCGGTCGTGCCGATTTTTGCCGCGCCCACCGCCGATTCGCGGGCGACGTCGATCGCCGCGTGGTACGGAAGGATAAGGGGGCAGGCTTCGGAGATTCGAAGGCGGGCGGCGACATCCGCGCCGGCGCGCTCGAGCTCGTCCATCTCTTCGACCAGCGCCTTGGGGGACAGCACGACGCCGTTGCCGATGTAGCAGGTCACGCCCTTTCTGAGAATGCCCGAGGGAACGAGATGCAGCACGGTCTTCTTGCCGCCGATAACCAGCGTATGCCCGGCGTTATGCCCGCCCTGGAACCGAACCACGCCCTGGGCATGATCGGTCAGCCAGTCCACGACCTTGCCCTTGCCTTCGTCACCCCACTGGGTGCCTATGACGACGACGTTCTTGCCCATCATCGCGCCGGCTTCAGTTTCCGCACGATCCACTTGCCCTGGCGCTTCACCAGTTCGCGGTCGCAATCGGATTGAACACGGGCGTCCGCGTGCCCGGGAAGCGCGACCACCACGACCTCTCCGCCCGAGCGCAGCTTGCGCACCGCAGCCTCGAGCGCAGGGTCGGTCGAGTAAGGCGCGCGCACGCCGGCCCCTCGCGCTCTCGCGCGGCGCCGCGCGAACGAGATCGCGCAGGTCCATGCTGAATCCGGTGGCCGGGCGCGCGCGACCGAAAGCCTTTCCGACCTCGTCGTAACGCCCGCCGAGCGCGACCGCATTGGCTATGCCGGGCGCATACGCGGCGAACACCACGCCGCTGTGATAGTGATATCCGCGAAGGTCCGCGAGATCGATCGATACGGGGATCCTGCCCCTGCGCGAGAGCACCTTGAGATCCCGCAGGGCCGGCTTGATTTCCGGATACTTCGGCAACGCTCGGGCGGCGCGCTCGACCAGGGCGCCGTCTCCGTAGAGCTCGGGAAGGGCGAGCAGCGCCCTGCGCGTCGCTTTCGGCAGGCGCTTCGTCACGCCGGCCAGCGCGGGCAGATCCTTGGCCGCCAGCATCTCGTACAGATCCGATTCCAGCTCCGGCCCGACTCCTCCGTGCCGGCAGATCGCCCGGAAGACGGCGACGTGGCCGATGTCCAGACGCGCATCGGAGACGCCGCAGGCGGCGAGCGAGTCTGCGAGCAGCTCTTGGATTTCCAGATCGCTCTCAATCCCGGCGTGACCGTAGATTTCCGCACCGATCTGCAGGGGCTCCCGGGTCGAGTCGAGCCCCCGCGGCCGCGTGTGCAGCACGCTGCCCGTATAGCACAGCCGCGTGACGCCCTTGCCGCTCAGGAGGTGCGCGTCGATGCGCGCAACCTGGGGCGTGATGTCGGCGCGAACGCCCATCATTCGCCCCGAGAGCTGGTCGACGAGCTTGAACGTGCGGAGATCCAGGTCGTGTCCCGTGCCGGTGAGGAGCGACTCGAGGTACTCGAGCATCGGCGGAATCACCAGCTGGTAGCCCCGGAGGCGGAACAACTCGAGCACGCGCGCGCGCATCCGCTCGATGCGCTCGGCTTGCGGCGGCAGGATATCCTCGATGCTTTCCGGCAGGAGCCAGGTGCGCACGGCAGCGACTATCGGACGAAATACAGCATCAGCAGCCCGACCAGCATCGAGGAGAGACCGAAGAAGCGGATCTGCCCGTCAGTGAACTCGGTGATGCGGCGAAAGGTCTCGCGCCAGAGCTTCGGCAGAAGAAACGGCAGTAAGCCCTCGATCACCAGCATCAGGGCGATCGCCATGAGGAACGTGGTGCCCATTCACTTGCCGCCCTTCCCCAGATTCCTGAAGTACCTGAAGAACTCCGAATTCGGGTCGAGCACCAGCACGTCGCTCCGGTTCTTGAAGCTGGCGCGATAGGCCTCGAGGCTGCGGTAGAACGCGTAGAACTCGGGATTCTCGTTGAAGGCGCGCGCGTAGATCGCCGCGGCCCTGGCGTCGCCTTCTCCCTTGATTCGCTGCGCGTCGCGGTAGGCCTCTGCGATGATGATCTCGCGCTGCTTGTCCGCATCAGCGCGGATTTTCTCGGCCTCGGCTGAGCCGTTCGAGCGAAGCTCCGAGGCGACGCGCTTCCGTTCAGATTCCATCCGGCGGTAGACGTCGACGCTGACCTCCTGGGGCAGATCGACGCGTTTCAGCCTGACGTCGACGACTTCGATGCCCAAGGTGCGCACGTCCTGGTCCACTTTCTCGCGCACGTTGTTCATGATATGGTCGCGCTCGCCCGAGACCACGTCGTGCACGGTGCGCTTGCCGAATTCCTCCCGCAGCAGGCCGTTGACGGTCTGGTTGATACGCCGCGCCGCTGCGATTTCGTCGCCGGCGACAGAAACGTAGTACTTTGTAACGTCAACGATTCGCCACTTGACAAAGGCATCGACCAGCACCGGCTTGTTCTCGACGGTGATGAATCTCTGCGCCTCAGGATCATCCCAGGTCAGGATGAGCTTGGGAAAGTTCCGCACGTTCTGGATCAGAGGCCATTTGAAATGCAGGCCGGGTTTATCGATGATCTCTTTGATCTCGCCAAGCTGGAACACGATGGCGCGATCGCGCTGGTCCACGGTGAACGCCGACATGCTCAGCAGTATGACCACCCCGACGACGAGGCCGAGTGAAACGCTCAAGCGGCTGTTCATTGCCGCTCCCCACGCTCGCGCGGACGCAGCGCTTCGCGCGAGCGGGCGCCGGCTTCGGGCGGAGCGGGTAATTCAGCCGCCTGGGATGACCGCTGCGACCCGAGCAGTTCGGGCGATGCCGCCCCCGACATCTGCATGATCTTGTCGAGCGGCAGGTAAAGCAGGTTGCCGCCTGCCCTGGCGTCGATCAAGATCTTCGAGGTGCTTGCCAGCATCTGCTGAACGGTGTCGATGTAAAGGCGTTCGCGCGTCACCTGCGGCGCCTTGTTGTACTCGACCAGGATCTGCCTGAACCGCGACGCCTCGCCTTCGGAATTGGCTATGACGCGTTGCTTGTAGCCTTCGGCCTCGAGCAGGAGCCGCGAGGCCACGCCGCCGGCTTTGGGCACCACGTCGTTGAAGTAGGCTTGTCCCTCGTTCTTCAGCCGCTCGCGATCCTGATTCGCCTTGACTGCATCGTCGAACGCCGCCTGAACCTGCTCCGGCGGCTGCGCGTTCTGGATGTTCACGGCGCTGATCTGGATTCCGGTCTCGTAGCGGTCGAGAATATCCTGCATGACCGGCATCGCCTTCGCAACCACCGCCTGACCCTGATTGAGTACGAAATCCATCTTGCTCTTGCCGATCACCTCGCGCAGTGCAGTTTCGGCGGCCTGCAACACGGAGTCATCGGGCCGCCGATTGTTGAACAGGTAGGCTTTCGCGTCCTTGAGCGTGTACTGCACCGCCATCTGGATGTCGACGATGTTTTCGTCGTCGGTCAGCATCAGCGATTCCTTGAGCACCTTGGTCTTGACGTCGCGATAGCCCACCCCTATGGTCCGGACGCCGGCAAGGTTTACAGTCTCATGACTCTGAATGGGGTAAGGCAGGCGCCAGCGCAGCCCGGCGTTGGTCACCTCGGAAAAGCTGCCGAACGTGAGCACGACCCCACGCTGGCCTTCCACCACGATGTAAAAGCCGCTTGCGAGCCAGGCGACCAGGATCACTGCGGCGATGAGGCCAGCCCCGCCGCCGAGCTGCCTCGCGTTGGGCGGCTCGCGTTGATCCGAGGACCCGCCACGCCGCCGGCCGAACAGACTGTTCAGCTTCTGGTTGAAGCTGCGCCACATCTCGTCGAGATCGGGCGGCCCGTCGTTGCCGCCGCCGCCTCGCTTGCCCCATTGAGGGTCGTTCAATGACATGAAAATTCCTACGTTACGACCGCTTTGTCCAGCTTCTGCGCGCGCAAATCCGTCGAATCGGTCGATACTGGCGGGCTCGCTGGAGATTTTCTCGAGGCTGCCGCCTCGATCAGGGCCCGGCGCAGACCCTCCACGCCGTCACCCGTTTTTGCGCTCAGACGAACGCGCCAAATTCTATCATATTCATTCCGGTCCACTCCCGCCTGGGCTCGGCTGCGGTCGATCTTGTTCCACGCCAGGAGCCTGGGATTGGCGCCCGCGCCGATCTCGGCGAGAACTTTGTCCACTTCAGCGATCTGGGCCTCGCGCGCCTCGTTCGCCGCATCGACCACGTGCAGGAGCAGGTCGGCGTGCACGGTTTCCTCGAGCGTCGCCCGGAAAGCGGCGACGAGCGTATGCGGAAGGTCGCGAATGAACCCGACCGTATCGGAGACGGTGACATTCCCGGCTTCGGGCAGGTAGAGCCTGCGCGTGGTGGTGTCGAGTGTGGCAAAGAGACGGTCCGCTGCAAGCGCCCCCGCGCGGGTCAAGGCGTTGAACAGCGTCGATTTGCCGGCGTTGGTGTACCCGACGAGGGAGACCGAGAACGCGTTGCCGCGCTCCCTCGCACGCCGCTGCACTTCGCGCCGGCGCTGAAGCTTGCCCAGCTTGTCCTTGAGCAGCTTGACGCGGTTCGCGATCAGCCGCCTGTCCACCTCCAGCTGGGTCTCGCCCATGCCCCCGAGGAAGCCCCGGCCGCCTCGCTGGCGCTCCAGGTGCGTCCAGCCGCGCACCAGGCGCGTCGCGGCGTGTTCGAGCTGGGCAAGTTCCACCTGGAGCTTCCCTTCATGGCTCTTGGCGCGCTGGGCGAAGATATCGAGAATCAGCCGTGTGCGGTCGACGACCGGGCAGCCCAGCGCCTTCTCGAGGTTGCGCTCCTGCACCGGCGAAAGCTCGTGGTTGAACACGGCGAGCGAGGCGCCCTGTTCCTCGAGCGCGCGCTTGATCTCCTCGACCTTTCCGGAGCCGGCGAAGTGGCCGGGGTCGGGACGTTCGCGGCGGCCGCGCACCAGGGCCAATGGCCGCATTCCGGCGCTCACCGCAAGCAGCTTCAGCTCCTCGAGGCCCTCGGCGTAGCCGGATCCCCCGAAGTCCAGGCCGACGAGCACCGCGCCGTCGCGCTTCTGCGAAGACTCAAGCATCGCGCCGAGTCAAGGCGACAGCGCAGCCGGATCAGCTCGCGTCAGAGGAATGATCGACCGCCAGGTTGACTGCACGCGAGGGGACAACCGTGGAGATGGCGTGCTTGTACACCATTTGTGTCACGGTATTCTTGAGCAGCACGACGTACTGGTCGAAGGACTCGATCTGGCCCTGAAGCTTGATGCCGTTGACCAGATAGATCGATACCGGCACGTGCTCCTTGCGCAGGGTATTGAGGAACGGATCTTGTAATAATTGTCCTTTGTTGCTCATGGTTTTACCCCCGAGTCGTATTCTTGGCCTTGGAATACCACTCTAAATGGTTTTTTGGGAAATGCCAATGTACTAGCGGCGCAAGTTGTGGAGCCGGCCATTAGAGGCGCCTATCTACGTAAGGGTTCCTTCCACTGCGGAATTCAATTCGCAGCGGCGTGCCTTCCAGCCGAAACACCCGGCGAAAATCGGACTCGAGGTAGCGGCGATAGCTGTCGGGCACGGCATTGAGGGCCGTCCCGTGGATGACGACGATCGGGGGGTTGTTGCCGCCCTGATGCGCGTAGCGCAGCTTCGGCCTGGAGAGCCCCACTCGCGGCGGGGCCTGCTTCGCCACCGCCGCAATAAGCGCGCGAGTGAGCTTCGGAGTGGGCAGCTTGACCATCGCAGCCCGATAGGCTCGATCGACTGAGGCCATCAGCTGCGCGAGGCCGCGACCCTCGCGGGCCGAAATGTTGTGAAAGCGCGCGAACGAGAGAAATTTCAGCTTGCGGGCGATCGCGCGCCTGGTCATGTCGCGCGCGTTCTCGTCCAAACCGTCCCACTTGTTTACCGCCACGACCACAGCCCGCCCGCGCTCGAGGATGAATCCGGCGATGTGGGCGTCCTGCTCCGCGATCTCGCTTTGGGCGTCGAGCACCAGGATGGCGACATGGGCCCGATCGATCGCCTGCAGGGTCTTGACGACAGAGAACTTCTCGACGCTTTCGAACACCTTCCCGCGGCGTCTCAGTCCGGCAGTATCGATCAGCACATAGCGGCGGCCCTTGACCATGAGCTCGACGTCGATCGCGTCGCGCGTCGTGCCGGGCTCATCGAAGGTCACGACCCGCTCTTCCCCGACCAGAGCGTTCACGAGCGTGGACTTGCCCGCGTTCGGCCGGCCCACGATCGCTATCCTCGGGGCGCTCTCGACTTCGTCGTGCTCCGGCTCCGGGCGAAAATCGGCTAGTACGGCGTCCATCAGATCGCGCACTCCCTCCCCATGCTCAGCCGAAATCGCCCAGGGCACGCCCAGAGCCAGCTCGTGGAATTCGGCTGCGGCGAGTTCCGCGTTCATGCCTTCGGACTTGTTTGCCGCGACGAACACGCGCCGGCCGAGACGCCGCAGCTCTTCTCCGATCGCGCGGTCTTGCGCAGTGAGTCCTTCACGGGCATCGGTGACCAGCACGATGGCGTCGGCTTCGGCGATGGCAGTCCTGGTCTGCTTGGCCATTTCGACGAACACGCCCTGTGCCTGCGGATCGAAGCCGCCGGTATCGACCACCAGGTACTGCCGCTCGCCGATGCGTCCGACGCCGTAGTGGCGATCGCGCGTCAAACCGGGAACATTGGCGACCAAAGCATCGCGCGTGCGGGTGAGCCGGTTGAACAGCGTGGACTTGCCGACATTCGGACGGCCGGCGATGACGACGGTGGGCTTCATGGGAAGGCGAGTGAAAGAGTGGGCGCGCTGGTTCGCTCCGCCCGCTCTGGATACCTACTCGATGCTCATCGCGTAGAGGTTGCCATCTTGAGTTTGCACCAAAATCCCCTTGTCGAGCCGCACGGGAGAAGCCCGGATGGGGCTGCCGTCTGTAGCCACGCGGCCGACGAAGGCCCCGCTCTCGCGCGACAGAAAATGCACGTATCCTTCGACGTCGCCCACGACGACCTCGCGGCCCAGAGCGAGGGGAGCCGTGAGGCGCCTGAGAAACAGCCGGTCTTGCTTCCAGACCGTTGCCCCGCCGGCACGATCGAGCGCGTGGACGGCGCCCTTGTCGTCGCTCACTATGACGTAGCGCGCATCGACCGCAAGTCCCGCTGCGCTCGACAGCTCGCGCGACCAGAGCGGATTCCCGTTCGCGAGGTCGAAGCAACCGATCCGGCCCTGAAAGGCAACCGCGCACACTTCGCGCTCGGCGATGGCCGGCACGCCGACCACGTCGGTGACGCGCTCCAGTTCGGTCGCTCCGCGCGGCAGCGCAACGGTCGCTTCCCAGCGCACGCCGCCGTTCGCAAGCGAGAGCAATACCAGCTTGCCTCCGGCAAAGCCCGTAGACAAGACACCCCGTTCGGCGATCATGCCGGACGGCGCGCGCACCGTGAGAGGTGGGCTCGACCTCTGATAGGACCAGCGGCGCTTTCCGTCGCGGGCGTCCAGGGCGAACAAGCGGCTGTCTCCGGCTCGCGCGATCACGAGGTCTCCGGTCACGGCCGGTACCGAGAGAATTTCGCTCGACACTCGCGCGCGCCAACGCTGCTTTCCCGACTCCGCTTCCAGCGCCACGACTTCGCCCTCCAGGGTCCCGATCGCGACCAGATTGCCGTCGCTTCCCACTCCGCCGGAAAGCTCATCCCCGGTATTGACGCGCCAGGATTCCTTCCCGGTGGTCGCGTCAAAGCGCGCGACGGTCCCGTCCTGGGCGGCTGCGAAAACCCCTCCGGCGGCGACTGCGGGAAAGAACACGCCGTCGCCCGCCTCGCCGATGCTCGCCTCCCATAGCGTACGAACTGGAATGCTCTTGGGCAGATCGGACAGCTCGGCCATCATCGGGCCAGTCGAACTGGAGCATCCGGCGAGAAGCATCAGGCCGGCGAACGCAAGTCGCCGCATCAGCCTTCCCCGAGAGCCTCGAGCTTGAGTCTCAGCGTGTCGCGGAATGCACCCGGCTCGGCCTTTTCCAGCGCAACCTTGTACGCGGCGCGCGCCTCCGCGTATTTCTTCTGCGTGGCGAGAATATCCCCACGCAGGGATGCGTGCAGCGCCTCGAAACTCGAGTTGGGCTTTGCCTCGAGAACCTTGAGCGCCGCATCGGGATCACCATCGTCCAGAAGAACGGTCGAGAGCCGCAGCGCCGCGATCGAGCGTATCTCGTCGTGCTTTGCGTTTTCGACGACCCACTGCAATTGCGCGCGCGCGGTCTTCAAGTCTCCCGCCTGGAACTGGACCTTGGATGAAACGAGCGCCGCAAGCGGCGCATAGGCGGTACGAGGGTAACTTTCCAGGATCGTTCCTGCCGTGTCCCGTACAGCCTTCGCATCATTGGCCCGCGCGGCCTTCTGCAGCCCGTCGTACAGCGCGGCAGCCTGCGCCGCCTGCGAGCGCTGGTACCACGTCCAACCGTTCCAGGCCGCAGCCGCGGCGAGCACAATCGTCGCGCCCAGAATGACCGCGCCGCCGTGCTCCTGCCACCAGGCTTTCAGCTCGGCAAGCTGTTCCTGTTCCTCAAGATCGTAAGTACTCATTTGATTTTACCCGCTCCAAAAAGTAACTCCGAAATCGCCTCGGCGAGGCGTTCCACGGGCACGCGGAACTGCTCGCGCTCCTCGCGCAGGGCTCTGACGCTCGCTTCGCCCGCCTTGGCCTCGTCGTCGCCGACGATGACTGCAACCGGTGCGCCGCTCGCGTCGGCCTTCTTCATCTGCGACTTGAAGCTGCCCCCGCCGCAATGCTGCAACACGCTGAAACCCGCATCGCGCAGGGCCTCGGCGGCGCGAAACGCGATCCGCTCGGCCTGATCTCCCCGGTTGACGAGGTAGACGTCCGGGCAGGGGCGGCCCGAATCGGCGACGAGAGCGAGCAGCCGCTCGATCCCCAGCGCCCAGCCGCAGGCCGGGGTAGGCTTGCCGCCGATCTGCTCGAACAGGCCGTCGTAGCGTCCACCGGCGCAAACCGTGCCCTGGGCGCCCAGTTTGTCCGTGACCCATTCGAACACAGTGAGGTTGTAGTAGTCGAGCCCCCGTACGAGACGCGGATTGATTTCGCACCTGACGCCGGCATCGTTGAGGATCGCACGCACGCCCTCGAAGTGCCTGAGCGACTCCTCGCCCAGCAAGTCGAGCAGGCGGGGAGCGTCCGCGATCAGCTGCTGCATCGCCGGGTTCTTGCTGTCGAGCACCCGCAGGGGATTGGTGCGCAGCCTGCGCCGCGAGTCTTCGTCCAGGCCGCCCTGGTGCTGCTCGAGATACGCGACGAGCGACTTGCGGTATGTCGCGCGTTCCGCATTCGAACCGAGGCAATTCAGCTCCAGCCGGATCCCGGAGAGGTCGAGGTCGTTCCACAGCCGCGCGCACATGAGCAGCAACTCGGCATCGACGTCCGGGCCGGGGAATCCCAGCGCCTCGGCGCCGACTTGGTGAAACTGGCGGTAGCGGCCCTTTTGCGGCCTTTCGTGGCGGTACATGGGCCCCATGTAATAGAGCCGCTGCGCGCCATCGTGCAGCAGGCTGTGCTCGGCCGCCAAGCGTACGATGGAAGCCGTCGCCTCGGGCCGCAGGGTCAGCTCCTCGCCGTTCAGCTCGTCGGTGAAGCTGTACATTTCCTTCTCGACGATATCGGTCGCCTCCCCGATCGCGCGGCGGAACAAGGCCGTATGCTCGACCAGCGGCGAGCGCACGTTACGGTACCCGTAGCTGCGCAGCCAGTCGCGCAGAAGCTCCTCGAGCGCTTCCCAGCGCTCGGCTTCGTCGGGCAGGATATCGTTCATTCCGCGCAGGGCGCGGATCGGCTCGGCCATATGAAGGGTCGCCCGGCGCCTACTACACCGCGGCCTTGATCTGAATGCTCGTCTTTTTTGCCGGCGCGGAGCGGCGCAGGCGGCCGCCTTCTCCGTAGGTCGTGCGAACATACTCCTCGACCAGTTGCTGGAACTCCTCGGCGATGCGCTCGCCCTTCAGGGTGACGGTCTTCTCTCCGTCCACATAGACGGGCGCGACCGGGCGCTCTCCGGATCCGGGCAGGCTGATACCGATATTGGCGTGCTTGCTCTCACCGGGGCCGTTGACGACGCAACCCATGACCGCGACGTGCATCTCCTCGACTCCGGGATAGCGCTCACGCCATTGCGGCATCTGCTCTCGCAGATAGCGCTGGATTTTTTCCGCCAGCTCCTGGAAATACGTGCTGGTCGTGCGGCCGCAGCCTGGACAGGCGATGACCATCGGCGAGAACGAGCGCAAACCCATGGTCTGGAGTATTTCCTGGGCGACCGTCACCTCGCGCGTCCGGTCTCCTCCCGGCTCGGGCGTGAGCGAGATGCGGATCGTGTCGCCTATCCCTTCCTGGAGCAGCACACCGAGCGCCGCCGTGGAGGCCACGACGCCCTTCGTGCCCAGCCCGGCCTCGGTGAGCCCGAGATGCAGCGGATAGTCGCACCGACGGGCGAGCTCGCGATAGACGGCGATCAGGTCCTGCACGCCGCTCACCTTGCACGAGAGCACGATGGAGTCGCCCGGAAGACCTAGCTCTTCCGCGCGCGCGGCGGACTCGAGGGCCGAAGCGACCAGCGCTTGCCGCGTCACAGCGTCGGAATCCAGCGGCTCGGGCGAACTTGCGTTCTCGTCCATCATCCTCCCGAGCAGCTCCTGATCGAGGCTTCCCCAGTTGACGCCGATCCGCACGGGTTTTGCGTAGCGGCACGCCGTCTCGATCATGGCCGCGAACTGCTCGTCGCGCCGGGCGCCCCGGCCGACGTTGCCCGGATTGATGCGGTACTTCGCGAGCGCCTGAGCGCAATCGGGATGTTCGGCAAGCAGCTTGTGGCCGTTGAAGTGGAAATCCCCGACCAAGGGTACCTCGCAACCCATCGCGATCAGCCGTTCGCGTATGCGAGGCACCTGCGCCGCCGCCTCGGCGGTATTCACCGTGATCCGCACGATCTCGGAGCCTGCGCGGGCGAGATCGAGGACCTGCCTCGCGGTGCTCTCGGCGTCGGCGGTGTCGGTGTTCGTCATCGACTGCACCAGGATCGGCGCGTCTCCTCCGATCAGCGCGTTTCCGACGCGGACCTGGCGTGTCCTTCGCCTCGGAATGTCCATGGAACTCACTTACTTCAACGTCAAGCGTGCGACTTCGATATTGATGTAGGGCTTCAGATCGACCGGCTTGTCGTTGTAGACGAGCCGCACGTCTGCCGCATTGCCGATCACCAGGGACAACGGCGGCCGCCCGACGACCACGCTCCGGCTTCCAGGAGCGTGGAGCTGCGACATCAGCGTCCGCCCATCCTCCTCCTTGATCTCGACCCAGGACTGGCTGCCGAACTGGAGCTGAATCCGCCCTTCCTTGGCAGGCGCCGCGTCAGCCTGCTGCGGCGCGCTCGAAGCCGTCGCGGGCGCCTCAGGCCGCACGGCCGGCGTTTCGACGGGGCGAGGTCCTGGCGGCGGCTGCTGCGCCGTGATCTGGCTGAATTGCACGCGGGGCAGCGCCCCTGTGCGCCATTCGTAGAGCACGCCCGCGATGACGATGAAAACCAGGACGGAGAGACCGAGATAGGCCCATGTACCCCGCCTGCCGGACGGCGCGAAAGGCGCGCCTTTGCTGCGCAAGTCGAGGTCGATCTCGCCGGGCACATATCGCCGATCGAGAGCCTCGAGCACCGGTCCCGGATCCGCATCGAGCAGCTTGGCGTAGCCGCGCACCATCCCGCGAACGAACGTGGCGCCGGGCAGCTTGTCGAACTCCTCGGCCTCGAGCGCCTCGATCTGGCGCGCGCCGTATTTCAGGCGCTGGGCGACATCGGCGACCGAAAGCCTGTGCTCGTCGCGGAGGCTCGCGAGCATCCTTCCCGGTCCCATTTCGGGCGAAGACGTGGGTCGGTCCGGCTGGTTCATTCGAATCGTCCCTTCTGCAGCTCCTCGTACTCCTTCGACCCGGGAAAGCGCCTGCGCAGCTGGTTGGCGTAGCCCGTCACCGCGGAAGAGTCGCCCAGCCTGCGTTCGATGCGCAGCGCGAGCCACAGGGACTCGGCGGTAGGCTCGGCGAGTTTGTTGTAGCGACCGACAAGGCCGCGCGCCGCTTCGAGCTCACCCCGTCTGTACTTGACCTGCGCGAGGTTGATGAGAGCGGGATAGTAGTTGGGGTCCAGCCGCAGCGCCCGCTCGAGATACTCTTCCGCGTCGCGTTCGTTCTTGATGCGCAGCGAACACACCGCGGCCATGACGTAGGATTTCTGCGGCGTGGCGTAGAGCGGATGGCGAATCGCCATCAGAAAGTACCGGATCGAATCGGCCTCGCGCTTGTTCTCGCAGAGAAACCAGGCATAGTTGTGATTGACGTCCGGATCGTTGGGGTTGATTCCGAGAGCGCGCTGATACGCCTCCTCGGCCAGATCGTTCTCCTTCAGGTCGCCGTACACGACCGCGAGCATGCTGTAGGCGGGCGCGTAGCTCGAATCGGCGTCTACGGCGATGCGCGCCTCGGAGAGAGCCACGCCCAGATTTCCCCTCTGGTAGTAGGCTCCCGCCAGCTCGGTGTGGATGCGCGCGCGCTCCCGCGCTCCGGCCTTTTCGCCGATCACGGGCCCGGAATCGGTTCCCCCGGGCAGGTCGCCGGAGAGCAGCCCGCCGGAGCAGCCGGACAGTGCCAGCGGCCACGCCAGCAGCAGTTGCAGGGCAAGGAACCGCCGATTCAAGACGCAATCCTTCTCAGGCCGGAGTGCCTGCCGGTGCGATCATGGATCTTTCCCGCGAGTTGCCCGCACGCGGCGTCGATTTCGTCTCCGCGCGTCTTGCGGGTCGTCGTGACGATCCCTGCCGCGTTGAGCGTTTCGCTGAATCGATCGATGACCGGGCGCGGCGAGCACGCGAAGCCGGAAGCCGGAAACGGGTTGAAGGGGATCAGGTTGATCTTGCATTTGATCTGCGACGCGATATCCATGAGCTCGCGGGCGTGCTCATCGCCGTCGTTGACACCCTCGAGCATGACGTATTCGAAGGTAATGAAATCGCGCGGGGCGCGCTCGAGGTACCGGCGGCAGGCGTCGAGCAAGACCGCGAGGGGGTACTTGCGGTTGATCGGCATCAGCCTGTCGCGCAGCGCGTCGTTCGGCGCGTGCAAGGACACTGCCAGCGCCACGGGGCACTCTTCGCGCAGGCGATCGATCATGGGCACGATGCCGGCGGTAGACAAGGTCACACGGCGCCGCGAAAGCCCGTACGCATCCGGGTCGATCATCAGCTTCAGGGCCGACACGGTGCTCTCGAAATTGAGCAAGGGCTCGCCCATTCCCATCAGCACGACGTTGCTGATGATCCGCTCGCCGTCGGAGGTCGCGCCGAGCTCGCGGTTGGCAAGCCAGAGCTGACCGATGATCTCGGCCGCCGAGAGGTTGCGGTTGAATCCCTGCCTGCCCGTCGAGCAAAACTGGCAGGCAAGCGTGCAGCCCGCCTGGGTGGAGATGCACAGTGTGCCCCGGCTGGTTTCGGGAATGAACACGGCTTCGACCGCGTTGCCTGCGCCTACGTCCAGCAGCCACTTGCGCGTGCCGTCCCTCGCGACGCTGTCGCTGATGATGCGCGGAGGCAGCACCTCGGCCGCCCCGGAAAGTTTTTCGCGCAGCGATCTCGCCAGATCGCTCATGCGCGAGAAATCCGATTCGCCGAAACGGTGCATCCAGCGCTTGAGCTGGCGCGCGCGAAACGGCTTCTCGCCCAGACCAAGGACGAAGCCGGCGAGCTGATCGCCATCCAGGTCGAGGAGGTTGACGCTCATTTACCGGGAAAATATCTCGCAGCCGGGAAAGAAGAAACCGATCTCCGTGCGCGCAGTCTCCGGCCCGTCGGACCCGTGTACTGCGTTGGCGTCGATGCTGTCGGCGAAATCGGCGCGAATCGTGCCTCTTGCCGCCTTTTTCGGATCGGTCGCCCCCATCAGCTCGCGGTTCCTGGCAATCGCCTCCTCGCCCTCGAGGACCTGCACCATGATCGGACCGGACACCATGAACTTCACGAGGTCGGGGAAGAAAGGACGCTCTCGGTGCACCGCGTAGAAGCCCTCCGCCTGCGAGTGCGAGAGGGATAGCATGCGCGCCGCGACGACCTTCAGCCCGGCCTTTTCGAATCGCGAGTAGATCTGTCCGATGACGTTCTTGGACACCGCGTCGGGTTTGATGATGGACAGGGTCCTCTCAACAGCCATTCAAGTTCTCCGCTGGGATTCGGGGTTGAAAACAAACTAACTTTCAAGTTTATCAGTCCTTTGCCGGGGTGTCGCGCTTGCCGAACGGCTCCCAGGTGACGATGAGGCCCGCTTCGCCCGGGGCCGCCCGGAATTCGCATGCATCGCCGACGCCAGGCACCGAAGCCAGATGCTCGCCGCTGAAAAGCAAAGGCAAGCTGTCGCGATCCCAAGGCGGGACGCCTCGCTCCTGGAAGAGATTCTTCAAGGTGCGTCGCGGTCTGCGATGATCGAGGCGCAGGCGCTCACCGCCCCGGCGCACCCGCACGGTAACCGGGTCTGCGCGCAGTTTCGCCAAGCTCAGGCCCCTTCCTTCTTCCGGTTTGAACTTCAGCACTCCTCCGAGCGCAAGGAGGGGCATCGCGTTCTCCCCATTCCAGTTTTCGCTGAAGTCCCTCCCCACAGGGCCGGAGGCGGGCTCGAGGTACAGCTTGTCCCGGTATCGCAGGAAGACCCACTCCCGCCTCGCCAGGCTGACTCGGGAATCGGGCCGGGATTCCTTCACCTGGCGCAATAGCTCGGTGATTTGCGCCGCCGAGGGCGACTGCAGGCCTCGCACGTCGCAAAAATAGCGCAGAAGGTTCTTGGCGCGACCTTCCTCCAGCCGGCGCAGGGCCGGAATATCGAGGCCGCCGCCGGGGCCGCAGCTCTCCAGGTCGCCCTTCGCGATCCCATCGAGCAGATCGCGTGTTTCCGCGAGGTGTGCGGCGGCGCGCGCGATGGTCGTTTTGGCCGAAGGAAACTGCCGCTCGAGCAGCGGAAGAACCTCGTGTCGGAGGAAATTGCGCCGGCGCGCCGTGTCGGCGTTGCTCTCGTCCTCGACCCATTCCAGATTGCGCGAGCGCGCGTAAGCTTCGATGTCGCTGCGGGAGATCCCGAGCAGCGGGCGCAGCAGCCGGGGGCGCGCGCCGTCAAGCGACGTCAGGGAAGACATTGAAGCGAGACCTCGAGGACCCGCCCCGCGCAGCAAGCGCAGGAGCAGCGTTTCCGCCTGGTCGTCGCGATGCTGCGCGAGCACGATGAAATCCGCGTCGACGCGGGCGAACGCCTCGTAGCGGGCCCGCCGCGCGGCGCCCTCCAGACCGAGATCACGATAGGGCGTAATGTCCACGGATTCCAGCTGCAGCGGAGTCTGCGACTTGGCGCACAGTTGAGCGCAGAACTCGGCCCAGCGCCCGGCGTGGGGACTGATTCCGTGATTGACGTGCACGGCGCGAAGCGAAAACCGCAGCGCGGGCGCGAGCTCGACCAAGATGTCGAGCAACGCTGCCGAATCGATCCCTCCCGAGAGACCCAGGGCGAGGTGTGCTCCCGGAAAAATCGCGGGCGCGATCTCCGTCGCCACCCTTCGGGGGAGTTCAGCTGGGCTCGAGTTCCCTGAACTTCCCATAGCCCATCAGGCGCTCGAAACGCTCCTCGACGAGTTCCTGGGGCCGCTTGTCGGCCAGACTGCGCAGTACCTCGGTGAGAGCCTTCTTCAGGGCCTGGGCCATGGCCGCCGGATCGCGATGCGCCCCGCCCAGCGGCTCGTTGATGATCCTGTCCACCAGTCCGAGAGTCTTGAGTCGCGCCGCTGTGATGCCGAGCGTCTCCGCCGCCTCCGGCGCCTTGTCGGCGCTCTTCCACAGGATCGAGGCGCAGCCTTCCGGAGAGATCACCGAGTAGGTCGCATACTGAAGCATCATCAGGACGTCGCCCACGGCGATGGCCAGCGCTCCGCCGGAGCCTCCTTCGCCGATGATAGTGCACACGATCGGCACCCTGAGCTCGGCCATGACGTACAGGCTGTGGCCGATCGCCTCGGACTGTCCTCGCTCCTCGGCGCCGATCCCCGGGTACGCGCCGGGCGTGTCGACCATGCTCAGGACGGGGATGCCGAATTTCTCGGCGAGCCGCATGAGCCGCATTGCCTTGCGATAGCCCTCCGGGCGCGGCATGCCGAAGTTCCGCAGGATCTTTTCCTTGGTGTCGCGCCCCTTCTGGTGTCCGATCACCATCACCGACTGGCCGTTGAAGCGGGCAACACCGCCGACGATCGAAGGATCGTCGGCAAACGTCCGGTCGCCGTGCAACTCCTCGAAGTCGGTAAACAGCGCCCCGATGTAGTCGAGCGTGTAGGGCCGCTGCGAATGGCGCGCGACCTGCGCCACCTGCCACGGCGTGAGCTTTGCGTAGATGTCCTTGGTGAGGGCAGCGCTCTTCTTCTGCAGGCGATGGATCTCGTCGGAAATGTCGGTCGCCGAGTCGTCCTGGGCGAAACGCAGCTCCTCGATCTTCGCCTCGAGCTCGGCAATCGGGCGCTCGAAATCCAGAAACGCTGTCTTCATAGCAGGAAAAGCCCGGAAAAACAGGCGATTATTGTACTCCAATCGGGACAGCCGGCTTTCTTCGAGGCGCGGCCGGAGCCTAGTACTCGACCGGGATGGGGTCGAGGCTGCGCCAGAGATACCAGGTTGCGACCGAGCGCCAGGGTGTCCATTCGGCGGCGACCCGATGCATCGTTCGCCGCTTGACCGGCCGCCCTCTGAAGTAGTTGAGCGAAATCGCGCGCTGCAGTCCCAGGTCGTCGAGCGGCAGCACATCCGGGCGCAGCATGCCGAAAATCAGAAACATCTCCGCGGTCCAGCGGCCGATCCCGCGTACCTGCACCAATTCGGCGATCACCGCCTCGTCTTCCATCCGCGTCCATTGAGCGACTCGCAGTGTTCCATCGGAAAAATGGCGGGCCAGGTCGGCGAGGTACTCCGCCTTTCGCCGGGAAAGACCGCAGGCGGCCAGCCGTGCATGGCCTGCGTCCAGAACCTCGCGCGGCCGCATGCCCGGCGCGAGCGCCAGCAGCCGTGTCCAGATGCTCGCTGCGGCTTTGACCGAAATCTGCTGCCCGACGATCGAGCGCGCCAGGGTGAAGAACGGCTCGCCGCGCGGCTGAAGCGCGACGCGCGGACAGTCCCGGATAATGCGCGCTAGCACCTCGTCGCGGCGGGCCAGAGCGCGTTTGGCCCGATCCCAGTAGTCGGGTGCGGCGATCGCTGTCACGCCCGGAGAGCGAGCGGCAGGTTGAGCAGGAGATTCTGCGGTTTCATGCGTACCACGCCGTTTTCGTCCATCGACAGGGCCAGATAGACGGGCCTGCCCGCGATGTCCGCGCGCATTGCGGCAGGCTCAACGAAATCGAGGCGAAACAGGGCGAGCAGCCGGCGCAGCCTTCCCGGCTCGATTTCGTCGCCGCGCCACAGGTCGTTCAGCAGCCCGGTCGATTCCGCGTCCAGCCCGATATGCCAGGACCAGCTGCGGTCCTCGATTGCGGGCAGCGGTTGAACGCTCACGGTGACGCCGTGGAAGTGCCGTATCCATTTTTCAATCACACGGCAGAACGCCTTGTTGGCCGCCCGTCCGAAGTTCAGGCTGATCACGAAATCGTGACGCTGGTCGCGCTGCCAGTAGGCCTGGGAGTTTTCGGTATCGAGCACGTCGAGGTTGATGCTCGCGAGCGGCGCTTGGGCCTCGACGATGAGCCGGCCGAGATTGCCCAGGCTGCTACCCGAGGCGTGTGCTTCGACGGTCTCGAGGTCGGCGAGCATCACCACGCTGTTGTCGGCATTCGCTTTCTGCTCGCGGAAGAAGAGTTCCGCTGCGCGCGGCTCGAGCGGATCCTCGCAGCCGTCGAGGACGTTGCGAACGATGATCTGCGCGAGCTGGTCGATGAATAGCGGCGGAACGCTGACGGCACCGGAGAAGATCCCCAGATAGCAGGACTCCAGGCACGGGGCTCGCTTCAGGCGCTCGAAGAATGCGAGCAGCACCTGGTAGTTGTCGCGGGCATCGGCGTCTTCGATGCGCTCCAGGGCCTGCGCGTCAACCGTCTGGCGCGGATCCTCCAGAAGCGCTTCGTGCAGCTCGATTTCGTTCGCCCCGGACTCCTCGACCGGCCGGATCTCCGGACGCACCAGGTAGGCGCGCAGAAAGTCGTCTGTGATCGAAAGCCGTCCGTCGCCGTCGCGCTCTAGAAGGTGAAAGCCCGAATTGCGCCAGAAATCCTGCACGGCGCGGGAGCGTCAGGGGCGCAGCGAAACCGGCTAGGCTGCCGCGCCGGCCAGCGTGAGTACGCGGCTGTGGGAGGACACGTGCTGGACCAGGAACTCCATCTGGTCGGCGAGGATCTTGCGGTTGGTGAGAATGAGGTACTCGGCCTTGTTCGGAACGTACGGCGCGTACAGCAGCTGGAGACCGGACTCCTCCGGCACGCGGTTGCGCTTGACGCCGTTGCACGATCGGCACGCCGTGACGACGTTCATCCACGTGTCGGTGCCGCCGCGCGAAACGGGACGGATGTGGTCCCGGGTCAGCCTCAGGAAGCCGAATCCTCCGCCGCAGTACGCGCAGATGTGGCGATCGCGGCGAAACAGCTCGCGGTTGTTGAGCGGAGGAACCTGGTTGAAGCCCTTCATCGCCATCGCCTTGCCCTTGATTGCGATGATCGAGCGCGCGGTGATGCTGGAGCGCCTTCCCGTGGCGCGCGAGATGCCGCCGTGAAAGACGAACTCGCGCTCGCCCAGGGTCCACGCGACGAGATTCTTTGCATAGTAGAAGCACGCCTGCTGCCACGTGACCCAGCGGTGGGGCACGCCGTGATTGTCGAGAGTCAGGATCAGCGGAACTTCACCCGCCATGCCGTCTCTCCGAAAGCTTCCGTCTGCATTTTCCGAATTCACCCGGACAAACAAGCGACTGCGGGGATTGTGCCGGAAAATCCCCGGTCACGCCACTCGCCGGGAAGCCCGGGCGGCCGATTGGTCAGGCTGCCTTGGACGGCGACTCCCCGAGCTCGGCGCGGTAGGCCTCTTCCATACGTGGCTTGAGGTCGTTCCTGGCAAGCGCCTCGGCGAACAGCTCGCGGATCGACAGGCTTCTCGTCGGCGTAGTCGATCTGGTCGCCGCCGAGCCGACGGCTGATCCAGGCTTTCGGCACGCCCTGCTGGTTGCGTATCGCAGTGGCTTCATGCTTGAAAGCCAGATACCGCGCCGGCGTCTTGCCCGTGTTGAAGTGCTGGTGGAACCACATATTGGGCGGCACGATCATCGTTCCGACATGCCACTCGTAGCGTCGCGGCTCGTCGCCCTCGGGCCACATCAGGCTGTAACCCTCTCCCGAGAGCATGATCACGTGCGCCCCGGGGCCGTGCGCGTGCCCTTTCTTGTACGTGCCCACGGGGAACTGGGAGATATGGCTGTTCATCGATCCCCGCGCCATGTTGAAGCGGATGTGCGCCCCGCCCGCGCCCCGCTCCCTCGCGGAGATCAGAGGGCAGGTTGACCGCGTCGGCGACGAAGTTCGTCTCGAGCAGCAGGCCCTTCTGCTCGCCTTTGTTGCTGAAATAGTCAGGCTCGCCGGAGAAGCGGTTCTTGAAGTCGTATTTCGTGTTGAACACGAAGTCGATGTCTTCGTACAGATTGATCACCGCCGGCCCGTTGGTCACGGCCACATAGCGTGCCGGTTCCCTGCCCGACCCGTTGAAGTGCTGATGCGAGGCGTTGAGCGGAATCGCGAACAGGGACCCCGCTTTCCATTCGAAGGTAATGCGCTTGTCCGAGTCGTTCCAGACCGTCGTCGATCCACGCCCTGACAGCACGTAGATCATCTCCTCGAACAGCTGTCGCTGCGGCGCGAGCTTGCCTCCCGCCGGGATCTCGCAGACGTAGCAGTCGTTGGAAGTCCGCGAAGCGTCGTGGTTGAGGTACACGCCGAAACCGCCGCGCCTTGCCCACGGTTTCAGCGCTACCGTATTTAGATTCTCGACGTAGTGAGCGCCGATGATGTCCAGGCCTTCTCCGCGGACCCAGCGTGCGTACGGCGTGTCTTTTTCCGTCGCAAATTTGCTCGCGAATTCCTCGGAGACGATGGCGCTCTTGGCCATGAGAGACTACCGCCCGCTCAGGCGGGCTCTTTGATCTTTCCCGCGAGGTAGCGGCTGACGAGCTCTGCGTCGAGCACAACCTTCGGGTCGTACTCGGGAGCGTCCTCGATCTGCTCCAGGTCGTTCAGCCCGCAGTACTTGTAGATACGGTTGATCGCGGAGATCAGCCGCACCGGCTTGTCCGCGGCCGCGTTGAAATGCTGGTGAATGGTGTTGGGCGGAATGTAGATCACGTCTCCCGCCTCCCACTCGTAGCGTTTGACCTCGGCCTGCGGCTTCCAGTGATACGTATCGGTGATCTCCACGTCGCAGTCCTGGTGCAGGTCATAGCCTCGCCCCTCCACCACGTACAGGCATTCCTCGGCAAGGTGCCGGTGCTTTCCGGAACGGCTGCCAGGCGGAATGATCTGCATGTACGCGTCCACCGTTTCCATGCGCGTGTTCATCTGCTCGTTCATCAGGTGCTTCAAGAGCCCCTGGCGCGACATCTCCCAGGGCATGTCCTCCGGGTGAAGGATCTTTCTGCGCTTGGCGTTCCTTGCCGGGGCCTGCATCGCGTTGTCGAGCAGGCCCTGATACAGCTTCTGGTGCGCGCTGCCGCGCATCCATGTCTTGGATTCACCCCAGGCCATCTTGCATCTCCTTTGCCACTCAGGCGTGGTTGTTATCGGTCTCCGATTCCCTCACCTGGAATCCCCGCCCGCCCGGGGCAGGCTCGGTGGGGCGAGGCTCGACCAGCTGCTGGAACAGCATGTTCATGAACATGTACATCGGCTTGGTCTTGAGAACGAGGGCTCGCGCCGGTTTGGCCGGATCGGCGTTGAAATGCTGGTGCACGCAGTTGTTGTGCACGACCGCCACGTCCCCGGCCGCCCAGTCGTAGCGCACGCCGTCGTGGATCTCGTACCCCTTGCCGTCGAGGATGTAGAACGCCGCTTCGTTCACGTGGCCATGCTTCTGCGACTTTCCCCCGGGGCCGTACTCCTCCAGGTGGATGTGAAGGGTCTGTGTCATGCCGTCCGTGCGGCTCGACGTAGTGGCGGCTGTAGGCCTGCGGGCCGTCCACGAACCTGATCTCCCTGCCCTTGCGCACCCGCGGCAGGGCTCGCAGCCGCGCCAGCTCGTCCTTGAGCTTGTAGTGCCCGGTGATCGCACGCACGAACACCCGGTCTTTCTTGCTGTGATAGTGAGATTCGATGCCCATTCGTCTCTCTCCGCTTCGTGCGGATTATACGCCTCACTGTGCGCGTTTCGCGCCGTTCCGCCCCCGCGAACGGCCGTCAAGAAGCGGGATCGTGGCCCGGATGACGGTGACCGCGGCGGCGATGCGGATGGGCGTGGGGCGCACGCGGATCCTCGCTGAATACGAGCGACTTGACCGTCACGGGCACGGTTTGAGAGGGCATTCGAATGCGTCCCAGATCGATGTAATCGAAATCCCACAGAACGACGCCGTCTATGACGAGGATTTCGCTCTTCACGTCCAGCTCGTCCCGCAAGAGGGCTCCGAGAGTCTGCGCGATATCTCCGTCGACCATGATGTAGACGGGCATCTGCTTCGCGATGGTGTTGGCCAGACCGCGACGGATGCCTAGGGCGAAGGCGGCAAGGCGCTCGTAGGAAGGTACCCCCTCCCAACGCAATGCGAGTGCCGCTTCGCTCTCGCCCTCGACGAGATCGAACGCCTTGAAGTGTTCGCGGATCGCCGTAGCGACCCGGTCCGGGTCGATCGGGTCCGTCGCACGGACAAGAGGGCTGCAGCACCTGCAGATTCTTCCTCGGCAGAAGCACCCCGGGGGCCGAAACATAGGTGGTGTTGCCGCTCAGCTGCACGCTGTACTCGGACGCTCCGAGGGCGGTCGCGCGTATGCACTCGCCGGGAGGCAGCAAGGGCCACGGCAGAGCTCCCGCATCGATTTTCCTTCGCAAGGCCGACCCGAGCAGGCGGCCCATGTCGCCGAAGTCCCGCGATTCCCGCTGATAGAGATATTCGGCGACGCCGCCGGAAAACATCACCCCGTCTATGTCGCCCAGATCGGGCAGAGGTTCGGTGAGGAACAGTTCCCGGATTTCGGCCGGAAGGGGTCGGGTGCGAAGCGCCGCAACGATCGCGTCGGCCATCCATTCGGCAACCTGCTCCATGGCGGCAGGCTCGGCGGCATCCCCGCGCCGGACCTCGAATCCCGCTCTCGAGGCGAGATGCCGTCCGGCGGGATCGAGGCGGACGATCCGCCTCGCTTCGTCCACGACCTGCAATCGGCCGCCGACGTGCAGCGCCGCAGTCGCCTGCACTTTCCCCCGCTCGACCAGCGCAAGCTTCGTCGTGCCGCCGCCGATATCGACATTGAGAATGCGTTTGCCGGAGTCGTGCGACACGCGCGCCGCGCCCGAGCCGAAGGCCGCGAGCATGGATTCCATGTGATGCCCGGCGCTCGCGCAGACGAATTCCCCGCGCTGCTCCGCGAGAAGATGGGCGATCGCCTGGGCGTTTTCCCGGCGCAGCGCCTCGCCGGTCAGGATCACGACTCCGGCGTCGATGTCGTCGGGATGGAGCTTCGCCGCGTCGAAGGCGCCGTCGATGATCGCGGCCAGCAGCGCATCGTCGATGAGCTCCTCGCTCTTGTAAGGCGTCAACGAAACCGGAGACTGGTACAGAGTTTCCCGGGACACAACGAAGTAGCGGCTCGAGAGCTCCTCGCCCATGCGCCGCAGATTCAGGCGGGAGAAGATGATCTGGGTTCCCGAGGACCCGATGTCGATCCCGACGCTGGTGAGCGATACATGATCCTGGATCCAGAGAGGGTTGTCCTCAAGGCGTCCGCCGGCGTCGAAATGATCGTGGTCGTGATCCGCGCCCTCTTCGCCTTCGTGGGTGTGATCGTAGTCCGCGCCGTGGAGATGGTCCCCGAGACTGTGCTTGCGTTTGGGTGCGGATTCGTTGTCGTCCGGCATCAGGGAAACGAGTGCTCGATCCAGGAGAGTCCGGCTCGACGCCGAACGCGAAAGAGGGGATGGCGCGCCCGGCAGGATTTGAACCCACGACCCCCTGGTTCGTAGCCAGGTACTCTATCCAACTGAGCTACGGGCGCGAAACTCGGCGGTGATTATACCGGTATCGCAGTCGGCGGCCTACGCCTGCCGCGCGGTCGCGATGGCCTCGATTTCGACGCGCGCTCCCGCGATCAAGCCCGCGGCCTGGAAAGTCGTTCGCGCGGGCGGGTCTTTCGGAAAGTATTCGCTGAACACTTCGTTCATCGCCGCCAACTCGCCGAGATCGGCCATGTAGATCGTGACCTTCGCCACCTCTTGGAGTGAGGAACCGGCCGCCTCGAGCACGGCCTTGAGGTTCTCGCACACCTGCCGCGTTTCGGCCTTGATGCCGCCATCGACGAGGCGGCCCGTTCTCGGGTCCATGCCGAGCTGGCCCGAGGCGAAGACCCAGCCGCCCGTCTTGATCGCCTGCGAGAGCGGGAACCCTTGCCGGCGGCACCTTCTCCGTATGCACCACGCTGCGTATCATGGTCTCCCCCTAGGCGGCCGCCTGCTGGTTGCGCCGGGCACCGAGCAAGGCATCGTCGAAAATCGCCACCGCCCGCGTCCAGCCCGCCGAAGCCCCTTTGATCTTCACCGGAAAGCAGGCGATCGTGAAGCCGTCGCCGGGGAGCGCTTCCAGGTTGTGGAGCTTTTCCAGGTGGCAGTAGCCGATGTCCCGGCCCGCCTTGTGGCCTTCCCAGATCAGCTTCGGATCGCCGGTCTGCTTGAACTTTTCGGCGGTGTAGACGAACGGCGCGTCCCAGCTCCACGCGTCGGTTCCGGTAAGGCGGACACCGTGTTCCAGCAGGTACATGGTCGCCTCATACCCCATGCCGCAGCCGGCGGTGACGTAGTCGCCGGAGCCGTAGCGGCTGCCCGCCCGGGTGTTGACCACCACGATGTCGAGCGGCTGGAGAGCGTGTCCGACGCGCTCCAGCTCGCGCTCGACGTCGGCCGCCGTCGCGACGTAGCCGTCGGGGAAATGGCGGAAATCCAGCTTCACGCCGGGCTGGAAGCACCAGTTCAGGTCCACCTCGTCGATGGTGATCGCCCGCTCGCCGCGGTTCATGGTCGAGGCGAAGTGGTAAGGCGCATCCAGGTGCGTGCCGTTGTGGGTGATCAGCTCGACCTTTTCCACGGCCCAGGCCTCGCCGTCGGGCAGGTCTTCACGCTTGAGCCCCGGGAAGAACGGCAGCATCTGCGACAGCGACATGGTGTGATCCACGTACTGGATCCTGGGCGAGAACGGCGCAGGATCCGACACCACGTCGTTTTCCAGCGGCATGGAGATGTCGACGATCCTGCGCGGCATGCGAGTGCTCCTGACTGCGACGGGAGAAGCTGTCCTGAGTTTGACGCGCAACGCTCCGGAATGTCAAAAGAATGCCGCGGTCTTGCTTCAGGCCGGGTGATGTTTGACGCACATCAAAGCCCGCACCGGCGCATGGGATAAAAGATGCCCATGTTCCAGGTGCGCATCCACGGCCGCGGCGGCCAGGGGGTGGTGACAGCGGCAGAGATGCTGTCGGTCGCCGCGTTCCTGGAAGGCCGGCACGCGCAGGCGTTCCCCAGCTTCGGTTCCGAGCGCACGGGCGCGCCGGTGGTGGCCTTCTGCCGCATCGACGATCGCGAAATCCGCCTGCGCGAGCCGGTGATCGAGCCCGACGCGCTCATCATCCAGGACCCGACGCTGCTGCACCAGGTGGACCTGTTCAGCGGCCTGACGCGCGACGGCTACGTCCTGATCAACACCTCGCGCACCTTCGAGGCGCTCGGCGTGGGCGAGTTCGCCCGCAGCCTGCGCGCCGAGCGCCTGTGCACCGTCCCGGCGACTGAGCTCGCGCTCCAGCACGCCGGCAGGCCCGTGCCCAACGCCGCGCTGCTGGGCGGCTTCGCCGCGGTGTCGGGGCGGATCTCGCTCGATTCGGTGGCGGCTGCGATCCGCGACAGGTTCGCGGGCGAGGTCGCCGAGGGCAACGTCGCCGCGGCGCGCGCCGCCTACAAGCACGTGAAGAGCGAGATGCGCGAGGCAAGCCATGCTCAAGCAGATTGAAGGCTCGCACGCGGTCGCGCAGGCCGTCGCCCTGTGCCGGCCGGAGGTGATCTGCGCCTACCCCATCTCGCCGCAGACGCACATCGTCGAGGGACTGGGCGAGATGGTGAAATCCGGCGCGCTCGCGCGCTGCGAGTTCATCAACGTGGAGTCCGAGTTCGCCGCGATGTCGGTCGCCATCGGCGCCGCGGCCGCCGGCGCGCGCGCCTACACCGCCACCGCGAGCCAGGGGCTGCTGTACATGGCCGAGGCGGTGTTTAACGCCTCCGGCCTGGGGCTGCCGATCGTGATGACGGTCGCCAACCGCGCGATCGGCGCGCCGATCAACATCTGGAACGACCACACCGACGCCATGAGCCAGCGCGACTGCGGCTGGATCCAGCTGTTCGCGGAAAACAACCAGGAGGCGCTCGACCTGCACATCCAGGCTTTCCGCCTGGGCGAAGAGCTGTCCCTCCCGGTCATGGTGTGCATGGACGGCTTCATCCTGACCCATGCCTACGAGCGCGTGGACGTGCCGACCCAGGAGCAGGTGGACGCATGGCTGCCGCCGTTCGAGCCGCGCCAGGTGCTCGATCCGGCCGAGCCGGTCACGATCGGCGCGATGGTCGGCCCCGAGGCCTTCATGGAGGTCCGCTACCTCGCGCACGCCAAGCAGATGCGCGCGCTCGAGCTGATTCCCGGATGGGCGGAGGAGTTCCAGCGCGCCTTCGGGCGTGAGAGCGGCGGGCTGCTGCACACCTACCGCACCGAGGACGCCGACACGGTGGTCGTCGCGCTGGGCTCGGTGCTCGGCACCATCAAGGACACGGTGGACGAAATGCGTAGCGACGGCGCGAAAATCGGCGTGCTCGGCATCACCTGCTTCCGCCCCTGGCCGCATGCCGCGGTGCGCGCGGCGCTCTCGCATGCAAAGCGCGTCGTGGTGATCGAAAAGAGCCTCGCGGTCGGCCTGGGGGGCATCGTCTCCTCGAACGTGCGCACCTCGTTCACCGGGAGTCCCGACGCCGTGCATCCGGTCATCGCCGGCCTGGGCGGCCGCTCCATCACGCGCGCTTCGCTCGCACGCGTTTTCGGCGCCGCCATCGGCGGCAAGCTCGAGCCGCTGACGTTTCTCGACCTGGACCGCAGCCTCGTGGACCGGGCGCTGGCGCGCGAGCGCGAGCAGCGGCGCTCCGGGCCGATCGCCGAGGGCATGCTGCGCGACCTCGGCGTAGTCGCCGCGCGGATCGACTAGGGGGCGCGGTGCCGTTCCAGCCGGTCAAGTTCTACCAGACGGGCACCTTCACCGTCGGCAACCGCCTGCTGGCCGCCGAGGAGCGCTCGGTGCAGTCCAACATGCGGCGCACCAACTCGCTCAACTCCGGGCACCGCGCCTGCCAGGGCTGCGGCGAGGCGCTCGGCGCACGCTACGCGATCGACGCCGCGATGGAGGCGACCGGCAAGCGGCTGATCGCCGCTAACGCGACCGGCTGCCTGGAGGTGTTCTCGACGCCCTACCCGGAGACCTCGTGGCAGATCCCTTGGATCCACTCGCTGTTCGGCAATACCGCCGCGGTGGCCACCGGGATCGCCGCCGCGATGCGCGTGAAGGGCCAGAGCGACATCCGCGTCGTGGCGCAGGGCGGCGACGGCGGTACCACGGACATCGGCTTCGGCTGCCTCTCGGGCATGTTCGAGCGCAACGACGATGTGCTCTACATCTGCTACGACAACGGCGCTTACATGAACACCGGCGTGCAGCGCTCCTCGGCCACGCCGGCGGCCGCGCACACCGCCACCACCATGGCGGTGGGCAAGGAGCCGGGCAACGTCTTCGGCCAGGGCAAGGACCTGCCGGCGATCGCCATGGCGCACGGCATCCCGTACGTCGCGACGGCGACCGTCGCCGAGCTGCGCGACCTGGAAGCCAAGGTCCGGCGCGCGATGGAGTTCCGCGGCGCGCGCTACATCCACATCTTCGTTCCCTGCCCCCTGGGCTGGGGACACGCGGCACACGACACGATCCGCATCGCCCGGCTGGCGAAGGAAACCGGCGTGTTCCCGGTGTTCGAGGCCGAGCGCGGTGAAGTGGTGTCGGTGTCGAAGATCCGCAGGCAGCAGCCGGTCGAGGCGTACTTGAAGCCGCAGAAGCGCTTTGCGCACCTGTTCGGCAAGGCGCCGCGCGCGGACGTGATCGCGCGCATCCAGGAAATCGCGGACCGCAACATCCGGCGCTACGGGTTGATCGATGATGCAGAGGGGCGTCCGTGATGCGCAAGCCCTTCGCCATCACGCTCGATCCCGGCTCGAGCCTCGCCAACCACACCGGTACCTGGCGCACGGAGTGCCCCGTGTATGTCGACCGGCTGCCGCCGTGCAACGGCGCCTGCCCTGCCGGAGAGAACATCCAGGGCTGGCTGTATCACGCCGAATCGGGCGACTACGAGGCGGCATGGCGGCTGCTGACGCAGGACAATCCCCTGCCCGCGGTGATGGGGCGTGTCTGCTATCACCCGTGCGAAAGCTCGTGCAATCGCGCGAGCCTCGATTCAGCGGTCGGCATTAACTCGGTCGAGCGCTTCCTCGGCGACGAGGCGATCCGGCACGGATGGCGCTTCGCCGCGCCGCCCGCGCTCTCGGGCAAGCGCGTGCTGGTGGTGGGCGCCGGCCCCTCGGGCCTGTCGGCCGCCTACCACCTCGCCCGCCTCGGGCACGCGGTTTCGATCCACGAGGCGGGCCCGGTCGCCGGCGGCATGATGCGCTTCGGCATCCCGAAGTACCGGCTGCCGCGCGAGGTGCTGGAAGCCGAGGTGCGCCGCATCGTCGGCCTCGGCGTCGAGCTGCGGCTCAACGCCAAGGTGTCGGACATCCGCGAGACGATGCGCGCGGGCCGGTTCGACGCGGCGTTTCTCGCGGTCGGCGCGCACATCGCCAAGCGCGCCTACATCCCGGCGGGCAGCGCGGCGAAGATCCTCGACGCCCTGTCGGTGCTGCGCTCGATGGAGGGCGTGGACAAGACCACTGCTCGGCCGGCGCGTGGTGGTGGTTGGCGGCGGCAACACCGCGATCGACGTGGCGCGCACCGCCAAGCGCCTCGGCGCCGAGGAGGCGATCATCGTCTACCGGCGCACGCGCGAGCGCATGCCGGCGCACGATTTCGAGGTCGAGGAGGCGCTGCAGGAGGGCGTGCTGATCAAGTGGCTCTCGACCATCAAGCAGGCCGCCGAATTCTCGATCACGGTGGAGAAGATGGTGCTCGACGCCGCCGGAAATCCGCAGCCGACGGGCGAGTTCGAGATGCTCGCCGCCGACTCCGTGGTGCTCGCGCTCGGCCAGGACGTCGACCTGTCGCTGCTGAACGGCGTGCCGGGGCTGGAGGTGAAGGACGGTGTGGTGCAGGTCGGCCCCGACATGATGACCGGTTGCGCGGGGATCTTCGCCGGCGGCGACATGGTGCCCGCCGAGCGCACCGTCACCGTCGCCATCGGCCACGGCAAGAAAGCGGCGCGCCACATCGATGCCTGGCTGCGCGGCACGCGCTACGCGCCGCCGCCGAAGCACGAGCCGGCGACCTTCGAGCGGCTGAACACCTGGTACTACGCGGACGCACCTAAGACGGTGCGCCCGGTGCTCGACGTCGTGCGGCGGCAGTCGACCTTCGAGGAGGTGGTGCAGGGGCTGGACGACACGACGGCACTCTACGAGGCGCGGCGCTGCCTGTCCTGCGGCAACTGCTTCGAGTGCGACAACTGCTACGGCGTGTGCCCCGACAACGCGGTGATCAAGCTTGGGCCGGGCAAGCGCTTCCAGTTCAACTACGACTACTGCAAGGGCTGCGGCATCTGCGTCGCGGAATGCCCCTGCGGCGCGATCAAGATGATTCCCGAGGAGATATGAAGATAGCCAGATTGCCTGCCGGGCGCCCCGGCATGTCGCTGCTTGCGCGACCCGCTGCTCAACAAGGGCTCCGGTGGCGACAAACCGTTCTGAACGGATAGAGCGGGAGCGGCGCAGAAGGCGGTGACCGAGCGGCCCCAGCTTGGAACTGCTTGGACCGCCACCTAATCGTCTGTCCTTTGATCGCGATCAAAGGGCGATTTCCTGAATTGGCTATGCTGTATGGCTCGTTGAAGCTAGTGCTCGTCTAGTTTGTCTTCGGAAGGGACTGCGCATTCGCCTCATCGCAAGCCCGAAAGGCAAATGCGATGGGAAAGGTGGACAAGCATAGTAGCGAGAGCCGCAGGCTTGGCTTCGCGGCCGTAAGGTCTAGCTGCGCTTCCCGATTCACTCGCTCTCACCGCAATCCTCTCGTTTCATTGCGTTTCGAGTCCCTCGCGGCATCGCCGTTAATTGCCGCACTCACACAAAGGAGCAAGCCATGAAGGCCGAACGAAATATCCTCTTATCTCTATCGGCATCCCTTGTTGTAGCTGCTGGATTAGCCACTCCAGTTCCAGTGCTGGCCCAGAACCCGCCGCCCTCGTACATCGCCGCATCTGATGTGTATAAGCTTCTGGCGGAGAACGACCAATTCCGGGTGATTCAGGCGACATGGAAGCCCGGTCAGCGTGACGCATGGCATTCGCATGCCGGAGCCTTGGCGTCATACCTGCTCACAGACTGCAAGTCGCGAGTCCATACGCCTGACGGCAAATATCAAGAGAGAAGCCGCAAGGCTGGAGAGGCGAACTTCAGCCCGATCATCGCGTCACACGCGATCGAAAACGTTGGAACTACCGAGTGCAGGCTTGTGATCGTCGAGAGAAAGTGATCGAGCGCCCAACAACCGGTTCCAAGCGACGCGCATGAAACCGCGCGCGCCTGAACCGGATCGTTAGACCGCTAATCTAGAAACTCCGTCCCAAAAGTGGGCGGAAAGCCGGCGGATCCGTTATTGATTTGATGATAGTGAAGCCCGACTATATGGGCACATTGACCCAAGGGGGGCCACCGTCTATTGGATGTTGCGGTGATGCCAATAGAGAGTAGTATCCCAGCAAGCAAGAAGCACTGAAGCCGTTCTGGTTTTGGTCCTCGGGCCGGCAGGGCCCGCCCTTTCGGTACATCTGTACCACTCTGCTAGAAATACCCTGCGTGCTTGTGCTGCTTGGCAGCAAGCGGATTGAATTCGATCCTGTTCAAGCTAGCTGTATGACCAGAGGGGGGCGTCAAAATCCCTGGCTCCATTACGGAGAAAAATGACAAAGGGGCTCAGCACTCAGTCCCGACAAGAGGTGACCCAGATGACAGTTGTCCGTAATCCCTGGTCAGTAGTCAGCAAAGCAGTTCTGTGTCTTGCGCTTGGCGCCGTGCTTTTCGCGCTTTGCGTTCCCGCCGACGCGCAGCAGCCAACGAAGGTTCCCCTGATAGGTCGCCTAGGTGCTGACTCCCCTTCCTCTGCTGACGCGGCCCGCCGCGAGGCATTCCGCCAAGGTCTGCGCGAGCTTGGGTACGTGGAGGGGGAAAACATTGTTATTGAGAATCGATTTGCAGAGGGACAATTCGATCGACTGCCCGATCTTGCGACCGAATTAGTGCGTCTTAAGGTAGACGTCATCCTTTCGACCGGTCCAACAGCGACCCGCGCCGCGAAGGGAGTAACGACCACGATTCCCATTGTCATGGCCCAGGATATCGATCCTGTTGCAGCCGGCGTCGTCGCCAGCCTTGCGCGGCCCGGTGGGAACATCACCGGCATGGCCGCGCTTACGCCTGAGCTAAGCGGAAAACGATTAGAGCTACTGAAAGAAGTGCTGCCCAAGCTCTCCCGCGTGGCCGTCTTCGGGACTTCGACCCTCCCAGGCTACGCCCAAGTGTTCAGAGAGACGGAACTCACCGCAATGGCGGTCGGAGTGAAGCTTCAATTCATCGACATACTGGATCCCAAGGATATTGAGACCGCATTCCGAGCGGCAGGCAAAGGGCGTGCTGATGCAGTACTCACGCTGACGAGCGCCATTCTTCTTTCTCAGCGAGCACAGCTTGCAGACCTAGCCGTAAAGAGCCGGCTCCCGGGGATTTATCACCAGAGTCAATATGTGGAAGCCGGGGGCCTTATGAGCTACGGCGCAAGCATTACCGATATGGATCGCCGCTCCGCTACGTATGGGGTCAAGATTTTGAAAGGCGCCAAGCCGGCCGATCTTCCCGTGGAGCAGCCGACGAAGTTCGAGTTTGTGATCAACCTGAAGACAGCAAAGCAGATCGGCCTGACGATTCCACCCAAAGTGCTGGTGCGGGCGGATAGGGTTATCAGGTAAAGCGTGAATGGTCAGGGGTAAGGGATAGGCAAATCAATCCGGCGGCGAAGTCTGAGGGAAGACCTGCTCTCGTCCGTACCCTTACTTGTTCCGCTGGCGACGCGGGACTCCAAGGCGAAGCGAATTGCCTGAACAAGAAAATTCAAGACCTAATGGGTCCCTCGAATCAGGCGACAACTTCTCAAAACGTTTTCGCGCTGACGGGAATGTAAGAGAAGGGGTGCCAATTCAATGGGGGAACTGGTTTTCAAAACCGGGACCCTACCCCCTCCCCCTCGGCTGGCACCCCATGACGCGCGCGCGAGGTCTAACGGAGAGCCAGGCGCTTTTGGAACCGCGCCCTCGCCGTCGTCAGTTTCCCTGATCGTGGGGGACGGTCACGACGGTGGACGCTGACCCCGCGTTGCCCGTGTTATCTTGCGCGCTGACGGTAATGGTGTACTGCCGACCGTTTCTGTCGCTGCCCTCCCGCGATGCCTGGAGTTGAATCGTGAAGGAGTAGCTACGGGCCTTGCCGACCAGGGTGACTGGGCCACTCAGCTGGATGCGGCCGTACTCATCGGTCACCGCGTAGGTCAGTGTGCTTGGATTCACGCCGGATAAGCCATCAACAATCCTACCCGAGATGGTGACCGGGACCATCTTGCCGTTGGGTGGCCACAGCGTCGTGCGTGAGGCGGAGATGGTGATTGTGGGTGGGACGCGGTCCAGCGGCGGCGGCTCACTGGTGCTAAGCACTCGAAGAAATAAGTCAAAACCAGGATTGAGTTCGCCACGTATGATTGCGGACCCACCGGCGTAGGAGTCGTCCATTCCACTGATTCCGGTATCAAGGCTCATGTCCACTGGCGCAATGCTGGCGGTGTACCTATCGCCGACTGTAAGAGCTGTCCCCAGAAAATCAAAATACAGGTAACCGAATATCAGTGGGTCTGCAGTAGTTGTACGACTAGCCACCAGTTCTCCCGCAAATCCCTCGCCCTTGAAAAGCGACAGAGTGTATGCAGGCGGATCGTCAGGGCGTTGCAGGCCAGCAGTGAGAAACATACCTATCCAGGAGATGGCGCTAACATCCGCCACGAAGGTCTGTCCGATTGGCTGGAAAAAACCCAAGCTGACACTGAAACCTCCTGAGCCATTGGGATCGATGAAGATGTCCGCGTCGGCAGGACCCGGCGTGAGAGTGAAGAGTCCGAACGTGAGCCAGGAAACGATGAGCCGCGAGCCGTGAGTCATGTAAGGTCCCCCGAGCGTAGTTAACATCTGGCATTAGCTTTGGCAACTTCTTAACTTGTCAAGCATAGCTCCTATCCGAGGCACTCGACTCCTCCTTGTAAGCACTGTACTCCGATGCAAGCTTTAGGCATATCCCACGATCATGTGGACGGCGGCCCCTTGGGTCAAAGTATTCTGGGGAACCAAATGTGTCCCTCGATCAAGCGATAACTTCTCAGACATTTTTTTCGCGCTAGCGGAGAGCAAAAGAAGGGGGTGCCGGTTCGATGGGGGCCTAAAAGGCAAAACCGGACCCTACCCCCCTTTGCCAGACTCCATACGCGCGTGAGACGGCCACTCAAGAGCCAAGCAGAACGGCGCTTCCGAGAGGCGAGGGCCACGCGGAATATGGGTAGCAGTATGGGTAAGACCTGGAGCAGCGAAGGCCCGGATAAGACTAATCAGACACTTATAGGACTTGACTGGCGGAGAGAGAGGGATTCGAACCCTCGATACGGGGTTAATCCGTATAACGCCTTAGCAGGGCGCCCCCTTCGGCCGCTCGGGCATCTCTCCGCTGGTGCGCAGAACTATATCACGCCTTGCCGCATCAACTGGGCTGGTCGAGCGCGAACGCCTTGTGCAGCGCGCGGACGGCGAGCTCCATGTATTTCTCGTCGATCACCACCGAGATCTTGATCTCGGAGGTGGAGATCATCTGGATGTTGATCCCCTCCTCGGCGAGGGTGCGGAACATCTGGCTCGCGATGCCGGCGTGGGTGCGCATGCCGACGCCGACCATGGAGACCTTGCAGATCTTGCTGTCGCCGCGTGATGTCGGCCGCCTTGATGTGATCCTTCACCTGCTTGCGGAGCACGTCGAGCGCCTTCTGGTAGTCGTTGCGATGCACGGTGAACGAGAGGTCGGTGGTGCCGTTCACGCTCGCATTCTGGATGATCATGTCCACTTCGATGTTGGCGTCGCCGATCGGCCCGAGAATGGCGTAGGCGATTCCGGGACGATCGGGCACGCCCATGACGGTGATCTTGGCCTCGTCGCGGTTGAATGCGATCCCTGAAATGACGGCTTGTTCCATCTTTTCGTCTTCCTCGAAAGTGATCAGCGTCCCCGCGCCCTGCTCCTCGAAGCTCGAGAGCACGCGCAAGCGCACCTTGTATTTGCCCGCAAATTCAACCGACCGGATTTGCAGCACCTTGGAGCCCAGGCTCGCCATCTCGAGCATTTCCTCGAAAGTGATGGACTTGAGCCGCCGCGCGTCCGGAACGATGCGCGGGTCGGTGGTATAGACGCCGTCCACATCGGTGTAGATCTGGCACTCGTCCGCCTTCAGCGCCGCGGCCAGCGCAACGGCCGTCGTGTCGGACCCTCCGCGGCCGAGCGTCGTGACGCTTCCGCCGACGTCGATTCCCTGGAAACCCGCGACGACCACGATTCTCCCGTCGGCGAGATCGGCGCGCATGCGCTCTTCATCGATACTGCGGATGCGAGCCTTGGTGTGTGCGCTGTCGGTGTGAATCCCAACCTGTGCTCCGGTGTAGCTGCGCGCCTTCAGGCCCCTCTCGATCAGCGCCATGCACAGGAGGCCGATCGTCACCTGCTCGCCGGTCGAAAGCACGACGTCGAGCTCGCGCGGATCGGGGCTGGATTGGACTTGCCTGGCGAGATTGAGGAGTCTGTCAGTTTCTCCGCTCATCGCCGAAACCACGACAACGACCTGATGCCCGCCAGCCTGGGTGCGGGCGACCCGCTCGGCGACATTCCTGATTCGGTCCGGCGTCCCCACCGATGTCCCGCCGTATTTCTGTACGAGTAAGTGCCATTCCCGGTCCAATAAGAAGCCGTTGAATTTTATCGCAAAATCCGTCCCGAGGTAAGCGGAAACCCGGCTCCCACGCCGAGTCCGGTCCGGTAATTTATCACTTGGCATGTTCCATGCTGCTGGCATGACCGTGGATGGTACTTCTCAACGGTATTCGAGAGCATAGGAAACTGATGGATTCTTTTGACCCGCGCGAGATTCGCAGGCGCCTGGGCCTGAACCAGGAGCAGTTCTGGAGCAGGATCGGAGTGACGCAGAGCGGCGGCTCGCGCTACGAGAGCGGGCGCAACATGCCCAAGCCGGTTCGCGAACTCCTGCGACTGGTCCATATCGAACGCATCGATCTCAGCCGGGTGAAAAAGGAAGACTTCGAGATCATCGACCACCTGAAGTCGAACCAACCGGATCTCTACCAAAGCATGCGCAAGGCGATCAAGGGAAAACGGACCAAGCACTAGCCCGACAGTCTTCGCTGGGCCGGCGGGCTGGTTATAAGACGCGGCGGGAACCGCGCTCGGGGGTATGGGAGGTTTTGAGGCGGCGGACAAATGTCCGCCGCCTTTTTCTTTTGTGCCTGCCTGAAGTGAGGAATTCGCTCGCCGCTCCTTACAATAAAGCGCATGAGTCCAGTCCTCGGCACCGTCGTCCTCGCTTCGCTGGCAGTTGCCGCGGCCACTCCGGCGTCCGATCCGATCCCGTCCGTTCCTCGTGCCGCTCGACGATGCGGCGAATTGGCAGGTTCTCCAGTTCCGCAGCCTGCCGCCTCATCGCATCCGCTTCTCGAAGTCTGGCCTGGAGATGATCGTCGAAGCCTCGGCGATGCCGGTGATCTATCCGCTACCGTCTCCCATGGCGGTGAGCACGGTCCGCGTCAAGGGCCGCATCGAGGGGACCTTGCGCGTCCCGCCCGAGCGCCAGGGCGAGGCCAAATTCGACGACTATACCTTCCGCATCGGCCTGGTCGAAGCGGGCGAGCGCACCTTGAATCTCTTCGAGCGCCAGTTCGCGGCGAACTGGGTGAAGAAACTCTTCGACCTCGCCCCCAAAGGAGGCGGCATCTCGCACATCCACTTCTTCAACCTCGGCACGGACCGCTCGCAGATCGGGCGCGAGCGGCAGCATCCCCTGAGCGATCTGATACTGGAGAAGGTCGTTGCGATTCCGGGTTCGGATGGGCGTTTCGAACTCGTCCATACGCTTGGATCCCGCCGCTGCAGACGATCGCGATCTGGCTCAGCTCCGACGGCGACGACAGCGGCTCGAATTTCACCGTCCTCGTGGAGGAAATCGAGCTACGACCGGCACCTTAGGGAATCTCGAACTGCACGGGACCTGCAAGAACAGGTTCTGGCGGAGAGTGAGGGATTCGAACCCCCGAAGCGCTTGCGCGCTTGCTGGTTTTCAAGACCAGTGCAATCAACCGCTCTGCCAACTCTCCGGTGCGCTAAGTGCCTGTTGGCGCTTGAATTGTAGCATTCGACCCCCACATCAAGAACCGTAATGGCGCCGCGCGCCGAGCATCGTTATACTCCGGTGCGCGGTTGAACTTGCCCGACGCTGGACTCTCTAACGGTGCGTCAACGCGTTTGATGGAGGAATGAATATGCAACCCGAACTGCAGCCCGTGCGCTCGAACGAAAACACGGCGTACAGGCCCTACGGCGCGACGATTTCCGTCGAGTCGCAAAAGGTCCTGCGCAACACCTACTTGCTCCTCGCCCTGACGATGGTGCCGACCCTGGCCGGCGCCCTGCTCGGCATGGCGACGGCTTCGGTGATCATGGCGAGCCCGATCATCAGTTCGCTCGTATTGCTCGCCGTGGTCATCGGCCTGCAATTCGCGATCATCGCCAACCGCAACAGCCTGCTCGGCGTTGCGCTCCTGCTGCTGATGACCGGCGTCCTCGGCTGGTGGCTGGGACCGATCCTCAACCACGTGCTCGCCCTTAAGAACGGTGCCCAGCTCGTCGGTTACGCGGCCGCCGGCACGGGAATCGTCTTCCTCGTGATGGGCGCCATCGCCACGACCACGAAGCGGGACTTCAGCTTCATGGGCAAGTTCCTCTTTGTCGGCATGATCGCGCTCCTCGTAGCGATGATCGCCAACATGTTCCTGCAGATCCCGGCGCTCGCGCTGACGATCTCGACTTTGGTGATCGTCGTATTCTCGTTGTTCCTGCTGCACGATCTCTCCAGGATCGTCACCGGCGGCGAAACCAACTACATCGTGGCGACGACCGGTGTGTACATGAGCCTGTTCAACATCTTCGCAAACCTGCTGCAGATTCTGGGGATATTGGGCGGAGAGCGCGACTGAACTTTCCAATCCCGACGAAAGAAGGCGCCTCGGCGCCTTTTTTTGCGTCAATCAGCGCTCGAACAGCGCCACCGATTCAACGTGCGAGGTATGCGGGAACATGTTCACCACACCGGCTGCGCTGAGCCGGTAGCCCTGTGCATGGACCAGTACCGCGCTGTCGCGGGCAAAGGTCGCCGGATCGCAGGAAACGTACACGACGCGCCGCGGGGGCCTCGCGGCGAATGACTTGACCAGCTCGATCGCCCCTTCCCTGGGCGGATCGAGCAGAACCTTCTCGTGAAACGGCAAGGCCGCGCAGGCGGCTGAGTCGAAGAGATCGGCAACCGCGAACCGGCAGCGATCGGCAAGACCGTTTGCTGCGGCGTTCTCTCCCGCGCGTCCGACGAGCTTGTCACTGCCTTCCACGCCGAAGACATCGGCGCCGCAGCTCGCGATCGCGAGCGTGAAGTTCCCGATCCCGCAGAAGAAATCGGCGATGCTTTCGCCCGGCCGCGGATCGAGCAGCGAAAGGGTTCGTCTCACCAGCAAGCGGTTGACCGCAAAATTGACCTGCGTGAAATCGGTCGGACCAAAGGCAATCCGCAGGCCGTACTCGGGCAGGGTGTAGTGGAGGCTCGGCGATTCCTGCGGCCAGAAGGGCTGCACGGACTCCGGGCCGCCGGGTTGAAGCCACAGCTGGACTTCGTGCCGCTCGGCGAATTGCCTGAGCCTCTCGAGATCGCCCTCCCCCGGTGATTCCAGTACCCGCACCACGAGCACGATCAGTGCCTCGCCCGCGGCGACTTCGATTTGCGGCACTCGCCCCTGCATCTCGAGCGAACCGACCAGCGCACGAAGGGGCTGGATGAGGTCGGATACACGGGGCGGCAGGACTTCGCAGCTCGTCATGTCGGTCACATAGCTCGACTTCCGCTCGCGGAAGCCGACCAGCGACCCGCCCTTCTTCGGCACCCAGCGGACCGACATGCGCGCCCGGTGCCTGTACCCCCAAGTCATCCCGTACACGGGCCGCAGCATCGTTTCGGGACGCACGCGGCCTATGTGCCACAGCGCGTCCTCCAGCACCCGCTGCTTGGCCGCCACCTGGGCGCGTTCCTCGACGTGCTGCATCGAGCATCCGCCGCACTGGCCGAAGAACACGCATCTCGGGGAGACTCGCGCACCGCCCTCCCTTTCGATTCGCAGGACTTGCGCGGCCTCCCATGCCGGCTTCTTCCGGTAGGACGCGTACTCGACGATCTCGTCGGGCACGGCGCCATCGACGAACACCGTCTTTCCCTCGTGGTGCGCGACTCCCCTGCCCTCCCGGTCGAGGGATTCAATGCGGGCAACCGGCATGAGCGGCGGTGTGCTCAGCTCCACCGCGCGACAAACTCGCGCCAGTGGGGATCAGCGGATTTCGCAAGCGCGGCGCGGGCAAGCTCCACCTCGCGCCGGTAACGTTCCTCGTCGAGAACGCCTCGGAGGAGCTGGAAGCGCAGGAACACGAGGTAGGTATTGGCGGCATCGGTCTCGCAGTAGTTGCGTATGTCCGCGATCCGTCCCGCCAGGAAGGTATCCCAGACCTGCGAACCATCCATGCCGAGCTTTCCCGGAAATCCGAGAAGCCGCGCCAGTTCATCCAGCGGCGCGCTGGCCCTGCCCTGGTACAGGGACAACAGGTCCATGAGATCCAGATGCCGCGAGTGGTAGCGGCTGAGGTAGTTGTTGAAGCGGAATTCGCGGTCGTCATCGCCCGTGTCCCAGTATCGCGGGGCCGAGACCCCGTGGATCAGGCTCCGGTAGTGAAGGACCGGCAGATCGAATCCGCCGCCGTTCCACGAGACGAGTTGCGGCGTGTACTTCTCGATCCCGTCGAAAAAGCGCCGGATCAGCTCCCCTTCGTCGTCGTCGGCCGACCCCAGCGCCCAGCAGCGGAACGACTCGCCCTCGCGCAGCGCGCAGGCGATGGCCACGACCCGGTGCAGGTGCAGCGGAAGGAAGTCCTGGCCGGTATGCGCCCGCCGCTCGCGGAACGCGAACTCGGCGACGTCGCGATCGCCGAGCTTCGCGTCGATCCCGCGGAGCGCGCGCAGGCCGGCGACGTCCGGCACCGTTTCGATGTCGAATGCCAGGATCGGGGTCATTCGCTCGCGCGCCGGGCGCGGTCAGTCCGGGAAAACACCTGTCGAGAGATACCGGTCACCGCGGTCGCACACGATAGTCACGATGGTCGCGTTCTCCACCGTGCGCGAGATCCTGAGCGCGACCGCGAGCGCGCCGCCCGACGAAATGCCCGCGAAAATCCCCTCCTCCCGCGCCATGCGGCGCGCCATGTCCTCGGCGTCGGCCTGGCTCACGTATTCCAGCCGATCGACGCGCAGCTTGTCGTAGATCTTCGGCAAGTACGCATCGGGCCATTTGCGGATACCGGGAATCTGCGAGCCTTCTTCGGGCTGGCACCCGATGATCTGGATCTTGGGGTTCTTTTCCTTGAAGAATCGCGAGCAGCCCATGATCGTGCCGGTCGTTCCCATGCTGCTCACGAAGTGCGTGATCGTTCCCTTGGTGTCGCGCCAGATTTCCGGCCCTGTGCCTTCGTAGTGAGACAGGGGATTGTCCGGGTTCGCGAACTGGTCGAGGATCCTTCCCTTGCCCTCGCGCTGCATCTTCTCCGCAAGATCGCGCGCGGCCTCCATGCCGCCCGCCTTAGGGGTGAGTATGATCTCTGCGCCGAAGGCGCGCATCGTCTGGCGCCGCTCCGCGGACAGGTGCTCGGGCATGATCAGCACCATGCGGTAGCCCCGGATCGCCGCGGCCATCGCCAGCGCAATGCCGGTGTTCCCGCTGGTCGCTTCGATCAGCGGGTCTCCCGGCTTGATCGTGCCGCGCTTTTCCGCGCGCACGATCATCGACATCGCGGGACGGTCCTTCACGGATCCGGCCGGATTGTCGCCCTCGAGCTTGCACAGGAGGATGTTGGAGGTCTTGCCGGGAATTCTCTGCAGCCTGACGAGCGGCGTATCGCCGACCGTGCCTTCGATGGTCTTGTAGTTCAGCGCGGGATTACGGTCCATGTTTCTATGATATCCCGCGATCGGCACGGCGCGAGGCATCGGTAGTGGGCCGTTTCGCCGAGCGACTTGCGCGGCGACACGCGTTACGGGTGGCCGCGCGCCGACCGCTTCAATGGAGGCGCAAGCGGCCGGGTACCCGTAGCGTGTCGTTTGCCGCGCCAGGAGCGAAGGCGAAATGGCCCGCTACCGTGACATCAGCCCGCGCGCTGTTCCTCCAGCAACTGCCGGCAATACCGCGCGACCCCTTCCTCGACCGTGAGAAACGGCGCGGTGTAGCCCGCGCGGCGCAGCGCGCCGATGTCGGCCTGGGTGAAATTCTGGTACTTGCCCTTGAGCGCGTCCGGAAACGGCGAGTAGCGGATGAGCCCCTGACTGCGCGCATCCTCCAGGCCGACCGGCTTCTGATTCGCCGCCGCGCGGCAGGCGTTGATCGTGGCGAGGGCCATGTCGTTGAAGCTCTGCGCCCTCCCGGTTCCGACATTGAAGATGCCAGAAAGCTCGGGCCGATCGAGAAAATGCAGGTTGACCTTGACCACATCCTCGACGGAAACGAAATCGCGGCGCTGCTCTCCGTCCGCGTAGCTTCCCGATCCGACGAACGGATGCACGCTCTGCTCCGCCCGATACTGGTTGAAGAAGTGCCAGGCCACCGACGCCATGCGGCCTTTGTGCCATTCATTGGGACCGTAGACGTTGAAGTAGCGAAAGCCCGCGACCTGCGAGCCCGACTCGGCCAGGCGCCGGCGCACCGTCTGGTCGAAAAGAAATTTCGAGTACCCGTAGACGTTCAGGGGCGCCTCGAACTTGCGTTCCTCCCGGAACGTCGTGCTGGCTCCGTACACCGCCGCGGAGGAAGCGTAGATGAACGGTACCTCGTCCTCGATGCAGAAGTCGAGCAGAGCCATCGAGTAGCGGTAATTGTTGTCCATCATGAAGCGCCCGTCCGTCTCCATGGTGTCGGAGCAGGCGCCTTGATGGAAGACGGCGTCGATGGATCCGCTGAAATCCCCCGCGACGAGCCGCGCACGAAATTCGTCCTTGTCGAGGTAATCGGCGATCTCGCAGGCGGCGAGATTGCGGAACTTGTCGCCTCGTTGCAGCTCGTCGACGGCGAGAATCTGGGTCTCGCCGCGCGCGTTGAGCGCACGGACCAGATTCGAGCCTACGAAGCCGGCCGCGCCGGTGACCACGATGTACATAGCCTGTCCTTCTAGCTCTGCGCGAGCGCTTCGAGCAGCTCGTGCGGGACTGGACCGACGGCCGCGCCCAGCTTGCCGACCACTGATTCCCGCCGCCTGATTGGCGATCACGACCGCGTCCTCACAACGGCATGCCCGCGCCCAGCATCACGCCGAGCGTCGCGATCACCGTGTCACCCGCGCCGCTGACGTCGAACACCTCGCGCGCGCGAGCCGGCTCGTGCCGCACGCGTCCCTTCTCGTACAGCGTCATGCCCTCCTCGCTGCGAGTCACGAGCAGCGCCTCGCAGTCCGAGCTTTTCGCGCAGGCCCTGAGCCTTTGCCGCAAGTTCGTCCTCGTTCTTCCAGCGCCCCACGACTTCGCGCAGCTCCGAGCGATTGGGCGTGACCATCGTCGCGCCCCGATACCGGGAATAATCCTCGCCTTTCGGGTCCACCAGCACCGCCTTGCCCTTGAGCGCGGGCAAGCTCGATCATCTGCGCGATATGCGCGAGGCCGCCCTTGCCGTAATCCGAAAGGATGATCACGTTGCGGTCGGCGATCATTTCCCGGAAATCGGCGAGCTTGTCGAGCAGCACTTCGTGGCTGGGCGGGGTCTCGAAGTCGACGCGAAGCATCTGCTGATGCGCCTCCGATCACGCGCAGTTTCACCGTCGTGGAGATTTCGCCGATCGCGGTGCAGGTGCGTACTGACGCCCGCTTTCTCGAGGAGCTCCGCGAGCGTGCGGCCGGGTTCGTCGTCGCCGACCACCGAGAGCAGTGCGACGTTCGCCCCCAGCGCTGCGGCGTTGACCGCCACGTTTGCGGCCCCGCCGGGAGTTTCCTTCGGTGCGCTCGATCTCGATCTTCACTATGGGCACCGGCGCCTCCGGCGAAATACGCTTCACCTCGCCGAACCAGTAGCGATCGAGCATCACGTCGCCCACCACGAGGATCGCGCGCCCTGCGCAGCTCCGACAGATACCAGCTTTTCCGCCTTCACTTGCCCGCCTTCACCGCAGCCCGTCCGATCGGATAGTACTCCAGGCCGCAGCGCTTCATCTCTGCGGGATCGTAGAGGTTGCGCCCGTCGAAAACCGCCGGTGTCTTGAGCTTCGCCCGGATCGCCTCGAAGTCGGGGCTGCGGAACTCCTGCCATTCGGTAACGACCGCCAGCGCGTCGGCGCCCTCGAGCGCTGCGAGCGGCGAGTCCGCATAGCTCACGCCGGCGAGCCCCGCAAATTCTCTCTTCGCCGCGGTCATCGCAACGGGGTCGTAGGCGCAGACCGTGGCGCCGTTCGCCAGCAGATCCTCGATCAGGACGCGGCTCGAAGCTTCCCGCATGTCGTCGGTGTTCTGCTTGAACGCGAGGCCCCACACGGCGATGCGCCGTCCCGAAAGCTTCCCGCCGAACCTCTGCAGGATCTTCTTGGCGAGCACGCGTTTCTGTCCCGCGTTGACCTCCTCCACCGCTTCGATGATCGGCAGCGTGCTGCCGGCTTCCGCGGCGGTGCGGATCAGCGCCTTGACGTCCTTCGGAAAGCAGGACCCGCCGTAGCCCGCCCCGGGATAGAGGAACTGGTACCCGATCCGGGGATCGGAGCCAATGCCCTTGCGCACTTCCTCGATGTCCGCGCCGATGCGCTCGGCGAGATTGGCGAGCTCGTTCATGAAGGAAATGCGCGTCGCAAGCATGGCGTTTGCCGCGTACTTGGTGAGCTCCGCCGAGCGCACATCCATCACGAGCAGGCGCTCGTGGTTCCGCTGGAACGGGGCGTAGAGCGTTCGCATGATCCCGATCGCCCGAGCGTCATCGGCGCCCACGACCACGCGGTCCGGGCGCATGAAATCCTCGACGGCCGCTCCCTCCTTGAGAAATTCCGGATTCGAAACCACGGCGAAGGGTATCTCGACCCCGCGCTTTCCGAGCTCGGCCGCAACCGCCGCGCGCACCTTGTCGGCAGTCCCCACCGGCACGGTCGACTTGTCCACGACTACCCGGTATTCGGTCATGGTCCGGCCGATGCTGCGAGCGGCCGCCAGCACGTGCTGCAGGTCGGCAGAGCCGTCCTCGCCCGGAGGCGTGCCCACCGCGATGCATTGCACCGTCCCGAAGCGGACCGCCCGCTCGACATCGGTCGTAAAGTGCAGCCGGCCGGCGGCGCGATTGCGCTTGACGACCTCGAGCAGCCCGGGTTCATAGATCGGGATCCCACCCCCCTCCAGGGTGCGGATCTTCGCCGCGTCCACATCCAGACCGAGCACTTCGTTGCCGACATCCGCAAAACAGGCGCCCGTTACGAGTCCGACGTAGCCGGTGCCAACAATGGTCACTTTCACTGCAACTCCTTTCAGATCAAGGCGCCAGCTCGAATTCCTCGGTGCGCTTGGGTGGATAGGTCTCCCAGCCGCCACACGCCGGGCAGTGCCAGTAGAACTGCCGCGCCTTGAACCCGCAATTGTCGCAGCGGTAGCGCGCGAGGCGCCGGGTGTGGCTCTGTACGAGGTTGCGCACCAGCTCCAGATCGTTGCGCCGCTCAGCCGGCGCGAACATGAGCTGCGCCTCGAGCAGCTTGTCCAGGCCCAGTAGCGTCTGGTTGCGCCGCAGCTCCTCCTTCACCAGCTTATAGGCGGCTTCGGGCCCTTCGGCGTCCAGCGCCGATTGAAAAGCGACGTCGAGGAGATCGGGCGAAGGAAAGCTGGCGAGATAGCCGCGCAGCAGCGTCAAGCCCTCTTCCGAGCGGCCGAGAGCTCGATGGCTCTCGAGCAGGCGCTGCGCGACCAAAGCGAGGTAGGCGGGGTTCTGCTGCTCGATCCGCTTCCACGCATCGATGGCGCCGGCATAGTCGCCTGCGGCGGCCGCGAGATCGCCTAGGATGAGGTTGGCGCGGACGCACTTGCGGTGTATCGCCAGGGCTTCTTCCAGATGGCGCTTCGCCGCGTCCGGACGCGAATGCGTCGCGTCCGAGACCGCCAGCTCGCAGAAGTAGTTCGCGATTTCCTTCTGCGCGGACTCCCCGGAGTTCCTTTCCAGCTCGCGGGCGGCGTCGATGGCTTTCATCCAGTCCTTCTCCTGCTGATAGATCTCGAGGAGGAACTTGAACGCTTCGATGCGATGCGGCGAGTCCTTGAGCTTGGCAAAGACAGCTTCTGCACGATCGAGCAGCCCAGCCTTGAGGTAGTCTTGTCCGAGCTCGATCATCGCCTGCAGTCGCTGCTCCGCGAGCAGGTCCGCGCGCTCCAGCAGGTTCTGGTGCATGCGGATCGCGCGCTCGGTTTCCCCGCGCCTGCGGAACAGGCTCCCGAGCGCAAAATGCAGCTCGACCGTCTCGGGATCGACCTTCACCACCTCGATGAACGCCTCGATGGCCTTGTCCGGCTGCTCGTTGAGCAGAAAGTTGAGGCCTTTGAAATACGAGCGGGGGAGGCGCCGCGATTCCGAGAGCAGCTGCTTGATGTCCACTCTCGCCGCGAGCCAACCCAGGCCGAAGAACAGCGCGAACCCGAACAGCCACCAGAGCTCGAAATCCATCGCCATTGGAGCCTAGGAGTCGCCGGGAGTCCGGTGCAAGGCCGCCCCCCCTGCGCCCAGTTCGCGCTTGAGTCTTGCGATTTCGCTCCGCTGCCGGAGCAGCCTCGGGAGGCAGGCCACGACTCCCAGCGCGGCGCCGAGGGCGAGGAAGACGAGAATGGCCAGGATCATCGGCGTTTCCCAGGTCACCAGGGGGAAGCGCAGCGTCACCGGACCGGTATTCATGAGGGCGAGCAGCAATATCGCCAGGAACACAAGCGCGCGCAACAGCCAGGACAGATGAGCCACGAATCTCATGATTGAATCGAGTTACCAAAGCAAAACGGCGGCACCACCTCGATGCCGCCGCTCGCTTGCCGCCGGCCAAGATCCCTATTTCTGATCGACCCTCTCGCGCAATTCCTTGCCTGCCTTGAAATGCGGCACGAACTTCTCCGGAACGTGCACCTTCTCGCCTGATTTCGGATTCCGGCCTACGCGCGCAGGACGGTGGTTCAACCCGAAGCTTCCGAAGCCGCGGATCTCGATGCGCTGGGCCTTCACCAGGCTCTGCGTCATCGCATCGAGAATCATCTTGACCGTGAACTCGGCATCCTTGGCGACGAGCTGCGAATAGCGCGCCGCCAGCCTCGCGATCAATTCGGACTTGGTCATGCTCGCGTCCCGGTCAGGTACTCTTGTTGTCCAGTTTCGCCTTCAGGAGAGCGCCCAGGTTGGTGCTGCCGGTGCTCGCGGCGCTTTCGCTCTGGAGCTTGGCCATCGCCTCGGTTTCGTCGGCGAGGTCCTTCTGCTTGACCGAAAGATTGATGGTGCGGTTCTTGCGGTCCACGTTGATGATCATCGCCGTGACGCTGTCGCCCTCTTTCAGATGGGTGCGGGCGTCCTCGACGCGGTCGCGGGAAATCTCGGAAGCACGCAGATAACCCTCGACATCCCCGGAGAGCACGATGACCGCGCCTTTTGCGTCCACCGACTTGACCACGCCGGAAACCAGCTTGCCCTTCTCGTGCCCTGCGACGAAGTTGTTGAAAGGATCGCCTTCGATCTGCTTGATCCCCAGAGAAATCCGCTCGCGCTCGACGTCGATCGACAACACCTGCGCCTCGGTTTCTTCGCCCTTCTTGAAGTTGCGGACCGCCTCTTCACCCGGCAGCGACCAGGACAGGTCGGAGAGATGCACCAGGCCGTCGATTCCGCCCGGCAGGCCGATGAAGATGCCGAAGTCGGTGATCGACTTGATCTGACCCTTGACCTTGTCGCCCTTCTTGAAGTTCGCCGCGAAATCCTCCCAGGGATTGGGCATGCACTGCTTCATTCCGAGCGAGATGCGCCGCCGCTCCTCGTCGATCTCGAGAATCATGACTTCCACCTCGTCCCCGAGGGCGACGACCTTGGACGGATGCACGTTCTTGTTGGTCCAGTCCATCTCCGACACGTGCACCAGTCCCTCTATGCCCTGCTCGACCTCGACGAAAGCGCCGTAGTCGGTGAGATTGGTCACCTTGCCGAAAAGGCGGGTTCCGGTCGGATAGCGGCGCGACGAGGCCCACCCAGGGATCTTCGCCCAGCTGCTTCAGGCCGAGGGACACGCGGTTCTTCTCGGTGTCGAACTTGAGCACCTTCGCGGTGACTTCATCGCCGACGGTGAGCACTTCCGAGGGGTGCTTCACCCGCCGCCAGGCAAGGTCGGTGATGTGCAGCAGGCCGTCGATGCCGCCGAGATCGACGAAGGCGCCGTAATCGGTGATGTTCTTGACGATGCCCTTGACGATCGCACCTTCCTGCAGATTGGCGAGCAGCGCCTCGCGCTCCGCCCCTTGCGAGGCCTCGAGCACCGCGCGGCGCGACACGACCACGTTGTTCCTCTTGCGGTCGAGCTTGATGACCTTGAACTCCATCTCCTTGCCCTCGTAGGGCATGGTGTCCTTGACCGGGCGGATGTCGACGAGCGATCCGGGCAGGAATGCGCGTATGCCGTTGGTCATGACGGTGAGCCCGCCCTTAACCTTTCCGGAAATGATGCCCTTCACCAGGGTGCCGTTCTCGAGGGCCTTTTCCAGATCCATCCAGGCGGCGAGGCGCTTCGCCTTGTCGCGCGACAGGCGCGTCTCGCCGTATCCGTCCTCGAGCGCCTCGATGGCGACGCTCGTGAAATCGCCGGGCTTGACCTCGACTTCGCCCTTGTCGTTCTTGAATTCCTCGAGGGCGATGAACGATTCGGACTTGAGGCCCGCGTTGACGACGACGTAGTTCATGTCCACGCGGACGACTTCGGCGGTGATCACCTCACCGGTGCGCATTTCCTTGCGCGTGAGGCTTTCCTCGAAAAGGGCGGCGAAACTTTCCTGGGGGGCTGCTGCTACTGCGGGGGCTACATTCGACATAAACACCTTGCATCTAACCGCCCTGGAGGGCGGGGTTCGTTGATCCACAACAAAAAGCCAAGTCCTGCGGCGCTTGGCTTGATGTCACCCGTTCGCCCCGCGGTACCAGCCCACGATCCGGGCCGCCGCCTGCTCGGCGCTCATCGAGGTCGTGTCGAGAAGCCGCGCTCCGGGACTATGCTTGAGAGGCGCCACGCTGCGTGTCGCATCGCGTGAGTCGCGCTCGCGCAAGTCCTTCAAAAGGGCGGCCAGTGTAGCAGCGATTCCTTTCTCTTTCAACTGTTTAAGTCGCCGTTCCGCCCGGGCCTCGAGGCTCGCCGTGAGGAACACTTTGAGGTCCGCGTCGGGGAACACCACCGACCCCATGTCGCGGCCTTCGGCGACCAGACCGGGGGGTTGGCGGAAGGCCCGCTGGCGTCCCAGCAGGGCCTCGCGCACCCTGGGAAGGGCCGCGACGAAGGACGCAGCCGCGGAGACCTGCTCGGTGCGGATCGCATCGGTCACCGGCCTGCCGTCCAGGAAGATCTCCTCTCCCTCGAACCGGGGGGTGGGCAGTTGCACGGCGACGCAAGCTGCCTCGGCCTCGTCCGAGGTGTCGATGTCGTTCCTGACGACGGTGAGCGCGACCAGACGGTAAAGCGCGCCGCTGTTCAGATAGTGGAAACCGAGCTCCCGGGCGACGAGCTGCGCCACCGTGCCCTTGCCCGAAGCCGAGGGACCGTCGATGGCGATGACCGGAGCAGCGCTCACGCGGGATTCCGCCGCGAGATGCTCGCCAGCGCATCGAAATATTCCGGAAAGGTCTTGGCCACGCAGCCGGAGTCGTTGATGCGCACCCTGATTCCGCCCAGCGCCGCGAGCGAAAGGGACATCGCCATCCGGTGGTCGTCGTAAGTGTCTATCGTCGCGGGTCGCAGCTTCGAGGGCGGCGTCACGCGGAGAAAGTCGGCGCCCTCGTCGACCGTGGCTCCGAGCTTGCGCAGCTCGGTCGCCATCGCGGCGATGCGGTCGGTCTCCTTGACGCGCCAGCTGGCGATGTTCCTCAAGCGTGCTCGTTCCATCGGCAAACAGCGCCGCGACCGCGGCGGTCATCGCCGCGTCGGGAATGTGATTGAGATCGGCGTCGATCGGCTTCAATTTTCCGCGGCCTGCCGAGGCCTCGATCCAGTCCTCGCCCCACGAGATCTTCGCCCCCATCTTTGCCAGCACCTCGGTGAAGCGGACATCGCCCTGGATACTGCCCCGCCCCACGCCTTCCACCCGCACCGGGCCGCCGCCGATCGCGCCGGCGGCGAGGAAGTACGACGCCGAGGAGGCGTCCCCCTCGACGCGGATCTCGCCGGGGCTGACGTAACGCTTGGCCGGGACGGTAAACGCTCTCCATCCGTCACGCTCGACCTCGACGCCGAAGCGACGCATCAGATTCAGGGTGATTTCGACATAGGGCTTGGAGATCAGCTCCCCTTCGACCTCGATTTCCGTTTGCGTCCCCGTCATGGGCAGGGCCATCAGCAACGCGGACAGGTATTGCGAAGACACATCACCCCGCACGCGCACCTTGTCTCCGGTCCGGATCCTGCCCGCGTGCACGACGAGCGGAGGGAAGCCTTCCGTGCCTGAATACTCGATACGCGCCCCGAACCGACGCAATGCGTCCACCAGATCGCCGATCGGGCGCTCGTGCATCCGCGGCGCGCCCGAGAGCCGGTACTCCCCGCCCGCAAGCGCGAGGGCCGCGGTAAGCGGCCGATATGCCGTGCCGGCGTTGCCGAGGGCCAGATCGGCGTCCTTCACCGGAAAACCGCCGGGCGCTCCCTGAATGTCGAGGCCATCGGTGACATGCGCAACCCGGACGCCCAGGCGCCCGAGCGCCTCGAGCATCACGCGGGTGTCATCCGCATCCAGCAGATCGCGAACCCGTGTGTTGCCGCGCGAAAGGGCTGCGAGCAGCAGCACGCGGTTGGAGATGCTCTTCGATCCGGGCAATCTTCACCGTGCCTGCGGCCCGTGCGATCGGATCGAGGTCGAGGAATTTCACGGCAGCCGGCTCATTGCCTGTCCTTCAGCCAGCGCTCGCGCGCGTCGCGCGCGCCCGCGAAAAGAGCTTCGAGCGCTTTCCCGTCGGCGCGCTCGAGCATCCCGCGCACCCGCTTGAGCTCACGCTCGTAGCGGCCGATCTCAGCGAGCAGCGCCTTGCGATTCGCGAGGCAGATGTCGCGCCACATCTCCGGGTGGCTCGAGGCGATGCGGGTGAAATCGCGGAATCCGCCCGCCGCATAGGAGAAGAGCCGCTTCGCGTCCCTGTGGCGCGCCACCAGGTCGACCAGGGCATACGCGAGCACGTGCGGCAGATGGCTGACGGTCGCGAGCACGGCATCGTGCTCGCGGGCTTTCAGCTCCAAGACGCTCGCCCCGCATGTTTCCCAGGCCGAGCGCACCAGGGCGAGCGCGCCCGTATCCGTTCCGGCGAGCGGGGTGAGGACGACCCTGCGGCTTCGGTACAGCGCGGCAAAAGCGGCTTCGGCGCCGCTCTTCTCGGTTCCCGCTATGGGATGTCCCGGCACAAAGCGCGAAAGCGAGCGCCTCAGCTCGCGCCGCGCCAGATCGACGATGTCCCGCTTGGTGCTTCCCGCGTCGGTGACGACGGTCCTGTCGCCGAGGAGAGGCGCTATCGCCCGCATCACCGGCCGCATCTGGCCGACCGGTATCGCCATGAGGACGAGGTCGGCGTCGCCGAAGGTGGCGCGGTCGAGCGCGCCGGTCGCGTCGATGATCTTCAACTCGAGCGCCCGCTGGATATTGCGGGCGCTCCGCCCGACGCCGATCACGCGCCCGACCGCCCCCGCGGCTTTCAGCGCGAGCGCGAAAGATCCGCCGATGAGGCCGACGCCGACGATCACGAGCTTGTCGATGCGCGCCATCAATCGTCCAGCGCGGTCCGAAGGGCTTTGAGGAATCTCTCGTTTTCCGCGGGCAGGCCGACCGTGACTCGCAAGTGATCGGGCATGCCGTACCCGGCAATGGGCCTGACGATGACGCCCTGGCGCAGGAGCTTCTCGTATACAGGACCGGCTTGCGGCGCTCCGTTCCTTTGCGGAACGCGGAAGCTCACGAAGTTGGCGCACGAAGGGATGTACTCGATCCCGAGCTTCTCAAAACCGCGCTCGAGCCGTCGCATCCCGGAGCGGTTCAATTTGTAGCTCTTGGAGACGAACGCCTTGTCGTCGAGCGCGGCGACCGCAGCAGCCAGGGCGAGACTGTTGACGTTGAAAGGCTGGCGCACGCGATTGAGCAGGTCCGCGACGTCCGGATGCATGAGCCCGAACCCCACCCGCAGTCCCGCCAGGCCGTAAGCCTTGGAGAACGTGCGCGTGATGATGAGGTTGGGATAGTGCTTGAGCCACGCGACGCTGTCGTAGCGGGTTGCGCGCGGCAGGTACTCGGTGTAGGCCTCGTCGATCACCACGGCGATGTCCCGGGGCGCGAGCGAAAGGAATTCCTCGAGCTCATCGCCCCGGAGCAGCGTCCCGGTGGGATTGTTCGGGTTGGCGATGAAGACGACCTGCGCCTCCGGCGTGATCACCGTGCGCATCGCCTCGAGGTCGTGCCCGTAGTCCTTCGCCGGGACCACGATGCTCTTCGCGCCGCGCGCCTGCGTCGCGAGCGGGTACACCGCGAAGGCGTGCTCCGAGTACACCGCGGCGCGGCCCGGCGCGAGAAACGCGCCCGCGACGAGCTCGAGCAGGTCGTTCGAGCCGTTGCCGATGACGATCGATTCCTGCGGCACGCCGTATCGACGTGAAAGCGCGTCTTTGAGATCGAAGGCGTTGCCGTCAGGGTAGCGCCCGACCTCCTTCAGCGCGCGCCTGATCGCGGCTTTCGCCTTGGGCGAGACCCCCAGGGGGTTCTCATTCGAGGCGAGCTTGATGATCTTGCGCTCGTCCAGCCCCATCTCGCGGGCGAGCTCCGAGATCGGCTTGCCCGGCTGGTAGGGCGCGATCGAGCGGATATAGGACGGCGACTGCTTGCACAAATCCATGGAAACCTGCCGTTTTGCAGTCCTGGTACCTAGTAAACGGCAGCGGGGTAGCTGCCGAAGATCTTCACGAAGGGCGCCTTGTCGCGCAGCTCGGCGAGCGCCTTGGCGACCTTAGGGTCGTCGCGATGGCCTTCGATGTCCACGTAGAAGTAGTACTCCCACTGGCCGGTGCGCGCCGGGCGCGATTCGAGCCGCGTCATGCTCACGCCGTGGGCGGCGAAGGGCGCGATCAGGTCGTGGACGGCACCGGGCTTGTTGTGCGCCGTCATGACGAGCGACGTCCGGTCCTTGCCCGAGGGCCCCGCGTCGCGCGTCCCGAGCACCAGGAACCGGGTCCTGTTCTTGGGATCGTCCTCGATCGAACGGGCGAGGAGCTTCAGCCCATAGCGCGCTGCGGCGATCTCGGGCCCGACCGCGGCGGCGCCGGCTTCCTTCGCCGCAACGCGGGCGGCTTCGGAATTGCTCGCGAGCGACACGCGCGCGGCGCTTGGCAAATGCTGCGAAAGCCAGCCCTGGCACTGCGCGAGCGACTGCGAGTGCGAATACACCTTGCGGATGGCCTTGAGGCTCGCCTTCTTCGCCATCAGGTTCTGCTGAACGCGCAGGACGACCTCGGCGCAGATCCGCAGGGGCGTCGCAAGCAGGAGGTCGAGGGTGCGGCCGATCGCGCCGTCGGTTGAATTCTCCACCGGCGCCACGGCGTACTGGGCTTTCCCCGTTTCCGCCGCCCGGAACACCTCTTCGATCGAAGCGCAGGGCAGCGTCGTCACGCTCGCCCCGAAATGCTTCCCGAGCGCCATCTCGCTGAAGGTGCCCTCGGGCCCGAGGTAGGCGATCGAAAGCGGCTCTTCGAGCGAGCGGCAGGCCGAGATGATGCTGACGTAGGCTTGAATGAGCGCGTCGTCGGGAAGCGGCCCGCGGTTCGCGGCGAGGACCCGGCGCAGCACTTCGGCTTCGCGCTCCGGGCGGTACGCGCCGCCGTCCCCTTTCAGCTTGCCGATGGATGCGGCGTGGCCGGCGCGCTCGTTGAGGAGCGTGACGATCTTCCCGTCGAGCGCGTCGATCGCGGCGCGGTGCTTGGCGATGTCGTCAGCCATGCGCTCATGATAAGGGCAAATAGCGGACCGCGAGAACGCCGCGGATAGCGGCGAGCTCGTCGACCAAGGGCTTGCCGAGGGGACTGTCGACGTCGACCAGCGTATAGGCCATTTCGCCCCTGGAGCGGTTGATCATGTTGTGGATGTTGAGGCCGGCCTTCGCCATCCCGCTCGAGATCTGGCCCACCATGTTCGGCACGTTGGCGTTGGCGATCGCCACGCGATACGGCGATTCGCGCGCCATCACGACCTCGGGAAAGTTGACGGCGTTCTGGATGTTGCCGTGCTCGAGGTAGTCGCGCACCTGGTCGACGACCATCACCGCGCTGTTGTCCTCGGCCTCGCGGGTGGAGGCGCCCAGGTGCGGCAGCGCGATCACCTGCGGGATTGCCGGCGAGCACTGCGGCGGGAAAGTCCGTCACGTAGCGCCCGAGCTTCTTCGCTTTGAGCGCCGCCGCGACCGCCTTGGCGTCGACCACCTCCTCGCGCGAGAAATTGAGGAGGATCGCGCCGGCGTGGACGAGCTCCAATTTCTTTCCGTCGATCATGTGCCGGGTCACCGGGAGGAGCGGCACGTGCAGCGAGACGAAGTGGCTGCCTTTCAGCACCTCCTCGATCGAGTGGGCTTTCTTCACCTGCGAGGGCAGGCTCCAGGCGGCGTCGACCGTGATGTGCGGGTCGTAGCCGAGGACGTTCATGCCGAGCTTGATCGCCGCGTCGGCGACGAGGCTGCCGATCTTGCCGAGGCCGATGACCCCCAGGGTGTGGCCGGGGAGCTCCATCCCGGCGAACTGCTTCTTCCCCTCCTCCACCTTCTCCGAGAGCGTCTTGTCGTCGCCTGTTAACGAAGACATGAAGCCCAGCGCCGGCGCGAGATTGCGCGCAGCGATCAGCATCCCGGCGAGCACCAGCTCCTTCACCGCGTTCGCGTTCGCGCCCGGGGCGTTGAAGACGGGCACGCCGCGCCCGCTCATCGCCTTCACCGGGATGTTGTTCGTTCCGGCGCCGGCGCGTCCGATCGCGCGCACCGAGTCGGGGATCTTCATCGCGTTCATGTCGTGCGAGCGCACCAGAATCGCGTCGGGGTGCGCGGCTTCCTTGGAGACCTTGTAGGTCTTTTCCGGCAGGCGCTTCAGGCCGACTTGGGAGATCTGATTGAGGACGAGAATTTCGAATTTTTTCATGGGCATGACGGAATCATAAACCAGCGAAGCGGTCGGCGCGTTTTACCGACTGCGGAGCGCCCTTGCAGCCCGGCGCTAACCTATCGTCAGCGCGGCGCGCCCGATCACTTCGCCCCGCTCCAGGCGCTGGTGCAGCGCCTCGGCCTGATCCATCGGACAGATGTCGGTGACGAGCGGCCACACCTCGCCGCGCGCGACGATCTCGAGTGTCTCTACGATCTCGCGGCGCGTGACGTAGCGGCTGCCGAGGACCTCCTGCTCCTTGGCGAGCAGCTCTCTCGCGTTGAGGCGGAACGGCTGCCCGGCGCCGCCGAGCGTCACCAGGCGCCCGCGCTTGGCGAGCGCCTTCGCTGCGGCCTCGAGCGTCGCCGCGCTCGAAACATAGTCCACCGCGACATCGATGCCGCGGCCGCGCGTGAGCGCGAGCAGCGCCTCGGCGACGTCGCTTTTTGACGCGTCCACCGTTTCGTCCGCCCCGGCCTTGCGGCAGGCTTCGAATTTCGAAGGCGCCGTGTCCACCGCGATCACCCGCGCCCGCGCCCACTTCGCCATCATGACCTGATGGAGGCCGAGGCCGCCGCCCGCGCCGAAGACGGCGACGGTCTCGCCCGCCCTGATGCGCGCGCGGCTGAGCACCTTGTAGGGCGTCGCGAGCGCGTCGGTGACGACGCTGATCTCCGCGGGGTGCGCGCGCCAGTCGAGTCCCTCGGGCAGCTTGATGAAGAGCCGCGCGGGGAGCTTGATGTACTCGGCATAGCCGCCGTCGCAGTCGCGGCCGACGTAGCCGCCCGGTGTTGTCGCACAGTGGCTCGAGGTTCGATAGGCAGTAACGGCAATGACCGCAGAAGAGATAAAAATGGGCGGTGACCGGATCGCCCGCCGCAACGTCATTGACGCCGGCGCCGACCGCGACGATCTCACCCGTAATCTCGTGGCCGATGACGAGCGGAAATTTCGCCTGGGCGCGCCCCGCCTTCACGTGCTGGATCGTGAGGCCCGCTCCGCAGGCGAGCACCCGCGCGACCGCCTCGCCGGGGCCGGCGACGGGGTCGGGAACCTCGGTCAGTTCGAACGCGGTGTTCGGCCCGCGCAGCACCAGGGCTTTCATGGCATTCAGCCTCCGTTGACTATGAAACGACGTAACACAGGCGAGACGCCTTCATCATTGCGCAGTGGCGGGCGCGGGTGGTGCCAGCTCGCGAGACGCCTCGCGCAGGCTGTCGCGGCCCGGCGAGAGAAAGGCGATCAGGGCTTCTTCATCCGCGCTGGCGCGCTCCATGCCCATCGCTCGCGGCAGCAGCCAGGCGATGCAGCTAAGTGTGCTCTGGCCGTCGCCATTGTCCCCACCACGTACCAGACGCGGCTCTGTGTCGAGAATCGGCCGAGTATCGGCAGGTTGTCGCGTGTCTCGCCGAACACGCTGTAGTGCACCGCGCGCGGCATGCGGCCCGCGAGGCGCGGGAACGTGCCGGCGCACCAGCGCGCGAGCTTCGCCGCCGAGCCCTCGGCATCCGGCGGGGCGCGGAAGTTCATGTCTGCGACCGGCGTGTCCTCGCCGCCGACGATGAGCTTCCCGTCCTGGCGCGCCCAGTAGTGCGCGCGCGGGTCGAAGTAGTAGGCATTCGGCGTATTTTCGCCGGGATCGTCCCAGGCGGACACGAAGGTCCAGTAGGAGCGCAGCTTCCCTTCCAGATTTGCGTCGCGATCTATGATGAAGCCGTTGGTGGCGACCACGACCCGCGCCGCGCTCATCGTCTCGCCGCTCTCGAGCCGCACCTGCACCGCACTGCCGTCCTCCCGCAGGGAAACGACGCGCGAACGCTCACGGTAGCGCGTTTCGCCGAGGGCGCGCGCGATCGCCTGCACGTAGCGCGTCGAGTCGATGATGGCGTCCTCCGAAACGAACAGGGCCTTCACGTACTTGCCCGGCGCGGTGCCGAACATGCCTTCGATGCGCTCCGCGGTGTAGCTCTCGAAATCGGTGTCGATTCCGAGGTCCTTCATGACCCGCTGCTCCTCCCGCAGGCGGCGCTCGTCGTCGGGCTCGCCGACGATCAGCGTGCCATACTGTCGAACGAAGTTCGGATCCAGCTCGCGCGCGAGCGCGATCTGCAGCTCGACGCCCCTGCGCTTGACCCGCAGCAGGTTAAGCGCGATCTGGCGGTTGAATCGCCGCGACAGGTAGGTGTAGCCGCGGTCGTCCGGCGTCAGGACCATCTTGGTGTAGTCGGGGAACACCGGCCCCGGCGTGCCCGGCAGGTAGCGGTCCCCGCCTTGGCCGATCCGCTCGGCCTCGAGCACGAACACGTCCTCCGAGCCCGCGCGCACGAGGTGCAAAGCGGCGCTCATTCCCGAGATGCCGCCGCCAATGATCAGTATCTGGACGTCCGGTGTCACACGATTTCCGGCAGGTGCAGACCCTCAGCCGCAGCGCTGCACGATTCCCATCATCTTGTAGGTTAGCAGAGCGGCGGTGAAATCGAAGGCGTGGAAGCCCGCGATCGGCGCAAACTCCATCACGTCGAAGCCGATGATACGCCGCTGCCGCGCCACCGACTCGAACAATCCCAGCGTCTGGTACCAGCCCAGCCCGCCCGGGACCGGCGTGCCGGTGGCCGGCAGCACCGAAGGGTCGATGCCGTCGACATCGAGTGTGAAGAACACGTTCCCGGGGAATTTTTTCGGGAGCCCTATCCTGCTCACGCTTCGCGGAACAAGATCAACCGCATCATGGGCCACAACCCCGTGCTTCCTGCGCGCGTCGCGCTCTTCCTCGCAGTAGGCGCGGACGCCAAGCTGCACCAGCGGGAGGCCCGCCTCCACGATGCGGCGCATGACGCTGGCGTGGCTGTACTTGTCGCCCTCGTAGGCATCGCGCAGATCGGCGTGGGCGTCGATCTGCACCACACCGAAGTCCTTCTCGCCCGCGTCGAGGTAACCTTTGATCACGCCCCAGGTCACCGTGTGCTCTCCGCCGAGGACCACGGGAAACTTCTTCAGCTTCAGAATTTTCCCTACAGCGACGGCAATATCGCCGATCACGCGCTCCGCAGGGCCGCTGCAATCCACTGCGGGCCAGGTGTGGATTCCCTCGGCGCCCGGATCGCTCGCTCCGTCCCAGCGCTCGAGCTGCCCCGAGGCTTCGAGGATGGCGGCGGGGCCCCTGGCGGTCCCATGGCCGTAGGACACCGTCTTTTCGTAGGGCACGGGGAGGACGTGAAACCGCGCATCGCCCGGCCCCGTGTCGGGCAGTTCCGTGTCCAGGAATTTCGCGCTCACGACAGCCGCCCCTTGAAGTCCCCGTAGCCGAACTCGCGCACCACCCGGATCGCGCCGCTGGCGGAGTCCCACACCGCGATCGAGGGCAGGCGCACCCCGTTGAAGGTCGTGGTCTTGACCATGGAGTAATACGCCATGTCCTCGAACACGAGGCGCTGGCCGATCGCCAGCGGCTCGGCGAAGGAATAATCGCCGATCACGTCCCCGGCGAGGCACGATTGGCCGCCGAGCCGGTAGGTGTGCGCCTGCACGCCGGGCTCGGCCGCCCCGAGGACGGCGGGCCGGTAGGGCACCTCCAGAACGTCGGGCATGTGGCAGGTGGCGGAAGTATCGAGGATCGCGATCTGCATGCCGTTCCGCACCACGTCCAGCACCTCCGCGACCAGCACTCCGGCGTGATAGGCGATCGCTTCGCCGGGCTCGAGGTACACCTGCACCCGGTGCCGCGCGGCGAAACTGCGCAGCAGCCGCACCAGGTCCTCGACCTGGTATCCGGAGCGCGTGATGTGGTGCCCGCCGCCGAAGTTGACCCATTCCATGCCGGGCAGCAGGTCGCCGAATTTCGCTTCGAACGCCGCGACGGTGCGCGCGAGGGGCTGGAGGTCCTGCTCGAACAGGGTGTGGAAGTGCAATCCTGTCAGTCCCTCCAGGTCTCCCGGAGCCAGCCCCGAGCGCGGCGTGCCCAGCCGCGAGCCGGGAGCGCAAGGGTCGTAGAGCGGAACCTCGCCCTCCGAGTGCTCCGGGTTGACGCGCAGCCCGAAGCGCAGCGACGGGCGCGCCGCGGCGGCCTCGCGCGCCAAGGGTCCAAAGCGCTTCCATTGCGAAGGCGAATTGAACACCACGTGGTCGGAGAGGCGCAGCGCCTCCTTCAGGTCCGGCTCGCTGAATGCCGCGCTGTAGGTATGCACCTCGCCGCCGTATTCCTCGCGTCCGAGCCGCGCCTCGTGCACTCCGCTCGCGCAGGTGCCCGCCAGGTAACGTCCAACCAGCGGCGCGAGGCTCCACATCGAAAAGGCCTTGAGCGCGAGCAGGATTTTCGCGCCGCTTTCCCGCTGCACGCTCGCGAGCAGGCGCAGGTTCTCCTCGATCGCGACTTCGTCGACGACGAAACACGGGGAAGGCAGGCGCCGCGCGTCGAGTCGACGGAAGCGATCGAGGCGCTCCCTGGCCTCAGTCCATGGGTGCATCGAGCGTCTTCAGCACCCACGGCAGCCCGCGCGGGCCGATTGCGGCCATGAAGGGATCCGGATCGAACTGCTCCATGTTGTACACGCCCTTGCCGCGCCAGGCGCCGGTGAGCATCATCTCGGCGCCGACCGCGGCGGGGACGCCGGTGGTGTAGGAGATCGCCTGCGATTTCACCTCGCGGTAGCAGGCTTCGTGATCGCAGATGTTGTAGACGAAGGCGACCTTCTCCTTGCCGTTCTTCAACCCGTGCGCCAGCACGCCGATGCAGGTGCGGCCCTTGGTGAGCGGCCCGAGGCTCGCCGGGTCGGGCAGCAGCGCCTTGAGGAACTGGATCGGAACGATGTCCACGCCCTGGAAGCGCACCGGGTCGATGCGCGTCATGCCGACGTTGCCCAGCACGCGCAAGTGCGTGAGGTAATTCTCCGAGAAGGTCATCCAGAAGCGCGCCCGCTTGATCTTCGGGAAGTGCTTGACGATGGATTCCAGCTCCTCGTGGTAGAGAAGATAGATCTCCATCGGCCCGATGCCCTCGGGGAAATCGAACTTGCGGTGCACCGACAGCGGGTCGGTGCTCCGCCAGGCGCCGTTCTCCCAGTAGCGCCCGCGCTGCGTGATCTCGCGGATGTTGATCTCGGGGTTGAAGTTGGTGGCGAACGGCTGGCCGTGGCTGCCGGCATTGGCGTCGATGATGTCGATCGTGTCGATGCTGTCGAACTCGTGCTTGTGGAGCCACGCGGTGTAGACGTTGGTCACCCCGGGGTCGAATCCGCTGCCGAGCAGCGCCATGATGCCGCGCCCGGCGAACCGGTCCTGGTAGGCCCACTGCCACTTGTATTCGAACTTCGCCTCGTCCAGCGGCTCGTAGTTGGCGGTGTCCAGGTAGTCCACGCCGGTAGCCAGGCACGCGTCCATGATGTGCAGGTCCTGGTAGGGCAGCGCCACGTTGATCACCACCTTCGGCCGTGCGCGCTCGATCAGCGCGATCATCCTCGGCACGTCGTCGGCATCCACCTGTGCCGTGTAGATCGGCCGCTGGATCTGCGCGGCGATGCGCCGGCACTTTTCCTCGGTGCGGCTGGCGAGCGTGATCTCGGAGAACACTTCGGGCAGTTGCGCGCACTTGTGCGCCACCACCTGGCCGACGCCGCCGGCGCCGACGATCAGCACTTTCGACATGATTCTGAATCCTTCCGGGACTATTCTTCGTAATAGGTGTAGCCGCGCAGGCTGGCGCCGAACGACTCGAGCATCGCCTGGCGCTGCGCGAGCGTGATGCGTTCCTTGCGCACCGCCTGCTCGGCGGTATTGCGGAACTGCTCCAGCAGCCGCTGCGGCTGATACTCGACATAGCTGAGAACGTCGGAGATGCTGTCGCCGCTCATCTCGCGCACGAACTCGAAGCCGCCGTCGGGATTGATGCGCACGCTCGCCACGTTGGTGTCGCCCATCAGGTTGTGCAGGTCGCCGAGCGTCTCCTGGTAGGCGCCCACGAGGAACACGCCGAAGTAGTACTGCTGGCCCTCGACGAAGGTGTGCACCGGCAGCGTGCGCTGCAGTCCGCCCGACTCGATGAAGCGGTCGATCTTCCCGTCGGAGTCGCAGGTAATGTCGGCGAGGATGGCGCGGCGTGTGGGCTGCTCGGTGTGCCGGTGCACCGGAATGATCGGAAACACCTGCTCGATTGCCCAGACGTCGGGCAGCGACTGGAACACGGAGAAATTGCCGTAGTAGATGTCGGCCACCGACTCCTCGAGGTGGTCGAACCCGGCCGGCACGCGCTTCGCCTTCTGCAGGACGGCGAGGATGTCCCAGACGATGTGCAGGAAGATGCTCTCCGCGAGCGACAGCGATCGCAGCCGGATCTGGCCGCGGCGGAACAGATCCCGGATCTCCTCCCTGTAGTGGATCGCGTCGTTGTAGCATTCCTTGGCGCTCTTGATGCTCACGCCGCCCAGCATAACCCAGGCGATGAACCGTTGGAACCGGTTCGGTCGCGAGTCCACGGAAGAATGAGGAGACGATGAAACTCTACGAAACCACTGTGATCTACGATCCGGGGCTGGAAGAGACCCGGGTGAACGAGGAGGTGGAGCGCGTGACCCAGCCGATCGCCCAGGCCGGCGGCGAGGTGATCGAGGTTCAGCGCTGGGGGAAGCGCAAGCTCGCCTACGTCATCCGCAAGCGGCGCGACGGCACCTACGTTCACGTGAAGCACAAGAGCCCGCCCGAGCTGATCGCGGAGATGGACCGCCGCTTCCGGCTCAACGAGAGCGTGCTCCGGCACCTGACGATCCTGGCGCCGAAGGACCTGCCCAAGCCGCCCGAGGGCGCCAAGGCTCCGGAAGAAGGCGCGGAGCCAAGGGCCGCGGTGACCCCGGCGGCCGGGGAGTGACGCGGCGGCGCATCGCTTTGAATGTTGTTGGAACCCATCGAATCGCAGGAGGTATAGATGGCGCGTGAAGGAGAACCCAGGTCGTTTCGACGGAAGTTCTGCAAGCTGTGCTTCGACAAGGTGGAGCGGATCGACTACAAGGACGATCGGCGGCTCACCCGGTTCATCACCGATCGAGGAAAGATCGTGCCGCGGCGAATTTCGGGGACCTGCGCGCGTCATCAGTCGCAGATCACCGAGGCCGTGAAGCGCGCTCGCATTCTGGCGCTCTTGCCGTTCACCAGTGAGCAATACCGCTGAGACGGGACGGCCGGCGGCCGCGCTAGAGGCCGTCCGCGTCGTCGGCGCGCTGCTCCTCGGCGCGGGTCTGATCGCGGCGGCATCGAGCGACGTCCCGGCCCCCATTCCCTGGGGCTACGGACTTCTCCCCGTGGGCATTCTCTGGCTCGCGCGGCGCGTCGGGTTGCTCCTGGGCGCGCTGGCCGCGACCGCCACGCTCGGCGCCGTATACGCCGCGGGGCTGAGCGAGCCGTCGCAGCTATTCTTCGTGGCCGTCCTCGCCGCCTCGGGGCTCCTTCTCGCCGCGGGTGCGCGGCGGGGGATGCGCGCCTCGACGGTCCTCGTGCTCTCCGCCTCGCCGGTCCTCGCGGTCGGGGCCGCCTATCTGTTCCTCGGCGGCCTGGACGAGCTGAGCCGGGTCCTGGCGGCCCGCATCGAGGAGGTGCGGCGCCTGGAGACCGAGCACCGCGTGTCCGAGACGCTGGGACTTTCGGCCGCCGATTTCGATCGCGCGCTGACGCAGACGGCGAAGCTCTGGACGCTCCTCTTGCCGTCGCTCTTCGCCATCAAGTGGGTGCTCGTGATGGCGATCAACTGCTGGCTCGCGTCCGTGCTCTTCCAGGACGAGGAGGGATTTCCCACGTTCGGCGAGTTTTCGACGTGGAGGGTTCACCCGGCGGGCGCGTGGGGAGTGGCGCTCGCGCTGGTCTTGGTCGTGACCCGGTGGGCGCCCGCGGTGGAGGCGGGCGTGAATCTGGCCTTCCCCCTGGCCGTGGCCTACACCATCCAGGGGTTCGCGGTCGCGCGCTTTCTCTCCATCGCGTTCCAGCTTCGATGGATGATCCAGGCGGCGATCCTGATTCTCATTGTCCTGATGCCGGTTCTCCTCGTGGCGTTCCTGGGAATCGGCTTCTTCGATGCGTGGTACGATTTCCGCCGCCGAGCCGTTCCGGGGCCCAGTGACCCCGTCGGCCAGGGCGGCGAGGACAACTAGGAGGAACCATGGAAGTCATTCTTCTCGAGGACATGAGCGGGCTCGGCAAGCGGGGCGCTTCGGTGCGCGTCGCGGACGGGTACGCCCGGAACTATCTGCTCCCCAGAAAGAAGGCGATTGCCGCGGTCGGGAACGCCCAAGGGGTGTTCAAGGATCGGGAACGCGCCCGCGTTTCCCTGGAGCAGAAGCAGCGGCACGCGGCTGAAGCGCTCAAGGGCCGCCTGGCCGCCGTCTCGCTCCAGTTCAGCGCCCAGGTTGGGGAGGAAGATCAGCTGTACGGCTCGGTGACCGTCGTGGACATTCACGAAGCGCTGAAGAAGGAAGGCTTCGACATCGAGCGGAAGAATATCCGCCTCGTGGAGCCGCTCAAGGCTCTGGGGGTTTTCGAGGTTCCCGTTCACCTGTTCCAGGACGTCGAGGCGCCCGTGAAAGTGTGGGTCGTCCGGAAATGACCTCATCCCGCATCGGCGGCGCGGCCGCAGCTTTGTTCGCGCTCGGACTTCTGGCCGTCGCGGGGTGCTCGGGCGGCCCCAAACCCTCGGAGGGGAACGGTGCCGCGTCCAAGCCGGGCGCGTCGGACGCCCGCGTCTGGCATCCCGGAGTGGCGGACACGACGGGCCCCGTGGTCGCGCTCGTGGGAACGCGCAAGATCACGCGACATGAGGTGGACTCGCTCATCGCGACGGCCCCCACCTCCATCCAGCCGCAGCTCCGCCAGCCCGACGGCTATCGCGACGTCGTGTCCCGGATCGTGATGCAGGAAGGCATGTACGCCGCGGCGAAGAGCGCGGGCCTCGAGAAGGATTCCACCTATCTCGCGTCGCTGCGCGCGATGGAAAAGGATCTGCTGATCCGGCGCTACTACGATTACAAGACGTCCAACCTGCCGGCGATTCCGGACTCCGCCATTCAGAACTATTACGACACGCATGGGTCCGAGTTCACGATCGAGGCGCGCGCCCGAGTGCGCCACATCCAGTTCCCCACGAAGGCCAAGGCGGCCGAGGTGCGCCGCGCGCTCGTGAAGGGCGCCCTGTGGGACGCCACCTGCAAGAAGTATTCGACCGACAAGGCGACGCAGACAACCGGCGGCAACCTGGGGTGGGTCGCGCAGAGCAGCGATAACGTGCCCGGGGTGGGCAAGGCGCCGGCGGTCGTGGCGGCCGCGTTCGCGCTCCCGATCGACCAGATCAGCCAGCCGCTCCGGTCGGCGAAGAACTGGCACCTGATCAAAGTCGAGACCCGCGAGGAGAAGAAGGTCCAGCCGCTCGAGCAGGTCCGGCCGCGAATCGAGACGCGCGCTCAAGAACGAGCAGCGCGAGGACTACGGCAAGACCTTCGGCGACTCGATCATGCAGGCAGCGATCATCTTCGACGACTCGATCCGGGTGGCGCTCGTCCCCGGGGAAGACGCCCGAGGACTACTTCAAGGAAGCCCAGGCCGCGGTGACGCCCCTGGAGCGGATCGGCCTCTATCGCGGGCTGATCACCCGGTATCCGCACGAGCGCGTCTCGATTCAGGCGCAATTCATGATCGGCTTCACCTACGCGGAGGAGCTGGGCGAGTACGGTCTCGCGAAGACCGAGTTCGAGCAGTTCCTGAAGGACCATCCGGACTCCGATCTCGCGGCGTCGGCCCAGTGGATGATCGACAACATGGAGAGGCCCGCGCCCGATCTGAACGAGGAAGGCGGCGGGGTGCCGCCGGACTCCACCTCCGCGCCGGGGGGAACGAACGGTTCGCCATGAGCATGATTCCCGTACGGGTGGGCGGGCTGGCGATTGACGAGCGGTCCAAGAGCCCGGTCGTCATCCTGCAGGAGATCGAGGGAAGCCGCGTTCTCCCATTTGGATCGGCCCGAACGAGGCGACCGCCATCCACATGGAGCTGGTCGGCAAGCGCTACCAGCGCCCGCTGACGCACGATCTCCTGGTGAGCGTCATCGAAACCCTGAAGGCCAAGGTCTCCCGCGTCGTGATCACCGACCTCAAGGACACGACCTTCTTCGCGAACATCTATGTGGACGGGGGTCACGGCGCCGTGCCCGTCGACGCCCGCCCGAGCGATTCGATCGCCCTGGCCCTGCGCACGCGCGTCCCCATCTTCGTGGTCGACGCCGTGTTCCAGAAGTCGGCCCGCGAGCCCGGCGTCACGACGCCGCCCGAAAAATCGCCCGAGGAAAAGGCGGAGGAGCTTCGCCGCTACCTCGAGGAACTCAATCCGGAGGATTTCGGAAAGTGGAATCCCGAGGAGCTCTAGGCGGCCCGCCCGCCACGTCCGCCCCGCCGCGGACGTGATCGCTCCCTTTCGCGGACGGACCCCGGTCGTTCCGCCCTCCGTTTTCGTCGCGCCCACCGCGGTCGTGGTGGGCGACGTCGTTTTGGGCGAGGAGGCTTCCGTCTGGTACGGAGCGGTGCTTCGCGGCGACGTCGGCCCGATCGCGATCGGCGCGCGCACGAACATCCAGGACGGCTGCATCCTCCACACGACGACAGGGCGGTCCCAGCTCACCGTGGGCCGCGAGGTGACCGCGGGACACCGGGCGATCCTTCACGGGGCCACGATCGGGGACCGGTGCCTGATCGGAATGGGCGCGATCGTGCTGGACGACGCCGAGATCGGCGAGGAATCGCTGATCGCGGCGGGATGCCTCGTGCTGGAGCGAACGGTCGTTCCTCCACGCTCGTTCGTCGCGGGCGTACCCGGTGTGCTGCGCGGGCCGATTCCCTCCGCGGTGCTGGAGCGACTACGGGAATCCGCCGACCACTACGTGAAACTGGCCCGCGAGCACGCGGCGCTCCGTGATGTCCGCTAACCCGTCGCGCTCGTGGCGGATCGGCGCGGCGCTCCTCGCGCTCGCCGCGGCGGCATCGTTCGCGGCGGCGCCGGCCGCGCCGCCCGCCACCGACCGGCATCCCCGCCCGACTCCACGGCGAAGAAATCGACGGACCGGCACTATCCGTCCAACCGCGCGGCCGAGCTGAAGGCGCGGCTCCTCGAGAAACCCAAGGATTCCGCGGCCCCCTCCTGGGCGATCGAGTACGCCGGCACCCAGGACGTGGCCCGCTTCGAGCCGATGACCCGCGCGGCCGAACGGGCGTGGGCCGCCCGCGTGGGTCTCGCCGCGCGCCCTTCCGCCGAGGAGAAGAACGGCTCCAGGCGCTGGTCGAGGACATGGGGAACTGCCCGCTCGACTCGGTCGCGATCAAGCGCGCCGCGCAGGGCCTCACCCGGATCGGCGTCGTGCGTTCCGCTCACGGGACGCTACGAGCGCTTCGGAAAGACGTTCGTGAACGGACTTCGGATCGCGATCGACGAGCACAACAGGGAATGGGCGCCCCAGCTCCACCTGATCCTCCACGATTCCGAGGGCGATCCCCTGGTCGGCGCGCGGAAGTCGCGCTGGCTGCTCAAGGACCACGGGGTCTCGGTCCTGGTCGGCGAGATCTTCAGCGTGAACACGGCGCCGCTCGCCGCCGCGACCCAGGTCACGAACGCGATCGCGTGCTCCGGGAACACCTCGCGGATGGTCCGCACGATCTCGGCTTCGGAGGCCAGGTCGGCGTCGGTCACCAGGTCGGTCGGGCCCTTCTTGGCGACCGTGCTGAGATGCCCTATCCGGGAACGCAGGATATCCGCGCTGCGGTAGGCGGCTTTGACCGCAACGCGGGACACCGTGGTTAAATCCATGGGCCAGTTATATCGCTTTTGGAGGTGGTGTCAACCGCAATGCCTTGTGGTTGCATCGCAGAAACCGGGCTCCGGTTCGCCATCCGGGGACCCGTCATCCGGCCGATTTTCACCGGGTTCGGCGGGGGCGGTCTGGAGCGCCTCGACCATGGATTGCACGCGTTCGATCAGGGGCCGGAGGGTCGCGGGGGTGACGGCGCTGACGGAGACCCCGGCGTGGCGTCGGCTGAGGTTGTCGGCGACCTCGGGGTCCGACCAGGTCGCATCTTGTTGAACACCTTGAGGACGGGCCTTGTGCTCGAGGTGCAGGTCGCCGATGATGGTTTCGACGGACACGGATCTGGTCCTCGAAGCGCGGGTTGCTCGCGTCGATCACGTGCAGCAGCAGGTCGGCGTTCTCGAGCTCCTCGAGCGTCGCCCGGAAGGCCACCATCAGATCCCGCGGCAGGTCGCGGATGAAGCCCGACGGTGTCGGTGACGATCACCTCGATGTCCCGGGGGAACCGCAGCCGCCGGCTGGAGGGGTCCAGGGTGGCGAACAGCCGGCTCTTCGGCCAGCACCCGGCTGTGGGTCAGGCTGTTGAGCAGCGTGCTCTTGCCGGCGTTGGTGTAGCCGATGATCGAGATGCACCGGCAGGTCGCTTCTTGTCCCGCTTCGGCGCGCAGCTGGCGGCGGTGGCGGCGCACCTCCTCCAGCGCGTCCTCGAGCTGGCTGGATGCGCTCGCGCACCCGGCGGCGGTCGATCTCGAGCTTGCGTCTCGCCCGGTCCCCGGCCGCCGATGCCGCCGGTCAGGCGCGACATGGCCGTGTTCCGTTGCCGACCAGGCGCGGCAGCATGTATTTCAGCTGGGCCAGCTCCACCTGGAGCTTGCCCTCCCGGGACCGGGCGCGCTGGGCGAAAATGTCCAGGATCAGCTGGGTGCGGTCGATGACCTTGAGCGCGATCTGGTCGGTGATGGAACGGATCTGGGACGGGTTCAGCTCCTGGTCGAAGACGATGATCGTCGCCGCCTCCTGGAGGGCGTGGATGGCGAGTTCCTGGAGTTTGCCGGTGCCGATGAGGAAGCGGTGGTCGACCTGCTCGCGCGTGCTGGATGACGGAGTCGATGACCTCGATGCCGCCCGAGCGCGCCAGCTCCCTCAGCTCCGCCATGGACTCCTCGTCCGGCGGCGGGAATCGCGAAGAGACGCTGACCAGGAGCGCCCGGTCGCGCGCGTCGCCGGCCGTAGCGGGCCGCTGACCACCCGCTCCAGCTCGCTCCTCGATGGCCTGGATCATCGCCAGGCAGTCGATGTCGAGTGCGGCCGGTGGCAGCGGCGGCAGCAGCCGGTGCGGGAGGCGTTCGGACGGTGCCGGGCAGCACGTGCGCCACGTGGACCTCGCGCGGGCAGCCGCCGTCGGCCGATTGCCGATGGCGGCCATGAGGTCCAGCCGCAGCAGCGCCAAGTCGGTCAGGTCGTCCTGGGTCGAGGGGCTCGTCGTTCAGATGGGTGTGAATGCAGCGCAGGCCGTTGAGGCGGCCGGGGGCGGCCTGGTAGTCGTCGGTGCGCAGGGATCACGATCTGCTTGGTGTCGCCGACCACCACGAACGACGATCCGCCCCTGGCGGTTCGACCAGCAGGCCGATCTGGCGGCGGATCTCGTGCGACAGCAGGCTGACGTCGCGGGCGAGCTCCGGGCGTGACGAGGACCTCGGGCGGTACGCGCCGGCGGTAGAGGTTTTCCAGGCGGCGGATCTGGTTCGGCCTTCAGGCCGGCGGTGTTGCCGTAGATGCGTTTCATTCAGAGCGGGGCCGCGGATTCTTTCATGGCCACAACCATAAGACCGAAGACCCCGTCGCGGAAGGGGTGCAGCCGTGCTTCACGCGTTGCCGCGCATGGCGTCGGGGGCCATGTTTTCAAAGCGGGTGTAGGCGGCCAGGAACGTCAGCAGTGATGTCGCCGGTCGGGCCGTTGCGCTGCTTGGCGAGGATGACCTCGGCGGTGCCCTTGTTGGGGTTGGTCTCCTCCTTGTTGTAGACCTCGTCGCGGTAGATGAAGGCGACCACGTCGGCATCCTGCTCGAGGGCGCCCGACTCGCGCAGGTCCGACAGCCGCGGCCGCTTGTCGGTGCGCTGCTCCAGCATGCGGTTGAGCTGGGAGAGGGCGATGACGGGCAGGCTGATCTCCTTGGCGAGCGCCTTCAGGCCCGCGGCAGATCTCCGAGATTTCCAGATCGCGCCGCTCGGCGCCGGCCCGGCCCTGCATGAGCTGCAGGTAGTCGATGATGATCAGGCCGATGTTTTTGTCCATCTTCAGCCGGCGGGCTTTGGCCCGGACCTCCATGGCCGAGAGGCTCGCGGAGTCGTCGATGAAAATGGGCGCCGCGGACAGGACGCCGGCGGCGTCCGTCACGCGCTCCCAGTCCTCCATGCTGAAAAAGCCGCTGCGCAGGCGCGAGGAGTCGATGCTGGCCTCGGCGCAGAGCAGTGCGCAGGGACAGCTGCTCCTTGGACATCTCCAGCGAGAAGATCGCGACCGGCACCCCGCGCGTCGACGGCGGCGTTGCGGGCGATGTTGAGCGCGAGGGCGGTCTTGCCCATGCTCGGCCGGCCGGCCAGGATGATGAGGTCCGAGTTCTGGAGGCCCGAGGTCAGGTTGTCCAACTGGGTGAAGCCGGTGGGCACCCCGGTCACCAGGCTCTTGTTCTTCTGCTTTTCCTCGAGGAAGTCGATGTTGCCGTCGATCAGCTTGCTCAGAGGGTAGAAGGCCTGGCGGGCCTTTTTCTCGGTCGACCTCGAAGATCGAGGCCTCGGCGTAATCCACGATGTCGTCGGCGTTGCCCTGCTCCTGGAAGCAGCGCTTGGCGATCGCGTTGGATTTTTCGATCAGCCGCCGCAGCACGGCCTTGTCGTGGATGATCCCGGCGTAGTGCGGGGCATCCACGGCCGGCGGCACGTCCAGCAGCCGTGCGAGATAGGCGGCGCCGCCGACCTGCTCCAGCTGCCCGCTTCTCCTTCAGGTGGTTTGCGACCGTGACGGTGTCGATCGGTTCGTTGCGGTTGAACAGGTCGGTCATGGCCGCGAAGATCTTCTGGTGCGACGGTGCGGTAGAAATCCGGCGGGCGCCAGGATCTCGACCACCTCCAGCAGGGTCGTGCTTTCCAGCAGGATGCGCGCTCAGAACGGATTCTTCGGCCTCGATGTTCTGCGGCGGCACATGTGAGCAGCTCCGAATCCTTGGCGGTCTGGGGGTTTTTTTCGGCCATCGGGCTCGTCCTGGAACAGGGCGGGTGGGGGAAAGGCATGACGGGTTCATGCGGTGGCGCCCACACACCCACGGGCATGAAACACCACCGCACGCAACCTGTCAAGAGATTCGATTGCGGCGGCGCGGGTCAGCCTTCCGCGACGATTTCCACCGTGATCTCCGGCTCGACCCCCTTGTAGACCCGGATGGGGACCTTGTGGGTGCCGAGCTGCTTGATGGGCTCGCTCAGCAGGACCATCCGCTTCTCGACCACGACGTTCTGGGCGGCGAGCGAGTCGATGACGTCCCGCACCGTGACGGAGCCGTACAGACGGTCTTCCTCGGCCACCTTGGCGGAAATCCGGCAGACGACGCCCTCGAGCTTCTGGGCCATCTCCTCGGCCAGCTTGCGCTCCTTGGCGATCTGGAGCTCGAACTTGGATTTGTCCTGCTCCATGCGGCGGCGGTTCTGCGGGGTGGCGACCACGGCCTTCTGCTGGGGCAGCAGGAAGTTGCGGGCATAGCCCGGCTTGACCTCGACCTCGCTGCCGATGATCCCCAATGACTCAATCGTTTGCGTGAGAATCACTCTCATATCGTAACCTCCACGATGATCCGCCGCACCCGCCTGTCCGCCGTTTACGGACGGTTTCAGTGCGAGGCGAGCGGCTTTCCAAGTTTTCTGAAATTGAACCAGGTGTCGAAGAAGCCGACACCGATGACCGCCAGCATGACCACCTGCTGCACGCCGATGATCCCATAGAGCAGCATGCGCGCCACGCGGGGCACCTGTTTCTTCCGGAAATAAAACGCGACGATGGCAATTCCCTGGAAGAAGTAGACGACCATGAACACCAACAGGCCGTTCAACCCCACGATCCGGGCGGGGAAGTTCGGCACGAGCAGGAGCACGCCGGCAGGCGATCACCGCCCCACACGAGGGGCTCGGGCGCCTTCCAGTGGTCCAGCGCCCCGTAGTCCGGAAAAGGCAACCCGAACCGCTGAAACACGGCCCGCGCGGTGAGCAGGCTGACCCAGATCACCATCAGCGCCGAGCTGGCCGCGAGCGCCGGCATGATGCCGACCAGGACACTGCTGGATGACCGGCAGGGCGCTCTTCCAGAAATTGAATCTGGTCCTCGGAGACAGCCCATCTGCCGGTAGATTCTCGACGGTCAGCTCCAGGTTGATGCGTGCCGCCTCGGAAAGGATGTCGATAAAGCCCCGTTCCGGTAAAAATGCCGTAAGACGGCCAAGCCGGCCAGCCCGAAGGCGAAGACCGCGGCACAGACGATCCCCGCGGTTCGTTCGATCGAATACCCCCTCGGCATCAGCTCGCCCATGAGGCCAGGCCGATGAGGAGGAACTCTCCGAAAAACACGAGCTCCAGGGCGCCCCCCAGCAGGCTGACAAAACCGAGGGCTGCCGCCGCGATGACGAGCCGCCGCCTGCCGGCCGGTCTTGGCGCGGTAGAACATGACCGGAACGGGGATGAACACCGTGCCCATCAGCCCGACGACCGGGACCAGCGCGCAGACGGTGACGAGCAGGCAGGTGATCAGGGTGCCTGTGACGATATCCGTTCTCATCTTCCCGGTGCGGGGGCCGAGCGGCCCTGGAAGCCCACCAACGCCTGGGTGCAAGCCATCTAAAAATAGCAGATCACAGCCGGGGCAAGGCGCACGCTGATGAAAAAGCGGAGCAACCGCGCAGGTCGTGAGCATTTTAGAGGCGTGCAACGCCGCCATCGACTGTCAGATGCATTTTTGAGATAGCTTCTAATAGTTATCGATCGAGCCGACAAAGGGCAGCAGGGCAATCGTCCGGGCGCGCTTGACGGCATGGGTGAGCGACCGCTGATGCTTGGCGCAGCACCCGGAGATGCGCTTGGGGATGATTTTGCCCCGCTCGGTCACGAAGTACCGCAGCATCTTCGAATCTTTGTAATCGATCACGAGGCTGCTGTCCGCGCAGAAACGGCAGACTTTGCGGCGATGGAAAACACGTTTTTTGCGTTTGACGCCGCCGGCGGGCGGTCGGGAGTCTCGGTTTGTGGGTGCGGGCATGGGTTAGGCCTCCTGCTGGGGGTGCACGGGTTCGGTCGGTTTGGCGGCTTCGGTGCGGCGCCGATGGCGGCCGGTGCGATGCGGGACTGCGCGGATCGGTGCGGTTTCGGCGGGTTTTTGCGCCTCGGCCTCGGCCTTGGCCATTTCCTCCTTGATGCGCTCCAGGTCGGATGCGTATCGAGAAGCACCGACATGTGCTTGAGCACGCGCTCGTCGATGCGGAAGAAGCGCTCCATCTCGTTGACGAGTTGGCCCGTGCCGCAGAAATCGAAGCGCACGTAGTAGCCGCGCTCCTTCTTCTTGATGGCGTACGACAGTTTCCGGGAACCCCAATCGTCGACGCGGATGAGGAACCCGCTCAGTTGGGCCATGATTTCCTTCACTCTCTCGAGCACCGGCAGGCGCTGCTCCTCGGAGAGATCCGGATCGATGATGATGAATGTTTCGTACCTTCGCATGATCCTCCTCTTGGGTATGAAGCCCCGGGGTCACGCCCCGGAGCAAGGATGACGACGATGATGGGTTGAAAATGCGACTATTTATCAGACCGACCGATGCCCGTCAACAGCTTTTTACGGGACAGCTCCCGGTCCACCCGGCGGCGGGGTCGGGCGCCGGCCGGAGACCGGGGAGGGTTGAAGGCAGGGAGGAGTGGGACGGGCGCTACTCGAAGAGGTTGTACTTCAGGATCGCCCCGAGGGCGGAGACCCCGTCCTTCCATCCGATCTTCTTGCCCTCCTCGTACGTCCGCCCGGAATAGGAGATCCCGACCTCGTAGATGCGGCAGCCTCTCCGGCGGGCCATCCGGCCCAGGCGGGCGGTCAGCTCGGGGTCGATGCCGAAGCGCTCCGAGCGCAGCAGCGGCCGGATTTCGTCCAGGACCTCCCGGCGCATGACCTTGTAGCAGCTCTCCATGTCTGAGAGGTTGAGGTTCGTCAGCATGTTGGAGAGCGTGGTCAGGAAGCGGTTGCCGACCTGGTGCCAGAAATAGAGCACGCGGTGCGGGCGGCCGCTCAGGAAGCGGGAGCCGAAAACCGCATCCGCCTTGCCGTCCATGATCGGCCGAAGGAGGGCCTCGTACTCGCCGGGGTCGTATTCCAGGTCGGCGTCCTGGATGATCACGATGTCCCCGGTGGCCGCCGCAAAGCCCGTGCGCAGCGCCGCCCCCTTGCCGCGGTTGTGCGCGTGCCGCAGGATTTTATACCCGCCGGCCAGGGCGTCCAGGATGTCCCGGCTGCCGTCCGTCGAGCCGTCGTCGACCAGGATCATCTCGCGCCGCAGGCCGAACAGGGGGGCCTGCTCGACCGCCGCGACGACGCGCCTCAGGGTCGCGGCCTCGTTGTAGACCGGGATGACGATGCTCACGCTCGCGAACATGGCGTATCTCCCCCCGTGGCGCCGGCCGGAGCCATGCCCGGCCGTGGCAACCCATCGATCCATGGAGGGAGAGAATCAGATCAGCGGGTTTTTTGCAATGGGCACGCCGGGCGCCCGGGCAGGCCTGAATGAAAAAGCCGAACCCGTTTGCGGGTTCGGCTTCGATCTTCTGGTGGGCTGCACTGGAATCGAACCAGTAACCTAATGATTAAGAGTCATTTGCTCTGCCTAGTTGAGCTAGCAGCCCGTAAACGATCGGCGTACCTATCAGTTTCGCATGGGGATGTCAAACGGTTTGTCGGCCGGCTCGGTAGAACCCATTTCAAACCTGGCGGATCACGGCGGCAGGCAACGCCGCAGGGGGCCGTCCGATGCATTTTTGATATGGGCTCTACTGTCGCCAGGGCGGCGTTTCGCGCGACCACCCGTCCTTCTTCAGACGCTTGCGGTCGAGCTTCTTGCCCTTGGCGGTGCGGAGCTTGAGGGACTCGGGCACGTGCGCCCCCTTCTCGGCCCGGCCCATGTCCATGGCGAAGCTGCCCGGCATCGCCACCGGCTCGGCCGCAGCCTTCGGGGCGCGGCTGTCCTCGGGCGTTTCCTTCGGCAGCGGCGGGCCGGTGAACGTGCCGGGCGGCACCGCCTCGGTGGTGAACAGGCCTTCGCCCGCCGGGGTGAGCGTCCGGCCGTTTTCGGCCAGCAGCTGCACGTTCACCGCCAGGATCACCGGGTCGGGGTCGATGCGCCGCCCCAGCCGCTCGGCCATCGCGCGGTCGGCGGCCAGGAGCACTCCCGGCGCGGCGGGGGCCTGGATGCCTTCGGCGTGCACGTGCGGGTAGGCCCGGCGGCGGATGAACGCGAACAGCAGCTTCGGCAGCGACGCGTCGGGAGACGCGGGCGAGGTCGTCGGCCGGTTCCGGGTGCGGATGCGACCCTCCGCAAGCTCGAGACCGGCCTCCGGGACGCTCAGCAGCACTTCGCGGATGTGGGAGGGGTTGACGTGCCGCCAGCCGTCTTCCTCGTGCAGGGCCTTGAGGAGGTCCTTGACGCGCACGAACCCCTCCGGCGTCCGGCACCAGCCCGAACTCGTCCGGTCGTCGGCCGAGCACGTAGGTCAGCATTTTGGCAAGCCCCTGAGGGGAGCGCGATCGGTCCACTGCCTTGACCCCCTATACCCGTTCTGGTATTTTGCCGCATCCTGCGTGGAAGTCAACCGCGCCCGACCTGATGGACCCGTAAACCGTCTAAGATCAGACGGCTTTGTGAAAAGCTCCGAATTCAAGGCGCCCGAATCCCGTGTCACGAGGCGTACTCCCAGTACGCCGCAGTGGCAACGGGATGAAGCGCAACGCAGAAGTTGGGCGTTTTACGAAGTCGTCCAACCCGAAAGGACGATCGCATGAGAGCCCCCGTCGCATCCTGCCGGCTCTACCAACGCGCCGCTGAAGTCATCCCCGGGGGGGTCAACAGCCCGGTGCGGGCCTGTAAATCCGTGGGCGCAGACCCGCTCTTCATCCAGAAGGCCGAGGGCGCGGTCATCGTCGACGCGGACGGCAACCGCTACATCGACTACATCGGCTCCTGGGGGCCCATGATCCTGGGCCACAACCACCCGGCCGTGATCAAGGCCATCACCCGGGTGCTCGAGCGGGGCACGAGCTTCGGCGCGCCGACGGACCTGGAGATCGAGCTGGCCGACATGGTGGTCGCACGCGGTGCCCGTCGGTCGAAATGGTGCGCATGGTCAACTCCGGCACCGAGGCCGCGATGAGCGCCATCCGGCTGGCCCGCGGGGTACACCCGGCGCGACCTGGTGGTCAAGTTCGACGGCTGCTACCACGGCCACGCCGACACCCTGCTGGTGGCGGCCGGCTCCGGGGTGGCCACCCTGGGGATCCCGGGCAGCCCGGGGGTGCCCGCAGTCCATCGCGGCCGCACACCCTGTCGCTGCCGTACAACGATCGCGCCGGCTTCGAGCAGGTGATGCGGCAAACAGGGCGACGCAGATCGCCGGCGTCATCGTCGAGCCGGTGGCCGGCAACATGGGCCTGGTCGCCCCCGCCCGGGTTTCCTGGAGACCCTGCGCACGCTCACCGCCAAGCACGGCGCGCTCCTCATCTTCGACGAGGTCATGACCGGCTTCCGGGTGGCCTACGGCGGGGCGCAGGCGCTCTACGGGATCACGCCCGACCTGTCCTGCTTCGGCAAGATCATCGGCGGCGGCCTGCCCGGTGGGCGCCTACGGCGGCCGCGCAGAGATCATGGCCCACATCGCGCCCCAGGGGCCGGTCTACCAGGCCGGGCACCCTCTCCGGGAACCCGCTCGCCATGGCGGCCGGCATCGCCACCCTGAAGCAGCTCCAGAAGAAGGGCTTCTACGAGAAACTGGAAAAGAAGAGCGTCCGGCTCACGGTCGGCCTGGCGCAGGCGGCCGCACAGGCGGGCATTCCGGCCCAGGTCGACCACGTGGGTTCCATGCTCGGCCTGTTTTTCTGCGCCGACCCGGTCCACAGCTTCGACGACGCCAAGACGTGCGACCTGAAGCGCTTCGCGAAGTTCTACCAGGGCATGCGCGCCGACGGCGTCTACATCGCGCCGTCGCAGTTCGAGGCCCTGTTCCTGTCCGCGGCCCACACCGATGCGCACATCGACGCCACGGTGACGGCGGCGGAAAAGGTTCTGGGCCGGCTCGGGAAGGCTTCGTAAACAGGCACCCTTAGGCTCGAAGGTCGAAGTTCAAAGCTGGACGTCTCGAGCGCTCTGGCCCAGTCCAGCGTTCAGGGTCCAGGGATCCAGAGGACAGGCGCCATAATCAAGACCTGCTTCGCATGAAGAATCGCCGGCGGCGTCAGGCCCGGCAACTGCTTCTTCCTAACCCCGAACCCGAGCCCACGCACCTAAGTAGTCACGAAGCATCAGGATAGCGAGCTTCAGCTTCGAGCTTTTTCCTCATGGATATGTCCAAAAACTTCATACCGGACGATGTGCGCCGGGTGCACCTGATGGCCGTGTGCGGCACCGCCATGGGGGCCCTGGCCTGCATGCTCAAGGACCTGGGCTACGAGGTCACGGGCTCCGATCAGAAGGTCTACCCGCCCATGAGCGATTTTCTCGCCGGCCGCGGCATCCGGATCATGGACGGCTTCCGGCCCGAGAACCTCGGCCATCGGCCGGATCTCGTGGTGGTGGGAAACGCCGTCACCCGCCTGAACCCGGAGGCGGTCGAACTCGAGCGCCTGGGCCTGCCGTTCTGCTCCATGCCCCAGGCCATCAACCGCTTTGTGGCGGCCGGCCGGCAGACCCTGATGGTGGCGGGCACCCACGGCAAGACCACCACCTCGGCCCTCCTCGCCTGGATCCTGCAAGCCGCCGGGTGCGACCCCGCCTTCGTGATCGGCGGCATCCTGAAGAACTTCCAGAGCAACTACCGGCTGGGAAACGGCGGCTTGATCGTCATCGAGGGCGACGAGTACGACACCGCCTTCTTCGACAAGGGCCCGAAGTTCCTGCACTACCGGCCCGCTGCCACGGTGCTCACGAGCATCGAGTTCGACCACGCCGACATCTACCGGGACCTCGACGCACGTGAAGAGCGCCTTCCGGCGCCTGGTCGGGCGGGCTGCCGCCGGGCAGCCTGCTGGTGGCCTGCGACGAGGACCCCCACATTCCGGAGGTGATCGCGGGTGCTGCGCTGACGGTCCGGCGCTACGGACAGGCGCGAGGGTTCGCACTGGCGCCTGGGGTCGATCCGCGGTCGACCCCCCGTGGACCACTTTCGACGTGCTGAAGGCGGGCAGCCGGTTTGCGCGTTTCCGGACGCGTCTCATCGGCACGCATAATCTTCTCAACGCGCTCGCCGGCATCGCGGTCGCCGACCACCTCGGCATATCGGCGGCCGCGCTGACCGGCGCCCTGGAGACGCTTCGAGGGGATCCGGCGCCGGCAGGAGATCCGCGGGGAAAAGCGGGGCATCGTCGTGATGGACGATTTCGCCCACCACCCCACGGCCGTGCGCGAGACGATCGCGGCGGTGAAGGCCGCCTTCCCCGGCCGCCGCATCATCGCCGTCTTCGAGCCGCGCACCAACTCCAGCATGCGCAAGGTGTTCCAGACGGTCTACCCCGCAGTCCTTCGAGGGCGCCGACATGATCTGTATCCGCCGGCCGCCCCGGCTCGACAAGGTCCCCGAGGCCGAGCGCTTCTCCTCGGAGGACGCTGGTGCGCGAACTCGACCGGCGCGGCAAAGACGGCGCATTTCTTCGCGGACACCGATCAGATCATTGACTATCTCGTCGCAGACCGGCGCCCCCGGCGACGTGATCCTGGTCATGTCCAACGGCGGCTTCGACAATATTCACGAACGGCTGCTGCGAGCCTATAGCATGCATGCGCATCGTTTCCAGCCGACACCCGGAACACAACCGGCGCCATAGACTCACGCGACCCGAGGATCCCATGGAACTCACCATCCTGATGCCCTGCCTGAACGAGGCCGAAACCCTCGGGCGCTGCATCGACAAGGCGCGCGCGTTTCTGCGAGCGCGCCGGGGTCGACGGCGAGGTGCTGGTGGCCGACAACGGCAGCACCGACGGCTCGCCGGCGATCGCCGACGCGCGGGGCGCGCGGGTCGTGCCGGTCGCCGAGCGCGGCTACGGCGCGGCGCTGCGCGGCGGCATCGCGGCCGCGCGCGGCCGCTACGTCGTCATGGGCGACGCCGACGACAGCTACGACTTCTCGGCGCCTCGACGCGTTCCTGGCCGAGCTGCGCGACGGCGCCGACCTCGTCATGGGCAACCGCTTCCGGGCGGCATCGCGGCCGGGCGCCATGCCCTTGCTGCACCGCTACCTCGGCAACCCGGTGCTGAGCTTCATCGGCCGGCTGTTCTTCACGATGCCCGGTGCACGACTTCCACTGCGGCCTGCGCGGCTTCCGCGCGATGCGATCCGCGCGCTCGACCTGCGCACCCCGGGCATGGAGTTCGCCAGCGAGATGGTGGTGCGCGCCGCGCTGGAGCGGCTGAAGATCGTCGAGGTGCCGACGACGCTCGCGCCGGACGGCCGCTCGCGGCCGCCGCACCTGCGCACCTGGCGCGACGGCTGGCGGCACCTGCAAGCTTCCTGCTGACCTTCTCGCCCGCGCTGGCTCTTCCTCTATCCCGGGGTCGTGTTTCTGGCGCTGGGCGGCGGTGGTCGCGCTGCTGTTTGCCGGGCCCGTGTGGGTGGGCGGCGTCGGCTTTGAAAACAAGACCTTCATCGTCGGGCTGCCTGTGCCTGATCGTGGGGGTGCAGAGCATCACCTTCTCGCTGCATGGTGCGCCGCTACGCGTCGCGCCAGGGGTATCTGCCGCGGCACCGGCGCTACGGCGACCTGCTCGAGCGGCTGACCCTGGAGCGGCTGGCCCTGGCGGCGCTCGCCTCTTTTCGTGCTGGGTGCGGCGGGGTCGCCTGGTGCTTCCCGCCTGGTGGAGCGCGTTCTTCGGCCCGTTTGACAGCCCGCTGGCCACCCGGCTGATGGTCCTGAGCATCACCCTGCTGGCCGCCGCCATCCAGACCTTTCTGACCGCCTTTCTGGGTGCCGTCATGGACGTCGGCGAAGATTCCCGGTGCACGGTGACCATGCCTGCGGACGCTACGCCCGGCTGACGTGGCGATTCCCCGAGTGGGCGGCCTTCGCCCTGATCTTCGGGCTGCTGCTGCTGCACCCGCTGCTGAACGGGTTCCCCTTCCTGTTTCCCGACTCCTGGGGCTACTTCGGCGCCTGCCCGGACGAGATGCGCAGCCCGGTGCTCGGCTGCGCCATGCGGCCCTTCACCTGGCTCGCCGGCCACTGGGCCTATGTCGTGGTCCAGTGCGCGGTCACGGCGTTCGCCGTCGTCCTGCTGTGGTCCCGCGTCTTGAAGCGACGCGGCACGCTGCCGTTGGGGGCGGCGCTGCTCCTGTCGGGGGTCGGCCTGTTTGCCGGCTGGGTCATGGCGGACGTGTGGACCCTCACCGGGCTCATCGGCCTCTTCGTGGTCGCTGGTCGAGTTTCCACCCGGCCGCGGCCGTGCTGGCGGCCTTTGCCTGCGGCCGCGCACTTCGGCAACTTCCCCGTCCTGGCCGTCACCGCCGTCGCGATGCTGCCCTGGGTGCGGCGACCGGGTGCGCTGCGGGGTCCGGCTGTGCCTGTGCGTGGCCGGGGCGGTCCTCTTCGTCGTGGCGGTCAACCTGTTCGGCGGCACGCTCAAGTTCAGCTCCGGCAACGGGTTTGTCTTTCTCGCCGCGCGCGTGCTGCACGACATGCCGGAGGTGCTCGACCTCAAGTGCGCCGAGTCCCCGGACTTCCTGCTGTGCGGTCGGCAGGCGGAGGTGCGCCGCTGGAGCGCCGAGAACCACCAGTCGTTCACCTGGGCCGGCGCCGAGCATCTCGGGCTTTCCTGGGCGGACTACAACCGCACGTGCCGGGAGCTGATCGTCGACGCCCTGCGCACGCTGCCGCGGCTCTTCCCGGAACATGCGTCGGCCATGGCGCGGAACACCTTGCGCCTGATGCTCTTGCCCGGAGCTGTCGAACGGGTTCGAGGCCTTCGGCCCGCACTCCTTCGTGGCGGAGGATCTGCGCATCGCCTTCCCCGAAGACGTGCGCCCCTACCTCGCCTCGGCCCAGGCGAGCGGGGCGCTCGAGCGCGTGCTCAAAAAGCTGGACCTGCCGTTTATCGCTCCTGGTCTGGCTGTCCACCGCCCTGTGCCTGGTCTGCCGTCGTCGCCCGCCGGCAGAGGCCGGCGCGGACCCGCTGGTCCTGCTGGCGCTCTTCGCCCTGGTGGCGGTGGCCGTCAACGCCTTGTTCATGTCCAACCTGAGCGGCGTCTTCGGCCGCTACCAGGCGCGGATCGAGTTCCTGCTGGTTTTTCCTGCCCGCGGCCGCCTGTCCTGGATGGGCGCTTCTCAAATGGCGACCGGTGGCCAGCCGCCGCCCTCTTGACTCGGCCTGCCCCGATGGGTTAACCTACCACGTCCTGATGTGGTTAACCGATATGGGGTACGCATGAAATCCGACATCCTCAAGATGCTGCGGGACTCCGGGGGCCGTGCGTTTCCGGCAACGCGCTGTGTGCCCGCCTCGGGGCTTCGCGCGTGGCGGTCTGGAAGCACATCCAGCAAGCTGCAGGAGCAGGGCTACGTCATCGAGTCCGGCGCCACAGGGCTACCGGCTGCAGTCCTCCCCGGACGGCCCTCTACCCTGGGAGTTCCCGGGCCGCGAGGAGCGCATGATCTACCTGGCGGAAGCGCTTTCCACCATGGACATCGCCAAGGACATGGCCCGCAAGGGCTGCCCGGCTTTCACCGTCGTGATCGCCGGACCGCCAGACCCAGGGCCGCGGCCGGCTGCGCCGCGTCTGGCAGCTCGGAGGCGGGCGGGCTCTACTTCACCGTGGTGCTGCGGCCGCGCCTGCCGGTGCCGATCGAGTTCGCGGGTGAACTTCCTGGCCTCCATGACGCTCGCCGCGCCTCCTGCGCGACGGCTACGGCGGTGGACGCCGGGCGTCAAGTGGCCGAACGACATCCTGGTGGGGGGCCGCAAGCTCTGCGGCCTGCTCTCCGAGATGGAGAGCGGAGGGCGAGCAGGTCGCCTTCATCAACATCGGGATCGGGCTCAACGTCAACAACGATCCGCCCGAGGTTGAGCCGCCGGCCGTCTCGCTCAAGGCCGCTGCTGGGAAGCGAGGTCTCGCGCCGGGAGCTCCTCGCCCGGTTCCTGGACGAGTTCGAGGCGCGGCATCGCCGCCGGCGCTGGGACGGGGTCATCCCCGACGTGGAAAGCCGTATTCGGTCACGCTCAACCGGCCCGTGCGGATCGTGACCGCTGAAAGAGGACTCCAGGGGCGTCGCCGTGGACGTGGACGAAAACGGTGCGCTCATTCTGCGGGCACGGCCGATGGGACGTGAAGCACATCGTTTACGGCGACTGTTTTCTGCAGGTGAGGGCCGCATGAGACGACAGACCGGAGCACGTCAGCAGCGGACGCCACGGCGGCAGACGCCCCCCCCTGCGGCCGATGGTCTACGCCTCGCTCTTTGCGGCCCTGACGGCCGCCGGCGCCTACCTGGCGATCCCCATCGGCCCGGTGCCCATCGTGCTGCAGAACATGTTCGTCTTCCTGGCGGGGCTGCTGCTCGGGAGCCGCTGGGGGCTGGCGAGTGTCGCGGTCTACCTGCTGGCGGGGATCTGCGGGCTGCCGGTCTTTGCCGGCGGCACCGGCGGCATCGGCCGCATCGTCGGGCCCGACGGGCGGTTTTCTGCTGGGCTACCTGCCGGTGGTGTTCCTGGTCGGGTGGATCGCCGAGCGGCTGCCGCGGCGCATGGTCTGCGATGTGGCGGCCATGCCGCTCGGCGCGATCGTTCTCTATGCCTGCGGGGTGTCGTGGCTCGCGGCGGTGACCGGCCTGTCGTTCGCAAAAGCGCTGGCGCTGGGAATGGTCCCGTTTCTGCCGGGGGATGCCCTCAAGATCGCCGCCGCCGCCCTGATCGCCCGCGCCGTCCGGCCGGTGATGAATCCATGAGTTCGAGAATGCCCCTGATCATCGAAATCCAAAATCTGACCCACCGCTTTGCCGACGGGACCCTCGGCCTGGACGGCGTCACCCTCGTCATCGAGGAGGGCGCATTCGTGGTGATCGCCGGCGCCAACGGCTCGGGCAAGACGACGCTGCTGCGCCACCTGAACGGGCTGCTGCTGCCCGACCTCCGGCACGGTCGCGCGTGGCCGGGGTCTCGGTCGCGGACAACCCGCGGCGGGCCAGGATGCTGGTGGGCATGATCTTCCAGGACGCCGACAGCCAGATCGTGGGCGAGACCGTCGCGCGACGACGTGGCCTTCGGCCCGGAAAACCTGCGGCTCAGCCGCGGCCCGAGGTCGACCGGCGCGTGGCGGCGGCGCTCGCCTGCGGTGGGGTTGGCGGACTTGGCCGCGAGCCGTCCCCACCTGCTGTCCGGCGGCGAGAAGCGGCGGCTGTCGATTGCCGGGGTCCTGGCCATGCAGCCGCGGGTGATCGTCTTCGACGAGCCTTTCTCGAACCTGGATTACCCCGGGGTGCGCCAGGTGCTCGGGCAGATGGTGGCGCTGCATCGCTCCGGCCAGCACGATCCTTCTGACCACCCACGATCTCGACAAGGTGCTGGCCCACGCCGACCGCCTCGTGATCATGCAGCACGGCAGGATCGTCGGCGACGGGCCGCCCGCGGCGGTGGTCGCCGAGGCCGAGACCTTCGACGTGCGAAGCCCGCGGCGCGCGCGGCGCGGGGGCGAGGCACTGTCATGGCTGAACTGAGCGCGCTCGCATACCGCCCGGGCGCATCGGTCCTGCATCTGGACGTGCGCCTGAAGCTGGTCCTCTGGCCGGTCGTCTCCGTGGCCGGCCTGCGGCTCGGGTTTGCCGGCCTGGTCGGCTGCTCCTGGTCGCGCTCATCATCCTTTTCAGCGCCTTTCGGCCGGCCGCGCGCGTTCAGTTCAGTGAGCTGCGGTGGCTCTTCTTCCTGCTGGCGCTGGTGTTCATCGCCCGGGTCTTTTCCACCGACGGAACCCCGCTGGCCGTGCTGGGCGCGTAGCCGTGACCCGCGAAGGGCTGCGCGAAGGGGCGCTCGTCTGCCTGCGCCTGGTGCTGGTCTTCCTCATCGGCGCCGCTTTCATCGCCACGACCCGCTCAGTCGGAAATCAAGGCCGGCGTCCAGTGGTTTCTGAAACCGGTGCCGCTGGGTGCCGGCCGAGCGCGTCGCCACCATGCTGGGCCTGGTTGTCCGTTTCATGCCGGTGATCCTGGAGCAGGCGGCGACGACCTCCGACGCGCAGCGCGCCCGCGCCGGCGAGAACCGCCGCAACCCGATTCGCCGCCTGACCGCATTCGGCATACCGCTCATGCGGCGGACGTTCGAGACCGCCGACAACCTGGCCGTCGCCATGGAGGCCCGCTGCTATTCCGAAACGCGCACCGACCCGAGACTGGCGACCGGACGCAGGGACTGGGTGGTTTTCGCCGCCGGCCGTTGCCGCGCTGGCGCCGGGCCTGATCTGAGGCGTGCGCGGCGCTGCGACCGGCCGCCCGCCGGCGGTTGTTTTCTGTTGACAAAACCGCACGCCAGTCACATATAAAAAACCGTTTTGAAGGCGGGCCGTTAACTCAGGCGGTAGAGTATCTGCCTTTTAAGCAGAGAGTCGCTGGTTCGAGTCCAGCACGGCCCACCAGATTCTAAAGATCACTTCGTCCCCATCGTCTAGCCTGGTCCAGGACACCGGCCTTTCACGTCGGCAACAGGGGTTCAAATCCCCTTGGGGACGCCAACAATAAAATCAGGGGCTTAGGAGAAATTCTAAGCCCTGATTTGTTTTTCCGTAAAAAAGCATTTCCAACCGCATTTCCAACCTTCATCTACAGTTTCGGTGCTTGAGAGACTATGTGGCCATTGCCCGTGGACTTGGTTGAGGCTATAGGGCAGCTTCGTAATGCCTTCGAACCCTCGATCCCGCCGTCCGGGCCATTCCTTCGCTGGTTACTGGAACACCCGGAGCGGCTCGTCTGGCCAAAGAAGCATGGTGTTGAAAAAAAGTACGGTCCGAACACCCAAGATAAACGCAAGCGCCTGGTTGCTGGGGACTTAACCTTTCGCCAAGAGGCATTGAATGAGCTCAGGCGGCGTTTTGGAGCAGAGCGCTCAGGCCAGAAATGGTGGGCATTTGAGGATTCACATCGGTTGATTGCCACCTCGAAACGGACACCATGCTTCTCTTTATAAGAGGGAAAGCGCAAGGATACGGTTTCCAATTCCACCGACTGGTTCCCCATTCGTAATCAGCTCATCCGCAACATAGAGGTCGCGCAGGCGCTCGCAGCCAGCGAGAGAGACTTGCCGTCCTCCTCTGCGCCGAAACGCCAACCGATTGCCGGAGAGTGCGTGGGCGAACAGCCTTCCCCATCTCTCTTCCGCACAAATCCAGGAACTGAAGCGTCACTATTTAGGCTGCGTTACCTGGTCCGCCATCGTCCAACGGCTTTGTCCCGGCTTGCGCCTGCCAGAGAAATAGATGATGCCATCGAGTTTTGCGTGAAATTCCGGTCCTGAGCCCGCGCCTACACTGGAAGACCAACTCGTCTAACCACCCCACTCGCACTCTTTCGTTTTTGCTCCTCGGGTGAGTGAGTGGACAAATTGGGGGACAAAATATAATTGGACTTTTTTCAACCAATTGATAATATGAAGTTAAATTAAATTAAAAAGCGGACATTCATGCGGACATACGAGCGGACACATTCGTGGATTTCGTTCCGGTTCGAATATCGGGGAAAGCGCGCCCCGAACTTTGGCTTGGTTTGGGAGAGGCGGCGTCGAATGCAAGCATATTTTCCCGCGTGCCCCTACGCCCATCTACTGCTCAGGAACTTCATCGACTCTACCTTGCTAAAGGAGCTGCAGCGACCACTGCCATTGAGGGTAATACCCTTTCCGAAGCGGAGGTGCGGCAGGCGGTCGAGGGCAGCCTGAAGGTGCCTCCTTCCAAGCAGTATCTGAAGCAGGAGGTGGAAAACATCATTGCCGCCTGCAATATGATCGGGAATCAGATTGCCGCTGGAGCGCTGCCTGCGTTAACTCGGGATCTGGTGCGCGCCTATAACCGGCAGGTGCTGGATGCGCTTCCATCGAAAGAGGATGCCGTGCCCGGCGAGATCCGTTCCTATTCAGTTGTGGTCGGCAATGTGTACCGTGGCGCGCCCGCGAAGACTGCGGGTATCTGCTGGGTCGGCTTTGTGAGTGGCTGAACGGGCCGGATTTCTCACCGCCGGGGGGAATGGAAGTGGTTTATGCCATTGTCAAGGCGGTGGTAGCGCACCTCTACCTCGTTGATTCATCCGTTCGGCGACGGTAATGGAAGGGCGGCCCGCCTGCTTGAATTTCATATTCTCCTCTCCGCTGGAGTTCCCTCACCGGCGGCGCACCTGCTGAGCAACCACTACAATCAAACGCGGACAGAGTATTATCGGCAGTTGGACTATGCCAGCAAATCGGGCGGCGATATCCTTCAGTTCATAATGTATGCGGTGCGGGGATTTGTCGACGGCTTGCACGGACAGCTTGAGTACATATGGGCCCAGCAGTGGGATGTTGTGTGGAGGAATTTTGTCCACGAAAAACTCCAAAACAAAACCAGCGCCACCCAGACCCGCCGACGGCATCTTGTGCTCGATTTGGGAGCAAAGGATATCGAGGTGGGAAAAGTGACCGAATTGACCCCGCGGCTTGCCAAGGCGTATGCAAACAAAACCGCCAAGACCGTGCAGCGTGATTTGAATGCTCTGGTTGAGATGGGTCTAATTGTTCGCGAAGGCCGAAGAGTCAGGGCCCGGCGCGAGATCATACTGGCGTTCCTGCCCTTACCAAAATCTGCCTGCCGTGGGGAAAACGGGACGGCGGAACTTTGATTGAAACATGAACTCTCACGCCGACACTGAAGACCAGCTTCCCAAGCCGGTTGTGTTGGTGGACACGCGAGAGAAAGAACCGCTTCCTCTTTTCGTGAACCACCCCAACTGGATTGGCGGGGAGCGGCGGGTCGCCCTGAAGACAGGCGACTACACGGTGGAGGGGATGGAGAGCCTTCTCTCGCTGGAACGTAAGAACCTCGCGGACTTGGTCGCGTGCACCGTGACCTACCGGAAGCGTTTTCTCGCTGCATGCGGTCGGCTTGCGCGGTTCCGTTGGAAGGCCATCCTTGTCGAGGCTACCCTTGAGGACATCAAGGGGGGCTTCGAGCCGTTCGACATTCCCTCCGAGGTCCATCCCAATGCTGTCTGCGGCACCTTGGACGCGATCGAGGCGAAGTTCGGCATCCCCATCATCTATAGCTCCAGCATCCAGGATCTTGCGACGGAACGCGCCGCGAGTTGGCTCTCGAAGCACTTCACATACTGGTGGTTGGAAAAGCAGGGCCACGGCCGGGTGCTGATCGACTCGGACGGACTGTGACCGCAATGGGAATCTCCGCAGTCCCCAGCACGCGGTAGGGAGGGCCAGAAAACCGAGTTTGCCAAATTGAAGGGCAGGCGAGACAAAGCACTCCACCCGCCGGCCGGCAGCGGGTCATTCTGCCGGATTGTGGTGCATGGTTTGACGGCCACGGGTGTCCGTGGATCTCCGCCAGCGATTCGGACGAGGCTTTGGGGTTGATAACCTCCAGCGATTCCGTGCTTTTTATCTCGAATACCCTTCAGACCCGATTTACGCGACGCCGTCGCTTATTTCTCAAAATCAGTCGATCGCCAAACCTCAGGGGTCGATTTTGCCGGCAGCTTCGGCGGAATCCGTTCTACCCGGAACCTTGGAGCTTCCATGACGGATCGTCGCGATGACATTGCGGCCGAGCTCGAGCGGGGACTCGCCGAGACCGTGTCGTTTTTCAGGTCGCTCAGCCCGGAGCAGCTCCGGACTCAACTCTACCAGGACGGGGCCCGGTGGACGGTGCAGCAGGTGCTGGCGCACTTTGCCGTGATCGAGCGCTCCATGCACCGGCTCTTCGCGGACATCCTGGCCGGCGGCCCGGGTGCGCCGCCGGACTTCGACGTCGACCGGTACAACCTCACCCAGACCCGCAAGTACGACGGGCTCTCGCGGGACGAGCTGATCGAACGGTTCACCGCCGTGCGCCGGGAAACCATCCGCATCGTCCGCGAGATGAAGGAAGAGGATCTCGACCGCGAAGGCCTGCACCCCTTTCACGGCAACGGCAAGCTCGACCGCTTCATCCGCTGGGCGTACGAGCACGCCCGGATTCATGAAGAGGACGTCCGCAAGGCGCTAAAAAATTCTGCATAACTGTGACCGGATCTGTCACAATGCCATGCTAAGATGAATAAAACATAAGCAGGAAATGATCGGACATCGGCCATGAGGGGATAAAATGGACTCACATCTTGTAGTCTTCAAAGGCCAACAGATTCGCCGGACGCTTCACAACGATGAATGGTGGTTTGTTGTTGAGGATGTCGTGCTTGCCTCTGATCGATTCGAAAGACCCCAAGCAATACATCCAGCGTATGAAGCAGCGCGATCCGGAACTCGGCAAAGGGTGGGTACAAATTGTACATACCCTTTCGATCGAACACGCCGGGCGGCCCGCAACGAATGCTATGCGCCAACACCGAAGGCATCTTCCGCATCATCCAGTCCATCCCCTCCCCCAAGGCCGAGCCCTTCAAGCGCTGGCTGGCAAAGGTCGGCTACGAACGGGTGCAGGAGATCGAAGACCCGGAGCTGGCCACCAAGCGCACCCGCGCGCTTTACAAGGCCAAAGGCTATTCCGACGACTGGATCGAAAAGCGGATGCGCGGCATTGCCATCCGGGACGAGCTGACGACGAATGGAAAAAGCGGGACGTGAAGGAGGAGCGGAATACGCGATCCTCACCGCCGAGATCTCCAAGGCCGCCTTCGGCATGACCCCCGGCGAGTACAAGAAGTTCAAGGGGCTGAAGCGCGAGAACCTGCGCGACCACATGACCGACCTGGAGCTGATCTTTTCGATGCTGGGTGAAGCGGCCACCACCGAAATCACGCGCAAGCGAGACGCCCAGGGCTGCCTGAGAATAAGCGTGCGGCCCGTAAAGGGGGACGGATCGCCGGTGAGGCCCGCGAAAAGCTGGAGGCCGAAACCGGCACCGGGGTGTCGACGACCGGAGAATTATCTGGAAGAACCCGAGAGCCGCAAACGGCTGAAACACAAGAGGAGAACCCCGGAGCTTCCATGACGGATCGTCGCGATGACATCGCGGCCGAGCTCGAGCGGGGCTTGGCCGAAACCGTGTCGTTTTTCAGGTCCCTGAGCCCGGAGCAGCTCCGGACTCGGCTCTACCAGGACGGGGCCCAGTGGACCGTGCAGCAGGTGCTGGCGCACTTTGCCGTGATCGAGCGCTCCATGCACCGGCTCTTCGCGGACATCCTGGCCGGCGGCCCGGGCGCGCCGCCGGACTTCGACGTCGACCGGTACAACCTCACCCAGACCCGCAAATACGACGGCCTCTCGCTGGAGGAGCTGATCGAGCGGTTCACCGCCGTGCGCCGGGAGACCATCCGCATCGTCCGGGAGATGAAGGAAGAGGACCTCGACCGCGAGGGCCTGCACGCCTTCCACGGCAGAGGCAAGCTCGAGCCGCTTCATCCGCTGGGCGTACGAGCACGTCCGGATTCACGAGGAGGACATCCGCAAGGAGCTGGAGAAAACCGCGCGCTAAGGGAAAATTGCATGGGAGATGACTCTGATGAAGGCCTATCATGGCCTTTGGCGAATGTCTCTTCGCTGGCCTCTTTTTCTGCAAAAGTCTTTAACCCGTCAGCTGCAGGGAGAGCCGAACGGTTACCTCCACTATAGATTGCCGGTTTCGTCCGGCCGCAGGGAATATTCCCGGATCGCGCCATGCCGGTGAT
>CAVOUJ010000031.1:0-118486 GCA_963699535.1 uncultured beta proteobacterium | reverse complement strand
GGCCAACGCCGCCGGCGCCAAGTTCGTCGAGCCGGCTGTGCCTGCTGCATCGAAAGCGTCCGTGCCAGTTCAGACGGCAAGCGCCGCGGCGGGCAAGCCCGATGGAAGGAGAATCTACGAAAGTACGTGCATGGCCTGCCATGCCGCCGGTGTCGCAAACGCCCCCAAGTTCGGAGACAAGAAGGCCTGGGCACCGCATCTTGCCCACGGCGTCAATGAACTTCATCAGAGCGCGCTCAAGGGCAAAGGCGCGATGCCTCCGAAGGGCGGAAACCTCACGCTATCGGAAGCCGAGGTCAATGCGGCGGTCGATTACATGTTGAGCGCGGCAAGGTAAGACCGGGGACGGTTTCCGTGATCGACCATCTCGATCACATGGTCCTCACCACCGCCCGCACCGAGCAATGCATCGATTTCTACACGCGCGTGCTCGGGATGAAGCTCGAGCGCTTCGGCGAAGGCCGCATGGCGCTCAAGTTCGGAAACCAGAAGATGAATCTTCACGAGAAGGGCAGGGAATTCGAGCCCAAGGCCACGCTCGCTTCGCCGGGCACGCTCGATTTCTGCCTCATTGCGAGCGTTCCACTCGATGAGGTGATCGCCCGTCTGAACGCCGCGCGCGTGCCCCTCATCGAGGGCCCGGTCATGAAGACCGGCGCCAACTGGCCGATCCGCTCGGTCTACGTCAGGGACCCCGACGGGAATCTCGTCGAGATTTCCGAACGCGCCGGCTGAAAAGGCGTTCAGGTCTTCCCGGGGACCGACCACTCCCGCCGCACAACCTAGCTTCGAGACTTTTCCCACAAATGAATGAGCACGGTGAGAAAAACCGTTTGTATTGCACACCGGCGTCGTATGTCATCGGCATACCATCAATCGCAATGACATTCCCGCAGCTCGGCCGGAGCTCACCGTGTCGGCCGTGCAGTGAGATTCCTCATGAAGCGATTGAACAGCCTCCTGCTCCCTGTCTTGTTGACCATGGCGCTCGCCGCCTGCGGAGGTGGCAGCAGCAGTTCGGCCACTTGGTCGAACCCGGCACCGACCGACACGACGCCGCCCTCCCAGCCGAACGGCTTTATTGCGGTGGCGACCGGCATGACCGGTGCGAACCTCGGATGGGGCGCAGCTACAGACAACGTGGGGGTGATCGGCTACATCGTTCGCCGCAACGGCACCCAGATCGCGACTCCGACCACCACGACCTTTGCCGACGCGGGCCTGTCTGCCGGGACAACCTACACCTATACCGTTGCGGCCCGCGATGCGGCGGGCAACGTATCCAGCGCGGCCAGCGCGAGCGTCACGACCGCAAGCGCTCCCGACACGACACCACCCTCCCAGCCCAGCGGCTTCTCAGCCGCAGCGGCGGGTTCAACCGGTGCCAACCTCTCATGGACTGCGTCGACCGACAACGTCGGGGTGACCGGTTATATCGTTCGCCGCAACGGCACCCAGATCGCGACCCCTACCACCACGACCTATTCCGACGTGGGTCTGTCTGCCGGGACAACCTACACCTATACCGTTGCGGCTCGCGACGCGGCGGGCAACGTATCCAGCGCGGCCAGCGCGAGCGTCACGACGGCGCCACCGCCGTCTAACAGCGTGAGCCTGGCGTGGGACCCGGTCGCTGCTCCAAATCTCAGCGGGTACCGTATTTATTTCGGAAATGCCCCCGGAACGTACCTCCAGCCCTTCGGTCAGGGTGTAGCCGTGGGTAACGTTACCACCCATAGCGTGCTCGGACTCAGTGGAGCGACCCGATACTACTTCGTCGTTACGGCCACGGACACGCTGAACAACGAAAGCGTCTATTCGAACGAGGTGTTCAAGGATATTCCCTGATCAGGGAAGACTTCTTTGCTTCACCCCCCGACGGAAACCTCGTAGAGATCTCAGAGCGCGCCGGCTGAGGTAGGCGCTCGGGCCCGGGTGGTCTTGCGCCGCGCCCGCTCAGTCGGGAATCGCCCCGAGGATGTACATCGCTTTGAGGACCGTGCTCGGCTCGCCGAACTGGCGGAACCAGCGGCCGAAGATTTCCCCGATTTCCCCGCTGCCGTAGATCTGGGAGAGTCCCGTGTTGACTGCGAGGCGGAAAGCCGCATCGCCGCGCGGCAGCACGATGCCGTAGGGCTCGAACGAGAGTTCGTCGGGAAGGATGGTGAGCGACTTCGGGTCCCTCGCCATGATCGCGGATCCCACCAGCAGAAGCTTGTCGCTAGCGAAAGCATCCACCTTCCCTTCCTGGAGGGCAGCGAACGCTTCGTCGCGAGTCTTGAACGGAATCACGCTCGCGCTCAACTGGCGCCGCGCGAGTTGCGCGTTGACCGCCCGCTCGTTGGTCGTGCCCGCGACGACGGCGATCTTCCTGCCGGACATGTCCGACAGCGACCGCAGGCCCAAGTCGACCTTGGTCAGGAGACCGGTGGCCTCGACGAAGATGTAGCTCGAGAAGTCCACCTGCTTCAGGCGCGTGAGCGTCACGGTGCTCGCGCCGCACTCCATGTCCGCCTGGCCCTTGGCGACGGCATCGAAGCGGGTCTGGGTGGTGACGGGGAGCCAGCGCACCTGCAGCCCCTGCACGTTGAGCTGGCGCTCGATCGAATTCACGACCCGTTTGCAGAGGTCGATGGAAAAGCCGACCACCTGCTTGTTATCGTCCGTGAATGAGAACGGGGTCGCGTCGGAACGGTAGGCGATGGTGATGGTCTTCGTGGCGGCGATCTTCTTCAGCCGGCCGTCGAGTCCCGGAGCCTGGGCTGCGACGCCCGCGGCGAAGAGCGAAGCGAACACGAATGCGGCTATTCGAGACATGTATTCTCCTTGTAAGGCAGTGGGGCGCGGTCAGGCCATCGCGGGATCGTAATGGGGCCAGCGCTGCCACAGGCAGATCAGCACGCCGATCTTGGTGAGTCCGTGGTCAAGCTCGGAGGCTGGGCACTCTAGCACTGCGCCCCGCCTCCAGCAACGGGACACACGCCGACGTCGGCGCCATATGGGCAAGACATCTCGCGGCCTTCGGTCACTTTTCGCGCAGAGCCAGCGCTTCGCGCCTCGCTGCCGCGCGCGACCATCATCGAGGGACCCGTGATCAAGAACAGCGCAACTGGCCGATCCCTCGCTATGTCAGGGACCCCTGCGGGAACGGATCGAAATCTCCGAGCGCGAGGGTTGATCAAAATCAAGCTTTCGCGCCCCTTCGACGACCTACGGCGGAGCCGTTCGCCATTCGTTGACAGGAAGGGGCACCGCGGCGTCAAATAGCAGGGACTCGACTGCGGGACACGTGCCTGAAACCGCAGGTTTCCACGGGCGTTGCTTCGGGAAAAGACAAGAGGAGCGCGCTCCATCCCATGCACTCAAAGGAGAAATCGATGTTCAAGAGAAGACTGGATTACAGCCTGTCGGTATCCGCGGCGGCCCTTACCGCCTTGTTCGCGGTCATGGCGATCGGAACGGCCTCCGCGCAGGAGCGCAAGTCGATCCGCTGGGCCACGTCCAGCGTGGATTCCTACGGATACAAGGTCGCCGCCTCGATGGTGAAGATCGTCGAAGACGCGCTCGGCGGCCAATACACCGTCACCGTCAACCCCTACCCGTCGACCACCGGCGCCATGAAAGCGGCGATGGACGGCACCGGCGAGATCGGCTACACGGCCGACGTCGGCATGACGCAGCTCTATGCCGGCGAAGGGGGATTCAAGGACTACACGCCCGCCAAGGCGAAGCTGGTGCATGCCTGGTACGCCTATCCGATGGAATCCTTCATGGCCGTCGCGGCCAAGGACGCCGGCAAGTACAGGTGCTGGGGCGACTTCAGCGGCAAGCCGGTGTTCTACACGACAGCCGGTTTCATGAACTGGCTGAACTTCCAGCGCATCTACAAGACGCTCGGCTACCAGTTCAAGCACGTCCAGATCGACGCCAAGAGCCAGACCGACGCCTTGCAGGCCGGCACGATCGCCGGCTCGGTCGCGTACACGACCGCCGGCCGCTCGCTTGCGCCCTACTGGAAGGAGACCGAGGTGCGCATGGACGTGAAGGTGATCAACCCCTGCCCCGAAGAGGTCGCCAAGCTGAAGGCGGCCGGCCTCGCGGTCGTGGACGTGAATCCGAAGGATGCCTTCAGCAAGGACGTCGGGGTCACGCAGATCCACGGCGTGCCGATCCTGTTCGCCTACAACGTACGCCCGGACATGCCTGAGGATGTCGTCTACAAGATGGTGAGTGCCTTCTACAAGAACAAGGACACAGCTCGCGCAGGCCGATCCGGGATTCACGCCGATGGCCAAGGACTTCGTCGGCATGCAGGTGCAGGGGATCAACGCCAATCCGGATATTCCCGTGCACGCGGGCCTCGCCAAGTTCCTGAAAGAGCAAAAAGCCTGGAACAACAAGTGGAAGATCGCGAAATAGGCGACTGAGCGAGTCATCGGAGAAACGGGAGCCTCGAGACCTTGCGGCTCCCGTCCCGCGCGCTCGCGGGTTTTTCAAGACAGGGTCGGGCGGACCGCTCAGCCGGCCGCTGAGCGTCGCAATCCGAGCGCTTCCGCCCCAGGAGGGACAACCGTGTCGAGTGACTGGCTCAAGACTCACGCCAACCTCAAGAATCTGACCTTCGGCTTCTCGCTCGTCCTGTTCGTCTGGGTGGTGTGGTACTGCTACACCGGCTACGGCGGCGCGCAGGAACTGGTGTCCCGGTTGCTGCCGATCGCGCTGGTCCTGCAGATCCTCTTCATGTACCAGAAGGATCTTCTCTACCGGTGGCTGCCCAGGATCGCAAACCACGCACTGGTGGTGTTCTACATCGCCATCTGCGTCTACGCCTTTGTCTACTTCCTCTATCAGTACGAAGACATCGCGATCTGGCGGCAGGGCTCCTATACGAAGCAGGATTTCGTCGTCGGCCTGCTCATGTTCCTGCTGGTGATGGAACTGTCGCGGCTGGCCCATCCCACTCTGTTCTGGGTCAATATCGTGCTCGTGCTCTACACGCTGTTCGGCTACCTGAGCCCGATCGACTTCTTCTGGCATCCGGGCACGAGTTTCTATCGCGTGGTCACTTCCAGCACGGTCGAGATGTCGAACGGGATCTACGGGCTCTACGGCCAGATCGCACTGACCCTGATCTCGGCCTTCCTGCTGCTTGCTTCCATCGGGAACGGGTTCGGCGCGCAGAGCGCGATGATCCATTTCATGCAGCGGCTGGCCGGCCGCTCGCGGCAAATGGTGCCGCAAGCGGCGGTAATGGGGTCGATGGCGATCGGCATGGTGAGCGGCAGCGGCTCGGCCAATGCGGTCGTGGTCGGCACCATCACCATTCCGCTGATGAAGCGCTACGGCGTGCCGGGAACCTTCGCCGCCGCGGTCGAGACCGCGGCTTCGATGGGCGGCCTGATCATGCCGCCCATGATGGGTGTCGGCGCGTTCCTGATGTCGGAGTTCCTCGGCGTGCCCTACTGGGACGTGGTGGTCCGCGGGTTCGCCCTCGCGTTCGTCTACTACGTGTCGCTCGCCCTGGCCGTCTACCTTCTCGCCGTGCGCCTGATGCCGCGCGAATCGATCGAGGCGCCCAAGGTGTCGGCCTACAACCAGGTCAAGACCTCGATTTTCTTCCTCGGAGTCCTGTTTCTCATGGCGATGATGGGCTGGATCGGCATGGGGGAGTTGCTCGCGGCGCTCTATACCGCGGCCTTCATGTTCGTTCTCCTGCTCCTCAACTTCCTGTACTTCAAGCACGTGCTGAAGGATCCGGCGGCCGCGCAGGAGACTTTCCTCGGCAACGTGCGCCTCTCCATCGAGACCCACGCGGACATGACGTCCTATCTGACGCTCCTGCTCGCGACCCTCGGCATCATGATCGGGCTCTTCACCGTGACCGGCTTCATCAACCGCATGGGGGGCATGCTGCTCGACCTCGGCTCCTGGAACATCATCGCCCTGATTCTCATGTCCTTCGTTTTCGGCTTGGCTGGTCGGCATGGGCCTGCCGCCGACGGCGACCTACATCATCGGCGCGGTCGTCATCGTGGCTCCCCTGACCAAGCTCGGCGTCAATCCCTGGGTCGCGCACTTCTTCGTCTTCCTGATGTCGGTCTGGGGCGAGCTGTCGCCGCCGACTTCGCTCACGGCCGCGATCTCCGCGCGCATCGCCCAGGCCTCCTTCATGCAGACCATGTGGGTCGCGTTGAAGATCTGCCTGCCGATCACGCTCATGACCTTCGCCATATTCTCGCGAGCCGAAATGGTGGTACACCCCGGCTGGACGCAAGTCTTCAGTACGCTGGTCGTGACGATCGGCACGTGCGGGACTGCCCTCGCAATGTTCGGGCGGCTCGTTGAGAATCCGGCCGGAGACATCCTGCTGCGAGCGTTGCTTCTAATCGTGGCCTTCGTTGCGCTGTTCTACCCCGACGATAACGTTTCGGCCGCTACAGCCGCGTTCGTGCTGGCCGCGATAATCGTCGGCGTCTGGCGCCACCGCCACGTCGCGCCGCCCAAGGGCGGACTGCAGGCCCAGCCGGCGAGCTAGGCGCGCCCAGTCGCTATCACCGCGCCCGGCAAGCGTTCCATCGTACTGACGCTGCGCGCCGTATGGGCTAGAATTTCTTCGTCCCTTCCCGTCGCTTGAGGCGCGGAGGTTTCGCGCGCTTCGCAAATGAGAATAGCCTTCATCGTCGATCCTCTGGCTTCGTTCAAGATCCACAAGGACTCGACCTACGCGATGATGGGTGAGGCCGCGAGGCGCGGCCACGATCTCTTTTTCCTGATGCAGGATGGCGTGATGTGGAAGGGTGGCCTCGTAATCGGTGAATACTGCCCGCTGACCCTCACGGGAAGGAAGGACGACTGGTATCAGGCCGGCGGTTCTCCGCGGCAGCAACCTCTTTCCGAGTTCGACGCCGTGCTGATGCGCAAGGACCCGCCCTTCGACGCCGAGTACCTCACCAGCACGTGGCTGCTGGAGCTCGCGCAGAGGCAGGGCGCGAGGGTGTTCAACCATCCCCGCGCGCTGCGCGACCACAGCGAGAAGCTCGCCATCGCGGAGTTCCCGAAGTTCGCGGCGCCGACGCTGGTCACGCGCCTGGAGCGCGAATTGCAGGAATTCATCGACGCGAACGGCGATGTGGTGCTCAAGCCGCTCGATGCAATGGGCGGGCACTCGGTGTTCCGCGTCACAGACCGCGATCCCAACCGCAACGTCATCATCGAAACGCTCACCGGCTACGGCGCCGTCTCGATCATGGCGCAGCGCTATATCCCGGAGATCCGCGACGGCGACAAGCGCATCCTGCTGATCGCGGGGAAACCGGTGCCTCACTGCCTCGCGCGCATCCCCAAGCCCGGGGAGACGCGCGGCAATCTCGCCGCCGGCGGGACCGGCGTGGCGAGACCGCTTTCGGCTCGCGATCTGGAGATCGCGAATTCTCTGGGGCCCGTGCTCGCGAGCCGCGGCCTGCTTCTGGTGGGACTGGACGTGATCGGCGACTGGCTCACCGAGATCAACGTCACCAGTCCCACCTGCTTCGTCGAAATCACCCAGCAGACCGGCTTCAACGTCGCGGGCATGTTCCTCGATGCTCTCGAGGCGGCTTGCGCGGCGTAGTTTGATCTGGCCCTCTTACCGAATTCCCGGCGCCGCTGCAAAATAGGGCATGGTAGGCATTCTCATCGTCGCTCACGGCGCCTTCGGCGAAGCGCTCATTCACGGGGCGAGCCACGTCCTCGGCAAGCGCCCCCTCCAGGTTCAGCAGCTCGGCGTGACCGTGCACGATGATCCCGAGGCGATCCTCCCGCAGGCGCTGGAATTGGTGCGCCAGCTCGACAGCGGCCAGGGCGTTCTGGTCCTCACCGACATTCTCGGCGCGACGCCCTCGAATATCGGAACACGCCTTCTGAAGCCCGGCAAGGTCGAAGGCGCATCCGGAGCGAGCCTGCCGATGCTCATCCGCGCGCTGACCTACCGCGACGCGCCGCTGGCCGGCGTAGTCGAAAAAGCGCTGAGCGGTGGCCGCGAGGGCGTGGTCAGGCTGAGCCCCGATTCCTCCCATGCCGCAAGTCGAGGTTGAGGTCGTCAACAAGCTCGGGCTGCACGCGCGTGCAGCGGCGAAGCTCACGCAGGTCGCGGGCGGCTTCGCGGCAGAGGTGTTCCTGACGCGCAACGGGCGGCGCGTCAATGCGAAGAGCATCATGGGCGTGATGATGCTCGCCGCGGGCAAGGGAAGCCGTATCACGATCGAAGCGGACGGCTCGGACGCCGAAGGCGCGCTTGCGGCGCTCGCGCGGCTCGTCGCGGAGCGCTTTGGAGAGGCGGAGTGAAGCCCGCCGAGATCTCGAAGACGGCCGCCGCGAGCTTCACGCTGCACGGCGCCGGCGTGTCGGGAGGAATCGCGATCGGTCACGCGCATCTGGTTTCGAGCGCGCGCATGGAGGTCGCCCACTACCAGATCGCGGCGCAGGAAATCGAAGCCGAGGTCGAGCGCTTTGACCGCGCGGTCGCTCAGGTCCGCGGCGAACTCACGGCCCTGCAAACCGGCCTGCTTGCCGGGGCACTCGCGGAGATGAAGGCGATCGTCGGCCTGCACGCGATGCTGCTGAACGACGCCAACCTCTCCTCGGTGCCCCGCGACCTGATCCGCAGTCGCGGCTGCAACGCCGAGTGGGCGCTGGTACTGCAGATGGATTTCCTCACTTCCCAGTTCGAAGGGATCGAGGACCCTTACCTGCGCGAGCGCAAGCAGGATATCGTGCAGGTCGTCGAGCGCGTGCTCAAGGCCATGCTCGGCACCGGGCATGCGCCTTCCGCGCCATCACCGGAGAAGAACCTGATCGTGGTGGCACACGACCTGTCGCCCGCCGACATGATCCTCTTCAAGCAGCACCACTACGCAGGTTTTGTCACCGACCTCGGCGGGGTCACCTCGCACACCGCGATCGTCGCGCGGAGCCTCAACATTCCCGCGATCGTCGGCCTGCATCACGCTCGCAGCATGATCAGGGAGGGCGAGGTCCTGATCGTTGACGGCCGCGAGGGCGTGCTCATCGTCAATCCCGGAGAGCGGGTGCTCGACGAGTACCGGGCGCGCAGCCGGGAAATCGACATCGAGCGCGGCAAGCTCAAGCACCTGCGCACCGCTCGTTCGGCCACCCTGGACGGGGTCACGGTGGAGCTCCAGGCCAACATCGAAGTGCCGCAGGACGTGAAAAAGGCCAAGGAAGCGGGCGCTGCCGGAGTCGGGCTGTTCCGCAGCGAGTTCCTGTTTCTCAACCGCGACGATCTGCCCTCCGAGGACGAGCAGTTCGAGGCCTACCGCGAGGTCGCCGACGCGATGGACGGCCGGCCGGTCACGGTACGCACGCTCGACCTCGGCGCGGACAAGACCATCAACGGCGCCGATCGCGGCGGCCCGAATCCGGCGCTCGGACTTCGCGCGATACGTTTTTGCCTGGCCGAGCCGCAGATGTTCCAGACGCAGCTGCGTGCGATCCTGCGCGCCTCGCGCTACGGAAAGATACGCCTGCTGATCCCGATGCTCGCCCACGCGCACGAAGTCGAGCAGACGCTCGCCGCCGTGCGCCAGGCGAAGGAGACGCTAGACCGCCAGAAGGTCCGCTACGACCAGCGCATCGAGATCGGCGGCATGATAGAAGTGCCAGCCGCGGCGCTGTCGCTCAACTACTTTGCGGGCAACCTGGATTTTCTGTCGATCGGCACCAACGACCTGATCCAGTACACGCTCGCGATCGACCGCACCGACGACACGGTGGCGCACCTGTACGATCCGCTGCACCCGGCGGTGCTGCAACTGGTCGCGCACACCATACGGGCGGCGAAGCGCGCCAGGATCCCGGTCGCGGTGTGCGGGGAGATGGCCGGCGACGTGACCATGACACGCCTCCTGCTCGGCTTCGGGCTGCGCGAGTTTTCGATGCATCCGGCGCAGCTGCTCGCGATCAAGCAGCGGGTCCTGCAGACCCGGCTGCGGGAGGCGGAGGCGCTCGCCGCGCGGGTCGCCCGCGCGCACGATCCGGCGAAGGCGCGGGCGCTGCTCGACAAGCTGAATGCCTGAAGTTTGTGGGCAGCTTTGCCTTCGCTCCGGGCACGGCAAACGACGCGCTACGGGTACCCGGCCGCTCGCGCCTCCATTGAGGCGGTCGGCGCGCGGCCACCCGTCACGCGCGTCGCCGCGCAAGTCGCTCAGGCAAAGCTGCCCACTTCACCTCGCCGCCGGAATTGACGCCGCCGCCCCGCTCAGGTACCTTTCTCGCTCGCGCCGATTTGACGATCAGCTTGCAGGCGCCGCCCCGCTCCGTGGGGCGTAAAACAAATATTGCTAAAGCGAGGGCAACCCGTTTAGCAGGCAGGCTAAGCGGGTTTTGCATTTTATGGCGCCGAGAAACCACATCGAGCCGCGCTCGGTCGGGGCGGTCAAGCCGCAGACGCTGCACTTTGCGGAGCCGCTGCGCTTCAAGAGCGGCGCGCCGCTCGATTCCTACGATCTCGTGTACGAGACGTATGGGACGCTGAACGCGTCGAAATCGAACGCGGTGCTCGTCTGTCATGCGTTGAACGCCGCCCACCACGTCGCGGGCTACTACGCCGACGATCCGCAGAACGTCGGCTGGTGGGACAACATGATCGGGCCGGGCAAGCCCGTCGACACCGAGAAATTCTTCGTCATCGGGGTCAACAACGTCGGCGGCTGCTTCGGCTCGACCGGGCCGAAGAGCCTGAATCCGAAGACGGGGAAGCCCTATGGGTCGTCGTTCCCCGTCGTCACGGTCGAGGACTGGGTGAACACCCAGGCGCGCCTCGCGGACCGGCTCGGGATCGATTCCTTCGCCGCGGTGATGGGCGGAAGCCTCGGGGCGATGCAGGCCCTGCAATGGACGATGAGCTTTCCTTCCCGCATCCGCAACGCGGTCGTGGTCGCGGCGGCGCCCAAGCTCTCGGCGCAGAACATCGCCTTCAACGAGGTCGCGCGCCAGGCGATCACCACCGATCCCGATTTCCACGGCGGCGACTACTACGAGCACGGCGTCGTTCCGCGCCGGGGCCTGCGGCTTGCGCGCATGATCGGCCACATCACCTACCTTTCCGACGACGTGATGATGGAGAAATTCGGCCGCGCGCTGCGCTCGGGATCGATCGGTTTTCATTTCGACGTCGATTTCGAGATCGAGTCCTACCTGCGCTACCAGGGCGACAAGTTCTCCGAGTACTTCGACGCGAACACCTACCTGCTCATCACCCGCGCGCTCGACTACTTCGACCCGGCGGCGGAGCACGGCGGCGACCTCAAGCGGGCCCTCGCCACGGCGCGAGCTCGAGGTTCCTGGTCGTGTCGTTCACTTCCGACTGGCGCTTTGCGCCCGAGCGTTCGCGCGAGATCGTCAAGGCGCTGCTCGACAACCGCGCCGACGTTTCCTACGCCGAGATCGACGCGCCCCACGGGCACGACGCGTTTCTCCTCGACGACCCGCGCTACCACGCGCTGGTGCGCGCCTACTTCGACGGCATTTTCGAACGCCCGTGACTGCTCAGAGCTGCGCTGTCGGATCGCTCCGATTTCCAGGCGATCGCGGCCTGGGTCAAGCCCGACTCGACGGTCCTCGACCTGGGCTGCGGCGACGGGCTGCTGCTCCAGTTCCTGAAGCAGACCCGCAACGTCGCGCGGCTACGGCATCGACATCGCCGACGCCAACGTGCTCGCCTGCGTCAAGAACGGCGTCAACGTCATCCAGAGCGACCTCGAGCGCGGGCTCGCCGGCTTCGACGCCGGGTCGTTCGATTGCGTGATCCTGTCGCAGACGCTGCAGGCGGTGCGCCATACCGAGGAGATCGTCCTGGAGATGCTGCGCGTGGGGCGCGAGGCGATCGTCTCCTTTCCCAACTTCGGCCGCTGGGACCTGCGGCTGCAGATCGCGCTGGGCAGGATGCCGATGTCGCCGGAGCTGCCCTACCAGTGGTACAACACGCCCAACGTGCACCTCTTCACGATCGCCGATTTCGAATCGTTCTGCGCCGAGCACGGCATCCGCGTGCTCGAGCGCGTCACGCTGCACCGCGGCCGGCCGGTGCAGGACCTTCGCCAATTTCTTCGGCAGTCTCGCCGTGTACCGCGTCGAGAAGCGGCGCTAGCGCCGTGCCCTACGACGTCGTCATCGTCGGCGGCGGCCACAACGGCCTCACCTGCGCCTGCTATCTCGCCGGCGCGGGACTCAAGGTGCGCGTGCTCGAGCGCCGCACTGTCGTCGGCGGGGCGGCGGTCACCGAGGAATTCGCGCCGGGTTTCCGCAATTCCACCGCCGCGTATACGGTGAGCCTCCTCAATCCGAAGGTCGTCCGCGACTTGAGGCTCGCCGCGCACGGCCTCAAGCTCGTCGAGCGCCCGTTCGCCAACTTCCTGCCGCTCACCGACGGGCGATCGTTCAAGCTCGGCCCGACGTTCGCCGACACGCAGAAGGAGCTTGCGAAGTTCTCTTCGCGCGACGCCGAGCGTCTGCCCGACTACTACCGGACGATCGAAACGGCGGCAGACACGCTGCGCGCGCTGGTCCTCGAGACCCCGCCCAACATCGGCGGCGGCTGGCGCGACTGGCTGCGCGCGCTCGGTCTCGGCGGCCGCTTCGTGTGCCTGTCACGGGCCGAGCAGCGCGACCTGTGGGAGCTCGTCACGCGCAGCGCAGGCGAGATGCTCGACTGGTGGTTCGAGAGCGATCCCCTCAAGGCGGCGTTCGGCTTCGACGCCCAGGTCGGGCACTTCGCCAGCCCCTATTCGCCCGGCTCGGCCTACGTGCTGCTGCATCACGCCTTCGGCGATGTGAACGGAAAGCGCGGCACCTGGGGACATGCGCTGGGCGGAATGGGCGCGATCAGCCAGGCGATGGAAAAGGAAGCGCGCGCCCGCGGGGTGGAGATCACCACCGGCGCCGAGGTCGCCGCGGTGCGCGTGAAAGCCGGGCACGCGGCTGGCGTCGCGCTCGCCGACGGCCACGAGATCGATGCGCGCGCCGTCGCTGCCGGCGTCAATCCGAAGCTCCTCTATCTGAAACTGGTGGAGCCGCAGGCGCTCGATCCGGAATTCCGCTCGCGGATCGAGCGCTGGAGGTGCGCCTCGGGCTCGTTCCGCATGAACGTCGCGCTCTCCGAGCTTCCGGATTTTGCGTGCGCGCCCGGCAGGAGCGCAATGCCCCACCACAGCTCGGGAATCATCATGGCGCCGTCGCTCGGCTACATGGAGCGCGCGTATTTCGAGGCGCGCACGGGCGGCTTCTCGCGCGAGCCCATCGTCGAGATGCTGATACCGAGCACCGTGGATCCGAGCCTTGCGCCGCCCGGCAAGCACGTCGCCAGCCTTTTCTGCCAGCACTTCGACCCGAATCTTCCGGATGGAAAAAGCTGGGACGACGTCAAGGAATCCGCCGCCGACGCGATCGTCGAGACGGTCAACCGCTACGCGCCGAATTTCAACTCGAGCATCCTCGCGCGCCGCATCCTCTCGCCGCTCGACCTGGAGCGCGAGTTCGGCATGACCGGCGGGGACATCTTCCACGGCGCGCTCACCCTCGACCAGCTTTTCTCCGCGCGGCCGGTCCTTGGCTACGCGGACTATCGCTCGCCCGTGCGCGGGCTCTACCTCTGCGGCGCGGGCGCACACCCGGGCGGCGGGGTCACGGGAGCGCCGGGCCACAACGCGGCGCGGGAGATCCTGAGGGACTTGCGGAAGTGATGTGACGCGACCTCTGCGGTCCCCTTCGGTTTCGGCCGGAACTACTTTGTTGCAGTAACCCTCCTGGCGCGGAACTGCCCGGCCGGTTTCCCGTCCGCCCTCACCGAACCCGAAATCACGCCGCCGCGCACGCGCCCGGAGAATTCGCGCAGCACGCCGCGATAATCCACAAGCTGAATTTGATCCAGTCCCCACGCAGGCTCGGCTCGCGCAGGCTGATCTGGCTCGACTTCGAAACGAGAGTGCCTTCGATCTTCTGGAACTTCTGCGAGAGTTTCAGGACCGCGTCCTCGGTCTCCCCGAGATCGACCCCGAGCTTCCAGTCTCCCCCAACCTTGGCGGGAACGATCCATAAGTAGGTGGTGTGGTCGTCGAGGCTCGACCGGTCGTCGGGCTCCCAATCCCCCATGTTGAAGTCGTGCGAGGCGATTCGCGTTCCCGGCTTCATTTCGAGGAGCTTCGGCCGGAGCGCGAGGTTGAGATCGTCGAGCAGGTATAGGGTCACGACCGTCGCGCTCGAGAAATCGGTCTTGAAGATGTCGCCCTCGACGAACTTCGCCGACTCGACAACGCCTTCCTTTTCGGCGTTGCGCCGCGAGAGCGCCACCATATCGGGATTGAATTCGACGCCGAGGCTCTTCGCGCCGAATTTCTTCGCCGCCGTGATCACGGTGCGGCCGTCGCCCGACCCGAGGTCTACCACGAAGTCCTTCGGTCCCGCCTGGGCCATCTGCAGCATGCGCTCGACCGAGCGCTCCGGAGTCGGCACCCAGATCACGTCCTTGCCCGCCTGGCCCACTCGTGGCTTGAACTCTTCCTTTGCGTTCTGGGCCCACGCAAGCGCCGGTGCGAGCGCAAACGCCAACAACAGGCGCCGTTTGTGTAAGTCAGCTTCTGCCATTTTGCCTCCGGAACATCCGAACACGCGGTTCCCTCAAGCCGGCGCCGGTGCAGAGGACTCCGCCGTGGCGATCTCCTCGCGCAGCAGCCACACCAGCGCGAGCCCGGGGAGCGCCGCGAGGAAAGTTACCACGAAGAAATTAGCCCAGTCCACGAGCGCGACCAGCTCGCCGGTGACCGGCCCGAACATGATGCGTCCCAGCGACGCAAGTGCCGAGATGAGCGCGTACTGCGTGGCCGAGAACCGGTGGTTGCAGAGTGCCATCGCGAAAGCGACGAATGCCGCCGTGCCCATCCCGCTTGCGAGGTTCTCGAAAGCCACCGTGAACACGAGGAGCGCGTAGCTCTTCCCCGCCCAGGCGAGAACGGCGAAGGAGAGGTTCGACACCGCCTGGAGCACCCCGAAAAGGAAGAGCGCGCGGTACAGGCTCATGTTGGTCATGAGCAGCCCGCCAAGGAGCGCTCCCCCGACGAGTGAAGCGAAGCCGAACCACTTGTTCACCACGCCGACGTCGGTGAGATCGAATCCGACGCCGCGGATCAGGAACGCGGTGGTGAGCGTGCCCGCAAGCGCGTCGCCGAACTTGTAGAGAACAATGAGCAAGAGCAGGCTGACCGCGCCGCGGCGGGAGAAGAAGTCCTTCAGCGGTGCCACCACCGCAATCGCGAGGGAGCGCGGTGTGTCGGGTGGAGTCTCGGGTTCGGGGGCGAGAAACGAGGTCAGCACGCCCACGCCCATCAGCGCAGCCATGATGAAATAGGTCGAACGCCAGCCGATCTGATCGGCGAGGATCAGCGCCAACCCGCCCGAGGCGAGCATCGCGATACGGTAGCCGAGCACGCCGACCGCCGCGCCCATGCCGCGCTCCTTCGGAGGCAGCAGATCGGTGCGATAGGCATCGACAACGATGTCTTGCGAAGCCGAGGCGAGCGCCACCCACAGCGCAAAGCTGCCGATGATCCAGATATCGTGTCCGAGAGAAGCGGTGCCCATCGCTGCGATACCGATGACGAGCGCTACCTGGGTGATCAGCATCCAGCCGCGTCGCCGCCCGAGGAAAGGCGGCACATAGCGGTCGAGTAGAGGCGACCAGAGGAATTTCAGCAGGTACGGAATCCCGATCCAGGAGAACCACGCGATGGTCCTGATGTCGATGCCGGAGACCGTAAGCCAGGCCTGCAGGGTGCTCCCGGTGAGCGCGAGCGGCAGGCCCGAGGAGAAGCCGAGAACCAGTATTGCCGCGACCCGCGGGCTGCGAAAAACCTGGAGGTAGGGCGAGGGCATGCGCGATTGTATACGCGCCCGGGGATGCGCTTCGCCGCTACAGGCGCGCGTCGTAGTCTATCGTCAGCGGCGCGTGATCCGAGAAGCGCTTCGCCTTGTAGATCGCGGCCTTCTTCGCCTTCGCCGCGATTCCCGGCGTCGCGATCTGGTAGTCGATGCGCCAGCCGACGTTCTTGGCCCAGGCCTGGCCGCGGTTCGACCACCACGTATAGCGCTCGGGCCGGGAATCGACGCGCCGGAACACGTCCACCCAGCCGACGCTGTCGAACACCTCGGTGAGCCAGGCGCGCTCCTCGGGAAGGAAGCCGGAGTTCTTGCGGTTCCCGCGCCAGTTCTTCAGGTCGATTTCCTTGTGGGCGATGTTCCAGTCGCCGCAGATGACGAACTCGCGGCCGCTCGCGCTGAGTTTCTTCAGCACCGGCATGAACTCCTCGAGGAAGCGGAACTTGGCTTTCTGCCTTTCCTCCCCGCTCGATCCCGAAGGCAGATACACCGACACCACCGAGAGCTTGCCGAAGTCCGCGCGAAGAAACCTTCCCTCCGGGTCGAATTCGCGGCTGCCGTAGCCGCAGGACACGCTGTCCGGTTTCACCCTGGAGTAAAGCCCGACGCCGCTGTAGCCCTTCTTTGTCGCGCAGCAGTGATAGTGGCCGTGAAATCCCCTGGGGACCAGAGCGAGGTCGGCCAGGTCCGCCTCCTGCGCCTTGATTTCCTGAAGACACACGACGTCGGCTCGCTGCCGGGCGAGCCACCGCGGAAAGCCCTTGGCGAGCGCCGAGCGTATGCCGTTGAGGTTGAGCGTGATAATGCGTAACATTTCGCCAACTCTCCCGAGCGCTCTCAGGTGGCCGATTTTCGCAAGGAGTTCATCGCTTTCTGCATCGAGCAGGGCGTGCTCAAGTTCGGCCGCTTCGTGACCAAATCGGGACGCACGACTCCGTATTTCCTCAACGCTGGGCCTCTTCAACACCGGCGCGGCGCTCGAGCGCCTGGCGCAATTCTACGCAAAAGCCATCCTCGCTTCGGGCGCGAAGTTCGACATGCTGTTCGGCCCCGCGTACAAGGGCATCGTGCTCGCCGCTAGCACCGCGATCGCCCTGTCGCGCGAAGGCCGCAACGTGCCTTTCGCTTTCAACCGTAAGGAGGCAAAAAATCACGGCGAGGGCGGCGATCTGATCGGCGCCCCGCTTGCCGGCCGGGTACTGATCGTGGATGATGTGCTGACGGCCGGCACCGCGGTGGGCGAGTCGCTCGCCATTATCGCCGCTCACGGCGCGGCCCCCGCCGGGGTCGTGATCTCGCTGGACAGGATGGAGCGCGGCGCCGGAAATCTTTCGGCGGTCCAGGAGATCGAGCAGCGCCATGGAATACCGGTGATTTCCATAGCCACTCTCGACGACCTGGTCGAATGGCTACAGAAGAGCGCCGAGTTTCGGCAGAATCTGAGTTCGATCGCGGAGTACCGGCAACTTTATGGGATCGTTCAGCATGCGTAGCCAAACAGTCGTGTTCCTGTGTCTCACCGCGCTCGCAGCGGCGCCCGCTCCAGCGCAGCAGCCGCAGCGCATGTACAAATGCGTCGACTCCAAGGGCAAGACCTACTACACGCAAATACCTCCCCCCGAGTGCCTCGGCCGCGACACGCAGGAGCTGAACAAGGCGGGAATACTGAAAAAATCCGAGCGTCCGCCGTCGCCTGCGGAAATCAGGGCGCGCGAGGAAGCGAGCAAGAAGAAGCTGGAAGAAGACGAGAAGACCCGGGAGGAACGCCGCAGGGCTCAAGCACTGCTCGCCACCTATCCGAGCGAAAAGGACATCGAGGAAGCCCGCTCCCGCGCCTTGAAGGAGGCCGAAGCGGCCATCGCCGAAACCGAGAAGCGCGTCGCCAACGCGCAGAAGCGCAAGAAAGAGCTGGAATCCGAGAAGGAGTTCTTCGTCAAGAAGCCCCTGCCGGCGAAGCTCAAGCAGGAAATCACGAACAACGAGATCGACATCAAGAACCAGACTGCCCTGCTCGACGCGAAGAAAAAAGAGATCGGCGCCATCAACGCGAAGTACGACGAAGAGAAACGGCGCTATGCCGAGCTGAACACCAAGGCCGCGCAGAAAAAGTAGCTTCCTTCGCGCCGGCAGAATCGGCCTGAGTGACCGGATCCGGTCCGGCGCAGCGTCAATCCAGGAAGAGATCGGGCAGCAGGGTCTTCGCCGGATCGACCGCGTACTTCCCGAAATCTGCAGTGCCGGCGCGCCGCAGGACGTCTTCGTCGATGAAGAAATTGCCGCTGCAGCCGCGCGCGGGCTGGGTGAGGATCCAGTGCGCGGCGTCCGCCATGATCTCGGGCTTTCTTCCGCGGCCGGGATCGACTCCGGGAATCATCTGCAGCGCCGCCGTGGCGATGATGGTGCGCGGCCACAGGGCGTTGACCGCGATCCCAGCTTCGCGGAACTCCTCCGCCATGCCGAGCACGCACATGCTCATGCCGTACTTCGCCATGGTGTAGGCGACGTGGCGCTTGAACCAGGCCGGTTTGAGGTTGATCGGCGAGGCGAGCGTGAGGATATGCGGGTTCGCGGCCTTCTTGAGGTGCGGGATGCAGGCCTGCGACGCCGCGTAGGTGCCGCGCACGTTGACGCCGAACATCAGGTCGAAGCGCTTCATCGGCGTTTCCATCGTGCCGGTGAGGCTGATCGCGCTCGCGTTGTTGACCAGGACGTCGATGCCGCCGAAGCGCTCGGCGCCGGCGGCCACCGCCTTCGCAATCTGCGTCTCGTCGCGGATGTCGCACCGCACCGGCAGGCACTGGCCGCCTGCCGCCTCGATTTCGCCCGCGGCGCTGAAGATCGTGCCGGGAAGCCTGGGATTCGGCTCGGCGGTCTTGGCCGCGATGACGATATTCGCGCCGTCGGCCGCAGCACGCAGCGCGATGGCGAGGCCGATGCCGCGGCTGCCGCCGGTGATGAAGAGCGTCCTGCCTTTCAGCGATTCCATTGGGGCTTGCGCTTTTCGATGAAGGCCTTGAGTCCCGCAGCGAAGTCAGGCTCGGATGCGCTCTGCGCGAAGGCCTCGGCTTCGCGCTGCAGCTGGGTTTCGAGCGAATTCTCGAGCGCGCGATTGATGAGCGCCTTGGTGCGGCCATATACGGCAGTCGGGCCGCTTGCGAGCCGCGCCGCGAGCTTCTGTGTCTCCGCTTCGAGCACCGCGGCGGGCACGACGCGGTTGACGAGACCGAGGCGCTCCGCGGTGGCGGCGTCGAAACGCTCGCCGAGGAGAGCGATCTCCATCGCCTTCTTCAGCCCGACGATGCGCGGCAGCGCGTAGGTCGAGCCGCCGTCGGGAGTCACGCCGATCAGCGTGTAGGCGAGCGTGAAATAGGCGCTGTCCGCGGCGAGCGCAAGGTCGCAGGCCATCATCAGGCTCATGCCGAATCCCGCGGCGGCGCCGCTCACGCTCGCGACCACGGGCTTCTGCATGCGCCGCAGGCTGACGATCAAGGCGTGAACTTCCTGGATGAAACCCTCGAACTGCACCCGGGCCTCCGCGCCCGAGATCGTGGCGAGCCGCTCGTTGAACCACTTCAGATCGCCGCCCGCCATGAAATGCTCGCCGCCGCGGATCACCACGCAGCGCACCTCTCGGTCGTGCTCGGCGGCGAACACCGCGTCGCGCAGGGCGAGCGTCAGCTCGCGGTTGAGCGCATTCAGCGCCGCCGGCCGGTTGAGCGTGATGGTCGCGACGGCGTCGCGCGTGGCGGTCAGGACGACGGGTTCAGTCATGGTGTTGAGCATCCCGGCAATCTTGACCCGCTACCGTCAGCGGTTACCGGCGCGCGCCGCCTTTGGGCGTGCCCGTGCAGACCGCTTTGTTGGACCGCGTTGCGTTTCTTCTGCGCGCATGAGTGAACGAAGTGCCTTGTTCACCGCGCTCGAGTTCCTGAAACGCCTGTGGACATCGGGTTCAAGCACGACAACGTTGCTGCTCTCCATGTAGCGTTGATAGTACTTTCCACGAACACCGCCCGAGAAGTCGTACTCAGGACGCATTTCTGGTTCCTTGGCCTTAAGCTTCATAGTCCCTTCGTTCATGAGCTGTGGCTCGGCGAGCCGAAATAATGCGAATGGTATCCCCTTGTTGCGTATGGCACACAACCAGAAGAGTTCCTGAGCTGGAGTACCCAATGGTGACGAACCGCTCCTGGCCAATTGAGTGATCTGGGTCGGAGACCGTAGCGGCCAGTGAATCCCCAAATACGGTTGTGGCCTCTTGAAACCCAATCCCGTGATCCCGCTTGTTGCGACGTTCCTTGTTGGGATCCCAGGTAAAACGCATCTATAACTTGGTTACGCGGGTCCGCTGCGGACGGCCGGCGAGATCGGCCGGTCAACTCGACAACTTGCGTTTCAGGATTTCGCTCACTTGGGCGGGGTTGGCCTTGCCCTTGGTCGCCTTCATCACCTGGCCGACGAGCGAGTTGAAGGCCTTTTCCTTCCCGGCGCGGTAGTCCTCGACTTGCTTGCGATTTCGCTGCGAGAACTTCATTGACGATCCTTCTCGATTTCGCCGGTGTCGCTGATCTGCTTGAGCCCTCGCTTCTCAATGATCTCGTCTACGGACTACCTTCCCCATCCCACATCGAGCGGGCAACACTATCGTTGTCGCGGCTGTGCTGGATATCGTTCCATCGGCAACGAGTCTCGACAGAGCCTCTCAGCTGATCTGGTCGTCACCTTGCTGTCTTAAAGTCGAGATTCTCCTCGTTCAGCTTCGCGCTAAGTGCGCCGAGGATCCAGTTGGCAGAGTCGGTAGCCTGCTCGTTCACGGCGCGCTCTCCAAAGTTGACAACGCAAATGTCGACGTAGCTCGACTTGTCGTCAACTGCGTCGGCCTGTTGCCGAAGGGAGCCGATACTCGATGAGCTTGTCGCGTCCTGAGTTTGCAGCGATTCTGGCATCGACGTCTTGATCTGCTCTATCCATTCGTCCGTCACGACCGAGCGGCAGCAGATCCGGATCCGGAAAGTAGCGGTAGTCGTGCGCCTCCTCCTTGATGCGCAGCGAGCGCGTCTCGTCCTTGTCGGAATCGTACAGGCGGGTCTCCTGCACGATCTTTCCGCCGTCTTCCAGAATCTCGATCTGGCGCTTGGCCTCGAACTCGATCGCGCGCTCCATGAACCGGAACGAATTGAGGTTCTTGATCTCGCAGCGCGTGCCGAGCGGCGCGCCCGGCCGCCGCACCGAGACGTTGGCGTCGCAGCGGAACGAGCCCCTCCTGCATGTTGCCGTCGCAGATGTCGATCCAGCGGACGAGCGAATGCAGCGCCTTGGCGTAGGCCACCGCCTCCTCGGCCGAGCGCATGTCGGGCTCCGAGACGATCTCCAGCAGCGGCACGCCCGCGCGGTTCAGGTCGATGCCGGTCATGCCGTGGAAATCCTCGTGCAGCGACTTGCCCGCGTCCTCCTCGAGATGAGCGCGGGTGAGTCGTATCCTGATTTCACCGCGCGTCGGCGAAACGATGGGAATCTCCCCGCCCTTCACGATCGGCAGCTCGAACTGGCTGATCTGGTAGCCCTTGGGAAGATCCGGGTAGAAGTAGTTCTTCCGCGCAAAAACCGAGCGCCGATTGATCACCTTTTCTCCGCCGACCGCGAGCCCGAACCGGATCGCGCGCTCGACCGCGCCCTTGTTCGCCACCGGCAGCACGCCCGGCAGCGCGATATCCACCGCGCTCGCCTGGGTGTTGGGCGCCGCGCCGAACGCGGTGGACGCTCCCGAGAACATCTTGGACGCGGTGGAAAGCTGCGCGTGCGTTTCCAGGCCGATCACGATTTCCCAGTTCATGGCTCGATCCCGGGAGGGCGCCGCGCATGCCAGTCGGTCGCCTTCTGGTACTGGTGCGCGGCGTTCAGCATCCTCGCCTCGGAAAAATAGTCGCCGGTGATGTGCAGCCCGACCGGCAGCTTGTCGTTCCCGAATCCGCAAGGAATGGACATCGCGGGCAATCCCGGCGAGATTGGCCGGGGTCGTGTAGATGTCGTTCAGGTACATCTGCACCGGATCGGCGGCCTTCGCGCCGATCTTGAACGCCGCCGTCGGCGAGGTCGGGCCGATCACCAGGTCGCATTGCTTGAAGGCCTCGACGAAGTCCTGCGCGATCAGGCGCCGGATCTTCTGCGCCTTCAGGTAGTAGGCGTCGTAGTAGCCGTGCGAGAGCACGTACGTCCCGATCAGGATGCGGCGCCTGACCTCCGCGCCGAAGCCTTCGGCGCGGGTCTTGCGGTACATGTCGGCGAGGTCGCGATAGCCGCTCGCGCGGTAGCCGTAGCGCGCGCCGTCGAAGCGCGACAGATTCGACGAGGCCTCGGCGGGTGCGATCACGTAGTACGCCGGCACCGACAGGCCGCTGTTCGGCAGACTGATCGCTACGCGCTTTGCGCCGAGCTTCTCGAATTGCGCGATCGCCGCCTCGACGGCCTTGCCGACGTCGGCGGCAAGGCCTTCGCCGAAATGCTCCTTCGCAACGCCGATGCGCAATCCCGCGAGCGGCTTTTCGAGATCCCGGGCGTAGTCTTCGGCGGCACGCTCGATCGAGGTGGAATCGCGCTTGTCGAAACCGACCATCACGTTCAGAAGCAGCGCGAGGTCCTCGGCGCTTCTTGCGATCGGCCCTCCCTGGTCGAGGCTGGACGCGAACGCGATCATCCCGTAGCGCGACACCAGGCCGTAAGTCGGCTTCAGGCCGGAGACGCCCGAAAGCGCGGCGGGCTGGCGGATCGAGCCGCCCGTATCGGTGCCGGTGGCAGCGGGCGCCATGCGTGCCGCGATCGCGGCCGCCGATCCGCCGGAGGAGCCTCCCGGTACGCACGTCGTGTCCCAGGGATTCTTCACCGGGCCGTAGAACGAGTTCTCGCTGGAGGAGCCCATCGCGAACTCGTCCATGTTGGTCTTGCCGAGAAGCACCGCCCCCGCCGCGTTGAAGCGCTCGATCACATGCGCGTCGTAGGGACTGACGAAATTCGAGAGGATCTTCGAGCCGCAGGTGGTGAGCCAGCCCTTGCGCGACGAAGATGTCCTTGTGCGCGACCGGGATCCCGGTGAGCGGCTTCGCGTCGCCCTTGGCGATGCGCTCGTCGGCCGCGCGCGCCTGGGCAAGGCTCTTTTCCGCGTCGACGGTGATGAACGCGTTGAGCGCGCCGTTCGTTTTCTGGACTCGGTCCAGAAAGAGCTTCGTCAGATCGACGCTCGATGCTTTCCTTTGCGCGAGTGCGGCGGAAAGCTCTTTGAGCGAGGCGTTGTGCATGGGACTCAGGATTCAGGCCTGAATCCCGTTATTCGATCACCTTGGGAACGAGGTACAGTCCCTGCTCCTTCTCCGGCGCAACCGACAGGAATTGCTCGCGCTGGTCGGGCTCTGTCTTCACATCCTCGCGCAAGCGCAGCTTCATGTCCTGGCCGTGCGACATCGGCGCTATGCCGTCGGTGTTGACTCTCCTGCATCTGCCCGATCAATTCGAAGATGTCGTTCAACTGGGACTGAACGGCCCGGGCTTCTGCGTCGCTGATGCCGATTCTGGCCAGTTCGGCGATGCGGTGGACTTCCTCCAGCGACAGCGGCATGAAAAATCGCTTAAAGCTGAAATTTATTTGCTGTATTATAGCGCAACCAAGACCCCCCTTTCCTAAGGAAATCAGCAGGATGTTCGGCTTTTTGCGTGGGTATTTCTCCGACGACATGGCGATCGACCTGGGCACGGCCAACACGCTGATTTACGTGCGCGGCAAAGGCATCGTGCTCGACGAGCCTTCCGTCGTCGCGATCCGCCAGGAAGGCGGCCCCAACTCCAAGAAAACCATCCAGGCGGTCGGCAAGGAAGCCAAGATGATGCTCGGCAAGACGCCGGGCAACATCACGGCGATCCGGCCGATGAAGGACGGCGTGATCGCCGACTTCACCGTCACCGAGCAGATGCTGAAGCAGTTCATCAAGAAGGTGCACGAGTCGCGCATGTTCTCGCCCTCGCCCGCGCATCATCATCTGCGTGCCCTGCGGCTCGACGCAGGTCGAGCGGCGCGCGATCCGCGAGGCCGCCATCGAGGCGGGCGCCTCCCAGGTGTTCCTGATCGAGGAGCCGATGGCCGCGGCGATCGGCGCGGACCTTCCGGTCGCCGAAGCGACCGGCTCGATGATCGTGGACATCGGCGGCGGCACCACCGAAGTCGGGGTCATCTCGCTCGGGCGGCATGGTGTACTCGGGCAGCGTGCGCGTCGGCGGCGACAAGTTCGACGAGGCCATCATCAACTACATCCGCCGCAACTACGGCATGCTGATCGGCGAGACCACGGCGGAAGCTGGTCAAGAAGGAAATCGGCTCGGCATTCCCGGGCTCGGAAGTGCGCGAGATGGAAGTGAAGGGCCGCAACCTCGCCGAAGGAATTCCGCGGAGCTTCACCATCTCATCGAACGAGATCCTGGAAGCGCTTACCGAGCCGCTCAACCAGATGGTCGGGGCGATCAAGTCCGCCCTCGAGCAGACCCCGCCGGAACTGGGCGCCGACATCGCCGAGAAGGGCATGGTCATCGCCGGCGGCGGGGCGCTGCTGCGCGACATCGATCGCCTCATCATGGAGGAGACCGGGCTTCCGGTGATCATTGCAGACGACCCGCTCACCTGCGTCGTGCGCGGTTCGGGCAAGGCGCTGGAAAGAATGGACAAGCTCGGGAGCATCTTCGCCAGCGAATAAGCCCGGGGCATGGATTATCAGCCGCCGCCGTTTTTCAGCCGCGGCCCCGCGCCGCTCGTCCGGCTTGCTTTTTTCGCATCGCTTGCAGTCCTCTTCATGGTGCTGGACGCGCGCTTCCATTATGCGGAATCGCTTCGCCAGGCCTTTGCCCTCCTCGTCTATCCCCTGCAGCGCGCCGCGCTCGTACCCGTGGAGCTGTTCGACTCCTCCGCCGAGTTCTTCACCACGCAGGTCGCCCTGAAGAAGGAGAACGACGAGCTCAAGAGGAAGCGCCTGCAGGCCGCAAACGAACTGCTCACCCTCGAAGCGCTGCGCGCGGAAAACATGCACCTGCGGGGGCTGCTCGAGGCGCGCGAGCACCTCCCCGTACTTTCGACCCAGGCAGAGATTCTGTATCAGGGTCGCGATCCCTTCTCGCGCAAGGTCGTCATCGACAAGGGCAGCCGGCAGGGCATCCAGGCCGGCCAGGCAGTCATCGACGCGGTGGGAGTTGTCGGGCAGGTGACTCGCGTGTACCCGCTCCTCTCCGAGGTCACGCTGATCACGGACAAGGGGCAGAGGACCCCGGTGCAGATCGTGAGGAACGGACTGCGCGCCGTCGTCTTCGGCGGCGGAGACCGTGACACGCTCGACTTGAGCTACATGGCGGCAAATGTCGACGTTCAGGCCGACGACGTGCTCGTGACCTCGGGGCTGGACGGCACGTATCCACCCGGACTTCCGGTCGCGAAGGTATCGCGCATCGAGCGCGATGCGGCCTATGCCTTCGCGAAGGTGAGCTGCGTGCCCACCGCGGGCCCCGAGCAGAATCGGCAGGTGCTGGTACTCGCCTCGGAATCGGATTTCCCTCCGCTTCCCGCGCTGGCCGAGCCCGCGCCCGGCCCGAAGCCAAAGCGCATCAGGAAACGCGAATGAGCGCTTACCCGGTCTGATGGCATCGCTCGAACCGCAGCGCATCCTGCTGCCCGTGAAGCCCGCCTTCATGGCGCTCACGCTGGCGCTCGCGCTGCTCTTCAACCTGCTGCCCTGGCCCGACGCCGGCTGGCTGCCCGACATGCTTGCGCTCGTGCTCGCTTTCTGGTGCGTGCACCAGCCCCGGAAGGTGGGCATCGGCGTCGCCTGGTTCTTGGGCCTCGTCATGGATGCGGGGAGCGGTGCGCTGCTCGGCCAGCACGCCTTTGCCTACGCCGTTCTGGCCTTTGCCGCGATCGGGCTGCACAGGCGCATCTTGTGGTTTTCGCCTTGGCAGCAGGCGGCGCATGTTCTCGTGCTGCTGCTCGCGTGTCAGGCCCTGATGGTCGGCGTGCGCCTTGTCGCTGGCGACGTATTCCCGGGCTTTTCCTACTTTGGCGGGAGCCTCATCGCGGCCGCGCTTTGGCCGACCGCCACGTTCCTCCTTCTGCTGCCGCAGCGCAGGCCCGAGAGCGTGGACCGGAACCGGCCGATATAGGCGCCATGCGTTTCGCCGAAATCCGGAACACCCAGCGCGAGCTGTACTACTTCCAGCTGCGCCTGGGCATCGCCGGAGCGATCGTGCTCGGGGCGTTCGCGGTCCTGTTCGGGCGTTTTTTCTACCTCCAGGTCATCCAGAGCGAATACTACGCAACCCGGGCCGAGGATAACCGCATCTTCATCATGCCGATTCCGCCCAATCGCGGGCTCATCGTCGATCGCAACGGCGTCGTGCTTGCCCGCAACTATTCCGCCTATACGCTCGAGCTCACGCTTTCCAAGATCCCCGACCTCGAGGGCACCATCGAAGCGCTCTCCGCCCTGGTCGATATCCAGCCGAAAGATCGCAGGCGCTTTCGCAAGCTGCGCGAGGAAAGCAAGGGCCTGGACACTTTGCCCCTGCGCACCCGCCTGACCGACGAGGAAGTCGCGAGGCTCGCGGTCAACAGGCACCGCTTTCCCGGGATGGACATCAAGGGAAAGCTGTTTCGCCAGTATCCTCTGGGCGAGCTCGGCTCGCACGTGGTCGGGTACATCGGGCGGATCGACGATCGCGATCTCGAGCGCCTCGACGAGGCCGATGCCCGGGGAAACTACAAAGGGTCGGACCACATCGGCAAGACCGGACTGGAGCGCAGCTACGAGACCGCGCTGCACGGGACCACGGGGTTCGACGAAGTCGAGACCGACGCCGGCGGACGAATCGTGACCGACGCCGGCGGACGAATCGTGAAGCTCCTGCGGCGCGCCGCGCCGGCCGAATCGGGCAACGATCTGCGGCTTACGCTCGATATCGGCCTTCAGGAGACCGTCGAGCGCGCTTTCGGCGAGAGGCGCGGCGCCATGGTGGCGATCGAACCGTCGACCGGAGCGATACTCGCATTCGTCTCCAAGCCCGGCTACGACCCGAATCTCTTCGTCGACGGCATCGACCCGGCCAACTGGGACGCACTCAACAATTCGCCCGACCATCCCCTGAACAACCGCGCGCTGACCGGCCTCTACGCGCCGGGGTCCACCTTCAAGCCCTTCATGGCGCTCGCCGCCCTCGAGCTCGGCGCGAGAACTCCCAATCAGCTCACTTTCGATCCCGGCTACTTCACGCTGGGCAACAACCGCTTCCGCGACTTCAAGGCCGACGGCCACGGCTACGTGGACATGGTGAAGTCGATCGTCGTGTCCTGCGACACCTATTACTACGTGCTCGCCAACGACCTCGGCATCGACAATATCGCGAGCTTCATGAGCCAGTTCGGGTTCGGCGCCCGCACCGGAATCGACCTGGAGGGCGAAGTCGGCGGGAGTGCTGCCTTCACAGGAATGGAAGAAGAAGTACTTCAAGACTCCGGAGCAGCAGAGGTGGTACGCGGGCGAGACCATCAGCATCGGCATCGGCCAGGGCTATCACGCCTACACGCCGCTTCAGCTCGCGATGGCCGTTGCCGCGATCGCCAACGACGGAGTGATGATGCGTCCGCGCCTGGTGGACTATGTCGAGAATCCGAGGACGGGCGAGCGCACGCACGCGAGCCCTCAGACGCTCAAGACCATCCCGCTCAAGGCCGAGAACCTCGAAGTCATCAAGCGCGCCATGGCCGGGGTCAACAAGGAGGGCACGGGCGCGGGCTCCTTCAGAGGGGCGAGCTACACCAGCGCGCGGCAAGACCGGTACCGCCCAGGTGGTGGCGCTCAAGGCGGGCGAGAAATACGTCGAATCGCAGGTCGATGAATATCTGCGCGACCACGCGCTCTTCATCGCGTTCGCGCCGGTAGAGAACCCGAAAATCGCGCTCGCGGTGGTGGTGGAGAACGCCGGATTCGGGGCACGCGCGGCGGCGCCCATCGCGCGCAAGGTGCTCGACTACTATCTGGCAGGCAAGCGCGACAAGCCCGCCCAGCCTGTGCCCGCCACAAAGAAAGGCGCAAGCGATGCTTAGGCGGCTCTACGCGCGACTTGCCGAGGGAATCGACGGGCCGCTTTTCGCCATCGCCTGCTGCATCCTCGTCCTAGGCCTTGCCACGCTCTACAGCGCCGCCTACCAGGCGCCCGGGCGCGTCGGCGCACAGGCGCTCAACGTGCTCTTCGCGCTCGCGCTCATGTGGACCGCGGCGCAGGTGCCTCCGCAGGTTCTCATGCGCTACGCGATCCCGGTCTTTGTCGTGGTTCTCGCGATGCTCGTCGCCGTCGCGGTCTTCGGCGACGTGAGGAACAACGCGCGGCGGTGGCTGCCGCTGGGTTTCACGAGCATCCAACCCTCGGAGCTGATGAAGCTCGCGATGCCGCTCCTGCTCGCGCGATATTTCCAGGGGCGCCAGACGACGCTCCGCTTGCGCGACTACGCGGTCGCCGCGATGCTGATCGCGCTGCCGACCTGGCTCATCGCTCGCCAGCCCGACCTCGGCACCGCATTGCTCGTCGCCGCTTCGGGCGTCTACGTGATTTTTCTCGCGGGGCTCTCCTGGAAGATCATCGCCGGCGGGTCGGCCCTGATCCTCGCGAGCCTTCCCATCCTGTGGGGCGCGATGCGCGACTACCAGCGCAAGCGCTTTCTCACTCTGATCGATCCGTCCTCGGATCCGCTCGGGGCCGGCTACCACATCATCCAGTCCACCATCGCCGTGGGATCGGGCGGCTTCAGCGGCAAGGGCTGGCTGTCGGGCACGCAGACGCACCTCGAGTTCATCCCGGAGCGCGCCACGGATTTCATCTTCGCCGTCTATTCCGAGGAGTTCGGTCTGATCGGCAACAGTGTGCTTCTCGTGCTGTACCTCGCTCTCATCATGCGTGGCCTGATGATCGCCGCCAACGCACCTACCCTGTTCACTCGGCTGGTCGCCGGCTCGATCGCGCTCATCTTCTTCACCTATGCCGTAGTCAACATGGGCATGGTGAGCGGGCTGCTCCCCGTCGTCGGAGTGCCGCTGCCCCTGGTGAGCTACGGCGGCACATCCATCGTGACGCTGTGCCTGGGCCTGGGGATACTGATGAGCATCCAGCACAACCGCACCCTGGTCCAGACCTGAGCGGGCCGGTGCTGGAGGTTCTTCGCGCCTCACCATCGCCGCGTCGGGCGTGGCTGGCAGCGGCGCTGGCGCTCCTCGCCGCGTGCGCGAGCACCGGACGCGACGGGCCTCCTGCAGGCTCTCCGCCGGTCGATCTCGACCGGGTCGCCGACGCCAAGCCCAGGGTCGAGCCGCTTCATCCGGGCGCCAACAATCCTTACACGGTGCAAGGCAAGCGCTACGTTCCCCAAAGATCGCTGCAGCCGTACCGCGCGCGCGGCATCGCGAGCTGGTACGGCCGGAAGTTTCACGGCAAGCGGACTTCGAGCGGCGAGCGCTACGACATGTACGCGATGACCGCGGCGCACACGGTGCTGCCGATCCCGAGCTACGCGCGCGTGACGCATCTCGGCACCGGGCGCTCGGTCGTCGTCCGCATCAACGATCGCGGGCCCTTTCACCCCGACCGGATCATCGATCTCTCCTACGCCGCCGCACACAAGCTCGGTATCGTCGGCGCCGGGAGCGCGCGAGTGGAAGTAGAGACCATTTTGCCGGGAAAGGTCGCGGCATCGGAATGACTCGGATCGGGTATCTCCTGATGCGAATATCCGGCGCCATGGCCGCCATGCTCGCCTGCGCGGCTTTCGCTGCCGAGCCTCAGGCACCCGCCGTGGCGGCGCGCGCCTGGCTGCTCATGGACCTGACGAGCGGCCAGACGATCGCGAGCCGCAGTCCCGACGAGCGCGTCGAACCGGCATCGCTCACCAAGCTCATGACCGCGTACCTCGCATTCTCGGCGCTGAAGGCCAAATCGCTTGCGCTTACCCAGAGCGTGACAGTGTCGGAGCGCGCCTTGCGATCGGGCGGCTCCCGCATGTTCATCGAGCCGAAAAAGCCGGTCACGGTCGAGGAACTGCTGCGCGGCCTGGTCGTGCAGTCGGGCAACGACGCCTGCATCGCGCTCGCCGAAGCGATCGCAGGCTCGGAGGCCGCGTTTGTCGAGAGGATGAACCAGGAAGCGGCCCGCCTGGGCCTGAAGGACACTCGCTTCGTCAATTCGACGGGGCTGCCCGCGCCCGGGCACTACTCCACCGCGAGCGATCTCGCCCTGCTCGCCGCCGCGCTGATCCGCGATCACCCCGACTACTACAAGCTGTACTCGGAGCGCGAGTTCCGCTACAACGATATCAACCAGCAAAACCGCAATCGGCTTCTGTGGCTGGATCCGAACGTCGACGGCATCAAGACCGGCTACAGCGAGAGCGCGGGATACTGCCTCATCGCTTCGGCAAGGCGTGGCGGGCGCCGGCTCCTCTCGGTGGTGGTCGGCGCCGCCTCGGACCGCCTGCGCGCCCAGGAGAGCCAGAAGCTGCTCAACTTCGGGTTCCAGTCCTATGATGGCCTGCGCCTGTTCCAGAAGGACGAGACGATCGGAAAGCTGCAAGTGTGGAAGGGCGCCAAGCCCGAAATAAGGGCCGGGGTTGCTGCGGACGTCTACGTCACGGTTCCCAGAGGCAGCGCGGACAAGCTCAAGGCCGAGCTCGTCAGCCGCCAACCTCTTCTCGCGCCGCTTGCCCGGGGCCAGAGCGTCGCGACGCTGCGCCTGTTGCACGATGAGAGGCTCATCGGCGAGTATCCTGTCGTGGCGCTCGAGACTGTCCCCGTCGCGGGGTTTCTCGCCCGCGCCTGGGACGCGGTAAGGGTGACGTTCAGATAGAGGTCGGACAATGGTGTACCTCAATGGAGAGTTCCTGCCGATCGAGCAGGCGAAGATCTCGGTCCTGGACCGGGGCTTCATTTTCGGCGACGGCGTCTACGAAGTGATCCCGGTCTACTCGCGCCGGCCATTCCGCCTCGCCGAACACCTGGTGCGCCTTCAGGCGAGCCTGGACGCGATACGCCTTGTCAATCCGCACCCAGCCCCGAAGTGGACCGAGCTCGTCGGAAAGATCGTCGCCGGCAACCCCTGGGAGGACCAGGCCGTCTATCTGCAGATCACCCGCGGTGCGGCGAAGCGCGACCACGTCTTCCCGAAGGGCGTGAAGCCGACGCTGTTCATGATGGCGAGCGAGCTCGTGCCGCCGTCAGCCGAGCTGGTGAAAAGCGGCGCCAAAGCGATCGTTCTGCCTGACCACCGCTGGCTGCGCTGCGACATCAAGTCCGTCTCTCTCCTGGGAAACTGCATGCTGCGCACCGTCGCCGCCGACCAGGGCTGCGCCGAGGCGATCCTCGTGCGCGAGGGCATGCTTACCGAAGCCTCCGCGAGCAACGTCTTCATCGTGAAGAACGGAACCGTTCTCACCCCGCCCAAGTCTCATCTGATATTGCCCGGAATTACCTACGACGTCGTGCTCGAGATCCTGCGCGAGAATTCCATCGCCCACGAAGTACGGCCGGTCACGGAGGCCGAGCTGCGCTCCGCCGAAGAAGTCTGGGTGACCTCCTCTTCCAGGGAGGTCCTCGCCATCACCACGCTCGATGGAAAGCGCGTCGGCAGCGGCAAGCCCGGCCCGCTCGGCGAGCGCGTCCATGCGCTCTACCAGCAATACAAGGCCCAAGTCATGCGTGCCCCCATCCATGCCTGAACAAGACGCGCCACTCCTCGCCTTCCCCTGCGAGTTCCCCATCAAGGTCATGGGAAGAACCCAGGCCGGCTTCGCGCAGGCGGTGACCGAGGTCGTGAAGCGCCATGCGCCCGACTTCGATCCGGCGACGCTCGGCATGCGCTCCAGCCGCGAGGGAAAATACCTCTCCCTCACCTGCAACATCCACGCGGTATCGCGCGAGCAGCTGGACGATCTGTACCGGGAACTGTGCGATCATCCGATGGTGACGATGGTGCTCTGATCGAACCCGATGCAAGCCGCCGCAACATCTGTTTCCGTGATTCCCGCGCCCAGAAGGGGGAGGGGCCCCTTCTCCCCTCCCGGGGGAATCCGGATTCAACCGCCGATCGTCAAGGTCCTCGGCGTCGTCCCGTACACGCCGACCTACGAAGCCATGCGCCGCTTCACCGAAGCGCGGGGGCCGGCGACGCCCGACGAGCTGTGGGTGCTCGAGCATCCGCCCGTATACACCGTGGGCGTGGCCGGACGCAAAGAGCATTTCCCGAGCCGCACGGAGATTCCGATCGAACGCATCGACCGCGGCGGGCAGATCACCTATCACGGGCCGGGCCAGGCGATCGTGTACGCGCTCGTCGATCTCGCGCGGCGCGGCCTGACGGTGCGGGCGATGGTGACGGCGATCGAGCAGGCGGTGATCGACGTGCTCGCCGTGCACGATGTCGCGGCCGAGCGAAAAAGCGGGGCCCCGGGCGTCTACGTGAACGGGGCGAAAATCGCCGCGCTCGGCCTGCGGGTGCGCCGCGGCTGCTGCTACCACGGCGTCGCGCTCAACGTGAACATGGACCTCGCGCCTTTCTCGAGCAATCGACCCCTGCGGCTATCCGGGCCTCGCCGGTCACCCAGACTTCGGCGCTCGGGGTCGCCGCGAGCACGGAGCAGATCGGCCGGGCGCTGGCCGAGCGAATCTCCCGGCTTATCGAGCGATGACGACGACCTCCCTGAAGAAGAAAGGCGCGGCGAAGACGCGCATCCCGATCGCGCTCGTTCCGGCCGAACGGCTCGCCAAGCCTGACTGGATCCGCGTCCGCGCGGCCTCAGCCGGATCGCGCTTTCACGAGATCAAGCGGATCCTCCGCGAGAACAATCTTCACACCGTGTGCGAGGAGGCTTCCTGCCCCAACATCGGCGAGTGCTTCGGCAAGGGCACGGCGACCTTCATGATCCTCGGCGACCTGTGCACGCGGCGCTGCCCGTTCTGCGACGTCGCCCACGGCCGGCCGCTCGCGCCCGACCCCGAGGAGCCCGGGCATCTCGCGCAGACGATCGCGGCGCTCGGACTCTCCTATGTCGTCATCACCAGCGTGGACCGCGACGATCTGAAGGACGGCGGCGCGAAGCATTTCGTCGATTGCATCCGCGCCGTGCGCGACGCGCTCGCCGCAGACGAAGATCGAGATCCTCGTACCCGATTTCCGGGGGCGCCTGGAGCGCGCGCTCGGCGTGCTGGATGCCGCGCTGCCCGACGTGATGAACCACAACCTCGAGACCGTGCCGCGGCTCTACCGGCGCGCGCGGCCGGGCGGCAACTATCCGCACTCGCTCAAGCTGCTGCCGGACTTCAAGGCGCGCCATCCGCAGGTCCCGACCAAGTCGGGATTGATGGTGGGCCTGGGCGAGACCGACGACGAGATCCTGGAGGTGATGCGCGACCTGCGCGCGCACGACGTCGACATGCTCACCATCGGGCAGTACCTTCAGCCGTCTGCCGCGCCACCTGCCGGTCGAGCGCTACGTGCCACCCGGAGACGTTCGCGATGTTCGAGCGCGAAGCGCGAAGACTCGGATTCACCCACGCCGCGGTCGGCGCCGATGGTGCGCTCCTCCTACCACGCCGACCGGCAGGCCCACGCGGCGGGCGTGAGCTAGGGGCTCGGCATGCTCCGCATTCTCGGGTCCGCCGCCGTGCTCGCCACCGCCACCTCGGTGTCGGCTGCCGGCCTCGCCGACATCTCCAACCGCGACGCCGTCAATGGACTGAAGGACGCGCTGACCCGAGGCTCCCAGGCCGCGGTCGCGCGGCTCGGAGTCGAGGACGGATTTTTCGAAGAACAACAGCGTCAGGATCGGGTTGCCGCCTTCGCTCCGAAGCGCCGAGGCGGTGATCCGCTCGATCGGCATGGGCACGCAGGCCGACGAACTCGTGCTGCGCATGAACCGCGCCGCCGAAGCGGCGGTGCCGCAGGCGAAGACGTCTCCTCACCAACGCCGTCGAAGAAAATGAGCGTGCAGGACGCGAAAGGCATACTCACCGGCGGCGATGACGCCGCAACGCAATACTTCAAGCGCACCACTTCCGAGCCGCTCGCGAAGCAATTCCAGCCGATCGTCAAGAAGGCGATGGCGAAAGTGAAGCTCGCGGAAAAGTACAACGAGATCGCGGCAAGCGGCGCGAGGTTCGGGCTCGTGAAAGAAGAAGAGGCGAACCTGGAAGACTACGTCACGCGCAAGACCCTCGACGGACTGTTCGTGGTCATTGCCGAAGAAGAAAAGAAGATCCGCCAGGATCCCGCGGCAGCGGCCTCGTCGATCATCAGGAAGGTGTTCGGGGCGCTGACGGAACTAGGACAACAAGGGAGGCAACATGGCGAAGACTCGTGTGAATCCGACTGCTGTGCTTCTGTTGATTGCCCTTGCCGCCGCAACCGCTGCACGAGCCCAGGACTACCCGGCCAAACCGATCGCGCTCATCATGCCGTTCGCGGCCGGCGGGCCGGGCGATACGATGGCGCGCCATCTCGGCACGGCCATGAGCGCAGCGCTGAAGCAGCAGATCGTGGTCGAAAACCCCTCGGGCGCCGGCGGCACCATCGGCATCAACAAGGTGGCCAGGTCCAGGCCCGACGGCTACACCCTGCTCATCATGAACATCGGCATGTCCACGGCGCCGACGCTCTACCGCAATCTCCCCTACAACGTCATCGACGACTTCGATCACATCGGGCGGGTCGCCGACGTGCCCATGGTGATCGTCGGAAAGAAAGGATTGGCGCCGAACAATTTCAAGGAACTGCTCGCCCACATCAGAGCCGGGAAGCAATCGGTCACCTGGGCCACGCCGGTCCCGGGTCGGCCTCGCATCTGTGCGCGCTGCTTTTCACAAACGCCATCCAGGAGGAGCTCACGCTGGTGGCGTACAAAGGCACGGCGCCGGCGCTGAAGGACGTGGTTGGAGGCCATATCGACCTCCTGTGCGATCAGACGACGGTGACTGCGCCGCAGATCAAGGGCGGCACGGTCAAGGTCTACGGCGTCACGTCGAAGGAGCGCGTGTCCCTGCTGCCCGACGTGCCGACGTTCGACGAGCAGGGGCTGAACGTTTCGAGATCCTCGTCTGGTTCGCACTGTGGGCGCCCAAGGGACTGCCCAAGCCGGTGTTCGACAAACTCGTCGCCGGGCTGCAATCGGCGGTCGTCGATCCGGCATTCAAGGCCCGGGTCAACGACTTCGGCGGCGAGCCCGTCGCAGTGGCCAAGGCGAATCCGGAAGCGCTGCGCACCTTCTTCAAGGCTGAGATCGACAAGTGGGCACCGATCATCCGTAAGGCCGGGGTATACGCCGACTGAAGCAGGAGGCGCTCGGAGAGCCCGCCCGCCGGACAGATCTAGAAATACACCCGCGTCCTCCCGGGCTCCTGCGAAATCTCGTAGAGCGCCGAGCGCGCCACGTTGGCGACCTTGCGTACGCCGGTCCGCGACAAGAGCGTCTCGGTGGCGTAGTCGCCGTCATCGTCGCACACCAGGCGCAGCTCCACGATCGAGAGCCGCGCGGCGAACGCCCTTTTCAGGATGCGGTCGTTGAAAATGGCGAGCGCCGTCGCCGCCACCTGCTGCCGAACGGGCTCGACGTGCCGCGACGGAACGAGCGTGCACACGATCGTCGGCAATCCGGTTTCCAGGGCGGAGTCGATCAGGCGGGCAAATACCTTGTCGAACTCATCGGCCGCCGAGGCCAGCGTTTCCAGGGCGCCGCGGATCGAGAGCGCGCTGCCCGTCAGCAAGCCGCTCGTCTCTATCGCCCAGCCGCCGTCGATGGCGATCCCGATGTGGGTGGCATCGCGCGGTACCGCGCGCGTCGGGCCGCGCTCCAGCACCTCGTCCGGCTGAAGGATCGTCAGCTTCCACGGATTACGCGGCTGAGGAACCAGCGCGCTTTCCGGGGTCCCTTCTCCAAGATCGATGTTTTGCAGAGCATCGCCTAGCAGCGCGAGGTGCCGGATGACGTCGCGCGAGGTCTCTCCTCCCGCCAAGGAATCTTGTGTCACGCGTCCCCTCCCTACGATCAGGCGCTCAATGCGCCTTTTCCCAATTCTCGCCCGACCCGATATCCACGACAAGCGGCGTCTTCAGCTTCGCCACGCCGCTCATCAGGCCCGGCAGTTCCGCCTTCACGCGCGCGAGCTCCGCATCAGGCGCCTCGAGCACGAGCTCGTCGTGTACCTGCATGATGAGGCGCGTGGAAAGCCTTTCGCGGTCGAGCCAATGCTGCACTGCGATCATCGCGAGCTTGATCAGGTCCGCGGCCGTGCCCTGCATCGGGGCGTTGATCGCCGCGCGCTCCGCTCCGCTTCGGCGCGCGGTGTTCCCAGCGTTGATCTCCGGAAGCCATAGGCGCCTGCCGAACACGGTCTCCACGTAGCCACGCTCCTTCGCAAGAGCGCGCGTTTCCTTCATGTAGCGGTCCACGCCCGGATAGCGCATGAAGTAGCTGTTGATGTAGGCCTGCGCGGTGGCCCGCTCAAGTCCCAGCTGCTGTGCCAGGCCGAACGCCGACATCCCGTAAATGAGGCCGAAGTTGATCACTTTGGCGTATCGGCGCTCCTCGGGTGTCACTTCCTTGAGCGACCGGCCGAACACCTCCGCCGCGGTGGCGCGATGGACGTCCTCGCCTCCTTCGAAGGCGCGCAGCAGGTTCTCGTCTCCGGAGATGTGCGCCATGATGCGCAGCTCCACTTGCGAATAGTCGGCGCTGACGATCACGCGCCCCCTGGGCGCCACGAAGGCTTCGCGGATGCGCCGGCCCTCGGGAGTCCTCACCGGAATGTTCTGCAGGTTGGGATCGTTGGAAGCGAGGCGCCCGGTGACCGCGGTCGCCTGGCCGTAGGTGGTGTGCACCCGGCCGGTGCGCGCATTCACCATCCTCGGCAGCTTGTCCGTGTAGGTGGACTTGAGCTTAGAAATCTCCCGGTGGTCGAGCAGCATTTTCGCCAAGGGGTGGTCGAGGGCGAGTTTTTCCAGCACGTCCTCGTCGGTGGAGGGCGCGCCGGAGGGCGTCTTCTTGATCACCGGCATCCCTTTCTTCTCGAAGAAGATCTCGGCGATCTGCTTGGGCGAGCCCAGGTTGAAGGGTTGCCCGGCCTCCTTGTGGGCTTTCGCTTCGAGCTCGAGCATTTTCTGTCCCAGCTCGTGGCTCATCGCCTCGAGTTGCCTCGCCTCGATGAGCACGCCCTTCCCTTTCCATCCTGAAGAGGACCTCGCGCACCGGCATCTCGATCGAGCCGTAAACGTGGGCGAGCCCGGCTTCCGCCTGGATCCTCGGGAAAAGCGCATCGTGGATCTGCAGGCCGAGGTCGGCGCCTTCGGCGGCATACGCCGCGGCCCGCGCGACATCGACCTGCTCGAACGGGATGCGCTGCGCTCCGGTCCCGGTCACCTCGTCGTAGCCGATCGTCTTCGCGCCGAGATGGCGCGAGGCGAGACTTTCCAGGTCGTGGCGCATGTGGCTTTCGAGCACGTATGATTCGAGCAGCGTGTCGTGCGCGATGCCCCGCAAGGCGATGCCGTGGTTGGCGAACACGTGCTCGTGAAATTTGACGTTTCGGCCGACCTTCCGGTGCGTTTCGCTCTCCAGCCACGGCTTCAGGATCGCAAGCGCCGGCTCGACGCCCAACTGCGGCGGCGCCCCGGCGTAGTTGTGCGCGAGCGGCAGATAGGCGGCGCGGCCCGCGGCGGCGCAAAAAGCGAGGCCCACGAGCTGCGCCTGCATCGGATCGGGGCTCGTCGTCTCGATATCGAAGGAAACCAGCGCCGCGGCCTCCATGGCATTGAGCCAGCGCTTCAGATCGGAGTCCGTGAAGAGCGTCTCGATGATGCGCTCGGGAACCGGTTTGAGAGGCGATTCGGCAGGACCCGAGGCAGGCGCCTCGCCCGATTGTCCCGCGACGTCCTTCGACCAGCTCTTGAAACCGAAGTGCGAGAACAGCTGCCGCCACACGCTTTTCGTCGCGCGGCGCGAGCTTCAGTTCCTCCATTCTCAGCGGTAGTTCCACGTCGCACTTGACCGCGAGCAGCGCGCGCCCCTGGGGCAACCAGTCGAGCGCCTTGCGCAGGTTTTCCCCCACGGTGCCGCCGATCTTGGCGGCGTTCGCAACCAGGCTTTCGAGCGAACCGTACTCGGAGAGCCACTTCCCCGCGGTCTTCGGGCCGACCTTGTCGACGCCGGGCACGTTGTCCACGGAGTCGCCGACCAGGGTCAGATAGTCGAGAAAACGCTCGGGCGGCACGCCGAACTTCGCCTTCACCCCATCGGGGTCGAGGCGCTCGTTCGTCATCGTGTTGACCAGGGTGACGCGATCGCTCACGAGCTGCGCGAGGTCCTTGTCGCCCGTGGAGATGACGCAGCGCATTTCGTGCCTTTCGGCCTCCCGCGCGAGCGTGCCGATGACGTCGTCAGCCTCGACGCCTTCGATCTGCAGCAAAGGCCATCCGAGCGCCCGGATCGCCTCGAACAGCGGCTCGATCTGCGCGCCCAGGTCATCGGGCATGGGCGCGCGATTCGCCTTGTATTGCGCGTACAGCTCGTCGCGGAAGGTCTTGCCCTTCGCGTCGAACACGCAAGCGAGATAATCGGCCCTGTAGTCGGCGAGGAGCTTCCGCAGCATGTTGAGCACGCCGTAGATCGCGCCGGTCGGCTCGCCCGCGGCGTTGCGCAGGTCGGGCAAGCGCGTGAAAGGCCCGGTACAGGTACGAGGACCCGTCAACCAACAGCAGCGTTTTTTCCAAGGGAAATGATGGGCGAGAAGATTTCTGGAAGAATTCTGACATAATGCATGACAGTCGCCAGACTCGCTCCGTCTCAGGGTTCTTCCGCCTTATGCCGCGCCGAATTCTCGCCTCCGCCCTGCTCGCCATCGCCCTGCCGGTCGCGGCGCAGCAGCCGCCCAGGCTCGACCCGCTTCCCGAGCCCGCACCCCCGCCTCCAGGGATTTCCGTCGATCAGCCGGATGAATCCCCCGTAAGCATCCGCCCGGGTGGGGGCGACGAGGTGGAAGAACAGGTCATCGACGGCCGGCGTGTGGTGCGAGTCGTCACGCCCGCCGGCCTCGAGTACTGGCTGATCGAGGATCTGGGCGACGGCGCAGGAGTGCGAAACGAGAGCCTCGACACCGGCGTGCGGGTCCCGCTCTGGGTGATCCGCCGATTCTGAGGCGCCCGCGAGCGCTGCATATCGCCGCGGCGCCACGATCATGTCCGTCTTCACGCGCATCACCGCCGAGGAACTGTCGGCCTGGTTGAAGCGCTACGCCATCGGCACGCTCGCCGATCTTCAGGGGATCGCCGCAGGCATAGAGAACACCAACTACTTCGTCACGACCACGCACGGGCGCTTCGTCCTGACGCTCTTCGAGAAGCTGACGACGGCGGAACTCCCCTTCTACCTGAACCTCATGGCGCATCTCGCCCGCCGCGGTATTCCCTGCCCCGCGCCGATCGCCGACCAGGGGGAGAAGTATCTCGGGATCCTGAACGGCAAGCCCGCCACGCTCGTCACCTGCCTGCCCGGCGCGCCGGTGACCGCACCGCAGGTCCGTCATTGCGAGCGCGTCGGCGCCATGCTCGCCGACATGCACCTCGCGGGGCGGGGCTACAACGGGAAGCTGGAGAATCCGCGCGGGCCGAAATGGTGGCGCGAAGCGGCGCCCAGGGTCGAGCCCTTCCTCGACCCGGCACGCAGGGAGCTGCTCGCCTCCGAACTCGGGTTTCAGGCGCAGCACCGCGCGCTCGATTTGCCTCGCGGCCCGGTGCATGCGGATCTCTTCCGCGACAACGTGCTGTTCGAGAGAGACCGCATCGGAGGAGTGATCGACTTCTACTTCGCGGGACTCGACGCGCTCCTGTTCGACGTCGCGGTCGCGGTCAACGACTGGTGCATCGATGCTGCGGGCGAGATCGACCCGGCGCGCGCGAACGCGCTGCTCGCCGCCTATCGTGGCACACGCGAGTTCACTCCCTCCGAGCGGGAAGCCTGGTCGGTGCTTCTGCGCGCGGCGGCGCTGCGCTTCTGGCTGTCGCGCCTGTACGACTTCTACCTGCCGCGCGCGGGCGAGCTCGTTCACGCGCACGACCCGGAGCACTTTCGCAGGGTGCTCGAGGCTCGCCGCGCGCGCCCCTTTTCCCTTGTTTGAAACGGTCAATCGCGCCACACTTGCGCCCATTTGACGTGAAACGCCGCAAGGCATAGGCATGCGAACGGTCCCTGCCAAAAACGGATGGTTCTGGCTTCTGAAGGGCTTTGCTCTCTTCCGCAGGAACCCGCTGATGTGGATGTTTCTGATATTCACGTACTGGATCGCCGTCACGCTCCTCGGCCAGATCCGCTACGTCGGCCCCGCCGCCTCCACCGTGCTGCTGCCCGCCTTCTCGGTCAGTTTCATGGTCATGTGCGCGGTGCTCGATCGCGGCGGGGTATTGCAGCCCGTGCTGCTCGTCGCGGGTTTCCGCCAGGGGCTGGCGACGCTGGTTGCCCTCGGCGCCGCATACCTTTTCGCGATCGTGGCCACGCTCGCCCTTTCCTCGCTCGCGGACTCCGGCGCCCTCCTGAGGTGGATGCTTTCCGGAGAGCAACCCTCCACCGAAGCCCTCAGCGACGGCAGCGTCTCGCGGGCGCTGCTCCTTGCCGCCCTGGCCAGCGCACCCGTGCTCATGGCCTTCTGGTTCGCGCCGGTGCTCGCGGCCTGGGATCGGATGGGCACCGTCCAGTCGCTCTTCTACAGTTTCTTCTCCGTCTGGCGGAACTGGCGAGCTTTCTTCGTATACGGGGCCGTGCTCGCGCTCGTGATCGCGGGTTTTCTCGTGCTCGTTACGTTCGCGGCGATCCTGTTCCGTGTACAACTGCAGACGCTGGCCTTCATCGCCCAGCTATTCGTGCTTTTCATGCTGCCCGCGGTATTCGGGAGCTGTTACGCGAGCTACCGCGACATCTTTCCGGACAAGCCCGGTCCGGGCGAACCTTCTCTGCCTCCAGCCAGCCCTTAGCCTGACTTCGATTCTGCTATCCTTCGCGAGAGCCGCGCCCCGTAGGGATTTGGCCGAGCGCAAAGATCTTGAGCGAGAATCCATGCGAGCTGTGCGATTCCCCGGGCGGGGAGCCGCTCTGGCAGGACGGCTTCTGCCGCGTCGTCCTGATCGACGATCCGGACTACCCCGGCTTCTGCCGGGTGGTCCTCAAGCGGCACGTGAGGGAGATGACCGATCTTGAGCCTGCCGAGCGTGTGCGGTTCATGAACGCGGTGTTCGCGACCGAGGCCGTGCTCCGCGAACTCCTCGACCCGCACAAGATCAACATCGCGAGCCTCGGCAACGTTACCCCGCACCTGCACTGGCACGTAATCCCGCGCCACCGGGACGATCGTCACTTTCCCCGCCCGGTCTGGGCCGAGCCCCTGCGCGCGGAGGCGCCGCGTCGGCCGGGCCCGGATGCAGGCTCCCTGTCGCGCGCCTTGAGGCAGAGGCTGGATTAGCCCGTGTCGGGATTCGAGCTTCCCGTCATCAGGCCGGATGCCGCGCCGGAGTTCACGGACTCGGCCGGCTGCGCCAAATGGGTCAAGGCGCTCCCCCTCATCAACGTCGCTCCGTCGCACGTTCGCCTTCTCGATCAGCTCGATCAGTTGAATGCCTGCAAACTCGCACCGCCGGAGAGGCTGAAGATCCTGGAGATCCTGCGCGAGCCCATAAGCTTCGTGCAGAAGGAGCAATCCAAGAAATTCTCGAACCGCCCGGCGCCCCTCGCCAAGGCCGAGCGCGAGGTCTTCCACAACGTCAACGCCTTGTGGAGCGCGCTATCGCTCGGCTACCAACACTGCCTGCAGGCGATCATCGAGGGTGCAACCGGCATGAACGGGCAAATCGCGCTCATCTGCCAGCGCGCGCTCTGGTGTGCCGGGCAAAAGATGGTGGACCACTACCAGGCCTATCAGAATGTGGCCGAAGACGATTGGAAGGTGCTGCACCACGTCTATGCGTTCGCCGAGGAGCGGGACGCCGTGGATGACCCGGTCAGTCATCCGCTCCACAAGGACAAGACCAAGACCACCTGCACGGAAACCTACGCGCAGGTCCTGCTCCTGCACCTCGCCAATCCGGGAAAGCTCACGCCACGCCAGATCGAGCTCATCATGCAATGGCTCGAGAGCTGGACCCCGAAGGTCTCGATCCGGCCGGAACCGCCTCCCGCGGCGGAGGGCCTCGCCCCCCTCGCCGTCGATCTCAGCCATGCGGCCGGCGCGACGCATCGGCCGGCTGCAGGGAGGGGATGTGCGCCACCTCGAGATCCGCGAAGTCGGCAGGTCGCGTGCGCAAGCGCGTGGGTCTCTTGCGAAAGGGCGAAACGCCCGCCGCGCTGGGGCTGGGCGAGGACGTCACCGCTTCGCTGGCGGAAAGCCTTCTGGTGATGCTGTATCGGCGCTGGTGCGAGGACAAGGAATCGCGGGCGCATCCGCGCCGCAGCACCAGCGGCACGGCGCAGATCTGCTCGGGGATGGCTGCCATACACTACTTCGTCACCGGCCAGGCGTTCCGCGGGGCACCCCGCGAACTCACCAAGACACAGCACGAGGAGATCGCGACTTTCGGGCGGGTCGCCACTCGCCACGAAGAACTCGCCGTCGCCCCCCCGAGTTTTCCCCTGGAGACCTGGCAGATCAAGGACGAGAGCGCCCCGGGACTGCGCCTGCAACGCATCGATCCTGCAGCGAACTCGCGCCTCGTTCTGGATCAGTTGCTCGGGGTTCGGCCGGCCGACGCGAAGAGCTTTCTCCTGTGCGCCGTCCGCTGGATCTCCGTGTCCGAAGATTTCGAGCTGCGCGTCGGCGTTCAGATCCTTCCCGGGGTGCCGCTCGGGATCGCGATACGGCCGGACATGGCCGCAAGCGAGCAATACACTCCCGCTTTCATGCTTCCTTCGGTTGCGGCGCTTCAGTCCTCCGAATCCCTGGTCCTGCCCACCGGCTGGTTCAAGCCGGACCGCGTGATCGAAGTCCAGAGGGAGGGCACACTTCGAGTTCAGCTCGTCTCGGTCGTGAACCGCGGCGCCGATTTCGAGCGCGTAAGCTTCAAGACGATATAGCCGACATGGCCGCCGCTGAAAAACCGACTCCCACCGAAATCAAGCTGCACCAGAAATCCCGCGTGCTCGAGATTTCTTTCTCGGACGGCAGCCGTTTCGAACTGCCCTACGAATTCCTGCGCGTCTACTCGCCCTCGGCGGAGGTCCGCGGCCACGGCCCGGGGCAGGAAGTCCTTCAGGTCGGGAAGAAAGAGGTCGATATCCTGAGTCTGGAGCCCGTGGGCAGCTACGCAGTGCAGCCGCATTTTTCCGACGGGCACGCCACCGGAATCTATTCCTGGGACTACCTCTACGAGATCGGCGCCAATCGCGCCTCGATGTGGCAGGACTATCTCAAGCGGCTCGAAGCGGCCGGGGCACGCCGCGAGCCTTAGCGGGTGGGCTATCCTGCATGGGCGACTTGCGCGGCGACACGCGTTACGGGTGGCCGCGCGCCGACCGCTTCATTGGAGGCGCAAGCGGCCGGGTACCCGTAGCGTGTCGTTGCCGCGCCAGGAGCAAGGGCAAGATAGCCCACCTGCTCGCCAACCTGCTAGCATTGCCCGCGTGAGTCAAACGGACTTCGGATACCAGAGCGTCGGCGAGGCCGAAAAAGCGGCCCGGGTGGCCGGCGTTTTTTCATCGGTCGCCGGCAAGTACGACCTGATGAACGACTTGATGTCGGGAGGGCTGCACCGGCTGTGGAAGGCGTTCGCGGTGGCGATCGCCGGAGTGCGCAAGGGCGAGAGGGTGCTCGATGTCGCGGCCGGTTCCGGCGATCTGGCGTTCGAATTCTCGAAAGCGGCAGGACCGACCGGAGAGGTGTGGCTCACCGACATCAACGGCGCGATGCTCGGGCGCGGGCGCGACCGCCTGCTCGACCGCGGCCGGGCGCTCCCCGCGGTTCAGTGCGACGCGGAGCAGCTGCCGTTTCCCCAGGGTTATTTCGATTGCGTGAGCGTGGCATTCGGCCTGCGCAACATGACCCGCAAGGACTCGGCGCTTGCCGAGATGCAGCGCGTGTTGAAGCCGGGAGGGCGGCTCCTCGTGCTGGAGTTCTCGCGCATCTGGCCTCCGCTTGCGAAGCTCTACGACTGGTATTCTTTCAACGTGCTTCCGTGGCTGGGAAAGAAGGTCGCGGGCGACGAGGCCGCCTACCGTTATCTCGCCGAGTCGATCCGCATGCATCCCGACCAGGAACGCCTGAAGGGCATGCTGGAACGGGCCGGGCTCGAGGATGTCGAATACTTCAACCTGGCTGCCGGCGTCGTCGCGCTGCACCGGGGCTACAAGTACTGACCGAGGAGAACCTATGAAAAAACTCACCGTCGCGATTTTCACGCTCCTTCTGGGCATCGGCTTGATGCCCGAAGATACCGAAGCGAGGACCCGCCTCGGCGGAGGACGAAGCCTCGGTGCCCAGCGTCAGGCGCTGCCTCCGCAAAAGCCGGCTGCCGCCCCCGCGCAACAGTCCGCTCAATCTGCCGCCCCGGCCACCGCTCCCCAGGCTGCGGGCTCCCGCTGGCTCGGACCTCTCGCAGGACTTGCCGCAGGCTTGGGCCTCGGATGGCTGCTCGCGCAAGGCGGCTTCGGCGCCGCGGTCGCCGCGATGCTGATGGCCCTCGCCGCCGCCGCAGTGGCGTTCGCCGTGTTTCGGCTGTTCGCGCAGCGCCGCGCGCACGCGCCACTGGCGCAGTACGCGGGCCTCGGCAGCGAAACGGTCGCCGCTCCGCCGCCTTCGCAGTTGCCGGGCAGCGCCGGTGCCCAACCCGACTATCGCGGCCAGTTCGTCCCGAATATTCCCTCGGGCTTCGACGTCCCGGCCTTCCTCAAGCAGGCCCGGCGCAATTTCCTGATGCTGCAGGAAGCCAATGACCGGGGCGACCTCGAGTTGCTGCGCTCGGTGACGACCCCGGAGATGTTCGAGACGCTGCAAGGCGACCTCGCTGCCCAGGTCGGCCAGGATCAGACGGACGTCGTGACCCTGGACGCGTCGCTCATTGAAGTGGTCACCGAAGGCCGCCTGCATTGGGCGAGCGTGCGCTTCTCGGGATCGATCCGGGAGCATGCGGGCGCCCAGGCCGAACCGTTCGAGGAAGTCTGGCACCTGCAAAAGCCGGTGGACGGCTCCTCGGGCTGGCTGCTCGCCGGGATCCAGCAGGTCAACTGAACGAACGCCTCGAATCGCGGCGGCTCCATGCTTGAACGCGGCGCCGCCGCGGGCCTGAACCACCTGCTCGCGCAGCAGCCCTGGGCCGCCGCGCGCCTCAAGGTGTTCGCGGGCCAGTGCGCGGAATTCCGCTGCCCGCCCTTTCCCGATTTGCGCCTGGCGATCCTCGAAAGCGGCCTCGTCGAGGAAGCACCTGCAGACGCCGCAAGCGCACTCGTCGTGAAGCTCACGCCGTCCGCTTTGCCGCTCGTGCTCGCGCGCGACGAGGCGGCGTTGAAGCAAGATCGAAATCGAAGGCTCGGCGGAGCTCGCAGCAGCGGTGCAGCACCTTTTCCGCCACCTCGCCTGGGACATCGAGGAAGATCTCTCCCGTCTCTTCCCCGACGTCGTCGCCCACCGCCTGGCGGAGGGAGGCAGGGCGTTCGCAGCATGGCAGAGCGAGGCCGCGACGCGCCTCGCCGGGAACCTGGCCGAGTACCTCACCGAGGAGCAGCCGCTGCTTGCGCGTCCCGCCGACGTCGAGAAGCTCTCCCGCGAGGCGGATGCCCTGCGCGAGGATGCCGCGCGCTTGGAGAAGCGCATCGAGCGCCTGGAGAGCGCGCGCCAGCGATAAGAGGAGCTTGCTGGAGAAGGGGGCTGTGACCAATTCTGGTAAATTGGCCCCTTCTCTCGGGGTCGTCTCAACTCCTTGCTCCGCCTCGTCAAGATCTTCTGGATAACCCTGCGCTTCGGGTTGGACGAGTTCGCGCTCGCCTCGGGGAGCCGCCTGGCGCGCGCGGTCAACGCGGTTCTCTTTTTTCGGTCGCTGAAGCGAGCCGCGCGGCGTGAGGCTGCGCCGCGCGCTCGAGGCGCTCGGCCCGATTTTCGTCAAGTTCGGCCAGGTGCTCTCGACGCGCCGCGACCTCCTGCCCCCGGATATCGCCGACGAGCTGGCGAAGCTGCAGGATCAGGTGCCGCCGTTCGCAGCCGAGCTCGCCATTGCCGAAGTCGAACGCGCCTTCGGCAAGCCGATCGCAAAGGTCTTCGAGAAGTTCGAGCCGCAGCCCATCGCGAGCGCCTCGGTCGCGCAGGTGCACGTCGCCGTGCTTCCAGGAGGCACCGAGGCTGCAGTCAAGATCCTGCGCCCGGGAATGATGCCGGTGATTGCGAAAGACCTCGCGCTGATGGACGCGGCAGCGGGCCTCGTCGAGCGCTTCTGGGCCGACGGCAGGCGCCTCAAGCCGCGCGAAGTCGTCGCCGAATTCGCACGACATTTGTTCGAGGAGCTCGACCTCATGCGCGAGGCGGCGCATGCAAGCCAGCTTCGCCGCAACTTCCTGGACTCGCCGCTGCTTGCCGTGCCCGAGGTCTACTGGGACTGGTGCACGAACACCGTCATGACCATGCAGCGGATGCACGGCACGCCGGTGAGCCAAGTCGAGGAGCTGCGCCGGCAGGGCGTGGACATCCCGAAGCTCGCGCGCACCGGCGTCGAGATCTTTTTCACCCAGGTGTTCCGCGACGCCTTCTTTCACGCCGACATGCATCCGGGCAACATTCTGGTCACGCCCGAAGGCCGCTACGTGGCGCTCGATTTCGGCATCATGGGCACGCTCACGGAAGTGGACAAGCAGTATCTCGCGCAGAACTTCCTCGGGTTTCTTCCAGCGAGACTACGCGCGCGTGGCGCGGGCGCACCTCGAGGCGGGCTGGGTGCCGGCCGACACGCGCATGGACGAGTTCGAAGGGCGCGATTCGCGCGGTGTGCGAGCCGTTCTTCGACCGGCCGCTCAAGGAAATCTCCTTCGGGCGGGCGCTGCTGCGCCTGTTCCAGACCTCGCGCCGCTTCAACGTCGAGATCCAGCCGCAGCTCGTCATGCTGCAGAAGACCCTCCTCAATATCGAAGGGCTGGGGCGCCAGCTCGACCCCGACCTCGACCTGTGGACCACCGCGAAGCCGTTCCTCGAGAACTGGATGCGCGAGCAGGTGGGCCTGAAGGGTCTGCTGCGCGCGCTGCGCAACGAGGCGCCGCGCTGGGCGACGATGCTGCCGCAGCTGCCGCGCCTGTTGCACCGGGCGCTCGCCGACGACCGCGTCGAGCGCATCGAGCGCGCGCTCGACGAGCTGCTCGCGGTCGAGCGCCGGCGCAACAGAATGATGGCAATCGCAGTCACGATCGCTGCGATCGCCGCGATCGCCCTGATATGGGCGCTGATCGGTAAGATCTAAGCCCATGGCGCTTCTCGAGATCAGGAAGGTCACGCGCCGTTTCGGGGCGCTCGTCGCCGTCGACAACGTCAGCATCGCCATCGAAGCAGGCGAGTTCTTCACCCTGCTCGGGCCTTCGGGCTGCGGCAAGACCACGCTCCTGCGCATGATCGCGGGCTTCGACCTGCCCGACGCCGGGGCCGATTTTCCTCGATGGCCGCGACATGGTCGGCACTCCGCCGGAGAAGCGCCCCATCCACACCGTGTTCCAGAGCTACGCGCTCTTCCCGCACATGACGGTATCGCAGAACATCGCCTTCCCGCTCAAGATGGCCGGCAAATCACCCGAGGAGACCCAGGCGAAAGTCAGGGAGGCGCTCGGCCTGGTTCACCTCGAGGACAAGGGCGGACACCTGCCGCACGAGCTCTCCGGCGGCCAGAAGCAGCGCGTGGCGCTCGCCCGCTCGCTCGTCAACCGGCCGCGCGTGCTGCTGCTCGACGAGCCGCTGGGCGCCCTCGACGCCAAGCTGCGCGAGGAGATGCAGCTCGAGCTGATCGCGCTGCAGCGGGACGTCGGTGTCACCTTCGTGTTCGTCACGCATGCGCAGTCCGAGGCCCTGGCGCTGTCGCACCGCATCGCGGTGATGAACGAAGGTCGAATCGAGCAGCTGGACGAACCCTCCAAGATCTACGGACTTCCCGTGAACCGCTTCGTCGCCGATTTCATCGGCAAGTGCAACATCCTCGAAGCGGACGTCATCGAGGCGTCCGCGTCCGGGCTCAGGCTCGAGGTGAAGGGCCTCGGCGAGGTGACGGCGCCGCCGCGCGAGGGCGCGCGAGCGGGCGAGCGCGGCGTGCTCGCGCTCAGGCCGGAGCAGGTGCGCATCGGCGAGCCCGACGCGCAGCACGACCTGAAGAATCATTTCACGGGCAGGGTGCACGATCTCCTGTACATCGGCGACGTCACGACCTACATCGTCGAGCTGCCCAACGGCACGCGCATCGAGGCGCTGCTGCCGAACTCCGCCCCCGGCCGGGCCACCTTCTTCGAGGTCGGCGACGCGGTGCGCGTGAGCTGGCGACACGACGCCGGAAGCTTTCTGCGTGATTGAAAGAACCCGCTCCACCATGCCGGGAGGGCACGAGGGGAGATGTCCCCTCGCAATCTGATGATCAAGCCGAACCCGGAGAGCGTCACCCGCTGGCTCGTGACCGGGCCGCCGTTCCTGTTCCTGCTCGTCTTCTTCGCGCTGCCTTCGCTCATCATGGTGGTCGCCTCGTTCCGCTATCCCGGGGAGTTCGGCGGGCTCGCGCCGCTCGCCGCCACCCGTCCCGGCGAGGATGCGGGGCTCACGGCCGAGAACTACGGGATATTCTTCGGCGACTCGATCTACTTCCAGATCCTGGCCAAATCCTTCGGCGTCGCGCTGCTGACGACGCTCGTGTGCCTCGTGATGGCCTATCCGCTCGCGCTCCTGATCGCGCGCAGCCCCAAGCGCCACCGCGACTTCATGGTGCTGCTCGTCGTGCTGCCGTTCGCGAGCAACTTCCTGGTGCGCGTGTACGCCTGGATGATCATCCTCGGCGATCAGTCGGTCTTCCTGCGGCCGGTCAACTACATCCTTGCGCACGCGGCATCGAGCCCCTGTCGCTGCTCTTCTCGGGGTTCGCCGTGGTCGTCGGCATGGTCTACGTGCACCTGCCCTTCATGATCCTGCCGCTCTACACCAACCTCGAGAAGCACGACCCGGTGCTGCTCGACGCCGCGCAGGACCTGGGCGCGAACGCTTGGAGCCGCTTCTGGCGCGTGACCTTTCCGCTGTCGCTGCCCGGCGTCTTTTCCGGCGCAGCGCTGGTATTCATCCCGGTGCTCGGCATGTTCGCGATCCCGGAGATCCTCGGCGGCAAGGACGACTGGATGGTCGGAAACATGATCAAGGAGGCCTTTCTCGGAACGCGCGACTGGCCCTTCGGCTCGATGCTGTCGATCATGCTCACGCTCGCGGTGCTCGCGGTGGCGGCGGCGGCCGCGTGGCTGGCGAAGAAAGGAACGGCGCGTGCGTAGATCCTGGTGGCTGTGGGGCGCGTCGCTCGGCGTGTACGCGTTCCTCTACGTTCCGCTCGCCATCGTGGTGCTCTTCTCGTTCAACGACTCGAAGCTGAACGCCGAATGGGTAGGCTTCACCTGGAGCTGGTACCAGACGCTTTTCGCCGACGAGGCCATGCTAGCCGCCGCGCGAAACTCGCTCTTCATCGCCGTCACCGCCTCGATCGTCGCGACGGTCCTCGGCACCATGGCGGGCATCGCCATGCACCGCTACAAGCCGCGGTTCCTGCCCTTCATGGTGCTCACTCCGGTGGCGATGCCGGAGATCCTGCTCGGCGTGTCGCTCCTCGTCTTCTTCATCTCGGTGTTCGGCGAGCAGTCCCTGAGCCTGGGCACGGTCATCATCGCCCACATCACTTTCTGCATCGGCTTCGTCGCCATCGTCGTGCGCGCGCGCCTCGCGGGCATGGACGAATCGATTTTCGAGGCCGCGCGCGACCTGGGCGCCACCCCCTGGCAGACCTTCAGGCTGGTCACCCTGCCGCTCATCATGCCGGGCGTGATCGCCGGGGCGCTGATGAGCTTCACCCTCTCGATCGACGACTTCGTCATCACCTTCTTCACCACCGGCGTCGGCGTCTCGACCCTGCCGCTGCAGATCTACACCATGATCAAGGTGGCCGTAACCCCGGAAGTGAACGCCGTCTCGACGCTCCTCATGGTCCTCACGCTCACCATGATCGTGATCGCCTCGCGCCTCGCGCCGGACGTGCTGCGCGGAGAAGGCTGAAGCGCGTGCGCTCGTGGCTTTGGGTTCCGGCGCTCCTTGCGGCCCTGCCCGCAGCGGCCGCGGACGTGCTGCACCTGTACAACTGGAACAATTACATCACGCCGGATACGGTCAGGCGTTTCGAGAAGTCCTGCGGCTGCAAGCTCGTGCAGGACTACTACGCCGACAACGAGGAGATGCTCGCCAAGCTCGCCGCCGGGGCGACCGGCTACGACATCCTGGTGCCCACCGGCAACGCGGTCCAGAACCTCATCCAGCAAGGCGCCCTGCGGCCCCTGGACAAGCGCCTCCTGCCCAATCTGAAGAACATCAAGCCCGCATTCATGGGCGAGTTCTTCGATCCCGGAAACCAATACTCGGTCCCTTACGCCTACTCGGTGACGCTCCTCGGCTACAACGTCGAGAAGATGAAAGAGCGAGGTATTCCCACCGACACCTGGGCGGCGATTTTCGAGCCGAGGTACCTGGAGCGCATCAAGGGCAAGGTCACCGTGCTCGACAGCCAGAGGGAGCTCATCGCCGCCGCGCTGAAATACCTCGGCTACTCGGTGAACGACGTCGACGAGGCGCACTGGAAGAAGGCGCGCGACCTGATCCTGCGCGCCAAGCCCTATTGGGCGGCGTTCAACGCGGCTTCCTACATCAAGGAGCTGACCGTCGGCAACATCTGGCTCGCGCACGGCTATTCGAACGACATGTTCACCGCGGCCCAGGACGCCAAGGCCGCCGGCCGGAAGTTCACCATCGGCTACTCGACGCCGAAGGAAGGCGCGGTGCTCGCGCTCGACAACATGGTGCTGCACAAGAGCGGCCCGCGCCCGGACCTCGCGCACCGCTTCATGGACTTCATGCTCGACGGCCGCAATTCGGCGGAGCTGACCAATGCCATCGGCGCCGGCAATCCCAACGCCGACGCGATGCAGTACATCCACCCCGATATCGCGCAAAACCGGGCGGTGTTCCCCGACAAGGCCGCGATCGAGCGCATGGAGATGCTTCACGATCTCGACCGCAGGCAGCGGCGGCTTCTGAACCGCATGTGGATAGAAATCAAGGTGCGGTGACGGCTCTCGGCGATCCCCCTCGAAACACTCAGCAGTTGCTGACGCGACTCCAAGAGAACGCAAGCTATTGAATGTATTGACTAAGGATTCAAATATTTATTTATTGTGAATGTAATTTTTCTGAAATATCGGTTCAGTACGATGCATGAGCTTCCCACAGTTCTGACATTTCTTGGAGGTTCCATGCAAATCACACATCTTCGCAAAACACGTTTCCTCGCCGCCTCGGCGATCGCGCTGGGCCTGCTGAGCCCAGTCGGCTCGGCCGCCGACATCACCGGCGCCGGAGCGACGTTCCCCTACCCGATTTACGCCAAATGGGCGGAGGCCTACAGGCAAAAGACAGGCGTAGGAATGAACTACCAGTCGATCGGGTCCGGCGGCGGCATCAAGCAGATCCGAGCAAAGACGGTTGATTTTGGCGCTTCGGACGCCCCCCTGAAAGCCGACGAACTCGCCAAAGACGGCCTCGTACAGTTTCCGATGGTCATGGGCGGCGTGGTGCCCGTGGTGAATATCGAGGGCGTGAAACCTGGCCAGATGAAACTGACCGGGAACGTGCTCGCCGACATCTATCTCGGCAAGATCAGTAAGTGGAACGATTCCCGGATCGCCAGCCTCAACAGCGACCTCAGGTTGCCGGACCAGGCGATAACCGTCGTCCATCGGGCGGACGGCTCGGGAACCACCTTCATCTTCACGAACTACCTGTCCAAAGTGAGCGCCGAGTGGAAGAACAAGGTCGGCAACAACGCGTCAGTGTCGTGGCCGGCACCGACGAGCTCGGGCGGCAAAGGCAACGAAGGCGTCGCCTCCTTCGTGCAACGCATCAAAGGCGCGATCGGCTACGTCGAGTACGCCTACGCCAAACAGAACAAGATGGCGTACACCCTGCTGCAGAACAAGGAAGGAGCATTCGTGGCGCCGAACGACAAGACCTTCCAGTCTGCGGCGGCAGGCGCCGACTGGAAGAACGCGCCGGGATTCTACGAGATCCTCACTGACGAGCCCGGCAAGAACAGCTGGCCCATCACCGGCGCCACTTTCATCCTGATGCACAAGTCTCAGGCCAATCCCGACAGGGCGAAAGAGGTGCTGAAGTTCTTCAGTTGGGCCTTCCAGAGCGGTGACCAAATGGCGCTCGAGCTCGACTACATTCCCATGCCCGACGACGTCGTGAAGCTGGTGGAGTCGGCTTGGAGGAGCCAGATCAAGGACGCGGGCGGCAAAGCGATCTGGTAGCGGGCAACCGCGCGGGGCGACCGGAGCGACTAGAATGAGCACCGTGGCCAACAACGTGATGGAGAGGCTTCCCCGCGGCCTCTCCGACATTTCCACGGTGTCGATCTCAAAAGCGCGTCTCAGAAGGCAGTACTGGCTTGACCACGCGTTCCGCCACGCGACGCGCGTGTTTGCGTTCCTCGTCCTCGCTCTGCTCGCCGGTATCATCATTACGCTGATCGTCGGCAGCCTGCCGGCGCTCAACGCGTTCGGCATCAAGTTCCTCGCAACCTCCCACTGGAACCCCGTCACCGAGGAATTCGGTGCCTTGGTGCCGATCGTGGGCACCCTGGTGACTTCCTTGATTGCCCTCCTGATCGGCATTCCGGTGAGTTTCGGCATCGCATTGTTCCTTACGGAACTGTCGCCGGTCTGGCTGAGGCGGCCGCTGGGAACTGCAATCGAGCTCCTGGCCGCGATTCCGAGCATCATCTACGGCATGTGGGGGCTGTTTGTCTTCGCCCCGGTGTTCGCGACTTACGTTCAGCCGGCGCTCACCAGCACACTGGGCGCGGTCCCGCTTGCGGGCAGCCTGTTCCAGGGACCTCCGATGGGGATAGGCATTCTCACGGCGGGCATCATTCTCGCCATCATGGTCATCCCGTTCATCGCTTCGGTGATGCGGGACGTGTTCGATATCGTGCCGGCAGTGCTGAAGGAATCGGCTTACGCGCTCGGCTCGACGACCTGGGAAGTCGTCTGGCACGTGGTGCTCCCCTACACCAAGGTCGGCGTGATCGGCGGAATCATGCTGGGCTTGGGCCGGGCCCTGGGCGAGACCATGGCCGTCACGTTCGTCATCGGCAACGCCCATGGGCTCGCCACCTCACTGATGGCGCCGGGCAGCAGCATCGCCTCCACGCTCGCCAATGAATTTACCGAAGCCGTAGGCGATCTCTACTTTTCCTCGCTGATCGAGCTCGGCCTCATCCTTTTCCTGATCACGTTCGTGGTGCTGGCCTGCTCCAAGCTGCTTCTCATGCAGCTCGCAAAGGCGGAAGGGCAGAAGACGTGAGCTTGCCGCGATGATGAGCCTCTACACGCGCCGGCTGTTCATCAACCGCTTCAACCTGATCGTGTCGTTGCTGGCGATGGTGTTCGGGCTGTTCTGGCTGGGCTGGATCTTGATCACGCTCTTCGAGGCGGGGTTCAGGGCGATCAGCCCGGACCTGGTTCTGCTGACGACGCCGCCCCCGGGCAGCAGCGGAGGGCTCCTGAATGCGATTGCGGGCAGCTTGATCATGGCCGCGGCGGGCACGCTGCTCGGAACGCCGATCGGCATCATGGCCGGGATCTATCTCGGCGAATACGGAAGCCGCGGCTGGCTTGCCCCGGCGACACGCTTCATCAACGACATCCTGCTCTCTGCGCCTTCCATCGTGATCGGCTTGTTCATCTACGAGGCATACGTAGTGCGCGTCAAGCATTTCTCGGCATGGGCGGGGATCATGGCGCTCGCCTTGATCGTCATCCCGGTCGTGATCCGGACCACTGAGAACATGCTTCGCCTCGTGCCCGACAGCCTGCGCGAAGCGGCCGCGGCGCTGGGCGCACCCCAATGGAAGGTGATCCTGTTCGTAACCGTGCGCGCCGCCAAGGCCGGTATCATCACCGGCATTCTGCTCGCCGTGGCACGCATCAGCGGCGAGACCGCGCCGCTGCTGTTCACGGCGCTGAACAATCAATTCTGGTCTCTCAACATGAACGCCCCCATGGCCAACCTTCCCGTGGTCATCTTTCAGTTCGCGATGAGTCCGTACGAAAGCTGGCAGCAACTCGCATGGGCGGGCGCGCTCCTCATCACGTTCAGCGTGCTTGTCCTCAACGTGCTGGCTCGCGTATTCTTCCGTGAACGAACCCCAACATATTGAAACTATGAACGCCGCCGTCCTGCAACCGGTCGACGAGGCCGTTGCACAAAAAATCCTGGTGAGGAATCTGAATTTCTACTACGGCACCTTCCATGCCCTGAAAGAGATCAACCTCGAGGTTCCCGAACGAAAGGTGACCGCGTTCATCGGCCCCTCGGGCTGCGGGAAATCGACGCTGCTGCGCACCCTTAACCGGATGTACGCGCTGTATCCGGGTCAGGAGGCGCAGGGTGAAATCCTGCTGGATGGGGAAAACGTTCTGGCTCCGAGCCATGACTTGAACCGCCTGCGCGCGAAAGTCGGCATGGTTTTCCAGAAGCCGACGCCTTTTCCGATGTCGATCTACGACAACATCGCATTCGGCGTGCGCCTCTACGAGACTCTCACCCTGAGGGAAATGGATGAGCGCGTCGAGTGGGCGCTGCGCAAGGCCGCACTTTGGGAGGAGGCGAAGGACAAGCTGAAGCAGAGTGGCACGAGTTTGTCGGGCGGTCAGCAGCAGCGCTTGTGCATCGCGCGCGGCATAGCCGTCAAACCCGAGGTCTTGCTGCTCGATGAGCCGTGCTCGGCGCTCGACCCGATTTCCACTGGCAGGATCGAAGAGCTCGTTCACGAGCTGAAGAACGACTACACGATAGTGATCGTGACTCACAACATGCAACAGGCGGCGCGCGTTTCGGACTACACTGCCTACATGTATCTCGGCGAGCTGATCGAGTTCGGCGTGACCGATGAAGTCTTCATCAAGCCGAAGAAGAAGGAAACCGAAGACTACATCACCGGCCGCTTCGGCTGAAGGAGTCCTCATGGTGCAGACCGATCATCTTTCCAAGAAATACGACCAGGATCTGGAAACGCTGCGTTCGGGCGTGCTGCAGATGGGCGGCTTGGTCGAAGCGCAGATCCGCGGCGCCATCGATGCCTTTTCCAGCGGGAACACGGACCTCATCGACCAGGTGATCGCGAGCGAGGCCCGGGTGAACGAGTGCGAGGTCACCATCGACAACGACTGCAGCCATATCATCGTCAAACGCCAACCGGCGGCGAATGACCTGCGTCTCATCATGGCGATCAGCAAGGCGGTCACCGATCTGGAGCGCATCGGTGACGAAGCCGAGAAGATCGCGCGCATGTCCAAGCAAATCCACGAACGCGGGCGGATGAACCCGCAGCGCTTTCCAAACATCCGTCACGCCGCCGACATCGCCATATCGATGCTGCGCCGGGCGCTCGATGCCTTTGCGCGCCTGGACGCGGCCCAGGCCGCAGGGATCATCCGCGATGACAGGGCGATCGATACGGAGTTCCGCTCTATCCTGCGGCAGCTCGTCACGTTCATGATGGAGGATCCGCGAACAATCTCCACCGCCCTGGAAACCGTGTGGATTGCCAAGGCCATCGAACGCATCGGGGATCATGCCAAGAACATCGCGGAAGACGTGATCTACATCGTGAAGGGCACCGATGTCCGCCACACTGCGGTCGAGGTGATTGAGCGCGAGGCACTCAGCTGATGCGCTCGGCGTGGAACGAAATTCCGAACAGGGCAGCCATGGGCGGCGCGATCCTCGTCGTCGAAGATGAGCCTGCGATTCAGGAGCTGATCGCCGTCAACCTCGAGCACGCCGGCCATCAGGTGCTGCGCGCTGCGAATGTCCCGGAGGCCGAGGCGCTCGTGCGCGAGATCCTGCCCGATCTGGTCCTGCTCGACTGGATGCTCCCCGGGCCTCCAGGGCTGAACTTCGCGCGCCAGCTGCGGTCGGATCAGCGCACCAAGGACATCCCGATCATCATGCTGACGGCTCGCGCCCAGGAACAGGACACCGTTGCCGGACTCGAGGGCGGGGCTGACGACTACGTCACCAAGCCGTTTTCGCCGCGGGAGCTCCTGGCGCGCATCAAGGCCGTGATGAGGAGGCGCGCGCCTCAGCTCACCGACGACGTCGTGGAAATCGGAGGACTCGGGCTCGATCCCGTCGCGCACCGCGTCAGCGCCGCGGGGGCCAACATTGACTTGGGGCCTACCGAGTTCAGGATGCTGCATTTCTTCATGACCCATACGGAGCGCGTCTACAGCCGAACCCAGCTGCTCGATGAGGTATGGGGCGACCACGTGTTCGTCGAGGAACGCACAGTGGACGTCCACATCCGCAGGTTGCGACAGGCGCTGGAACGGACCGGGCACGATCGTCTCGTGGAAACGGTCCGGGGAACGGGTTACCGCTTCCGGCGCAATCTCGCGTAGCCTGTGACCCCGCCAAAGGATTGCAGAATCAATCGCTGAAGGGCTCGTTGGCGCGCTGCAGCCCGGTGGGCTCGCTGGTTTCATCGATCCTTCACACAAGCCTTATCCTTTCGTAACATGGCACTGCAACACTTCGCCGCCATGTCGGAGGAGAGAGATGCCGCCGAGATCCCCGGCGGCGGCGCAAACCCGGGCCCGCCGCGGCGCCTCCGTATCGCGGTAGTCACCGAGACCTATCCCCCCGAGATCAACGGCGTCGCCCGCACCATCGGGCTGACGGTCGACTGGCTCTTGGCGCGCGGACACGCGGTCGAGCTGGTACGGCCGCGGCAGCGCCGCGAACCCGTCCGCGCCCCGCATCCCGGTCTCGTGAAACGCTCACCCTAGGCGTCGTCGTTCCCCGGTGGCAGGTGCAGCTGGGCTTCGCCCTGCCGGGCCGGCTCTCTGCGCACTGGCGCTCGATGCGGCCCGACCTCGTGCATGTCGTCACCGAGGGACCGCTGGGCTGGGCCGCGATATCGGCCGCGGACGCGCTTGGCATTCCCCTGACCTCGGACTTCCACACCAATTTCCACGCCTACAGCGCTCACTACGGCTTCGGCTGGATGCAAGGTGCGGTCGCGGGCTACCTGCGGCGACTGCACAACCGCACCGAATGCACGCTGGTGCCGACAGAACAGCTGAAGTCGGAACTCGATCACCTGGGCATCGAGCGCCTGCGCGTCGCCGGCCGGGGCGTGGATGCGGCGCTGTTCAACCCGGCCCGGCGCAGCGCAGGACTGCGGCGAGAATGGGGTTGCTCGGGCGACGAGTTGGTGGTCGTTTCGGTGGGCCGGGTCGCGCCCGAGAAGGGGCTGGAGCTCTTCGCGAGCGCCGCGCGTTCGATGCAGAGGATCGACCCGAGGATACGGGTGGTGGTCGTCGGCGACGGACCGCGGCGGGACGGGCTCCAGAGGCGCAATCCGGAATTCCGCTTCACCGGTGCGCGGGCCGGCGAGGACCTCGCCGCGCATTACGCCTCCGCCGACGTATTCCTCTTTCCGAGCATCACAGAAACCTTCGGCAACGTCGTGCTGGAGGCGATGGCGAGCGGGCTCGCGGTGGTCGCGTACGACGACGCGGCCGCCCGGCAGCACATCGTCCACGCGGAGAGCGGCCTGCTGGCTCCTCGCGGAGACGCTCAACTGCTTACGCACCTCGCCGAATTGCTCGCGCGCGACCCCGCCCTGCGGCACGCGCTCGGCCGCGAGGCCCGGCGCGTCGCAAAGGCGATCCCCTGGGAAGACAAGCTTCCGGAGCTCGAGGCGGCGCTGTTTGAAGCGGCGTCGAATCCTTCCGCGAGGACCCGCGCGAACCCAGGACTTGCCGTCACACGACCTTAACACGCCATGCCTACCATGCCCCCACCTTGGCTAATGGCCTTCAGGTCGATGGACGTTGGATCGCACGCCGACCGAGTTGCTTGATTCCCGCGTCGCGGCCTCTCCCGGGTCGCTTGCGCTGTCTGGCTTTCCTCGCTCTGTTGCTGCCTCTTGCGGCGGCAGGCGGCTGCTCGTTCCGACAGCTTGGCGTCAGCGGCCTCGGAGACACCCTCGGTGCCGGCGGTGGGGCCTACGCTTCGGACGACGATCCGGAGCTCGTGCGGGCCGCTGCGCCTTTCTCGCTCAAGCTCATGGAAAGCGTACTCGTCGAGCGGCCGGACCACTCCGGCCTGCTCGTCGCGACCGCCAGGGCTTTCACGCAGTACGCCTATGCCTTCGTTCAACAGGATGCGGACGAGATCGAGGACAGGGACGTCGCTGCCGCCCACCGGCTGCGCGAACGCGCGCGAAAACTCTATCGGCGAGCGCGCGACTACGGGCTCCGCGCGCTCGAAGTGAACCACCCCGGCTTCGGAGCGGCCCTGGCAAGGAACCCGGCCGAGGCGCTCGCCGCGATGGCCCGGGAGGACGTGCCGGGCCTCTATTGGACCGGGGCCTCGTGGGCCGCGATGGTGGCATTGGCGAAAGACGATCCGGAAGCGGTTGCCGATGCGCCGCTCCTCGGACCCATCGCCGAACGCGCCCTCGCGCTGGACGAAGCCTTCGATCACGGCGCGCTTCATGTCTTCATGATCACCTTCGAAATGGCCCGTGGGGGTGGCAGGCCGGAATCCGCGGCGCGCGACCACTACCGCCGTGCGCTCGAACTGTCCGGGGGACGCCAGGCCGCGCCTCATGTTTCCCTTGCCGAAGCGGTGTCGGTGCCGACCCGAAATCGAGGTGAATTCGTGGCCCTGCTGCGAAAAGCGCTGAGTGTGGATCCCGACGCAGCGCCAGAGTGGCGTCTCGCCAACCTCGTCATGCAACGCCGGGCGAGGTGGCTGCTCGAGCGGGCAGACGAGTTCTTTACGGAGTAGACCATGCACTGGCTCAACCGGTCCGCGCTCCTGCTTGCCGCGGCTTCGCTTGTGTTCGGCCACGCCGCGCTTGCGGAGCCGGTCAAGCTGCGTTTGGGTACCCTGATACCCAAGAATTCCCTCTACCACCGGGCCCTTCTCGAAATGGGGGAGGTCTGGAAGAAAGCGCAGAACGACGGCTCGACCTTCACGGCGTACACGGACGGCACCCAGGGCGGTGAAATCGACACCGTGAAGCGCATGCGCATCGGTCAGTTGAACGCCGGCCTCATCACCGTCGTCGGACTGCGCGAAATCGATACCGCGGTCTCCGCCCTGCAGAGCCTGCCCCTCATGTTTCGCGACTGGGACGAACTGGACTACGTCCGCGAAAAAATGAGGCCCGCGCTGGAGAAGAAGTTTCTGGAGAAGGGCTTCGTCGTGCTCCTATGGGGCGACGCCGGCTGGGTCCGTTTCTTCTCCCATGAACCCGCGCGCCGTCCGGAGGACTACAAGCGCATGAAGATGTTTGCCTGGGCGGGCGAACCCGAGCAGATGCAGATCATGAAGAGCCTGGGTTATCAGCCGGTCGCCCTTGAGACCGCGGACATCCTTCCCGCCCTTCAGACCGGACTGATCAACGCCGTGCCTGCTACTCCCTACTATGCCCTCGCAGCTCAGTTGAACGGACCTGCGCCCCACATGCTCGATCTCAATTGGGCGCCCATCGTGGGCGCGCTGGTGATCACGGCCAAGGCCTGGAATGCCATGAGTCCGGCGGGCCGCGAAGCCCTGAAAGTCGCGGCCGTGACCTCGGGCGCACAGATGCGCTCCAGGGCGCGGGCGGAAGTCGACGAAGCGGTCGCCGCCATGCAGAAGCGGGGACTCCAGGTGACGAAGCTGACCCCCGACCTGGAGTCCGAATGGCGCAGGTTCGCCGAGAGCGTCTATCCGAGGATCCGGGGGACGCTGGTGTCTGCGGAAACCTTCGACGAAGTCACGCGCCTGCTTCGTGACTACCGGGCCGGCTCCTCCAAGTGATCCGCCGTTGACGCGGGCGAGCGATCCCGTCCACTCTCAAGATCGCCTGGGGCGGCTGGGACGGCGGAAGATCCTCCACCGTGCCGAAGACCTGGGCTTGTCCCTGGTTCTCGGCGCAATGGTGGTCCTGCCACTTGCGGAGATCCTGCTGCGCGGCGCTTTCGGCATTGGAATAGCCAATGCCGCCACCTTGGTGCAGCACCTGGTTCTCGTGGTGGGCATGCTCGGTGCCGCCGTGGCGGCGCGCGAAGCTCGCCTGCTCTCGCTCGCGAGTCTGGGCGATGTTCTCCCGACTGCTGCGCGCGCGATCGTCCGGGCCTTCGCGGCTGGTGTCGCAGTCGCGGTCACCGGTTTCCTGCTTGTCGCCAGCTGCGACTTCGCGCTTGCCGAGCGCGCGGGTGGAGGCATCGTCGCCTACGGAATTCCACTTTGGGTTGTTCAGTCGGTCATGCCGCTCGGTTTCGCCATCGTTGCCTTGCGGCTCGTGGTCCAGGCTGCGGAGAGCCTTGCACTTCGCACCGCGGCGGTGGTTCTCGCCGGGCTCCTCGCGGCCGCCGCCGTACTGCTCGCCTCCCATCCGGGAGCGCTGGCGGGACCGGGCCTCGCCGTGGTTCTCCTCGCTGCAGTCTTCGGTGCGCCCGTCTTCATCGCGCTCGGCGGTGCCGCGCTGGTCCTTTTTGCCGGCGCAGACCTGCCCATCGCGACTGTTCCCTTGAATCAATACCGCCTCACCGTCAATTCGTCGCTGCCGGCGATTCCGCTCTTCGCCCTGGCGGGATATTTCCTTGCGGAGGGGGGCGCGCCGCGCCGGTTCATCCGCGTCTTCAAGGCCTTGTTCGGCGGCTTCCGCGGAGGGGCGGCCCTAGTCTCGGTGCTTTTGACCGCATTCTTCACATCGTTTACAGGCGCGTCCGGCGTGACCATCGTCGCTCTCGGCGGCCTGCTGATGCCCCTCCTTCTGGGCGTCAAGTACCCCGAACGCGCAAGCATCGGGCTGATCACGAGCAGCTGTTCGCTGGGCGTCCTGCTCCCGCCTTCGCTGCCGCTCATCCTCTACGCCATCATTGCGCGCCAGCCCATCGAAACCATGTTTCTCGCGGCTCTGCTGCCTGCCGCCGTAATGACGGGCCTGCTCGGTTGGCTCGGAGTTCAGCGGCAGCCCAGGGACGCGGCGCCGAGTCCTTTCGATTGGCGCGAAGCCCGCACGGCGATCTGGGACGCAAAGTGGGAGCTCGCCACTCCGTTCGTAGTCTTCGGCGGCTTGATCAGCGGCTATGTCACGCCCACCGAGACCGCGGCTTTAACGGCGTTCTACGCCTTTGTCGTTGAAGTTGCGCTCTACCGCGATCTGTCCTTTGCGCGCGACGCACCCAGAGTGATGACCGAGTGCGGCCTACTTGTCGGCGGCATCATTCTCATCCTGGGCATGGCCCTCGGGTTCACGAATTTTCTGTTCGACGCCCAGATTCCCGACAATGCCACGGAATGGGTGCGCACCGCCATTTCTTCGCCCTGGGTGTTCCTGTTCGCACTGAATCTGCTGCTGTTACTTGTCGGCGCCTTTATGGATATCTTCTCGGCGATCATCGTCGTGACCCCGCTCCTCGTGCCGGTCGGCCTCGCCTTCGGGATCGACCCGCTGCATCTGGGCATCATCTTCCTCGCCAACATGGAATTGGGATTCCTCCTGCCGCCCGTGGGCATGAACCTGTTCTTCGCTTCCTATCGCTTCGGGAAGCCGGTGAGCGAAGTCGTCCGCTCGGTGCTGCCGGCGCTGGGCGTGCTCGCGCTGGGCGTCCTCGTGATCACTTACGTGCCGGTGCTTTCCACGTGGCTGCCGCGGGCGCTCAAGTAGTTCCGGACAGGCGCGCAGGAGTTTCAGCCGCAGCGACCCGGAACGCTCATGTCGAAGTCCTGAGCCGCGGCGCATGCGCAAGCGCGATGCTGGTCCATACCACGACGCTGAAATAGGGCGACTGCCATAGCGCGTCTTGGCGCCATACGTCCCATTCGCGCTCCACGACGCAGCGCCCGAACAGGGTGCGCAGCCCGTCCCCGAACGCCAGGCTGCCGCCTTCGGCTGACTGCCAGCGCGACAGGTACATCGGCACGTCCACCGTCACCATGAACGCCAGATAGATCACCGCGCACACGCTGGCGGCTTCGAGGAATCGCGCCACCCCGCCTTCGGCGCGTGGACGCAAGGACAGGAATGCCGCGAGCGCGAGCGCTGCTACGAGCGTCCAGAGCGAGTTTTCAATCGCATGGGGCAGGTAGTTCGAGGTCAGCACCGCGACCCAGCAGGCGAGTTCGGCTAGAACGATGATCGGGACGATCAGGTGTCCGACGAGAGCCGCTGTGCGATTGCCCGCCCCCGCCTCCCGCAGCAGCAGTGCCCATTGAAGGGCGAAGCACAATTCCGCAGCGGTGGCCAGCGTGCGCCCGACGACGATGCGGGAGATCCAGGTGTCGTGCAGGCAGATACGCGGCGCGTCGACCATGGGAAAGATCGACCTGAAGGCACAACCGAGAACGTAGACGGCCGACAGCCACAGGAGGACCCGGCGCGAGGCGTAGAGGTCCGCGGGCATCTGCGCAGCACGGCCCGCCAGCCGCCGCGCCGACCATGCCCAAAGGAGGACATTGACGACGGCCGCCGAGCACAGCGCCAGCCACCATGCGAGGAGCGGGCCCTGCATCTCAGGGCAGCCGCATCAGGGGTTCGCCCGCATGGATACGAACGCCCTCGCGCACCCGCTCGTGCAGCGTGAAACCGCGCGGCGCGAATACGAGGATGGTCGAGCCGTGCTGGAACCAACCCATCTCCTGGCCTTTGGCGAATCGCGCGTCGCAGGGGATGACGTTCGGACCGCGATAGCGCAGGTGCAGGAGCACGTCCAGGAAATGCAGCCGGATGCTCGCGACCAGCACCGCGGCGACCGGAACCAGCAACACCTCGTGGCCGCCCGCTTCTAGCCGAGTTCTGATCATCGCGCGCTCGTTCTTGCAGAAGAGCCTCTCCACGCGCCTGAGCGCGATCGGATTGACGTTCCAGGTGTCCCCCGAAAAATAGGTCAGCTGCTGCACGCGGCAATCGTGCGGCGCGTGGAAGCGGTGGTACATGCTCGAGGTAATGCGCAGCGTCGCGTAAGCTGCGTCCCGGTAGGCGCGCACCAGCTCGGGATCGCCGAGCAGGTCGTACAGCGTGTAGCGGAATCCCTTTGCCTGCAGCACCTGGATTCCGTCGAGCCGGCCGCAGGCGCCGACGATTGCGTCGCAGGGACTTACCAGGACGCCGGGGTCGTCGCAGACCGGGCGCACGCCGGGTTTGAGCTCGCGGGTAAAGCAGTCGTGCAGGCTGGAGAAGCGCTGTTTTTTCGCTTCCCCGAGGCGCAGGTCGGCGAACAGGCGCCAGGTCGCGATCGAAAGCTCACTCACCAGCGGCTGCTCGATCTGGCTGAACCAGCCCATGAACCGGGTGAGCGCCTGCCGTGGGATCCGGTTGGTCAGCAGGAAGTTGACGTCTTCCTGCTGGAAGATGTGTCGCATTACGGCGCCAACCGTCATGGGACTGTAACGCTCCTGTAGTAAAGATCGGAAAAGGATTCTGTATGCAGCAAACCGCAATTTGGGTTGGACTGGCGGCGGCAGTGGCGTTCTTGCTGCCGGCTCTGCGCCTGCGGCTGGAGCTTTCCAGGGCCAAACACCCATCGCTCTCGGGCCACGCGCGTATCGCGCGGCGCGTGGCGGCGCTGGTCCCGTACTACGCCTACGACGAGGAGCGCTTCTTCCGCTCCGACGCCGCGCCCGCCGAAGTCGTGGAACGGCGGCGCGCCGGGTTCGCGAAGCTGGCGGAGTTCTATGGACGGCACTATGCGCGCGGCGCCGCCCTCACCGCGGAGGCGGAGAACGCGATCTCCGACCTGCAGTTCACCAGCCGCTATCGAGTGCCGTTTCAGTACAGCCGGTACGTGCGCGAGCACATGAAGGCAGGCGCCTTCCTGCAATCCTCCGACGGGGTCACGGTGACCGACCTCGACGGCAACCGCTTCTACGACCTCGCCGGCTCGTATGGCGTGAACCTCTTCGGCCACGATTTCTACAAGACCTGCATGGCTGAGGGCAGCGCGCGCGCCGCCGACCTGGGCCCGGTGCTGGGCGCTTACCATCCTTCGGTCGCCTACAACGTGCGCCGTCTGCGCGAGATATCCGGGCTGGACGAGGTGTCGTTCCACATGTCCGGCACCGAGGCGGTGATGCAGGCGGTGCGCCTCGCCCGCTTTCACACCCGGCGCACGCATCTCGTTCGGTTCTGCGGCGCGTACCACGGCTGGTGGGAGGGCGTGCAGCCTGGTATCGGCAACCCGGTGATCCAGCGCGAGACCTACACGCTCAAGGATATGGACGAGGACTCGCTGCGCGTGCTGCGCCGGCGCCGCGACATCGCCTGCGTGCTGGTGAATCCGTTGCAGGCGCTGCACCCCAACGTCAACGCACCCTCGGACGGATCCCTGGTCGACAGCGCGCGCAGCGCGCACTTCGATCGCGAAGCCTACGCCACCTGGCTGAGGCGCCTGCGCGAGGTCTGCACGGCGCGCGGCATCGTGCTGATCTTCGATGAGGTCTTCGTCGGCTTCCGCCTCGCCCCCGGCGGCGCGCAGGAGTACTACGGGGTGCGCGCCGATATGGTGACCTACGGAAAGACTCTCGGCGGCGGTTTCCCCGTCGGCGTGGTGTGCGGGCGTACCGATCTGATGCGGCGATATCGCGAGGACCGGCCGGCGGACATTTGCTTCGCACGCGGGACCTTCAACTCGCATCCCTACGTGATGGGCGCGATGCAGGTGTTTCTCGAGCGCATCGAGACGCCGGCATTCCGCGGCCTGTATCAGGGGCTCGACGACCTTTGGGACAACCGCGCGAGGGCGCTGAACGCGCATCTCGAGAACGCGCGGTTGCCGGCGCGGGTCGCCAACCTGTCCTCGATCTGGACCGTTTGCTATACGCGGCCCTCGCGCTACAACTGGATGCTGCAGTACTACCTGCGCGCGGAGGGTCTCGCGCTCAGCTGGGTCGGAACCGGACGGCTGATCTTCAGCCTCAACTACTCGGAGGCGGATTTCGCCGCGGTGTGCGACCGGTTCGTCGCCGCCGCGCGGGCGATGGAACGGGATGGGTGGTGGTGGTCCGATCCGACCCTCTCCAACCGGGCGATCAAGCGCGGGATCCTGCGCGAGATGATCGCGCAACGCTTCTAGCCGCGCTGCGCCCGCAGCGTCGGGTCGATCAGCTCGCCGCGCATCAAGGCGAGCGGCGCCTTGTGGTAGAGCTTCAGGTCGTGGAACGGATCGGTCAGGATCTTGGTCATCCAGACGAGGCCCGTCTGCACGTCCCTGATGAAGAAGAGGTGCACTGTCCGAAATACAAGTCCGCTCGCGCCGATCACAAGCCAGATCTTGCCCACGTGGTGCACGAAGCCCGGGGCGTCCGCGGCACGCTCGAACGCACCCAGCAGCGTCGGGTCGACGAGCAGGACGGCCGGGGACAAGGCCCATATCGACAGCAGGACGATCTTGCGCCGCAAGTTGTAGCCGACCTTGATTTCCTCCTTGTATTCGTGCGTGACCTGGTTGACTTGGTCGAAGCCCTTCGGCTCGAAGAAGAAGTGCCCTGCCTGCCGCGTGGTCATCGCCACCAGCCATCCGACCAGGGCGGCCGCCACAGGGTAGAAAAACAGCATGACGTATGCGCACAGGAAGCTCGACGCGCTCACGAAATGCAGAGTCTGGTTGATTCTGCTGTGGTGATAGTAGCGATGGTCGTCCCAGCGCTGCGTTTGAAGGGCCTCCAGAAAGCTCTTGATCACGCGTTCTCCTCGTCTGCGGGGAAGAGTCCCCGTACCGAGGCGTACCCTACGAAGGATTTGCTACAGAATCGCGACGAATTGATGACATTAAGACTACAGTGAAATTCCCGAATCTCCGAACCGCAATCACACCGTCATGGAGCCGCTGGGCCCCGCACGTCGTGTCCGCTGGCTCGGTTAACCCAGTTTGTAGTGGAAGCCTCTGCGGTCTTCTAGTGCGGCGCGTCGGACAGACGGCGCACGCGGACGCCCATGCCCCAAAGCACGTAGCCCGACAGGGAGAAAGCCAGACAGGCGAGAAACAGCACAACGGGGGGCCGCAGCGACACCACAGCGAGCCCGCCGACCAAGAGCAGCATGACCCAGAACGGCACGGCCTTCTTCAGATTGAGTTCCTTGAAGCTGTAGAACGGTACGTTAGTGACCATGGTGATGCCCGCAAACATCGTGAAGCCCCAGGCGATGAAGTTGAGCCAGGGCTCGCGCTCGATCCCGAGGTCGTCGAAAGCCCAGACGAGGCCGGCAAGCAGCGCGGCGGCGGCGGGGCTCGGAATGCCCTGGAAGTAGCGCTTGTCGACGACGTCGATGTTGACGTTGAAGCGCCCCAGGCGCAGCGCCGCACCGGCGCAGTGGACGAAGGCGGCGACCCACCCTGCCGTGCCGAGGTCCTTCAGCGCCCATTCGTACACGACTAGAGCAGGGGCCGCGCCAAACGACACCATGTCGGACAGGCTGTCGTACCGGGCGCCGAACTCGCTCTGCGTGTGTGTCAATCGTGCGACGCGGCCGTCCAGACCGTCGAGCACCATGGCGACGAAGATCGCGATTGCGGCGTGCTCGAAGCGGCCGTTCATCGCCTGCACGATGGCGTAGAAGCCGGCGAACAGCGCAGCGGTCGTGAACAGATTGGGCAGGAGGTAGAAGCCGCGGCGGCGCAACGCCAGCAGCCTCGGATGTTCGGCGTTCGGACCTGGCTGCTCCATCTCCTCCGCGTGCCTCATTCGCCCTGAGCTCGGCTAGGATGGGTTCAACATAGCGTGAGCGTTGTGGTCGTACCCTTCGCCGCGGGCGTAGCCATTGTTACAGGATCGCCACGCGGACGGTCCTACAGAGGTTGCTCGCTTGCCTCGGGCTCGGGGGAAAAGCGTCCGGTAGCGATGCGGAGTAGGACGAGCGTCACGATCACGCCAAGACCGAGCAGGACTTTTTCCGCGCTGTACTCCTTGAACCAAAGCCCGATCAGTTCCCCAATCAGCACGACGAGCGCGGTATCGAGGATGAATGTTACGCGCACCCGCCCGACCTGAAGGTAGGACTGGAGCGTCCTTATTACTTCGAGCATCGCCAGCATGATCAAGCTGCTGGTGATCGCGTGCTCCGCGATTCCGCGCCAACCGCGAGCGTAGATGTCCGTTAAGCCGATCAGCAAGTTGACCGCTCCGGCCAGCATCCAGAGGCAAAGCACCAGGATCACGATCCCCGTGAGAGCCCGCACCAAGGTCGGGTAAGCTCGTTCGGCAAAACGCAACCACTGCCCAGGTTCGTGCGGATGAGGCACAGGGGACTCCGGAGAAGATCGGCCGCAGGGTTCGACATGCTCGTCCATGAACGGCAGGATAGCCGCCTCGGATTATTGTCCGGTTAAGGCGTCGTTGCATTGGCGTGTATCGCTCACCGAGCCCCGCGTCCGGTGCGCGTCCCCGGCACGGCACCTCAGGCCGCAACCGAGTCCTCGAGCTCTTCAGCCTGCTCTTCTTGACTGGTCTGCTTGACGCCGTCCCGCACGAGTTCCATGCGGCCGTCGAGATGCTCGACGATGGCCGTGCAGCTATCCACCCAATCCCCGCAGTTCAAGTACAGGACGCGATCGAGCCGTTTTATCCCCGGCGTGTGAATGTGCCCGCAAATCACGCCATCGACGCGGAGAGCCTCGCCGTGCCGCGCGACGGCGCACTCGAATCCTGCAATGAATCTCGCGGCGCCGCGCAGATTCCGCTTGGCGTAGTCCGCAAGCGACCAGTGACCGCCGACCCTCAACTTGCGCCGTACCCAAGAGAGAGTCCGATTCAAGTCCACCAGAAAGTTATAGGAAAGATCACCCAGCACCGAGAGCCAGCGCGCGCACGTGGTGACTTGGTCGTATTCGTCCCCGTGAAGGAGGGCATAGCGTTTCCCGTCAGCCGACACGTGGACGTAGTCCTTCTTCACCTGGATGTTGCCGAAAGAGGAATCGAGGTAGTCCCGCAGCGCTTCGTCGTGGTTGCCCGGGATGTAGAAGATCCTGACGCGATGACGGGCGCGCCGCAGCAGCTTCTGCACCACCGTGTTGTGGCTTGCGGGCCAGTACACGCTGCGCTTCAGCGACCAGAAATCCACGATGTCTCCGAGCAGGAATATCGTCTCGCAATCGATCCCCCTGAGGAACGCGAGCAGGCGCTCGGCCTGGCAGGCCCGCGACCCGAGATGGATGTCGGAAAGGAAGAGCGTGCGGACGCGGATCACTGCGTAAGCAGCCGCCGCAGCGGGAGGCGGCAGCCGCAACGGACATGGCAGCACGGCCCTTCACGGCGGACCATCATCCCGTCCCGACACGGTTCCCGGTTCATCTCAGCGCCAATTTCGCGTGCACTGCTTGGGCATGGACGTCGGGCCCGGTGCCGTGGAAGGCAAGGAATGTTGCGGCCCCCTCTTCGCCCATATGGCGCGCGAGCGTACGCGGATCGGAGCCGCGCAGGTCGACCATGATGAGTCCGTCGAGCGCGTCGCTGAACCGGTTATCGGTATTGAATCCCAGCAACCGTCCGCCGAGCTTGAGATAGTGCCTGAGGAGGATGGGTACGCCCTTCCCGTCGTGCTCGATACCGGCGATCGCACGCGACAAGTCCTCGATGTCGTTCGGGCTTCCGAATCCGGCTTCCTCCCAAGGAGGAAGCCGCCCGGGGCGGAACGGACGCCGTGGCTTCACGTATCGCGAGAGTCCCGCCTCGATGCTGTGCGTCCGCAGGAAATCGACGATCAGCTGGCGCGAAAGCGGTGCGTAGCTGCCGCTGATGCTGACCGGCCCGAAGAGGACGGCATAGCGCGGCGCGCGCAGGACGAAGCGGCCGATGCCTCTCCAGAGAAGCATCAACGCGGAAAAGCTTCTCTGGTATTCGGCGCGCACGAAGGAACGGCCGAGTTCTATCGCCGGATTGAGAACCTGCAGCAGCCGGGGGCCGTACCTGAACAGCGACTGGGTGTACAGCCCTCGCCGGCCGTAACGCGCGACAATTTCGTCCGCGAGCCCCATGCGGTACGCGCCAACAATTGCCTCGGCCGTGCGATCCCACACGAACAGATGGAGATAGTAGGAGTCGAACAGGTCGATGTCGGAGGATTTGCCTGTGCCCTCGCCGGCCGCACGGAAGGTCAACTCGCGCAGACGTCCTATCTCCTGAAGGCACCACGGAATCTGCGCGGCACGCGCGTACTGAACCAGGAACCGCCCGCTCGCGACCAAGCGCTGTTCCTCGGGCAGGGATTCGACCTCGGCCTTGAGGAGCACGCGCGGTATGGGAGGCACGACTGGCGCACGATCTGCGCGCACAGCAGGACCCTCGGGAATTCGCCCCGTCACATTTCCGGAAAGGATCCGCCTCAGGCTGCTCCCGACAAGATCCGCCAAGCCTGGAAGCGATACCCCTTCGGGAGCGCTCCCTGCACCGAGCACCGAACTTTTGGGCAACGAGTTCATTCCCTGAGCCTCCGCGTACGCACGCGGCTGGAAGCTTGGATAGGTTCCTTTGCACGAACATGAAGGACGCGTTGCGGATTTGTTTCAGGAACTCTGGGACATGACCGGGATTTTCTGCAGCCGAGCGCTCCGGTCGCGCACCACGGGAAGGGGAGGAGCAGGCGAAATCGGCGCCCTCGCGTCCACGGTTCTTTGGGCGGCTTCACCGGCCGGCTTTGCTGGTAAGTGACGTTGGGCAAAGTCGCGCATCGACAGCCCGACGATCCAGTCGGAAACCACCAGGGGAAGCTGCGAAGGGGATAGGAGCGGCAACGTTCCGAGGAAACGCAGGGCTCGCGAAACGCCGCCGGGTAGGATGCCCCTTACCAGCAGGCGCACCAGAATCCCCAGCCGCTCGGTCGGAGAATATCCGCTCCGGTAACGCGGCGAGCGCAGATATCGCCGCTTGTTGCGTATGCGCAGGGCGATTTCCCGGTCCGTCAGCAGCCTCGCGTAGAGGCTGCGGTACGCGCCGTAGAGTGTGTCCAAGGAAATGTTCTTCGGCACCACGTTCGTGCGGCCGCGCGTATTCTCGGCGGAGTCTTCGAGCTCGTCGATCCGGCCTTCCCGCTTGAGCCTTTCGTACAGCGGCGTGCGCGGCATCGCCGTGAGCAGGCCGATCATTGCGGACTGGATCCCGGCTTCCGAGATGAACCGGTACTGGCGCTCGAAAGTATCGAGCGTATCGTTGTCGAAGCCGACGATGAAGCCGGCAAGCACGTCGATGCCGTAGGAGTAGATGCGCCGGACCGAGACGAGGATGTCCTCGCGCAGGTTCTGCGTCTTCAGGGTCTCGTGCAGGCTTTCGGGGTCGGTCGATTCGATACCGATGAAAACCCAGCCGAAGTTGGCGTCGCGCATCAGCTCGAGCAGCTCGCGGTTCTGAGCGAGATTGAGAGAGGCCTCCGTCCCGAAGGTGAAGGTCCATTCGTGCTCCGTCTGGTAACGCGCCAGGAAACGCAGCAGCTCCTTCGCCTGCGGAATGTTCCCTATGAGATTGTCGTCGACGAAGAACACGTTGCGCATGCCCGCGCCCCGCAGAGCGTCCAGCTCGCGTCCGATCTGCTTCAGGCTCTTCACGCGCGGCTTGCGCCCGAACATGACGATGATGTCGCAGAACTCGCAGCGGAAGGGGCAACCGCGGGAGTACTGGAGGGTGGCGTAGGAATAGCGGTCGAGCTTGAGCAGATCGAATCGCGGGACGGGGGAATCGGCGAGCGCGACGGTTCCGGTTTCGTGATAAATCGGCTTCGGCTGCCCGGCCGCGAAGTCGCGGCAGAACTCCTTCCAGATGTATTCGGCCTCCCCGGCGACGACGGTGTCGGCAAGGGTCGCGTACTTCTCATTGCAGAGGGACGCGTAGCTGCCCCCGGCGACCGTGTAATAGCCCCGGCTGCGGTAGTGCGCCAACAGCTCGCGCTGGCGGGGGAACTGAACCCCCATCCCGCACACGCCCACGATGTCTGCATCCGTCTCGAGCGGCGCCGTCTCGATGTTTTCGTCGACGATTTGCACCTCCCAATCGGGAGGGCACAGAGCGGCGAGCGTCGCCAGGCCGAGCGGCGGGCAGTTCGAGCGTTTCCCCGGCAGAACCTTTTCGATCGCCCAGGTAAAGCTCCAAAAGCTCTCCGGAAACTTGGGGTTGATCAGGAGCAGGCGCATGCGTTCTCCTCGCGACGGTCCCGCGCACGCTACGTGCCGATCATTGCCCTAGTGTTACAACCGTGTTGCGGGGAGATCCGCCGAGACGGAAAGAAAAACGTAACAAAGGCACCGTAGATTTGACCCCGCCTCATACAAGATAAGGAGAGAGGATGGCGATATTGGGCGTGTGGCCCCCGCGGCTGCCGTCGTCGCAAGCGACGCCATCACCGGGTTTCGGACTTTCTGCGGACATGATCCGCGCCATCCTGCGCTACGCACGTCCATTGGGTCATCATGAAAATCCCCGAGAACTCAACCTCGGTTTCGGGTTTCTCTACTACGCGCTGGCGCGCGCCCTGCGGCCGAAGCACGTGCTCGTGATCGGCTCGGGCTTCGGATTCAGCGTTGTGTGCCTCGCTCTAGCACTGAAGGACAACGCCAGGGGACGCCTTTCGTTCGTCGACCCCTCCTATTCCGTGCTCACCGACGGACCGCTCAAGACCGTCGGGGGCACTTCGCAATGGGACGACCCGCGGAAGGTGGGAGAGCACTTCGCCCGTTTCGGGGTCGACGGCCTGCTCACTCACTTTCGGATGCGGAGCGACGAGTTTTTCCCTCGCTACGCCGAGCTCGAACTCCCTGAGATCGACCTTGGCTTCATCGACGGAAGCCACGCCTACAAGGACGTGAGGAACGACTTCCTTTCGACGCTCAGGCACGCGAGGCCCAACAGCTACCTGCTCCTACACGACACGAACATCTACATTCGCGAGATCGTTCGCCACGCCGGTGTGAAGCGCTGGCTCAATGAGGTCAAGGGCAGAAAGGACGCTTTCGAGATCGTGGATTTCCCCTTTTCTTCCGGGCTTGCGATCGTGCGCGTGCTCGTGGACGAGGCGTGGAAATGCCTGGAGCGGCGAGCGTCTTGACCGGAGTGCTCGCCGCCGGCCTGGCCCTCGGGGCGGCGTACCTGTATTGGCGGCATGTCTGGTTCTTCCGCAATCCCGTGCGGGCCGTACCGAGAGGGGAGGGCGTCGTTTCGGCCGCCGACGGCACGGTCGTATACGTAAAGAAAGTCGAGCCTGGGCAGCCGGTGATCAACATCAAGCGAGGCCTTTCGGCGAAGCTGGCCGATATCCTGCACGAGGACGCACCGGGACCCAAGCTGCTGGTGGGGGTGTTCATGAGCCCCTTCGACGTGCACTACAATCGCGCTCCGGTTTCGGGCACCGTGGATTTCGTGCGCCGCCACCCGGGGCGCGGTCCGAATCTGCACATGGGAGCCATGCACTGGCGCATTCTGCGCCGGCGCGAGCCCTATTACGAAGGAGCCGAGCATATCGTTCAAAACGAGCGCGCCGTCACCCGGATCAGCGGCGCTCTCAAGGGCTTCCCGCTGTACTGCTATGTGGTGCAGATCGCCGCGAAGACGGTCTCCGGAATCGACTCCTACGTAAAGCCGGGCGAGACGGTCGAGAAGGGCGCCGTCTTCGGGATGATCCGGATCGGTTCTCAAGTGGACGTGGTCATCCCGTGGCGCGAGGGGCTGAACGTGCGGGTGCGCCCCGGCGACCGCGTGCGCGCGGGGGAGACCCTGCTTTGCGATTGAGCTGAAACCGGCGCGTACCGAGGCGGGATGGAACCGCCGCGATGCGTCGGTCTTCATTCAGTCATTCGAACAGTCGAACCTGAAGGAGCCGCGGCGGATGACGGCTCTTTTGATTTCTCGACTACCGATGTCCGAAGAACTTGTGTCGGCCATTGTGAAGTCGTCTTGGTCCTTCTGAAACAAACTTCCAAATTTCACAAAAGGTTTATTGCGGCGCAATCAGCGCTCGATAAGATTTCGTCGTCACCGAAAAATCACAGAGGAAGTCATTCATGCGTAACACGTTGCACACACCATTTTGGCAAGCCGCCCACCGATCGCTACCCCAGGCCGTGCGCTCCCGCTACCTCGCGCATTTCGAGCGAGCGGAACGCTGGGATCTCGCACTGGATGCGGCGATCGAAACTCTGTCGCGAGCCAGGGGCGCGATGACCGCGTTGCTCGGCCAGCGATCGGCGCGCGCGAATGCCGTGCCGGGGCTTCCGGATAGGATTCGCGCGACCGCAGTTCCGGGGGACCGGTTGCGCGCCGTCACCGTCCCGCTAGCCGGCGCTGCCCCGTCCGAGGGAGAAGCGACGCAGGTGTCAAACGCGTAACAAGACCTTCAACAAATCGCCTCAAAGCTGAAACGCGCAGCGCTTAGGCTCGAGGTCGCACATCAATCAGAACCATCAACCAGCACAAGAGGAGATCTCGACCATGCGCTCCGAGCTGTCTCAGCGTTGTTCCACATACTCAGTCACTGTCGCGGCGATTGCCGTCCTAGTCGCTGCTCCGGCGTTCGCCGCACCCCGCGTCGTGCTCATCTCACTCGACGGCGCTACACCGGGCCTTGTCAAGGACTTCATGCGGGATGGAACCATTCCGCACCATAGAGGGCTGGGACTGCTCGCGCGCGAAGGTGCGACCGCCGAGCGCAACGTCACCGTCGATCCATCCCTGACGGCTTCCGCGCACATCGCCATCGCGACCGGCTCGAGCGCGGCCCGCAACGACATCCCGGCCAATACGTTCCACTTGGTCGCAAGCCCGTTCAACTCCAACATCAGCGGTTTCGGCGCACCGATCGGCGGATATGTGCATGCGGGGCCGGCGGAACACGCCCCCGGGGGGGCGACCGCCGAGCCGCTGTGGATCGCGTTGCGCAACGCGGGCAAGCGCGTCGCGACCGCCACTTTCCCAGGCGGCGACGGCGTCAACGTCAGGGCGCCGGGATTGCCCGCCACCAGCCCGATCATCCAATCAGCCGACAAGCGCACGGTGGACTACACGGTGCCCTTCGGCGCATTCGACGGGCCCAACAGCTCGCTGGGAGCCCCGGCGGGCGCACGTGGTTTCGTTCTCAATGCATCGAACTTTGCGGCAGCGCCAGCGGCCACGGTCGCGCAGCTCACCGCGGCGGGAAAGACGTTCTTCGGCACGGTCATGCAGACGACGGCGCCGACCGAGACGATCACCCCGTTCAGCGGTCCCGCGGGCGGCAAGGCCATTTTCGTTGCCGCGCTCGATACGACCAACGACGGCGTGGTGAACTACGACACGCTGGTGTTCTTCGACAGCACGGTCGGCATTCAACCCGGCCCCTTCGCGCCGCCGTCAACCGGACCCGCCTATGTGAAGGCTTCCGAGAAGCGTTCCGGAAAATTCTATATCGAAGGCAGCGGCAATAAGTCCGGCGTCGCTTTCTACGTGAGCCTTCTCGCACCTGATCTCTCGAGCGTGCACTTCTCCCGCACCTCGGCAAACTTCATCCCACGCAACGCGGCCGTGCCGGCCGTGCTCGGCAATGTGGACGACATCAACAACAACGTCGGTTTCTGGACGCCGCAGGCCGACTTCCGCATACCCGAGAGGTTGAGCCCCGGGTACGGCCCGTTTAGCGACCTGGAGCTCGAGGACATTTACCTGGACCTGGTTCGAACCTTCGTGGACTACCAGACGCGCGTGGGCCTGCGGGCGATCGAGCGCGAGCCCAACGCCGACCTCGTGATGATCTACATCGAGCAGCCCGACGGCTCCGGGCACCAGTTCCTGATGACCGACCCGCGGCAAGCATCCAATCCGCTCGACGCGAGCACTATAGGCGCCAACCAGGACCCGGCCAAGCGCGCGCGTTACCGCAACTACCTGCGCATCGCCTACCAGACCGCGAACGAGGCCGTGCAGCGCATCATCGAGGCGGTCGGCACCGACCGTCACGGCGAGCTGAAGAGCAGCGTGTTCGTGGTGTCCGACCACGGCTTCGCGCCGTTCCACACCGCGGTCAACATGAGCGCCTTTCTCGCGTCCAAGGGCTTCGATCCGGCCAAGGTGCGGGCGATCACCTCGGGCCCCGCGGCCAACATCTACATCAACCTGCAGGGCCGGGAGCCGAACGGTACGGTGAGCCAGGGGGACTATCTCGCGCTGCAGCAGCAGCTGGTGCAGGCTTTGCGCGAATTCAAAGACATCAATCCGAACTACGCCCTCCATCGCGACCGCGTCTCCGTGTTCGACCAGGTGCACGCGCGTCCGACCGACGGGAGCATGCCGTTTGGGCTGGCTACAAACCGGTTCATAGGCCAGGACTCGGGTGACGTCTACGCCACGCTGAGCCTCGGCTACAACTTCGACGGCACGCAGACTCCCGTTGTCGCGCGATTGGGCGACGATAGCGCCGCCTCGGCCGTCCTGTCCGTTCCCAATTTCTATGGGGCGCACGGCTACGATCCGCGGCTGCGCGAGATGAGCGCGATATTCTTCGCCGCCGGCCCGGAGATCTGCCGGCGCGAACTGGAGGAGGTCCGCAACATCGACATTGCGCCGACGATACTGTCTATCCTGGACGTGCGGCCTGCACAGACCGTGCAGGGCCGGGCGATCCGGCTCTGCGGAAGGGAAGATGACGACCGCGACCGGCACGAGGACGACCACTGAACCTCTCAGTTGAGGCTTTGTGTTACAGGGACATTACAGCGCAACCATCAGGTCGCTGTAATGTCCGTTTCTCTCAGCATCACAAAAGTGCAATATTGCACTTCGAGCCTGCTAGAATCTCCTCGAGGGGACTCACGCACCTGAAGTACCGGGCCGACGCACCAGGCGCCGTACGCTCTGCCGGATTTCGTGCGTGAAATGACTCGCGGCACGGTTCCCACACCCGGACAGGCGACTACGAAGACGCCCGCCTGACGCCGCCGACGGCCGGGACGCGCAGAGGGTGCAATTCCACTCGAGACTTCGTGGCCGCCACAAAGAAACTCAAGCTTGACCCCGCATGGAGCGTGGACGAGGCGCTGAGACGCATCCTGCGCGATTTACTGCCACGATTGGAGTCGGGCGAACGCGGCGTGCTCGAAACGGACGAGAGCAAGTACGTTCACCGCTCACGCGTCGCGCTGCGGCGTATACGCTCGGCGCTCAGGCTGCATGGCGGCAAAGACGCGACGGCGTCGGACCTGCGGGCAGGGCTGAAGCGCATCGCCCAGCTCCTGGGTTCCGCCCGCGACTGGGATGTTCTGCTCGAGGACACTCTGCCGCTGCTCGGACGCGCGTACGGCAAGAGCGCGACCTTCGACCGCATCGTGCGGATAGCGCGCGTCGAGCGCGAAAGCGCGCGTGCCGAAGCGGCCAAGGCCTTCGCGTCGCCCTACTATCGCGCCCTGCGGGTCCGGCTCGCTCGCTGGCTCACGCGCTCGCGTCCGCCCGCCCGCGCCTCCGTCCCGCTCAAGACGTTCGCTGCCAAGAGCATCGGCAAGCGCTGCAAGCGGCTTCTCCGCGCCGGCCGCGACCTTGCCGGAAAAACGCGGACCGAACGCCACGGCGTGCGTCTCGAGGCGAAACGGCTTCGTTACACAGTGGAGTTCTTCGAGTCCCTCTTCGGCCGCGGGCTCGCGCGCCCCTGCCTGCGCGAGCTGGTGCTCATTCAGGACGCGCTGGGCGTCGCTGAAGATACGCATACTGCGGCGCAGCTCTTCGCGTCCCTGCACCCGGGCTCGGATATCGCGCGATTCGCGCGTGAATGGCTGGCGGTGCGGGAGCAGCGCAACATGGCCGTTGCGCAGCGCGCTATTGCGCGGCTAGAGCGGGCGCCGCGCTTTTGGAAACCGAGGTCCTGAAAGTCTCAAGCCGGTTCCCGGGCCCCAGCTCCGATCCCTGTTTGGCTCCCCGCACTGGCATCCGTCCGCAGAACGGGATCGCCGGAGGCTGAATACTCCCTTATCGGCATCAACGCGTTGTGAAGGGATGTTGAAGCATGTCGTGACGATGCCACTTGCAGTTCATCTCAGTGTCATTTCCGCGTGCGATGGTGCGCGCCGGCGGGTCTCGCTGTCTTTCCATCGGCTCTAGTCATCACTATGTCATCTCTGAATGCGATGGTGCGCGACAGCGGTAAGTGCAACCGCTCACGAACGTCCTTTTTTCTTGATTAGAATAGGAGAGGGAAATGCGTAAGCTAATATTGGCTTCAATGTTGGGCCTCAGTCTGTTCCCCGCCATCGCCGCGGCGGACGACGACTCGAGGGGGTTTCGGGACTTCGGTTTGCTTCGCGACCATCTGCTGAAGGAACAGTCCGAGAAACTCTTCGGTGTGGACGAGCCGCTTGCCGCGTCGTCTACCGCGAGCATCACCGCGGCGGTCGCGAACGCGGACCCGACGAGGCTCGCTACGCTCGCCCGGGGCCTGCACGCGCGGGTGGTCAGCGCGGCGGCGAATCTCGGCGCGAATATCGACATGATGGCGCTCTGGCCAGACGATCGTCACCCGACGCATCTGATCGCCTGCAATGAGCAGGGCGCTACCGATCCCGGCGTGCAGCGCATACGCCTGTCCGATGGATTCGTTGAGACGATACTTACCGGGACGAATGGCTGCGACCCCGCCCACCGCACCCCGTGGGGGACGATCATCGTCGGAGAAGAGACGACCGACGGCAACCTCATCGAGATCATCAACCCGCTGCAAACCACCGGGGTGCTCTTCAACCGCGCTACGGGAACGTTCTCCGGGGGAGTCGGAGCCGCGAACCTGGCGACGCGACCGGCGGTCGGCAAGCTGGCGTTCGAGGGCGTTGCCATCTATCCGAGCGGCGTGATGTACTACGGGGACGAAAACCGCCCCTTGAACGGCACGGCGGGCGGCGCCTACTTCAAGTTCATCCCGACCGTCCCCTTCCTCGGCGGCGCGCCGATCACCAGCCTCGCCCAATCGCCGCTCGCCTCGGGTCGCGTGTTCGGCCTGCGCTTGGGCAGGCGTGCGGGCAACACCGACTTCGGCCAGGGCTCGAACACCGGGCAGGGCATCTGGGTCGAAGTACCCAACGCCGGCGGCGCCCTGCTGCGCAATGCGGCGGCGGCCCAGAAATTCTCCGGCTTCTATCGCCCCGAGGACATCGCCATCGACCAGAAGGCGCGCTCCGAAGGCAATGTACGCTTCTGCGGGGTCAACACCGGCAATGAGAGCGACAGCCGCAATTGGGGTGAGGTGATCTGCTTCACGGACGGGACCCTCGACCAAGCGCTCGCCAACACGGCCATTCCGGAGGCGCAGCTCTTCGTCGTGGGCACCCCGGACCAGGCGATGATGGACAACGTCGCCTATCAGCCGAAGACCGGCAACTGGGTCTTCATGGAGGACGGCGACGGCCCGGCAGTGGGGCGCAACAACGACATGTGGATCTGCCTGGGCGACGGCGACGACGACGACAAGCTATCGGACGGCTGCGTCAAGTTCGCCACGCTCAACGACCTGAACGCGGAATGGACCGGTGGGGTCTTCGACGCCACCGGCCGCCGCTTCTTCGTCAGCGTTCAGCATAACGTCACCGGCCACGGCGTGATTCTCGAGATCACCGGCTGGAGCTACAGAGATCGCGACGACGACGACCACGGGTACGGCCGCCGCTGACGCGCTTCAGACGCAACCCGCGAGGGCACGGAGGCGTTCTTCGTGCCCTTTTTCTTTCTGTCTATCGGAGGGCTGGAGGGCTGGGCCAGGCGTGCGGCCGACGTTGCTGCCTTGGCGGTCAATGCTAACCTACCAGCGCCGCCCGAGCCTCTTTGACGAGTGAGCGGACCTCGAGCTTCATGCCCACGGAGCGCCATTGCTCCGTTTCACCTTCCAGCGCCGCCTCGGTCATGGGATGCTCCTCCAGCCAAGCGCGCGGCAGCGTCAACTGGAATCCGCCTTTCGCAGGCTTGCAGACCGGAACGGGTGGCGTAAGGTCGCGCCGGCTGATGGAGAAAAGCGCCGCCAGGCGCAGGGAAAGAATCAGCGGCCAGTCTGCGCTGTCCTCGGGAAGCCCGTCGAGCTTGGCGAGCTTGCCTCGGTGAGCGAACACCAGGCGCGACAGGCGCGCCTGCTCCTTCTGGGAGAAGCCGGGCATGTCGGCCCTGGCCAGGATGTACGCCGAGTGCCTGTGATAGCCCGCATGGGAGATTGAAATGCCGATCTCGTGCAGGCTCGCCGCCCAGCGCAGCATCGCCGCGTCGGCCTCGGGGGGTTCCTCGTCCAGGCCCTCATGGATCGCCTGCGCGAGGCGCGCGACGCGCTCCGCCTGCGCCGCGTCCACCTGATAGCGCCGCATGAACTGCGCGCACGGTCGCCTCGCGCATGTCGCGGTGACGCACGCGTCCGAGCAGGTCGTAGAGCACGCCCTGGCGCAGCGCGCCGTCTGAGACGTCGAGATGCTCGATGCCGAGTTCAGCGAGGATCGCCGACATGATGGCGAATCCTCCGGGAATGATGGCGGCGCGATCATCGCTCAGAGCGGGATACTTGAGCTTGTCGACTTCGCCCGCCTTGATGAACTGGGTGCGCAATTTGTCGAGCGCCGCCGCGGAAATCCCCTGCTCGACGAGGCCCTCGTCACGAAGGAGCGCGGCGAGCGACTTTGCGGTACCCGAAGAGGCCACGGCGTGGGTCCAGCCCGCCTTGCGGTAGGAGTCGACGATACGCTGCAGCTCGTTGGCGGCGGCGATCTCGGCGCGCTTGAAACAGGACTTGTCGAGGCGGCCGTCGGGAAAGAAACGCAGACTGTAGCTGACGCAGCCCATAGAGAGGCTTTCCATGAGCTCGGGCTCGAGCCCCGTGCCGATGATGAGCTCGGTCGAGCCGCCGCCGATGTCGATCACCAGCCGCCGCTCGGACGAGGCCGCGAGGCTGTGCGCGACGCCGAGGTAGATGAGGCGTGCTTCCTCGCGGCCGAAGATCACCTCGATCGGAAACCCGAGAGTCGCCTCGGCTTCGGCGAGGAAGGACTCGGCGTTTCTCGCGGTGCGCAGCGCGCTGGTTCCCACGGCGCGCACCGCCGAGCGCGGAAAACCTCGCAGTCGCTCGCCGAAGCGAGCCAGCGCCTCCAGAGCGCGCGACCGGGTCGCCTGGTCGATGCGCCGGTCGCGCGTGAGGCCCCCACCCAGGCGCACCGGGTCGCGCAGGCTGTCGAGCAGGTAGATCTGATCGTCCACGACCCTGCCGACCTGCAGGTGGAAGCTGTTCGATCCGAGATCGACTGCGGCGAGAATGTCCTGTTTCACAAGGGTAAAGGCGGATAACCCAGGTAAGGCTGCAATGCTGCGACTACAATATTACGCCGACATTGCGGCAAAGTTACTGTAGCAAATCTGCAACATTCCGCTCTTAGACTTCACTTTCCGTGCTTCAAAGAACAAGAGTCCCGTTGGGCAGGATCAGGCCGCAATTTCTCCCTCGGGAAGTCGGCGTCCTCGCGTTCGATCGCCGCGTCTTCGCCCAGGCCGAGGACCGGCGGGTTCCCGTGCTCGAGCGACTGCGGTTTCTCTGCATCCTGTCCTCGAATCTGGACGAGTTCTTCGAAATCCGCGTGGCCGAGCTGAAGGAGCGGATCAAGCTGGGCGAGGAGGCGGAGAACCCGGGCGAGCCGGCCCCCGCCGACACTTTTGCCGTCGTCTCCGAGCGCGCCCACGCCCTCGTCGCCGACCAGTACCGCCTCCTGAACAAGGAGATTCTACCGGCGCTCGCCGACGAGGGCGTGCGTTTCCTGGCCGAGCGGGACTGGAGCCGGGAGCAGCGGTCGTGGCTGCACGCTTACTTCCTGAGGGAAATGATCCCGCTGCTCACGCCCATCGGCCTGGATCCGGTGCATCCCTTTCCGCGCGTGCTCAACAAGAGCCTGAATCTGGCCGTGCAACTCGAGGGTCGCGACTCCTTCGGTCGCAATTCCGGCACGGCGATCGTACAGGCGCCCCGAGCGCTGCCGCGAGTCATCCAGTTGCCGAGGAAAATCGCGGGTGAAGGCTACCGCTTCGTGCTGCTCACATCGATCCTGCAGGCTTTCATCCAGGCGCTCTTCCAGGGAATGAGCGTGCGCGGCTGCTACCCGTTCCGGGTGACTCGCAACAGCGATCTCTTCCTCGACGAGGAAGAGATCAAGAACCTGAGCACGGCGCTGGCGGGCGAGCTGCCGCAGCGCCATTTCGGCGACTCGGTGCGACTGGAAGTCGCGGACAGCATGCCGCCCGAGCTCGAGCAGTTTCTGCTCGAGCAATTCCAGCTCTCCGCAGCCGACCTGTACCGCGTGGACGGACCGGTGAACCTCGTGCGGCTCATGCAGGTGCCCGATCTGGTGGACAAACCCGCCCTGAAGTTTCCGGCCTTCGTTCCCGGGCTTCCCAAGCAGCTGGAAAAGAGCCCGGACCTGTTTCGCGCCATCCGCAGGGGCGACATCCTGCTGCACCATCCGTTCCAGTCGTTCAATCCGGTGATCGATTTCCTGGAGCAATCGGTGGATGACCCGAGCGTGGTGGCGATCAAGCAGACGGTCTACAGAACGGGCACGGACTCGGTGTTGATGAAGTACCTGATCGATGCGGCGCAGCGCGGCAAGGAAGTCACCGTCGTGGTAGAGCTGCTCGCGCGCTTCGACGAGGAAGCGAACCTCAACTGGGCGGCCAGGCTCGAGGAGGTGGGCGCGCACGTCGTCTACGGGGTGGTCGGCTACAAGACCCACGCCAAGATGTCCCTGGTCGTGCGCCGCGAGGAAGGCCGGCTGCGGCGCTACGCGCACCTATCCACGGGTAACTATCACCCGCGCACCGCGAAGCTCTATACCGATTTCGGCCTGTTCACCGCGAACGAGAAGATCTGCGAGGATGTCAACGAAGTGTTCAAGCAGCTCACGGGCCTGGGGCGCGCGCGCCGGCTCCACCATGTGTGGATCTCGCCCTTCTCCCTGCACGAGCGCATGCTGGCCGCGATCAAGCGCGAAGCTCATCGCGCGCGGCGCGGCAAACCCGCCCACATCATCGCCAAGATGAATGCGCTCATCGAGCCCGGGATCATAGAGGCGCTGTACCGGGCCTCTCAGGCAGGGGTCAAGATCGACCTCATCGTGCGCGGCGTATGCGCGCTCAGGCCCGGAATCCCGGGCCTCTCGGAGAACATACGCGTGCGCTCGGTGATCGGGCGTTTTCTCGAGCATTCGCGCATCTTCTATTTCCTCAATGACGGGGAGGAAGACGTTTACCTTTCGAGCGCCGACTGGATGGGCCGCAATTTCTTCGGCCGCATCGAGCTCTGCTTTCCTCTCCTGGACCGCAAGGTCAAACAGCGCGTCATCCAGGAAGGTCTGAGGTCTTACCTTACGGACAACAGCCAGGCCTGGGAAATGGATGCGGAGGGCGACTACAAGCTCCGGCGCTCGCGCGGCCGGATTCCGCGCTCGGCCCAGGAGCAACTGCTCGCGATGCTCGCGGCGTCGCCGTAGCACCGGGGCGCGGCGCCCTCCCGACCCAACCGGAGCACAACCCGCGAAGCCGCCAAGGGCTTTGCGCGAGCTGCATTGCGCTCTTGATACAATCGCCACCGCTCGACTCTGGAACGCACTCATGCAAGAGAGCCCTTTCAAAGGCAAGACGGGAATGCAGCGCTTGTGGAACGCGCTCGGCTATTCCCTGCAGGGGATGGCTTCTGCGTTCCGCCACGAGGACGCTTTCCGTCAGGAATGCTTGCTCGCGGTCCTGCTGATTCCAGCGGCCCTCGTCATCCCGGTCGGCGGGACGGAAAAGGCCGTAATGATCGCAAGTGTGCTGCTCGTCCTCATCGTGGAACTGCTCAACTCGGCGGTAGAGGCGGCGGTGGACCGCATTTCTCTGGAGAACCACCAGCTCGCCAAGCGAGCCAAGGATATCGGCAGCGCAGCCGTCTTCCTCAGCCTCATCAACGTCGCCATCGTGTGGGGGTTGGTGCTTTTTTGGGTGTCATGAAAGCTTAACCAAGCCTTCATCCCGGCTTCATGGGCGGGGCTCAGTGTCCGCCCACATGGACATGCGCTTGGAGCCTGCTGTGGCGCGGGGAGCGCTGCGCGTCGCGGTCATCACCGAAACGTATCCGCCGGAAATCAACGGCGTGGCCCGGACCGTCGGGCTGATGGTCGATGCCCTGCTCGCGCGCGGCCACGAGATCGAGCTCATCCGTCCGCGGCAGGGATCCGAGCCCGATTCACAGGACCCCTCCCTGCGGGAGCGCATGGTCATGGGCTTGCCCATTCCGATGTATCGCGATCTGCGCATCGGGCTCGTCTCGCGCGGCTCCCTGCAGAAGGCGTGGCGCAGGCAGCGCCCCGACCTCGTTCACGTCGTCACCGAGGGGCCCCTCGGTTGGGCGGCGGTGGCAGCGGCGAAGGGCCTCGGCATTCCGGTGAGCTCGGACTTTCACACCAACTTCCACAGCTACAGCCGGCACTACGGTTTCGGGCTGTTCGGACGCGCCGTGGCACGCTACCTGCGCACTCTGCACAACCGCGCCGACTGCACCTTGGTGCCGACTGCGGAGATGAAAGTAGAGCTCGAGGCGCTCTCCTTCGAGCGCGTCTTGGTGGTCGGGCGCGGTGTCGATGCCCGCCTGTTCAACCCCGGCCGTCGCAGCGAGGCCCTGCGAGCGGCATGGGGCTGTCGGGAGAACGACACCGTGGCACTGCACGTGGGCCGAATCGCCGTTGAGAAGAACATCGGGCTGTTCGCCAAGGCGGTCGAGGAAATGCGCTGTATCGACCCGACGGTACGCGTAGTGTTGGTCGGTGACGGCCCTCTGGGCGCTTCGCTGCGCAAGCAATATCCAGACTTCGTATTCGCAGGTATGCGCACCGGCGAGGACCTTGCCGCACATTACGCCTCGGCCGACGTATTCATCTTTCCCAGCACCACGGAAACCTTCGGCAACGTCACCACGGAGGCGATGGCAAGCGGCCTCGCGATTGTCGCCTACGACTACGCCGCCGCACAGCAGCATCTGCGGCACTGGGTGAGCGGGATGCTCGCGCCATTTGGGGAGGCTTCCGACTTCATCCGCATGGCAGCCCTGCTCGCCCGGGGGCCGAAGCTTCGGGCAAGGCTCGGACTGGAAGCGAGGCGCACGGCGGAAACGATTACCTGGGACAAGGTTTTCGACGATCTCGAGATCGTATTGCGCCGCATTGCCGCGGCTGCCCGCGGCGGGCTCGGCGGCCCCGCCCGGACTCCAGTGCATGTCGAAACTTGAGTTGAACCTCGAGCGTCTCCGCCTTTGGGATCTGTCCCTCTGCGTCCGGCTCAACACCGCGGTCCGGATCGCACCCGTCCGGCGTGTGTTCCGCATCGTCAGCCGTCTGGGGGACGGGGTGTTCTGGTATGCGCTGATGCTCGCCCTGCTCGCCACGAGCGGCGCGAAAGGGCTCATTCCCGTCGCGCATATGGCCGCGACCGGCCTAGTCTGCACTCTATCGTACAAGTGGCTCAAATCGAAGACTTCGCGCCCCCGTCCCTTTGCGGTTGAAAGCGCCGTCCGCGCCGGTGCCGACCCTCTGGACGCTTTCAGCTTTCCTTCGGGGCACACCTTGCACGCGGTCGCTTTTTCCGCCGTCGCCGTCGCCTATTACCCGACGCTTGCGGTGCTGCTCGCTCCTTTCACCGTCCTTGTGGCGCTCTCGAGGGTCATCCTGGGCCTGCACTACCCGAGCGACGTCCTCGCGGGAGCAGCGCTCGGCGCCGTGATCGCCTGCGTCTCCTTCCTCATCTTCTAAGACCACGCCCGCATCGGTGCTCCGCGGAGCCGGCGTCGACCGGTTTCATGGGATAATCCGCGCCGGCGCAGCGAGCCGGCATGAACGTCTATATCAGAACCGCGGTCACCCTCTTCGCATTCGGACTGGTTGCCATGGTCGTCGGCCTCGCGCTTGCCCCGGCTTGGGGCTGGGCGCTGTTCTCGACCTTGCTCGCAGTAATCATCCTTCACCACGTTCGCAACCTCGATCGGCTGCGCGAGTGGGCGCGCGGTTCGCTCGCCGAGGCCGTGCCCGAGAGCACCGGCGCGTGGGAAGACGTTTTCACGACGCTTCATCGGCGCCAGCGCGACGAATTGGGCCGACGCCGGGAGCTAGCGCGGCTGCTCGCGCGGTCGCAGCAGGCTGGCCGCGCCCTTCCCTACGGTGTTGCGATCGTCGATGAGGAGTACCGCATCGTCTGGTGCAACGACTCCTGCGAATCGCATTTCGGCATCGACGCCGAGGGCGACGCCGGCCAGCCGATCACCAACCTTGTGCGCCAACCTGAGTTCGTTGAATACGTCGCTGCGCGCGATTTTTCCAGGCCGCTCGAGCTGAAGACCGCACGAGCCGATGGACTGGTCTTGTCGATCCAGTTCGTGCCCTACGTCGAATCGCAGCATCTCCTGCTCTCGCGCGACATTACACAGGGTATCCGCGTCGAGACCATGCGGCGGGACTTCGTCGCCAACGTTTCGCACGAACTCCGCACCCCTCTCACCGTTCTTGTCGGTTTCCTCGAGACCGTGCGCGAGCTGAAGCTTGATCCGGAGCGCTCGCGCGACTACCTGAATCTCATGAGCGAGCAGAGTAGGCGCATGCAGCGCATCATCGACGATCTGCTGACGCTTTCGATGCTCGAATCGGCGCCCGAGCCGCCGGAAGGCGAGCGCGTGGATGTTTCCCTGCTGCTCGAGCGCATCCGCGTGGAAGCCGAAGCCCTGTCAGCCGGACGCCACCGGATCGACGCTCGATGCCGAGCCCGGATTCGATCTGCTCGGGTCTGAATCCGAGATTGCGAGCGCATTCGGCAACCTCGCGAGCAATGCCGTCCGCTACACTCCGGCTGGAGGCGAGGTGCGCCTGGTTTGGCGCGCCTCCTCCAAGGGCGCGGAATTCGCCGTCGAGGATACCGGCGCGGGCATCGAGGCCGAGCACATTCCGCGGCTGACCGAGCGCTTCTACCGCGTCGATCGGGGTCGATCGCGCGAGACCGGCGGTACCGGCCTGGGCCTCGCCATCGTCAAGCACGCGCTCGCGCGCCACCAGGCCGCGCTCGAGATCGAAAGCACGCTCGGAAAAGGCAGTCGCTTCGCCGCGAAATTCCCGGCGCGCCGGGTCGTGCCCGCGGCTTCGCACGCGGCGAGCCACACGGTGGTTTGATCCCTGAGTTGGCCGGCCTGCCGCCGGCCGGCGATTGTCCGGCGCCCCGGGGCCGCTTTGCGGCGAAGTCCGTTACAATGCGCCCGGCCTGTTGTCCCTCACCTTGCGCGGAGGTCTCCATGTTCGCACGCCTGATGCCGCACGAAGGCCGGTTTTTCGATTATTTCACCGAGCATGCGACGCTGATATTGCAGGGCGCTGTCGAGTTGAAGGCACTCATGGACAACATGGCCGACGCCGAGCGCCGCGCGACCAACATCAAGAAAATGGAAACGCAGGCCGACATCGTTACCCACCATACCGTGCAACTGCTGCATCGCACCTTCATCACACCGATAGACCGCGACGAGATCTACCAGCTGATCACCTGCATGGACGACATCCTCGACCTGATGGAGGACGTCTCCCAATGCCTGTTCCTGTACGACATCCGCACCATACCCGAGGAAGCCAAACGCCTCGCCGAGAACTGCGTCGCCTGTGCCGAGAAGGTGAAGGCCGCCGTAGTGCTCCTCCACAGCATGTCCAACGCCGAGCAGATCATCAAGATCTGTCACGAGATCGACCGTCTCGAGACCGACGCCGACCATATCCTGCGCAATGCGATGACCAAGCTGTTCCGCAGCGAGCCGGATACACGCGAGCTGATCAAGCTCAAGGAGATCTACGAGCACCTGGAAACCGTCAGCGACAAGTGCGAGGACGTCGCCAACATCATCGAAGGCATCGTCATCGAGAATTCCTGATCCGCGGTCCCCGCCCGCATGCCGATCAGCTTCGAAATCGTGGTGTTCCTGGTCCTGGTCGCGCTCGCGTTCGACTTTCTGAACGGCTTTCACGACGCCGCCAATTCGATCGCGACGGTGGTGTCCACGCGGGTGCTGCGCCCGCACTGGGCGGTGATCTGGGCGGCGTTCTTCAATTTCGTCGCGCTGGCGGTGTTCGGCTTGGCAGTGGCGGCGACGATCGGCAAAGGTATCGTCGATCCGAAAATCGTGGATCACTACGTCGTGTTTGGGGCGCTGGTGGGCGCAATCGCCTGGAACGTGATCACCTGGTATTACGGTATTCCCTCCAGCTCCTCGCACGCGCTGATCGGGGGCGTGACCGGCGCGGCGGTGGCCAAGGGCGGCGTGGGCACCCTGGTCGCAAGCGGACTCGTCAAGATCGGCTTTGCCATCGTGCTGTCCCCGCTTCTCGGTCTCGCGCTCGGTGCGCTGCTGATGCTCGCAGTGTCCTGGCTTTTCCGGCGAGCGACGCCGAGGCGCGTCGACCGCTGGTTCCGTCGGCTGCAGCTCGTTTCGGCGGCGCTCTACAGCCTCGGCCACGGGGGCAACGACGCGCAGAAGACCATGGGCGTCATCTGGATGCTGCTCATCGCGGCCGGGCTCTCCGCCTCCCAGGACTCGCTGCCGTTCTGGGTCGCTATCCTGTGCTACGGGGTGATCGCCCTGGGGACACTGTTCGGGGGCTGGCGCATCGTCAAGACCATGGGACAGAGAATCACGCCGCTCAAGCCCGTAGGCGGCTGCTGCGCCGAAACGAGCGGCGCGGTCATGCTGTTCGTCGCCACCGGTCTTGGCATTCCGGTCTCCACCACCCATACCATCACCGGCTCGATCGTCGGCGTTGGCTCGGTGCGCAACCTCTCCGCGGTGCGCTGGGGCGTGGCCGGCAACATCGTCATCGCCTGGGTCCTAACCATCCCCTGCTCGGCCTTTATCGCGGGCTTCGCTTGGTGGCTGGGAACTCACTACCTGTAAAAAGTCGTGTTCAATCGGCTGCAGACGATCGAGGCCGACATCACGCGGCTCGCCGTGGACGCCATCGTCAACGCGGCAAACACGACCTTGCTCGGCGGGGGTGGCGTGGACGGCGCGATTCACCGCGCCGCGGGCCCCGAGCTGCTCGCCGAGTGTCGCGCGCTCGGCGGCTGCGCCACGGGCGACGCAAAGATCACGCGCGGATACCGGCTGCCGGCGAAGCACGTCATCCACACCGTAGGCCCGGTCTGGAGCGGCGGGGGAAGCGGCGAGCCGCAGCTGCTCGCGTCCTGCTACAGAAAGAGCCTCGAGCTTGCGCTCGCGCACGGCGTGCGCTCGATCGCGTTTCCGGCCATCAGCTGCGGCGCGTACGGCTATCCGATCGACAAGGCCGCGGCAATCGCGGTGCGCGAATGCTTCGCGTTCGCCGGGGCTCATTCTGCGATTGAGCAGATCACGTTCGCGCTGTTCGGCGCGGGCGCGCTCGCCGCCTACGAAGCCGAGCTCGCGCGGCTGTGAAGAAATCGGCTGCCATGACCGATGAGCGGCCCTCACTGCTCGTGCGCTACCTGTTTGTCGCCTACGTGTTTCTCGTGGTCTATGCGAGCCTGCACCCGTTCTCGGGCTGGCGCGATCAGGGTCTGCCTCCGTTCGCGTTCCTGACCGCACGGATTTCCCGTCCCTACTTTCCGTTCGATCTCGCCGCAAACCTGATCGGGTACATGCCGCTCGGCTTCTTCGCTGCGCTCGCCGCGTACCCGGTCTTGCGCGGCGGCGCCGCCTTCGCCTTCTCGGCTCTGTGCGCGGCAGCGCTGAGTCTCGCGCTCGAATCGCTGCAGCTCTATCTCCCGGCGCGCACCTCTTCGAGCCTCGACTTGATTGCAAACTCGGCCGGCGGCGTATTGGGCGCGCTCGTCGCCGTGTCCATGAGCGACCGGTTGCTGCGCGAGCGTCGGTTGCACGTGTTTCGCGACCGATTCTTTCTCCCGGGTGGAAGGGTCGACCTCGGCCTGGTCCTCTTGGGGTTGTGGCTGCTTGCGCAGCTCAACCCGAGCACCCTGCTCTTTGGCACCGGCGACCTGCGCGAGTGGTTCCGGCCGCCGCCGGGCAAGCTGTACCCTGCAGAGGTCTTCGTTCGCGTCGAAGCCGGAGTTGCGGGCGCGAATGCTCTCGCTGTCGGGCTGATGGCGTCCTGCCTCGTCGCTCCCGCGCACCCCAAGCGCCTGGTCGTGCTTGCCCTGGTGGCGGCCGGGCTGAGCGTGCACAGCTTTGCATTCGGACTGCTCGTCAGCTCGCAGGATATCCTCACCTGGCTCACGCCGGGCGCGCTCTACGGCGTCGCGGTCGCGCTCGCGCTGCTGCTGATCGCGGTGGGATTGCCGCGCGCCGTGCAGCTCGCGCTCTCGGGTCTGGCGCTTCTCGCTGCGACCGCGCTGGTGAATCTCGCTCCCGCGAATCCCTACCTGACTGCGACCCTTTCCCTCTGGCAGCAGGGGCAGTACTTCAATTTCAACGGAGCGACGCGCGTCGTTTCGGCGATCTGGCCGTTTGCGGCGATGTTCTACGTGGTGCTGCTCGCGGGCGAGCGAGGAGAGCCCAGGCCGTAGGGGGACGTACGACGGCCGGCCCCCTGTATAATTTGCTCCACGCTCGTTCGAGCGGCGCAGACCGGCGCAATCGTGTTCGCCCCGGTCCTAGCGCTCCGCTCAACTCGCTTGCCGTTCATCCCCGGAATCCACGATGAGCTACTACGAGAGACACGTCTTCTTCTGCTGCAATCAGCGACAGAACGGCGAGGCCTGCTGCGCCGACAAGGGCGCGAGCGACATGCGCGAGTACGCGAAGAAGCGCGTGAAGGAATTCGGCCTCGCGGGTCCCGGCAAGGTGCGGGTCAACCAGGCCGGGTGCCTGGATCGCTGCGAGGAGGGGCCGTGCGTCGTCGTGTACCCGGAAGCCGTCTGGTATTCCTACGTTGACGCGGCCGACATCGACGAGATCATCGAGGAGCACCTCAAAGGCGGCCGCGTCGTCGAGCGGCTGCGCATATGAGCCGGGTGAGCGATCGCATCTTCGTAGACGGCGGCGCGGGCAAGATCGAAGTGGTCGTGGATCGTCCTCCGGAAACCTCCGTCCGCGGGGTCGCACTGGTGGCCCATCCTCATCCCCTGTACGGCGGCACGCTCGACAACAAGGTCGTGCAGACGCTGGCCAGGACCTTTGTCGACCTCGGCTACATCGCCCTGCGCCCCAATTTCCGGGGCGTAGGGAGCTCGGAGGGCGCGCACGACGAGGGCCGCGGGGAAACCGAGGACCTGCTCGCCGTTCTCGCCCAGGCGCGACAGTCATACGGCGAACTGCCCGTCGTGCTTGCCGGCTTTTCCTTCGGGGCGGCGGTGCAGACCCAGGTCGCACAGCGCGTGAAACCGCAACGGGTCGTTCTGGTCGCCCTGGCGGCGGGCCGATTCCCCTCGGCGACCGTGCCCCCGGATACGATCGTTATCCACGGCGAGCGCGACGAGACCGTTCCGCTCGCGCAAGTACTCGACTGGGCGCGCCCGCAGGAGCTGCCGGTCGTCGTCATCCCCGGCGCCGATCACTTCTTTCACCTTCGCCTGAACATCATTCGAGACATCGTCAAGAACTCATGGCGGAGCTGACGACCCGAATCCGCGCCGGGGAGATTGCCCTCGCGGAGGATCGCGCGGCAAGCGTCCTGGCGGTGCGCGACCTCCGCAAGTCTTACGGAGGCGAGGAGGTGGTCGCGGGCGTCTCCTTCAGCATCGCACCCGGAGAGTGCTTCGGCCTCCTCGGCCCGAACGGAGCCGGCAAGACCACGACCTTGAGGCTGTGTCTCGGCCTCACCGAACCGGACAGTGGCTCGGTCGACCTGATGCAGCGCCCCGTGCCCGGGGAAGCCCGGCCCGCCCGGGTTCGGGTGGGCGTGGTTCCTCAAATGGACAACCTCGATCCCGACTTCACCGTCGAGGAAAACCTGATCGTCTACGGCCGCTACTTCGGCCTTGCCGAGCGCGCCATCCGGGAACGCATCCCCCGGCTGCTCGATTTTGCCGGTCTCGCCGCCCGGGCTGCATCGCGAATCCAGACGCTCTCCGGGGGAATGAAGCGCCGGCTGACCCTGGCACGCGCGCTCATCAACGATCCCGACCTGATCTTCATGGACGAGCCCACCACCGGGCTCGATCCACAGGCGCGCCACCTGATCTGGGAGCGGCTGAAGCAGCTTCTCGCGCAGGGCAAGACCATCGTGCTCACCACGCACTTCATGGAGGAAGCCGAGCGCCTGTGCGCGAGGCTCGCGATCATGGACCGCGGCCGGTTCATCACCGAAGGCAGCCCGCGGGATCTCATCGTCCGGCACATAGAGCCCCACGTCGTCGAAGTGCACGGCGACGGGGTGACGAAATGGGCCGACGGCGAGGCGGGAGCACTCGCATCGCGCCTGGAGCGAAGCGGCGACACCGTGTTCTGCTACGCCGCCGATCCGGCGCCGCTGCTTGCAAGCCTGTCGAGCCGGGCGGAACTGCGCTACCTGCACCGGCCCGCCGACCTCGAAGACGTGTTCCTCAAGCTCACGGGAAGGGAGCTGCGAGACTGATGCACGCCTTTGCGCCGCCCTCGATGAGCCTGCGTTTCGTGCCGGTGTGGCGCAGAAACCTGCTCGTCTGGCGGAAGCTCGCCGTGCCCTCCATCCTCGGCAATCTCGCCGATCCGATGATCTACGTATTCGGACTCGGCTACGGCCTGGGGTCGATGCTGCCGCAGATCGAGGGAGTGCCCTACATTGCGTTCCTCGCCGCGGGGATGGTGTGCTCGAGCACGATGAACAGCGCAACCTTCGAGGCGATGTACTCGGCGTTCTCGCGCATGCACGTGCAGCGTACCTGGGACGCGATCATGAACGCCCCGATCGATCTGGACGACGTCGTTCTCGCCGAGCTCGTCTGGGCGGCGTCGAAGAGCGTGCTCTCCGGCGCGGCGATCCTCGCGGTGGTCTGGCTGCTCGGCCTTACCCATTCTCTCCTTTCCCTGTGGGTGCTCGCCCTCGTACCCCTCGTCGGCCTCACCTTCGGCGCGCTCGCTCTCGCGGTGACCGCGATGGCGCGGAGCTACGACTTCTTCATGTACTACTTCACGCTGATCATCACGCCGATGAGCCTCCTCTGCGGCGTGTTCTTCCCCGTCGAACAGCTGCCCGAGCTCTTCCAGACGATCGCAGCGTTTCTGCCGCTCACGCACGCCGTGGCGATCGCGCGGCCGCTCCTATTCGGCCAGGTCCCGGCGGACGTGGCGGTGCACGTCGGAGTACTGCTTGCCTATGCTGCGGCCGGGTTCTACGTGGCCGCGATACTCTTTCGCCGGCGGTTGCTCAAGTAGCCATGCTCTGGATCAAATCGCTGCACATCATTTTCATGGTCACCTGGTTCGCCGGGCTGTTCTACCTGCCGCGCCTTTTCGTCTATCACGCCATGGCCGAGGACGCGCCGGGCAAGGCACGCTTCAAGGTGATGGAGCGCAAGCTCTACTGGGGCATCATGGCGCCGGGCGGAATTCTCACGGTCGTATTTGGGGTCTGGCTGTGGGCGCTCATCGGTTTCACGCCCGTCTGGCTCTACGCCAAGGTCGCAGCGGTCGCCCTGCTCGTCGCCTATCATCTGTACTGCGGCAAGCTGCTCGCCGATTTCGCGCACGACCGCAATACCAAATCGCACGTCTGGTACCGCTGGTTCAACGAAGCACCGACGCTGCTCCTCTTCGCCGCCGTCATTCTGGCCGTGGTCAAGCCGTTCTAGAGAGGTGGCGGGCTGCTTCGCTTTCGCTCCTGGCGCGGCAGGCGACCCGCTACGGGTACCCGGCCGCTTGCGCCTCCATTGAAGCGGTCGGCGCGCGGCCACCCGTGACGCGTGTCGCCGCGTAAGTCGCTCGAGCGAAGCAGCCCGCCCCCACACTGCGCCGAACCCCGTACTTGCCAGCTTTCGGAAATCTTGGCATGCTCGTTTCATTCGGTTCCACCACGATGAACGCGAAAGACATCACCCTGAGACCCGGCCGGCCGGGCGACGCCGCCCGCATCGCCGCGATGTCCCGCGACCTGATCGAGACAGGGCTCGGCTGGTCATGGGGACCGGAACGGGTATCGCGCTCGATCGCCAACAGGGAAACGTTCACGCTGCTCGCCTGCGACCGCGACCGCGCCGTCGCTTTCGCCATCATGTTTTTCGGCGACGAGCACGCACACCTGAATCTTCTCGCGGTGCGGCCGTCGCACCAGCGGCAGGGTATCGGGCGCCGCATGGTCGAATGGCTGGTCGAGTCGGCGAAGGTCGCCGGAATCGCTTCGATTCATCTGGAGCTTCGCGCGGCGAACGCCGTCGCGCGCAGCTTCTACAAGTCGCTCGGCTTCAACGAGTCGGCCTACATTCCCGGCTATTACCGCGGACGCGAAATGGCGCTGCGCATGATGCGGGTGCTGCGCGCGCCGGGAGTTCCCTTGCCCGCCTGGCCCGCGCCAAAGCTGCCGAAACGCTGACCCGCAGCGGGAAACAGACCCGCGCAAAAGGATTGCCGACATGCGCGGCGCGGCGCTCGCTCTTACCCTCGGCATCATGGCGAAGTCCGCATCCGCGATTCCGGCGCTGGAACCGGGCGTCTCGCACGAGCTCGCAAGATGGCGTGCTCAGCATTACCGCGACATCCGGTACGCGCTGGCGGTGACCATCGCAAAGGGCGCGCGCAGGCTCGAGGGCGCGGTGACTCTGGAAGTCACGTTGCCCGCCGGCCGAACCGACCTCGTCCTGGACTGGCGTCCCCCTCCCGGCGCAGCGCGCCTGCGGCAACTCCGCGTCAACGGCAAGAGCGCGCAGCCGCGGATCGAGCGGGAGCACCTGATCGTTCCGGCGCGCTTTCTCCGCCCGGGGAAGAACCGGGTGAGCTTCGCTTTCGAATCCCCGATCGCTCCGTCCGGCGGTGCCGTGACGCGATACCTCGATCGCGAGGATGGATCCGAGTACGTCTATACGTTGTTCGTTCCCTCGGACGCGAGCAGCGTCTTCCCCTGTCTCGACCAGCCGGATCTGAAGGCGCGTTTCACCCTCAACCTGACGGTTCCGCGCGCCTGGACCGCGATCGGCAACGCGCCAGTAGTGGCGATCGAAAACGCGCCTGAGGACGCCCGCCGGTTTCGTTTCGCGCAGACTGTGCCCATCAGTACCTACGCATTCGCGTTTGCAGCGGGACCGTTCGCCGAGATTCAGGGACCCGCGGCGCCCCCCGCATCGCGAGGAACGGCAAGCGCGCCGCGGACAGGCAAGGGACGTGCTGTCTCTTCCGCCGGGGACGAAGCGGTGGATACGAGGCTCTTCGTGCGCAAGTCGCAGCTCGAGCGCGCCAGGCAGGAAGCTCCGGAAGTGCTGCGCCTCAACCGCGAGGCGCTCGGCTGGTTCGCACGTTACTTCGACTTCCGCTTTCCGTTTTCCAAGTACGACCTCGTTCTCGTCCCGGAGCTCGCCTATGCGGGCATGGAGCACGCTGGAGCGACTTTCCTGCGCGAGGAGGCGGTGCTGTTTCCTTCGGCGCCGAACGAAACCGACGTCCTCGCGCGGGCACAGCTTCTCCTTCACGAGACCGCGCACCAGTGGTTCGGCGACCTGGTCACCATGCGCTGGTTCGACGATCTGTGGCTCAAGGAAGGTTTCGCCAATTTGATGGCCGCCAAGGCGGCCGAGGCTCTCGTTCCCGGGCAGCCCGTGTGGAACGTGTTTCACGCGCTCAAGACGGCCGCCTACCGGACCGACGCGACGCGCGGGACCACTCCGATTCTCCGACCCCTTCCAAATCTGTCTGCGGCGAAGTCCGCCTACGGCAACGTGGTCTACGGCAAGGCACCGGGGGTGCTGCGCCAGGCCGAGTACTACGTCGGCGCGGCCGCATTCCGCAGCGCGGTGCGGCAGTTCGTCAGGAAGCACGCCTACGCGGCGGCGGACTGGACGGATCTGATCACCGCGCTCGAGCGCGCATCGAAACGCGACCTCAAGATCTGGGCGCAAGCCTGGGTTGCGCGCCCTGGCATGCCCGAAGTGCGCCTCGACTGGGATACCGACCGCGAAGGCCGGCCGAGGAACGTGGTCCTCGAGCAGCGCGACTCGCTCGGAGAGGGACGAAGCTGGCCCATGAAGGTCAAGGTGTTTGCCTTGCCCGAGACCGGACTCCCGCGTTCGACCGACGTCTTGCTGCGCGGTGAGCGCACACGCGTTACTCGGATGGACGGGATGCCCGAGATCGAATTTGCGTTCGCCAACTTCGGCGATTACGGCTACGGCCGCTTCCTGCTCGATCCCCGAAGCCGCGAGGCGGTGCTCGCGCGTCCCGAGCTCGTGCAGGGCGATCTGCTGCGCGCGCTGGTCTTCGACTCGCTGTGGGAGTCGGCGCGCGACGCCGAGCTCGCGCCGCTCGCCTACATCGACTTCGTGCTCCGAGTCGCGCCCTTGGAGCGCGATCCGGTGACGCTTGCGAGCCTGATCGAGCGCGCACGGCTCGCTTTTTCGCAGCACCTGTCGGACACGCAGCGCGATGCCATCGCCCCGCGTCTGGAGCAACTTCTCGTCGAAGGGATGCTGGCCGCGGATGCTCCGGGCCGCCGCATCACGTTCATGAGGACATTCGCGGCAGGCGCCTGGACGGAGGCGGGGCGTGCGCGGCTGAAGGCGCTGCTGGCCAATACGCTCGAGATTCCGGGCGTGAAACTCAGCTCGCGGGACCGTTTCCGCATCATCACCCGGTTGCTCGCTCTCGGCGATCCCGATGCCGGTCTGCTGCTTGCCCTGCAGAGCGCGGCAGATCCCAGCGACAATGGCCGCCGCTACGCCTTCGCCGCGGGGGCGGCCGAGCGCAACGCGGAGACGAAGCGCGCCTATTTCGAGCGGTTTCTGTCCGACCGCGATCTCGCCGAAGGCTGGGTAGACGCGGCGCTCGCCCCGTTCAACTCGGTCGAGCACGCCGAGTTGACTCAGCCGTTCCTCGACCTTGCGCTCGCGGCCCTGCCCGAGTTGAAGCGAACGCGCAAGATCTTCTTCGTCAACAACTGGCTTGCGGGCTTCGTCGGCGGTCAGGAGGACGCGGCGGCGCTCGAGCAGATCGAGAGCTTCGCCCGCCAGCCGGACCTCGACCCCGACCTGAAGCTGCAGCTGCTCGAGGCGATGGACGGCCTCGCGCGGACCGTCAAGATCCGTGCGCGCTTCGCGCGCCTATGACGGCGTCAAAATGAGCGTTCAGGCGTTCTTCGCATCCTGTCCCAGGGGCCTGGAAGCGCAACTCGCGGACGAGCTCGGGCAGCTCGGCGCACTCAACCCCGAGTCCGTGCCCGGAGGGGTCGCATTCGAGGGCGACAAGCGTGTCTGCTGCCGCGCGAATCTCGAGTCACGGCTCGCCACGCGCGTCCTCATGCGGCTTGCCCGGACGCCCTATCGGAACGAACAGGACATCTACGAGGCGGCGCTGGCGCTGCCCTGGCCCGAGTGGTTCTCCGAAAGGCACACCATCCGCGTCGACATCAACGCCGTCCGTTCTCCGCTGAAGAGCCTCGAGTTCGCCACCCTGCGCATCAAGGACGCGGTGTGCGACCGGTTTCGCGCCGACAGCGGAAGCCGCCCGGACGTGGATACGCGCTCTCCGGGCGTGCGCATTCAGGCCTTTCTCGACCGGGATCATGTGACCCTCTATCTGGATACCTCGGGCGATCCCTTGAACAGGCGCGGCTACCGAAAGGAAGCGGGCGAGGCGCCGCTCAAGGAAAACCTCGCTGCCGGGATCGTCCGTCTTACCGGCTGGGACGGCGGCGAGCCGCTCCTCGATCCGATGTGCGGCAGCGGAACGCTCGTTATCGAGGCCGCGATGATGGCGCTCGCGATTCCTCCTGGGCATGCGCGCGGCTTCGGGTTCGAGCGCCTGGCTGACTTCGACCGGCAGGTCTGGAACGATGTGCGCGAAGCCGCGCTCGCCCGGCGCTTGACGCCGCGCAAGCTTGCCATTTTCGCCCGCGACCGCTACGGCGAGGAGCTGAAGAAAGCGCGCGCCAATCTGGAAGCGGCGGGCCTTGCGCCTTGCGTCGAGGTCAAGCAGGCCGACATCCTCGAGAGCAGCGCGCCGGCGCGCTCCGGCGTTCTGATCGCCAATCCCCCGTACGGTGCGCGCCTGGGCGAGGACAAGGAGCTCGCGGAGTTCTATCCGAAACTCGGCGATACCCTGAAGAAATACTACGCCGGCTGGCGCTGTTACTTGTTCTCGGGCGACCCACGCCTCCCGAAGCTGATCCGGCTCACCGCTTCCAGACGTACGCCCCTCTACAACGGCCCGCTGGAGTGCCGTCTCTACGAGTACCGGATCGTTGCGGGCAGCATGCGAAAGCCGCGGGCGAGCGCCGAGTAGCGAGTCTTGAGGAGACGGCAGCCGCTTGACCCTTGGCGCCTAAGGGCCGCGAACATGCCGCCCTACGGGTGCCCGGCGGAGCGACCGTCGGTCAGATTGAAGCTCTAGGCCGCTCCGCCACCCGTTACGGGCGGCGCGGCCCAAAGGCGGCTGCAGGTCCAAGCGGCTGCCGTCACCTTAGCGTTCCGGCCGCCCGCTAGTGCATGAGGCTTCGTGCGCTCGTGACTGCGAGGAAAATCTCGCGCAGGAAGACCATCAGGGCGAGTATGAAGGCGAGCATCGCGCCGATGAAGAGCAGCCCGATGAACTTCGACAGATCGAGCGCGACAAAGGCGTCCACGAAAGCCACCGCAATCAGGAGCCCGACGAAGAGCGCGCAGATGACCGAGAGCGTCATCGACGCATAGACCAGGCGCACGCGCCGCGCGAGGACGTTCAATTCTTCGCGCACCACCTTCTGGCCCTCCGGGGAGAGCTGGCGCAGCCGGTCCTCGAGCGCCCGGCTGCGGTCCACGACGCGGCCGAGGCGATTGGAGAGCACGCCGATGATCGTCCCCACCGCGGTGAGCAGAAACACCGGTGCGATGGCGAGCTGGACCAGCCGCGTGACGTCGATGACATTTTCAGGATGCATGAAGAGCTACCGTGCCTTACACCATCGCCTTGCGCAGCTGGTGCTTGAAATGATGAATGTGATTGAGGGCGACCTTGAGTTGCTTGCGATCCTTCGCCGCGAGCGCCTCGTCCCGTTTCTTCTGCCATTCGTGGATCTTGGTCTTGACCGCAGTCTTGTCGATACCCTTGACTTCGTGATGCACGTGCATGTCGATGTTGAGCGCCTTGCACAGGGCCGCGAGCAGATGGTCCTTGTTGAGCTGCGTGTAGCCTTTGACGGCTTCGTGCTCGATGCCGGCGGCGATCTCGCGCAGCTCGGCGAGCGGTTTTGCCTTCAGCTCGGGAAATGTATGGGCCATGCATACTCCTCCTTGGTCGACTCCCGCGAATCTTACACTGTCGGTTGACCGGCGGTAAGCTTGCCCATACCGTGTGTGACAGCCGCCGGCAAACAACGTGATTTCCTTCGCCCCGCCGCACCTTTGCCCCCGCGCGGCGGCCTGCATGGCCGTGGCCCTGCTCCTCCCGGCGTGCGCGACCCTGAATCCGGATCAGCGCATGCGGGCCGATCCGCTCGCTGCGCGCATCCAGACCGTGCTCGCGCGCCGGGGCCTCGGCCCGGACGCCCTGTCGGTGATCGACAACATCGTGCGCCACGAAGCTCAAGGCCCGCCGCCTGGCTCTGCGCCCCTCCTGCGCGAGCTGCTCGCGCAGCCTCCGACCGCCGCGGACGCCGGGACGCTGTTCGCCCGCACCGTGCCCGGTGCGCTGCGGCGCCTCGTCGATGAGGCGTCGCGGGAAGCGCAGCCCGCCCGCGCCGGAAATCCGGTTGCGATTCGCGATCTGCTCGACCCCTATCTCGAAGAGCTCGTCAAGGCGCAGGCTCTGCTGCGATCGACGCCTCGCGGCACGCAGATCGATGCACAGACAGTCATCCGCGAGCTTGGCAGCTATCTCCCCTCGCGCAATACGCTTCAAGCCATAGACGCCGGCACCGACAAGGCCACGCTGGACCGCGCGGGCAACATGTTTCTGACGGCGACCGCGCGTTTCGTGCGTTCTCTGCGTGCGGCCGCCGGGCGCATCGAATTTCAGGACAAGCCCGTTCGTTTCGATTCGGCGATCGGAGTTGTCTCCATAGGCACGCGCGGAGACGACGTTCACGGGCCCGACGCTGCGGTCATCGTCGATCCGGGGGGCAACGACGTGTACGAGCGTTCGCCCGCTATCGGGGGCGCGATCTCGGTCATCGTCGACCTCGGGGGCGACGACCGTTATCGTGGGTCGGATCTCGTGGTTCACGGCCTTTCGGCCATCGTCGATTTTTCCGGCAACGACCGCTACGCGATGACCGGGCCCGGACTGGGCGCGGCGATCGCCGGGACCTCGCTGATCCTCGATTTCGAAGGCGACGATTCCTACGAGGCGGATCTGTTCGGCCAGGGGGCCGCGGCGTTCGGCCTGGGCGCGATCGTCGATCTTCGCGGCAATGACCGCTACTCCCTGCGCGCAGGCGGCCAGGGGCTGGGTTTCGCAGGCGGCGTCGGCCTGCTTTGGGATCGCAGCGGGAACGACAGCTACACCGCGCGCGGGCTGTCGGACATCTTCGATCGCGGCGGTGGCATTAGCGGGGCCCAGGGAGCGGCGCTCGGTTTCCGGTCGATGCTCGGAGCCGGAGTCGGCATCCTGCGCGACGAATCCGGCGACGACGTCTACCAGGCGGAGATGTTCGCGCAAGGGGTGGGCTTCTATCACGGCCTCGGCCTCCTGTGGGACGGCGGCGGCGACGATCGCTACCGTGCCGTGCGCTACGCTCAAGGCAACGGCGTGCACGAGGCCGTGGGGGTCCTCCGCGACGAATCCGGCAACGACCGCTACGAGCTCAGTGTCGGCGTCGGCCAGGGAATGGGCCTGGACCTCGCAGTGGGCATCCTTAGCGACGGAGCCGGAGACGACAGCTACCGGGCGCCGTCCCATGCTCAAGGCAACGCGACCGCAAACGGGGTGGGAATTCTGATCGACGCGGGCGGCCGCGACGAATGGCACATGGCGTCGGACCGGCTTTCCTGGGGCCAGGCGGAATGGTTTCGCGGCCTGCCGACCGTCGGTCTGCTCCTCTACGACCCGGCGCGAGCCGCCTTCGCGCGCGAGGGCAAAGCCGTGGCGCCCTCAGAGCACAGCGCCGAGCTCGGGGGACCGCTCGGCGGTTCACCGATCGTGCACGAGCAGGCAGGTGCGCTGCAGTGTCCGGCGGTTGCGGATTCTCAGGAGGCCGACGACGACCTCACGCCGCTTGCGGAAGCTCTGCGCAGTATCGTGCCGGGCGCCGGTCCGGCCGATCCGCGAATCCACCAGTATGTGCGGCAGCGCCTGACCCACGATCTCCGCGCGGGCTTGAGCGTGCTCCCGCCGGACGACTTCAACGTGGCCTACTCCCTGGGCGAGGCGCTGCGCTGCGCGATCGCCGCCGCGGCAACCGAGCCCCTCGAGTCGATGTGGACCGAAATGGAGCACGTCCTGGCAAGAGAACCGGCGACGCCCTTCGCCGGAGCGATCGCGGGCGCTCTGCGCGAGCGTCCGGCGCCTGCGCCGCAGATGTCACGCATCCTGCGTGTGCTCGACGAGCATCCGCGCTGCAGCGTCCGTGCCGCGGCGCTGTCGCTGCGATCTACCTTCTCAACCGATGAGGCGTCGCGCACTGCATTCGAGAAGCAGGCGCAGGCCGCCTTGCGCTCGCCCTGCTGGCGAATGCAGGCTTCGGCGCTCGCGGCCCTGGATAGACTCGGCGCGAAGCCCGACCCCGGCACTCCTCTTCCGTCGTTCCTTCGCCGGATCGAGAAATCGGACTAGGCTGGTGACGATTTCCAACGCTTCGCGGCGTCCTTATAGTTCGCGTTGAACGGCGCGAGTGAGGAGCGCAGCGACCCTTGCAGGGGTCCGTCTTCGAACACGAGGTTGGGCGTCCGTTCGGTTCGCACTCAATGCCTGTTCCTCAGGAGCTTCGCCAGTGCGAACGTAATACTAGCGACAGAATAGGCCACTGAAGAAAGAAAGAAAAAGAAAGGTGTTCGCCCGCGGTTAATGAATTCAATTTCCGGTAAGTTCCAAACCCACAGAGCCATGTAGAGAAGTAAAGCCATCGCAAACCAGAACATCTGCACGTCGCCCCGTAGTGTGCGAACCCCCAAGATTACGAGGACCCATAGAAACACTGCTGAAAGTGGAAGGAACAAACCAGTAGCAAAGAGCAACAGCAGCGTGGCCTCCGGGTAGAGCCAGAGGAGCGTAGTCAATACCAGTACACAGCTACCAATAGCGAGGAAGAGCATCTGTCTGTAGCCTAGTTGCCTCACCACCGAAGGTCGGAAAGGCCACGCCACGCTCTTTTTCGACGCCTAACGTTCGAGCTGAGGCGGGACCAACGGCAGGCCACAACGCATACGTGTCGCCGTTCCTACTTCGCTAGCGCCGCTAGCGAGCGCAGATCGCCGCACTGCGTCGCCCTTCCGGCTCGCGGGCGCTATGACCGCAAGGGCCGTCTGCCGACCGGCAGGTTCCGGAGAGGTTGGTGGATAGCTGCCCTTTTTGCACGCGCCATGTCGTCGCGGTTCGCCACCAAAGCGGTCCGTTCCCGTCGCTTTGGGCCCAACCCAAGACCAGACTTCAGCGGCGATTTCCATCCGGCGAGTCGCGAGATTAAGCAGGAACGTAGGTCAACCTGATCACATCCTCGCCAATCCGATCATTGGTCATAAGGCGGAGCGGCGGCCGGGGTCCGGCGAAATATGGCTTGCCGTGACCAAGCACGACGGGGTGCAGGTAGATTCGATACTCATCGATCAGGCCAAGTTCGGTGAGGCTTTGCGCCAAGTTGCGGGCCAGCAACTTCGATCTCCCCGTCGCGCTCGGCCTTCAGCTCGCGGATCGCGCCCTCAAGATCACCCTCAACAAGCCTGGCGTTGGGGCCGACCGACTTCAACGAGCGCGAGACGACCCATTTCGGCTGGTTCCGCCACGCCGCCGCGAAGGCGTGTTCCTCTGCATCCCATTCAGGATGATCGTCGTCCCAGTAACGCATGACCTCATACATTTGGCGACCGTACACACTGCCCGCCTGCCCCTGAGCCTCCTCGATGAAGTGGCGGAAGAGCGTGGGGCTTGGCGCAAACGCCATATGGTCGACGTAGCCGTCCAGGGACTGGTTCATTCCGAACACGAGCTTAGCCATACCACTTCCTTTCCTCACGCGGCACATCCGCGCGGTTCTGATTGCGTTATGCAATCGGTTGTAAGCTAGATCGACTGATTTAAGGGATTGCTCCGGGAGCCTGCGGAGCTAGGGATTGAATTGAGGATGTTGGTGCACCGCAACTGGTTCCGGTGAGGCCTAACGTTTGAGCTGAGCGAAGGGTTAGGCGTCACCGTGATCACTGCCGAGTAAGAACCACGTGAGTGGCAAGTCGGCGAGCTTTCGTGCCTGGTGCAGGCGTAGCCCAAGGCAGGAAGGTTTGTTCCTTCGAAGAGTCTTTCACCAGCGCCAAGTAGGACCGGCGCAATAGCGATGTGCATCTCGTCGATCAGGCGTTGGCGAAGATACTGTTGAATGACGTTTACGCCGCCACCAAGACGAACATCCTTGCCTTCGGCCGCTTCGCGAGCTTGCGCTAGGGCGGCGGCAATGCCTTCCGTAACGAAGTGGAAGGTCGTTCCTCCTTCCATGACCAGCGGTGCGCGTGCGTAGTTGGTCAGCACGAACACTGGGACGTGATAGACAGGATTCTCGCCCCACCAACCCCGCCAGCTCTCATCTGGCCAAGGTCCGCGAACCGGCCCGAACATGTTCCTGCCCAGAATCCAAGCCCCGATGTTCTGAAAGCCTCGAGCGGCAAAGTCATCATCAGTGCCCGCTCCTCCGCCATCGCTACCGAACAAGTTCTTCTGAATCGTTCGTGTGGATAAGGCCCAGCCATGAAGCGAGGTGCCGCCCACGCCGAGTGGGTTGTTGATGTCTTGGTCTGGGCCAGCGCCGAAGCCGTGAGTGAGATGGTGAAACTTTCTACACGAAGATTGGACATGGTGTTTCTCGGAGGTGTGAGTGACTACGAAAGATGGCCTGTGACGCCTAACGTTTGCGTTGAGCCGCCGCCGAGGAGCGAAGCGACGAGGGAACCGCAAGCGGTACGGTTGCGGCGGTCGGCTCGAACGCAGGGTTAGAGCACACGTTGTGCACGCCTCAGCGGAGACTCATCAGTCGTGCATGGTTTGGACCAGAATTTTCCACGCCCCATCGCGTCGGTACAAGTTGTAAGAGAAGATTGTTTCCCAGATTGTCTCTTCGCGCGGGCCCTTGTATGCCCAGTGAACTGTCGCGAGAGCGCTATTGGAACCGAGCGGGCGAATGTCTAGCGAGAGAATCGCTCCGTGCGTGAAGCCTCTGGCTCGGTATTTCTCATCAACCTCAGCGAAGAGTAGTTGCGTGTCCTTTAGCGTCGGGTTCACGCGAATGACACCCATCCTGGCGGTGATGCATGGCTCTGAGTAGAACTTTGCGATCGCGCTTGAGCCCTGGCTAAACGAGTCTCGGTAGGCTTCGATGAACTTCTTTACCTCGTTATCCATGGCGCGTGGCTCCCTGTGCGGTCTAACGTTCCAAATGAGGGGCGCGAGCCAGCAAGCGAAGCGCTGCTGGCGAAGCGGAATCTTCCCCCGGTTTCGTTGACACCCGGTTCATCGCACCCGCCGTTCAAACGTCGCAGGCGACACGTAGTCCAATGAGGAGTGAAGTCTATCGCGGTTGTAGAAAGGTAAATAGTTCTTCAACGTAGCGCGAACTTCCCGGTCGTCGCTGAAGCGGTAGCCGTGGAACACTTCTGATTTCATCGAATGGAAGAAGGACTCGATGAAGGCGTTGTCGGTGACCTTACCGGGGCGGTTCATGCTCTGCGTGAAACCGAGCTCGGCGATGCGCTCCTTGAAGGCACCCGCAGCATACTCGATGCCACGATCGGTGTGGAACACCAGTCCCGCGCCCGGGCGGCGAGAGCCCACGGCACGGTTGAGCGCCTCCAGAGTGAGCTTCACGTCCTTTCTGCGACCGTAGCTCCAGCCCACGACACGGCGGCTGTACTTGTCCATCACCACCGCGAGGTAGCGATAGATCCCTGCCACCTTCAGGTAGGTGATGTCACCCACCCAGACTTGATCGGGTTGCTTGAGCGCAAGATCGAACTGCTGGTTGGGGATACTCCCGTAGTAGCGTCTCAGGCTGGGGTTGGTGTAGCGAAGGGTGGCCACGCGAGCCTTGATGCCGTGCGCTCGCATCAGGCGCGCCACCCGATGCTTGCCCACGCAATGGCCCTGGCCTCTCAGGGCCTGATGCACACGGGGGCTGCCGTAGGTCCCGTGGCTCGCTTGGTGAACCGCCCGGATCTGCTCGGCGAGGCTCTGGTTGCGGCGCTCTCGCTCGCTCCGCTCGCGCGAGCGCCAAGCGTAGTAGCCTGCGCGGGTTACCCCGTAGACCCGGCACATCAGGGTGAGATCGTGCCGCATCCGGTTTACTTCGATGAACTCGAAGATTTCCGCTTTCGATCGGAAGCAAACCGGATGGCTTTTTTTAAGAGCTCGTGCTCCTCCTTGAGCACCTTGTAGCGACGCTCAAGCTCCCTGAGCCGCCTGAGCTCCGCCGTGGTCTGCACATCGAGCTTCGAAGCCCTGGCCACGATCACCCCCTCTCGTACCTGCCTTCGCCACAACGACAGCATGAACGGATGAATATCCAGTGCCGCCGCCACATCCTGGATCAGAACCCCTGGCAAGCTGCTTAACTTCACCGCAGTCGCCTTGAACCGATCTCCGTAATTCGCAATCTTTCGAGGTCCAGCCTTGGCCACAACACACCTCCGAGCTGTTAGCCCGAGGTGTCAACTAATTCGGGGGAAGCTTACCGTCGCGGTGGGGCGCGCAGTTAGCCGCCATCGGAATTACGCAGCTCTTCATGTTTTGGGCGTAGCGCGCTTGAACAACGTGTGCCCTACGAACCAGACCCACGCAATCATCAAGGGAACGGCCACCACGAAAAACTCGATTGCGTCGAATGCTCCCACTCCGCGAGTATGGGCCCAAGTCATGCCACCGACGATCGTGACCGGACACCATACAACAATCGGCCAGCGCACCCACGTGGCGCCGTTGCGAAGAAGCACGGCGAGCACGACTAGCGCTATTCCTGAGGCGACGTAAGGTTGAGCAACTCCAAGGGTCCAAGCTTCCTGGCTCGATAAGGACTAGCCTCCAAAATCAATTCCGAGAAGACCATATCCTAAGGAGATCGCGACACCAAGCAGGCCAAATGCAACCCAATCCTTCCCTAGGTGCGCTAGCGTCATATTTTCGAGCGGCTAACGTATGGCCGATAAGCTGCGGGCGCCGCAGGCGATCGTCAGCTTCATCGGCTTGTTAGGCCGCCACGCGTCGCGGAAGCAGGTGGCATGGAGACCAACTGAACCAGGGCGTCGCGCGGCGCATATCGACCATCATCGGGTGTCCTTTTCGCTCCGCTGCAGCGCATATCGAAAATCACAGTGACTGGCGCCTTGCATGATCGTTTGCGTCCGCGTGAGCCGCACGCCGTCGCCGAAGCCCTCTGTCATCGCAAAATCCGCGCTGCACGTGAGCAGGAATCCAAGCTCCGGCGCGCCGATCTCCTTATAGAACTTCGCGTAGCGGCATCCGGTGACGTTGACTTCGAACGCATCCGGAGTCTGTCTGATCACCTCGTAATCCAGCGCGCCCGCGGCCGCGAACCTGTCGAACGTCGCCGCCATCTTCTCCCCGAACCCGCGCGTCCCCTGCGAGCGCCACCACAGGTCGCCGGCCTTGCGGAACCATTCTGCGAGCGACTTTCGCGCGATGGCGTTGGCCCGCTCCTCGCCCAACTCAGCCTGGAGCGCCTTGACGAGCGGAACCAGGACCTGCGCCTGGATCTTGACCTGCTCGATTAGCGGAATGTCCATCTCTCGTTCCCTCAGACTTTCTTGGGCACTCGTTGGGCTGGATCGTAGAAGAACTGCTCTTCAGCGATCCGGTCTCCCTCCCAGCGCTGGTACGCCAACTACTCCATCTCGGTGACCGTGCCGTCCAGCCACTCGAAGCGGAAGATCCAGCGGATGACCACCTTGTCGCCGTTCACGAACGCCGGGCGCACGCACTTGGAGGACACAGACTTGGCTCGCGGGAGAATCTTGCGTTCGACCGCGACATGCGCATCGCGGCCGACCCTGGGAGGCGACTGGTTCTCCCACGTCGAAGACCCCGCGGCGTGGAACTCCTCGCAGGCTTCGGCATGGCGTTTGCCTCTACCCGTGCGATGAAGCGCTCCAGGACTTCCGTGCTGGGCATCGGACTATGCTACCGCGCTAGTCGACGATAAAGAGCTTCGCGCCCACCCGGGTCGAGGAGCGGTGCGGCTCGGCGCCGTCGGCGACCTGGTAGCTCATGCCGGGGCGCAGGGTGAACCAGCGGCCGTCGGCGAGCTCGGTGTGGAGCTCGCCCTTGAGGCAGAGCAGGATGTGGCCCTTCTCGCACCAGTGGTCGGCCTCGTACCCGGGCGAGTACTCGACCATGCGCACGCGGATGCCGTTGAACATCTGCGTGCGCCAGGTGGCGCTGCAGCTTTCGCCCTTGTGCTCGGTCTTCTTGACGTACGCCCAATCGGTGGTGCCGAACGGGATGCCGGACATGTCCATCGCTGCGCTCCTTCAGGCATAGTGCGCGGCCGCGCGGTCCACCTTGCCGTCGGGGCCGAAATGGAAGATCTCGGCGGCCATGCCGCGCGCGCCGCGGTAGTAGAGGACGATGCTGTCCGCGCCCGCCAGGGTATCGACGAGCTCGAAGCGAAGCTCCGGCAGCTTCTTGAGCGCCGCGGCCCAGTAGGCGCGCACCGCCGCCTTGCCTTTCAACGTGCCGGAGGCCACATTCGCGAACTCCGCGATGTAGGGCGAGGACATCTGGAAGTCCTCGGCGTAATGCGAGAGCACGGCGTCCAGGTCGTGGCGGTTCCACGCGCCGATCCATTCGTAGGCGAAGCGCAGAGCGAAGTCACGCTTGAGCATCCGGGGCCGTCTTCCAGTTCATCACCGCGATACCGGCGAAAATAGCGGCGCCTCCCGCCAACTGATACATCTGTAATCCTTCGCCGAGGAAGACGAAGGCGAGCAGCGCGCCGAAGGCGGGCATGAGGTAGATGAAGGTGCCTGCCCGGCTCGGCCCGATCTTCGCCACGCCCCGGTTCCACAGCAGGAACGGCGGAATGGAGGCGATGAGCGCGACATAGAGGAGCCCGCTCCAGGCGGGCGCGCCCATGGAGAGCAGCGGCGCGCCCGAAGGCAGCCACAGGTACACGGGCAGCATCGCGAGCACGCCCGCCGCGGAGGTCGCGCTCAGCACGGCGAGCTGCGGCAGTTCCTTCGGCAGGCGCCTGAGGAGCAGGGAATAGAGCGTCCAGAGCGCGACGCCGAGCAGCATGCACAGCTCGCCCTTGCCGAGCGAAAGGCCGGCGAGCGCCGCGACGCTGCCGTGGGCGATGATCGCCACCGCCCCGGCGAATGACACGCCGATGCCGGCGAGCTGCCGCCCCGACATCCGCTCGCCCAGCAGCGCCCACGAGACGAGGGCGATGGCGAGCGGCGAGAGCGAGAGCAGCAGCAGCGCGTTCGCGGTGGTCGTGAAGCTGAGCGCCACGTAGACGAGGGTCTGGAACGCCGCGATGCCGGTGACGCCGAGGACGGCGAGCAGCCTCCAGTGGCGCGCGAGGAGGCCGCGGTGCTCCCTGAGCAGCTTCCAGGTGAACGGCAGCAGCACCGCGACCGCGATCGCCCATCTCCAGAAGTTGATGGAGAAAGGCCCCATCGCGAAGCGCAGCGCCCGGCCGACGACGAAGTTCCCCGACCAGAGCAGGACGGCGGTCGCCAGGCCGGCGACGGGTGAAGCCGCAAGCGAGCGGAACACTAGCCCCCCCGCTCGAGGAAGCGCCCGATCGCCTCGTTCACCGGGCCGGGATGGGTGACCGGGCCCATGTGGCCGAGGTCGTCGAACTCGACGAGCTCGACGCGCGGCAGCGCGGGCGCGAGGAGGCGCGCGACGCCACGGGCCGACGCCGTGGTGCGCTTGCCCACCATGTAGAGCACCGGCACGTCGAGCGAGCGGAACGCATCCAGCGGCGTGGGCTCGCTGAACAGCGCGAATCCCCACCTGCGGATGTTGGTCACCGCGGCGACGATCGACGGCTTGCGCTCCTCCGGAGTGTCCTTCCAGGCGCCGGGCCACATCCAGTAGTCGATGAAGATGCGCGCGGCCTCGTCCGCCTCGCCCGCGTCGAGCGCGGCGGCCACGTCGCGCACGCCGAAGCGGATGCCGTCGGCGTCGTTCGGCGCGGGGCGCTCGGCGTCGACCAGCGAGAAGAGCGTCGGCTCGTAGAGCGCGAGCGCCGTCACCCGCCCCGGGTTCATCAGCGCCGCCATGAGCGCCACCGCGCCGCCGTACGAGTGGCCGACGAGCACCAGCGGCGCGCCCGCCTTCTCGAGCACCGGCTCGATCAGCGCCGCCTCGTCGCGCAGGCGGATGACGCTGTTGGAAGGCCAGCGCGGGCTCTTGCCGGCGTCGTAAGAGTCGACCGCGAGCACGCGGAACTTCGGCGCGAGCCGGTCCATCAGGGCGCGCCACTGGCCCGACGTGCTCGCGTTGGCGTGCAGGCAGACGACGCCCGGGCCGCTGCCCGCCTCGCGGAAAAACGGCTCGGGCCTGCGCACCGCCGCGTCGACCGCGTCCCTCACGAGGATTTCCGCCCCGGGATGAGCATGCCGACCTGCTCGCGGTAGCGGCGGTAGGTCTCGCCGAACTGGTGCACGAGGTCGCGCTCCTCGAACCAGATGCCGACCAGGATGTAGCCGGTGCCGCCGACCGCGAACAGCAGGTGGCCGGCGGTCATGACCGGCGCGGCCCAGAAGGCGAGGACGAAGCCGAGGTAGATGGGGTGGCGCACGTAGCGGTAGAGCAACGGCGTGCGGAACTCCGCCTCGGGGATCTCGCGGCCCGCCAGGCGCGAGAACACCTGGTGCAGGCCGAACAGCTCGAAGTGGTTGATGAGGAAGGTGGCGAGCAGCAGCACGCCCCAGCCCAGCCAGAAGATCGCCCACAGCGCCTGCACCGCGGCCGGGTTCTCGACCCGCCAGAGCACCGGCTCGGCGATCGGCCGCCATTGCCACAGCAGCAGGGCGAGCGCGAGCGTCGCGGCGAGGACATAGGTGCTGCGCTCGACCGCCGGCGGCACGATCGTCGTCCACCAGCGCTTGAACGAGCGGCGCGCCATCACGCTGTGCTGCACGGCGAACAGGCCGAGCAGCGCGAAGTTGACGATCAGCGCCTCCGCGAGCGGCACCGGCGCGCCACCGTCGATCCCCTTCGGCACGAACACGCCGCCGACGAAGCCGATGGCGTAGGCGAAGGTGCAGGCGAAGAACACGTATGCGGCCATTCCGTACAGCAGTGAAAACAATGCGCCCAATTCAGTCTCCTTGAAAAAATCTGCGATTTTCCCGTTCACCGGGATACGGATCGGTTACGGGGCCCATGTGGTTCATCTACGCGGCGGCCGGCGCGAGGGCCGGCGCGCTCCGCGCCTCCCGGATCGGCAGGTGCACGGCGGCGGCGAACAGGCACAGCGCGATGTCCGCCCACCACAGCAGGTCGTAGCTCCCGGTCGCCTCGAACGCCTTGCCGCCGAGCCAGGCGCCGAGGAAGGCGCCGACCTGGTGCGAGAGCATGACGAGGCCGAACAGCATCGCGAGGTAGCGCGTGCCGCGCAGCTTCGCGACCAGGCCGATGGTCGGCGGCACGGTCGAGAGGTAGGTGAAGCCGACGCCGGCGGCGAAGAGGAAGAACACCGCGGGCGTCTTCGGCGTGAGGAAGAACGCGAGGATCAGAGCCGCGCGGGCGAAGTAGAGCCAGGTGAGCGCGAGCTTCATGCGCCGGCCGTGGATCGCCCGGCCGATCCACAGGCTCCCCATGATGTTGAACAGGCCGATGATGGAGATCGACCATGCGCCCACCGAGGCCGGCAGCTCGCACAGCGCCACCACGCCGGGCAGGTGCGTGGCGATGAAGGCGACGTGGAAGCCGCAGGTGAAGAAGCCGGCGTTGAGCAGGAGGAAGCTCCAGTCGCGCGCCGCGCCGCGCAAGGCCGCGCCGAGCGTGCCGCCGCCCGCGGCCCCGGCGGCCGCGGGCGCCGGCGCACCCGGCGCGAACACCATGAGCAGCGGAATCGCCGCAAGGCAGGCGACGCCGAGGAGCACCATCGCCGGCTGCCAGCCGGCGACGCCGATCAGGAGTTGCGCGATGGGAACGACCGTGAACTGGCCGAACGAGCCGCCGGCGTTGATGATGCCGGCGGCCATCGAGCGCTTCGCCTCGGGGATGCGGCGGCTGGCCGCCGACACGAGCATGCCCGCGCCGATCGTCCCAGCGCCCAGCGCGGCGAGCACGCCGACGGAAAGGATGAGCAGGGCGGCGTTGCCGGCGAAGGGCGTCCCCACGTTGGCGAGCGCGAGCAGCAGCACGCCGCCGATCATCACCGTCCGCGGGCCCCAGCGGTCCGCCGCCGCGCCGGAAAACGGCTGCGTGACGCCCCACATGAGCTGGCCGATGCCGATGGCGAGACTGATGGTGGCGTAGCCGATGCCGGTATGGGAGTTGATCGGTCCGATGAACAGCGCCTGCGCCTGTCGCGTGCCGAACGCGAGCGCGAACACCGCCGCCGCGGCGAGGGCGATGACGAGGGGACGGCGATCGTGCCCGGTTGCGCTCAACGCCGCGTCACCACGACGTCGAGGTACTCGCTCGCCACGGCCATCGTCCCGTCCGACGCGCGGTTGAGCTGGCCGGCGAGCGCGAGCAGGTCGCTCTCGAGCGCCGCCTGGCCGGCCTCGTTAAGCGTGCCGAACGCCTTGAGCACCGGGCCGTACCAGGTGCGGAACACTTCAACCCAGTGCGCGGGCGAGCGGTAGCGGAAGTTGAAGGCGCGCTTCGACCAGCCCACCGAGGCCTTCTCGGAATCGAACAGCTCGGCGAGCCGCGATGGCGAGCCCCAGAGCGGCGGCGGCTTCACGCCGGCCGGCGGCGCGACGTGCTTGCCCACGACCTTGAACATCTCGCCGATGAAGCCCTCGGGCGTCCAGTTGGCGAGGCCAATCTTGCCGCCGCGCTTGCACACGCGCAGCATCTCGGCCGCGGCGCGCTCCTGGTCGGGCGCGAACATCACGCCGAAGGTCGACACCACGACGTCGAAGCTGCCGTCGGCGAAGGGCAGCGCCTCGGCGTCGGCCTCGCGGAACCCGATGCGCAGCCCTTCGGCGGCGGCGCGCGCGCGGCCGCGCTCGAGCAGCGCCGGCACGTAGTCGGTCGAGGTCACGTCGCAGAAGCGCCGCGCGGCGGCGAGGGACACGTTGCCGTTGCCGGCGGCGACGTCGAGCACCTTCGAGCCCGAGCGCAGGTCGAGCGTCTCGCACAATTGCTCGCCGACGATCTGCAAGGTGGTGCCGATGAGCGCATAATCGCCGGAGGACCACGCCGCCTGCTGCTTGGCCTTGATCGCGCCCAGGTCCGTAACCGCCATATTCATGAGTCCTGCTCCCTTGGTTGTGAGCTCAGTCCGCGATTTTTCGCGTCGGCCGTGGTAGCCGGCGTGGAAATTCCCGTGGAAAAGATGCGCGTCCGCATGCTGGGCAGGCTCCAGCTCGCCTCAGGTGGCAAAACGGGCGGCAAGGCGAAGCCGCTGCCCGCCTCGCGGAAAGTGCGTGCGCTCCTCGCCTACCTCGCGCTCTCACCTCGCCCCGTTTCCCGCAGCCAACTGTGCGAGCTCCTGTGGGATGCGCCGGTCGATCCGAGGGGCGAGCTGCGCTGGTCCCTGAGCAAGATCCGGAGCGTCCTGGACAAAGCCCTCGTCACCAGCGGCGATCTCGTTCACCTGGACCTCTCCGGCTGCTCGGTCGACGCCCTGGCCGTCGCCCGCGCAGCCGACGCGGGGATCGAAAAACTGCCGTTCGAAGAGCAAAAGGCCCTTCTGACGCTCTTCCACGGCGACTTCCTCGAGGGCCTGGAGATGCACCGCGCGCCGGTGTTCGAGGGCTGGCTCACCGCGCAGCGGCGGCACTTCCGCGCCATCCACATCGCGCTCCTCGAGCGGCTGGCGAAGGACGCTCCCGACGAGGAAGCGCTCGGTTACGTCGAGAAGTGGCGCGAGCTCGCGCCGTTCGACCGGCGCGTCCACGAAGCGCTGCTCGCCGCCCTCGCTCGGCGCGGGCGGGTCGGCGAGGCCGAAGCGCACCTCGACGCGACCACGCGCCTCTTCGAAGCCGAAGGCCTCGACCCCGCGCCGCTGCGCACCTTGAAGGAAAAACCCGCCGAAACTGCGCCGAAACGCGGCTCGATCGCGATCATGCCGTTCTCAGACCGCTCGAACGGCGCGCACGTGCGCGGCGGCACCGGCCAAGCCCTCGCCCACGACGTCATCACGCGGCTCGCCAAGCTGAGGAGCCTCTTCGTCATCGCGCAGGGCACCGTGCGGGCGCTGCACGAGCGCGGCATCGGCGCCGAGGAAGCCGGGCGCATCCTGAACGTCGACTACGTCGTCAGCGGCTCGGTGCGCGCGGGCGACGGGCGCATCGCCGTCAGCGTCGAGCTCGCCGAGACGCGCAGCGCGCGCATCGTCTGGGCCGAGACCTACCGGCACAAGGCCGACGACGCCTTCCAGGTGCTGGAGGAGATCGGCAACAAGATCGTCGCCGCCATCGCCGCCGAGATCGAGACCTTGGAGAAGAACCGCGCCATCCTCAAGCCGCCGAGCTCGCTCGACGCCTGGGAGTCCTACCACCGCGGCCTGTGGCACATGTTCCGCTACCGCAAGGCCGACAACCTCCAGGCGCGCCACTTCTTCCAGCAGGCGCTCAAGCTCGACCCGACCTTCTCGCGCGCCTACGCCGGCCTCGCCTTCACCCACTACCAGGGCGCGTTCCAGGCCTGGGAAGAACGCGAGCCGCAGATCGAGAAGGCCTACGAAGCCTCGTCGCAGGGCCTGCTCGCCGACGAGCGCGACCCCGCCGTGCACTGGGCCATGGGCCGCACGCTGTACCTGCAGAAACGCTGGGACGACTCCGAAGCCTCCCTGATGCGCTCAGTCGACCTCAGCCCGAACTTCGCGCTCGGGCATTACAACCTTTCATTCCTGCGCTCGGTCGTCGGCAGCCCCACCGTCGCCATCGCCGACTCCGACCTCTCCCGCGAGTTGAGCCCCTACGACCCCATGCTCTTCGGCATGTTGGCAACGAAAGCCATGTCCCTCGTCCGCCTCGGCAAATTCGAAGAAGCCTCCGGCTGGGCCATCAAAGCCGCTGCCCGCCCCAACGCCTTTCCCCACATCCACGCCATCGCCGCCTACACCCTCGCGCTAGCGGGCAACGTCCCGCAGGCTCAGACCTACGCCGCCACCGCCCGCCGCACTGCGCCTCGCTACAGCATCTCCGAATTCTTGCTCACCTTTCCCTTCGAGCCTCAGGGCGAGGCCCTCTTCCGCAAGGGCGCGAAACTCGTTGGGATGGCCTAGGGCGCAACGCCTAAGGTGAGGCGTCACCGCGCTCAAGTGCGAAGTGGTAGTGCTGCACCAATTGCGACGAACAGGCCGCCACACGCTCGATTGAACCGACGACCGACCCGACTCAACCAAGGGCGGACTCTGTTTGACGCGCTAGCGAGCATGTATTCCGTGATCACCTCCGTTGCCACGAACGTTCCCGCCATGACAGCGAACTGAAGCACCAGGCTACGGCCGGGATCGATGAAGTGCGGCAGGAACGCGGTGAAGAACAGCAAGCCCTTGGGATTGGTGGCTGCTGATAGCGCGCCTTGACGAAAGAGGGACCAGCATTGCGCCTGCGGGCGCGGAGCACCGATGTCGATATTCAGCGGTGGGAACCGCCAAATCTGAATGCCGAGCCACACCAGGTAGGCACCGCCAAGCCACTTGAGCGCTGTGAGCCATAGCAGCGAAGAATTGATCAGAGTACCAATGCCGAACATCGAGAGGGCAATGATCACCACGAAGCCGAGCGCTCCGCCAAAGATAGTGAACAACGTCTTGCGCCGACCGTGCAGTGCACCATGCGTCAAAGCGAGAAGTCCATTCGGGCCTGGCGACAGTGAGAGGCCGATCGAGGTAGCCAAGTAGATGAGCCAGGTGTCGAACTGCATGCGACTGCCTTGTGACGCCTAACGTTTGAGTTCACCCGCTCGCGGAGGCTGGCGAAGCCAGCCGTAGCGAGTCGGGCGCAACGAAGGGTTGGGCGTCATTCGCGCGCTATGAAAGTGGCGATGATGCAGCATCTTGCTCGGCATAGCCTAGCAGCACCGCCTCGCGCAGCGCGAACAGCGAACCTTTGATCGAGGCAGAGACCACGGGATCCTGGACCATGCCCTCCTCGGTGAGACCAGCCCCCAGCAGTGGAATGCTGATGGAAGCGGGCTCCACGATAATTGCAGACATCGTCTTGAGTGTTTCGCGAAGCGCGGCGTCCGCATGATGAGCTCGTGGCGAGGCGTTCAGGACCGCGACATGCTTGTGGACAAACTGCTCGAAGCTCACCAGCCAATCCAATGTGTTCTTGATTGAACCGGTGACGCCATGGGCGTACTCGGGGCTTGCGAACAGCAGGGCGTCCGAGGCCGCGACCGCGGCGTGCAGAGCTCTTACCTGCTCAGGCAAGTGGGCTTCGAGATCGGGATTGAAGAGAGGCAGTGCGCCAACACTCGGAAAGACTCTCAGCGTGACTCCTGACGGCGCCAGGCGCACTGCTGCGCGAATCAGCGCAGTGTTGATTGACGCTGCCCGCAGGCTGCCGGATATACCCAAGATTCTCATGACGCCCAACGTTCACAATGAGGGGCGCGCGCTGCTCTTGCGCGCGTCCCTCTCGATTGTGTGGTTAGGCACGTCCGTCAATCGACGATGAAAAGCTTGGCCCCAACCTCCGTGTTGGAGCGGTGAGGCTCTGCGTTGTCAGCGACTTGGTAGCTCGTGCCAGGCTTGAGCGTGAATTTGCGCCCATCTTTAAGCTCGGTGTGAAGTTCACCCTCGGTGCATAGGAGTATGTGCCCCTTGACGCACCAATGATCCGCCAAGTAGCCGGGCGTGTACTCGACCATGCGGACACGGATAGTTCCGAAGTGCTGGGTGCGCCAGTAAGCGAACCCACGTTCACCTTTGTGTTCAGTTCGCGCGATCTGGGACCAATCGGTCGTGCCGAACGGAATGGCTGACATCCGCACTCGTGACTCCTTTCCTGAAGTGCCTAACGTTCGCGGCCACCGGGCCGACGAGATGAAGATTGCCACAGCGAGCGCTGCTTCAGAGGCGAATCTTCCCCCGGTTTCGTTGACACCCGGTTCATCGCACCCGCCGTTCAAACGTCGCAGGCGACACGTAGTCCAATGAGGAGTGAAGTCTATCGCGGTTGTAGAAAGGTAAATAGTTCTTCAACGTAGCGCGAACTTCCCGGTCGTCGCTGAAGCGGTAGCCGTGGAACACTTCTGATTTCATCGAATGGAAGAAGGACTCGATGAAGGCGTTGTCGGTGACCTTACCGGGGCGGTTCATGCTCTGCGTGAAACCGAGCTCGGCGATGCGCTCCTTGAAGGCACCCGCAGCATACTCGATGCCACGATCGGTGTGGAACACCAGTCCCGCGCCCGGGCGGCGAGAGCCCACGGCACGGTTGAGCGCCTCCAGAGTGAGCTTCACGTCCTTTCTGCGACCGTAGCTCCAGCCCACGACACGGCGGCTGTACTTGTCCATCACCACCGCGAGGTAGCGATAGATCCCTGCCACCTTCAGGTAGGTGATGTCACCCACCCAGACTTGATCGGGTTGCTTGAGCGCAAGATCGAACTGCTGGTTGGGGATACTCCCGTAGTAGCGTCTCAGGCTGGGGTTGGTGTAGCGAAGGGTGGCCACGCGAGCCTTGATGCCGTGCGCTCGCATCAGGCGCGCCACCCGATGCTTGCCCACGCAATGGCCCTGGCCTCTCAGGGCCTGATGCACACGGGGGCTGCCGTAGGTCCCGTGGCTCGCTTGGTGAACCGCCCGGATCTGCTCGGCGAGGCTCTGGTTGCGGCGCTCTCGCTCGCTCCGCTCGCGCGAGCGCCAAGCGTAGTAGCCTGCGCGGGTTACCCCGTAGACCCGGCACATCAGGGTGAGATCGTGCCGCATCCGGTTTACTTCGATGAACTCGAAGATTTCCGCTTTCGATCGGAAGCAAACCGGATGGCTTTTTTTAAGAGCTCGTGCTCCTCCTCCTGAGCACCTTGTAGCGACGCTCAAGCTCCCTGAGCCGCCTGAGCTCCGCCGTGGTCTGCACATCGAGCTTCGAAGCCCTGGCCACGATCACCCCCTCTCGTACCTGCCTTCGCCACAACGACAGCATGAACGGATGAATATCCAGTGCCGCCGCCACATCCTGGATCAGAACCCCTGGCAAGCTGCTTAACTTCACCGCAGTCGCCTTGAACCGATCTCCGTAATTCGCAATCTTTCGAGGTCCAGCCTTGGCCACAACACACCTCCGAGCTGTTAGCCCGAGGTGTCAACTAATTCGGGGGAAGCTTAGGCTCCGGGTGGGCCGCGCTGTTAGGCGGTGCTCTCACGAGGGTGCGTTCTGTTGCACAACCCATACTTGGGGTGCTCCACCGTCCCGCGCACCGACTCGCTTCAAGAAGTTCGCCTGGAGGTCCGCGTCAACGGCTACCGCGTCGAAGTACGCGCGCGATGCCGCTAGTAGGGCCCCGTAGAAGTCTTCGGCGTTCAGCATGGTAATGCCAAGAGGGGCCTTTAAGTGGTTTCGCGAGTTGTGATGGGTGAGTCCGAAGGGCCCTGGATTAAACGAGTGAACCATGGCATTCCTAAACTCCCAAAGTTGATCGGCGTGCGGCCGGTGGTCTTCGGGGTAATAGGTCGCGATGAAAGAGCGAAAACGCTCTCCGGTCGGCTTGGTTGGGGCAAGTAACCCTGCGAGAGCGTCAGTGGCTGTCAGTACTGCGAGGAAAGCGAGAAATGCCCCGTCGTCGTTGAGCAGGTGTGGAATTCCGCCAACGTATATTGCGTCGAAGTGCTGGCGATAGCCTTCGATTTCTTCAAGGACGGAGGTCTGCGACATACGTGCTATCTCAGTGGAGTAAGTTGGCGGAGGCCACATTGTCACAGAGCTGCATGGTCCATGAAGTCTTTCTCTGATTCCTAATGTGACATGAACGCATGCAGGTCGATGGCTGGTGCGCGTTCAGCATTGGTAATGATTACGTGCCCCGCGTTGCGCCGCGTCAACGGAATACTCGGGGAACGCAAGGCTGCGCGGATGTTCAGGGTGCCACTGCCGAGAGCTGTCGGGTCGACAATCAGATCATCGTGTTTGAACGCAACCTCGGCTTCAGCAAACGTTTGTGTGGCCTTCATGGGAACTGTGCCACTCGATACCTGTAGCCCCACCGTCGGGAACGAATAGTAGAGAGCTCGCGAAGCGTACTCGGCCAATGGCGGAGGCATAGTCTGGGTCATCAAGATACTGAACATGTCGTAGTCTTGTTCGAGCGGCAGTATTCTCGTTCTTGACTTGCCACCAAAGACCGCCTTTCGTTTAACGCGGTCGCGATACACAGTCCAGTAATACTCCACCCCATCGATAGGGTCAGATTTCAAAGAAAAGTGGAGCGCTCCGGACGCGGGATATGTGAAGTGCATATGCACCGAGTCGGCCGGGAACCCAACTGCTGGGGCAAAGCCGGCTCCTGCGAACCACCCTAAGATTCCGGAGCGCGTTCGTTTGAGCCAATAGAATTGGCCGTAGTTGGGGCCTTGTTTGATCAGGATGCGCATCACGGAATATTGGCGGCGCCGCCTAACGTCCGCAGCCACCGGCGCGCGACCGCTCTTTTGCAAAGAGGCGCGACATTTCATGCGCGTCCGGTGGGCTACGCTGTTCGGCGTCGTTTGTATCGACGCTCTTTTATTCGATGAGCCGGAGTTTTCCTTTTGTGCCGTCGTTGTACCGCAGGTTGAGCGCAGGAGCAAAAACGCAGCGGTAGCCTGTCTCGGGGTGGGGATCGCAAGGTCCAAGGCCACCGCCGT
>CAVOUJ010000030.1:0-157847 GCA_963699535.1 uncultured beta proteobacterium | reverse complement strand
CGGATCGGTGTCGAGAGTGACCTCGGTCGCGGCAGTACGTTCTGGTTCACCCTGCCGCACGAGGCGCGACCCGCCGTCGGAGAACCCTGATGCCCACAATCGTGGTGGTGGAAGACCAGCCGGACAGCCTGAAGCTCCTGGCTACATTGCTGTCGTTGCGCGGGCATACGGTGATCCCGATGCCGAGCGGCGACGGGCTCGTGGAGACCATGCGCACCCACTCACCCGAGCCGGATCTCGTACTGCTCGATATTCAGCTGCCGGGGCGCGACGGCTTCGCGTTGCTCGAGGATCTGCGCGCGCTCGAGGGATCCCATCGCTGGAAGGTGGTCGCGCTCACCGCGCACGCGATGCCCGTGGATCGCGAACGCGCGCTGGCCGCGGGCTTCGACGGCTATATCACCAAGCCGATCGACGTCAGGACGTTCCCGCGCGAGGTCGCGGCGTACCTTGACCGGGACGCGGGGGAGTCGGGGGGGTCAGGGGGGTCGGGGGGGTCGGCGGCGTCGGTGTAACCTGGACGCTCGCGCTCGCCTTTCGTACGTCGACGTCCCCGGCCACGGTCGTGATATGGATCCGCCGACCACCCTTGCCGAGAGTGCCCGTCAGCTCGTGCGAGGCGAATTTCCCCGCGATGGTGAGCGGATAGTCGGTGGAGATGTCTCCGGTCACGGTATGACCGTCCAGCACCGCGTCGACGCGGTCTGGCAGCTCCAGCGTCGCGTCGCCGTGTACCGTAGTCAGGTTGACGTCACCCGGTTCACCGAAACCGAGGATCGTCGCCTGTGCGTCGCCGTTCACGGTCGTCGCGCGCACGGGCCCGGCCGAGGTTTCGACGGTGATGTCGCCGTTGACCGTCCCCACCCCGACGGGTGCCGAGCCGCCACGCACCTCCACGTCACCGTTCACCGTCGAAGCGTCAACCTTCACGCCGTGCGGAAGCCGGACCGTGAAGACCACCGCCACATCGTTACCGTGCATCTTGCCTTCGGTCGCATAGTGACCGTTCGGCCCGCAGGTGCCGCTTGAACCGGGCCAGATTGCGCACACCGTGAGACCCTCATCGGATTCCGTCGTGACCAAGCGCACGGAATCCGCAGGGGAGTGCCGGAAGGTCCGCTCCGCCGTGTTTGAGCTTTTCACGGGCATCAAGCCCGATGCGGCGCGAATGGAGGCTCATTTCCTGAAACTGGTTTCGCGCGTCGGTAGCGCCGATACGCGGATTGCGAGCTGATATGAGGGGAGACACACCGTGCGAATACTGGTTCTGCATGGTCCGAACCTGAATCTCCTTGGGCGGCGCGAGCCGCACATCTACGGGACGGAGGCTCTCGCGGAAATCAATGCCAAGCTCGAAGCCCTGGCGGAAGAGCTCGGCACCGAGCTGGTCATCACGCAGTCTAACCACGAAGGCGTCCTGATCGACACCCTTCATGCGCACATGGACAAGGCCGACGGGGCCGTCATCAATCCCGCAGGACTCACGCAGCATGGGGTTTCCCTCCACGACGCGATCGTCGCGATGCCCTTTCCGGTAATCGAAGTCCACATATCGAACATCGCGGCACGAGAGGAATGGCGCGCTCACTCCATCATCTCGCCGGCCGTGCGCGGGACCGTTCAAGGACTGGGTTGGCGCTCCTACACGACGGCCCTGAGGGCGATTGTCGAAATCGCGCAAGAAGCAAGGAAGCGTTGATCCGTCACTTGCCGCGGAGATCCGGCGCAGCATTGGATATACTGAGCCGCAGATCGAAGACTAGAGGCGGGTCGGTGCGACATGAAAGTCAGGAGCGCATAACGTAGTTCCGTTCGCGCAGCTAATGCCCCGAAAGGTCCCCGATGACGACCCGAGAATCCAATCCCGAACCCAACAACCCCCTGGGAATCGACGGCATCGAGTTCATCGAGTACGCCACCTCGCAGCCGCAGGCGCTCGGGTCGGTGCTGCAATCCATGGGGTTCGTTCCCGTCGCCCGGCACCGATCGCGCGAGGTCATGCTCTACCGGCAGGGCTCGATGAACCTGATCGTCAATTCGCACCCGGACCCTCTTCCCCGCATGAGCGCGCCGATAGCGACGCCGGAACTGAAGGCGATCGCCCTGCGCGTGCGCGACGCTGCGTTCGCGTGGCGCCGCTCACAGGACCTCGGCGCCTGGGAGATGCCGACACGGGCCTCTGCGATGGAGCTGAACATCCCGGGCATCCACGGCGTGGGCGAAAGCCTGATCTACTTCGTCGACCGCTACAAGGATTTTTCGATCTACGACGTGGACTTCGTGCCGCTGCCCGGCGCCGATGCGCGGCCGGCGGCTGTCGCCGGCCTGCACTATTTCGGCGTCGTTCAGACCATTCTGAGCGATCGCACCGCCGATTGGGTGGAGTTCTACCAGCAGCTCTTCGGCTTCACGGTGCTCCCCGAAGGAAAGTTCTTCGGCATCCTGCCCAAGGGCACTCTGCTCGAAAGCCCGTGCCGGAAATTCTATCTGCAGTTGACCGAGCCTCCGCCGGGCTCGGAGGACATCGAGTGGGAGGAGGGCCTGTTGCGCGTCGGCCTGGGCGCGCCCGACGTGCGCGCCGCCGTCCGCATCCTGAAGGAGCGAGGCGTGGTCTTCATCGACCACGGCGCGGTGCAGCCGACCGAGAAGGGCGCGCTGACGCAGGTCTACCTGGGCGGCGTCACCTTCGAGCTGGTGGTGAGCCATCTGCGGCCGGGCGCGTCGGCATGAACCAGGATCACTTCGGCATGGACACCATCACGCTCGCGGGCCCGCTGGAAGCGAAGCTGCGCGCGGCGCGCGAAGGCGGATTTACCCAGATCATGCTGTCGGCGCGCGACCTCGTCGAGCATCCGGGAGGCGAAGCGGCCGCGATCTCCGCGGTGCGCCAGAGCGGCCTGCGCGTGACGGGATTCCAGGTGCTGCGCGATTTCGAAGGACTGCCCGGCCACCTGCACGCCTACAAGCTCGACATCGCCAAAGCCATGCTCGGCATGTGCCGCGCATTGGGCTCGAAAGTCCTGCTGGTGTGCTCGTCCACCTCCACCCACGCGAGCGGCGATCCGGAGGTGCTGGCGCGCGACCTTCGCAAGCTCGCGACACTCGCGGTGCCGCTCGGCATACGCATCGCCTACGAGGCGCTCTCCTGGGGCAAGCATGTCAACGAATTCCCGAAGGCCCTGGAGATCGTCACGAGCGCGGACCGCGCCAACCTGGGTCTCGCGCTCGATTCCTTCCACATGCTGGCTGCCAAGACCGGCCTCGACGATCTGGACCTCGTCGATCCGGGAAAGGTCTTCATCGTTCAGCTCGCCGACTTCATGTGGCGGGAATTGCCTTCGCGCGAGGAGCGCATCAATACCGCGAGGCACTTCCGCGTATTTCCCGGCGAAGGCGTGCACGGGGCGGAAGTCGCCGAGTTCGTCCGCAGGCTGGATGACATGGGTTATCGCGGCGACTACAGCTTCGAGGTGTTCAACGACGATTACACCCAGCTGCCCGCCGCCTTCGTGGCGGCCCGCGCGAGAGCATCGGTCAAGTGGCTCACCGACCAGGTGTCCCGCCGCAGCCTTCCGATGCGCAGGGCGGTGTAGGAGTAATCCCGGTTGTCACAGGCAGGAAGCCAGACGCTTGCCGCGCCCGGGCGATGGTTCTGCTGCCTGGAACGGATACGGCTTCGCCTTGTCCTGGATCGTCACCCACTGCCACTGGGTGAACTCCTCCCAGTTGGCGACGTGGCCGTGGCGGCCGCCGTTGCCCGAAGGTGGAGAATACGCTACCGGCACCCGTCGGCGGGTCGCGCCGCCCGCGTTTTTGCCAAACTCCGGGTCATAAGGGACAATCGCAACCCGCCTACATCGGTGCGACGCGTCGCGCCGTCTTCCGGGCGCGCGGACTGTACTTATCGGGGCCACAGAGGGGCGATGAATTTCCTGCTATCGGTTTCACGCCTGATCGATGCACCGTAAACGAACGCATCGGCCGACTCGGTCTACTGGCTGGTGCTTGATCGCGGTGCTGGTCAGCGCCGGCAACGCGACCGTCCCGCTACGCGTTCATCCTGACGCCTCCAACGCCTGGCTCGAGCTCCAGTGGTACCTGTTCGCCGCGGTGTTCCTGCTGTGCGCCGGCTATACGCTGCTGCACAACGAGCACATTCGCATCGACGTCATCGCAGGCCGCTCTGTCGCGCCGCGCCCAGGCGTGGATCGACATCCTCGGCACGTGCTTTTCCTGCTGCCGATGGCGGTCGTTCATCACGTGGCTCTCCTGGCCGGTGTTCATGAACGCCTGGACACAGCAACGAGGTCTCCGGCGAGTGCCGGGGGGCTGGTCCGCTGGCCGGTGCGGCTGCTGGTTCCGGTCGGGTTCTTGCTGCTCGCGCTGCAGGGCTGTCTCGGAGCTGATCAAGCGAATCGCATTCCTCCTGGGGCTGATCCCCGATCCCGGTGGAAAAGCATGATGTTCCGATGGAGTTGCGTGGTCGCTCGCGACGAGGACGTCGCGAAATGAGCGCGTTCCTCGTCGCCTACATGGCGCCGCTCATGTTCGCGGCGCTCGTCGTTTTCCTGCTGCTCGGCTACCCGGTCGCGTTCTCGCTTGCCGCGAACGGCCTGTTCTTCGGGTTCATCGGCATCGAGCTCGGTCTGCTGACCCCGGCGCTGCTTCAGGCGCTGCCGGAGCGGATGTTCGGCATCCTGTCGCAACGACACGCTGCTCGCCGTCCCGTTCTTCACCTTCATGGGGCTGATCCTCGAGAGGAGCGGCATGGCGGAGGACCTGCTCGACACGATCGGTCAGCTGTTCGGCCCGATCCGCGGCGGCCTCGCCTACGCGGTGATCTTCGTCGGCGCGCTGCTCGCCGCGACCACCGGCGTCGTGGCGGCCTCGGTGATCTCGATGGGTCTGATCTCGCTGCCGATCATGCTGCGTTACGGCTACGACCGGCGGCTTCGCGAGCGGCGTGATCGCCGCCTCCGGAACGCTCGCCCAGATCATTCCGCCTTCGCTGGTGCTGATCGTGCTCGCCGATCAACTCGGACGCTCGGTCGGCGATATGTACGCAGGGGCGATCCTTCCCGGCCTGGTGCTGACCGCGTTGTACGTTGTCTACGTTTTCGGAAAGACGATGCTGCATCCGGCCGCGGCGCCGGCCCTGCCGCCCGAGGCGCGGGTGCTGCGCGGCTGGAAACTCGGCGCGCGCGTGCTGTTCGTTCTGATCCCGCCGCTCGCGCTCATTTTCCTGGTTCTCGGAACGATCTTTCTCGGCGTGGCGACGCCGACCGAGGGCGGCGCGATGGGCGCAACCGGGGCGTTACTGCTCGCGATCATCAACCGGCGCCTGTCGTGGTCTCTGGTCAGGCAGGCGATGAATTCGACGGCCAAGCTCACTTCGTTCGTGGTATTCATCCTGGTCGGCGCCACGGTCTTCAGCCTCACGTTCCGCGGCGTGAACGGCGACCTCTGGGTCGAGCACCTGCTGACAGGCCTGCCGGGCGGCGCGATCGGATTCCTGATCGTGGTGAACATCCTCGTCTTCCTGCTGGCGTTCTTCCTCGACTTCTTCGAGCTCGCGTTCATCATCGTGCCGCTGCTCGCGCCGGTGGCGGCGAAGCTCGGCATCGACCTCATCTGGTTCGGCGTGCTGCTCGGCGTCAACATGCAGACCTCGTTCATGCATCCGCCGTTCGGCTTTGCGCTGTTCTACCTGCGCAGCGTCGCGCCCGCGCAAGGACTACGTCGACAAGATCTCCGGCAAGCTGACCGCGCCGGTCACCACCGGCCAGATCTACTGGGGCGCCGTGCCGTTCGTGGTGATCCAGGTCATCATGGTCGGCGATCCTGATCGCGTTTCCGCAGCTTGGTGACGAGCAGTCTCCAGACGAGCACGACGTGCGATCCCATCCGAACGAGTGCAGATCGATGCATCCCGCCGGACCGATGCCGGAACCGCAGGCGACCGAGGAAGAAAGCGCCGCCGCCCGACTTCAGCACGCCGGAAGAAATAAAAACACCCCGCCGCAGCGGGGCTTTCTTCGCGGCATCGCCGCCTTTCGCGGCCGCCGGCGCTTCGACGCCGAGCTTCGAGTTGAAGCTGTAGTTGTCGTAGGTGCGTTCCGCGACGCGGAACCACAGGAACTGCTCGTCGCGGAATTTCTTCCACTCCGGTAGATGCGCTTGAAGTGCAGCGCTCTTCGCGCTCATCTCGGCGTACACCTCGTAGGACGCCTTCTCGGCCGCCTCCAGCACCGGCGCGCGGGAACGGCCGCAGCTGCGTGCCGCCCGCAACGAGCCGGCGCAGCGCCGGCGGATTCTGCGCGTCGTACTTCGCCGGCATCCATGCGTTGGCCTCGGCGCACGCGGCCTGCAGCGCCGCCTGGTAGATCTTGGGCAGCTCGTTCCACTTCTTCTCGTTGACGAGCGTCATCAGCATCGGCCCGCCTTCCCAGAAGCCCGGGTAGTAGTAGAACTTGGCGACCTTGTTGAAGCCGAGCTTCTCGTCGTCGTACGGACCGACCCACTCGGCCGCGTCGATCGTGCCTTTCTCCAGCGCCGGATAGATGTCGCGGCGCGCCGATCTGCTGCGGCACGACGCCGAGCTTGGCGAGGACCAGGCCCGCCATGCCGCCGATGCGCATCTTGAGGCCCTTCAGGTCGGCGACCGACTTGATCTCCTTGCGGTACCAGCCGCCCATCTGGCAGCCGGTGTTGCCGGCGAGGAATCGCGATGCAGCCGTACTCGCTGAACAGCGGGCGCCATCGCCTCGCTCGCCGCCGCCGAAGTACCACCAGGCGTTCTGCTGGCGCGTGTTCATGCCGAAGCAGCACCGCGGTGCCGAAGGCGAACGTGGGATCCTTGCCGAAGTAGTAGTAGGTCGCGGTGTGGCCCAGCTCGACCGTGCCCGCCTGGACCGCGTCGAGCACCTGCAGCGCCGGGAACGATCTCGCCCGCGGCGAACGCGCGGATCTGGAACTTGCCGTCGGTCATCTCGGCCGACCCGCTGCGCGACCATGCTCGGCGCCGCCGAACAGGGTGTCGAGGCTCTTCGGCCAGCTCGCCGCAAGCCGCCATTGCATGGTCGGCAGGCCCGGGGTCTGCTGCGCGCGCGCCTGCGCCGCCAGTGACGCCTGCCGCTCCGGCGGCCGCGCCCAGCCCGCGCTCTTCAGAAAATCGCGTCGTTTCATTGAGTATCCTCCTCTGGGATTGACGGTCTCCGATTATACGCCGCGGCATCCACCGCCAGTCCGATTTCGCAAACCGCCGGACTTCAGTTGCCGGCAATGGTCATCCCCTCGATGAGAATCGAGCCGCTGCTTCGGGAGCCGCGCGTCAGCCTGTCGTTTCCGATCGCGACGATAGCGCGGAACATGTCGCGCAGGTTGCCCGCGATCGTGACTTCCTCGACCGGGTGCCGGATCTCGCCGCCTTCCACCCAGTATCCCGCCGCTCCGCGCGAGTAGTCCCCCGTCACGAGATTGACTCCGAAGCCCATCAGCTCGGTGACGAGCAAGCCCCGCCCCATCTTTCGGATGAGTCCCGGAAGATCGAGCCCGCCGCCCTCCAGGATCAGATTGTGGTTGCCGCCCGCGCTGCCGGTCGTCTTCATTCCGAGCTTGCGGGCGGAATAGCTGCCCAGAAAATATCCGCGCAGCACGCCGTCCTTCACCACGTCGCGGTCGCGGGTGGCTACGCCTTCGTTGTCGAACCAGGAGCTGGCGTTTCCGCGCCTGAGGTGCGGCCGCTCCACGATATTCACCTGGGGCGAAAACACCTCCGTGCCGAGGCTGTCCACGAGGAACGACGCCTTGCGATAGAGGCTTCCTCCGCTCACGGCGGATACGAACGTCCCGAGCAGGTCAAGCGCCACCGGGGCCTCGAAAAGTACCGGCGCCTGGACTGTTGGAATCTTGCGGCTCGAGAGCCGCGCGAGCGCCCGCCTTCCCGCGTAGTCGCCGACGGCCTCGGCGTCGGCGAGGTCCTGCGGAGAGCGCTGCGACACGTACCAGTCGTCGCGCTGCATCTGGCCGTTTTCGGCCGCGATCACGGCGCACGAAAGGGAATGGCGCGAGGTCGGATAACCCTGCATGAAGCCGTGGCTGTTGCCCAGCGCGAAGTGCACCTGCTGGCAAGACACGCTCGCTCCCTCGGAGTTGGCGATGCGTTTGTCCAGGCGAAACGCGGCGGCCTCACAGCTTTTTGCGATCTCGATCGCCCGCTCGACGGGGAGTTCCCAAGGGTGGAAAAGGTCGAGGTCCTTGGGCTCGGTCGCGAGTTCTTCCGGATCGGCGAGCCCCGCGCAGTCGTCCGCCGCAGTGAAGCGCGCGATCGTCAGGGCCGCCTCCACCGTGTCGCGGATCGCACGCGGGGCAAAATCGGCCGTGCTGGCATAGCCCTTCTGCTTGCCGAGGTAAACGGTGACGGTCAGGTTCTTGTCGCGGTTGTATTCGATCGTCTCGACTTCGCTCATGCGAACCGTGACGCTCTGTCCGTAGCCCTCGGAAGCCTCGGCCTCGCAGCCGCTCGCGCCCTTTTGCCTGGCGTGCGCGAGAGCGTCGGAGGCGATCGCTTTCAATGCGCCGATACTGTGGGAGAAGCGCGCTCGCGCCATGCGGAATGCTGCGGGAAAGACGCTATGATATCAGTTCATTTCGCGCCACCACCGTGCAGGACGAGGAGAAGCCGAGCAAGACCCAGCGCAAGCGCGCCATGCACGAGCTGCAGGCGCTCGGCGAGCGCCTGATCGAGCTCAACTCCGAGCAGCTCGCATCGGTCGGACTGCCGGAAACCTTGCGCGAGGCCGTGGAGCAGGCGCAGCGCATCACCCGGCACGAGGCGCGGCGCCGCCAGCTGCAGTACGTCGGCCGCCTCATGCGCGGGGTCGATCCGGAGCCGATCCGCGAGAAGCTCAAGACCTGGGACGGGATCTCGGTCGCAGAGACAGCGCGCCTCCACAGGATCGAGCGCTGGCGCGACAAGCTGCTCGAGGACGACGGCGCCATCGCCTCGCTCGCCGAGGCCCATCCTCGTATCGACACGCGGCGCCTGCGCGCGCTCATCCGCCGTGCGCGCGAGGAACGCAACGCGGGCCGAACGCCGCACAGCACCCGCGAGCTGTTTCGGACTCTGCGCGATATCATCGGGGAAACGCAGGCAATCGATGACCAAGACTGACGAACTGCTGATCGGACTCGTGTCCGTCAGCGACCGCGCTTCGGCCGGAGTCTACAAGGACGAAGGCATCCCGGCCCTGCAGGAATGGTTCGAACGGGCGCTCGCCAGCCCCTGGCGCGTGGAGACGCGCCTCATCCCCGACGAGCGGCCCGTGATCGAATCCACGCTGGCGGACCTCGCGGACCGGGTGGGCTGCCATCTGGTTCTCACGACCGGCGGAACCGGCCCGGCGCTGCGCGACGTGACGCCGGAAGCCACGCTCGCCGTCGCCGACAAGACCATGCCCGGATTCGGCGAGCAGATGCGCAGGATCAGCCTCGAGTTCGTCCCCACGGCGATCCTGTCGCGCCAGGTCGCGGTCATCCGCAAGCAGACGCTCATCATCAACCTGCCCGGCCAGCCGAAATCGATCCGCGAGACGCTCGAAGGGCTGAAGGACAAGGAAGGAAAGCAGATGGTCCCGGGAATCTTCGCGGCCGTCCCCTACTGCATCGACCTGATCGGCGGGCCATACGTCGAGACCCGCGAAGAGGTGATCCGTGCGTTCCGGCCCAAATCCGCCCTCCGCCCCAAACCGGCTTCCTGATCGGGACTCGAAACGCCATGTCGCAGGTCCTCGACGCGATAGAAATCGAAACCAGCGCGAATCCGGCGACCAGCATCATCTGGCTGCACGGACTAGGCGCCGACGGCAACGACTTCGCTCCCATCGTTCCCGAGCTCGACCTGCCCGACACTGCCATCCGCTTCATTTTTCCGCACGCTCCGGTACAGCCCGTAACCATCAACGCCGGCATGAGAATGCGCGCCTGGTACGACATCACGGACGGGGCGATCCGGCGCGAGGACGAACGCGGAGTGCGCGCGTCGCAGGCCCTCGTCGAGGCCCTGATCGCCCGGGAAAAGGAGCGCGGCACTAAGGCGGAGCGGCTCGTTCTCGCGGGCTTCTCGCAAGGGGGAGCGATCGCTCTGCAGACCGGACTCCGTCATGCGGAGCGCATCGCCGGAATCATGGCGCTCTCGACCTACGTGCCGGTCGCCGGGCGCCTCCAGGCGGAAGCGAGCGCCGCCAACCGAGGCGCGGCCATCTTCATGGCGCACGGGACGTTCGATCCGATCGTCCCGCTCGCCCGCGCGGAAGAGTCAGGCAGGCTGCTGCAATCGCTCGGCTACGCGCTGGAGTGGCGGGAGTACCCGATGCCCCACTCGGTCTGCCCGGAGGAGCTGGCCGACATCGGCGCCTGGCTGCAAAGAATACTGGGGCCGGGGGAGTGAAGGCTCGTCAACAGCATGAGGGGAAACATCTCCTCATGCTCACCTCAGCCCCTTTCGCGGACCATCTGCCGGCAGCGCACGAGCTCGTAGTCGTCGCCGCGCTCCATGTCGCCCGTCGGCATCAGCAGATAAGCCTTTCCGTTCCGCTCGAGCAGTAGATTCTGGCCGGTGGCGAGAACGGCGCCGCGCAGCAGCAACTGCACCTCGAGCGCCGAGTCGGACGGGTTGAGCAGGATCGCCGTTTCTTCGTCCCGGCTCGTCACTTGCCCGCTCTGCAACCTGACCTTGACGGGAAGGGGATTGCGCGACAGCGTCTGAATGCCGACCGCGCCGTTTTGCGCGCCTTCCCGCTGAAAGCGCCGCACGATTCCGACGAGCCAGTTGGTGCCGCCCTCGGGCTGCAGGCCAAGCAGGCAGCCGATCTTCAGCGATTCGCCTTTCAACTGCGGGACGCTCGCGCCGAAGCCCCCGGTGCTGACGTTTTCCACCACCCAGCTCTCGACCTTGCTCTTGTCCAGCGAGGCGCCCGTGAGATCGAGGGCTGCCAGCACGCTCTCGTAGCCGTAGATCGCCGCGAGACGCGACTTCACTTTGTGGCGCGGTGCCTTCCTCTCGGGGGGCTTCGGAGACCAGTTGAGTGCGAGGTGTTCGAGGACCTCGATCGCGACTTCCTTCTCGGAGCTGAGTCCGGATGCGAGCCCAGGCGGCAGGGTTCCGGTCGATTTCACGGTCTGAATCAGTTTCTCGATCTCCTTGAGCGCACTGGCCGCGGAAAAATACCGCAGCGTCGGCGCTCGGTGCGGAAGGTGGGCGACGCGCACCGGAGGCTCGATGTTCAAGAGGTCGATGCAATAGGCGAAGTCGGGCTGAAGCTCGGTGCTCAGCTTGAACGAGCCGACGAGATGCGCGATCAGCCGCTCGACCAGATCGATCTCGATCGGCAGCAGGGCATCAGGCGAGGAAGCACCCAGCATCACCGGCTTGAGAAACTCGAAGGTCGGCGTAGTCTCCGCGCGGGCGCCCGGGAGGCTCACCTTGGCCTGCGCGACCTTGCGCTCCTCGGTGAACGAATACACTTTCAGGATCACCCCCCATAGCGAATGATCGAGCGGGCCGTAGCGGATGTACTGCCATTTCATCTGGGCCGAGAACGCGCGCAGGGCCCGGACGGCGAGGAGCGGCAGGCTCTTCTTCAGGTCTTCGGAGCCCTTCTGGCCGGTCGCGCAGAAATCGAGCAGGGACTCGAAGGCCTTGCCGGTCTGCCGGCACGAGTCGCGAATTGCGGTCCACAGGCGGTTTTCCTGATGGCCGGAGAGGCGCTGCGCTGCGAGATAATCGCGCTGCAGCCTGCGCAGGTGCGGCAGCTGCGCGTCGTCCACGAACTCCATGAGCTGGAAGCGGTGCTCGGGCTTGAAGCCCTCCCAGCTGAGTATCGAGTCCAGCCAATGGCTCAAGTCTTCGAGCGCCTTGAAGGGGTCGCCTGCGGGAATGGTATCGAGAATCTTCCGAGCGTCCTTGAGATCGGACATCGGATGATCGGTCTTGCCCGCCCCGAACAACTTCATCGTTTCCTTCCCAACATTTCGACCGAAAGCGCGGCTCTCAAGAGCGGACGCTCCTGTGGTGCTGGCGAGTGGACTCGAACCACCGACCTACTGATTACGAATCAGTTGCTCTACCAGCTGAGCTACGCCAGCCTGCATCCCGGTGCGGAATTATATAGTGCGGCGCCTTACTGCGGACCCGCGGTCTCTCCCCTTCAGGACTGCGGACGCGTGCGAATGATGATGTCCACGCCCTCGGCGACGGTCCCGGGTGGCAGCGGCGGCAGGCCGACCACGCGGATCGAGTCGGCGGGAACGTCGGTGAGCCGGCCGGTCGAGACGTCGTAGAGGTGGTGATGCGGTTCGGTGTTCGGATCGTAGACGATCCGGGTCGGATCGACGACCAGCTCGCGGATCATGTTCTTCTTCAGGAAGAGTTTCAGCGTGTTGTATACGGTCGCCTTGGACGCCTCGGCGTAGCGCGTATTGACGAGCGAAAGAATCTGGTCCGCCGAGAGGTGCTCGTGCCTCGTAAACAGCACTTGCGCGATCTCCATGCGCTGGTGCGTGGGCTTGAGGCCGTGGCGGCGCAGCAGCTGCGCGATTTCTTCGCGGTTCCGTTCGCTTGCTTTCACGGAAATCATTCTAGACGAGGACTTGGACGCTGTCTAATCTGACCTTTTCTGCTCCCGGACGCCGAGCAAACCGGTCGCCGGAAACGTGAACTAGTTCCGCTAGAATTTTGATGCGCGCGCCGCCTGCGGCGGGATTCCGGCCATTCGTCGGCGGCTTTTGCGTCGGGCTACTCTCGTTCCTTATCATTCACCGTCCGAGAAAAGGGGTTTCTATGCAGCGCCAGCCAGGTTTTACGTTGATCGAACTCATGGTCACGGTCGCAATCATCGCGATCCTCGCGGGGATCGCGCTTCCCTCCTACACGCAATTCATCACCCGCGGCAAGATCCAGGAGGGCACAACGAATCTTCTCGCGATGCGGACCAAGATGGAGCAGTACTTTCAGGACAACCGGAGCTGGGCCCCGGCCCCTCCGGCGACCCAACCGTGTCAGCCCGGCAGCGGCGCCCAGCTTCCGAGCGCCTTGAAGCACTTCACCATCACCTGTCCCACCCTCACGGCAACGACGTATGTCATTCAGGTGGACGGCCTCGGCGATCTGGCCGGTTTGACGTTGACGATCGACCAGGCCAACATCCGCCGCACGGTGTCCGTGCCGACAGGCTGGACGATGCCGGCCACCCCCTGCTGGACCAGCAGGAAAAGCGGCCAATGCTGAAAGCGCACGCCCCGCAGCGCGGCTTCAACTTGATCGAGATCATGGTCACGCTGACCGTGCTCGGTATTCTCATCGCGCTCGGTGCGCCCGCCCTCGGCGAGTTCCTGCAGAACCAGCAGATCCGCGCGGCGACCGAGGCGATCGTGAATGCAATGCAGGTTGCCCGCGGCGAAGCGATCCGGCGCAATCTCGCCGTGCAGGTGGTGCTCGAGCCGCCGACGTCGGGGTGGACGATATGCAACGCGACGGAGGTACCCTGCGATTCCACTATCGTTGCGGCCGACGAGGCCCTTCCGGCCGACCAGAAGAAGGTGATCCAGCACCGCAGCCCCGAGGAAAACACGGGCAACGCCAGGGTCACCCCGGTTGCGTCGGATCTCGCGACAGCGGCGGCCGCGGTGACCTTCTCGCCCCTGGGGAGCGTCGTCACGAACTCCGACGGCAGCGCCACGCTGGCGCGGGTCGATGTCATCAACAGTCGCGATGCGTGCATCGCGGACAGCGGGCCGATGCGTTGCCTGCGGGTCGTGGTGAGCGGAGGCGGCAGCATCCGCATGTGCGACCCCACCCCGGGCATCGTCGTGCCCGACCCGCGCGCCTGTCCATGAATCGAGGCCGAAAAATGCGCAACCAACTCCAAACCCCGACCCGCGAACGCGGCGTGATGCTGATCGAGGCCCTGATCGCGATCCTCATCTTCTCGATCGGCATCCTCGCCGTGGTCGGCATGCAGAGCGTGGCGATCAAGAACGTCACCGAGTCCAAGTACCGCAGCGAGGCCGCCTTCCTCGCCAACGAGCTGATCTCGAAGATGTGGAGCGACGCCGGGAACATCGGCTTCTATAACTACCCTGGCTCCAGCTACGGAAAGCTCGTCGCCTGGGTCGCCAAGGTGGACGCAACCCTGCCCGGCACCGCGACCGTCCGGCCCAAGGTGACGATCACTCCGGCGGCGGTCATTCCTCCCGCCCCGGCGCCGATCGGCGGGACCGTGCAGATCGAGCTCTACTGGCAGCTCCCCGAGGAAGCTTCGGCCGGCCTGCCGCCCCGAAAGCACATTGTCATTGCATCTATCTTCACGGGCTGAACCATGCGTGCGATCCATCTCAGTTCGCTACGGGGCTTCAGCCTGGTGGAGCTCATGGTCGCCATGCTGATCGGCCTGATCGGGATGATCATCATCTTCCAGGTCTTCGAAGTCTCCGAAGGCATCAAGCGCACGACCACGAGCGGCGGCGACGCGCAGCAGAACGGCGCCGTGGCCCTCTACGTGATCGAGCACGACCTGCGCAATGCCGGCAGCGGGATTCAACGACACGCCCACCGCGGGCTGCCCGATCATCGGCTACGACTCCAAGCGCGCGGCGCCGAATTTTCCCCCGGCCGGCGACACCCTCCTGCTCGTGCCGGCGCGGATCACTTCGACCGGCGCGGCGACCGATCCGGATCAGGTGACTATTTTCTACGGATCGAAGCCGCACATCGTCAATGCGACAACCCTCGCCACTCCGATGGGCACACCCACGGACAACCTGAACGTCAGGAACCCCTATGGCTATCGCCCCGGAGACCTGATCCTCCTCCAGGACCCGGGAACGCCCAAGAACTGCTCCATCATGGAGGTCACGGCTACACCCGCCTCGGTGCCGCCGCCCCCGGCTCCGGGAAACGTGGTGCATGGCATCTGGACCTACACCGTTCTCCTGGGGGCGGGTGTCGCCAAGACCCCGCGCTTCAACCCGGTGGGCGGTCTGGGCGTGTTCTACAACGGGACGGGCGCCAACGCGACGCTGGTCTTCAACCTGGGGAACATCTACGAGCCCGCCAACTCGCCCGACCTGCCGGTCCACAATACCTACGCGATCGCCAACCGATCGCTGCAGGTCACCTCGCTCTTCGTTCCCACCCTGCCGACGGTCAATTCGCCCCAGGTGAACACGGTCGCCGACAACATCGTCCACATGCGCGCGCTGTATGGGATTGACACCGGCCCCTACGACGTGAACGGCTACGGCGACGGCATCGTCGATAACTTTGTCGATGCCGCCACTTTCAACGGGATGACCCTCAACGGCTTCACCCCCCCGTGGCGCTACGTCATCGCGGTCCGCGTGGCCCTGGTTGCGCGCAGCGCGCTCGCCGAAAAACCCTCGGAGGGTGCCTCCGGCTGCGACGCGACCACCGACGGTAGCGAGACCCCTCCGGGCGCCGATCGGCGTCCCAAGTGGTCGGGCGGCGTCTTCAACCTCACCGCCGACCCGGACTGGAAGTGCTACCGCTACCGCGTGTTCGAGACGACGGTCCCCTTGCGCAACTGGATCTGGAGGTCGAACTGACATGAAAGACCCTGTGCAACGCAATCTTCCGTGCGCGCCGCGCGGCGAGCGCGGGACCGTGCTCATCATCGCCCTCATCGTCCTGGTCGCGATGACGCTGGCCGGCATCGCCACCATGCGCTCGGTGGATACCGCCACCCTGATGGTCGGAAACATCGCCTTCAGGCAGTCCGCCGTCAACGCCGCGGACCAGGGGCTCCAGGCCGGCTTCGCCTGGATGTCGGCGAACATGTCGTCGGGGAATCTCAACAGCGACAATGCCGGATCCGGATATTTCTCCAACGCCGCGACGACCGAACCCGATTGGCGCAACCCGGTCGCCTGGGCCAACGCTGTCAAACTGAACGGGGGCGCTCCGGACGCTGCAGGCAACATCGTGTCGTTCATGATCGAGCGCATGTGCCCGGTGAAGGACTGCGCCGCCAACGCCGTCTGCAACGGCGTATCCAACACCTGCGGCTCGACGCCCGACCCGGGCCTGCTCAGCCGGGAAGGACAGGATCACTTCAGGCAGACCTCGAACATATTCACCAAGCCCCCGGCGATCCATTACCGCGTGACGGCCAAGGCCGAAGGGCCCCGCGGCTCCGTGTCGATCGTGCAAACCATGCTGCGCGGGATATAGCGCGCGGCGCATTCGCAGGAGAAATTCCATGAGTCACACCCTGGCAAAGCGAGCAACCGCGTTCGTCGTGGCGGCCTGCATGACGGCCCAGCCGGCCATTGCAGCCATCACCGACATTTCCAACGTTCCGCTCGCGTCGGCGGCGGGCACGAACTTCCTGCCCAACCTGCTCTTCACGCTCGACGACTCGGGCAGCATGGATCGTAACTACCTGCCCGACTACGTCAACGACACCAACACCTGCATGGTCAGCGACGACGGGACCGCCTGCCAGGCGGGCGACCCGCCGTTCGCGGCCGGCGGCCAGACGGGCATGAACGGGGTCGCCTACGACCCGAACTTCACCTATCTGGTCGGCCTTTCGTCGAACGGCCAGCCGGTCCTGAACCCGCCGACCGGCACGCTCACACCCACTTCGGTCTCACCCGATGCCTACCTCGGCGGCAGCAACGTCAACCTCACGACAAACAGCCCGGACAACCGCTACTGCAACGGCACCGGCGGCAGCGCCGTATGCAAGCGCAACGGCGCGGACAACACCGGCGTCGTGACGCCGGTGGGTATCGAGGTTCAGTCGTTCACTCAGGCCAACGTTCTCGGGCCGGGTCAATTTCCCTATCGCACCAACCCGTCGAGTGCGAGCCTTACGACCTTCGGCTTGCCGGAGATGATGTCGATCGGAACTTTCTCGCGGGCCGGCAACGTCGTGACGGTCGACACCGTCGAGCCCCACGGCCTCGTGGCTGCCACGGACAGAATCTTCGTTACGGGCACCGGGCAAGCCGGCATGGACCTCGCCTTCGTCGCCATCGCCACGGTACCCAACGCCAACCGGTTCACGTATACGAGCACGAGCAGCGGCACCATCACGGCCAGGGCCGGCTCCTACCGCAGGTACGGACCGGGGAGCTTCCAGCGTAGCGGCAACACGGTGACGGTCACTGCGACGAGCAATCACCTCGTGGTCACGGGCGATATCGCGACCTTCGTCGTCCCGACCCAGACGTCGATGAACGCCACCAACGTGGCGATTACGGTTACGAGCGCGACGACCTTTACCTACACGGTCGGCGGTTCGGCCACCATCCCCGCGACCGCGGGATACGGCGTGCGCACCGGCCTGTACAACGTCCGGACCCCCATCACCGGCGCGCCGGCGGTCTACCGCATCACGCCGATCGAATACTGCACCGACGCCGCGCTCACCGACTGCATGCTGGTCATCCCGCCGGCCACGCCGCCGGCGAGCCACCCCTACGCGGCTACCGTGCGCTTTTGCAGGACGCGGGGCGAGGCGCTCGCCCCGGGCCTGGTGACCGGCACGAGCATCCTGGCCCCCGCCACCTCTCCCACGCCTCGCTGCCAGCTCAAGTACGTGAATGTCACCGGCCTGCAAACGTATATTTTCCCGCGCTTCAGCTGGTTCACCCGCGACACGGTCACCTCGGGCGTCGCGACCTACGGCAACCGGCCGAGCCGCTCCGATTGCGTCGGCGCGCCCACCTGCACCTACGCCGAGGAGATGCAGAACTACTCGCGCTGGTTCACCTACTACAGCAACCGCATGCGGATGATGAAGACCTCCGCCGGGCGCGCCTTCCTGAGCTTCATCTCCAATCCGACCGGCACCCCGCCCCGGCCCGACCGGATACGGGTTGGGTTCATCACCATCAACCCGACGACGCCGAACACGACGAGCGGCAACGCGGGATCCAGCGTGCTGTCGTGCAAATACCTGAAGATCGACAACTTCAACACGACGCACGCGGGCAACTGGTACACCAAGTTCTACTCGATCGTTCCCAACCCCAGCACGCCGCTCCGCGAAGCGCTGTCGCGGGCGGGCTGGATCTTCGCCGGCAAGCTCAACACCGGGCTGACCAACGGCATCCCCACGGCCGACGATCCGATCCAGGCGTCCTGCCAGAAGAACTACTCGATCTTCACCACCGACGGCTTCTGGAACCAGGGCACGGGGCAAGACATCGCCGGCAATACGCTCCTCAACCACGACAACGTGGACAACCAGGTGATCGCGCCCTACACCGACAAGATGGTGAGCCGCGCGAGCGGCACCTACGACGGCAATATCCTCAACGGCACGACCGCGGGAACCTCTCCGGGCGGGCGCGGCACGCTCGCCGACGTGGCGCTGTACTACTACAAGACCGACCTGCGCGGCGGCACGGACTCGCTCGGCAACCCCACCGGACCGGCGACCAGCCCCAGCACCACGCCCCCGGGAGGGGACGTTTCGACCAACAACGTGCTCCCCGGACCGAAAGACTTCGTCGAGCATCAACACATGGTCACCTTCACCCTCGGTCTCGCCGACGGCCTGATGCGCTACCAGGCCGACTACGAGAGCGCGCTGACCGGCGACTTCGCCAACATCAAGAACGGGGCGACGGGCTGCTTCTGGGCGACGGGCATCTGCAACTGGCCCGCGCCGCAGGCGGACGGCCAGTCGGCGCTGGACGACCTGTGGCACGCCGCGGTCAACGGCCGCGGCAACTTCTACTCGGCCCTGAACCCGAACGCGCTCGCGACCGGTCTCACCGATGCGCTCAACAAGCTGGACATCTCGTTTGCTTCCGCGGCCGCCGCGGCGACCTCGAGCCCGAACGTCGCGTCGGGCGCCGAATTCGCGTTCAGCACGAGATACCAGACGGCGAACTGGTCGGGCGAGGTCTATGCGCAGAAGATCGATCCCCTCACCGGAGACGTCGGCACTCGCGAAACAGTGGGAAGCGCACGAGTTGCTGCTCTCGAAAGTCGCGCCGAACGCCGATACCCGCAACCTCTGGATGTTCGACTCGGCGACGGGGACGAAGCTCAAGCCCTTCAGCTTCCCCTCGATGACAGCGGCGGAAAAGGCGTTCTTCAGCAACAAGTGCATTCCCCTGAGCACGATGACCCAGTGCACGACGCTGACGCCCTTCCAGCTCATCGACGCGAACGACGGCGACAAGGTGGTGCGTTTCCTGCGCGGCCAGACCGGCCTGGAGACGACCGTGTTCCGCGACCGCGCGGAGATCGACGACGACAGCAACGTGATTCAGACCGTCATGGGCGACATCATCAACGCCCAGCCGCTGTTCGTGCCGGGCAAGCCGTTCTTCGAGTATTCCGACCCCGGCTACACGACCTTCAAGAACGTGACTCTGACAGGCCGGAAAGGAACCCTGTACATCGCGGCCAACGACGGTTACCTGCACGCCTTCGACGGGGACACCGGGGTCGAGAACTGGGCCTACATGCCCAAGTTCGTGATGCCGGCGGTCTATCAGATTGCCGACTCGGGCTACGCCGGGAAACACCGGTTTTTCCTCGACGGCACGCCGGAGTTCCAGGATGTGTTCGACGTCTATTCGAGCACCTGGAAAACCGTCCTGGTGGGCGGGGCGAACGGCGGCGGGCGCGGCTACTACGCCGTGGACATCACCGATCCCCTGAACCCGAAGGGGCTGTGGGAATTCTGCTCCGACCCGACATTGTGCGCCATCAGCGACCCCGACCTCGGACTGGCCTACGGCAACCCGGTCATCGGCAAGCGCAAGCTCGACGGCAAGTGGGTGGTGGTCGTCGCCTCGGGGCTCAACAACGTGAGCACGGGAGACGGCAGGGGCTACTTCTATGTGCTCGACGCGATCACCGGCCAGATCCTTCACAAGGTGAGCACCGGCTCGGGCTCCACGACGACTCCCTCCGGCCTTGCGAAAGTAGGCGGCTGGTACGACAAGGGACTCGCCGATGCGCAGTTCGATTGGATATACGGCGGAGATCAGAACGGCGATATCTGGCGCATGGACATGAACCAGGCCATGCCGGCCTACAATCCGCTCGTGCCCAGCGTGCCGCCCACGACGATGCCTGTCCTCATGCACTTCGCCACGCTGAAGGACGCGTGCATGCCGGACGCCTCCAGCCGATCACCGCAAGGCCGGTGGCGACCCCGTTGACGGTAACCGGCCTCGGCAGGAAACGCATCGTGTACTTCGCCACCGGAAGGTATCTGGGGAACTCGGATCTTGCCGACGCCGGGGCCGGCGGGCCCGCCTGGCAGCAATCGATCTACGGGCTCATGGACAAGGACACCGGCGTCTCCCTGGGCGACGTGCGCGCTTCGGGCACCCTCGTGCAGCAGACGCTTTCGCCCCTGGGACCGGGGAAGCGCGCAGTCACCAAGAATGCGGTGGACTGGAGCGCCAGGAACGGATTCTATATCGACCTCCTTCCCAACATCGACGCGATCCCCACCGACGGCGAGCGGATCGTGCTCGATCTCCAGCTGGTGCTGGGCACGCTGGTCGTCACGTCCACGATACCCGAGAAAGGCGGCTGTACGCCGGGGGGATTCAGCTACCAGTACAACCTCGACTTCAAGACCGGGGGTTACGTCGGGAACTCGGCCCCTGCCGTGGGTTCCGGGTCCAAGTCGGAGCTTATCGTCGGCACGGCGATCGTGCAGACGAGCGACGGCTCGATCAAGGCCATCAACAAGAGCTACACCGGCGAGAACACGCCCGCGAACGTCGGCATCGATCCGTTCACGCGATGAAGCGCTTCTCCTACCGCGAGCGCTGAGCGCCTCGACTCTCCCGAGCTCCGGGAGCTGCCGGCTCCCGGAGCTCAGCGTGACCCGGCGCGCGGGCCGAGCTCGCGCGGCAGCGTGAACACCACGTTCTCGCTCGCGCCCTCGAGCTGGCGCACGCTGCCCGCCCCGAGAGCCTTGAGCCGCGCGATCAGCTCGTCCACCAGCACCTCGGGAGCGGAAGCGCCGGCCGTCACGCCTATACGCTTCCTCCCCGCCACCCATTCGGCCTTGAGCTGCTCGGCGCTGTCCACCATGTGGGCCTCGATGCCGCGGCCTTCGGCGACCTCGCGCAGGCGGTTGGAATTGGAGCTGTTGGGTGAGCCGACGACGATGACGAGGTCGCACTGCGGGGCCATGAACTTGACGGCGTCCTGGCGGTTCTGCGTCGCATAGCAGATGTCGTCTTTCTTCGGCCCAGTGATCCCGGGAAAGCGCGCCTTCAGCGCATCCACGATCGCCGCGGCGTCGTCCACCGAGAGCGTGGTCTGGGTGACGTAGGAAAGCCGCTGCGGATCGCGCACTTGCAGGCGCGCGACGTCCTCCACGGCCTCAACGAGGTACATCCCCTGCGACGATTGTCCCATCGTCCCTTCCACCTCGGGATGGCCGCGGTGGCCGATCATCACGATCTCGCGTCCCGCCTCGCGCATCTTCGCGACCTCGACGTGCACCTTGGTGACCAGCGGACAGGTTGCATCGAACACGCGCAGGCCCCGCGCGGCGGCATCGCTGCGCACCGCCCTGGAGACCCCGTGCGCGCTGAAGATCACCGTGCTGCCCGACGGGACCTCGGAGAGCTCCTCGACGAACACCGCGCCCTTGCTCCTCAGGTCCTCGACGACATACCTGTTGTGCACGACTTCGTGACGGACGTAGATCGGCGCGCCGTGCAGGGCGAGCGCGCGCTCGACGATAGTGATCGCGCGCTCGACGCCGGCGCAGAATCCTCTGGGGTTGGCGAGGAGAACTTCCATGACGCTCAATTGTAGATCAACGCCTTCGCGCCTCGTTCAGGCCGCTTTTGCGGGTTCCCCGGCAAGCAGTCCGTCGAGTATCGTGAGCGCCGCGCCGACGCTGATCGCGGAATCGGCGACGTTGAACGCCCAGAAGTGCCAGCCGAGCGCGTGAAAGTCCAGGAAGTCCACCACCTGGCCGAGCATGACTCGATCCCAGACATTGCCGAGCGCGCCGCCGAGGATCAGGGCGAGGCCCGAGCAGAACAGCCGCTCGCCCGGGTGCTTGGCAAGGAGAACTACGATCACGGCGACGGCCAGCGCGGCGATCGCGACGAATAATGCTCTTTGCCAGCCCCCGGCGTCCGAAAGAAAGCTGAACGCCGCGCCCCGGTTGTGGACGAGCACGAGGTTGAAAAAGGACGTGATTTCGCGCACTTCGCCGGGCCGCAAGCTGGCGCTGATCGCGCCCTTGGTGACCTGGTCGAGGAGAACGACCGCCGCGGCGGCGGCCAGCCACGGGACTATGCGTTTCAGGTTGGCGGAAATCACGCGAACGCCCTAGGCTCGCCCGGGCCGTAGAGGTTTTGCACGCAGCGCCCGCAGATCGCCGGGTGCCTGGCGTCCGCGCCCACGTCGGCGCGCCAGTGCCAGCAGCGCTCGCATTTGGCGTGCCCGCTCGGCGCCGCGCGGATCGCTTCCCCGGACGCGCTCCCCGCCGCGGTCACCGCGGCGCGCGAAGTGATGAACACGAAGCGCAGGTCGTCGCCGAGACTTTGCAGCAGCTTCAGCCGCTCTCCGCTCGCCTCGATTTCCACCTCGGCCTGGAGCGAAGATCCGATCTCGCCCGCAGCGCGTCGGGTCTCGAGGAGCTTTTGCACTTTGGAGCGGATATCCCGCAAGGTCTGCCATTTTCCGAGCAAATCCGCCGCGTCCGGAACCTCCGGGAAGCGGTAGCTGGTGTGCGTGAAGATCGTGCCTCCCCCGGGCTGGAACACCTTCCACGCTTCCTCGGCGGTGAAACTCAGGACCGGCGCCATCAGCCTGAGCAGACTCTGCGTGATGTGATGGAGCGCGTTCTGCGCCGCGCGGCGCGCGGGCGAATCGGCCGCGCACGTATACAGCCGGTCCTTGAGGATGTCCAGATAGAACGCGCCCAGATCCTCGGAGCAGAAATTCTGGAGCTTCGCGACGGCCGGATGGAACTCGTAGCGGTCGTAATCCTCCAGAATGCTTTTCTGGAGGTCGGCCGCGAGGGCAAGTGCGTAGCGGTCGATCTCCAGCCACTCGCCGACCGGCATGGCGTGCCGTTTCGGATCGAAATCCGAAGTGTTGGCGAGCAGGAACCGCAGGGTGTTGCGGATGCGCCGGTACGATTCGACCACGCGCTTCAGGATCTCGTCGGAGATGAAGAGCTCGCCCGAGTAGTCGGTCGCCGCGACCCACAGGCGCAGGATTTCCGCGCCCAAGGTCTCGGAGATCTTTTGCGGGGCGATGACGTTGCCCAGGGATTTCGACATCTTGCGGCCCTGCCCGTCCACGACGAATCCGTGCGTCAGCAGCGCATCGTAGGGAGCGCGGCCGTTCAGCATGCACGACACGAGAAGCGAGCTGTGGAACCAGCCGCGATGCTGGTCCGAGCCTTCGAGATAGAGGTCGGCAGGGAACTTCAGCTCCTTCGCATGCGAGCCCCGCAGCACCGTCTCGTGCGTGGAACCCGAGTCGAACCAGACGTCCAGGGTGTCCTTCACTTTTTCGTACCGGCCGGCATCCCCGCCGAGCAGCTCCGCGGGCTCGATGCGTTGCCACGCCTCGATTCCGCCCTGCTCGACTCTTTGCGCTACGGCTTCGAGCAGCTCGAGCGTGCGCGGGTGCAGCTCGCCCGTGTCCTTGGCTATGAAAAAGGGCATGGGCACGCCCCATTGCCGCTGGCGCGAGAGCGTCCAGTCGGGCCGGTTGGCGATCATCCCGTGCAGTCGCGCCTTGCCCCATGATGGGTAGAAGCGCGTCGCCTCCACGCCGCGCAGCGCCGTGGTGCGCAGCGCTTCCGATGGTTTCTTTCCCCGGTAGCCCGGCACGCCGTCCATTCCTGCGAACCACTGCGTGGTAGCGCGGTAGATGACCGGCGTCTTGTGCCGCCAGCAGTGCATGTAGCTGTGCTGGTGCTTTTCCGAGTGGAGGAGCGCGCCCGCCTCGCGGATTTTCTCGACGATGAGCGGATTGGCCTTCCAGATGTCCATGCCGCCGAAGTAAGGCAGCGAAGCTGAGTACTTCCCGTCGCCCATCACGGGGGCGAGCATCTGGTCGTCCTTCATGCCGTAGCGGCGGCAGGAGGCGAAGTCCTCCACGCCGTAGGCCGGCGCGCTGTGCACGATGCCGGTGCCCTGTTCGAGCGTCACGTATTCGCCGAGGTAGACCGGGGAGACTCTGTCGTAGAAGGGATGGCGAAATTCGACTTTTTCCAGCTTGGCGCCCTTGCACGAGGCGATCACCGCACCCGAGAGCTTGTAGCGCGCGAGGCAGGCGTCACGCAGATCGTCGGCGAGGACCAGGAGGCCGCGTCCGGTCTCGACCAGCTCGTAGGTATTGTCGGGATGAACGTTGAGCGCCTGGTTCGCGGGTATCGTCCAGGGCGTGGTGGTCCAGATGACCGCCTCGATGCGACCCTTCGGCATCTTGTCCAGCCCGAACGCGCGCGCTAGCCTTTCCCGCTGATCGTCCGCGAGAGGAAAGCCGACGTCGATCGCGAAGTCGGTGCGGTCCATGTACTCGACCTCGGCTTCGGCGAGCGCCGAGCCGCAGTCGAAGCACCAGTTCACAGGCTTCAAACCCCGGTAGATGTAGCCTTTCTCCAGCAGCTTTCCCAGGGTGCGTATCTCATCCGCCTCGCTCTTGAACGCCATGGTCGTATAGGCGTTGTCCCAGTCTCCGAGCACGCCGAGGCGCCTGAAATCGCGCTTTTGCCGCTCGATCTGCTCGGCGGCGTAGGCGCGCGCGAGGCTCTGGGTCTTCTCGACCGGAATGTTCTTGCCATGGGTCTTCTCGATCTGGACCTCGATCGGCATGCCATGGCAATCCCAGCCCGGAACATAGACCGCGTCGAAACCGGCCATGTTGCGCGCCTTGACGATGATGTCCTTGAGGATCTTGTTGACTGCCGTGCCGATGTGGATGTCGCCGTTAGCGTACGGCGGGCCGTCGTGGAGCACGAACTTCGGCCGGCCGCGGCTCGCCGTCCGGATCTCTTCGTAGATCTTTCTCTCCTGCCACTCCTTCACCCACTGCGGCTCGCGCTTCGCGAGATCGCCGCGCATCGGAAAGGGCGTGTCCGGGAGGTTGAGCGTCTTCTTGTAGTCGTTCTCAGGCATCGCGGTGCTCTAGGAGGAAGGTCTTCGCGGCCTCGCAATCGCGCGCGATCTGGGCCTTGAGCGCTTCGAGATCGGAGTACTTTTCCTCGTCGCGGATCTTGTGCAGAAACTCGACGCGCACGTGAGCCGCATAAAGATCGTCGGAAAAATCGAATAGGTGCACCTCGAGCACCGAACGCCCGCTCGCCGTAATGGTGGGCCGCACGCCGAGGCTCGCCACGCCCGAGCGCGAAGCCACTCCGATGCCGTGCACCCTGACGGCATAGATTCCCTGGAGCGGCGGGCGATTGTGCTTCAGCTGCACGTTGGCAGTCGCAAAACCGAGCTTTCGCCCCAGTTTTCTCCCGTGGACAACGCGCCCGCTGATCGCGTAGGGCCGGCCGAGCAGCGCTTCGGCCAAGGCGAGGTCCCCGGCGGCGAGCGCCGCGCGGACCGCCGAGCTTGAAACCCGTACACCCTCGCGCGCGACGGCGGGCATGATCTCGACTTCGCATCCGTGCCGGCCCGCGAGACCCTTCAAGAGGGCGGCATCGCCTGCGCGCTTCGCCCCGAACCGGAAATCCTCGCCGATCAGGAGCCACCGAGCCTTGAGCCGTCTTGCGAGAACGCGCTCGACGAAGGCTTCGGGTTCGAGCGCCGCGAACGACCTGGTGAAGCGCTCCACATGCACGCGCTCGATCCCGCGGGCAGCGAGCAATTCGAGCTTCTCGCGGAGCGACGCGAGCCGGGTCGGCGCAGACCGCGGCGCGAAGAACTCCCTGGGGTGGGGCTCGAAAGTCAGCACGCAGCTGACCAGCGCACGCTTGCGTGCTTCGCGAACGAGGCGCTCGAGCATCGCCTGATGGCCGCGATGAATGCCGTCGAAATTGCCGATCGTAAGCGCGACCGGCGGCAGGCTCGTGTCGGAGGCGCCGTGGGTAAGCAGCATGAAACGCGGGGAGACAGGCGCAAAGTTTTGAATTATAGCGGCTTTCCTGGCTGCAAAAACCGGGTTGGGATGCGAGGGGGTGTAGAATGTCGCCCGGAGGGAAGGACAGGATGAAGACCCTGGACCAGCAGATGGCGATCTACGCCGCGTATCACCGCAATCGCTGGAACAAGCTCACCCACTTCATAGGTGTTCCCGCAATCATCTTTGCGATCCTGATTCCCTTGAGCTGGATTTCGATCGGCGACGGCATCGCTCTCGCCCACGTGCTCGTGGGCGCGGTACTCGCCTATTACTTTCCGCTCGACGTTCCTTTCGCCCTCGCCACTAGCGTCGCGACCGCAGCGCTTCTCTTCGCCGCGAGGCTCGTCTCCGAAACGGGCGCGACGACGGGATGGATGTGGTTCGGAGTCTTCTTCGCTGGCGGCTGGATCTCCCAGCTGGTCGGCCATGTGCTCGAGGGCCGCAAACCCGCACTGGCCGACAATCTCTTACAGATATTCGTCGCCCCGATTTTTCTCGTCGCCGAGGTCTTTTTCGCGCTTGGGTTCAAGCGCGACGTTCTCGAAAGAGTGGAGGCGCAGCTGGCTAGGCCCGCGAGTGACTAATGCAGGCGGGCTGAAACTCTCTTCAATTCGACGATCTTGTCACGGATTTCAGCGACATCGCGCGCCTCGGGCCTGCGCCTCAGGTAGTTCTGAAAATCGGAGAGCGCGGGCCGGAAGCATTCGAGCTGAAGATAGACCAGCCCGCGATCGCGCAGTTCCTCGGCGGATTCCGGCATCACGAGCAGCATGCGCTGCATCACGGCGAGCGCTTGTTCGAGCTTTCCGGTCTGCATGTAGATCCTTTTCAGGTTGCGCAGAACCCTGGCGATGATCTGTCGCGGCGTCGCCGTCTCCAGGTACTGTTCGAGCTGCGCATTCTCCGCCTTGTCCGAGGGAAGGACCTGCGCGAGCCGCTGCCGCAGATCGGCTTCGGACTGGGCCTCGCCGCCGATGAACGGATCGAGCACCAGCTGGCCGCGCTTGACCGCGAGCTTGACGAGGAAATGCCCGGGAAACGAGATGCCCTTCAAGTTCAGGCCCAGGCGCTTGCCGACCTCCAGATAGAGGATGGACAGGGTGATGGGAATCCCGATGCGCCGTTCCATCACCTCGTTGAGGTAGCTGTTGCGGGGATCGTAGTAGTCGTCGATGTTCCCCGCGAACCGCATCTCGTTGAACAGGTAGTAGTTGAGCGCGATCACCTTCTGCTCGGCGAAGGCGTCGCCGGCAATGCGCTTCTTGATCGCCAAAGCGATGTCGTCCAGCTGCCCGAGGTAGTCCGCGATGTCGATCCCGGGATAGATGTCCTGCGCGAGCATGAAGCTCGCCTCGGCGAGGTCGAACTGGTCTCGCGACACGATCTGGGCGAAATGCTCGAGGCGCGCGTTCATCCGGTCGTGCGCGCTAGGCGCGCCTCGAGAAATCGCGCATGCGGAAACCGAGGAGCCAGAGCGCGCCGAAGTACACCGCCGTCCCGAGGAGCACGAGACCGGCGATCGCCGCGGCGCGAGTCGCCCCATGAGCGGCCAGCCACCACCGTTCCGGCCCCATGGCCAGCCACAATGCGACCGCCATCGCCGCCAGCGCCGCCGCGACCTTGAGCGCGAACATCCCCCAGCCCGGCCGTGGCGAGTAGATGCCGTGTTGCCTCAGCTTGCGGTACAAGAGGCCCGCGTTGAGGCAGGCCCCGAGCCCTATCGAAAGCGCGAGCCCGGCGTGCTTCAGCGGAACGATCAATGCGGCGTTCATCAGCTGGGTCGCGATCAGGGTGACGATGGCGATGCGGACCGGAGTCCTGATATTCTGCCGCGCATAAAAGCCCGGCGCCAGCACTTTGACGAGAATCAGGCCGAGCAGCCCCGCGCTGTACGCCATGAGCGCCTGGCGCGTCATCCAGACGTCGCGCTCGCCGAACTCCCCATAATGAAACAGGGTCGTCACGAGTGGGACCGAAAGCAGGGCGAGCGCGACCGCTGCCGGCGCAGCGAGGATCAGGGTGAGGCGCAGGCCCCAGTCGAGCAGGTTCGAGTACTCTCCTGTGTCGGCGGCGGCGTGATGCTTCGACAAGCTGGGCAGCAGAACGGTCCCGAGCGCCACTCCGAGGAGGGCGGTAGGGAACTCCATCAGCCGGTCCGCGTAGTAAAGCCACGAGACGCTTCCGTTCTCGAGGAACGACGCGAATATGGTGTTGATCAGCAGGCTCACCTGGCCGACCGAGACGCCGAAGGCCGCCGGCGCCATGAGGACCAGGATTCGGCGCACACCGGGATCCGAAAACGAAAAATTCGGACGCGGCAGCATGCCGATTCTCGCAAGCGCCGGAATCTGTAGCGCGAGTTGCAGAACGCCGCCGGCGAAGACCGCCCAGGCGAGCACCATCACCGGCGGACTCGAAATACGGCGCCATGAAGAGCGCCCCGAAAATGAATGAGAGATTCAGCAGGGCGGGCGTCAGCGCCGGAATAGCGAAGCGGCTCCAGGTGTTGAGAATGCCGCCGGCGAGCGAAACGAGGGAGATGAAGAAGATGTAGGGGAAGGTGACCCGCAGCATCGCCACGGTCAGCTCGAATTTTGCCGGCACGGCGGCGAACCCGGGCGCGCTGACGTAGACGATCAACGGGGCCACCGCGACCCCGAGCGCGGTCGCCCCAAGAAGGGCGAGGGCAAGCAGCGTCGCGGTGCGGTCCACCAGCCGCCGGGTCTCGGCCTCCCCCTGCCGCGCCTTGTAATCCGAGAGGACCGGTACGAAAGCCTGCGAGAACGCGCCCTCGGCGAACAGGCGCCGCAGCAGATTGGGGATGCGGAACGCGACGAAGAATGCATCGGTCAGCGCCCCCGCGCCGAACAACCTCGCGATCACGAGGTCGCGGATGAACCCGAGGATGCGCGACACGAACGTCATGCTGCTCACGGTCGCGACCGCTTTCACCAGATTCATGCGGGAATTATAGCTTTCGGGAGCGCGAAACCTTGCGCGGCATTGCCGCAGCGATTACAATTGCGCCCTTTCGTCCGGGAACCCGCATGGCAAACACCAAGGGCGCGCGCAAGGCCGCACGGCAGGCTGAGAAGCGGCGCAAGCACAACGCAAGCCTGCGTTCCACGCTGACCAGCGCGATCAAGAGCGTCATGAAGGCGATCGAAGCGGGCGACAAGGCCGCTGCGCGCAAAGTCCTGAGCCGGGCGAGCGGTATCATCGACAGCGTCGCCGACAAGAAAATCATTCATAAGAACGAGGCCGCGCGGCACAAGAGCAGGCTCGCGCTGCGTCTCAAGACGATGGCGGGCTGACACTGACCTGGGCATGAAAAGGGCGGCTCAGCCGCCCTTTGCATTTGTGGCATTATTTGCGCGGACTTTCGTTCTCCGGCCGTTGCATGACGCCTCCGCGGCGAACTGAAACATCCGACCGCTTGCGCTCCTTCGAGATTTCCCGCAACAATCCTCCTTTCCTTTCCCGCACCGCCCGATGAAGAAGCCGGTCAGCCGCGTTCTCATCATCAACGACGAGCCCCTGGTGCTGAAGGAATTCGTGAAGGGCCTGAATTCGGCGGCCCGCTCGCTCGAGAATCCGCTCGGCATCACGTTTTCAGGCGTCACGACTGCGCGCGAAGCGCTGGCCGCCATCGAGGAGGACGGCGATCTGCAGGCGGTCGTCGTCGATGACAAGCTCTACACCCTCAACCAGAAGAGCGCCAAAAAGGAGATGTCGGCGCTCGAGCTCGTTCAACGCGTCACGCGCTTTCGCCCCGAGCTGGACGTGTACATCCTCATCGCCCAGGAACACGAGGACGAGATCGTCGATGCGCTGTTCGCCGAAGCCGTCGACGGATACTTCTACCGCGAGGAGCGCGACTACCGCGGCATGTACCGCATCCTCAACGCCCAGATCCAGGAGCGGTCGCAAACGCCCTTCTACGACCAACTGAAGAACTACGTGTGGATGGCGAAGGACCCCTGGCACACTCCCGGCCATTCATCGGGGGAGTCGCTGCGCGGCAGTCCCTGGGTGAACGATTTCTACGAGTTCATGGGCGAGCACGTGTTCGACGCCGACCTGTCGGTGTCGGTGAAGATGCTCGACTCGCTGATGGAGCCCACCGGCGTGATCGCCGAGGCGCAGACCATAGCCGCAAAAGCCTTCGGCGCGCGCCGCACTTTTTTCGCGACCAACGGTACGTCGACGGCGAACAAAGTGATCTTTCAGACTCTGCTCGCGCCCGGAGAGAAGCTCCTTCTCGACCGCAATTGCCACAAGTCGGTGCACCATGGGGTGGTGCTTTCCGGTGCGCATCCGGTCTACCTGGACTCTTCGGTGAATACCAAGTACAGCCTTTACGGCCCGGTGCCGAAGAAAACGATCCTGTCCGCCATCCGGAAGCACCCGGACGCCCAGGCGATCATTCTCACCTCGTGCACCTACGACGGGCTGCGCTACGACCTTGCGCCCATCGTCGAGGCGGCGCACAAGACGGGCATCAAAGTCATCGTCGATGAGGCCTGGTACGGCTTCGCTCGCTTCCACCCCGCGTTCCGCCCTACTGCGCTCGAAGCGGGTGCCGACTACGCCACGCAGAGCACGCACAAGGTGCTCTCTGCCTTTTCACAGGCTTCGATGATCCACGTGAACGATCCCGCGTTCAACGAGCACCTGTTCCGGGAAAACTTCAACATGCACACCTCGACCAGCCCGCAGTACAGCATGATCGCGAGCCTGGACGTGGCTCGAAAGCAGGCGGTCATGGAGGGTTACAAGCTGCTCTCGCGCACGCTCGCGCTCTCACAGGAACTGCGCGCCCAGATCGACTCGACCGGAGTGTTTCGGGTGCTCGAGCTGGACGCTTTGCTGCCGGAGGAGGTCAAGCGCGACAACATCCGGCTCGACCCGACCAAGGTGACCGTGGATATCTCGAGCTGCGGCTACACGGTCGAGGACCTGCAACGGCAGCTCTTCGACCGCTACAACATCCAGGTCGAGAAATCCACGTTCAACACGCTGACTCTGCTGCTTACAATAGGGACGACGCGAAGCAAGGTCTCGCGCCTGTATGACGCCCTCATGCGCATCGCACGCGAGGGCCGCTCGCCGCGCCGCCTGTACCGGTTTCCCGAAGTCCCGGGCTTCACGCGGCTGCGCTGCCTGCCCCGCGACGCCTTCTATTGCGGCGGGGAACTCGTACCCCTCGTGGACGAAAAGGACCACATCCGGCGGGAGTTGCTCGACCGGGTATGCGCCGATCAGATCGTGCCCTACCCCCCCGGAATCCCGGTACTCGTACCGGGGCAGGTCATCACGCGGGACATCGCTCGCTACCTGGCCGGGCTGCTGCGGTCCCAGAAGCGGGTGGAGCTGCATGGCATTGTTTACGACGGGTATTTGCCCTGTCTCAGGGTGCTGAAGCCTGCCGAGGAGCGCGGTTTGCGCAGGCTGGCGTGACCTCGTTTGGTGGCCCCGCCCATTCGCTGACAAGGGCTTGCCCCCGGGATGACTGCCGTGTTACAAAATCGCCTGCTCCGGGGGGAGGTATGCCGCGGTCATCGACGACGCAGAAGTACGGCTTTCGTATCCGCACGCGGCACGGCTTGACGGTCGAGCGCCTCACGATCCCCGGCAGGGATGAAGCCGACGCCGAGCGCAAGCTTCGCCAGATCTACCAGCACTGCGAGATCCTCGAACGCCGCGTCGTGCAGCCCGCAGTGATGCGGTCCGCATTCCCGCGCGCCCCGGACAAGACGGGCGAGACGTTCGAACCTGTCTTGTCCGTCATCAGTCGGTAGCAGAGCACACCCTACGTCTCCGGAAATCCGGAGGAAGGGAACTCCTCCGGCAGGTCGGCATACCGCTGCATCCCGCGCGGCTCAAAGCGTGGCCGTCTGGCGCGTTCCCATTCCCCGATCGCTATGCTAGGCTATTGGCCCTTCAGAGAAATTCGAACATCGCACAGGGCGACGAGATGACTTCTGTCCGGTCTACACATCTGGCAGACGCTGCTTCGCCCGGCCGATCCGACACGCGACGACGTCGAACGCGACGCCGCTGACGATACGATACGGAAGGGGAATCGTCCCTTCCTCCGAAACACGACGCGCCTTGCGGCGCTCCAGGCAATACTCGGCGCAGCGAGTTGCGCCGTTCAACAACTATTGACGGGTGAGTCATGTCGCATTTGATGGATACGTACAACCGGATTCCCGTTGCCTTCGCGCGCGGCGAAGGCGTGTGGCTGTGGGACGAGTCGGGCAAGCGCTATCTCGATGCTCTTGCGGGAATAGCGGTGAACACCCTGGGCCACGGCCATTCCAGGCTGATGCAGGCGATAACGGAGCAGAGCCGCCGACTGATCCATGCGTCAAACCTCTATCGCATCGCGGAGCAGGAACGGCTCGCCGACAAACTTGCTGCGATCAGCGGCATGGACAGCGCCTTCTTCTGCAACTCCGGCTGCGAGGCGAACGAAGCAGCGATCAAGCTCGCACGAATGTACGGCCACGGCAAGGGCGTGGACAATCCCTCGATCGTCGTCATGGACAAGGCTTTTCACGGCAGGACGCTCGCGACTCTCTCAGCGACCGGCAACCGCAAGGTGCAGGCCGGGTTCGAGCCCCTCGTGACGGGTTTCGTGCGAGTGCCCTTCAACGATATCGAGTCGGTGCGCCAGGTTGCGGCGCGCGACCGCAACGTCGTCGCGGTCCTGGTCGAGCCGATTCAAGGCGAGGGCGGCATCAACGTTTCCGAGATGGAATACCTGCGTGGCTTGAGGGAAGCCTGCGATCGCAACGGCTGGCTTCTGATGCTCGATGAGGTCCAGTGCGGCATCGGGCGCACAGGCAAGTGGTTCGTGTACCAGCAAGCGGGAATCCGGCCCGACGTCGTGCTGCTCGCCAAGGGGCTCGCGTCGGGGCTGCCGATCGGGGCGTGCCTCGCAGGCGGGCCCGCAGCCAGGGTATTCCAGCCGGGAACGCACGGCTCGACCTTCGGCGGCAATCCGCTCGTCTGCGCCGCGGCCCTGGCGACGCTCGCCGCGATCGAGGAGGACGGCCTGATGACGAACGCCGAGCGCATGGGCGGGATCCTGCTTGGGGGACTTCGCGAGACGCTCGGGAGCTCACCCGGCGTGGTGCAAGTGCGCGGCCAGGGCCTGATGATCGGCGTGGAGCTCGACCGGCCCTGCGGCGAGCTCGTCAATCGAGCGCTCGCGGAGGGCCTCTTGATCAACGTGACGATGGACAAGGTGATACGCCTCCTGCCCCCGCTCGTCATCAGCGAAGCCGAGGCGCGGCAGGTGCTCGCCATTCTGGTGCCGCTGGTGCGCGCATTCCTCGCTCAAACCCCGTCTGCGGCGGCCGTGCGCGCATGAAAAAGGCGCCAGCTCCGCCGCGGCACTATCTGCAGTTCAAGGACCTCTCGCTCGCGGAGTACGAGCACCTGTTCGCGCGCACGCGCTGGATCAAGAACAGGTTCAAGCGCTACGAGCGCTACTGGCCGCTCGAGGACAGAACCCTCGCCATGATCTTCGAGAAGCCCTCGACGAGGACGCGCCTCTCGTTCGAGGCGGGAATGCACCAGCTCGGCGGGGCGGCGATCTATCTCTACACGAGAGACACGCAGCTCGGGCGCGGCGAGCCGGTCGAGGACGCCGCTCAGGTGATCTCCCGCATGGTCGATCTCGTGATGGTGCGCACCTTCGAGCAGGACATACTCGAGCGCTTCGCGGAAAACTCGCGCGTGCCGGTCATCAACGGGCTCACCAACGAGTACCACCCCTGCCAGGTGCTCGCCGACATCTACACCTGGATAGAGCAGCGCGGACCCGTCAAGGGCAAGACGGTGGCCTGGATAGGCGATTCGAACAACGTGTGCAACACCTGGCTCCAGGCCGCCACGGTGTTCGACTTCGACCTGCGCGTCTCGACCCCGCCGGGCTACGAGGTCGAGTCCGAACGCGCCGGGATCTACGACAACTCGCACTTCGAGAGCTACGCCGATCCGATGGATGCCGTGCGCGGCGCCGATCTCGTCACCACCGACGTGTGGACGAGCATGGGTTTCGAGGCCGAGAACGAGGAGCGCAAGCGCGACTTCGAGAACTGGCAGGTGGATGCCGACATGATGCGCGTCGCCGACAAGAACGCCCTCTTCATGCACTGCCTGCCGGCGCACCGTGGCGAGGAAGTCTCCGCGGAGGTGATCGACGGACCGCAGAGCGTCGTGTGGCAGGAGGCCGAGAACCGCTTGCACACCCAGAAGGCTTTGATGGAATTTCTCCTGCTCGGCAGGGTGAAAGGAAAGAAGAAGGTGAGAAAGTGAAAAGCAGTGTGAGGAAGGTCGTGCTCGCCTATTCGGGTGGGCTCGACACATCGGTCATTCTCAAGTGGCTTCAGGACACCTACCGCTGCGAAGTCGTGACCTTTACCGCCGACATAGGTCAGGGCGAGGAGTTGACGCCTGCGCGCAGGAAGGCGAAGCGGCTTGGGGTGCGGGAGATTTTCATAGAGGACCTGCGCGAGGAATTCGTGCGCGACTTCGTTTATCCGATGTTCCGCGCGAACGCGATCTACGAGGGCGAATACCTGCTCGGCACTTCGATCGCCCGGCCGCTCATCGCCAAGCGACAGATCGAGATCGCGCGCAAGACCGGAGCCGACGCCGTGGCGCACGGCGCGACCGGCAAGGGAAACGACCAGGTGCGCTTTGAGCTGGCTTATTACGCACTCGAGCCGGGTATCCGCGTCATCGCGCCCTGGCGCGAGTGGACGCTTGGCTCCCGCGAATCCCTGCTGAAGTACGCCGAGAAGCACGGAATCCCCATCGAGGGGAAGAAGAAAGGCGGCTCGCCCTACTCCACGGACGCGAATCTCCTGCACATCTCCTACGAGGGCCGCAATCTCGAGGATCCCTCGCGCGAGCCGGAGGAAGACATGTGGCGCTGGACGGTTTCGCCGGAGAAGGCACCGAACCGCGCCGAATACATCGAGCTCGAGTACCGGCGCGGCGACATCGTCGCGGTCAACGGCAGGAAGCTGAGTCCCGCGAAGGCGCTCGCCGCTTTGAACAAGCTTGGCGGGAAGCACGGCATCGGCCGCCTCGACCTGGTCGAGAACCGCCACGTCGGCATGAAGTCGCGCGGCTGCTACGAGACGCCGGGCGGCACCATCATGCTGCGGGCGCATCGCGCGATCGAATCGATCTGCCTCGACCGGGAGGTCGCGCACCTCAAGGACGAACTGATGCCGCGATACGCGAGCCTAATCTACAACGGCTACTGGTGGAGCCCAGAGCGCAGGATGCTCCAGATCATGATCGACGCGTCGCAGGAAAGCGCCAACGGGACGGTGCGACTCAAGCTCTACAAGGGCAACGTGACCGTGGTCGGCCGCAAGTCGAAGAAGGATTCGCTTTTCGACCCGGCGATTGCGACTTTCGAGGACGACCGCGGGGCCTACGATCAAGCCGACGCAGCCGGATTCATACGCTTGAATGCCCTGCGCATGCGCATCGCGGCCAGACTGAGAAAGCGCAGCCCGCTCTGAGCCACGGGGAAAACCGGAGACAGACCGCCCCCGCGAGTTCTACCGCTGAGAACATCGCGGTCCGTCCGCGTTTCTGACCGATGCGCATACAGATCTACTCGGACCTGCATCTCGAGCATTGGCCTTTCGCGCCGCCCGCGGTACGCGCGGATCTCGTCGTTCTTGCCGGCGATATCGCGAACGGCGTCGCGGGTATCGAATGGGCGAAGAGGGCCTTCAGCGCGCCCGTCGTGTATCTGGCGGGAAACCACGAATACTACGAGGGGGAGTTCGACTCGGTACAGGAAGCCATGAAAGACGCAGCGCGGGGCAGCGCGGTGAGGCTGCTCGATTGCAGCGAGCTTGTCCATCATGGCGTGCGCTTTCTCGGCTGCACGCTCTGGACCGACTATTCTCTGGCCACCGACCCGCAGCGTCCCACTGTCATCGAAGCCGCGCGCAAGTTGAATCCGGACTATCAGTTGATCCGCAACGGCGCGCGCAACTTCTCCCCCGAGGACGCGATTGCCCTGTGCGGCCGGCACCGTAGCTGGCTGGCCGCCAAACTTGCCGAGCCGTTCTCCGGGAAGACCGCCGTCATCACCCACTTCGCGCCGCACCCGCTCTCGATTGCTCCGGCCTATGTCAGCCACCCGGGCAACCCCGCCTTCGTCCTCGACCTCAGCGAGATCATGGGGCAGGCGGCGCTTTGGATTCACGGGCACACCCACACCTTCTTCGACTATGCCATGCGCGGCACGCGGGTGATCTGCAATCCCCGCGGCTATCCCGAGGAGCCGACCGGCTTCCGTCCGGACCTGATCGTCGAGCTTTGAGCGGATCGCGAACCGCGCTCCGCGGCTTTGCGCGCGCTGTGTCTCTTGTCACAACCGTCATTTTTTCCGCTGAACCTGTCGCCGCGTCCCGACACTCGCCGGCTCGCGTTCGGATCACCGTGACGCATTCCCGATATTCGTGAAGATTTACCACCCGGACCGAGCGGCGTCTCCTCGATAATTACATCCGCATCACCCCGGCTCCTGCGCCGGGAAAGGGGAACCATCTATGAAAGAGGCCACGGCGATGCGCCATTCCATTCACCACGCCCTCGCCGCCGCACTGTTCGCCGCCACACTGGGCGGATGCGGCCAAGATATCGTACCGGCCCAAGATCCGGGTCTGTCCGGAAGCGGTGTCAACCTCGCGGCAGTCCCGCCGTCAGCCTACCCGCCGCCCGCCACCGACGCGGAGGCGGCGCGCTTCCTGAACCAAGCCTCTTTCGGGGCCAACGACGCAGAGATAGCCAAGACGCGGCAGTACGGTTACAGCGCGATCCTGGAAGACCAGTTCCTGATGCCCACCCACCGCACGCACGAGGCGTACATCAACACCATCAACCCGACGAACCTCAGCGACAACGAGGTCATGCACACCTTCTGGAGGGAGTCGGCGACCGGGTGGAACCAGCTCAGGCGGCGCGTGGCGTTCGCGCTGTCACAGATCTTGGTGATTTCGCTCCAGGACGCGAACCTTCAGAACTACCGCCGCGGCGTGGCTTCCTACATGGACATGCTCACCGCCAACGCTTTCGGCAACTACCGGCAACTGCTGCAGGACGTGACGCTGCATCCAATGATGGGGCTCTACCTGTCGCACCTGCGCAACCAGAAGGAGAACCCGGCGCTCAACCGCGTGCCCGACCAGAACTACGCGCGCGAAGTGATGCAGCTTTTCTCGATCGGACTCTACCAATTGAACCCGGACGGCACGCTGGTGCTCAACAGCGGGCTTCCGGTCGAAACCTACGGCCCGAACGACATCGTCGGCCTGTCGCGCGTGTTCACCGGCTTTTCCTGGGCGGGGTGCCCGAATACATCCAACAATTGCTTCAACGGCAGCGGCACGCAGTCGCCGAACCGGGAAGTGATGCCCATGCAAGCCTTCCCGCAGTTCCACTCGACGTCGCAGAAGGACTTCCTCGGGACGACCATTCCGGCCAATGCCACGCCCGACCCCGTGGGAGACCTTAACACTGCGCTCGACACGATCTTCAACCATCCGAACGTTGGCCCGTTCATCGGCAAGCAGCTCATCCAGCGCCTGGTGACGAGCAACCCCTCGCCGGCCTACGTCGGGCGTGTTACCCAGGCGTTCAACACGGGGCGCTACCAGTCTGGCCAGTACGTCGTGGGCACGGGCCAGCGCGGAGATCTCCGGGCGACGGTCGCGGCGATTCTGCTCGATGCCGATGCACGCACCTCGGTGCCGTCCGCCGACCCGACCCTCGGCAAGACCCGCGAGCCTATTCTGAGTCTCGCCCACTGGATGCGCGCTTTCAACGCGCGTTCCACCTCGGGCAACTTCATGCTCGGCACCACCGACGACCCCGCCACTCAACTCGGCCAGTCGCCGTGGCGTTCGCCGACGGTGTTCAATTTCTACCGGCCGGGCTATGTGCCGCCCAACACCCCGATCGCGACCGCGGGCCTCGTCGCCCCCGAGCTGCAGAACGTCAACGAGATATCGGTGGTCGGCTATTCGAACTACATGCGAAACCGGGTGCAAAACGGAGCGGGTACGAACAACGATATCCTGCCGGACTACACCGCCGAGATGGCCATCGCCGACAACCCTGCGGCTCTCGTTGACCGCGTGAGTCTGCTGCTCACCGCCGGATCGATGAGCGCGGGGACGAGGAACCTCATCATCACCGCTGTCAACTCGATCACGATGCCGGCCACCAACCAGACGACCGCGCGCCTGAACCGCGCGCGGCTGGCTGTGTTCTTCACGCTGTCGTCGCCTGACTATCTCGTGCAGAAATAGATCGGAGCAAGCCCATGCGCGAATCCCGCCGCCATTTCCTGAAGACCTGCTCGCTCCTGTCCATGGCCGGAGCGGCCAGCCCGTTCGCCCTCAACCTCGCGGCGATCGGCGCGGCCTCGGCGCAGACGACCCTGCCGGGCTATAAGGCGATCGTGTGCCTGTTCTTCTACGGCGGGAACGACCACACCAATACCTTCATTCCCTACGACAACGCCTCCTACGCCCAGTATTTCGCGTCGCGCGACACGCTCGCGATCCCGCAGGCTTCGCTCACCGCAACCGCTACCGGCCCGGTCACCTCGCAGGGCGGGCGCGATTTCGCCTTCCATCCGGCGCTGACCGCGTTCAAGTCGCATTGGGACGCGGGCCGGCTCGCGGTTCTCGCCAATGTCGGACCGCTGCTTCGGCCGACAACCCGGGCGCAATACCAGGCGCGTTCCGTGCCGCTGCCGCCCAAGCTCTTCTCGCACAACGACCAGCAGTCGATATGGCAGGCGTATCAGCCCATCGGCGAAGGCGCGAAGGTCGGCTGGGGCGGCAAGATCGGCGACCTGCTCATGGGCGCGAACACGAATCCCCTGTTCACCTGCATTTCGGCGGGCGGCAACGCCGTGTTCGTCGCGGGAGAGACCGCCCTTCGGTACCAGGTCGGCACGGGCGGACCCGCCTCCATCTCGAGCATCTCCGGCACCATCTACGGCTCGACCGGCACCGCGGCGTCCACTGCCTACCGGAGCCTCATCACGGCCACGAGCCCGAACCTGTTCGAGAACGAGCTGGGCGTGGTCACGGATCGGTCGATCGACGCAAACGTGCTGCTGGGCACCGCCCTTCAAGCTGTGCCCGCACTCGCCCCCGCCATCCCGGCGAACAACAATCTCGCCTCGCAGCTCGGCATCGTCGCCCGCATCATCGCCGCACGCGGGGCGATCGGGGCGAACCGGCAGGTGTTCCTGGTGAGCATCGGCGGCTTCGACAACCACGATGTCCTCCTGACACAGCAAAACCAGGTGTTGACGCAGGTCAACAACGCGGTCGCGGCGTTCTATCAGTGGCTCGTGCAGTTCGGGGTCCAGAACGATGTGACGCTCTTCACGGCTTCCGATTTCGGGCGCACGCTGACCTCGAACGGCGACGGCTCGGATCACGGCTGGGGCTCGCATCACTTCGTACTTGGCGGCTCAGTCGTAGGCCACGAGGTATACGGAACGTTTCCCCCGACCACGTTCTTCGCTTCCGGCAATCCCGTCGACATCGGGCAGGGGAATCTGTTGCCGACCCTGGCGGTCGATCAGTACGCGGCGACGCTCGCACGCTGGATGGGCGTAGACCCGGGTAACATGTCGCTCGTCCTTCCCAACAGCGGCTTCTTCAGTCCGACCGACCTCCCCTTCCTCCTGTAGTGCGATCCCCCTCCCCGTAGTACGATCCCCCGAGCCGTCACCTCGGGGAATCGCCATGCCTTCCTTCGACATCGTTTCGGAAGTCAACAAGATCGAGCTGAAGAACGCGGTCGATCAGGCCAACAAGGAAATTGCGAACCGCTTCGACTTCAAAGGCTCGGACGCGCGCATCGAGCAGAACGATCTCGCGCTGACGCTCTACGCCGACGACGACTTCAAGCTCAAGCAGGTCACCGACGTCTTTCTCACCAAGTGTGCCAAGCGCGGCGTGGATGCGCGCATGCTCGATTCGAAGAACATCGAGAAAATCGGCACCAAGGTGAAGCAGGAGATCGCGGTCAAGGTCGGTATCGAGCAGGAGAAGGCAAAAACCATCGTCAAGCTCCTCAAGGACTCGAAGATGAAGGTCCAGGCGAGCATCCAGGGAACCGCGGTGCGCGTCTCGGGCGGAAAGAAGGACGAACTCCAGGCGGCGATCCAGCTCGTGCGGAAGTCGGTGACCGACATTCCGCTTCAGTTTCAGAATTTTCGCGACTGACCACCCCGCCTGCTTCGCCGGCACCTCTCCTCGGCGAGGAGGGGAAGAACCTTTCACCCGCCGCTGAGGGCTCCAACGATGACGACCTCGTCGTTCGCGACGAGCGCGGCGCCCAAGTCGCGCGCCTGCTCCTGGTTGACGAAGATCCTGATGTGGCGGCGGATCCTGTCTTGCTCGTCGATCATGCGAAAGCGCATCCCAGGATAGCGGCGGTCGAGATCGGCGAGCACCTCTGCAAGCGTCGCGCCACGGCCTTCGACCTGCGTCTGCCCGCCGGTGTAGTCGCGCAGTTGCGAAGGAACGGAAACGTTCATTTCACGTTCCGAGCTAACGCGCTGTCACCGCTTCGACCGCGTAGATTTCCGGCAGGTGGCGGGCAATGCAGGCCCAACGCTCGCCCTCGTTCGCGCCCATCCAGATTTCGCCGCTCGTCGTGCCGAAATACACGCCAACGGGATCGCGAGCGTCGGCGCTCATGGCCTGGCGCTTGACGGTGAACCATCCGTGTTTCGAGGGCAGACCTCTGTCTTGCCGGCGCCAGGTCCGTCCGCCGTCGCGCGACGTATAGGCAGCCGGCTTGCCGCCCGGACTCACGCGCGGCCACACGGTGCCGCCGTCCATGGGAAACACCCAAACGGTGTCCGGATCGCGCGGATGCAGCACCACCGGGAAACCGATGTCACCGATCTTCTTCGGCATCGCATTGCCGATCCGTTCCCACTTTTCGCCCGGACGGTCGAGTCGATAAATTCCGCAATGGTTCTGCTGGTAGATCCGGTCCGGCGCAAGCGGATGCAGCCGCAGGCAGTGCACATCCTGTCCATACTCCGGATCTTTCACCGGCAGGAAATCGGCCGCGACACCCCGATTGAGAGGGCGCCAGTTCGCCCCGCCGTCGCTGCTTTCGAACGTTCCGCCCGGCGAGGTCGCGACGTAGAGGTGCCGCGGGTCGCGCGGATCGACGTTGATCGAGTGCAGGATCGCGCCATCGGGCGTCGTCTGCTCCTGCTCACCGAGAAGCCACGTCTTGCGCAAGGGGTTTGCGTTGAAGCCGGAAACGCCTTCCCAGCTCACGCCACCATCCGCGGAACGGAACAATCCCGGTGGCGAAACTCCCGCGTACCACACGCCAGGCTCCGACGCGTGCGCGGGCGTGAGCCAGAACACGTGATCGACAGCGAGCCCTTTCTCCTCCGCTTCCGCTTTCGGAAACGCCGGGGGAATTTGCGCCTCTTTCCAGGTGCGCCCCATGTCGGTAGAGCGGAAAACCGTGGGGCCGAGGTGTCCGGCGCGAGCGGCGACAAGCAAGGTCTTTCGGTCGCGCGGGTCGAGTACGACGTGGCTCACGATGTGTCCCAGGAAATGCGGCCCCGCCAGCGTCCACTTCCGGCGCGCCCGATCCGAGCGTATGAAAAAAGCACCCTTGCGAGTTCCGATGAGGAGGGTGACCGGACCCGAGGCGGATCGCGTCGCACTCTTTTTCGGCATAAGGCGTCTCCTTGCGTTTACCGCTTGAGGCCTTCAATCCAGCGCTCGTACACGCGGGCGGCGATCTCGTTCAGCGCGCGCACGCGCTCGTCGAGCCGCTCGAACATCTGCCGCGGCGTCTGCACCGACGGCCCGGCCTTAGCCACCAGCTCCTTCTCCCAGTCCTCGCACCACGAATGGATCAGCTCGGGCGTCATCTCGACGTGGCACTGCATGCCCAGGTGCTTGCCGAGAGCGAAGGCCTGGTTCCCGCAATACGCGCTCGCCGCGATCCGCGTCGCCTTCGCCGGGATGGTGAAAGTCTCGCCGTGCCAATGGAATCCGGAGAACTCGCGCGTCGCGCCGAACCACTCTCGCGCCTGGGCGTTGTCCTCGACGGTGACCGCTCCCCAGCCGATTTCCTTCACGGCGTTGCGCGTCACCTTGCCCCCCAGGGCTTTGGCGATGAGCTGCCCGCCGAGGCAGTGGCCGAGCACCGGAATATCCGCATCGACCGCCGCGTTTACGAGGCCGAGCACGTCGTATATCCACGGCAAACCGTCGTTGACGCTCATGGGGCCGCCCATGAACGCGAGGCCCGAAAATCCGCCCGGATCGGCGGGAACGCGCTCGCCTGCGTCCACTTTGATGAGCGTCCAGGGAATGCGGCGCGCATCGAGGAATGTGGCAAAATAGCCCTGGCCCCTCGGTGCTGCTGTGACGGAAAATCGCAACGGGCTTCATCTCGGAAGGAAAGTCTTCGTGCCGGCTCTGCGTCTTTCTATTGTAGCGTCCCTCCTGTTCCTCGCGCCCGCAGCCGGCCATGCTGTCGATGTCAACGTCATCGGGCTTTTCCCCGGAAAGGCTGTCGTGACCGTCGACGGCGGCCCCATCCGCACGCTCTCGGTGGGGCAAAGGACGACAGAGGGCGTCGTTTTGCTCTCGACCGACCGCGAATCGGCCACTTTCGAGATCGGCGGAAAGAAAAAGATACTGAGTCTCGGGCAGCACCGCGCGAGCCCCGCGGCCTCATCCTCCCAGAGCGTGACGCTGACCGCCGATCCGCGCGGCCATTTCGTCGTGGAGGGGCAGGTCAACGGCGGCGCGGTGCGCTTTCTGGTCGATACCGGGCGCAACCACCATCGCGCTCTCTTCCGCCGACGCCAACCGGCTCGGGATCGACTATCGCAAGGGACAGCCGGGCCTGGTCGGGACGGCGAACGGCACGGCGGCGGCCTATCGGGTCAAGCTCGACATCGTGCAGGTTGGAGGCATCGTCGCCAACAGCGTGGACGCCGCGGTACTGGAAGGCAATCTGCCTATCGCCTTGCTCGGCATGAGCTTCCTCAACCGCATGGACATGAGGCGCGAAGGGCAGACGATGGTGCTGATCAAGCGGTTCTGACTCCGCATAACGAGCCGAGCGAACCGCGGGAAGATCCCGGTTCGTATCAGCTCTTCTTGGTCTTGTCGCGCTCGATGAGAGCGTAGGCGGAGTGGTTGTGGATGGACTCGAAGTTCTCCGATTCCACCTGGTACCACTCGATGCGCTTGTCGCGGTTGAGTTCCGCGGCGATGTCGCGCACCATGTCCTCGACGAACTTGGGGTTGTCGTAGGCCCGCTCGGTGACGAACTTCTCGTCGGGCCGCTTGAGCAGGCCGTACAGCTCGCTCGAGGCGTGCTTCTCGGCGTAGTCGATCAGCTCCTCGATCCACACGAATCCCTTGGTGCGCGCCGTGATCGTGACGTGCGAGCGCTGGTTGTGCGCCCCGTAGTCCGAGATGCGCTTGGAGCAGGGGCAAAGGCTCGTCACCGGCACGACGACCTTCATCTTGAAGCACTTCTCGCCCTTGGCGATCTCGCCGACGAAAGTGACCTCGTAGTCCATCAGGCTCTTCACCTTCGAGACCGGCGCCGACTTGTTGACGAAGTACGGGAACGTCATCTCGATGTGACCGGACTGCGCCTCCAGGCGCTCGACCATCTCGTCGAGCATGATCTTGAACGTATCCACGGAAATCTCGCGCTCGTGCGCATTGAGGATCTCGACGAAACGCGACATGTGCGTGCCCTTGAACTGGTGCGGCAGGCCGACGTACATGTTGAAGATCGCGATGGTGTGCTGCACGCCGCCCGAGCGCTCGGCGACGCGGATCGGATGGCGGATCGCCTTGATCCCGACCTGGTCGATGGCGAGCTTGCGCCTGTCCTCGGAGCTCTGGACGTCGGGGATGGCGAGGGGGTCGCGAGTGTTCACGGAAAGCCTTTCAGTTCGATGCACTCGATGTTGGACGATTCTAGCATGCGTCCCGTTCCCGGCTTTTTCAGCGGGAAACCACAAACCCCCACGCTGCGTAGGCTTTTCGCGGACTATCGCTGCCGTTCGCCGACCCGCGCGCGGATCGAGGCGACGATGCCCGCTTTGTCGAGCCCGACCGAAGCGAGCAGCTGCGCCTGGTCGCCGTGATCGACGAAGCGGTCGGGCAATCCGAGCTGCAACACGGGAGTCACGATCCCGAGAGATGCGAGCGCCTCGGCGACCGCGCTGCCCGCGCCGCCCATGACCGCGTTCTCCTCGATCGGTGACGACAAGATCGTGCGTCTTCGCGAGCTCCGCCGCGAGGTCCGCGTCCACGGGCTTCACGAAGCGCATGTCGGCGACGGTTGCATCCAGCATTTCGCCCGCCTCGAGCGCGGGCTTCAGCAGGGTTCCGAACGCAAGAATGGCGATGCCGCCCTTCCCGCGCCGCCGCACACTGCCCTTTGCCCAGCGGCAGCGATTGCATTTCCTTGACGACCGCGACTCCCGGCCCGGCGCCCCGCGGATAGCGCACGGCCGCCGGCTGATTGAGCGAGAACGCCGTGTAGAGCATCTGCCGGCATTCGTTCTCGTCGCTCGGCGTCATCACCACCATGTTGGGCAGGCAGCGCAGGAAGCTCAAGTCGAACGCGCCGTTGTGAGTGGCCCCGTCGCCTCCCACGAGACCCGCGCGATCGAGCGCAAACACGACAGGCAGGTTCTGGATGCAGACGTCGTGGATCAGCTGGTCATAGCCGCGTTGAAGAAATGTCGAATAGATCGCGAGCACCGGCTTCATTCCCTCGCACGCAAGCCCCGCAGCGAAAGTGACGGCGTGCTGTTCGGCAATGCCCACGTCGAAATACCTTTCGGGAAACTCCTGGGCGAAGCGCACGAGCCCCGATCCCTCGCGCATCGCAGGCGTGATGCCGACGAGGCGCGCATCGAGATCCGCCATGTCGCACAGCCATTCGCCGAACACCTGTGTGAACGTCGGCGTGCCACCGCTCGCCTTCTTGATGCCCTCGGAGGGATTGAACCTCCCCGGACCGTGGTAGAGCACCGGATCGGCCTCGGCGAGCTTGTAGCCCTGCCCCTTCTTTGTGACGACGTGCAGGAACTGCGGGCCTTTGAGCTCCTTGATGTTCTTCAAGGTCGGAATGAGCGACTCGAGGTCATGGCCGTCGATCGGACCGACGTAGTTGAATCCGAACTCCTCGAACAGCGTCGAGGGAACGACCAATCCCTTGGCGTGCTCTTCCACCTTTTTCGCCAGCTCAAGGAGCGGCGGCATGGTGGCGAGGACTCTTTCGCCGGCTTTCTTCGCCGCCACGTAGAAACGCCCCGACATCAGCCGGGCGAGATAGCGGTTGAGTGCGCCCACCGCCGGCGAGATGGACATGTCGTTATCGTTCAGGATAACCAGAAGGTCGGTGTCCATCACCCCCGCATTGTTCAGGGCCTCGAAGGCCATGCCAGCCGACATGGCGCCGTCGCCGATCACCGCGATAACATGGCGGCGCCTGTCGCCGGTCTCGCCTCTCAGCTTTGCGGCCTGAGCCATGCCGAGCGCGGCGCTGATCGACGTGCTCGAATGCGCGGTGCCGAAGGTGTCGTACTCGCTCTCGCTGCGCCTCGGGAAGCCCGAGATGCCGCCCATCATGCGCAGCCGTGCCATCGCATCGCGCCGGCCCGTGAGAATCTTGTGTGGATAGGTCTGGTGCCCGACATCCCACACGATTCGGTCGTGGGGCGTGTTGAAAACGTGGTGCAGGGCGATGGTGAGCTCTACCGTCCCGAGGTTGGATGAGAGATGCCCGCCGGTCTGGCTCACCGATTCGAGAATGAAGGCGCGAAGCTCGTCCGCGAGCTGCTGCAGGCCCTTGCGATCGAGCTTGTGCAGCACCGCCGGATCGTCAATGGTCTTCAGCAGCTCGTAGGCGTGAGGATCGTATTCGCCCGGTCCGGCCTCCGACCCTCCTGGCAGATCCACCTTGCCAATCGCGCTCATGGACCGGGAATTATCCCGCAAAAAGTTCCCCAGGGCGACCGTGGATTTCCCGCGGTCAGAACTTGCGCAACACGATGAAGTCCGCCAGCTCCAGGAGCCGATTCGCGCCGGCGCCCATTTCAGCGACCGCGTCGCGCGCCTCCCGGCGCAACTCCTCGGCAAGCGCCTTGGCGCGCGGCAGCCCGAGCAGCGAAACGTAGGTCGGCTTGTTGTTCGCCGCGTCCTTTCCCGCGGTTTTCCCCAGTGTCGCGGTCGAGGACTCCTGATCGAGCACGTCGTCGACCACCTGGAAAGCGAGCCCTATGCACTTCGCGTAGTGGTCGAGACGGGGCAGTTTCTCGGGCGCAAGCGCATTCGCGCAGCGCGCACCGAGCCCGACCGAAGCGCGGATCAGCGCGCCGGTCTTGTGGATGTGCATGTGCTCGAGCTCGGGCAGGGTCAGAGCCTGACCGACGCTCGCGAGGTCGATGGCCTGCCCGCCCGCCATGCCCCGGCTGCCCGCCGCCGCGGCGAGGATCCTCACCATCTCCAATTGAGCGGCCGGGTCGTCGGCCAGCCGGTGCTCGGCGAGCAATTGAAACGCGAGCGACTGCAGGCTGTCGCCCACGAGCAGCGCCGTGGCCTGGTCGAACTCGACATGGACGGTAGGCTTGCCGCGCCGAAGCACGTCGTCGTCCATGCAGGGGAGGTCGTCGTGCACGAGCGAATACGCGTGAATGCAACTCGACTGCGCAGCCCGCGATTTCGAGTCGCGCCGGGTCCGCGCGGCCCGGATCTGCGGCTGCCGCCTCTCCCGCGGCAAAAACGAGCAGCGGCCGGATCCGCTTGCCCCCGCCGAGCACCGCGTAGCGCATCGCATCGTGCAGACGCTGCGGGGCGATCTTTCCCGACGGCAGAACACGCTCCAGCGCCGCTTCGACCCGCGCCTGGACGTTTCCCATCCAGGCGGTGAAATCACTTGTCGTCGTCGGCACCGGCAAGGTTTTTCAGCGTGTTTTCTTCGAGCACTTTGACCTGCTGCTGGGCGCGGGCGAGCACGCCCTGGCAGTACTGAGCCAGCTCGAGACCCCGCTTGTGAGCGCCCAGGGACTGCTCCAAGCTGAGCTTCCCGGACTCCATGCTGGCGACGATCTTCTCCAGCTCGGCGAGCGCGGCTTCGAAGCTCTCAGGCGGTTCGGTCTTGGAGACTTTGGACATGGCGGGGATGCGCGCCGCCGCGCGCGGAGCGCCTTCTCGGAAAGAAAATAGCCTACGGGGGGAGCACGGTCAATGACCCGGGAGGGAAAAAATCCTGGTGCCCCCGGTTGAAAAGGTCTAGAATCGCGCCCATTTTATTTTCCTACCCCGACGAGGCCGCCCACCCGTATGTCCGATCTGCCCAGTTCGCGAAGGCTCAAGCCGAACGCTTCACAGCTTCCCGTATCCTGGTATTTCGATCCGCAAGTCTTCGCACTGGAGCAAGAGCTGCTTTTCTCCAACAGCCCGGGCTACGTGGGGCACGAGCTGATGGTGCCGAATCCGGGCGACTATCACTCCCTCGCCTGGATGGACCACGGCAAGGTGCTGGTGAGGAACTCAGGCGGCATCGAGCTCCTTTCCAACGTCTGCCGCCACCGGCAGGCGATCCTCCTCGAAGGACGCGGCAACGCGCAGAACATCGTCTGCCCCCTGCACCGCTGGACCTACGACATGAAGGGGAAGCTGCTCGGCGCGCCGCACTTCCCCGAGAATCCCTGCCTCAACCTCGGCAAGACTGCAGCTGCAAAACTGGCGCGGCATGCTGTTCGCCGGAAAACGCGATGTCGCCGCCGATCTCGCGGGATTCGCGAGCGCCGACCAGTTCGACTTCTCCGGCTACATGCTCGACCGCGTCGAGGTCATGGAGTTCGAGCAGAACTGGAAGACCTTCATCGAGGTGTATCTCGAGGACTACCATGTCGTGCCCTACCACCCGGGCCTGGGCAACTTCGTCACCTGCGACGACCTGAAATGGGAGATCGCCGACACGTACTCCTCGCAGACAGTGGGCGTCAAGGACGGCTTCGCCAAGCCCGGCACGCCCGCCTACGCGAAATGGCACGAGGCCCTCAAGCGCTACCTCGACGGCAGGCAGCCGAAGCACGGCGCCATCTGGTTCCTGTACTACCCGAACGTGATGCTCGAGTGGTACCCGCACGTGCTCGTGGTCAGCACCCTGCTGCCGCGCTCACCCACGCACACCACCAACGTCGTCGAGTTCTACTACCCGGAAGAGATCGTGCTCTTCGAGCGTGAATTCATCGAAGCCGAACAGGCCGCCTACATGGAAACCGCGATCGAGGACGACGAGATCGCCAAGCGCATGGACCGCGGCCGCCGCGCGCTATATGAGCGCGGCGAGAACGAAGTCGGCCCGTACCAGTCGCCGATGGAAGACGGCATGATGTACTTCCACGAGTATCTGCGGCGAGGGCTGGCGGGGCACGTTTAGGGCCCCTTGAGCCGATCAAGGGGAAGTATCCGTTGATGGGTCGGGTTGCCCGGCGCAACCCTCATCGCTTCCACGCAGTAGTACCCGCCCTGCAGGGTCATCGTACGCGTAGGGCCAGTCCCAGCCGTAACCCCACCGCCAGGGGAGCGGAACCCAAGGGTGTCCGCCCAGGCGCGTGCCGAAATGCATGACGCTGCCGACCGTCCCGTGACCCGCGGCTTCGGCGCAAGCCCTCAGGCGCCGGTCCGAGGCGCAGCGATCAATCGCGCTGCCACCACACCAGTAATCGATGTCGTGCTCGATACAGCAATGCAGCCAGCCGTTGTCCAGCCAGAATGAGCAGCCGTCAGTCGTGAAACGATAGGTCGGCAGCGCGCCTCGTCCGCGTACCGCGGCGCATACATCGGCGGCATGCTCTTCGAGGGTACGCGCTGCAACCGAGTCCTTGTCGTAAGGTGCGATGCTGTGGTGCATCGGAACGCAGGCGGAAAGCGAGCCCGCAATCGCGATGTGCCCGAGTGCGCGGGTGCTCCGCCGAGCGGCGGCGCTGGGGAGTTTCGTGCAAACGCTGTACACATACGCAAGCACCGGCCATTCTAGCTTACGATAGGCGCATGATCCTCACCGCACTCATCAGCACCGATATCCTCGCCCAACATCTTGCCGATCCCGGCTGGGTGGTGTTCGATTGCCGGCACGATCTCACCGATCCTGCGCGCGGCCGCGCGGATTACGCAAGCTCGCACATCCCCGGCGCCCGGTTTCTGGGCCTCGACAAGGATCTCTCGGCGCCGATGACCGGAAAGAACGGCCGGCACCCGCTCCCCAAACCGGATGAGCTCATCAAGAAGCTGGGACGGGCCGGCGTCGATTCGAGAAAACAGGTGATCGCCTACGACGCTCAAGGGGGAATGGTCGCGGCGCGGCTGTGGTGGCTGTTGCGCTGGCTCGGACACCTGCCCGTCGCCGTCCTCGACGGCGGCTGGACCGAGTGGATCGCCGAGGGACGGCCGCAGACGGCCGAAATCCCGAAGCCGAAGCCGGCGCGGTTTGCCGGGAAGCCGAGCAGGGCCTGGGTAAGTACTCGCTATATGCTTGCCCATCTCGGCGACGCGCGCACGCTGCTCGTCGATGCTCGCGCTCCCGACCGCTTTCGCGGGCAAAACGAAACGCTTGATCCGGTCGGAGGACGCATTCCCGGAGCGCGGAACCGCTTCTATCGCGACAACCTCGACGCAAGCGGCCGCTTCAAGGATTCCGATACGCTCCGGCAGGAATTCGGCGCCGTGCTCGGGCGATACGAGTCCGGAGAGCGTCGTGAATTACTGCGGCTCGGGCGTGTCCGCCTGCCACAACCTTCTCGCCATGGAATACGCCGGCTTGCGCGGCGCACGCCTATATCCGGGCTCCTGGAGCGAATGGTGCGCAGCGCCTTCCCGGCCCGTGGAAACGGGAGAACCTCGGACGGGCTGAGGTTTCTTTCGCGCATGCTCGCCGACGCCGTCCTGGCTTTCCACGTTCTGTTCGTGCTGTTCGTCGTCGGCGGCTTTGCCCTGATCCTCGCCGGGGCGCGGAGTTGGCACTGGGTGCGCAACCGTGCCTTCCGCATCGCGCACCTCGCCGCGATCGTATTCGTCGCGGCCGAGGCGCTGCTCGGGGTCACCTGCCCGCTCACCTGGTGGGAGGACGCACTGCGCGCAACGGGGCGCGAGGAGCGCAGCTTCATTGGCCGCTGGCTCGCGTGGCTCCTTTACTACAACCTCCCCGAGTGGGTCTTCGCCATTGCCTATACAGTCTTCGCCACAGCCGTGATTCTTGCCTGGCGCGCGATTCCGCCGCGCAAACGTTCAGCTCGCCCTCACAACGCGCTATGATTTCGAACACGCCGGCCGCGCCTCGATGAAGCAATACCTCGATCTCATGCGCCACGTGCTCGAGCACGGGCACCGCAAGACCGACCGCACCGGCACCGGCACCCTGGCCACCTTCGGCTGGCAGATGCGATTCGACCTCGCCGCCGGCTTTCCCCTGCTCACGACCAAGAAGGTCCACCTCAAATCCGTCATCTACGAGCTGCTGTGGTTCCTGCGGGGCGACACCAACGTGCGCTGGCTGCAGGAGCACGGCGTCACGATCTGGGACGAGTGGGCGGACGTGAACGGCGAGCTCGGGCCGGTGTACGGCTCGCAATGGCGCAGCTGGCCCTCGCCCGACGGTAGCGCGATCGACCAGATCGCGCAGGTCGTCAATTCGATCAAGACGCGGCCCGATTCGCGCCGCCACATCGTCACCGCGTGGAATCCCTCGGAGATCGACAAGATGAAGCTCCCGCCCTGCCACGCCCTGTTTCAGTTCTACGTCGCCGAGGGGAGCCTGTCCTGCCAGTTGTACCAGAGGAGCGCGGATATCTTCCTCGGCGTGCCGTTCAACATCGCCTCGTACGCGCTGCTGACCTTGATGGTTGCACAAGTCTGCGCCTTGAGGCCCGCGGAATTCGTGCTCACCCTGGGCGACGCGCACCTCTATCTCAACCACCTGGAGCAGGCGAAGGAGCAGCTGTCGCGATCGCCGAGGGCCCTACCGCGCATGCGTCTCAATCCCGGTGTCCGGGACATCTTCGGATTTCGCTACGAGGACTTCACCCTCGAGGGCTACGACCCTTATCCCGCGATCAAGGCGCCGATCGCGGTGTGATTGGGAGAGGCTGTTTCGCTTGAGCGACTTGCGCGGCGACATGCGTCACGGGAAGCGGAACAGCCCACTACCGAACTACTGATGCCACTCCGGCGCGCCGCGCCCGGCGCGCGTAGCGATAGTATCCAGGGTCCGGACCGAGACGTCCTCGAGCGGCCCGCCGAGGCCGACCGCGATGCGCGCCTCGGCCAGCGCCTCGTCGTCGCGACCGAGCTCCATTAGGGTCTGCGCGAGGTTGTTGTGCGCCGCAGCCGAAAGAGGATGGGCCAGCGTCGCCCGGCGGAAGGCCTGCTCGGCGCCCTCGAAATCTCCGAGTCGATACGCGGTATTCCCCATGCCGACGAGCGCCACCAAGTTGCCCGGCCAGTGCCTGAGGGCGTTCCCGTAGGCCGCCTGCGCCGCATCGGATGAGCCGGCCCGCTCGAGCCTTGCGACGGCGTTCAGGTAGTCGGCCTCGGAGACGCTCGCCGGCATGCGGCCCGGAGGCAGCGCGAGCATTGCCCAGTAGCCACCCCGGGCCCAAGTGCGCTCAAAGGTGCCCATGGGAATTTCAATCCGCCGTTCTAGCCCCGAGCGCAGCGTAACGCTGCCCTCGTTCAAGTCATAGCCGATCGCGACAGCGTAGTGCCAAACCGGGTACCAATCGAACGCTAGGTTCTGCAGCACGATGACGGGGTTGCCGGCGGCGATTTCGGACAGCAGGTCGGACAGGCTCGGCTTCAGCTCGACCGCGACCAGGCCGTTGCGACGCGTCGCGGCGAGCATCTCGACCTGCAGACTTCCCTGCCGGCCCGGAAGGTAGACCTGCGGTGCGAGCGCCTCCGGCTCGACCGCCTCGCCCACGGCTCCGAACGCCATCGCGAGCGCGGCCGGGCCGCACTGGAAGTCCTCCTGTGCGTGGAACGGAACAGTTCCGAGCTCCGCGCGCTGCGGGAGTCCTTGGGAACCGCGCTCGATCAGGCCCTGCAGCTGAGGCGTGGCGCAGCCTGCAAGGCCGAGAAGAAAGATGCCCGCCGCCGTGAGGCGGCGGGCGATACACCGGCGCGGTCGAGAGGGGAGGATCACTTGGCCGGCCGGGTAAACGGATAGACTTTGGTGAAGCCCAGAATGTCCGTTACGAGAAGAATCACGAAGACGAGAAAAGCGATCCAGATCACGCTCTCGAATCCGTTGCCCGCGGCGGGAAGCGAATCGAAGCGGGCGGCGAGGCGCTCGACTTCCTCCTCGCTCAATGCGCCGACACGGGCCTTGGCTTCGTCCGCGCTCACGCCATGGCGCTCCAGCGCGGCACGAACGTCGGCTCGGTCGAAAAGCGAAGCCAAGCGCTCGCGTGCCGCAGGCTGTGTCCGATCCACGAAGTCGATCCTGTCGGTCGGGACCAGCTCGGCCTGGGCGACAGGGACCGGCACGCCCAGGAAGCACATGCTGACGACAAGAATGCGCACAGTGTTCCGGTTGAGATGCGTCACGATCATTTCTCCTCGCTGTAGTGTGGAGGCTCTCTTATACCCCACACTTCAGGCGCGCACCAGCCTGCCTTCGACCACGCGGACCTTGTCGCCCACGGCGAGCGCGGGTGGGGCCACCAGCGAGACGGTACGGTAGGAACCGTCATCCATGCGCACGGTAACGCGGTAGGCGTACCGCTTCCTCGCGCCTTTGGCAATATCGTTTCCGGACGCTGAACTCCCGGAACTCTCCAGGATCCTCACGCCGCCATCTCGCCCGACGTCCGCGAGGGTGCTGCCGCCAGCTTCTTCGACAACCTCCACGGTTCGAATCGCCTCGATGGTCCCGCACAGCGCACAGGTGACCGCGTGGAACGGCACGGCAGAATCAGTCGTCCGCGTCACGTCAGTCCGCGCCGCGCCGCTCAGCTTGGGCGACGTTCCGCTCGGCAGCACTCCGGTCACGGCCGCCACGCCGATGACGCCCAGAACCATGATTGAAACCACTGCAATTGCAATCAGAGGGCTTGCACGCGTTCCTACTAGGTTGTCCATCTCGAATCCATTCGGCCCGAAATTTCGACAGCACTGGCGCAAGCCCCGTGCCAGGATGGGTCTTTCCATTTATCTCAAGTAGTTATTCGAACATTTCGGAGTATGAAAGCACTCAGCGTGTCGTCTCTCGGAGACGGGTCTCGGCGCACCGCGCGAGAGCAGGCTGAAGAACAAGGGAATTTCGCTGTCGCTCTGCAGCGACAGCGCAACGCAATGCGGATCAGCCCTTCTCGGGCTTGAACATCTTCGACTCGAGCCGGTGGCGCTCGAGCAGTTTGTAGAACTCGGTGCGGTTTCGCTGCGCGAGCTTCGCCGCGTGAGTGACGTTACCCCCCGTCATGCGCAGGATGCGAACCAGGTATTCGCGCTCGAAGGCGCCCCTCGCTTCCTCGAGCGAGGCGAGCGGGGCCGGCTCCTCTTTGAGCGCCTGCTGCACGAGTGAGGCCGGAATGATGCCTGATGCGCACAGCGCCACGACCTGCTCGACGACGTTGACGAGTTGCCGCACGTTTCCGGGCCAGGGCGCCTTGACGAGAAGCTCGAGCGCCTCAGGCGCAAACGCCGGGACGTCCTTCCGGTAGCGTGCCGCGGTCTCCTTCAGGTAATGCGTCGCGAGAAGGACGATATCCTCCCGGCGCTCGACGAGCGGAGGAAGCGAGAGCGAAACGACGTTCAACCGGTAGTACAGATCCTCGCGGAACCGCCCCGCTTTCATCTGGATGTCGAGGTTGCTGTGCGTCGCGGAGATGACCCGCACGTCCACGGGGATCCCTTGGGTGGCGCCGACCGGACGTACTTCCCGTTCCTGCAAGACGCGCAGCAGCTTCGCTTGCAGGGGGAGCGGCATATCGCCGATCTCATCCAGGAAAAGCGTGCCGCCGTCGGCGGCGGGGACAAGCCCCTTGTGATCGTAGGTCGCCCCGGTGAAGGAACCCTTGCGATGCCCGAATAGTTCCGATTCGAGCAGGTTTTCCGGGATTGCCGCGCAGTTGACGCCGACGAAGGGCCGCTGCGAGCGGCGGCTGGCGCGATGTATTGCCCTTGCCAGCAGCTCCTTCCCCGTGCCGCTCGCGCCCTGGATGAACACGCTCGCATCCGACTGCGCCACCAGGCGCGCCTGGCGAAGGACGTCTTCCATCTTCGGGCTTTGCGTCACGAATTCGCTGCGCCAGTCCTCATCGACGGTGCCGCTCCCGTTGCCGGAAAGTCGCAGCGCCTGCTCCACCTGCTCGATCAGGAGCTTGCCGTCGAACGGCTTGGTCTGGAACCCGAAAACCCCGCGCCGCGTGGCGGCCACTGCATCCGGGATGGTGCCGTGCGCGGTGAGAATGATGACGGGCAGCATTGGCGCCTGCTTGCGAATCTCGTCGAAGAGCGCGAGCCCGTCCATGCCGCCCATCTTGAGATCGGTAATGACAAGCTCCGGGCGAGACGCAGCCAGCACGGCGAGCGCCTTCTCGCCGCTGTCTACGGCCCGAACCCCATGGCCTGCCGCGACAAGACGCAGCGACAGCAGCTTCAGAATGTCCGGGTCGTCATCGACGAGCAGAATCGCACTCATCTCGGTCGTCCCAATTCTCGCTCCAGAAGCTTGCGCTCGATCGCCCGCATCGCGTCCAGCTGCTCTTTCAGTTGCGCGGCGTTGCGCTCGGCCGCCTTCATCATCTCGGTTTGCTCCTTCAGTTGCGCGGAGCGGCGCAGACGCTCGCTGACATGGGAGTGCAGCAGCCCCGCAAATTGCTGCATCGGACCCGACTCCGGGTTTCCCGCGAGGGGCTCGAGCAGGCTCGCCGCGCGGGCATCGTCGTTGAACGCCGTTCCCGGCAGCGCCAGCAGCAGCGCGAGCCTCATCCGGCTGTAAGTATTCCGGTCCTTGGAGAACATCTGGTTCGAAACGTTCAATTCGCGTCGCTGTTCGTCGGCCCGCAGCGCGGCGACCTTTTGAGTGTAGCCGATCAGTTCCGTCACGTGGCGGGATTCCTGAGCCGCAGCATAGCCTGCTGTTCCCGGGCGCGGGGCAGAGAATGCGGTGCACCCGGCGAGCGCGCAGGAGAACGACAAGGCTGCGACGGTTCGGATCATGCCGCCTCGGCCGGAAGCGTGACGCGGAAGTGCGCGCCTCCCTCGCTTTCGTCCACAACTTCTATTCGGCCGCCGTGCGCGACAACGAATTCCTTCGCGATTGCGAGACCGAGCCCGCTGCCCTGGACGCGCCCGTGGGGAACGCCCGCGCCCTGATAGAACCAGTCGAAAACCCGGTCGCGGTCTCCCGGAGGAATGCCCGGACCCGCGTCCTTGACGTCGAATACCACCTGCTCCCCCTCACGACGCAGCGCCAGGGAAATCATACCGCCGTCAGGCGAGTATTTGATGGCGTTGGAAACGAGATTCGCAACCACAGCGTGCAATTTGTCCTGATCCGCTCTCAGGACGACGGGATCGAGTCGCAGCTCGGCTCGGATGCCGCGGGCCTGGGCCGCCAGGCGGTGATCGCCGAGCACCTGCACCACGACGCGGTCCAGGCGCACCGCCGACAGTTCCAGGCGCCCGACGCTCTCCTCCGTACGCTGGTACTTGAGCAGATCCTCGATCAGCCGCTGCAAATGAACGCTCTTCTGCTGCAGAATGCCGACGATATCCCGCTGTCCGGGCGACAGCGGCCCGGTCGTCTCTTCTGCGAGCAGTTCGGATCCCTCTCGCAGCGCCGTGAGCGGCGTCTTCAGCTCATGGGAGACATGCCTTAGGAACAGGCGCTTCTCTTGTTCAAGGTCGATCAGCCGCTGGCGCAGCCACTCGAGTCTGCCTCCCAGATATTTGAGGTCAGCGGGCCCTCCGACACGGATGTCGCCGTCGAACTCCCCGGCCCCTAGGCGACGGATTGCCTGGTCGAGCTGCCGGACCGGTCTTGCGATCAGGAGCGTCACGCCGACAGCGAGAAGGATGCCCAGGGGTATTGTGGCGGCGAGCTGCAACCAGAGAGTGCGTTGCGCACGCTGGCCAGTCCTGCGCATGGACTCCACTTCCCGATCGATCAGGGCGTTGCTGGTCCTCAGCACCTCGCGCGCGCGATCCGAGAGCACACCATAGCCCTCCGCCAAGGCCGTCTTGGCGGCCCTGGTCGCCGGCTTGCCGAGCAACTGTTCGTACAGTTCCTGTTCCTTGTCTATGGTCTTGTTCAGTTCGCGCAGCTGCAGCTCGTCGAGCGGCTGAAGGGAAAGTTCGCTCGTGTTCGCCTTGAAGTTGGTCCTCAGCCCGTTGTAGTCGTTGAGAAGCTCCTCGTCTCCAAGGATGAGATACTGGCGCACCACCCGCTCGAGCGCAGTGGTCTGCTCGACCAGCAGACGGCTGCCTCGAGAAGCCTGCGCCGCCTGCGACACCGCCGTCTGGCTATGACCCGCCAACTGCTCCACATACACCGCGGCATTATAGAAAGCCACGATCAGGGGTGTCGCAACGAGCGCAAACGCGAGCAGCAGCAGGCTCAGGAACGATCTAGGGTAGTAGCGCTCCGGGAAGTCGAGTCCGATTTTCATCGACCGCTATAATGCCGGAGTTTTTCACCTCGTGAACCTTCTCTGAACAACCCTCCTACGGTCTGCATCGTCGCCGCCGTGGCGCGAAACCGGGTCATCGGCATCGGGAATCGGATGCCTTGGCATCTGCCGGAGGACCTGAAGCGGTTCAAGCAGCTCACCTTGGGTCACGCCGTGATCATGGGTCGCAAGACTTTCGAGTCCATAGTGGCTATTTCGGGAAAGCCGCTCGCCGGGCGGGACAATATCGTGGTCACGCGCTCGCGCGAGTGGACCCATTCCGGATGCCTGACCGTGCACTCGCTGGAGGCCGCGCTCGCGGCGGTTCACGAGCCGCAGAACGCGTTCGTCGTCGGCGGCGCGGAGATCTATGCGCTCGCCCTGCCGATCGCGACCCGACTCCACATGACCGAGATCGAGCGCGATTTCGAGGGCGACACGTTCTTCCCCGAATTCGACCGCTCGCGATGGCGCGAACTCTCTCGGGAACGGATCGCCCCTGGCGGCCAGCGAGGTTTCGCCTACGCTTTCGTCGAGTACTGGCGCAGCTGATCGCGCCAAAAAACAAGAGGGCGGGTGCGACCCGCCCTTGCCTCCTCGGTGCTTCCTATATCACCCGAACTTCAGGCAGCGGAAACCCGTTGAAGTTGCTCGCGTAGGCCGTCGTGTACGCCCCGGCGTTCTTGAGGTAGATGTAGTCGCCTTCCTGCAGGTCTGAGGGCAAGGGCTCGTCGCGCATCACGACGTCGATCGAGTCGCAGGTCGGACCTGCAACGTTCCAGGGAACGTCGGGCCCCGAGCGATCGGTGCGGACCCTGTACTTCAGGCCTTCGGCGGTCTCGATGATGCCGCCAAAGAGCCCCGCGTCCAGATGCATCCAGCGCTTGTTCCCCCGGGTCGCTGTCCCCATGATGCGGCACACGAAATAGCCGGCGTCGGAAACCAGGAAACGACCGGGTTCGGCAATCACCTTCACCGCCGGCGGGAACGCTTCCAGCGCTCGGTTGATTACGTCGCCAATCACCTCGATTGCGGGGATCGGCTTGACGTGCCTGACGGGGAAGCCCCCGCCGATGTTCAGCAGCCTCGGATTGAGGCCGGCCTTCGCCATCTGGTCGAAGACCGCGCGCGATTTCTCGATGCCGACACGCCAGTTCTCCGGGTTGCGGCACTGCGATCCCACGTGGAAGGCGACCCCGGCGAGGTCGACCTTGAGCTTGGCCGCGGTGGCGATGATGTCGCGCACTTCCGACGCGTGCGCCCCGAACTTGCCCGCGAGCGGCCAGTCGCTGCCTATGTTGGGCGTGTCGATGCGCAGGTAAAGCTTGGCATCCGCCTTGATCGACTGGATCTTCCTCATCTCCTCGACCGAATCGATCACGTACCACTGCACTCCCTTCGCCGCCACGCGAGCGATGGACTCCCGCGACTTCACCGGGTTGGAGTAGAAGATCTCCTCCGGAGACGCACCCAGCGACACGCAGAAAGTCGAGCTCGGCCAGGGAGGCGATCTCGAACCCGGCACCCTCCTCGAGCAGAACCTTCAGCACGCGGGGATCCGGGTTGGCCTTGACCGCGTAATGCGGGCGCACGCACGGCAGCGCCGCCGTGAAACGCCGCGTCTTCTCGCGGATGATGTTGGAATCGATCAGGAGGAACGGCTTGTCGTAGCCGTCCTTTACTGCCGCCCGGACTTTCTCGAAGTCCAGGCTCGACTCGGCGTGCGAGTCGAAGAGGTGGGTCTGTTCAAATACCTGCTGTCGGATCGACTTGATGGTCTTTCTTGCTACGCCTGCGCGCATCTGCATCTCACGGGTCTCCAGGGCGAACCTAGGTTACGGGAATATCGAGAGCGAAAAAATCCTGCGAGCCGAAGTACTCTCCTGGTGCTTGTCATGATGACCTCCTTTTGTCCGGGTTCGCGATTCAAGATCCGTTCCAAAAAAGCATCGGGCCCGGGTTTGACCGTCCGCATCGCAGACAACCGAACCGGAGCCCGTTTGCAGGAAAGTATAGGGACTGCCCCCGCGAAATCAAGTGATTTCTCCCTTTTCCCCCTTACATCCCGCACCCGCCGGTCAGGCAGCCGTTCTCGCTGCCCGACGCAATACGCAACTTATGGTAGGGAAGGACTACTTGAAACGCAAGGGAAAGTATGGAGGTGACGTATCGAGTCCTGGACGCGCCCGACCCACCGTTGAGCGAGGCCTCAGGTGTTCTTGGAAACGACGATGTTCGGGAACTTGGCCGTCATGTCCTTGGCCGACTCCCCGATCTTGACGGCGAGCCTCCGCCCGATCGCCCGGTAGAGCTCCGCCGCCCGGCCATCCGGATCCGCCACCACGGTCGGTTTCCCCGAGTCGGCGTGCTCCCGGATCGCGATATCCAGCGGCAGCGACCCGAGGAATTCGGTGCCGTACTCCTTGCACATGCGCTCCGCCCCGCCCTGCCCGAAGATATGCTCCTCGTGGCCGCATTTCGAGCAGATGTGAGTGCTCATGTTCTCGATCACGCCGAGGATGGGAATCCCCACTTTCTCGAACATTTTTAGACCCTTGCGGGCATCGATAAGGGCGACGTCCTGCGGGGTCGTCACGATGACCGCTCCGGTCACCGGAACCTTCTGCGCCAGGGTGAGCTGGATATCCCCGGTGCCGGGCGGCATGTCGACGATGAGGTAGTCGACGTCGCGCCAGCGGGTGTCCTTGAGGAGCTGCTCGAGGGCCTGCGTGACCATTGGACCCCGCCAGACCATGGGTGTGTCGATGTCGATGAGAAAACCGATCGATATCGCCTGGATGCCGTGCCCCATCATCGGCTCGAGGGTCTTGCCGTCCCTGGATTCCGGCCGGCCGGTGATCCCGAGCATGATCGGCTGCGAGGGGCCGTAGATATCGGCGTCGAGCACGCCGACACTGGCACCTTCTGCGGAAAGCGCGAGGGCGAGGTTCGCCGCCGTAGTCGATTTGCCCACCCCCCCCTTGCCGGAGGCAACCGCGACGATGTTTTTCACTCCCGGGATGAGCTTGACTCCGCGCTGCACGGCGTGGGAGACGATCTTGCTCGTGATGCTGACGCTTACCGAGCCGACCCCCGGAATTCCACGAAGCCTGTCGCCGACAAGCCTGCGAATCGGGTCGATCTGGGTCTTGCCCGGGTAGGCGAGCTCGATCTCGATTGATACGTCCCCGCCTTCAACGTTGAGGTTCTTCGCCGATTTGGACGTGAAAAAATCCCGCCCGGTATTCGGGTCAAGGATCTCTTTCAGGGCAGCGTGAATTTGTTCCGGTGTGACGGACATGGCAGGGTCCACGAGATCGGCCGCTTGGAGCCTTTGGACAGGCAATAGGTTGATATTCTAGCAACTTTCCGGTGCCTGCCGAGCCGCGGCGCGGTAGAATTGTCGTCTTGGGCTCGGACCAGGCAAAGCGGGGCCGCGTCGGCGACTGCGGCGGGATAAGGGATGGCGGAGCACACCAATCGGACTTTCATCTGCAGCGTGCTGTTTCTCGACATCGTCGAGTACACGAGGCAGGACGTCGGCAAACAGATCGCGCTCAAGGAACGGTTCAATGCCATCCTGACCGACGTGATCGCGGGCGTCGCCACGGACGATCGCATCATTCTCGACACGGGTGACGGCGCCGCGGTCAGCTTTCTCGGCGATCCCGAAGACGCGCTGTTCGCCGGCATGAACCTGCGGGACGCCGTCGCCAGCCTGGAAAACACCAGCGGCCCGCGCCTGCAAATCCGCGTAGGCCTCAATCTGGGGCCGGTGAGGCTCGTGAAAGACATCAACGGCCAGCCGAACATCATCGGGGACGGGATCAACGTGGCGCAACGCGTCATGAGTTTCGCCGAGCCGGGGCAGATCCTCGTCTCCCGTTCCTACCACGATGTGATGGCCCGCCTGTCGGAGGACTACGCCAAGCTTTTCCACTACGAGGGGGCAAAGACCGACAAACACGTGCGCGAACACGAGGTGTACGCAATCGGTCCGGCGCCGGGAAACCTGCGACGCACGATGCCCGCACCGCAACCGGCAGCCCGTGCGCAAGGCCTGCGTTTGCCCAAGCTTCCCAAACTGATACGGTCCGGCTGGGGCGACGCCCTCGCCGTCAACAGCAAACTGCTCGTCGCTGCGCCGCTCGCCTTCACGCTCATCGTCGGCTCGGGAGTGATCGCGCGCACCTACCGAACCTCGAACAGCGAAGCGAGACCGCCCGTGTCTGCCGCGCCGCAAGCGCCACGGGGCACGGCGACGCCGAGCGCCGATCCGCCCCCCGCGGCACCTGCAGCAGCAGCTCCTGCCGCCGCCCCGCCGGAGCCGGCACCGGAAGCGCCGCAGAAACTGAAGGCACCGCAGCCCGCGACCCCAGCCCGGCAGACCGAGCCGCAGCGGTCGGCAAGGATCGAGGCGGCGCCCGCCTTGGGCACGGTCCAGACGGCGCGGGTGAAGGAACTGGAGGCGCCGGCGAAGACGAAGGAAATAGCGACCCTGCCCAGGGCGAAGGAACCCGAGCCCGCCGCGCCAGCCCCGGTTTCTCCGCGCGACGCGGTCATCAATATTGTTGCCCTGCCTTGGGCCGAGGTCTACGTCGATGGGGCAAGGCACGGCGTGAGTCCCCCGCTTCGTGCGATACCGATCAAGCCGGGCAAGCACCGCATCGAGCTGAGGAACACGGCATTTCCGACCTATGTCGAGACAGTCGAATTGAAGTCCGGAGCAGAGGTCAGCGTAAAGCACAGGTTCCGCCGTTAATGGGAGCGCGATGACCCACGACCGGCAGGCCGCGGCGTTGCTGCTTTGCCTGGCGCTTTGCGGATGCGCCTCGTTCGGGGAGAATCTTGCGGCGGCGTTCTCGAGCAAAGGCGAGAATGAACTTGAGTTCGGCATCAGAGCCTACGAGGACGGCGAATACGCCTACGCAGCGCGACTGCTGCAAGGGGGCCTGGACGCCGGCCTGCGCGGCACATCGAACCAAATGAGAGCGCACAAGTATCTCGCGTTCATCCATTGCGTTTCCGCCCGGATGCAGCAGTGCCGCGACGAATTCAAGAAAGCCCTGGATATCGATCCTTCATTCGCGCTCCGGGAGGACGAGGCCGGACACCCGATTTGGGGGCCCGTGTACCGCGGGCTGAAGACCAAGAAATAGCCGATCCCCGATGACCGAACCCTGGCTGCTTGGCCGCTACGAGGTCGTCGCCGAACTGGGCAAAGGCGCAATGGGCGTGGTGTATCGGGCCAACGACCCGATGCTCAACCGCATGGTGGCGATCAAGACCATCAACACCGAGGAGGCTGGCCACGAGGGCATGGCCGAGTACGAAGCGCGCTTCTATACGGAAGCCAAGGCCGCCGGCGGACTCAACCACCCGAACATCATCATCATCTACGACATCGGCAAGAGCGGACACCTCGTGTACATGGCGATGGAGTACATCGAGGGCCGTGAGCTGCGGGAAATGCTCGCCGAAGGGCAGCCCTTGCCGGTGGCGCTCGCCGTCGATGTCGCGGCTCAGGTCGGAGAAGGCCTGGCCTACGCGCACCAGCACCACGTCGTGCATCGGGACATCAAGCCCGCCAACATCATGATCACCCCGGAAGGGCGCGCAAAGATTGCCGACTTCGGTATTGCTCGCATGCGCTCGAGCGAGACGCGCACGCAGACCGGGATCATCCTGGGTTCACCGAGGTACATTGCGCCCGAACAGGTGGTGGGGAAGCGGGCCGACCATCGCTCTGACATCTTCTCCCTCGGTGTCATTCTTTACGAGTCGCTGACCGGCACCACGCCTTTCAACGGCGAGGGGCTGAGCGCGCTCATGTATCAGATCACCAACCACGACCCTGCGCCGCCGAGCTCCGTGAATCCCCAGGTCCCGGTGATGCTCGATTACATCATCGCCAAAGTGCTCACCAAGTCCCCCGACGCGCGCTACCAGAGCGCGGCAGACCTGGCGAACGATCTGCGCGAATGCAGGGCGCAGATGGAAACCGGAGTGCAGAGCGTGGGGGCCAACCTCACGCCGACGCGTCCGATTCCGGTCGCGCCCCAGGCTGCGGCCGCCCCGATGCTGCAAGCAGGCCACGATCTGTCCGAGGAAGTCGTTTCCTCGCCCACCAAGGGGATTTCACGTGCCTTTGACTCGCTCGAAGCAACGCAGCGCCTGATGCGTCAGATCGGCGCAGACGGAACGACCGAGTTCGTGGCGACGAAGGCTTTCTCGGCGACGACGATATCGCGCGCGCGGGCATTTCGTTCCGAGGTCCATCCATGGGGACGGCGCGAGAATGTAGTCTTCGGCGTCACCGTCGGAGTAGCGCTGGTCATCGCAATGCTGATCTATCTGCTCTGAGCCGGACCCGGAACGCGCCGAAGGCGGGCGCGAGACGATAAAATAACGGCTTTTGAAAGTCCGCATGTCCCGCCGGCTGTTCGTCACCACCGCCCTGCCCTACGCGAACGGCCCGTTCCATATCGGCCACATCATGGAATACATCCAGGCCGACATCTGGGTGCGGTTCCAGCGCATGCAGGGTCACGAAGTGCATTTCATCGGGGCGGACGACGCGCACGGTGCCCCGATCATGCTCGCCGCGGAGAAGGTGGGGAGAAAGCCCGAGGAGTTCATCGCCGAGATTGGCAGGGGGCGGAAGCAATACCTCGACGGCTTTCATATCGGCTTCGACAACTGGCACTCGACCCACTCACAGGAGAACACCGAGCTCTCGCAAGACATCTACCGGAAGCTGAAAGCGGCAGGACTCGTTTTCACCAAAGCGATCGAGCAGTTCTACGATCCGGTGAAAGGCATGTTCCTCGCGGACCGCTACATCAAGGGCGAGTGCCCGAACTGCGGCGCGAAAGACCAGTACGGCGACGCCTGCGAGAACTGCAGCACCGTCTATTCGGCGACGGCTCTCAAGAATCCGTACTCGACCCTCTCGGGTGCGAAGCCCGTGCTCAAGTCCTCGGAGCACCATTTCTTCAAGCTCTCCGACGAGAAGTGCAAGGCGTTCATCCGCGAATGGTTGGAAGCCCCGGGCAGGCTGCAGCCGCAAGTCGTCAACAAGGCGTGGGAATGGCTCGCGGGCGAGGGCGACAAAGCGCTCGCCGACTGGGACATCTCGCGCGACCCCCCGTATTTCGGCATCCGCATCCCCGACATCAAGGAAGAGAAGTACCTCTACGTGTGGCTCGATGCGCCGATCGGTTACCTCGCGAGCCTGAAGAACTACTGCTCGAAGAAAGAGCTCGATTTCGAGAACTTCCTCGCCGACCCGAAGACCGAGCAGATTCATTTCATCGGCAAGGACATCATCTACTTCCACACCCTGTTCTGGCCGGCGATGCTGAAGTTCGCCGGCTACAAGATCCCGGACCACGTCTACGTGCACGGCTTCATCACCGTGTCGGGCGACAAGATGTCCAAGTCGCGCGGGACGGGCATTTCGCCGCTGCGCTATCTCGAGATCGGAATGAACCCGGAGTGGCTGCGGTACTACATCGCCGCGAAGCTGAACGCGAACGTCGAGGATATCGACTTCAACCCCGACGACTTCCTCGCGCGCGTCAACAGCGACCTGGTCGGGAAGTACGTGAACATCGCCAGCCGCGCCGCGGGCTTCATAAGCCGGTACTTCGATGGAGAACTCCACCCCGACGTCCAAAGACTGGCGCGAGACTTCGTGCGAATCCGTGAGAACGGGCCGCTGATTCGCGACGCTTATGAAGCGCGTGAATTCGGCAAAGGGATACGCCTTGCGATGCAGGTTGCGGACGATATCAACCAGTACTTCGACACCGTCAAACCTTGGGAGCTAGCGAAGAAAGACAGCCCGGAAAACCGCGAAGCGCTGCATAAGGCGTGTTCGGCTTGCGTGCGCGCCTTCCAGTATCTGACGATGTGGCTCAAGCCTGTCCTTCCTGAATTGGCGGGCAAGGCGGAAGCATTCCTGGGTTGTGGCTCCCTCTCGTGGACCGACGCCTTGCCGGAGATTCAAAGGATCAAGGCTTACGAGCATTTGATGTCTCGGGTCGAGGAAAAACAGCTCGATCAACTCTTCGACCCCCAGTCCGTGCCGCAACCGGCGGCGCCACAGCGCCACGCCGAACAGCAGCAGCACTCCGCCAAGGAGCACGCAGTGAATCCCGAGATCACGATTGATGACTTTGCCAGGATCGACCTGCGCGTCGCGAAAATCCTCAAGGCCGAGCACGTCGACGGCGCCGACAAGCTCCTGAAACTCACGCTGGATCTCGGCGGCGATACGCGTACGGTGTTCGCCGGAATCAAGTCCGCCTACGATCCGGCCAAGCTCGAGGGCCGGCTCACGGTGATGGTGGCGAACCTCGCTCCACGCAAGATGAAGTTCGGGGTATCCGAGGGCATGGTGCTCGCCGCCTCGGGCGAGGGGCCTGGGATTTTCCTGCTCTCTCCCGACAGCGGTGCGCAGCCGGGAATGAAGGTAAAGTGACCCGTGCCGGAGATTGAAACCGGCACGGATCTACTCGTGGTGATTGCAGCACCTCGTCTTCGAATCGGACGAGGCGATGCGACCTTACTTCTTCGCTTCCTTGCTCGCTTCGGCCTTGGGGGCTTCAGCCGGCGGGCCTTCGTCGCGTCCGCCGGAGCCGGCGTCGTCGCCGGGGCCGGTGTAGCGGGAGCCATAGCAGCCGGGGCGGGAGCGGGTTTCGGTTGGGGGCTTCCTTGCCGCAAGCAGCGAGCCCGACCACCGCGAGAGCGGCCATGAACAACAAAGTGCGCTTCATCAGTTGACCTTTCTGTATCTACGTTGAGCGGAGTGCCAATTGACTCCGGCGCGAATTATATACGCACGCCTCCGACAGACGCACCCGTTCGGGCGGCTGGACCTAATTTGGTATCATTCGACCGTTGTGTTCCCGAAGTCACGACCGGCGTGAGCAGGGTCGCACGCCGTCTCATCTGAAGGCAATGGCAGCCGTTTCCTCACCGCTCGCAGGCTCGCTGCTGGTCGCAGTTCTCTGGCTCGTCATCGCGGCGCTGGGACTGGTTCCCGCGGGCAACGCCGCGTTCTCGAGGCACATCGCGTTTCCTCTCGGCGCCATTGCCGGAGTCGCGCTCGCGGCCTTCGGCCTGCAGGCGGTGTGGATGACGGCGCAGACCATGACGCTGCCACTCGGGCTGCCCGACCTGCCGTTCCACCTGCGCCTCGATCCGCTCGCGGGCTTTTTCCTGATGCTCCTCGGCTCGGTCTCGGCCGGCATTTCCGTGTACGCCGCCGGGTACTTCCGCCGAGGACCAGCCGACACCGCCCCCACGCTGATCGTGCCTGCAATACCACGTGTTCCTCGCGAGCATGGCCTTCGTCATCCTCGCCGACGACGCCTACCTGTTCATGGTCGCGTGGGAAACGATGGCGCTCTCGTCGTACTTCCTGGTCACCACCGATCACAGACTGCCCGCGATTCGCCGCGCCGGCTTCCTCTACCTGCTGATCGCGCACGTCGGCGCGATCGCGATCCTGCTGTGCTTCGGCGTCATGCACGGCGGGCGCGGCGACTACACCTTCGACGCCGCTGCGCGACGCGCGGCTCGAGCCCGCCTGGGCGACGGTGGCGTTCCTGCTGGCCTTCTTCGGATTCGGCGCCAAGGCGGGAATGCTGCCGCTGCACGCCTGGCTGCCGGAGGCGCACCCGGCCGCGCCCTCGCCCGTCTCGGCATTGATGAGCGGCATCATGCTGAAGACCGCCATCTACGGAATGGTGCGCGTGATCTACGACCTCATCGGGAACGTCCGCTGGGAATGGGGACTGGTGGTGCTCGCGATCGGCGCGGGCACGACCCTCTTCGGGGTGCTCTACGCCCTGATGCAGCACGACCTGAAGCGCCTGCTCGCCTATCACTCGGTCGAGAACATCGGCATCATCCTGCTCGGCCTGGGCATGTCGATGGTCTTCATCGGCTTCGGGCATCCAGCGGCGGGCGCCCTCGGCCTCATCGCCGCGCTCTACCACACGCTCAACCACGCCGTGTTCAAGGGCTTGCTGTTCCTCGGCGCAGGCTCGATCCTGCACTCGACCGGGCTTCGCAACCTGAACGACATGGGCGGATTGATACACGGCATGCCGCGCACGGCGTTCTACTTCCTGATCGGCGCGCTCGCGATCTCGGCGCTGCCGCCGCTCAACGGATTCGTCTCGGAGTGGCTGACTTTCCAGACCGCGCTGCAGGCGACCGTCCTCGAGAACGGCGTGGTGCGCAGCCTGTTGCCGCTTTTCGCGGCGACGCTCGCACTCGCCGGCGCGCTCACCGCGATGTGCTTCGTCAAGGTCTATGGCGTCGCCTTTCTCGGCCGCCCGCGCGAGCCCGCTCACGGCGCCGCGCACGCCGCACTCGGCCGACGCGGGCGAGATGGAACGCTACGGCATGGCCTGGCTCGCCGCCGGCTGCTTTCGTCCTCGGTCTCTTCCCGACCTCGTTCCTGCTGATGCTGAACCGCGTCGGCACCTCGCTCACCGGCCAGGGCCTGTCCGACGCAGGCGCTCGCCGATTCGGGCTGGCTGTGGCTCATCCCCACGGAGGCGGAGCAGGCCAGCTACTCGCCTATCGTCTTTTTCGTCGTCATCGTTGCGGTCACCCTGCTCGCGTTCTTTCTCGTCCGGCGCTTCTACCACGGCCGGGTGCGCCTCGCCGATCCCTGGGATTGCGGCTTCCCGGAGCAAACCGCCCGCATGCAGGACACGGCCGACGCTTTCGGCCAGCCGATCCGCCACGTGTTCGGCCCCCTCTTCCTGATGCAGCGGCACATGCCCACCCCGGACGATACGGCGCCGCAGGTCTCCGCTCAAGATCGACGACCGGCACTGGTGCCCGCTGTACCTGCCGGTGGCGCGGCTCGGCTGCATTCATGTCGGCGAAGATCGCGCTGCTTGCAGCAGGGGCGGATCAGCATCTACCTGCTCTACAGCTTCATCACCCTGATCGGGCTGCTGGTGTTCGTCGATGATATCGACGCCCCCGGGATCGCGTTCCAGATCCTGCAGTCGGTGTTCGTGGTGCTCGCCGCGCCGCTGCTCATGGGCTGGGTCAACCAGTGCCGCGCCTGGCTGCAGAACCGCTCCGCGCCGTCCATCCTGCTGCCCTACTACACGCTCGCGAAGCTGTTCCACAAGGACGCGGTGGATCGCGCGCGACGCGTCGCCCCTGTTCCGCTCGACGCCGTACATCCTGTTCGGCTGCATGTGGCTCGCCGCCGGGATCGTGCCGGTGCTCGCCACCGGACCTCCCGTTCGCGCCGGCGGCGGACATCATCGCGCTGGTCGGCGTGTTCGCGCTGGCGCGCGTGTTCTCGGCGCTCGCCGCGATGGACATCGGCACCTCCTTCGGCGGGCTGGGCGCGCGGCGCGAGATGCTGATCGGCTTCCTCGCCGAGCCGGCGATGCTGATGACCCTGTTCACCGCCGCGTTCATCAGCGGCTCGACCCAGCTCACCACCATCGTCGACACGCTCGCGCACCGCGAATTCGCGATCTACCCGAGCCTCGCCTTCGCCGCGGTGGCCTTCCTCATGGTGCTGCTCGCCGAGAACGCGCGCATCCCGATCGACAACCCGAGCACGCACCTCGAGCTCACCATGGTGCACGAGGCGATGATCCTGGAGTATTCGGCGCGCCACCTCGCGCTGATCGAGTGGGCGGTGGCGATCAAGCTGTTCGCCTACATGACCATCGGATTCGCGTTCTTCGTGCCCTGGGGCATCGCCGAAGCCGGCAACTGGGCGGTGCTGCCGGTCGCGCTCGCGCGCGCTGCCGGCCAAGCTCGCCGTCGCCGGCGCGGGGCTGGCGCTGCTCGAGACGCTGCTCGCCAAGCTGCGCCTGTTCCTCGCGCCCGAGTTCCTGTCGACCGCGTTCCTGCTGGGCGTGCTCGGCATGCTGATCCACTTCCTCGTGAGCGGCTGACGCATGTCGCTCGCCAGCCAGTTCGTCAACCTGCTCGCGGCGTTCCTGCTGCTGATCGCGTTCGCCATGCTGTCGCAGCGGCGCGTCCTGACGCTGATCAAGCTGTTCGCCTGGCAGGGCGCTGCGCTCGCCGCCTCCACCGCCATCGTCGCCTGGTCGACCGGCCAGACGCACCTCTATTACTCGGCACTGCTCACGCTGGCGCTCAAGGTGATTCTCATCCCCTGGGTGCTGCACCAGCTGATCGATCGCCTGTTCGATCCGCTGGGACGTCGAGACCCTCATCAACATTCCGACCACCATGCTGATCGGCATCGGCCTGGTGATCTTCGCCTTCGCCCTGGCCACCCCGATCTCGCAGATGGCGACCACGCTGACGCGCTCGACGCTCGGCATCGCGCTCGCGAGCGTGCTGCTTTCGTTCCTGATGATGATCGTGCGCCAGAAGGCGGTGCCGCAGGTGATCGGTTTCCTGGCGATGGAAAACGGGCTTTTCTTCGCGGCCACCAGCGCGACCTACGGAATGCCGCTCGTGGTGGAGCTGGGCGTCGCTCTCGACGTGCTCGTCGGCACATTCATCTTCGGCATCTTCTTCTTCCACATCCGCGAGCGCTTCGACAGTCTCGACATCCGGCACATGGAAAAGCTGAAGGAAGACTGATGAACGCTGTCGCGGCTTCGATGGACCGTCATTCCCGCGTAAGCGGGAATCCAGCGTCTCTGGCCGAAAGTCACTGGGTCCCCGCTTCCGCGGGGACGACGGCATAGCTTCATGGAAATCGCCATCGTCCTCGGCCTTCCGCTTCTCGGCGCACTGCTGCTCGCGCTCACCGGCCACCGCGACTGGGCACCCGAGCTGAACGCGACGATGAGCTTCGCGACCTTTTTCGCCACCACGCTCCTCACGGCCCGCGTCGTCGCCGGCGGGCCGATGGTCTGGCTGGAGGAACAGTTCATCGTCGATCCGTCCAACGTGGTTCTGGCAATGCTGGCGGGTTTGCTCAAGGAACAATTCTTCGTCGATCCGTTCAACGTATTCCTCGTCGCACTCACCGCCTTTGTCGGATTCACAGGCGCTGTTCTCGCGGCCCTACATGCGCATCGAGCAGGAACACGGCCGGGTCAACGCGGCGCGCCTGCGCCTGTACCACAGCATGTACCAGCTGTTCACCTTCATGATGCTGCTGTGCCTGCTTTCCAACAATGTCGGCATCCTGTGGGTGGCGATGGAGGGCGCGACCCTCACCACCGTGCTGCTGGTCAGCCTGTATCGCACGCCGGCGAGCCTCGAGGCGGCGTGGAAGTACTTCATCCTCTGCTCGGTGGGCATCGCCCAGGCCCTGTTCGGCACGATCCTCCTGTACTTCGCCGCGGAGAAAGTGCTCGGGCCCGGCGGAACGTCGCTGCTGTGGACGCACCTGCACGAGGTGCGCGGCCACCTCGAGCCGACGGTGCTGTCGCTCGCGTTCGTGTTCCTGCTGGTGGGCTTCGGCACCAAGGTGGGCCTGGTGCCGCTGCACAACTGGCTCCCCGACGCGCACGCCGAAGGCCCCACCCCGATTTCGGCCGTGCTCTCCGGGCTGCTGCTCAACGTCGCGCTCTACGCCGTGGTGCGCAGCAAGGTGCTCGTCGACGGCGCGCTGGGACACAACTTTTCCGGCGGGCTGATGATGGGCTTCGGGCTGCTCTCGGTGGTGGTCGCGGCGTTCTTCCTCTCGCGGCAGCGCGACATCAAGCGCATGTTCGCCTATTCGTCGGTCGAGCACATGGGCATCATGACCTTCGCCTTCGGCATGGGCGGACCCGTGGCGGCGTTCGCGGGACTCCTGCACATGACGGTGCACTCGCTGACCAAGAGTGCGATCTTCTTCACCGTCGGCCACGCCTCGCAAAAAACCGGCACGCAGAACATGACGGACATCCGCGGGCTCATCGAGCAAAGCCCCGCTATCGGCTGGGGGCTGGTGATCGGCAGCCTCGCCATCCTCGGCATGCCGCCCTTCGGCGTGTTTACGAGCGAATTCATGGTGCTCACCACCGCGATGCACGAGCACCTGGCGACGCCTTTCCTGCTGGTTGCGCTAGGCGTGGCCTTCGCTGCAATCTTCGGCAAGGTGCAGCCGATGGCATTCGGCGAGACCAATGCGCGCCGGCTGCCGCACGCTCCGGCGCTCATTCCGGTTTTCGTTCACCTGGGGATGATCTTGATGCTCGGCCTCTACATTCCGCCCTACCTCGTCGCCTGGTACCGCCAGGCCGCGGCGCTCATCGGGTGACAAGGTGCGATTGAACGAGCTCCCCATCGAAGTCGAGGCGCTCCCCGGCGCGATGCCGGCGTTCCGTGCCACGATTCCCGCGACCGGGCTGCGCGGCCTTTGCGAGCAGGCGCGCGCGCGCAAGGCGCGCCTGGTCGCGCTGTGGGGGAGCGACGAGACCCCTCGCGGCGGCGGCTACGCGCTGCACCTCGCGCTCGCGTTCCCCTCCGGGCTCCTCTGGCTCAGCGTGCCGCTTGCGCGCGAGCGACCCGCGCTATCCCGGCATCGCCGACATCTACCCGCGCGGACCGCATGCAGCGGGCGTGCGCCGATCTGCTCGGGATCGCGCCCGGACGACGCCGACGCGCGCAAGTGGCTGCGGCACGGCGCCTGGCCGGAGGCGCGTTTCCGCTGCGCAAGGACTTCGACTTCGCCGGCATCGCCGCGCGAGGCGCCGACCGCTACCCGTTCGTCGCGGTCGCCGGCGAAGGCGTGCACGAGATCCCGGTCGGCCCGGTGCACGCCGGCACCATCGAGCCGGGGCATTTCCGCTTCTCCATCGTCGGCGAGAAGATCCTGCGCCTGGAGGAGCGCCTCGGCTACAAGCACAAGGGCATCGAGAAGCGCTTCGAGATCGATGACGCTCGAGGAAGGCGCGAGGCTCGCCGGCCGCGTCTCGGGCGACTCCACGGTCGCCTACGCCTGGGCCTACGCCATGGCGGTCGAAGGCGCCACCGGCACCGAGCCGCCGCCGCGCGCGCTCGCACTGCGCGGCATCCTGCTCGAGCTCGAGCGCATCGCCAACCACCTCGGCGACCTCGGTTACCTCGGCAACGACGTCGCGCTCTCGTTCGGCTTCTTCCAGTTCTGGCGGCTGAAGGAGGAGCTGCTGCGCGCGAACGCGCGCCTCTTCGGCCACCGCTACCTCATGGACACGATCGTCCCGGGGGGCGTCGCCAAGGACTTTCCGCGCGCCGACGCCGAGCAGCTCGTCGAGCGCTTGGAGGCGATCCGCGGCGAAGTCGCGACGCTGCAATCGATCTACGAGAGGAACACGCCGGCGCGCAGGACCGATTCATCATGACGGGGCAGGTCGTGCCCGAGCTCGCCGAGCGGATGGGCTTGAACGGGTTTGCAGGCCGCGCGAGCGGCGTCGGCCGCGACCTGCGCGTCGACTACCCGATTCCGCCTTATCAGCAGCTCGATCCACGGATGGCGTCGCACACCCGTGGCGATGTGGCCGCGCGCGTTTCGGTGCGATTCGAGGAAGTGTTCGAATCGATGCGCCTGATCCAGGCGCTGGTGCAGCAGCTCCCGCCGGGCGGAATTCGCTCGCCGATCGCGAAGGCCCGATCCGGCGCGAGCGGAGTCGGCTGGGTCGAGGGCTGGCGCGGAGAAGTGCTGATCGCGCTCGAAACGCCGGAGAGACCGCATCCACCGCCTGCATCCGCACGATCCGTCCTGGCAGAACTGGCCGCTGCTCGAGCACGCGGTGCACGGCAACATCGTTCCGGACTTTCCGCTGATCAACAAGTCGTTCAACCTTTCCTACAGCGGTGCGGATTTATGAAGCCTACACCCCGATGTGTCGCGCCGCAGAAAAACGCGTCGCGACTTTCGAAAAGCGCACATGTATCAACTGCTGAAGCAGATCGTGAAGACCGGGATCGTCACCGAGCCCCCGCCGCATCCGGACGCGGCGCTGCGCGCGCTCGAGCAGCGCCTGGGCGAGGTGATCCTCGCGCACTTCGGTCGCGTCGCTCGCGATCCGGCACGTCGACGCGGGCTCGTGCAACGGCTGCGAGCTCGAGATCCACGCGATGAACAGCCCCTACTACAACCTCGAGCGCCTCGGCATCAGCTTCGTCGCGAGCCCGCGCCACGCCGACCTGCTGCTCGTCACCGGCCCGGTATCGCGCAACATGGAAATTGCGCTGAAGCGCACCTGGGAGGCGACGCCCGACCCGAAGCTCGTGGTCGCGATCGGCGACTGCGGCTGCTCGGGCGGCATCTTCGGCGAGAGCTACGCGAGCTGCGGCCGCGTCTCGAACGTGATCCCCGTGGACGTGGCGGTTCCCGGCTGTCCCCCGACTCCGATCGCGATCATGCAGGGCATCCTCACGGCGATCAGCGACGCGAAGAGACGCTAACCATGGAGCTTTCGCTCGCATTCATCGGCTGGTTTTTCACGCTCTCTCCGCCGCCGCGCTCGGCCTCGGCACGGTGCTCATCCGATCCTGGTGCGCTCGGGCGAGCTGTCCCGGCGTTACCTGAGCTACAGCGTCTGGAACGACCTGCTGCTCGCCGCAATCTGGGTGCTGGGGCTCGCCGGCGGGATCGGCGTGATCCGCCTTCAGCCCTGGGGGCGGTATTCGCTGGAGCTCTTCTGCTGGGCGCTGATCGTGCTCGTGCTGCTCTCCGCCGCGACGCGGCTCTACGCGCTCAGACAGCAACGACCCCGGAGCCCGGTAAACTGGCTCGGCGCGATCGCCGGCGTCACGCTGATCGTGATCCCGCTGATCGCGATCTGCGCGGCGACCATCGTGACCCTGCGCAGTCCCGAGGCGCTGAAGGCGTTTTCCTGATCTGCTCCGGGACATGGCCCGGCTTCTGAGAATTTCGGGACAAGTGCAAGGCGTAGGGTTCCGGTACGACCAATGATCGAGGAAGCCGAGCGGCTCGGCGTCACCGGCTGGGTGAGGAACCGCCGCGACGGGACCGTGGAGGCGGCGGTGAGCGGCGATGCGGACGCGCTGGAGGCGATCACCGCCTGGGCGCGTCGAGGTCCGCGCGGGGCGCGGGTGACCGGCGTTCAAGTCACCGAGATCGAGCAGACCTTCCCGCGCTTCGAGCTGCGGCCGACCGAGTAGGCCGCGACGGTTTGACCCGCCTCTTGCCGCCTGCGCCCTGCTTCCCGGAACGCAAGACCTGGAGAATCGCGAGCGCGCGCTCCATCGAGAATTCGCGGGTCGCGATCGAACGCTTTTACGTTGTCCGGCATCATGTAGCCGTGCAGCACGCCCGGAAAAACGTGCAGCTCGAGATTCTCCATGCGGGACGCCGCATTGCGATAGGCATCCAGCACGCGGCGGGCGCCTGGTGATCCTGGTCGCCCCAGATGAGGCACACCGGCAGGTCAAGGCCTTCCAGCTCATCGATGAAATCGAACATCTGCGAGCCGTGGCAGGCGATGCCGGCCTCGTAGCCGAGGCGCTTCGGGCCGAGGATCGCATAAGGTCCGCCGTAGCAGAAACCGATCACGGCAGCACGGCCGTTCGCACTGCGGAAGCCTGCGCAGCTCGGCCAGCGTGTCGGCGAGGTCGGCCTCGCCGATCTTGATCTTCGCGAGGCGCGGCTGCGCACGCTCAGCGCTGCGCTTGTCGTCGCGCGAGAGCGGCCCGGGGACCGAGCGCCAGAATAGATCGGGGGCGGCGGCGACGAAGCCGTGCGAAGCGAACTCGTCGGCGATCGCGCGGATATCGGCGTCGACCCCGTGCACGGCCGAAGCGAGTACCACAGCCGGAACCTTTCCGCCGATGCGCGGCGAGGTCGACATAGCAATCGAACTCGCCACCTTCGCTCGACCGGATCCTGAGGTTCTTGCCCGATGCGCATCCTGCCAGATGCCCGGCTGTCAGCTCAAAATGAGCGGCCATCACCGTCAATCCCAGAGCCATCGTCCCTGCTCCCGCATGATTGCTCTGCACGGGTAACTGACTACCATCACGCCTTCGGTAGTGCGGCGCGGATTTCACAATGCGAAATTGCCGAGTCCGCGTCGCGCAGTTCCTTTGTCGTTAAAGGAGGAGTCGATCCATGAGCACCAAATACAGGATTCTCATCATGGGCGCGTCCTACGGTTCGCTGCTCGGAACCAAGCTCGCGCTCGCGGGGCACTCGACGCACCTCGTCTGCCTGCCCGCCGAGGCGGACCTGATCAACAAGGAAGGCGCGATCGTGCGCATGCCGGTCAAGGGCCGCGAAGGACTGGTCGAGATCAATTCGAAGAAGCTGCCGGGCAAGCTCACCGCCGGCGGCACCGCGGGCGTAAACCCCTCGGACTACGATCTGGTCGCGCTCGCCATGCAGGAGCCGCAGTACCGCTCGCCGGGCGTGCGCGAGCTGCTCGACGCGGTGGCGAAGGCGAAGGTGCCCTGCATGTCGATCATGAACATGCCGCCGCTGCCCTACCTCAAGCGCATCCCGGGCCTCGACGCCGACGCGCTGCGCAGCTGCTACACCGACGCCACGCGTCTGGGACGGCTTCGATCCGAAGCTGATGACGCTGTGCAGCCCGGACCCGCAGGCGTTCCGCCCGCCGGAAGAGAAGGTCAACGTGCTGCAGGTGCGGCTGCCGACCAACTTCAAGTCGGCGCGCTTCGATTCCGACGCGCACACCGCGATCCTGCGCGAGCTCGAGGCGGACATCGAGGCGTCGCGCTTCGACACCGGCGCGGAAAGATCGAGCTGCCGGTGAAGCTCAAGGTGCACGATTCGATCTTCGTGCCGCTCGCCAAGTGGGCGATGCTGATCGCCGGCAACTACCGCTGCGTGCAGAAGGACGGCATGCGCCCGATCAAGGACGCGGTGCACAGCGACCTCGAGGCCTCGCGCGCGGTGTACAACTGGGTGGTGAAGCTGTGCGTGTCGCTGGGCGCGGACGAGAAGGACCTGGTGCCGTTCGAGAAATACGCCAACGCGGCGCTGTCGCTGGTGACCCCGTCCTCGGCGGCGCGCGCGCTCGCCAACGGCGCGCCCAACATCGAGCGCGTCGACCGGCTGGTGCAGACCATCGCGGCGCAGAAGGGCATGCGCCTGGACGTCGTCGATCAGACCGTCGCGCTGGTCGACGGGTGGCTGGAGAAGAACCGCAAAAAGGCGGCCTGATCCGGCAACACGCTCCCTTTCCATCCGGGAAGGGAATTCACTTTCGCTCGCGAATCGAGCGCGGCTCTCGGAATGGGACGCTGCAGGATCGTCGTGGTCGGGCACGGGGCAGCGGGTCTTTGCGCCGCGCTGTCCGCCACGGAGGCGGCGCGCGAGCGGGGAATCGACGCCCACGTCACGGTGCTCGATCGGGCGCACGAGGCCGCGTGCGGCGGGAACAGCCGCTGGAGTCCCTCCAACATTCGCATGCGCGCGCCGGATGCGATGGAGCCCGGGTTCGCGGACGAGATCGTCGCGCAATCCGGCGGCAGGGCGGACCGCGCCTACTTCGAGCGCCTCTCGGCAGAGGCGCCGGCGACGGCGCGATGGCTGCAAGGCAAGGGCGTGGAATTCCACACTCCGCCCTATTACCTCGCCAAGGGGCCGTCTCGCATCCAGCCGGTCGGCGGCATCGGCGTACTCTTCGACACGCTATGGCGTTCGGCGAAGGCGGCGGGCGTCGAGTTCCTCTATGGACGCGAGCTGCGCCGGCTGGTGATCGATGGTGAGCGCGTCGCCGGCGTGGAGATCGGCACGCCGCCTGTCGTTCTCAAAGCCGATGCCGTGGTGCTCGCCTGCGGCGGCTTCGAAGGCAACGGCGAGATGCTGCGCCAGCATCTCGGCCCCGGCGCGGAAAGCCTGCGACCGATCTCGCCGGGCACCGCGCTCAACGACGGCGCCGGCATCCGCGCGGCGCTGGAAGCCGGCGCGCGCCGCTCGGGTGACTGGAACGGCATGCACGCCGAGCCGGTGGATGCGCGCAGCCAAAGATCGGCGCCCGTGGTGCTCGTGTACCCCTACGGCATCGTCGTCGATCGCAACGGCACTCGCTTCTTCGACGAGGGCGCCGGCCTCGTTCACGAAACCTGGGAGCGGTTCGCGCGCGAGGTGCATTTCTCGCTGCCCGGCCGCACCGCCTACGCAATCCTCGACGCCGCGCTCCTCGACATTCCCGACTACGGACGCGCGATCCGCTCCGAAGTGCCGCCGGTGCGGGCTGACTCCATTCGCGAGCTTGCGGCGCTGCTTGGCATTCCAGCCGCGCCTCTTGCCGAGACCATCGCCGCCTACAACGCCGCGTGCAGCGGCGACGCTTCGCGCTTCGACGCGACGCGAATGGATGGGCTGGCGAGCGCGCCTGGATTGTCGCCGCGCAAATCCAACTGGGCGCGAGCGCTTGCGCACGCCCCCTTCCTTGCCTGGCCGCTGGTGGGCGCTATCGCGTATACGTTCGGGGGGATAGCAACCGACTCCGACGCGCGGGTGCTGGGAAGCGACGGCCCGATCGGCGGGCTCTATGCGGCCGGCGAAATCACCGGCCATTTCTACGGGACCGCACCGAACTCCGTGGCCATGCTCCGGGCGCTCGTATTCGGCCGCATCGCGGGGAGAAGCGCCATCTGGTCGGTTGGATCCAAAGTGATTTCATCACCGCCAGATCTGTCGTCGAAAAACGGTTGACGGACTGCCTCGCCCCCTCGAAACTTAATACTGACCCGCAGCACGCTCGAAGACATGGGAGTCCAATGACGCTCACTGAACAAGATCGGATCACCTATCTCGCAAACGTGGTCTTCTTGGCCCTCGCGGACGCCGCGCTGTCCCCGAAAGAGGCGGCCGCTCTCGAAGAGGTTCGAACCAATCTTGGTGCGAAGAAGAGTGCTTTGTCCGCGGCGTTGAAGGCCGCCCAGTCCGGTCAGTATGTTCCGGTGAAGGTCGGCTCCTTCCCAGTTCAGATAAGCAACGTTGCCGACATGCTCTATCTGTCGCTCGTCGATGGCGACTTGGTGGTCACTGAGAAGACGATCGTCGCGGTTTTCTGTCGGAAAATAGGGCTCACGCAAGATCAGCTCAATGTGATGGTCAGGGAAGCTATCGCGCGAGCGGATCACACGAAACTGTCCGTCACGTGCCCCTCGTGCAAAGCCGAAATCAGCGGCGATTCGAAGTTCTGTCCCAAGTGCGGAGAACCGATCGGGACGAGCGAGCCTGAATCGACCGCGGCGTCATTCCAGATCCCGGACACCGGCTACGCCATCGAGTTCAGTGAATCCACGGCCGCAAGTCTCCCGACCGCCTTGGAGTACGCGAGGTCCGCACCCTCATTTGCCTCAACAGTGCGCGGCAAGAGAAATTGGTACTTTGCCTGCTGGCCCGAACAGGAATTCGAAAAGGCGGCCGGGCTAGCCGAACTGCTCAGCGCAATGCGAAATCGTAAGGCCTATCACAAAGGAAAGGAGATCGGTTGGAATGAGCTATTCGGCTTCGCTTCGTGTGCTGGCGAGCGAAGCGAGGCGTATAAGCCTATTGAGTACTGCTTCGGGAAGAACGAGAACCTCGTCAATCCATGGGGGTGCAAACAGGCGCGGATGGATTGGACTGAATGGTCCAGATGGTTTTCCTATGGAGAGTTTCGAAGTGTCGGCACCTCGAAGGATTCGTACGTCTGGGTTTTCGATAAAGAGCGCATCCGCCACGAGCTGATGACGAATCTCCATCACTTCCGATACTGCCCTCATCTTCGAAGAAATCTCCTTGGGGCAGTATTGCGGGCGCTCCCCGCTCAGGTCGAAGTCACCGCCGATAGTCCTTGGAAACACGATCATGTGTTCGAGGAAGTGCCTGGGAGCATCAAAATTGTCGAGGTCAAACACTCAGGAAATTTCGAGTACACGACTGAGTATTACGCAGACGGGGTGCGGCCCAAAGGCCTTGGGATACTTGAGGAGGTACTCAAGAAGGCGTTCGCCGAAGCGCGAGTAACGGACATCACCGCCAGGGAGCTAGTCAGTTGACCCCGTCGGTTCCTAACCGCCCACCTGCCACGTACCCCCTACGGATACAACACCTCCACGTTCTCCGGCCTCAACCACTCCCTCAGCGACTGTCATCAGCGCATCGTCCAGATTGACGCGCCAGTTGTCCCCGAGCTGCATCTCCACGCTCGCGCCGCCGTTCCGGTAGCGCACGGCCACCGGGCACGGCCCGTTCCGGTAAGGCTCGAGCAGGCTCTTCAGCTTCGCCGTGGTGGTGGCGCCCGAGCCCGAAGCCTCGCCGTTCATCGACAGCCGCACCCCCCGCGCAAACCGGCTGCGCGCGCCCGCCACGTCGTAGATCCGCTCGGCGGTGATGCGCGTGAACACCGCCTCGCCCTCCTCGCCCACCGAGCGCCGCACGCTCCTCACCTTGGCCTCGGCCACGATGACCGCGTCCTCTTTCACGAGATCCCGGTACTGGTCGAACACTTCGTTGTATACAGTGAGCTCCTGGGTCGCGGTGCCGTCCGAGAGGTTCACGATCACCATGCGTCCCTGCTGGGTCCTCTGAAAGCGTATCGATTCGACCACCCCGGCGACGAGCTGGGTGCGCGTGCCTTCGCTTTCGGCCGAGGCCGCGAGGCTGCGCAGGTTCGCCTTGACGAAACGCCCGATCTCGGCGCGATACTCCGAGAAGGGGTGGCCCGAAAGGTAGAAGCCCAGCGCCAGTCTTCTCCTCGCGCAGGCGCTGCGCCTCGGTCCAGGGCGGCCGCGGCGACGAGCGCGGGCTTGTGCTGCTCGCCGCTCTCCCCGCCGAAAAGGCTCGTCTGCTTGGCGTGCCGCTCGGCCTGCTCGGCGTGATCGAGCGCCACCCCCACGGAGGCGAGCAGGCTCGCGCGCCGCGCATGGTCGTTTTCCTCCAGGCAATCGAAGGCTCCGGCGCGCACCAGCGCCTCGACCGTGCGCCGGTTGACGGTGCGCTTGTCCACGCGCGCGCAGAAGTCGAAGAGATCCTCGGAACGGACCGTCCTTGCGCGCCTGCGAGGATCGCCCCGATCGCCGACTCGCCCGTGCCCTTGATCGCGCCCAGGCCGTAGCGGATCGTTCCGGGATCCACCGGGACGAAGCGGTATTCGCCCGCAGTTGATGTCGGGCGGCAGGATCTTCAGGCCGTTGGCAAGCGCGTCCTCGTGGAACTGGTGCACCTTGTCGGTATCGTCCATCACCGCGGAGAGGTTGGCCGCCATGAACGCGGCCGGATGGTGCGCCTTGAGGTAGGCCGTCTGGTAGGCGATGAGCGCGTAGGCGGCCGCGTGCGACTTGTTGAAGCCGTAGCCCGCGAACTTCTCCATCAGGTCGAAGAGGAGGATCGCTTTCGCCCGCGGCAGCTTGTTCTTCTCGGCGCCCGCGACGAAGACATCGCGCTGCTGCGCCATTTCCTTCGCGTCCTTCTTCCCCATCGCGCGGCGCAGAAGATCGGCGCCGCCCAGCGAATAGCCGCCGATCACCTGCGCGATCTGCATCACCTGCTCCTGGTACACCATGATCCCGTAGGTGGGCTTGAGGATGGGCTCCAGGCGCGGATCGAGGTACTCGACCCGCTTGCCGTTCTTTCTCTCGACGAACTCGGGGATGAGCTCCATCGGCCCCGGGCGGTAGAGCGCGACGAGCGCGATGATGTCTTCGAACCGGTCGGGCCGCGCGCGCTTGACGAGATCGCGCATCCCGCGCGATTCGAACTGGAATATCGCCGTGGTGTTGGCGTTCGCGAACACCGAGTATGCCTTGGGATCGTCGAGCGGGATCTTGTCGAGCGAAAACTCAGGCTTCCCCATCGCGCGGATCGACTGCACCGCCCAGTCGAGGACCGTGAGGGTCGTGAGCCCGAGGAAATCGAACTTCACCAGGCCGACGCGCTCCACGTCCTTCATGTCGAACTGCGAGATCGTGCTCTCGGTCCCTTGAGCCGCGTACAGGGGGCAGAACTCGGTGAGCTTACCCGGCGCGATCAGGACGCCCCCCGCGTGCATGCCGACGTTGCGCGCGAGGCCCTCCAATTGCTCGGCGAGCGCGAGGAGCTCGCGCGTCTCCTCCTCGGTCTTTTCCCGCTCCTTCAGGCGCGGCTCCATCTCGCGCGCATCGGCGAGGGTGATGCGCTTTCCCGGCTGGAAGGGAATGAGCTTCGCCAATTCGTCCGTGCGCGTGTAGCTCCACTCCATGACGCGGCCCACGTCGCGCACCACCGCGCGTGCGGCCATGGTGCCGAAGGTGGCGATCTGCGACACCGACTGCGCGCCGTACTTCTGCTTGACGTACTCGATCACGCGGTCGCGTCCGCGCTCGCAGAAGTCGATGTCGAAGTCGGGCATCGACACGCGCTCGGGATTGAGGAACCTCTCGAAGAGAAGGTCGTAGCGCAAGGGGTCCAGATCCGTGATCCCGAGCGAATAGGCGACGAGCGAACCCGCTCCGGAGCCGCGTCCCGGGCCGACCGGCACCCCGTTCGACTTGGCCCAGTTGATGAAATCGGCGACGATGAGGAAGTAGCCGGCGAACCCCATCTGGACGATGGTCTTCGCCTCCGACTCGAGGCGCGAGAGGTAGCGCGGCTCCTCCTTCGCCCGAAGCGCGGCATCCGGGTAGAGCGCGGCGAGCCGGAGCGCGAGGCCCTGTTTCGCGCTTTGCACGAGATGGTCCTCGAGGCTCAAGCCGCCGGGCGTCGGAAACTTCGGCAGCCGGCTCTTTCCCAGTTCGAGCACGAGGTTGCAGCGGCGCGCGATCTCCACCGAGTTCGCGAGCGCCTCGGGCAGGTCGGCGAAGAGCTCCGCCATTTCGGCCTGCGAGAGGAAATAGCTTTTCGGCGTAAACGCGCGCGGGCGGCGCCGGTCGCCGAGCACGTGCCCTTCCGCGATGCACACCCGCGCCTCGTGGGCGGTGAAGTCCTCGGGTTTCAGGAACTGCACCGGGTGGGTCGCGACCACGGGAAGCGAGCACTCTCCCGCGAGCCGCACCGCCGCCTCGATGTAGCTTTCCGTCTGCGGAGCGCCGGCGCGCTGCAGCTCGATGTAGTAGCGCCCGGGAAAGAGCCGCGCCCACTCGCCGGCGAGACGCCTCGCCTGCTCACGGTTATCCTGCAGGAGAGCGGAAGCGATGTCTCCCTGCATCGCACCGGAGAGCGCAATCAGGCCTTCGGCGCCCTCGGCGAACCAGCTTCTCCTCAGCTCGGCGCGGCCGCGGTGCTGGTTTTCCAGCCACGCCCGCGTGAGGAGCTCCGAGAGGCGGAGGTATCCGGAGCGCGACTGCACGAGCAGCAGCAGCCGGTGCGGATTGTCGCGCTCGGATTCGTTGGTGACCCAGACGTCGCAGCCGATGACGGGCTTCACCCCGCCCGCGCGCGCCGCCTTGTAGAACTTGACCATGCCGAAGACGTTGGCGAGGTCGGTGATCGCCAGCGCCGGCATGCCGTCGGCGGCCGCCCGCGCTACGGCTTCGTCGATGCGCACGATCCCGTCGGTGATCGAATACTCGCTGTGGAGCCGAAGGTGAACGAAAGCGGGATTCGGCATTGCGGGGAACTCGCGGACTGGAAAATTTTACCACCCGGCTGTCGCCCCCGACGCCGCGATTTGACGCCGATCAAGAACTCATGGTCTCTTTCGCGATCCAATGAGCGAATCAAAGCCCGAGGAATTCATGACCCCGATCAAAGGCATAGTCGCGCTTGCTGCTGCACTGGGTCTCGCGCTCGCTGCGACATTCGCGCTCGCGCAGAGTTCGAGGACCCAGGCGCTGGACGCGGCCGTCGCAGAGATCAAGGCCGCCGACCAGGCCCTGCGGGAAGCGGAGGAAAGGCAGAAACAGGCCGCCGAGCCTCTTCCCGGTGAGCGAGCTGCCAACGTCGACGGACGCAGCCGCCTTACTCCCGAATACTTCGAACGGCAGCGGGCGCGCGAGGCCGAGGTCGACGCCGCGCGCGCCCGGCTCGAGGAGGCTTACCGGCGGCGCAATCAGCTTCGCGATTGAGGACCGGTCGGCGAGCCGCGCAATCCGTGATAACTTCCGCGCTCCCCATGGGCGCGGACTCCGAATCCACTTCCCGGAAAACGCTCGCATTTGCCGCGCTCCTCGCCGGCGCCGCGGCGATCGCGTTCTCGCCGATTTTCGTTCGTCTCTCGGACGTGAGCCCGACTGCGAGCGCGTTCTGGCGCGTGGCGCTGGCCGTCGCGCCGCTGTGGCTATGGGTGGCTTTCGCGCAGCGAGAGTCCTCGTCCGAGCCCACGCCGTGGAAAGCACTCGCCTTGGCAGGACTGTTTTTCGCCGGCGACCTGGGCGTTTGGCACCTCTCGATCGCGTGGACCTCGGTGGCCAACTCCACGCTCGAGTCCAATCTCGCACCGATATTCGTCACGCTCGGCGCCTGGCTCCTGTGGCGCGAGCGCGTGACGCGCCTGTTCCTCGCAGCGCTCGCCGTGACGCTCGTCGGCGCGGCGCTACTCATCAGTCCAAACTTGAACGCTGGCCGGATTACGCTGCTCGGCGACGCGCTCGGCGTTCTCACTGCAGTGTTCTACGCGGGCTACATGCTCTGCCTGAAATCCGCAACGGGCGTCGCTTCCACCGCGCGCATCATGGCGATCGGCACCACCGTCGCGGCGATCGCGCTTCTGCCCTGCGCGCTCCTCACTGCGGATGCGATGCTGCCGCAGGATGAGCGCGGCTGGATGGTGCTCGCGGGCCTGGCGCTGGTGTCACAGGTCGCGGGGCAAAGCCTGATCGCCTACGGCTTCGCGCACCTGCCGGCGTCGTTCTCCTCGGTGAGCCTGCTGCTGCAGCCGGTGCTCGCCGCCCTCTACGCCTGGGCGATCCTCGGGGAAGGCATGGGCGCGGTGCAGATGGCGGGAGGCGCGATCGTGCTCGCCGGCATCTGGCTCGCGCGGCGCGGGAGCTGAGCCCGCTCTTTCTTCAGCCCGCCGTGGTCGCGGTCGCCGGCGCCACCCAGCGGCGCACGAACCTGAAGCCGAGCGCGAGCAGCGTCGGACCGAGGAAGATGCCGACGAAGCCGAATGCGAGTATCCCGCCGAACACGCCGAGCAGCACCAGCACGAAAGGCAGGCTCGCGCCGCGGCTGATCAGCCAGGGGCTTCACGACATTGTCGATACCGCTCACGATGAAGAACCCCCACAGCGCCATGAACACCGCCCATCCGATCTGATCCTGGAAGACCAGCCAGACCGTGGCGCCGATCCAGATCAGCGGCGGGCCGGCTGGAACGATGGAAAGGAGGGCGGTCAGGAAGCCCAGCATCACGGCGCCGGGCACCCCGGCTATCAGAAGACCGATCACCGCCGCGAGGCCCTGGGCGAGTCCCGTGCCGACGATGCCGTACATCACGCCGTTGATGGTGCCGCCGACGATCTCGAGCAGCCGGCCGGAGGAATTGCCGGCGATGCGTTCGAGGCCGTTGCGCAGAGCTCGCGCCAGCATGCTCCCGTCGCGATAGAAGAAGAACCCGATGAAGGCAATCAGGCTGAATTGCAGCACTCCTTCTCCGGCGACGATTCCGGCTTGCACCACCGCCGCGCGCGCGGGAACGGCGATCCGCTTCAGAGCTTCGGCCAGCTGCTCCTTGCTGCCTACGATTTCGCGCCAGCCCGCGTCCAGCCACTCGCCCGCGAGCGGGAGGGTCGTGACCCACGCCGGAGGCCCGGGCAGTCCTTCGGCGAGCATGCCCCGCAGTCCATCGAGCAGGCGAGGAACGTCGTCCACGTAGGTCCCCGCGATGAGGGCGAGCGGCAGAACCAGCACCAGGATCATGAGCAAGGTCATCGCGAACGCGGCGAGGGTGCGGCGTCCTCCCAGCCAGCGCTCGACCAGCCGGTAGAGCGGCCAGGTCGAGAAGCACAGGATCGCGGCCGACAGGAGCGCCGTCACGAAGGGCTTCAGCACCAGCAGGCAGCCGACCGTCAGCGCGACGCTCGCTACGATGCGGATGACGTTCTCGACGCGCTGCTTCCATCGGCTCAGTCTATCAGCAGCTGCGCTTCGCCGCCCTTGCGCGCCTCGATGCGGCCGATGCGGTACGCAGTTTCCCCGGCGCCGGACAAGGCGCGGACGGCGGCATCGGCATGCTCGGCCGCGACCACGACCACCATGCCGATGCCGCAGTTGAACACGCGCTGCATCTCGGCCTCGGCGACACCGCCCTCGCGCTGCAGCCAATCGAAAAGATCCGGCATCGGCCACGACGAGCGCGAAATCGCCGCTTTCACGGTCTCGGGCAGGACGCGCGGCACGTTCTCGACGAGCCCCCCTCCGGTGATATGCGCCATGCCCTTCACCGGCAGCTGCCGCATCAGGGCGAGCATCGGCTTCACGTAGATGCGCGTCGGCTCGAGCAAGGCCGAGCCGAGGCTTCTGCCGTGGAAATCCGCCTTGAAATCGGGCCTCGCCCGATCGAGGATCTTGCGCACAAGCGAGTAGCCGTTGGAATGCGCGCCGCTCGAGGCGAGCCCGAGCACCGCGTCGCCGGGCGCGATGCCGCGGCCGTCGACGATCGCGCTCTTCTCCACGACCCCGACGGCGAACCCCGCGAGGTCGTACTCGCCCTCCGCGTACATTCCCGGCATCTCGGCGGTCTCCCCGCCGATCAGGGCGCAGCCGGCCAGCTCGCAGCCCCGCGCGATGCCCTTGACGACGTCGGTCGCGACCGCCACGTCGAGCCTGCCGCAGGCGAAATAGTCGAGAAAGAAAAGCGGCTCCGCGCCCTGCGTGAGGATGTCGTTGACGCTCATCGCCACGAGGTCGATGCCGACCGTGTCGTGCACCCCGAGCTGGAACGCGAGCTTCAGCTTGGTGCCTACGCCGTCGGTTCCCGAGACGAGCACGGGCTCGCGGTATTTCTTCGGAATCTCGGCGAGTGCTCCGAATCCGCCGATGCCGGCCAGCACCTCCGGGCGCATCGTCCTCTTCGCGAAGGGCTTGATCGCTTCGACCAGCGCGTCCCCGGCGTCGATGTCCACGCCGGCATCGCGGTAGGTGATGGGTTCCTTGCGATTCAAGACTCAGGTGCGGCTATGAGATTCCGGAACGGGGACATTGAAGGGGGCGCGCCCCCTTTGTCGACACCCTGCTAAAGTTACGCGTTTCGCCCGGAATCTTAATCGAAATGCCCTCCGCCCGTCCCGACGGACCTCGTGTTGAATGCTGATGCAACAACTGCTGCTCGAGCTCGCTCCGCCGCCGCCCCCGACCCTGGAGAACTATTCCCCCGGAAAGAACCGCGCCGCGCTCGAGGCCCTGCGCGAAGCGCTCGAGGGCGGCGAGCGCTTCGTCTTCCTCTGGGGAGCAAGCGGAAGCGGCAAGACGCACCTCTTGCGGGGCTTCGCGGAAGCGGCCGCGGCCCGGCGCACGGCGGCCTACATCCTCGCGTCGAACGCCGACTGGACACGGGCCGGCGCGCTCGAGGCCGCTGCGGTGGACGACGTCGCCCACCTCGACGAGCCGGGACAGATCGCCCTTTTCGACCTGTGCAACCGCCTGCGCGCCTGCGACGGGGCGCTCGCGGCTGCCGGCGACGCGCCGCCCGCGCAGCTCGCGTTGCGGCCGGATCTGCGTTCGCGCCTTGCGTCGGGAATCGTGCTCCAGCTCCATTCCCTGAACGACGCCGAAAAAACCGCTGCGCTGCGCGAACACGCGGCCGCTCGCGGAATGATGCTTGGCCCCGACCTCGTCCGCCACCTCCTCACCCGCTTCGATCGCGACATGGGCACCCAGATCGCGCTGCTCGACGCCCTGGACAGGGCCTCGCTCGAGCGCAAGCGCCCGATCACCCTGCCGCTCCTGAAGGAGGCGCTGCGCGCGCTCCGCGAGCGGGAGGGAAGCCGCTGATGCGAACGGAAACGCAAATCGCGCTTTTCGATCTGGACAACACGCTGCTCTCCGGGGACAGCGACTACGAATGGGCGCAGTACCTGATCGAGCGCGGGATCCTCGAGCGCACGGCCTACGAAGCGAAGAACGACATGTTCTTCCGCCAATACAAGGCCGGCAGGCTCGACATTCACGAGTTTCTCGATTTTCAGCTCGCGCCTCTCGCGCGCCACACGCGGGAGAAGCTCGAAGAATGGCATCGGGAGTTCATGCACACAAAGGTGCGACCCATGATCCGGACGAAGGGAATGGAGCTCGTGCGGCGGCATCTGGGGGACGGCGATCTGTGCGCGATCGTCACGTCTACCAATGCCTTCATCACCGCGCCGATCGCGCGCGAGTTCGGTGTCGATCATCTGCTTGCGACCGAACTGGAAGTTCGCGAAGGGAAATTCACGGGAAAGCCTTCGGGTACGCCCTGCTTCCGCCAGGGCAAGGTCACCCGGCTCGCCGAATGGCTGGGCGCGCGCGGCAGGACGCTCTCCTCGTTTTCCTCGAGCTGGTTCTACAGCGACTCGCAGAACGACCTGCCGCTGCTCGAGCACGTCACGCACCCTGTCGCCGTGGACCCCGACGAAACCCTGCACGCCGAGGCGCTGCGGCGCGGCTGGCGGATCATCAGTCTGGAATGAAGCCGGTCGCGCTGCTGGTCGTCCCCCTCGTCCCGGCAAGCCTCGTGCTCGCCGTCGCCTTCGGCAGCGTCGATCTTTCTTTCGCGCAGCTCGCCGACGCTCTCTCAGGGCGCGGCGACGAGGTTGTCCGCGAAATCGTCTGGGGCGTACGCGCGCCTCGGGCCCTTGCCGGGTTCTCCTGCGGCGCCCTGCTCGCCCTGGCGGGCGCGCTGCTCCAGGTCCTTCTCAGAAATCCCCTCGCCGACCCCACGATTCTCGGCGTTTCGGGCGGCGCAGCGGCAGGCGCGCTCGCGGCCATGCTGCTCGGGGCCACGGCGGTCATGCTGAATCTCGCCGCGCTCGCCGGAGCCTCGATCGCAGCGGGCGCGGTCTTCGCCTTTTCGCTCTCGCGCTCCGGATGGAACCCCTACCGCGTGCTCCTCACCGGTGTCGCGCTCGCTTCGGGTTTCGGCGCACTCGTGGGCCTGATGCTTGCGCTCGCACCCTCCGCGCAGCTCCAGGGCATGCTCTTCTGGCTGCTCGGCGATCTCTCGCCCTCGGGCGACCCGACCGCCGCGCTCGTCGTGCTCGCAGCGTGCGCGGTCCTCGCCTTTTCGCAGTCGGCCGCGCTCGACGTGCTCATTCTCGGCGAAGACAAGGCGCGCTCGCTCGGTGTCGCAGTCACGCGGCTGCAGTCGATCGCCTTCGGCTGCGCGACGGTCGCAACGGTCGCAGCGGTACTGCTCGGCGGGGCGATCGGCTTCGTCGGACTCGTCGTTCCGCACCTGCTGCGCCTCGCCGGGGTACACCGCCACGCCGCCCTGCTGCCGCTCACGGCATGCCTCGGAGGAAGCCTGCTCGTTGCTGCCGACACGCTCGCCCGCACGGCGGCGGCGCCCGCCGAGCTTCCGGTCGGCGTCATCACCGCGCTCGTCGGAATGCCGGCGCTGCTCGTACTCCTCGCGAGGCTGCGCTGATGCTGGAAGCGGCAGGACTCGGTCTGTCCGCGGGAAACCGCGAACTCGTCCGCGCGCTCGATCTTGCGCTCGCGCCCGGGCAGTTCTGGGCCCTGCTCGGGCGTAACGGCGCGGGAAAGACGAGCCTGATCCTCGCGCTCGCAGGTCTGCGCGCGCCGCAGTCGGGCAAGGTCGCGCTCGACGGCGCGCCGCTGGTCACGTACCGGACGAGCGAGCTCGCCCGGCGCGTCGCCGTGCTGCTCCAGGACGAGGACACCGACTTCTGGGGCAGCGTGTTCGATTACGTCATGCTCGGCCGGTACCCGCGCTCGAGGAACGCCTGGGGCCGCGACGAGGAAGGCGCGGCGCTCACCCGCCTGCGCCTTGCCGAGCTCGATCTCGCCGACCGCGCCTCGCAGGCCTACCGCACGCTCTCGGGCGGAGAGCGCCAGAGGGCCCGCATCGCGCAGGTCCTCGTGCAGGACGCCGACATCGTGCTTCTCGACGAGCCGCTGCAGCACCTGGATCTTCGCCACCAGGGGCAGGTCATGCGCATCCTGGCCGGCCGCGCCGGGGACGGGAAGACGGTGCTCGCGGCGCTGCACGAGCCGGGACATGCGGCGCGGCACTGCGGTTTTTCGCTTTTGCTGTATGATGCGGGCCGCGTGAGTCTCGGCCGCTCAAGCGACATCCTCACCCAGGCCAATCTCGAGGCCCTGTATCAGTGCCGGCTCGAGACGGCGGCGCTGCAGGGTTTTCTCCCAGCTTGATCAAGAAATTCATCCAGCGCGTTCTTCGGCTCGGCTCAGGGTCCGAGCCGCAAGTCATCCCTAAGGATAGTCACGGCGTTTCACGCGAGGCGATCTCTCCGTGCGCCCTCAGGGTCTGCGAGACGCTGCGCAGCCGCGGCTACGCGGCCTATGTCGTCGGCGGCGCGGTGCGAGACCTGCTGCTCGGCGTGCGCCCCAAGGACTTCGACGTCGCCACCGACGCCGATCCCGAGGATGTCCACAGGCTCTTCCGGCGCTCGCGACTGATCGGCCGTCGCTTCAAGCTCGCGCACGTGATGTTCGGCGAGGAAACCGTCGAGGTCTCGACTTTCCGCGCGCGCACCGCGTCGGAAACCGATGAGCATGGAAGAGTGCTCCGCGACAACATCTACGGCACGCGCGAGGACGACGCCATCCGGCGCGACTTCACGGTCAACGCCCTGTACTACGATCCGTCCAACGAAACCATCCTCGACTACCACGACGGCCTCAGGGACCTGCGGCGGAAATCCGTGCGCATCATCGGCGATGCGCGCGAGCGCTACCGCGAGGACCCCGTGAGGATGCTGCGCGCCGCGCGCTTTGCGGCGAAGCTCGGCTTTGCGATCGACGAGCGCAGCCGCAAGCCGATCAGGGAGATGGCGCCCCTCCTGGAGAACGTCCCGCCGTCGCGCGTCTATGAGGAAATGCACAAGCTCCTGCTCTCGGGCCACGCGGCGACGAGCCTGCGCGAGCTGCGCAGCCTCGGCCTGCACCACGGCCTGCTGCCCCTGCTCGACGTCATTTTCGAGCAGCCCATGGGACAACGCTTCGTCTTTCTCGCCCTGGAGCAGACCGACGGCCGCGTGCTCGCCGGCAAGCCCGTGTCGCCTGCGTTTCTCTTCGCGGCGCTTCTCTGGCACGAGGTGCTCGCGGCCTGGAAGAAAGCCCAGCGGGGACTGAAGCCCGTCCCCGCCCTGTACCAGGCGATGGACTCGGTGCTCGAGATCCAGACCGACAAGCTCGCCATTCCTCGCCGCTTCACCGCCGTGATGCGGGAGATCTGGGCGCTGCAGCCGCGGTTCGAGCAAAGGAGCGGACGGCGTCCCTTTGCCCTGCTCGCGCAGGAGAGATTCCGGGCCGGATTTGATTTCCTCGTACTGAGGTGTGCGAGCGGCGAGGCGCCTGAGGAGATCTCGCACTGGTGGGAAAAATTCCAGCACGCGGGCGAAGCCGAACGCCAGTTGATGCTGCACGCGCCGCAGCCCGGAGATCACCGGCGCCGCAGACGCAGGCGGCGCAGGGGCGCTGCGGTGCCGTCATCGAGTGCCGCTCCCGCCTGAGAGCCGCCCTCGGGAAAAACCCGATGACACCCGGCCCCTCGCGGGTTATCCTCTTGGGGGGAGGCGGCCGCCGGAGGATAGTCGGCGCCGTTTGGAAATGAAGTTCGGTACATGAAACGCGTTCTCCTCGTTCACTTCTCGCAGACCGGCCAGCTCGCTCGCGTGGCACGCCGCCTGGTGTCTCCGCTTGGCGGAAGCGGGTGATATCCAGCTCGTTGAGGAGGTGCTTCGCCCACGACCTCCGTATCCCTTTCCGTGGTCCCTTTGGAAGTTTCTCGACGCGATGCCGGAGTCGGTGCTGCTCGAACCGCCGGCGCTCGAACCTCTCGTGGTACGCGCCGACGAACGCTTCGATCTCATCGTGCTCGCGTATCAAGTCTGGTATCTCGCCCCGGCCGGCCCCATCACCGCGTTCCTGAAGAGCGATATCGGAAAGCAGCTGCTGCGAGGCCGGCCCGTCGTCACCGTGATCGCGTGCCGCAACATGTGGCTCGCGGCGCAGGAGACGGTCAAGCGGATGGTCCAGGAAGCAGGCGGGCGATTGCGCGACAACGTGGTCTTCATCGACCAGGGCGGGACGCTCGCGACCTTCATCACGATGCCGCGCTGGCTCCTCACCGGGCGGCGCGACGCCTTCTGGGGACTTCCCGCCGCGGGCGTTGCCGAGAAGGAAATCGCGGACTCGGATCGCTTCGGCCGCGCTCTGCTGAACGCGATGCGTGCGGATCGCGAGCGAGAAGAAGCCCCGATGCTCGCGGGCCTGGGCGCGGCGCGCGTCGATCCGCGATTGATCTTCAGCGAGCGCGCGGGGCAGCGGGTGTTCTCGATGTGGTCGCGCCTGATCCGCCGCGGCGGGGCGCCGGGTTCGGCGGGGCGGAAGCTGCTCCTCGCTTTGTTCTGCGCCTATCTCGTCGCGGTGATACTGACCCTCGTGCCGGCGAGCCTCGTGGTGCAGCGCCTGCTGCGGCCTTTGTTCTCGCGGCGGCTGGAGTCGCAGAGGGCATACTTCGAGCTGCCCTCGGGGCGATAGGTCATCGCAGGAACAGATGAGCCGTAACGCAGCCTACATCACCCGCAGCTCGGTTTGCCTGCCGAACGCGCCCGTCGAAAACGATCAGGTCGAGGCACTCCTGGGTCAGGTGGGCGAGCGGCCGTCGCGTGCGCGCCGAATCGTCCAGCGCAGCAACGGCATCCGCAGGCGCTACTACGTGATCGACCCGGTCACGCGCAAGCCGAACTACACCAACGCCAGCCTCACGGCGGCGGCGATCAGGGGACTCGGGGGAGACGGCTTTGCCCTCGATGACCTGGCGTGCCTCGTATGCGGAACCTCCAACCCGGATCAGCTGCTGCCCAACCACGCGGTCATGGTCCACGGCGAGCTCGGCGTTCCGGTCTGCGAGGTCGTCGCGACCGCGGGCGTGTGCCTCTCGGGTACGACGGCCCTGAAGTACGGCTGGATGTCGGTCGTATCGGAAGGGGCGCGAAACGCCGTGGCGACGGGCTCGGAGACAGCTTCGCTCGGCCTGCTCGCGCAGAACTACAACGGCGAGCGCATCAACGGCGCCGAAGTCCTGAAAGCGCACCCGGAAATCGTGTTCGAAAAGGACTTCCTGCGCTGGATGCTCTCCGACGGCGCGGGCGCGCTGCTCATCGAGCCGGCGCCCCGGCCCGGGCTCAACCTGCGCGTCGAGTGGATCGACATCTTCTCGTACGCCCACGCCCTGCCCGCGTGCATGTACTACGGGGCGCGAGAAGCAGGCCGACGGCAGCGCTGCGGGGCTGGCTGAACTATGCGCCGCACGAGCGCGAGTCGAAATCCCTGTTCACGCTGAACCAGGACGTCAGGCTCCTCAACGAGGCGATCGCGGAGTACACGCTGGTCAAGCCGCTCGGGCGCGTCATCAGCCGGCGCTCGCTCTCGGCGCAGGACGTGGACTGGTTTCTCCCGCACATGTCCTCGGAATACTTCCGCGAGCCGCTCGCGGAAGGCCTGTCGCGCGCAGGGCTCCCGATTCCGCAGGAGCGCTGGTTCACCAATCTCGATCGGGTCGGCAACGTCGGATCGGCCTCGATCTACATCATGATCGACGAATTGCTGAAGAGCGGAAAGCTCAAGGAAGGCCAGCGCCTTCTCTGCTTCGTGCCGGAGAGCGGACGCTTTTCGAGCGGGTTCATCTATCTCACAGTCACGGCGCATGCGTGAGCGCGAGGTGCCGCAGGAAGGAAACCGCAGCCTCGCCGGCCACCGCAAGGCGGTCTACGCGGTAGCGGACGACGGCAAGCTGCGCCTGGTGCCCTCGCGGGGCTGGGAAGTCGAGGAGATCGTCACGCGCCAGGCGGTCGAGGACCTGGAGCGACGCGCCGAGGAGGCCCGCTCGCGCGTGCTCGCCGGCGAGTCCTCGCCGCTCGAGTACCACATGTACCGCGCGCGCATGGACGTGGAGCTTCTCTCCCAGACGACGGGCCTGTGGCGCTGGCGCGTGCGGCGCCATTTCAAGCCGGCGGTTTTCCAGCGATTGCCGCTCGCCTTGAAGGCCCGCTATGCGGAGGCGCTCGGCGTCGCAGTCGAGGTCCTGGGCAAGGTGGAGTAGCGATATGCCGGAGGCTTTCGTGCACGCGCACGCCTCGCACTGCGAGTCAGGGGTGATGTCTTCGCTGCTGCGGCATCACGGCCTGCCGCTGTCCGAGCCGATGGCTTTCGGCCTCGCCTCGGCGCTCGCCTTCGCCTATCTTCCCTTCATCCGCATCAACGGACTGCCGCTCGTTACCTTCCGCATGCCGCCGCGCGCGATCATCCGCGGTCTCGAGCGCAGCCTGGGCCTCGGCATGCGCTTCGAGACCTTTCGCGCGCCCGCGGACGGCATGGCGCGCCTGGACGCGCTGCTCGACGCGGGCGAGCTGGTCGGGCTGCAGACCTCCGTCTTCTGGCTCCCGTATTTCCCGCCCGACCTGCGCTTCCATTTCAACGCGCACAACCTGCTCGTCTACGGGCGAGACCGCGACGAATATCTGATCAGCGACCCGGTGGCGGAAACGGCCGTGCGCTGCGCGCGCGAGGATCTGAAGAAGGCGCGCTTCGCCAGGGGCATGCTCGCGCCCAAAGGACTGCTCTACTTCATGACCCGTCCTCCGGCCGAGCCCGATTGGGCGCGCCTCGGACGGCGCGCGCTCGGGCGCACCGCGCGCCTCATGCTCGCGCCGCTGCCTTTCGTCGGCGTGCGCGGAATGAGGATGCTCGCCCGCCGCATCGAGCGCCTGCCGCTCGCGGACGGCGGGGAACATGCGCGGATGTACATCGGCAATATCGTGCGCATGCAGGAGGAGATCGGCACGGGAGGCGGGGGTTTTCGTTTCCTGTACGCCTCGTTCCTTCAGGAACTGGCCGCGAAGACCGGCTATGCCGTGCTCGACGGTCTGGCTGCTTGTCTCGTCGAGATCGGCGACCGCTGGCGCGAGTTCGCGCTCGCCGCGGCGCGCATGATCCGCGGCCGCGACCCGCTCGCGCCTCCGCTTCTCGCCGGGCGCCTGCGCGAGCTCGCCGCGGACGAAGAGTCTTTCTTCAAGAATCTGCGCCGCGCCCAGCGCGCATGGGCACTCTGAACGTCGAGAGCCTGTCGTTCCGCTATCCGGGCGCGAGCGACATGGCGCTCGATGCCGTCACACTCTCCATCCCCGCGGGCGGAATTTTCGGCCTCCTCGGACCGAACGGCGCGGGCAAGACCACGCTGATCTCGATCCTCGCCGGACAATTGCGCGGCGCGAGCGGGCGCATCGCCGCCGGCGGCGAGAGCCTCGAGGTCCTGCGCCGCGCCCGCCCCCGCTGCCTCGGACTCGTTCCACAGGAGCATGCCTTCTATCCGGTGCTGACCTGCGCGGAAAACCTGCGCTTCTTCGGCGGCATCCAGGGCCTGGCGGGCGCCAGGCTCAAGGGACGCATCGAGGCCGTGACCGCGTTCGCGCGGATCGAAGCGGTGCTCAAGCGCCGCGCGGGGCAACTGTCGGGCGGCCTCAAGCGCAGGCTCAATCTCGCGATCGGCCTGCTCGGGGAGCCGGAGTTCCTTCTGCTCGACGAGCCGACCGTGGGCGTGGACCCGCAGTCACGCGCGTTCCTGCTCGACTCGATCCGGTCCCTGGCGGGGGAAGGCCGGACGATTCTCTATACGAGCCACTACATGGAAGAGGTCGAAGCGATCTGCGACCGCGTCGCGATCCTCGACCGCGGCCGCGTGCTGCTCTCGGGCGCGCTCGCCGAGGTGCTGCAGGACGGTTCCGGCCTGCTGACCCTGCAGCTGCGATCGCCGCTTCCCGAAGCGCTCGCCGCCGACTGGAAAGACCGCTACGCCCTGCGCGAGGACGGTGTGGCGCGCTACAGCCTGCGCGTGCCGGGCGCGCAGGTCGCGCAGGCGATCGAGGCGGCGAGCGCGGCCGGCTGCGAGCCGCTCTCGATCGACTACGGCCGGCGCAACCTCGAGCAACTGTTCATGCAGCTCACGCAACGCTCGCTGCGCGACTGATGCGCTCTCTCCTCGCCCTGTGGGAAAAGGAATGGCTGGCGCTGTCACGCGACGTGCACGGGCTGGCGGTGCTGTTCCTGATGCCGGCGGCCTTCATCGTGGTGATGTCGCTCGCCCTGAGCGATGTGTTCGAGGGCGGTGTGACCCGCCAGACGGATTTCGCGGTCGTTTCGGGCGACGAAGCACTTGCGGCCCTCTTTGTGCGCGGTCTGGCGGGGGACGGATTCCGCGCCACGCCTGCTCCCGCGGACCAAGCGGCCGCGCGCGCGAGCGTGCGGCACGCGAAACACAAGCTCGTCGTGATCGTTCCGCGCGAATTCCGCAACGCCCTCGCGGCGCTCCCCGACGGAAAAAGCGCTCCTCCCGCGCTCGCGCTGCTCGCCGATCCCGCGCTGCCGCCGACGCAGCTCGTCGCCTTTCAGCAACGCCTGCTCGGCGTCGCGTTGGGATTGCGCATGGAGGAGGCGACGCGCCGAGCGGGTATCCCCGTCGATGCGAGCGCCTTCGACCTGAAGCGAGCGGCGAAAGTGGACGTGGAAGTCGTCGGCAGCACCGGTCGCCCCTCCTCGGTGCAACAGAATGTCCCCGCGTGGCTCATCTTCGGAATGTTCTTCGTGGTCATGCCGATCTCGGCGCTCTTCATCGTCGAGCGGCGCGACGGCACCCTCGCGCGGCTGGCGAGCCTGCAAGTTCCGTTTTCCATGCTGCTCCTCGGCAAGATCGGGCCGTTCTTCGTCATCAATCTCCTGCAGACCGCGCTGATGCTCGCCGCGGGAAAGACGCTCGTGCCCTGGTTCGGAGGAGAAGCGCTGGAGCTGCCCTCGCGCTGGGATCTTCTCCTCGCGGTTGCGGCCTGCACGAGCCTCGCTGCGATCGGCTGGGGCCTTGCGGTTGCGGTGTGCGCGCGCACGCTGGAGCAGGCGACCGTGATCGGCGGGGTCGGCAACATTCTCGCGGCGGCGATCGGCGGCATCATGGTGCCGCGCTTCGTCATGCCCGAGAGGATGCAGACGCTCGCCGACCTCTCGCCCATGGCCTGGGCTCTCGACGGATTCCATGCAGTCATGCTGCGCCAGGGCGGCGCGGCCGACATCGCTTCCCCGTGCCTGAAGCTCCTTGCGCTCGCCCTGGTTCTGCTTTCGGCCGCGCTATGGGTGCACCAGCGCCGCCGCGTCCTGAGCGCCGCCCCATGACCACGCGCGAAGCCATGATCGCGGAACTGACCGCGCTCGTCCTAGAGGCGACCGAGAAATCGCTCGACGGTCCGGCCCTGTCGCCGGACGAAGCGATCTTCGGAACCGGAACGCGCCTCGCGCTCGATTCCCTGGACGCCTTGCAGGTGTCGATGGCCCTGCAAAAGCGCTACGGCGTGCGCCTCACCGACAGCAAGGAAACGCGGCGCATCCTCGCCTGCGTCGGCAATCTCGCCGACTTTCTGCTGGCGAAGCGCGCATGACGGTGTTCGTGCGCGCCTGCGCACTCGCCAGCGCGCTCGGACCCGATCTCGGCGCCGCGGCCGACCGGCTGTCGGGCGCACCTCTCGCCCCGGCTCGAAACACCCCCGCCGGCGGCGCTTGGCCGTATTTCCCGATCCCCGTTTCCGGCGGCGGCTGGATGGCTCGCGCCGAGGCCATTGCAGGGGCGGTGGTGGAAAGCCTGCGCCGCGAGGCCAGGCTCGCTCCCGAGGAGTGGGCGGCGCTCCCCTGTATTGTCGGCTCATCCTCCAATGCGGTCGGCTCGTGGGACAGCGGCGGCTGGGCGGCGCTCGTACCGCCGCTCGAGTTCGGGCGGATGCTCGGGCAGTGGTTTGGCGCGCGCGGTCCAGCGATGGTGGCTAACACGGGGTGCACCTCGGGCCTCTCCGCGCTCGATATCGCGGCGAGCCTCATCGAGGAGAAGAGGTTTCGTCACGCACTCGTGCTCGGAGTCGAATTGGCCAATCGCCTTACGGTCGCCGGCTTCGCGGGACTCGGGCTGCTTTCACCGACGGCTGCGCGTCCCTGTGACCGTGCGCGCGACGGGCTGGTGCTGGGGGAGGCGCTTGCGGCGGTGCTCGTCTCCGCCGCGCCCGGGCCGTGGCGCATCGCCGCGCTCGCCTCGGGTGTGGATGCGGCGAGCCTCTCCGGTCCCGGCGCCGGACGGCAAGATCATCGCGGGTACGATGCGCGCGGCTCTCGCCAAGGCGCAATGGACGAGCCGCGCGGTGGATCTGATCAAGCTGCAGGCCGGCGGCAGCCCGCCCGGCGATCTGGCCGAAGCTCGTGCGATTCGGGAGTTGTTCGCTCCGCCACCGCGGACGTTTTCGCTGAAGGGGGCGATCGGCCATACGCTGGGCGCGAGCGGCCCGGCCGAACTGGCGCTGACCCTCGCGAGCCTCGAGCGCGGGCGGATTCCCGCGACCTGGGGGTTTGCCGCGCCCGACGAGGAGCTCGGCCTCGCGCCCTCGGGCGGCGACGCGAAAGGCGTGAGCCGCGTGCTCCTCAATCTTTCCGGATTCGGCGGCAACGTGATGAGCCTGGCCCTGGAAAGGACCTAGCGGTGTACCTGCTCGCCCCGACGATGGTGCGCCTGCCGCCTGCGGAGCTGCCCGCGCGAGTGCGCACGCGCTTTGGCGCCGAGCTGCGCCGTACCGGGAGTTTCGCGCAGCTTTGCATGCTCGGCGCGCAAGCCTGCCTGGATGCCGCGGGCGGCGACGGGCCGCTCGGCGTCCTCTGGTCTTCCAGGCTGGATGACCAGCGCGCGATGCGCGCAGTGCTCGACGAGGGCCTGCTGCGCGGCGAGCCCGCGATGCCGTTCACTTTCATCGGCATGCAGCCGCACCTCGCCGGAGCGCTGCTCGCGCAGCGAGCGTATCCGGTGACGCGCTCGGCGCATGTATATCTCGGAGACGAGGACTGGTCCCTGCTCCTGACGGCGGCGCAGAGCTGGCTCGCCGAGTGCGAGCGGGTCCTCCTGGGTCGGGTGGAAGAATCTCTCTCGCCCGACGTTCCGCACCAAAGCGACTGGTGCGTGCTGCGGAAGAACCCGATCGCGGGAGCGATTCACATGGAGCCGGCGCCCAACAAGGACTCCTCCGCGGCTGCGACAGCGACCGACTGGATCGAGCGCGTCGCCGCGTGGCGCGCCGATGCTCCGCTTCTACTGCGCGGCGGCGACGAAGCGTGGAGATTCACGCGCGGGAAATAGAATGGCAGTCACGGCATTTATCGGATTGGGAGCGAACCTCGGCGAGCCGGAAACCCAGGTGCGCACCGCCATCGCTGCGCTCGGAAAACTTCCCAAGACGCGCCTCGTCCGCGCATCCTCGCTGTACCGCAGCGCGCCCGTCGACTATGCAAATCAACCCGACTTCGTAAATGCCGTCGCCGAAATCGACACCGGGCTCGGCGCGAAGGCGCTGCTCGAGGAGATGCTGGCGATCGAACTGCGATTCGGACGTGCGCGAACCTTCCTGAATGCCCCGCGCACCCTCGACCTGGACTTGCTGCTCTATGGGGATCAGGTCATCGCCGAGCCAGGGCTCACCGTTCCTCATCCTCGAATGCACGAACGGGCTTTCGTGCTGGCGCCGCTCGCGGAAATCGCCCCGGATGCCATCGTCCTTGGAAAGGGACCGGTCGCCGCGCTGCTGGCTGCGTGCGCGGACCAAGAGGTGGAAAAGTTGCGCGCCTAGACTTTTGCGATTGCCGGGCGCGGCAATTTCAGCTCCGGTCGCACAACCGTTTGGCCCCAACGTAGAACAGGACCATCGCCGCGATCTGGATCACGTGGTACAGATCGTTGTGATTGAAGTGGCGGTGCAGCGCGAAACCGCTTGCCTGGACGGCGCCCGCCAGAACGGAGACGCCGACCCCGGCGAGGATCCAGCGCGAAGGGCGGTCGCCGGCGACGACCCGGAGATGCAGCACGGCGACCAGGATGAACGCGGTGACCGTGTCCGCGATCACGTAGATGTAGTCGCTGTGCCAGACCATCCAGACCGAATAGGCCACGAGCATCGCCGCAGCGAACCCGAGCAGCGATTTCCTCGCTCCGCCCGCGATGGTCGCGAACGCGGATGCGGCAAGTATGCCGAAGCTCGCGACTCCCACGGAAAACACTGTCGCTTTCCAGACGAGGAGCACGGCGATGTCCGAGAAGGCCGGGGCGAACCCGTGCCAGGTGCCCCCCAGCGCCGCGGCGAGGGCAAGCGCGGCAAACGCGAGCGCCCAGAAGGAGCGGGCCCGGTGGCTTTCGCGTGCGCCGTACAGCGACCACGCGAGCCATCCGGTCACGCCCGCCAGGGTGTAATCGGTGAGCAGGGTTGACGGCTCCGCGATCCTCACGACTTGAGCCTAATGCGGTGGTGCAGACCGACCGCGATGACGAAAGCGGCCAGCACCCAGTGAAAGAAGATGGGGATGGTGCCGCCGAACCAGCGCGACTCCGGGTGCAGGACCATCTGGATCGGATAACGCGCGATCATCACCGCAAGGTAGAGGCAACCGAAGTACAGCCATGGGACCGCGAAGAAACGGCGCGGCGTAACGAAGAACCCCGCTCCGCGCGTGAAGTCTACGCAGACCTTTATCATGACGGCAATGATGGCGATTTGTGACGGCAGAAGATACTCGTAGGAGAGCAAACCCGAATACCACTCCTGCATCGGGGGCAGAAAGTCGACGGAAAAAAACGCGACGAGCGCCTGCCCGGTAACGCGAAGCACGAACAGACCGAGCAGCGCCCACAGAACCGGCGCGAGCCGGCGCGGCGGGTCGAGCCCGAACCGCATCTCAGCTCGAGAACATCTTGCGGTAGTGGCGGTACCAGTCGCTCTGGAAGACTTCCGCGGGATCGTGTTTGCGCTTGAGCTTGAGAAAATCGGCGAACTGCGGGTAGCAGGTTTCCACCTGCTTTCGCGTCGCGTACTTGTGGTAAGTCGGGAAGTAGCTCCCCCCGTACTTGATGCCGGTGTCGATGAGGCGGCGAAACGCGTTGGCGGCGAGGCGGACGCCTTCGGGCGTGTGCACCACGTGCAGGTTGAAGATCACGCAAGCGTAAGGCTTCTTCGCCCACGCGAGGAAGCTTTCCTTGTCTTGTTCGATCAACCGAACGGTACCGTAGATAATCTCGGTCTTGTTGCGGCGCGCGTCATCCCGAACGTCCGCCATGAAGCGCTCGAGCGCGTCGCGCTCGCAGTAGATTTCCGTGATCGCTTCGGTCGCCCGGGTCTTCGCCTTGAGCCTGCGGTCGAGCTCGCGGTGGTAATGGTCGGGATAGATGCTCATCTGGTGTTCGTCCGACCAGTACACCTGGCCGTTCGTGGTGAGGTAATACCCTGCGTAGCGATCGAAGGCCCCCGCCTTGTCGGCGTGCGCGAGGTAGAGCAAGTCGGTCCAGTCGCGATCGGCAAGTTCCTTCTGCGCCCCCGGAATTGGTGTCGAGTCTGCCACCGGCTTGTAGCAGGAAAAGACGCCGCGGCGAAGAAAGCCGTCCGACTTGTCGTCGATCGAGTACTGGAAATCTCCGTAGAGGAACCCGTCCCGGATGCGCCCGGCGAAGGCCGCGGGCACTCCCTCGATGTCGCGCACCTCGACCACACGCTCGAGCTTGCGCCGCGGCACGAGGCGCAGCGTTACCGAGTAGATGAAGCCGAAGAGGCCGTAGCCCCCGATCGCGAGGCGGAACAACTCCGGGTTTTCGATGCGGCTGCAGTTCTTGAGATCGCCCCGCGCGTCGATCAGCTTGAACGACTCGACGTCGCCCACGAAGGGCGGAAGCGTGAGCCCGCGACCGTGCACGTTTGCCGACAGGCAGCCGCCCATGGTTAGGCGGTCGGCGCCGGTCTGCTTCTGTGCGAAGCCCCATTGCCTCGCGCGAGCGCGCTGCGCCGAAGTGAGCTCCTCGAGAAGCTTCGGCCATTGCATACCCGACTCGACTTCGATCAGCCCGCGATCCATGTCGAAAGCGAGCACGCGATTGAGCTTGCGGATATCGACGAGCACGCCGTCGGTGGCGAAGGCCTGGGCGCCCATCGCATGGCGGCCGCCCGCGATGCACACCGCGCGGTGCTCACGCTTCGCGGCGACGATCGCGGCGCGCGCGGCATCGAGCGAGTCCGGCTCCACGATCCGATTGACGCGCGTCGGATTGAGCTTCGAGTGCAGATCGTTGACGATGACACCGGTGGGCTGGGCCCATGCGCCAGCGCTGGGCCAGGTGGCCGTCAAGCCGGCGATCTTCAGGAACTCGCGGCGGTCGATCATGTCGCCTCCCCTGTTTTTCGAGCGGATTGATCGAAGCGAAATTCATCATGCGGTTGCCCGTAGCAGAAAGTCAAGCGCAACCGGGAATCGGGTCGCTCAGTTTGATGATCTGGGAACTACGGGGAGCAAAACGTGCGAGGGGGCGTCTCTTCTGTGATGAATCGTTTGTCTTGCCGAGATCGGGTCTACTTCAGTCGCGATATCCCGTCCGGTGTTCGGATTGCGGTCAAAACGGGGGTAGCTGCTGCTCGTCACATCGATTCGGATTCGATGTCCCGTCTTGAATACCATACTGGTGGGCCACAGATCGATCTCGATTCTGTTCGGTTGATCGTGAGCGTCGCCGTAGCGCCACCGCAGAATTCCATCGCTGACGTTGTACGCGCTGCCGTCCGGGTGCAGATCTACGAGTCGCACGACGAAGTCCGTGCTCTTCGCGGACGTCGACACATACAGCACCGCGCGTACCGGACCGGTGACTTCGGTGTCTGAGGTGAGCTCATCGGACGTATAAACCAGCACATCGTCTCTGGCCTCTATTTCATTCTGAGACGCAATGCCAGCGCGCGGCCCGAGCATCGCGCCGCCCCGGGACGGAACCGGTCGGCGTGGGTCGTATTCGTACCTGTCACCCCCCTGCCCCGTCGACGGCGGGGTTGGCGACAAGCGTCCATCGCTCTTGTCTATTGCGGCGTTCCCGTTGCTGCGCAAATAGAAAGGGGTTACGCGCGCTCGCGCCAACGGCCACTCCCGCTCTTCGCGCCATGCGTTGTCCCCCATCACGTAGATCGTCACGCGCGCTTCGCGCTTCTGCGAAGCGACTCCGCGAAGGTGCCGGTCGAACCAGGCGATACTTGGCGCTAGAACGGATTGACGATAGTCGCGCGGAGGGGGGCCGCCCGGCAGCGCCACGGTATCTGCATGCGACCACGGCCCGATCACCAACCGGGTCTCGGTCGCGACATGTGGATCGGCCGATGCGCGGATGGTCATGAAGTCCCGCAGCTGTGTCGGTAGAAACGGATCGTACCAGCCGGCCATGAGCAGAACAGGCGCCTTGAGATTGCGGGCGCGCTCGTTTCCGTCAATGGCACGCCAATATGAATCCGCAGTGTTGTGCGTCGCCCAGTCGTTGAAGAAAGGAACATCGCCTGCTGCGCGGTCGTCGGCTTCGACCAACGGAAAACCGGCATAGCCTTTTTCGAGGTCCTTTAGCACCGGATCTTCATCAATTGCTCCACGGCTGCGCACCGCCCAAAACAGCGCGCTTTCCAAGGAGAACGCGCCGCCGGGATAGAACATTTCGTAGAAATTCGTGCTGGCGATTTGGATCGCAAGCGCTTTCGGTCCCGGATCGACTTGATCGGCGAGCACCCACTGTGTATGCCCAAAGCCTGAGCCGCCCCACATCCCCAAACGCCCATCGAACCAGGGTTGCCTGGCGAGCCACTGTAAAGTGTCGATCCCATCGTCACGCTCACTAAGAAGCGGATAGTGATTGCCTGAGGATTTGTAACGTCCACGCGTGCCCTGGATTACTGCCCGGTAGCCACGACTCGCCCAAAAGCGGGCGACCGCATCCGCTCGTAAACGGTTGCCCGTCGTGTTCGAGAAAGGAATGCGTACGAGGATGGTCGGCACGCGTTCGTCAGTAACGGGATGATGCACGTCTGAGACAAGGGTGACGCCGTCACGCGTCATCATCGCAACATCGCGCTCCACTCTCACTGTGTATTCTGCCGGGCGTATACCTTCCTTCGGCATATACAGGGCATCGATGATGGTTATGCAGCCGGTCAACGCGGCGCACAGCAGCACACTTGCCCAAAGTTTCATGGTGTTGTTAGTGTACGCGCAGATATGGAGCGTAGCGCTGCCCGCCCTGCTCGTGCCGTGCTAACATCCCCGCTCCCTTCCATCGCCGGGCCGCGCGTGGAAACTTCCTTCGCTGGGCAGAACGAAAGCGCCGCCGCCGCGAACCGCGCCGACTTGCTCCTCGAAATCGTGGCGCAGCTCGCCGCCGAGCTGCATCCCTCGCGCCAGGCACCCTCGGCATCTCTCGACGGACGGCTCGAGCACGATTACGGATTCGACAGCCTCGGACGCGTCGAGCTGTTTCTCCGCCTCGAGCGCCGTTTCGGCGTGAGCGTTCCGCAAAGCGCGATGGAAAGCGCAGAGACTCCGCGCGACCTGCTGCGCGCGATTCAGGCCGCGAGTCCCGCGTCGCGCGCTGCGACCCACGAGCGCGCATCGGCGCTCGCGAGAGAATCCGAGACTCCCGATCGCGCGGCGACGCTCGTCGAAGTGCTCGAATGGCACGTCGCGCGGCATCCGCGCCGTCCTCACATCGTTCTCCAGGACGAATCCGGCGAGGAGCAGACCGTCACCTATGCGACGCTGGACGGCGCGGCGCGCGCGATCGCCGCAAGCCTGCTCGACCGCGACCTCCAGCCCGGAGCGAGCGTGGCGATCATGCTGCCGACCGGTGTAGAGTATTTCTACAGCTTCTTCGGCGTGCTCCTCGCAGGCGGCGTCCCGGTGCCGATCTACCCTCCGGCGCGCGCCTCGCAGATCGAGGAGCATCTGCGAAGACACGCCGGCATCCTCTCCAACGCCCTCGTCGAGACCCTGATCACGGTCCCGCAGGCGAAGCCGATCGCCTTGCTGCTCAAGCCGCAGGTCAGGACGCTCAAGAGTGTCGTGACGCCGGAGGAACTCTTGCGTCCCGGGCCGTCTGCGATCGGGCATCGCGTGAAGCCCGGGGACATCGCCATGCTGCAGTACACCTCGGGCAGCACCGGCAATCCCAAGGGCGTCATCCTCACTCACGCCAATCTGCTTACCAACATCCGCGCGATGGGCCGCGCGCTGCGCGTGACACCCGAGGATGTTTTCGTGAGCTGGCTCCCGCTCTACCACGACATGGGACTGATCGGCGCCTGGATGGGCAGCCTGATCTACGGATTCAAGTACCCGGTGATGTCGCCGCTCACCTTCCTCGCGCGGCCACAGCGCTGGCTGTGGAGCATTCACCGCCATCGCGGCACGCTCTCGGGCGGGCCGAACTTCTGCTACGAGCTCGCCCTGCGCAAGGTCGAGGACGCGGATATCGAGGGACTGGACCTCTCCAGCTGGCGCTTCGCATTCAACGGCGCCGAGCCGGTTTCACCGGAGACCATGGCGGCCTTCAGCAAGCGCTTCGCCCGCTACGGCCTGAAGCCCGAGGCGATGACTCCGGTATACGGCCTCGCCGAGGCGACTCTGGGAGTCGCGTTCACGCCGCCCGGACGCGGGCCCAAGGTCGACCGCGTCGATCGGGAAACCTTCACGAACGGCGGGCGCGCGATCCCGGCGTCCGACGCAAGCGCGAACGCGCTGGTCTTCGTCGCCTGCGGAGGGCCGCTGCCCGGCCATCAGGTGCGCGTCGTGGACACCGCCGACCGGGAGCTCCCCGAGCGCGAGGAGGGCCATATTCAGTTCAGCGGGCCCTCGGTCACCAGCGGCTACTATCGCAATCCGGAGGCGACGCGCGAGCTGCTGCACGGCGAGTGGATCGACACCGGCGATTACGGCTACATCGCCGAAGGCGAGGTCTACATCACGGGCCGAGTCAAGGACACGATCATCCGGGCCGGGCGCAACATCTATCCCTACGAACTCGAGGAAGCGGTCGGGGCGCTCGCAGGCATCCGCAAAGGCTGTGTCGCGGTCTTCGGCGCCAAAGACGCGCGCTCGGGCACCGAACGCGTGGTCGTGCTCGCCGAGACCCGCGTGACCGATCATGCGGAGCGCGCTCGCCTGCGCGAGCGCATCGACGCGCTCGCGGTCGAACGGATCGGCACGCCCGCGGACGAAGTCGCGCTCGCCCCGCCTTACTCTGTGCTCAAGACCTCGAGCGGCAAGATCCGACGCGCGGCGAGCCGCGCCGCCTACGAAGCCGGGGCGCTGCATGGGACGCGCCCAGTCTGGTGGCAGATCGCGCGGCTCGCGCTCGCCGCGGTCCTCCCGCAGGCGCGCCGCGGCCTCCGGGAGGCGGCCGATCTCGCCTACGGCGCCTACGCGATCGTGCTCCTCGGCCTCGTCGGCTCGGCCACCTGGATCGCGTGCGCGCTCCTGCCGCGTCCGGACTGGTGCTGGCGCCTGAGCAGTCGAATGTGCCGTCTCTTCCTGACGCTTGCAGGTATACGGCTCAGCGTCCACGGCATCGAGCATATTCCGGGAGGACGTCCCTGCGTGCTCGCGGTGAACCACGCGAGCTTCATCGACGGGCCCGTCGTCCTCACCGCCCTCCCCGGCCCGATGCGCTTCATCGCCAAGCGCGAGCTGCTCGGGCATTTCGTCCCGCGAATCTATCTGAATAGCATCGGGTCGAGGTTCGTCGAGCGCTTCCACACCCAGCGCGGCGTCGAGGATGTCGAGAGCTTCGCCGAAGCGGTGCGCGGCGGGGAGTCGCTTGTCGTATTCCCCGAGGGAACATTCCGCCGGGCGCCCGGCCTGCGGCCCTTCCGCATGGGAGCCTTCGTCGTTGCCGCGCGGGCCGGCGTGCCGGTGGTGCCTCTCACCCTGCGCGGAACGCGCTCGGTGCTGCGCGACGGCCAGTGGCTGTTCCGCCGCGGCCCGATCAGAGCGACTTTCGGCGCGCCGATCGAACCGCAGGGAACGGAGTGGGCGGCCGCGCTCGCGCTGCGCGATCGCACCCGCGCGGAGATTCTCCGGCTGTGCGCGGAACCGGACCTGAGCGAAGAAATCAGCTTCGGTCCACAGCCCTCAGCCTAGAACCCTTCACTCGAGCTTCACACCCGCGCGCTTCACGGTCGCTGCGTATTTCTTGATTCCGTCCCCGACCATCTTGCCCAGTTCCGCCGGCGTGCTGGTGACCGGTTCGGCGCCCGCCTTGTCGAGCGCCTGCGCCGTCTCGGGCGACTTCACCACCGCGACCGTTTCCTTGTTCAGCCGTGAGATCACCGCAGCCGGCGTGCCTGCGGGCGCCATGACCGCGAGCCACAGCGAAGCGTCGAAACCCTTGAATCCCGATTCGGCCACCGTCGGCACGTCGGGCAGTGCTGGCGAGCGCTTGGGCGTGCCGACCGCGATCGGGCGCACTCGCCCCGATTTCGCGTGCGGCAGCAGGGCCGGCAGACTGCCGAACAGGAACTCGACGTCGCCGGCGATCACGGCCGTGCCCGCGGGGCCGTTGCCGTTGTAGGGAATGTGAAGGATGAAAAGGCCCGCATCGCTCTTCAGCATCTCCATCGCGAGGTGCGTCGTCGAGCCCGTCCCCGCCGAGGCGTAGTTGAACTTGCCCGGCCGCGGCTTGACGTAATCGACGAACTCCTTCAGCGAGTTCACCGGCACCTTCGGATTGACGACGAGGAGGTAAGGCGTCACCGCGACCAGCGAAATCGGCGCGAAGTCCTTCACCGGGTCGTAGCCGAGCTTGGCGTATACGGCCGGAGCGACGGCGTGAGTGCTGGTCGAAGCGAACCCGAGCGTGTAGCCGTCCGGCGCCGCCTTCGCGACGGCCTCGGTCCCGATCGTGCCGCCCGCGCCGCCGCGGTTCTCGACCACCAGGGGCTGGCCGAGCCGGTCGCCGAGCTTCTGCGCGACGATGCGCGCGACGATGTCGGTCGAGCCACCCGGAGGGAAGGGCACGACGAGACGCACCGGTTTCGTCGGGTAGGCCTGGGCGAGTGCCGGCGACGGGCCGAGCGCCGCGAGTGCGACGGTCGTAAGGAATGCGAAGGCTTTGCTGTTCATCTGCTTTCTCCTCTGACTTGTTCTGACAGACCCGGCACGCGCCGTTATCGCGACAATCTATCCGTTGCGCGCTTCGCGCGCAACGGAAGCGCGTCTCGCGCAGGCGTTTGCGCGACGCCGCTGATATGATGGGCGCCGTTCGTCGCGACCCCCGCAAAACGCCGTGTCTCTTTCCAAGTACCACTACATCGTCGTCGAGGGACCGATCGGCGTCGGCAAGACGAGCCTCGCCAAGCGCCTTGCCGCCCGCCTGCACTCGACCCTGGTGCTCGAGCGGCCCGAGCAGAATCCGTTTCTTCCGCGCTTCTACCAGGACATGGCGCGCTTCGCCTTGCCGACTCAGCTTTTTTTCCTGTTTCAGCGGATCGCCCAGCTGCGCGAGATCGCGCAGATGGACCTCTTCACCCGGCTCACGGTCTGCGACTTCCTCCTCGAAAAGGACCCGCTGTTCGCGCGCCTGACGCTCTCGGGCGACGAGCTGCATCTCTACCAGCAGATATTCGACTCGCTGAAGCCTCAGGCGCCCCTGCCGGATCTGGTCGTCTATCTTCAGGCGCAGCCGGCGACCCTCTACGAACGCGTGCGTCGCCGCGGCGTAGAATTCGAAAGACCGATCAGCGCGGAGTATTTGGCTTTGCTCGCGGACAGTTACACCCGTTTCTTCTATCATTTCAGCGCGTGCCCCGTCCTGGTCGTGAATTCCGAGAAGCTCAATTTCGCAACCGAGGAACGCGACCTCGATCTGCTCATCGAGCGAATCGGTTCGATGCGCGGCAGCCGCGAGTTCTTCAACTGGGGAGAATAGGATGACGCGACTGACCATCAAAGCCCTGCAGAAGCTGCGCGACGATGCCACGAAGATTGCGATGCTCACCTGTTACGACGCGAGCTTCGCCGCGATGCTCGACGCCGCCGGGCTCGACAGCCTGCTCGTGGGCGACTCGCTCGGCATGGTTCTCCAGGGGCACGACACCACGCTTCCGGTGACTCTTGCCGACATGGCCTACCACACCCAATGCGTGGTGCGCGGCAGCAGGCGCGCCTTCCTCATCGCCGACATGCCTTTCGGGAGCTACCAGGAATCCCCGCGGCAGGCGTTCCGCAACGCGGCGCAGCTGATGGCCGCGGGCGCGCAGATGGTCAAGGTGGAGGGGGGCGCCGAGTTCGCCGAGACCGTGCGCTTTCTCACAGGACGGGGCATTCCGGTTTGCGCGCATCTGGGACTCACGCCGCAATCCGTGCACCAGTTCGGCGGCTACCGGGTGCAGGGCAAGGGCGAGGACGCCGAGCAGAAGCTGATCGAGGACGCCGTCGAGCTCGAAGCGGCAGGCGCGGGGCTGCTCGTACTCGAGGCGATACCGGCGAAGCTCGGCGAGCAGGTCACGGAACGCCTGCGCATTCCGACCATCGGCATAGGCGCGGGGCCGGGCTGCTCGGGTCAGGTGCTCGTGCTGCACGACATGCTCGACGTCTTTCCCGGAAAGAAGGCGCGCTTCGTGAGGAACTTCATGAAGGGCGCCTCCAGCATCGCCGACGCGGCCGAGCGCTACGTGCGCGCGGTGAGGGACGGCAGTTTCCCCTCCGAAGAACACAGCTTCTGAGGCCCCTCGTGGACATCATCACCTCGGTGAGGGACCTGCGCGAGCGCCTGCGGCGCGAGCCCGACAACGTTTTCGTTCCGACCATGGGCAACCTCCACGCCGGGCACATCCAGCTCATGCGGCTCGCGAAACAGCGCGCCGCGTGCACCGTCGTGAGCATCTTCGTCAACCGTCTTCAGTTCGGGCCGAGAGAGGATTTCGAGCGCTACCCGCGCACGCTGCAAGCCGACTCCGACATGATGAAGGAGGTCGGCGTGGACGTGGTGTTCGCACCGCGCGAAACCGAGATCTATCCGGAGCCGCAGACTTTCGTGGTCGAGCCTTCCGACCTGCAGCATATCCTCGAAGGCGCGTTTCGCCCCGGGCATTTTCGCGGCGTGGCGACCGTGGTTCTCAAGCTTTTCAACATGGTCGCTCCGCATACCGCGATCTTCGGGAAGAAGGACTATCAGCAATACGTGGTGCTGCGGGACATGGTGACGCAGCTCGCGCTCCCCGTGGACATCATTCCCGCGGAAACGGTGCGGGCCGAGGACGGGCTTGCGCTCAGCTCGAGGAATGCCTATCTTTCCGCAGCCGAGCGGGCCGAAGCCCCGCGGCTCTACCGCATCCTGCAGGAGGTGCGCGAAGCTCTGCTCGCGGGCGAGCGCGAGCATGCGAAGCTCGAGGCGCGGGCGATGTCGAGGTTCGGCGACAAGTGGGTTCCGGATTACGTCGCCATCAGGCGGCAGTCCGATCTGCAGCCGCCTTCATCCGCGGATCGCGACCTCGTCGTGCTCGGCGCAGCGAGGCTGGGGAAACCCCGATTGATCGACAACGTCGAGGTCAGCCTCTGAATCTCGAGACGAACTGCTTCCGGGCGTTCAGGACGGGTAGGGTTCCACCATGAGCTTCTCGACCGGGCAGCCGAGCGCCTTGGCCATTTTTTCCATCGCCTGTTCGTTTACGGCGACCGCCTGGAACTCGGCAGCGCCGCCCTTGCTGTCGATGAAGGCCTTCGCCGCGCCTTCCGTGTTCCAGACGACGACCGGGTCCGGCGACACCCCGGACACCTGGACACAGATCGGAACGCCGTCCGATTTGTACACGATCGCAAACATGGCGAGCCTCCTAATGCGGATCAAGCTGCCGGAGCAGCCTGAGCAGCGCGCTCTGGCGCCGCGCCCTTCCCCTGCGCACTACTTTAGCGCATGTTCCGCAGGCCATCCAGTGCCCGAATCTTCCGGCCGCTGCGCGCGGCTTGCGCCGAACGGATAGATATGCGCGCGATGCAGCTCGCTGAACCGGGAAGGCTGCGGCCCGTCGACCTGGAGATCGGCGGACCCGCTCCGGGACAGGTGCTTTTGCGCGTTCTCGCCTGCGGGGTCTGCCGCACCGATCTGCACATCGCCGACGGAGAGCTGCCGCGGCTCGAGCGGCCCGCCGTGCCGGGTCACGAAATCGTCGGCGAAGTGATCGATCGGGGAGCGCGCGTGCAGCGCTTCGCGATCGGGCAGCGCGTCGGAGTTCCCTGGCTGGGCTGGACCTGCGGCGAATGCGCGTACTGTGCGAGCGGTCGAGAGAATCTCTGTGATCGCGCGCGCTTCACCGGTTATCACATCGACGGCGGCTACGCGGAATTCGCGCTCGCCGATGCGCGCTACTGCTTCGCCCTCCCTGAAAGCTACACGGCGGCGGAGGCCGCGCCGCTCTTGTGCGCCGGCTTGATCGGCTATCGTGCGCTCTCGGCGGCAGGAGACGCACGCAAGCTCGGCATCTACGGATTCGGCGCAGCGGCCCACATCGTCGCGCAGGTCGCGACCTTCCAGGGCCGGCAGCTGTACGCGTTCACTCGTCCCGGCGACTCGGCGGCGCAGCGCTTTGCTGTTGGGCTCGGCGCGGCCTGGGCGGGCGGATCGGACGAGAAGCCACCCGAGCCGCTCGATGCGGCGATCCTGTTCGCGCCTGTCGGCGCGCTCGTGCCGGCCGCCCTGGGCGCAGTAGCGAAGGGCGGCACCGTGGTGTGCGCGGGCATACACATGAGCGAGATTCCGGCTTTTCCCTACGAAATCCTCTGGGGCGAGCGGCGCGTCGTGTCGGTGGCGAACCTCACCCGCCGCGACGGTGAAGAATTCCTCGCACTCGCGCCCAAAGTCCCGGTGAAGACTACGGTCGAGACCTTTCCCCTGGAGCGCGCGAACGAAGCGCTCGTGCGCCTCCGCGAAGGCCGCATCAACGGCGCTGCGGTGCTGGTGATGGACGAAGCGCGATGACGCACGCGAACGATCGCGCCGTCGCGCTGTGGCTCCTCGCCTGCTGCACGCTCGTGTTTGCCATTGTCGTGGTCGGAGGCGTCACGCGGCTGACGCGCTCGGGCCTCTCGATCGTCGAATGGCAGCCGATCGTCGGCACGCTGCCTCCCTTGAGCGATCGCTCTTGGCAGCAGGTATTCGAGAAATACCGGAAGACGCCCGAGTTCAAGCACGTCAACCCGGACATGAATCTCGCCGGGTTCAAGCGCATCTTCTGGTGGGAATATTTCCACCGGCTGCTGGGAAGGCTTATCGGAGCGGCCTTCCTCGTCCCATTCCTCTGGTTCGCGCTGCGCCGAAAGATCCCGCGCGGCCTGATGTGGAAGCTCGTCCGGAATATTCCTGCTCGGCGGGCTGCAGGGCGCGCTCGGCTGGTACATGGTGCAATCGGGCCTCATCGACGAGCCGCGGGTCTCGCAATACCGCCTCACGGCCCATCTGGGAATTGCCTTCCTGATCTTCGCGTCGATGCTGTGGATCGCTCTCGATCTCCTTTTCCCGCGTGCGGCGGCGGCCCCGGTTCACGGCCGTCTGCAGCGGCTCGCCGCCGCGCTGGCCGCTCTGGTCTTCGTGATGGCGCTCTCGGGGGCACTCGTCGCGGGAACCCGCGCGGGACTGGCCTACAACACTTTCCCGCTCATGAACGGCTACGTCGCCCCTCCGGGAATGCTCGCGCATCGAACCTTGGTACCTCAACTTCTTCAGCAACGTCGCGACGGTGCAGTTCGATCATCGCCTGATCGCCTGGCTGCTGGCATTTCTTGTGCCCTGGTTCTGGCTGCGGGTGCGCCGCGAGGCGGGCGCCGCCGCGCGCGAGAATCGCCGCGGACCTGCTGCTCGCTGCGCTTGTGCTCCAGATCGCATTGGGGATCGCCACGCTTCTCTTCGCCGTCCCCACTCCCCTCGCCGCCGCGCACCAGGCCGGGGCGGTGCTCGTCTTCAGCGCGGCGCTCTTTGCCGCGCACTCGCTCAGCTAGGGGCAGTCACAATATGAGGGAACACATCCCCTCATACGCCCCTAAGTCAGGTCCGTTTCGAGCGATCTCGAAACGGACTCGAAACTAGCGCCGCGCGAGAATGCGGCGCTTCAGCCGCACCCAGGGCCGCTTGATCGCTCGCGCAACGATTTCGATCACCGTTCGCCCGTAGTACGCGCGGTCTTCCTCGGAGATCTCCTCCATCCGGCCCTGATACTTGAGCTTCGCCCAGGCATTGAAGTCGAAGCGACGGGCAAGCTCGTAGAGCCAATGGTTCAGGGGCGCGAATCCTGGCTTGCGCACGATCGCTGCGCCGAAATCCACCAGGCAAGGCAGGCGGCCGCCGATCACGAGAAGGTTGTCCCTGCGCTTGAGATCCGCGTGGGCCACACCGCGACGGTGCAGCTCCAGGATATACGCGAGCAGGGTGTCGAAGTACGTGCGCCTGTCCTCGATCCGCCCGCTCCTCAGCGAGACACCGTCTATGCGTTCCAGCACCAGATAGCGGCCGTCGATCAATCCGTAGCATCGCGGGCTGCCTGCGAAGTCGTCGAGCCGCCGGTACGCCTCGTATTCCCGGCGCAGCATCCAGCGCCGCAGCCAGCCTGCGACGACGCCGCCCGTCGCGGCTTTCACCACGAGACGGCGGCCATCGCTTTCATAGAGGTAGACGGCGCCCTGGTAGCCCTTTGCGTGAGCCGGATCCCCGGCGAGGGTCCGGGCTTCGATCCATTCGATCAGCGCGCGCTCGGCCGAGCTGTCGAGCGATGCGGGCATCCCGGAGTATTACGTGAGCGGCCCGTACAGAATGTACAGGCCGAGAAACAGCAAGGCCGCGATGATTGGCTCGCCGTTCTGGCGCAGGCTCTGCCCGAACGACCATTCCGAGCTCTGACCGGAACGGTACGGCGTCAGGCTCGGAATCAGGGCGCGGGTTTTTTTCGCCCACTCTTCCCACTCTCCGGGAAAGAGCCTCGCGAGCAGCCTGTCCTCGTGCGCGATCGTCTGCGGATAGTAGAAGAAGCCGAGCACGATCCACACGACGAAGCTCCACCACAATCCCGAAGCGAGGCAGAAGCCGAAGGTGATGAGGTGATTGCCGACGTAGAGGGGATGGCGCACGTAGGCGTACGGTCCGGTCGTCGCGAGCACCTTGTCCTTCTTCACGTGTCCGGATGCCCACATCCGCACGGCGATTCCGAGCGTCGCGGCCGCAACCCCGATGAAATAGAGCTCGGCGTTCCATGGCTGGCCAATGACCACGAGCAGGATGACGAACGCAATGCCGACCATCTGGCGCGTGCGATGGCGGTTGAACTGGATGTCGCGGACGAAGCGCGCGAGCCCGATGCGCTCGTACAGGTTCTTTCCCTCGAATTGCATCGATGTGTCTCGTCAAAAACGAATGCCATCTTATCACGGCATCAGATGTGCCTCGCCCGCTCCGCGATCAGCGCATGGACCGCGTCGATCATGGGCGTCTTGATTCCCGCCTTGCGGGCCAGTTCGACGACGGTCCCGACGATCGCCTCGGTCTCGAGCGGGCGCCTCCGCTCGACGTCCTGGTGCATCGAGATCTTGGCGCCCGCAAGCTTCTTTGCGATGCCGATTCGCTCCTCGATGGTCATGGGGACGCGCGCGCCGTAGGCCTCGGCGACGCGCATCGCTTCCTCCATCAGCACCCGGATCAGTCCGAGCAAGGCCTCGTTGCCGTTGATGTCGTTCATTTGCGCGAGCGCGAGCGCCGCAACCGGGTTGTAGGAGAGGTTGCCGACGAGCTTGGTCCAGATCTCGACGCGGATGTCGGGGGCGAGCTTCGCCTCGAACCCCGCCGCGTTCATCGCCGCCGTCAGGCGCTCCGCGCGAGCCGACATCGTTCGATCGGGCTCGCCGAGAATGAACAACCGCCCGGCGGTGTGCTTCACCACGCCCGGCTCCCTGACCTCGCGCTGCCGCATGCACCACGCAGCCGAGGATGTGCCTGGGATCGAGGGCGGAGAGCATTGCACCCGCGGGATCGAGGCAATCGACCGGCCGGCCGTCGAGCTTCCCGCCCTCCTTGTGGAAATACCACCAGGGCAGACCGTTGATCGCGGGAATGACCACCGTATCCGCGCCGATCAGCGTCCTCAGCCGTGGCAGCATCGCAGCGATCGAATAGGTCTTGAGGCAGAGGAAAACCGCGTCCTGGACGCCGAAATCGGCCGGCTCATCCGACGCGCGCAGCTTGAAGTCGCGTTCGCTTTTCTCCTTCGACGAGCACAAGGCCTCTTGTCCGGAGCGCTTCGAGATGGGCGCCGCGAGCGACCAGACACACGGGGTGCCCGGCTCGCGCAAACCACGCTCCGACGAGTCCCCCGATGGCCCCGGCGCCGACCACGCAAATCTTCACGGCCGTGGCCTCGGCGGTTCGGCCTCGAGGATGAAATCCCGCACCACGCCGATCTGATCTTCGCTCTTCAGCCACGGCGCGTGGCCGATCCCGGCGAATTCGACCAGCTTGACCTGCGGCCCGCGCTCGCGCATCTGCCGGGCCGTGGACTCGAGCAGCAGATCGGACTCCGCACCGCGCGTCACGAGCGTCGGGCACTCCAGCGCATCCCAGACCGGCCACAGGTCGATGCCGAAGAGGTAATCGCTGCCGAACTCCACGCCGGCGTTTCCGCCCCGGCGATGCGCATTCACGACCGCCGGATCGCAGGCGAGCGCATACGCTCCGTTCGTTCCACGCCGCGAGCCGTGCTCGGCGAGTCGGCGCCACTGATCGCCTCGACGCGGGCCGAAGGGCGCGCAGCGTCTCGCGCAGATGACGCTCGACATCCTCGACGCTCGCGAAACGCATTCCGACGCCGCGCGAGGCGAGCTTGAGCCGCGCGAGGGCGGGCCAGGGAACAAGCGGCCCGACGTCGTTCAGCACCAGACGCCGGATCGGAGAATTGGGCTTGGCCGCGATCATCATCCCGATCAGGCCGCCCATCGAAGTGCCGACCCAGTCGATTCTCTGCCCCTCGCTCGCTCCCTGGAGGCGGCGCAGCAGGGAAACGCGGGGAGCCGGCGCGGTGAGCCTCGCGAGCAGCGCCGCGGCGTCGGCGAGATATTGCGCGAAACCGTAGTCTTCCTTGTGCTCGAGCCAGTCGCTGTCACCGCGGCCGACGACGTCCATGCACACGACCCGGCAGCCCCGGGCGGCGAGCGCCGCCGCGAGCTCGTCGAAATCCCGGCTGTTGCGCGTGAGACCGTGCACGCACACGACGATGTGCCGGCCGTCCGGGTTTCCCCATTCCGCATAAGCGACGCGGTGGAATCCGTGCGGCCCGAGCGAGAGGAAGTCGTTGTGGCGAGGTTCGTCGGACATTGGACCTTCGTGGTGCCGGGAGAGGGAATCGAACCCACATGGTGTTGCCACCGGCGGATTTTGAGTCCGCTGCGTCTACCAGTTCCGCCATCCCGGCTGGATGCTGCGCGATAGGGCGTGCATTATAACGCCCGCCGTCATGAATCTTTCCATCGACGATTTCGACTACGAGCTGCCGCCCGAGCTGATCGCGCAGCACCCGAGCGAGAAGCGCTCGGCGAGCCGCCTGCTCTGCGTCGACCGGGACTCGATCGCAGATCGGCGATTCTCCGACCTGCCGCAGCTTCTTTCGCCCGGCGACCTGCTGGTGTTCAACGACACCGAGTGATCAAGGCGCGCCTCTTCGGGAAAAAGGAGACCGGCGGCCACATCGAGGTGCTGATCGAGCGCCTGCTGCCCGGAGCGCGAGGCGCTCGCACAGTCCACGCAGGCCGGGCGGCGAAGCCGGGCAGCACGCTGCGCCTCGACGGGGGACTCGACGTGCGCGTGCTCGGTCGCGAGGGCGAGTTCTACCACTTGCGTTTTCCCGAGGGCGGCTCGGTCCTCGAGCTGCTCGAGCGCCACGGCAGCGTGCCGCTCCCGCCCTACATCTCGCATGCGCCGGAAGCCGAAGACGAGCGCCGCTACCAGACCGTATACGCGAAGTCTCCCGGCGCCGTCGCGGCTCCCACCGCGGGCCTGCACTTCGACGAGCCGCTGCTTGCGGCGCTCGCGCAGCGCGGCATCGAGTTCGCCTATGTCACGCTGCACGTCGGCGCGGGGACGTTTCAGCCGGTGCGCGTGAAAAACCTCGCCGAGCACCGCATGCATCGCGAGCACTACGAGATTCCCGCTCGCGACGGTGGCTGCGATCGACGAGAACGCGCAAGCGCGGCGGCAAGATCGTCGCGGTCGGAACGACCACGCTGCGCTGCCTCGAGGCCTCGGCGGCTGCGCACGGCGCAGTGACGGCTGAAGCGGCGGAAACCGACCTCTTCATCACGCCGGGTTTCGAGTTCCGCGTCGTCGATCGCCTCATCACCAACTTCCACCTGCCCAGATCCACGCTGCTCGTGCTGGTCTCGGCGTTCGCCGGGATCGAGCCGATCCGGCGCGCGTACCGCCATGCCATCGAAGCGCGCTATCGCTTTCTACTCCTACGGCGACGCGATGCTGGTTGATAAAATGCTCCGATGAAATTCGCTGTCCACGCCACCGACGGCGCAGCGCGCGGCGGCACGCTTTCGCTCGCGCACGGCGACGTCGAAACGCCGGTGTTCATGCCGGTTGGCACCTACGGCGCGGTGAAAGCGGTGAGCCCCGCCGAGCTCGCCGAGAACGGCACGCGCATCATCCTCGGCAACACCTTCCACCTGTGGTTGCGCCCCGGGCTCGAGGTGATCGCCGCGCACGGCGGGCTTCACCGCTTCATCGGATGGAGCGGGCCGATCCTCACCGACTCGGGCGGCTATCCAGGTGTTCAGCCTCGGCGATCTGCGGAAAATCACGGAGGAAGGCGCGCGCTTTGCCTCGCCCGTCAACGGCGACAGGCTGCTGCTCACTCCCGAGGAATCGATGCGCATCCAGCGCGTGCTCGATTCCGACATCGTGATGGTGCTCGACGAGTGCACGCCCTACCCCGCGGGCGAGCGCGAAACCGCCGATTCGATGCGCCTTTCCCTGCGCTGGGCCGAGCGCTCGAAGCGCGCCCACGAGGGAAACCCGAATGCGCTGTTCGGAATCGTGCAGGGCGGGATGATCGAGCGCCTGCGCGACGAGTCGCTGGCGGGACTCAGGAGCATCGGGTTCGAGGGCTACGCCATAGGCGGACTTTCCGTGGGTGAACCCAAGCGGGAGAAGCGCCGGATCCTCGCCCACATCGCGCCGCGGCTCCCGCCGGATCGCCCCCGCTACCTCATGGGGGTCGGCACGCCCGAGGAAATCGTCGAGGCGGTCGCCGCCGGCATCGACATGTTCGACTGCGTGCTTCCCACGCGCAACGCCCGGAACGGATGGCTGTTTACGCGCCACGGCGACATCAAGATCCGCAACGCCCGCTACCGCGACGATACGCGTCCGCTCGACGAAGGCTGCCCCTGCTACGCCTGCGCCCATTTCTCGCGCGGATACCTGCATCACCTGCAGAAGGTGAACGAGATTCTCGGGGCGCGGCTCAACACCCTGCACAACCTGCACTACTACCAGACGCTGATGCGCGAACTGCGCGAGGCCATCGCCGGGCGCAGGCTCGCCGACTTCATGGCTGCGTTCGCCAGGGACCGCGGGAAACACGCGAAGAGCGCCTGAGCCGAGGTTTCCCGATGGTATACTCCCGCGTCCGCTGAAACCGCATTGGAGACCGCAGTGTTCATTTCCCCAGCATTCGCGCAGGCCGCCCCGGCGGGCGGCTCCGGCCCCGGCTACGAGCAGTTCATCATCATCATCGGCATGTTCGCGCTTCTGTACTTCCTCATGATCCGGCCACAGATGAGGCGGGCGAAGGAACACAAGCAAATGACCGAGGCGCTGCAAAAGGGCGACGAGGTCGTGACCACCGGCGGCGTGCTGGGTAAGATCACGCAGATCGGAGAAGCCTACATCTCGATCCAGATCGCGCCCAACACCGAAGTGCAGGTGCAGAGGAGTGCGGTCCAGACCCTCCTGCCCAAGGGAACGATCAAGTCGATCTAGATGAACCGTTATTCCCTCTGGGTCTACGTCACCATCGGGGTGGCGCTCCTCCTGGGGGCGCTCTACACGCTTCCGAATTTCTTCGGCGAGGCGCCCGCCGTGCAGGTGTCATCCGCGCGCGCCACTCTGAAAGTGGACAACGCAGCTCTCGGTCGAGTCGAGGAAGCGTTGAAGAAAGTCAACATCCAGCCGACCGGTGCCTTCCTCGACCTCACCTCGATCAAGGTCAGGCTCGCCGACACCGACACGCAGTTGAAGGCGAGGGACGTGATCGACCGGGCGCTCAACCCGGACCCGGCCAATCCTTCCTATACCGTCGCTCTCAATCTCCTGCCGAATTCTCCGCGGTGGCTCAGCGGCGATCAACGCACTGCCGATGTACCTCGGCCTCGATCTGCGCGGCGGAGTGCATTTCCTGCTTCAGGTGGACATGCCCGCGGCGCTCGCCAAGCGCGCCGAGAGCCTCGCAGGCGACGTGCGCTCGCAGTTGCGCGACAAGAACGTGCGCCACGCCGGGATAAGCCGCGAAGTCAACAATATCGTCATCCGCTTCCGCGACGCCGAGACCCGCGACAAGGCGCGCACGATCATCGCCGAGCAGCTTCCCGACCTGCAGCTCGCCGACGCGGGCTCGGGGAACGAGCTGCGCCTGGTCGCCACGCATCCGCCCCGAGGCGCAGAAGAAGACGCAGGAGTTGGCGCTCAAGCAGAACATCCAGACCCTGCACAACCGCATCAACGAGCTGGGCGTCGCCGAGCCCGTGATCCAGCAGCAGGGCGCGGACCGGGTGGTGGTGCAGCTTCCCGGCGTCCAGGACACCGCCAAGGCCAAGGAAATCCTCGGCAGGACCGCGACGCTGGAGGTCCGGATGGTGGACGAAGAGAACATGAACGCCGGGGCCCTGGCGGCGGCGCAGGCCGGACAGGTGCCCTTCGGCGACGAATTCTACGTCGAGCGGAACGGCCAGCCGCTGCTCGTGCGCAAGCAGGTCGTCCTGACCGGCGACCGGCTGACCGACGCGCAGCCGGGCTTCGACAACCAGACCCAGGAACCGGCCGTCCACCTCACCCTCGACTCCACCGGCGCGCGCATCTTCAAGGACGTGACGCGCGAGAACGTCAACAAGCGCATGGCGATCCTGCTCATCGAGAAAGGCCGGGGCGAGGTCGTCACGGCGCCGGTGATCCGCTCCGAGATCGGCGGCGGGCCGCGTGCAGATCAGCGGGCGCATGACCACGGTCGAGGCGCACGACATCGCTCTGCTCCTGCGCGCCGGGGCTCTCGCCGCGCCCATGGAGATCGTCGAGGAGCGCACCGTGGGCCCGTCGCTCGGCGCCGAGAACATCAAGAAGGGCTTCGACTCGACCATCTACGGCTTCGCCGCGCTGTCCGTTTTCATCGTCGCCTACTACTCCCTGTTCGGCGTGTTCTCGACCCTCGCGCTCTGCGCCAACCTGCTCTTCCTCATCGCGCTGCTGTCGATGCTCCAGGCGACGCTCACGCTGCCCGGCATCGCCGCGATCGCGCTGACGCTGGGCATGGCGATCGATGCGAACGTGCTGATCAACGAGCGCGTGCGCGAGGAGCTGCGCGCCGGAGTCACGCCGCAGGCGGCGATCCACGCGGGCTACGAGCGCGCCTTCGGCACCATTCTCGACTCCAACGTCACCACGCTGATCGCGGGGCTCGCGCTCCTCATCTTCGGCTCGGGCCCGGTGCGCGGCTTCGCCGTGGTGCACTGCCTGGGTATCCTCACCTCGATCTTTTCCTCGGTCGTGGTGAGCCGCAGCCTCGTCAACCTCGTCTACGGCTCGCGCAGGAAGCTCGAGGGCGTGGCGATCGGCAACACCGCCTGGAAGTAGGCGGCATGGAATTCTTCAAGATCCGCCGCGACATCCCCTTCATGCGCCACGCGCTGGCGTTCAACGTGGTGTCGCTCGTCACCTTCCTGCTCGCAGTGTTCTTCCTCGCCACCAAGGGCCTGAATTTCTCGATCGAGTTCACCGGCGGCACGGTGATGGAGATCAGCTACGAGCATGCCGCCGAAGTCGACAAGATCCGCAGGACGCTCGACGCCCGCGGCTACCACGACTATTCGGTGCAGAACTTCGGCTCCTCGCGCGACGTGCTGATCCGCATGCCGCTCAAGCCGGGCCAGAACAGCTCCGAGCTGTCGAAGGCCGTCATGGAGGCGACTGACCGCGGACGACAGCACGGCAAAGCTGCAGCGCGTCGAGTTCGTCGGCCCGCAGGTCGGGCGCGAGCTCGCCGAGAACGGGGCGCTCGCGCTGCTGATCACCTCGATCGGCATCGTCGGCTACCTCGCGCTGCGCTTCGAGTGGAAATTCGGCGTCGCGGCGATCATCGCCAACCTGCACGACGTCGTGATCATCCTCGGCTTCTTCGCCTTCTTCCAGTGGGAGTTCTCGCTTGCCGGTGCTGGCCGCCGTGCTCGCGGTGCTCGGCTACTCGGTGAACGAGTCGGTGGTCATCGCCGACCGGATCCGCGAGAACTTCAGGAAGATGAGGAAGGCCTCGGTCACCGAGATCATCGACAACGCCATCACCCGGACCACCTCCCGCACCATCATCACCCACGGCTGCACCCAGATGATGGTGACCTCGATGCTCGTGTTCGGGGGACCCGCCCTGCACTACTTCGCGCTCGCCCTCACCATAGGCATCTGCTTCGGGATCTACTCGTCGGTGCTGGTCATGGCGCCGCTCGTGCGCTGGATGGGAATCCGCGCCGACGACATGGTGAAGCCGCCCGGAAGGAAAAGCAGGAGGCCGTGATCTAGGGACCGGCTCTCGCAGCGGGACCTTCGTATGCCGGAATAAACTCCCGCCCGACACTGTTATGTTCTTCAGGCGGCGCTTGCCGCTACAATGATGCTTGCATACCAACCTAAGAGGAGATATCGAATGAAAATGAAACTGCTTCTGTCGGGGCTCGCCCTGGCGCTGGGCTCGGGGTACTCGCTCACCGCGCTCTCGCAAGCCAAGCCCGACACGCTGGTCAAGCAGCGCCAGGCGGCGATGACCCTGCAGGGCAAGTACTTCGGCCCGATGGCCGGCATGGCCCAGGGCAAGATCCCGTATCGCGCGGACGTAGTCGCCTACAACGCATCTCTCCTCGACGCGCTCTCCAGGATGCCCTGGGACGGCTTCACCGACGCGACCAAGGACGTGAAGAGCGCCGCACTGCCCGCGGTCTGGAGCGAAGCGGCCAAGTTCAAGCAGGCCCAGGACAACTTCCAGAACGCCGTGCAGGGGCTGGTCAGGGCAAGCAAGGGCAGCGACGAGGCGGCCACGAAGGCTGCGATCGGCGGCGTCGGCAAGAGCTGCGGCGCCTGCCACCAGGATTTCCGGCAGAAGCAATAGCACCGGACGCTTCGGAAAGAAAGCCCCGCTGCGGCGGGGCTTTCGTTTTGCGGGCATTGCGTTATGCTTGCCGGCGTGACCGAGCCCGCCTCTTTCCTCGTTCGCGAACTTCAGGCGGGAGCGCTCGTCCTCCTGCTGCTGTGCATGGCTGCGAGCGCATCGGCGCAGGGTGACGCGAGGCGCGGAGAATACCTCGCCAAAGCCGGAGGCTGCGTCGGCTGCCACACCGAAGAGAAGAAAGACGCCGTCGCCTTCGCCGGCGGCCGCGAGCTCAAGACGCCGTTCGGGACTTTCTACGGACCGAACATCACCCCGCATCCCCAAGCCGGAATCGGACGCTGGACCGAGGCCGATTTCATTCGCGCGATGCGCATGGGAGAGCGGCCCGACAGCAAGAACTATTTCCCCGCCTTTCCCTACCCGTCGTTCACCAAGATCTCGGACCCCGATCTGCGCGACCTCTGGGCGTACCTGCGCTCGCTCCCGCCCAGCGCTCGGGCCAACCGCGAACACGACCTGAGGTTTCCGTTCGGCTGGCGCTTTCTCGTCACGTTCTGGAAGTGGTTCTTCTTCTCCCCCGGCGCGCTGATGAAGGTTGAGGGACTGAGCAATATCGCCAACCGCGGCGCATATCTCGTCCAGGCGCTGGGGCACTGCGGCGAATGCCATACGCCGCGCAATTTCCTCGGCGGGCCGAAAACTGGCCGCTTCCTCGCCGGAGGCGATGGCCCCGACGGCAAGAAGATTCCGAACCTCACGCCAGCGCGGCTCAAGAAGCAGAGCGACCGGGACATAATGGACTTCCTCACGACCGGACTGACCGCGGACGGCGACGTTCCCGCCGAGGCGATGGGCGAGGTCATCCGCAACACGACCAGCCAGCTGACCCGCGACGATCTCGGCGCGGTGATTACGTATCTGCGCGCACTCCCGCCCACTCCCGACGAGAAGTGATCTGCCCTAGGCGTGGCCGATGCTCTCGCGCCGGATGCTGTAGTAGGTTCCGGAGAAGATTACCGCCGCGCCGATCAGGGTCGGCGCTTCCAGCGGCTCGCCGTAGAAGATAATTCCCACTACCGCGATCAGCGGCAGCCTCAGGAAATCGATCGGCACGACCAGCGTCGCATCCGCGATACGGAAGGCGCGTGTCATGCAGTAATGCGCGAACAGGCCCGCTGCGCCGACCGCGAGAACCCAGTGCAGGTCCGCGAGCCGCGGCCAAACCCACTGCGGCAGCGCGGGAATCAGGCCGAGTGGCAACTGGATCACCGCCATGTAGAAAAGGATGGCGAAGGCCGAATCGCGCCCAACGAGGCGCTTGGTGGTAATCATGGTCGTGGCGTAGGCGAAAGCGCCCGCGAGCATCACCAGCGCGGCCGGATGGATGAAGCCGAAACCGGGCTTGAGGATGACGAGGATACCCGCGAGGCCGAGGATGAGCATGACGATGCGGCCGCGGTTCAGGCGCTCGCCGAGGAGCATCGTCGCGAGCACCGCGGTCCATACCGGCATCGTGAACTCGATCGCGAAGACAGTCGCGAGCGGCAGCATCGCAATCGCGTACACCCAGGCGTACTGGCCGCCGAAATGAAAGAAATTGCGCACCGCGTGTAGTCCGAAGTGGCGCGTGCGCAGCGCCGCGAGGCCGACCCGCGGAAGGACGAGGAGCAGCAGGAGAAGAGAGACGAAGCTGCGCAGAAACAGGATCTCGAAGGCCCCCAGTGTGGGGAGCAGCTCGCGCACCGCAACCGCCATCAGCGAAAAGGACAGCAGCGCTCCTCCCATCCACAGAGCGCCGCGCAATGCAGCGGACATGCCCGCCGGCTTGCTCGCGATGGATGCGTCAGACACGGGTCCTCCTCCCTTTCTGGCCTATCGCTCGGGCGCGAAGTGCGTCAGCTGCGCGCCGGGAAATCGCCGCGTTCCAGAAGGCGCGACGCGGCGTAGCCGAAGACAAGACCCCAGAAAGGCGCTCCGATGTTGAGGATGGGAACGTCGGCGACGGTGACGAGAAAGGTCACGAGAGCGCCGAGGGCGAAGCCGGTCCCTGAAGCTCACCGTGAAAGCGGTCTGCAGCACGCGCAACATCGCAAGGCCGGCGAGCGCCGCGATAAAGGCTTTGGGCGTGCCCAGCATGAGTCCCGTGAACAGGGGTGCAAGAAGACCGAAGGCGAGAGCGAGCAGGCCCACGAAGATCCCGGCGGTGTAGTGACGGCGCTTGTCTCCCGAGGAGGAGATGATCGCGTTCACCGGGCCGGTGAGGCAGGTCGAGACCGTGCCGACGAAGGCGGTGACGATCGACCCGGCGCCGCAGGCGGCGGCGACCGCGTTGACCGGCGGCGCGTGACCCGCGGAGCGCAGCACCGTGATGCCCTGCCCGTTCTGCACGACGAGCACGGTGATCGCGAGCGGCACGACCAGCTCGACCATCGCGCGCCACGAAAAAACGGGCGCATAAAGATTCGGATGGGCAAGCGCGGCGGCCTGCGGTGCGGCGTCGAACTTGCCGAGCGCCACAATCATGACTACCCCGACCGCGAGCGCGCCGATGAGCGGCGGAAGGAGCCGTGCGAGCCCCTGCGAGGCGCCGAGCACTAGGAAAGCGACGACCATTGGTGCAGCGATCCAGACGTCATCGCGGATGGCGAACACGAGATCGAGACCAAATCGCAGGAATACGCCTGCCACCATGCCCATCACGATAGGCATGGGCACGGTCTCCATCGTGCGTCGCACCCAGCCGGAAAGCCCGAGCGCGAGCATGAGGACGCCGGTTGCGATGAACGCCCCGATCACCTCTGCATAGCTCAAGTGGCCTAGTGCGGGTCCGACGAGCACGGTCCCGGGGATCGTCCAGAAAAAAACCAGCGGCTGCCGGTACAGCCAGCAGAATGCAATACTGATCAGGCCGTTTGCGAAAAACGCGCCGAAGATCCACGAAGATAGATCCGCGGGGGCAAGTCCTCCGCGCGTGCCCACCGCGAGGATGATCGCCACGGGCCCCGAGGCTGCGAAGAGAAACGCAACGACCGCGTTGACGAAATACACACCACCGAAGTCGGCGAGCACTTTGCCAGGGCCGGGAAAACTCGAGGTCGGCTTTTCGAGGGGCATGATGGCAAGGGCGCGCTCTGGCGCGTGCGCACGGCGCACGCTGCGTGATCCCGCGCGAGCTAGATCTTTCGCGCGAGCTCGGCCGCCTTGCCGATGTACAGCGCGGGGGTGAGCTTCAGCAGCCTCGCCTTGTCGCCGTCGGGAAGAGCGAGGTCGCGGATGAAGGCGCGCATCGCCTCGGCGTCCACGCGCTTTCCGCGCGTGAAGGCCTTGAGCTGCTCATAGGGATCGGGAAGGCCGTGCCGGCGCATCACCGTCTGAACGGCCTCCGCAATCACTTCCCAGTTCGCCTCCAGGTCCTCGAGCATGCGCGCGGAATCGGCTTCGAGCTTGCTCAAGCCCCTCAGGCAGGATTCGTAGGCGAGAAGGCTGTGCCCGAAGGCGACGCCGATGTTTCTGAGCACGGTCGAATCCGAGAGATCGCGCTGCCAGCGCGAAACCGGGAGCTTCTCAGCGAAATGCCGTAGCAGGGCGTTCGCGACGCCGAGATTGCCTTCGGAGTTCTCGAAATCGATCGGATTGACCTTGTGCGGCATCGTCGAGGAACCCACCTCGCCCGATCTTGTCTTCTGCTTGAAGTAGCCCAGAGAAATGTAGCCCCACAGGTCGCGGTCCAGGTCGAGGAGCACGGTATTCGCGCGCGCGATCGCGTCGAACTGCTCGGCAAGGCCGTCGTGAGGCTCGATCTGGGTGGTGTAGGGATTGAACTCGAAGCCGAGCGATTCGACGAAGCGCTTCGCGAATTGCTCCCAGTCGAACGCCGGATACGCAGCGAGGTGGGCGTTGTAGTTCCCCACCGCGCCGTTGATCTTCCCAGTCAACGGAACCGAGGCGATTCCGCGCCGAGCGCGCCGCAGGCGGTAGACGAAGTTCGCAAGCTCCTTGCCCATGGTCGTGGGCGATGCGGGCTGCCCGTGCGTGCGCGCGAGCATCGCGGCGTCGGCGAGCTTCACCGCAAGAGCCGCGAGCGCAGCGATCACCCGGTCGAGCCAGGGCAGCAGCACGCGCTCACGCGCCTCCCTGATCATCATGCAGTAGGCGAGGTTGTTGATATCTTCCGAAGTGCAGGCAAAATGCACGAATCCGGCGACGCGCGCGCCTTCGGGGTTCCCGGCGAGGCACTTCATCAGCCAATATTCGATCGCCTTGACGTCGTGATTGGTCTCGGCCTCGATCGATTTCACCTGCTCGGCGTCGTCTCCGGAAAATGCCTCGACGATGCGCTCGAGCTCGGCGTTGGTCTCCTTCGAGAAAGGCTTGATCTCGGCGATCGCGGGCTCCTCGGCAAGCGCGAGCAGCCAGCGGATTTCGATTGCGATGCGGTAGCGGAAGAGCGCCGCTTCGCTGAAGCAGTTGCGCAGCGGCTCGGCTTGCTTGTGGTAGCGTCCGTCCAGAGGGGATAATGCGTTGAGCGGCGATTGCGGCATCGACGAAGCCTGTATGGCGGACAAGTTGAATTTTATCATGCGGGTTACGCCCGCCGCGCCGGGCATGCAAACGGAATCCGTCGAGTTCGAGCGCCTCATCGAGCGGGTGCGCGCCTGCACGATTTGCGAGGCGCACTTGCCCAATGCGCCCAGGCCCGTCCTGCGCGCTTCCCCCACGGCGCGCGTCCTGATCGTCGGCCAGGCGCCGGGACGGCGCGTGCACGAGAGCGGCATTCCCTGGAACGATCCTTCGGGCGACCTGTTGCGCGCGTGGCTGCGCATAGACCGCGAGGCTTTCTACGACGAGCGGCGCATCGCGATCATTCCTGCCGGTCTCTGTTATCCCGGAACGGGCGAAACGGGCGACCTTCCGCCCCGGCCCGAATGCGCACCGCACTGGCATCCGAAGCTGCGCGCGATGCTCCCGCACATCCGTTTGACGCTGCTCGTGGGCAGCTACGCCCAGGCGTACTACCTCGGGGCGAGAAGGAAGGAAACTCTCGCCGAGACCGTACGCGCGCGCGCAGAGTACCTGCCGGAGTTGTTTCCCCTTCCCCACCCCAGCCCGCGCAACCGGCTGTGGATGAAGAGGAACGACTGGTTCGAGCGCCAAGTGCTCCCGCAGCTCAGGCGGCGCTTCCGCGCAGCGCTTGGCGATCGAAACCTCGAACGAAACTGATCGGCTCGCACGCCAGTCCGTTCGCGCGCAAGGTGGCTGTCCGAGCGCCAGACGTTCATCGACACGATGCCGAGGGAGTAAGCGGCTGCGCGGGTATCCGCCGTCAGCACCGCGTCCGCGCCGTCAGAATTCGCGGCCTATCTTCCGGTCGAGCGACCAAGGCCCCGCACCGCGGATGAGGACGAAGAAGGCGACCACGAGAATCAGGATCGCAAACTCGCTGCCGCGGCTCGTCCAGAAGAATCCGCCGGTCTTGGACGTGAAGTACACCCCGTTGATCATGAAGATGACCACCGCGAACGCAGCCGGACGGGTAAACAATCCTAACACCAGCAGAACGCCGGCGATCAATTCGGTGCAGCCGACCAACGTGCCCCAGAACATTCCGGGTGTGTAACCGATCTTGTCGAACAGCGCCGCGTTCTTCTCGATGCCCATTCCACCGAAGGCTCCGAAGAGTTTCTGCATGCCGTGCGGGATGAGGATCCCGCCCAGGGCGACGCGCAGTACAGCCTGAGCGAAGTCCGAAAGGCGGCTGTAAAGGCCCGCGAGCGCGGGAATGAAGAAACGTTGCGCGGAGCTCGAAGCATCAGTCATGGCGTTCCCCTTTTCGCGTCCACGCTCTTCGCGCCGGCACCGAAGGAGATCACGTAGAGCAGCCCGCCGATGATGGCCAGGTTTTTCAGAAAGTGGTTGAGCTGGTTGGCATACTGCGCGGCGTCGAATTGCCAGAAGCGGTGCGCCATGGCGGTCGCGATCACGACCATGGCCAGGAGCAGCCAGGAGGTCCACTTGGTTTTCCAGCCGATGATCAGGAAGACGCCGCCGGCGACGTGGATCACGATCGAGAGCCAGGCCGTGGCTGCGGGGACCGGGAATCCCACCCTGCCGAAGTAGCCGACGCTCCCGTCGTAGAACATGAGCTGTCGGATACCCGCCACGAGGAACAGCACGCCGAGAAGAATACGGCCTAGCAGCAGCATCATGGACTGTGACATGGGTCTCCTCCTATTCGAGCGTTACTGGGTTGGTCCCTCGCCAAGTGGCCGGGGCACAGCACCACGCGAGGCGTGGCGTCAAAGTCTAGCGCAAAAAGAACCGCGTAAAAACCACGTCTCTCGCCCCGCCGGGGAGGCCTCGTCAAGCGGCTCGAGGGCCGACGCGGTCACGATCTCAACTCTGGTTCGAGCTTGAGCATCAACAGACAAGGAAGATCATGGTGATTGTGCCATGATGCCCGTGCCCCAAGGCCGAGCCAAACGCAGAATCGGGATTCCAGGAAGTCGGGACAAGGAGGAATCGTCTTGAGCACAATCCGCATCGGCGACCTCGCGGTCAATCGCCTCGGCTTGGGCGCCATGCGCGTCATCGACAACGACGACATCTGGGGCGAGCCGAAGCGACCGCGCCAGCTCGCTCAAGGTGCTCCGCCGCGCGGTCGAGCTCGGCATCAACTTCTTCGATACCGCCGAAAGCTACGGTCCCCAGACGAGCGAGACCCTGATCGCCGAAGCGCTTTATCCGTACCCGAGGGGATTCGTCGTCGCCACCAAGTGCGGTCTCGCGCGCCCCAGTCCCGGTCGCTGGGATGCCGACTGCCGCCCCGAGAAACTGAGAAGAGACCTGGAAGGCAGCCTGAAGCGCCTCAAACTGGAGCGCATCGACCTCTATCAGCTCCACACCGTGGATCTCGAAGGTGCCGCTCGAAGTATCCGTCGGAACACTGGCTGAGATGCAGCGCGAGGGCAAGGTGCGGCATATCGGCCTGTCCAACGTCACGGTCAAGCAGCTCGAGAAGGCGCGCAAGATCGCGCCGATCATCAGCGTGCAGAACCGCTACAGCATCGCCGACCGCAAGTCCGAGGACGTTCTCCTCTACTGCGAGAAGCACGGCATCGCGTTCCTGCCCTGGTATCCCCTGGGAGACGGCAGCGTGCTCACGCTCTCAAGGGTGAAGAGGCTTTCCTCGAAGATCGGCGCAACGCCGGCCCAGATTGCGATCGCCTGGCTGCTCAAGAAGTCGCCGGTCATGCTGCCGATCCCCGGCACGTCGAAGATCGCTCACCTCGAGGAAAACGTGGGCGCGTCTGAATCGATGCTCAGCGAGGAAGATTTCAGCTCGCTCTGATCTTGGGGCCCGTGGTCGCCTACTGGATCACCCCGCCTCCAAGGCACACCTCTTCACGATACAGCACGACCGACTGGCCCGGGGCGACGGCCCACTGCGGTGTCTCGAACTCAACGTCGAGCTCCAACGGGCCGTGCTGGCTCACGCGACAGGTGGCGTCGGCCTGGCGGTAGCGTGTTTTCGCTCCGTAGGGAGAGGCAAGATCCGGCGGCGCGCCGCTCACCCAGGCGAGATCCTGAGCTGAAAGCCTGTCGCGCAGCAGCAGGGGGTGATCGTGGCCCTGCACCACGATCAGCTCGTTCTTCTCCAGATCCTTTCCGGCGACGTACCACGGCTCGCCGTCGGAGCCCCGCAGTCCGCCGATGCCCACTCCTTTCCTCTGGCCGATGGTGTAGAACGAAAGCCCGATGTGCTCGCCGACTGGCCTGCCTTCGGGCGTGCGCATGGCTCCGGGTTTCTTCGGCAGGTAGCGGTTCAGGAACTCGCGGAACGGACGCTCGCCGATGAAGCAGATCCCGGTCGAGTCGCGCTTGGCGAAGTTGTGCAGCCCCGCTTCCTTGGCGATGCGGCGCACCTCGGTCTTCTTCAATTCCCCGACCGGAAACACGACGCGCGCAAGCTGCGCCTGGTGCAGGCGATGCAGGAAATAGCTCTGGTCCTTCGAGAGGTCCGCGGCCTTCAGCAGTTCGAACCGGCCTGCTTTCTCGTGGACGCGGGCGTAGTGGCCGGTGGCGATGCGCTTCGCCCCGAGCGCCATCGCGTGGTCGAGAAAGGCCTTGAACTTGATCTCGGCGTTGCACAGCACGTCGGGATTGGGCGTGCGGCCGGCCGAGTATTCGGCGAGGAAGGCGCTGAAGACGCGCTCCTTGTATTCAGCCGAGAAATTCACGACCTCGAGCTCGACGCCGATCACCTCGGCGACCGAGGCGCAGTCGATCAGGTCCTGGCGCGTCGAGCAGTACTCGTCATCGTCGTCGTCCTCCCAGTTCTTCATGAAGAGGCCGACGACGTCGACGCCCTGGCGCTTCAGGAGCAGCGCGGCGACCGACGAATCGACCCCGCCCGACATGCCTACGACGATGCGTTCGCTTGCCATTTGATCAGCCCACCACCCCCGCGCAAGCGGGGATCCAGCGACTTTCGACAGTCCCTGGATTCCCGCGTTCGCGGGAATGAAGGTTCACGCGACGCGGCGCTGGTTCTTGCGGATGAAGTCCGCCATGCGCGCGACGCCCTGCTCGATCGCGGACTTGGACGCGGCGTAGGAAAAGCGGATGTGCTGGCCCTCGCCGGGCACGCGCGCGCCGAAGTGGATGTCGGCGAGCACCGCGACGCCGGCCTCGTTGAGGAGCCGCTTCCTGAACTCCTCGGAATCCGCCGCGCCGACCATCCGGCAGGCCTCGGTCACGTTCGGCCAGGCGTAGAAGGCGCCCCCGGGCGTCCTGCAGGAAACGCCCGGCACCTTGTTCAAGAGGCCCACGATCAGGTTGCGCCGCTCGAGGAAGGATTCGCGCATCTTCTGCGCGTCGCCTTGAGGCCCGTTGATCGCCTCGACCGCGGCCCACTGGCTGACGTGGGAGGCGCAGGACTCGGTATTGGTCACCCAGCGCACGAACTGCGGGGCGAGCGCCGCGTTCGCGGCGAAGCCGATGCGCCAGCCGGTCATCGCCCAGGTCTTGGAAGCGCCATCCGAAATGATGGTGCGCTCGGCCATTCCCGGAAGCGAGGCGATCGAGCAGAACTCGCCTTCGTAGCACAGCCGCGAATAGATCTCGTCGGCGTAGATCCAGACGTCGGGATGGCGCGCGAGGATCGCCGCGATCGCCTCGAGGTCCTTCCTCGCCAGGATGCCGCCAGTCGGGTTCTGCGGGGAATTCAGAATGACGAGCTTTGTCTTCTTCGTGATCTTCGCCTCGAGCTCCGCGGGATCGAAGGCGAAGTCGCGCGCCTCGCGCAGGTGCAGCGGCACGGGCACCGCGCCGTTGGCGATGATCTGCGACTCGTAGATCGGAAACCCGGGATTCGGGTAGATCACTTCGTCGCCCACCCCGTAGTCGGTCGTGGAAAGAATCGTGTAGGCGATGAAAGGCTTCGCCCCCGCGCCGATCACGACGTCCTCGGGCCTGATCGACAGGCCCCGCATCGCCCCCATGTAGCGCGCCGCGGCCTCGCGCAACTCCGCGATCCCGGCGGACGGCGTATAGCCGTGCCTGCCCTCGCGCACCGCGCGCACGGCCGCGTCCTGGACGTTCGCGGGCGTGTGGAAGTCGGGCTGGCCGATGCAGAACGAGATGATGTCCTTGCCCCTGCGGGCGAGGTCGTTCACCTCGGCGAGGACGACGAAGGCGTTTTCCGTGCCGAGCTCGGCGGTGCGGCGGCTGATGTTGGGCATGTCTCGGGGCGTCCTGGAACCCGACGCGGCTCATTTTATCCTATGCCCGGCGAGGCGCCTGCCTTATCATTCGCCGAGAGAACGCGAGAGAAAATACCATGCTCATCAACTGTGCGGCCTATCAGGACGGGAAGAAACTCGGCGACATCAAGCCCGAGGACATCAGCGAATACCTGAGCCGGCCCGAGTGCTTCGTCTGGGTCGCGATGAAAGACCCCGGGCCGGGCGAGCTGACTTCGATGCAGAGCGAATTCGACCTGCACGAGCTTGCCGTCGAGGACGCGCGCCACGGGCACCAGCGCCCAAAGATCGACGAGTTCGGGGATTCCCTCTTCGCGGTGCTGCACAACATCCAGGTCGTGGGCGAGGAACTGAAGATCGGCGAAGTCGATATTTTCGTCGGCAGGAATTACGTGCTGTCGGTGCGCAACAACGCCGAGCCGGGCTTCATCGGCGTGCGCGCCCGATGCGAGCGCGAACCGGAGCTTCTGAAGCACGGGGCGGGCTTTGTGCTCTACGCGCTGATCGACGCGGTGGTGGACCGGTATTTTCCCGTGCTCGACGCAATCGAAGACGAGTTCGAGAAGTTCGAGGAGGAGATCTTCACGGGCAAGTCGCTGCGCGCCAACATCGAGGGGCTCTACTACGTGAGGCAGAAGCTCACCACGCTGCAGCACGCGGTGCTGCCGCTCCTGGAGGCGGTGGGCAAGCTGTACGGCGGGCGCGTCCCGCAAGTATGCGCGGGCCTGCAGGATTACTACCGAGACGTCTACGACCACCTGGTCCGGATCAGCCAGACGATCGCGAGCCAGCGCGACACCGTGACGACCGCGATCCAAGTGAACGTGGCCATGATCACTTTCGGCGAGACGGAAGTGACCAAGCGCCTCGCGGCCTGGGGCGCGCTCATAGCGGTACCGACCTTCATCGCTAGCGTATACGGCATGAACTTCAAGCAGATGCCGGAGCTGGAATGGGCATTCGGCTATCCCATGGCGATCGGCATTATGGCCGCGATCAACGCCTACCTCTGGATCCGCTTCCGTAAGGCCGGATGGCTGTAGGTCAGCGGGCGGCCGGCTTGCGCTTCGCCCGGGCGCCGTAGAGCGCGCGAAACGTTTTCCCGGACTTGGGCGCAGGGAAGAACCGTCCGCGAGTCCATTCCCGCCCGAAGGGAAGCGTTCGTATCATTCCGTCGCGGCCGCCGAGGATACACAGGCAACGCGCCGCGATCGCCGCGGCGAGCGCGTAGAAGCGCGGGTGCCGCGCCGCCCACGACCACAGGCGGATCGCCGCAACCTCGCTCCGGGGACGCAGGCCCTGATCCAGTTGTTTTTCGCGCAGCTTGCGCAACAGCTCCGGCAGCGGAATCTTCACCGGGCAGGCCACCGAGCAGGCGCCGCACAGCGTGGCTGCGTGCGGCAGATCGAGGGCTTTCTCCAGCCCGACGTAACTGGGCGTGAGCACCGAGCCCATCGGCCCCGGATACACCCAGCCGTAGCTGTGTCCGCCGACCGCCCGGTATACCGGGCAGTGGTTCATGCACGCCCCGCAGCGGATGCAGCGCAGCATCTCCTGCATTTCGCCGCCTATGAGATTCGTGCGTCCGGCGTCCGCCAGAATGAAGTACAGGTGCCCGGGCCCGTCGCGGTCCCGCGCGCCGCGCGGTCCGGTAAAAAGGCTGACGTAATTGGAGATCGCCTGGCCGGTCGCCGAACGGGTCAACAGTCTCAGGAGCGTCGAAAAGTCCTCCAGAGTCGGGAGCACTTTCTCGATCCCGGTGATGCACACGTGCACGCGCGGCAGCGTCGTCACCATGCGTCCGTTGCCTTCGTTGGTAACGATGACTCCCGAACCGGTCTCGGCGATCAAGAAGTTGCCGCCCGAGATGCCCAGGTCGGCCGACAGGAAATGCTGCCTCAACACCTCCCGCGCCTCCCGGGTCAGGCGTGGAATATCGCCCTTCCGCGGCGAATGATGATGCGTCTCGAAGAGGCTCGCGACCTCCTCCCTGCTCTTGTGCAGGGCCGGGGCGATGATGTGCGAAGGTGGCTCCTCCGCGAGCTGGAGGATGTATTCACCGAGATCGGTCTCGACGGGCGTCACGCCGGCCGCGGAAAGCGCCTCGTTCACACCGGCTTCCTCCGAGAGCATCGATTTGGACTTGATCGCCTTCCTGACGCCGTGCCGCCGGCATATCTCCAGGAGCAGATCGCAGGCTTCCTCGCGGGTTTCGGCGTAGAGCACGCTCGCCCCGCGGCGCACGGCTTCCGACTCGAAGCGCTCTATCCATGCATCCAGGTTCGCCAGGGAACGGTCCCGGATCTCGGCGCCTTCCCCGCGCAGCTTTTCGAAAAGCTCGGGGCCGAACTCGGCAACGGCGCTTGCCCGCAGCGCCGTGAACCCGGCGGACTGGAACTTGCGCAGGTTCGCCTGCAGAGTTACGTTCGCGAGCGCCTCCGATGCGCGCGGCTTGAAGTGCATCGACTTGAGCTGCACCGCGCTATTCCTCTTCCACCCCGGCCAGCACTTCGGCCACGTGCAGCACCCGCGTCTTCGAATCGCCGCGCGCCCGCAGGCGTCCCTCGATGTTGAGCATGCAGCCCAGGTCGCCGAGAACGACCGCCTGAGCGCCGCTCGCCGCGATGTGCGCGCATTTCCTCTCCGCCATCTCGGAGGAGATCTCGCCGAACTTGATCGAGAAGGTTCCGCCGAAGCCGCAGCAGGTTTCGCACTCCTCCATTTCGGCGAGCTTCAGGCCCGCGACCCTCGCAAGCAGCTGCCGCGGCTGCGCCTTCACGCCCAGCTCCCGCAGGCCGGAGCAGGAGTCGTGATAGGTCACGGTGCCCTCGAAGCCGCCTGGAATCTGCGCGCGCTTGGCCACCTTGGTCAGGAATTCGGTCAGCTCGTAGGTGCGCGCGGCGAGTCGTTCGGCTCTGGCGAGCATGTACGGATCGTCCCTGAACACGTCGGGAAAATGCACGCGGATCATTCCGGCGCAGGACCCCGAGGGAACGACCACGCAATCGCAGCCCTCGAACTCGCCGATCAGCTTTTCGGCAAGCGCGCGCGCCGATTTCCGGTCGCCCGAGTTCCAGCCAGGCTGACCGCAGCAGGTCTGCCCTGCCGGAACCACGACGTCGTGGTGGGCCGCTTCGAGCAGTCTCAGCGCGGCAAAGCCGATCGACGGCCGCATGAGATCGACCAAGCAGGTAACGAAGAGACCGACGCGCATGAAACAGTTCGCCGAGGGAGCGTTGGATCATAGCATGCACGATCACGGGTTCCGGATTCCCGTTCCATATCGTGGTATAGAATTGCGCGATTCGACATTCGGCACCCGACGTGGTCACCGCTGAATCCAAGAATTCGATCCAGGTCATCGGGCGCATGATGAAGCTGCTTGAAGTGCTCGCGCGCCACCCGCAGCCCGTAGCATTGAAGAGCCTGGCGCAATCGAGCAACCTTCACCCTTCGACCGCGCATCGCATACTGGGGGCGCTGGTCAACGACCGCATGGTCGAGCGCGTCGACCCGGGCAGCTACCGTCTCGGCATCCGTCTGCTCGAGCTGGGCAACCTCGTCAAAGGACGCATCAGCGTGCGCGAGCACGCGCTGCCCTACATGCGCGAGCTCCACGCCGCCACCGGCGAGGCGGTCAACCTCTCGGTGCGGCGCGACGACGAAATCGTCTACGTCGAACGAACATCGAGCGGGCGCTCGCTGATGCGCGTGGTGAACATCATCGGGGCCAGGGCGCCCTTGCATATCACCGCGGTCGGAAAATTGTTCCTGCTCCAGGACGGCGCGGCGGGCCTGCGAGCGTACGCGCAAAGGACGCGCCTGCCGCAGTTCACCCGCAATACGCTCACCAGCATCGCGGCGCCTCGAGCGCGAGTTCGAGCGCATCCGCCGCAACGGCTATGCGGTGGACAACGAGGAGGCCGAACTCGGCGTGCGGTGCATCGGCGCAGGAGTTCGCGACGACACCGGAGCGATGGTCGCGGGTCTCTCGGTCTCGGCCCCGGCGGAGCGCATGAAAAGCGCCTGGTCCGGCGCGGTGAGGGAGACTGCCGAAAGGATCTCGCGCGCGATCGGGTACCATGCGTAGAGCCGTGAACCCTCGTCTCTTCTCCCGCGCCGGACTTTGCCTTCTCCTCGCGCTGTCCCTCGCGGCCTGCGCGCAGACGGTCATCTATGAGAAGGCCTCGTCCTACAACAACATCATCGTCACCGAAGACAGCAACGGCCTGCGCACGCTGCTTTTCGAGAGGTTCGGCGGACGCCAGAGCGTCGTGAAGCCGGGCGATCCGGACCACATGGAACTGGCCTATTCGAGGGTTGCGCTCGTCGGCCTTGCCCTTTGCGAAGGACCCCGGCGCATCCTCGTCGTCGGCCTCGGCGGAGGGAGCTTGCCGATGTTCCTGCGCAAGCATTATCCCGCCGCGGCGATCGACGTCGCGGAAATTGATCCGGCGGTCGTTGATGTCGCGAAGCAATACTTCGGATTCCGGGAGGACGAGCGGATGCGCGCCCACGTTGGCGACGGAAGGCAGTTCATCGAGAATGTCCGGCAGCCTTACGACATGATCATCCTCGATGCCTTCGGTGCCCGCAGCGTGCCGGCGCACCTGACGACCTTGGAATTCATGCAGGCGGTGCGGCGCGCGCTCACCCCCGGCGGCGTGGCGGTGAGCAACATCTGGCGCCCCTCCCACAACCCCGTGTACAACTCGGTGATTCGCACGCACCAGGAGGCATTCGACGAGCTGTTCATCCTCGATGTCCCCGGCGACGTCAACAACATCCTGCTCGCCTTGCCCAGAAAGCAGGCGGTCGACCGCAGCGAGCTTACGCGAACCGCCCGGAAGATCTCGGCGGAAGAGAAGTTCCGCTTCGACCTGGGCGATTTCGTCGTGTACAGCTTTACCGTCCTGACGGGGAAGAATTGGGCCGGCAACGTGCTGCGCGACGCCGACCTCAAGCCGCCGCGCTGACACTCAAGGAGGCTTCCCTTGAACATAGACTTGCTGGATATTCCCGTCCCCACGAAGAAGGGCAAGGAAGAGCTAAAAAGCGGCCGGACTCAGTTGAACGCCGCCGCGCTGGAATTGCTCGTTCGGTTCGACGGCAAGGCGAGCCTCGCCGAAATCGTCACCCAGGCGGAGGGATTGACGGGCGAGGAAGTCTTCGAGACAGCGCAGGTCCTGGCTGAAGACGGCTACATCGAAGTCGCGGGTCGCGAGAGAACGCTCGACCTCAAAATGGACGACCTATTCGGAAAGACCGGGGCGTATGCCGTTCCCGCGGACTCCAAGCAGGAAGCGGAAGCCGAGAGCGGCGCCGAGGCCCTCGACGCCGAGGGCTACTACGTCAGCATTGCGCGAAAAGCTTCCGAGCCGAAGACGCCCGAGAACGGATCGACCTATTCGGTGCTCGTGATCGAGGACGACGAGGGGCTGAAGCAGGCGCTCAAGCTCCTGCTCGCGATCCACGAGTTCGAGCCGCGCTTCGCTTCCACCAAGAGCGAAATTCTCGCGGCGATGAGCGCGCTGCCTCTGCCCGACGTGATCCTGCTCGACGTGATCCTGCCCGACGCGAACGGCTTCAGCATCCTCGCCAAGCTGCGCAAGGTCCCGCGCCTGCGGGGGATCCCGGTCATCATGCTGACCGCGCGGGCGAACCGCGAGGACGTGCTGCGCGGCATCACCGGCAGGGCGGCCGGCTACATCACCAAGCCCTTCGAGAACGAAACCCTGATCACCGCCATCAAGACGGTGCTCGGCGTGCGCTAGAGGGCTTTCGGATCTAGAAATTCCGGGCGGGCTCCATGAGCGCAAAAGACCCCGGCAAGCTGGACCGCATCGTCGCCGAAGCCCGCCGCGCCGCCGAGAAGCGCGAACGGGGCTACCGGGAACAGGCGTTGAAAATCTACCCCTGGATCTGCGGGCGCTGCGCGCGCGAGTTCACGCGCGCCAACGTGCGCGAACTGACCGTCCATCACCGGGACCACAATCACGACAACAACCCGCCCGACGGCAGCAACTGGGAGCTGTTGTGTCTGTACTGTCACGACAACGAACACCAGCGGCAGCTGGAAGCGGCCGGCGGAGAGAAGCGGCTCCTCCGCTGCTGGCCGCGCGTCGACCTACACGCCCTTCGCAGGTCTCAAGGAGCTGCTCGCCAAGAAAAGCGGCCGCTGAAGCTGGCTCATTGCTGCATGGGCCTCAGACCGGCTTCACGCCCTCGATGACGATGAAAGCTGCGCCGAAAGTACCGAGGCGAGCCCAGAGCGGATCCAGCGGAGCCAGAAGGCGAGCGGCCGATCCGAAGGGCGGATAGTAGGCAACGCCGCGCACCCGGCCCGTGCGCAAGTTCGAGTCAAGCAGGAGACCCCGAAGCGCGCTCGTGGTCCAGAAGCGCGAGCCGCGCCAGAACGAATCCCCCGTCCAACCGCGGATCCGGCGCTTCGTGGCCCAGAGGCTCCAGCGGTGCAGCTCGCCGATAACGAGCCTTCCACCGGGGACGAGCACGCGCGACAGCTCGCGCACGGCTCCCCGTGGATCGGGCACGAGGCAGAGCAGAGTGATCGCGACTGCCAGGTCGAAGCTCGAGTCCGGAAAGGGAAGCGCGAGAACGTTCCCCTGCCTCCAATTCACATTGACGCCCCGCGCGGCGCCAGTCTCCCGCGCTGCCGCCAGCATGTCTACCGAGAGATCGACGCCCGTGACCCGCGCCCCGCGCTCGGCCGCGGCGAGCGAGTACGTGCCGTCTCCGCAGCCGGCATCCAGAACGCGCTTCCCTTCCATGGGAGCCAGGAAATCCAGCACGGCGGCCAGCTCGAGGCGCTCCGTGACGGCGCCGAGAGCACGCTTCCGCCAGGCACGGTAGCGTTGCGCGAGACCGTTATCCGCCATCTCAGAACTTCGTGAACAGCCAGTACTTTTCGTAAAGCACCTTCGCACCGTGGCACAACAAACCCGGCTGGTACAGCCGTACCTCAGGTAGCGGTTCGGCGTAGAGCCTGCCGCGGCCCATCCTGCGCGGGAATGACAAGCCGCTACGTCGCCACCATCCCGTGCACGCTGAACAACTGCTTGCGGATCGGTCCAGACTTTCTCCGGCCTGAAGCCCGCCCGCCTGCCCATTTCCTGAAACTCCTCGATCGAGTACTTGCACGAGATCTCGGTATGAATGGTCTCGCCGTACGCGAAGTCGATCCTCCGGCCCGCGACGTGCGCGAACTGGGAGTACAGGCTCTCGAGGTGCATCTCGATACGGCCGAGCGCCGGATCGTAGTAGGCCTTGTGGCGGAAGCGGTTCACCTGGAAATCCGCTTTCAGCTCCCGGTTGATCCGGTGCAGCAGGTTCAGGTTGAACTGCGCCGTCACGCCGCGCGCGTCGTCGTAGGCCGCGTCGAGCACCGCCTTGTCCTTCTTGAGGTCCACGCCGACGAGGAGCACGCCGCCCGCTCCCGCCGCCTTGCGCGCGTGCTTCAGGAAAACCAGGGCCTCGTCCGGAGTGAAGTTGCCGATGGTGGAGCCCGGGAAAAACACCGCCTTGCGCCGGATCGGCGCGCCGGTGAACTCGGGCAACGCCAGAGGACGCGTGTAGTCCGTGCAGATGCCGACGATGTTCAGCCAGGGAAAAACCTTCACCAGTTCCGCGGAGGACGCACGCAGGGTGTCTTCGGCGATATCGACAGGAACGTACAGGGGCGTCCGCAGGGCGTCGATCACGATTCGCGTCTTCGCCTGCGAGCCGCTGCCGAACTCGATCAGCTGCGCGTCGGGCCCGACGAACTGGGCGATCTCGGCGGCGCGTTCGCGCAGGATCGCCGTCTCGGTGCGCGTCAGGTAGTACTCGGGCAGCTCGCAGATCGCCTCGAACAGCCGGCATCCCGGCTCGTCGTAGAAGTACTTGGGCGGGATGCTTTTCTGCGGGAGCGCCAATCCCGCGAGCACGTCTTCAAGGAAAGTCTGCCGGGGCGGAGCGAAGTTGTAGATGCGGACGACCCCGGGTGGCAGCGCTCCAGGAAGAGGCTCCGGTTTCATGCCGGGACTCCGGAGCAACCCGCGACGCTAGCTTGAACTGCTTTTCTGAATCCTGATCGTGCCGTCCGCGCCGGCGGAGACGCGTTTTGCCGATCCGTTCGAAGCCAACTCGAGCCACTGACGTATCCGTGCGGCGTCGCTGACACGAGTGTATTTCCCCCATGAGTCGAGCAGCACGATGATAATCGGGCGCTCGACGAGCGTCACCTGCATGACCAGGCAGCGCCCCGCTTCGGAGAGGTAGCCAGTCTTCGACAGGCCTATGTCCCAGCGCGAGCTCAAGGTCAGGCGGTTGGTGTTGCCGAATCGCATCGCGCGGCGCCCGACCTTGACCGTGAGCGAGGTCGCGGTCGAATAGTGGCGGATCTTGGGGTAGGCGTGGGCGGCCTTCACGAGCTTCGCCAGATCCTCCGCCGTCGACAGGTTGCGGCCGGACAGCCCGGTCGGGTCATCGAAGCGCGTGCCCGACATGCCGAGTAGCTGGGCCTTCAGGTTCATCGCCAGCACGCAGGCGTCCCTTCCTCCGGGATAGGAGCTGGCGAGCGCCGACGCGGCGCGGTTCTCCGACGCCATGAGTGACAGGTGCAGCAATTCGTCGCGCGTGAGCGTCGCGCCCACCGGCAGCCGCGATTGCGAGCCGCGCAATCTGTCCACGTCCGACTTGGTGATCGTCACCGGCAAGTCAGGATCGAGCTCGGCGTCCAGCATGACGATCGCCGTCATGAGCTTGGTGAGCGAAGCGATCGGCAGCGTCGACTGCGCGTTCTTGCCAAAGAGAATCTCTCCGGACGCCTCGTCGACGACCAGCGCCGCCTGCGACTTCACCGCCGGCCCCTGCGAGGGAGTGGCGTGTGAAAACACCGGCGTCGCGAAGACCGCCAGCGCAGCGAGCAGCGCCGGGACAAACTGCACGATTCCTCCTCCCGTGAGCCAAACCTTGCGGAAAGTCTAGCTTCGCCCCTCTTAATTTGCAACGAAAATAAGAAGATAGGCGAGGAACTTCACACGGGCTCGCGAAAGGCAGCGAGTCCCCGGCTACGCCGCCTGGGCCTGCTCGGCCTCCTCCTGCAATTGCAGCGCCCACATCTGCGCGTAGGCGCCCCCGCGATCCAGGAGCGCCTTGTGCGTGCCGCGCTCTACGATACGGCCTTGATCCAGAACGAGAATCTGGTCTGCATCCATCACGGTGGACAGTCGGTGAGCGATGACTAACGTGGTTCGCCCCCGGGCAATGCGGTCGAGTTCCGCCTGGATGCCTTTTTCGGTCTCCGAATCGAGGGCGGAGGTCGCCTCGTCGAAGATGAGAATGCTCGGGTTCTTGAGGATCGCGCGGGCGATCGCGACGCGCTGCTTCTCGCCGCCGGAAAGCTTCAGTCCGCGCTCGCCGACGCGCGACTCGTACTTGTCCGGCAGGCTCTCGATGAAATCGTGGATGTGCGCGGCCTTCGCGGCCTCGATCACTTCTTCGGGCGAGGCTTCGGGCCGCCCGTAATGAATGTTGTAGAGAATGGAGTCGTTGAAGAGGACGGTGTCCTGCGGGACGATGCCGATCGCCGCGCGGAGCGAACTCTGAGTCGTGTCGCGTATATCAGTCCCGTTGATCGTGACCCTTCCCGAGTTCACTTCGTAGAAGCGAAACAAGAGGCGCGCCAGCGTCGATTTTCCCGAGCCGCTGTGACCGACCACCGCGACCTTGCTTCCCGCAAGCACTTCGAAAGACACGTCGAAGAGAATCTGCCGCCTGGGGTCGTAGGAAAAATCCACGTGCTCGAAGCGCACATCGGCGCCTTTCGCGCCGCGACGGACGACGAGCGGCATCGCCCCTGGACGATCCTCGATCTCGCGGTCCTGCGAAAGGAGGCGGAACATCCGGTCCATGTCGGCCAGCGACTGCTTGATCTCGCGATAGACCATGCCGAGAAAGTTGAGCGGGATGTAGAGCTGGATGAGGAGCGCGTTCACGAGCACGAGGTCCCCCAGCGTCAGCGTGCTCGTCACGACGCCCGTCCGCGGCGAGGATCATCAGCAGCGTCACGGCGACCGCGATGACGAGGCTCTGCCCGATGTTGAGGATGCCGAGCGAAGCCTCGTTCTTCACGGCGGCCGACTCGTACTTCTGGAGATTGTCGTCGTAGCGGCGCGCCTCGTATTCCTCGTTGTTGAAGTACTTCACCGTCTCGTAGTTGAGCAGGCTGTCGATCGCGCGCGTATTCGCCTTCGAGTCCAGCTCGTTCGCGCGGCGTCGGATCTCCATCCGCCATTCGGTGACCGTAACGGTGAACGTTATGTATATGGCGACCGCGGCGAAGGTCACGGCGGCGAAGCGCCAGTCGAACTTCGTGAGCAGGATCGCCGCCACTAGGCTGAACTCGAGCACCACCGGGATGATCGAGAACAGCATGTACGAGAGCAGCGTCGAGATGCCGCGCGTGCCGCGCTCGATGTCGCGCGACACGCCCCCGGTCTGGCGCTCCAGGTGGAAACGCAGCGACAGGCTGTGCATGTAGCGGAACACCGTGAGCGCGACGCGGCGGATCGCGCGCTGGGTGACCCGCACGAACACCACGTCGCGAAGCTCGGCGAAGAGCGTCGTCGAGAACCTGAGAATGCCGTAGGCAGCGAGCAGCGCGAGCGGCAGCACGAGCATCGCGGTCTTCGAATCCAGCGAATCGACCACTTCCTTGAGGATGAGGGGCACGCCGACGTTGGCGAGCTTCGCGCCGTCAGGAACGCGAGGGCGAGCGCCACTCGGCCGCGGAACTCCCAGAGATAGGGAATGAGCATCGCGGCAGCGCGCCATTCGCTGCGCCTTCTCGATTGGCTGGTGGAGTCTTTCAGAGGAGCTGGGAGAACGAAGCTACGGTGGTCGTGTGCCATGGGGAATTCTTACATGGGGGCATCGGGACCACAATCAAAGGCACTGCGGCACGCGGGCCATATCGCTCGAGCGACTTGCGCGGCGACGCGCGTGACGGGTGGCCGCGCGCCGACCGGTTCAATGGACGCGCAAGCGGCCGGGTACCCGTAGCGCGTCGTTTGCCGCGCCAGGAGCGAGGGCGAAATGGCCCGCCGCCGGGTGCGCATGCCTGCCACGGCCACCCGGAGCGGCGTATCATTCCCCATCGCCTCGTGGAATTCTCCGGAGCACCCATGGCCCTCGCCGTCTGGATCATTGCGGTCATCGCCAGCTCGATTGCGCTCGCCTACCTGAACGTGTCCGGATGGGTGTGGCTGGCCGCGGGCGCGGTCGCGCTGCTCGCGGCCCTCCCGGTCGGGGCGCTTTCGATGAATGCGGCTCTCGTCCTCGGCACCGTGCTCGGCGTCTTCGGCGTTCTCCTCGGCATCGCGCCGCTGAGACGCGCTCTGGTTTCGAAGCCGCTGCTCGCCTTTTACCGCGCAATCCTCCCGCCGATGTCGCAGACCGAGCGCGAGGCGATCGAGGCCGGAACGGTGTGGTGGGACGGAGACCTGTTCTCCGGCAATCCGGACTGGAAGAAGCTCCTCGCCTTCCCTTCGCCGAAACTAAGCGCGGAAGAGCTGTCGTTCCTCGACAACGAGACCGACCAGCTCTGCGCCATGACGAACGACTGGGAAACCACTCAGGTCTATCAGGACCTGCCGCCGCAGGTCTGGCAGTTCATCAAGGACAAGGGGTTTCTCGGGATGATCATCCCGAAGAAATACGGCGGCAAGGAATTCTCCGCGTACGCGCACTCGCAGGTCGTCACCAAGCTCGCGACCCACTGCAGCGCTGCGGCGGTGACGGTGATGGTGCCGAATTCCCTGGGGCCCGCCGAGCTCCTGCTTCACTACGGCACCGAGGAGCAGAAGAACCACTACCTGCCGCGCCTCGCGAAAGGCCTCGAGATCCCCTGCTTCGGGCTCACCAATCCGCACGCCGGGTCCGATGCCGCCGCCATCCCCGATTCCGGAGTCGTTTGCAAAGGCATGTGGGAAGGAAAAGAGACGCTCGGCATGCGCGTCACCTGGGAGAAGCGCTATATCACGCTCGGGCCGGTCGCGACGCTTCTCGGACTCGCTTTCCGCCTGGTCGACCCTGACCATCTTCTGGGAGACAAGGAAGATATCGGCATTACCTGCGCGCTGGTTCCGACCTCGACCCCCGGGGTCAACATCGGCCGCCGGCATTTCCCGCTGAATGCCGTGTTCCAGAACGGACCCAACTCGGGCAAGGACGTATTCATGCCGATCGACTGGATCATCGGCGGGGCGAAGATGGCAGGCCAGGGCTGGAGGATGCTGATGGAGTGCCTCGCGGCAGGCCGCTCGATCTCGCTGCCTTCCACCTCATGCGGCTACAGCAAGCTCGCGGTGCGCGCTACCGGCGCGTACGCGCGGGTGCGCAGCCAGTTCAAGACCGCGATCGGCAAGTTCGAGGGCGTCGAGGAGGCGCTCGCGCGCATGGGCGGCAACTGCTACATGATGGAGGCGACGCGCATCCTCACGGTTTCGGCGGTGGACATGGGCGAGAAGCCGTCGGTGGTCTCGGCGATCGCCAAATACCATCTCACCGAGCGCGGCCGCGCGGTGGTGAACGACGCGATGGACATCCTCGGCGGCAAGGGGATCTGCCTCGGGCCCAACAACTTCATGGGCCGTGCCTACCAGCAGCTGCCGATCGCGATCACCGTGGAGGGCGCGAACATCCTGACGCGCAGCCTCATCATCTTCGGCCAGGGCGCGATCCGCTGCCATCCGTACGTGCTCAAGGAGATCGAGGCGGCGCGCGAGCCCGACCGCGCCAAGGCGGCGCGCGACTTCGACGCGGCCCTCTTCGGCCACATGCGCTTTGCGATGTCGAACGGCGTGCGCGCGCTGGTCATGGGCCTTTTCAGCTCGCAGTGGGTGCACGTGCCCGACGTGGCGCCGGAGACGCGGCGCTACTATCAGAAGGCCACGCGGTTCTCGGCCGCGTTCGCGTTCCTCGCCGATGTGTCCATGCTGGTGCTAGGCGGGGGCTTGAAACGCCGCGAGAAGCTCTCGGCGCGACTGGGCGACGTGCTTTCGTACCTGTATCTCGTCTCGGCCGCGCTCAAGCGCTACGAGGGTCAGGGCAGACAAAAGGCCGACCTGCCGCTCCTCGAGTGGTCCGTTTGGGACGCGATGTTCAGGGCGCAGAACGCGATCGAGGGCGTCATCTCCAACTATCCGAGCCGCGTGGTGGCGTGGTTCCTGCGCCGCATCATTTTCCCGCGCGGGCGCGACTACGTCGTGCCTTCGGACAAGCTGGGACACGACGTGGCACGGCTGCTGATCGCGCCCTCGGCCACGCGCGACCGGCTCACCGCGGGCGCCTACGTGCCGAAGACCGAAACCGATCCTCTCGGCTGCCTCGAGGCGGCTCTGGAAGCTGCGATCCAGGCCGAGGCGGTCGAGGCGAAGATCCGCGCGGCGCAAAAGGCCGGTGCGATCAGCGGCAAGGGGCCCGAAGAATTCGCGCAGGCTGCGCTGGCCGCGAACGTGATCACCGCCGAGGAGCACGCGCTCCTCAAGCGCGCCGCGCAACTCCGCGACAAAGTGATCCGCGTCGACGATTTCCCGCAGGACCTCGGCCTCTCCGAAGTGATCCGGCCGGCGCAGACGCAGCGCGCCGCCGCCTGAGTCCGGAGCGTCGCGTGCAAGAGACGATCTACATCATCGACGGCGCGCGCACGCCGTTCCTGAAATCCCGCAACCGGCCGGGGCCCTTTTCAGCCTCTGATCTCGCCACCGCGGCGGGGAAATCGCTCCTGGTGCGCCAGCCCTTCGCACCTTCCGAGCTCGACGAGGTCATCCTCGGCTGCGCGGCGCCCTCGGTGGACGAGGTCAACATCGGGCGCGTCGCGGCGCTGCGCATGGGCTGCGGACAGAAAGTGCCGGGCTGGACGGTGATGCGCAACTGCGCATCGGGCATGCAGGCCCTCGATTCGGCCATCGCGAACATGCTCTCGGGCCGATCGAACCTCGTGCTCGCGGGCGGCGTGGACGCGCTCTCGCGCGTCCCGCTCCTCTACTCCGACGTCATGGTGATGTGGTTCTCCAATTTCATGGCTGCGAGATCCCCGCTGCAAAGAGCCGCCATGTTCCTGAAGCTCAGGCCCTCGCAGCTGCTCACTCCGGTCATCGGCATCATGAAGGGTCTGACCGACCCCTACGTGGGCCTGCTCATGGGCCAGACCGCGGAGAACCTCGCCCACCGCTTCGGTATCAGCCGGCTGGAGATGGACGAATTCGCCGCGCGCAGCCATGCCCGCGTCGTCCGCGCCCAGGAGAACCGGTTCTTCAGCGACGCGCACGATGGTCTCGCGGCGGAGATCGTTCCCCTTTTCGACGAACGCGGAACCCTCTACAAGGACGACGACGGCGTCCGGCGCGATTCCACCGCCGAGAACCTCGCGAAGCTCAAGCCCTTCTTCGACCGCAAGTACGGCAACGTCACCGCGGGAAATTCCTCGCAGATCACCGACGGCGCAGCGTGGCTCGTGCTCGCTACCGAAGAAGCGGTGAAACGCCACGGCCTGAAACCGGTCGGACGCATCGCCGATTCGCAATGGGCGGGACTCGATCCGGCGCAGATGGGCCTGGGACCGGTCCACGCCGCGACACCGATCCTCGGGCGCCACAAGCTTGCTCTCAACGACCTCGATGTCTGGGAGATCAACGAAGCGTTCGCGGCGCAGGTGCTCGCCTGCCTCGCCGCATGGAAGGAAGACAAGTACTGCCGCGAGCAGCTCGGCCTTCGCGGGCGCGATGGGCGAGCTGGACGCGGAAAAGCTCAACCCCGACGGAGGCGCGATCGCCCTCGGGCACCCGGTCGGCGCCTCGGGCGCGCGCATCGTGCTGCACCTGCTGCACACGTTGAAGCGCCGCAAGGGCAAGCGCGGCATGGCCTCGATCTGCATCGGCGGAGGCTTGGGCGGCGCGATGCTCATCGAAGCGCTCTGAGCGTTAATCCTCCACCGACATGACCTACAAACACTGGAAGCTCGACACCGACCGCGACAATCTGGTCTGGCTGACCCTGGACAAGGCCGAGTCCAACGCGAACGTCCTTTCGGGCGAGGTAATGTCGGAGTTCGACGCGATCCTCGACGAGCTGGCCGCGGAAAGGCCCCGCGGGCTCATCATCCGCTCGGGCAAGGACTCGGGCTTCATCGCCGGTGCCGATATCGAAGAGTTCACCAAGCTCAAGGACGCCGACGACGCGATACGCCTGGTCAGGCGAGGCTGGGATCTCTACAACAAGCTCGCCGCCCTGCCCTTCCCGACGCTCGCCCTGGTCAACGGCTTCTGCATGGGCGGGGGCGTCGAGCTCGCGCTCGCCTGCCGCTACCGCATCGCGGTCGATCAGCCCGGAACGCGCTTCGCGCTGCCCGAGGTGATGCTCGGCATCCTTCCGGCGTGGGGCGGGGTCATGCGCCTCCCGCGCGTGGTCGGCCCCGCCGCCGCGCTCGACATGATGCTCACGGGACGCTCGGTCGACGCGCGCCGCGCGAAGCGCATGGGCCTCGTGGACGCCGCAGTGCCTTCGCGCATCCAGGAGAACGCCGCGCGCATGATGGTGCTCGAGGCGCCGCGCCCGAGGAAGCTGCCTCTCGTACAGCGGCTGATGAGTACCCCGTTCATGCGGCCTCTCGTCGCCCGGATGGCGAGAAGGCAGGTCGCCGCGCGCGCCTCGCCCGACCACTACCCCGCGCCCTACGCGATCGTCGATCTCTGGGAGAAATACGACGGTGACCCTTTCGCGCCGCGGCCCGAAGACCCAGCGTCGATCGCCGGTCTCGTCGAAGGCGACACCGCGCGCAACCTGATCCGCATCTACTTCCTCCAGGAGCGCATGAAGTCGCTCGGCAAGGAAAGCGATTTCAAAGCGAAGCACGTGCACGTGGTCGGCGCGGGCGTGATGGGCGGAGACATCGCCGCATGGTGCGTGATGCGCGGCCTGACGGTCACGCTGCAGGACCAGACCGCCGAGCGCCTCGCGCCCGCGATGAAGCGCGCGGCCGAGCTCTTCAAGCGCCGCCTGCGGGAAAAATCCCGCATCCGCGACGCCTCCGACCGGCTGATTCCCGACGTCGCCGGGGACGGCGCGCGCCGCGCCGACGTCGTGATCGAAGCGATCTTCGAGAATCTCGAGGCCAAGCGCGAGCTGTTCGCCAGAGCTGGAGGCGGCGGCGAAGCCCGACGCGATCCTTGCCACCAACACCTCGAGCCTCAAGCTCTCCGACATCAGCGCGAATTTCCGCAATCCACGGCGCCTCGTGGGAATCCACTTCTTCAATCCCGTGCCGCAGATGCAGCTCGTCGAGATCGTCCAGGGTGCGAACACCGATCCCGAATTCGCGAGGAAAGCCGCGTCCTTCGTGCGACAGATCGACAAGCTGCCGCTGCCGGTGAAGGACTCGCCGGGGTTCCTCGTGAACCGGGTGCTCGGGCCCTACCTCTACCAGGCTCTGCGCCTCGTGGACGAGGGCGTCGCGCCCGAGACGCTCGATGCCGCGGCGGCCGCCTTCGGCATGCCGATGGGACCGATCGAGCTCGCCGATACGGTCGGCCTCGACATCTGCATGGCCGTGGGGAAGGAACTGGCGGGGAAAAGCGCCGAAGCTCCGAAGAAGATTGCCGAGCTCGTCGCCGCGGGCCACCTCGGCAGAAAGACAGGGCGTGGTTTCTACACCTGGAAAGACGGCAAGGCGCACAAGCGCGGATCGGGCCGGGCGACGCCCGAGCTCGCCGACGAACTCCTCGCTCCCTATCTCAAGGAAGCGCAGGCGGTGGTCGCCGAAGGCATCGTCGCCGATGCCGACCTCGCCGACGCGGGCCTGATCTTCGGGACGGGCTTCGCGCCCTTCCGCGGGGGGCCGCTGCATTATCTGCAAAGCAAGAGCTGATCAATGGTGGTGGGCTATTTCGCATTCGCTCTTGGCGCGGCATTCGACACGCTACGGGTACCCGGCCGCTTGCGCCTCCATTGAAGCGGTCGGCGCGCGGCCACCCGTAACGCGTGTCGCCGCGCAAGTCGCTACTGCGAAATAGCCCACCACCCGAAGAACACAAGCCATGACTTACGAAACCCGTCTTCCCCAAGGCAAGGAGCCGCTGCTCCGCGTCGTGCCCATGCCGGCTGACGCCAACCAGCACGGCGATATTTTCGGCGGCTGGATCATGTCGCAGGTGGACATCGCAGGCGGCGTGCTCGCGGCGCGCCACGCGCGCGGCCGGGTCGCGACCGTCGCGGTCAACTCATTCCAGTTCAAGCAGCCGGTATTCATCGGCGACGTGCTTTCCTTCTACGCCGACGTCGTACGTGTCGGCAACACCTCGATCACCGTCAACGTCGAGGTCTACGCGCAGCGCAACCCCACCGACATCGAAACCGTCAAGGTGACCGAGGCGACGCTCACCTACGTCGCCATCGGCCCGGACCGCAGGCCGCGCCAGGTCACGCCATCACGCCCATGACCGGGCGCAGCATCGAGGCGCCGGTCGCTTTCGCGGCGCTCCGCCATCGGAGCTTTCGCGCCTATTTCCTGACGTCGGCCGCAGCGATGATGGCCGACAACATCGAGCACGTCATCAGCTATTGGGTGATGTTTCAGAAATTCCAGTCGCCGGCGCTCGGCGGTTTCGCCGTGCTCAGCCACTGGCTGCCTTTTCTCCTCTTCTCGGTGTACTCCGGGGCGCTCGCCGACCGCTACGACTGCCGGCGCATCATCCAGTTCGCGGTGCTGCTCTTCATGGGCGTCTCGCTCGCCTGGGGCGCGCTTTTCCTCACCGACACCCTCGAGATGTGGCACGCGATGGTCCTGCTCGTCGTGCACGGCATAGCCGGGGTGATCTGGCAGCCCGCGAGCCAGCTTCTGGTGCACGACATCGTCGGGACGGGAGAGCTGCAAAGCGCGATCCGCCTCTCTGCGACCAGCCGCTACCTGGGTCTGCTCATGGGTCCCGCGGTGGGCGGCGGCTTGATGCTGCTGCTCGGCCCGCCGGTGGGATTGCTCGTCAATGTGCTGATCTACCTTCCCCTCCTCCTGTGGCTGTGGAAGCTGCCTTACGACGGCCACCGCCGCCGCGCGCAAGCCGCGCAGCGCCAGGTGGACGGCCTCGCCGACACGATCGCCACTCTGCGCGAGGCGGCCGGCAACCGGACGATCTTCTCGATGATCCTGCTCGCGGGCGTCTCCTCGTTCCTGGTCGGCAATGCATTCCAGGCGCAGATGCCGGAGTACGCGCACGACCTCGGCACCGACGACGCCGGGGTGGACTACAGCATCCTGCTCGGCGCCAACGCCGCGGGAGCGCTCATCGGCGGCCTTTTCCTGGAAAGCCGGGGATTGCTCCAGCCGCGCCCGCAAACGGCGATCCTGTTTACGGTGCTGTGGTGCCTGGCGATCGGGGGATTCGCCGCGGCGACGAACTATCCCCTCGCCGTCGTGCTCATGTTCGTCGCGGGGTTCCTCAACCTCGCCTCGGGCGCAATGTCGCAGACTCTCGTACAGGTCCACGCGCCCGAGCGGCTGCGGGGGCGCCTGATCGGTCTCTACAACACCGCGAACAACGGACTTCGGGCTTTCAGCGGCGTCACCGTGGGCGTGCTCGGCAGCTTCATCGGCATCCACTGGTCGCTTGCGCTCTCCGCGGTGGTGCTGCTCGCGATCACGCTCGGCCTGTGGGCGTTCTCGATGCGGGCGAGATAGCAGTCAAAGGTCTGCGTGATTCTTGACGCTACCGGCGAGAAGACGATAATCCGGTCTAGGTCGCGTCTCACGCGACCGGAATCAAACAAAGGGGGAAACCATGAAGCGCACAATCGGACACGCGGTTTTGGCCTGCCTCGTGATCTTTGCCATCGGCGCCTGCGCCAGCAAGGGCCGGAATTTCGACCGGACTAACGTCAACAACATCCAGAACGGCGTGCACGACAAGGCGCAGATTACGGCGTGGTTCGGCAAGCCCTATCAGATCACCAGATCGAACAACGATCCCAAGGGCTGCAACGAGATGTGGACCTACCAGTACGGTCGCGCGACCCGGGCCGGAGCGCGCGCCAGCGGCGCCGCCCTAGTCGTAATGTTCGACAAGAACGGCAAGGTCTGCGACCACTCTTACAGCGAAACCAGCCGTTAGTTTCGCCGCGCGGCGGCGCGCGGCCAGAAGATCGACCTGCTGAGCGGCTCGGTGACGAGGACGTACACCGTGACCCTCACCGACGTCGGCCCGGATACCTGGCGCTTCGGGACCGGCCATGTCACCGACAAGTCGTGGAACGTGCTGCGCGAGACAAGGGACGGAAAGGCGGTCAAGTGGACCCCGAAGCGACCCAACTACGATTTCCCCATGGAGATCGGCAAGACCTGGACTGCCGTCACGGTGCGCGACGCGCCCGACCGCGACGCCGAACATACGTTCACCTTCCGGGTGGTGCGCCAGGAGCGGGTGATCGTTCCGGCGGGCATCTTCGACACGTTCCGGGTCGAGGGAACGAACAGATACAAGGCGAGGAAGAAGCAGGATGGCTCGACCGGGGAAGGCGGCGGCGTGCACCGCTACTGGTACAGCCCCGCGGTCGCGCGCATCGTCGCCTACGAGTACGAAGAGACGAACTGGAAGGGCGTGGTGCACATCAAGGATCGCGACGAGCTCGTCTCCCACAAGCGCGGCGGCAAGCCGCAGGAGCGCCCGCGGTCCTAGCGCTTCGGCGCGGCGAGGTGCTTCGACAGCTCGAGCTTGGCGATGGCGTTGCGGTGCACTTCGTCGGGCCCGTCGGCGAAGCGCAGCGTGCGCGAGTGCGCGTACATGTAGGCGAGCGGAAAATCCTCGGCCATGCCGCCGCCGCCGTGCGCCTGGATCGCCCAGTCGAGCACCTCGCAGGCGACGTTCGGCGCGAGCACCTTGATCATCGCGATCTCGGCGCGCGCCGCCTTGTTCCCGACGGTGTCCATCATGTAGGCGGCCTTGAGCACCAGCAGCCGCGCCGAGTCGATCATGATGCGCGCCTCGCGCGATGCGCTCCTGCGTCACGGTGCGCTCGGCGACCGGCTTGCCGAAGGTGACGCGCGACAGGCTCCGCTTGCACATGAGCTCGAGCGCGCGCTCGGCGACGCCGATCAGGCGCATGCAGTGGTGGATGCGGCCGGGCCCGAGCCTGCCCTTGAGCGATCTCGAAGCCGCGGCCTTCGCCGAGCAGAATGTTCGAGGCGGGCACGCGCACGTTCTCGAAGCGCGATGTCCATGTGGCCGTGCGGCGCGTCGTCGTAGCCGAAGATGCTCAAGGGCCGCAGGATCTTCACGCCCTGGGCGTCGCGCGGCACGAGGATCATCGACTGCTGCGTGTATTTCGCCGCGGCCGGATCGGTCTTGCCCATCACGATGAAGAGCTTGCAGCGCGGGTCGCCCGCGCCCGAAGACCACCACTTGCGGCCGTTGATGACGTAGTCGGCGCCGTCCCGCTCGATGCGGCACCGGATGTTGGTCGCGTCCGACGAGGCGACGTCGGGCTCGGTCATGAGGAAGGCCGAGCGGATTCTCGCCTTCGAGCAGCGGATCGAGCCATTGCTTCTTCTGCTCCTCGGTGCCGTAGCGCTCCAGCGTCTCCATGTTGCCGGTGTCGGGCGCCGAGCAGTTGAACACCTCCGGCGCCCAGTGCACGCGCCCCATGATCTCGCACAGCGGCGCGTACTCCAGGTTCGAGAGCCCCTGCGGGCGCGCGCGGCGAGCGCGGCAGGAAGAGATTCCACAGGCCCTCGGAGCGCGCCTTGGGTTTCAGCTCCTCGATCAGCTTGGTCGGCACCCAGGGATTGCCCTTGGCGCGGTTCGCCTCGACCTCTTCGTGGAAGCGGCCCTCGTTCGGATAGATGTGCTCGTCCATGAAGCGCGCGAGCTTCGCCTGCAGCGTCTTCACCTTGTCGGAGTAGGCGAAATCCATGAGCTATGTCTTCCCCATCGATTTCTCGGCGTACTTCCACCCCAGCTCGGCGAGGGGCCCGGCACGGCGGCCCGCCTCGAGCGCCTCGGCGCTCGCCGCCGTGCCTTCCAGCGCGCGCTTCATGATGCCCTGCAGGATCGCGGCGATCCGGAAAAGATTGTAGGCGAGATAGAAGTCCCAGTGCTCGATTCTCTCGCGCCCGGTGCGCGCGCAGTATGAGGCAATGTATTGTGCCTCGCCCGGGATGCCGAGCGCGGCGAGGTCGAGCCCTGCGATGCCGCGGAACTTTCCCGGCGGGATGTGCCAGCTCATGCAGTGATAGGAGAAATCCGCGAGCGGATGGCCGAGCGTGGAGAGCTCCCAGTCGAGGATCGCGAGGATCCTCGGCTCGCGAGGATGGAAGATCAGGTTGTCCATCCGGTAGTCGCCGTGCACGACGGTCGTCTCGTCGCCGGGCGGAATGTTCTCGGGCAGCCATTCGATCAGCCGGTCCATCGCCTCGATTTTCTCGGTCTCCGAGGCGCGGTACTGCCTGCTCCAGCGGGCGATCTGGCGCGCGAAATAGTTGCCCGGCTTGCCGTAATCGGCGAGACCCGCGGCGCGGTAGTCGAGGCCGTGAAGCGCCGCGATGACGCGGTTCATCTCGTCGTAGATCGCGCCGCGCTCGAGGGGCGTCATTCCCGGCAGCGACTGGTCCCACAGCACGCGGCCCTCGACGTACTCCATGACGTAGAACGAGCGTCCGATGACGCTTTCGTCCTCGCACAGGCAATAAGTCCGCGGCACGGGAATGCCGGCCCGTCCGAGCGCCGTGATCACCCGGAACTCGCGCTCGACGGCGTGCGCCGAGGGCAGGAGCTTCGCCGCCGGGCCGGGCTTGGCGCGCAGCACGTAGCGCGCATTTCCTGCGCGAAGCAGATAGGTCGGATTGGATTGCCCGCCCCGGAACTGCTCGGCGAGGAGCGGCCCGGAAAATCCCTCGATGCGTCCGCGCAGATAGCTCTCGAGAGCCCCGAGGTCGAATCGGTGGCGTTCCTGCACCGGCATCGTGCCGACGGACTGGGCGCTCATGGAGGGAGAGCGAGGGAACTCACGCGGTCGCGAAGGAAAGGACCGCGGGTGCCTGTCATGCTCTAGAGAGTCGGCTTTTCCCTGAAATACTGGAAGCGGTCGATCGAGCGGAGCTTCAGCTCGCGCACCTCGGTGCCCTGCAGGATCCTCAAGGGAACATCGATCCCTGCCGTGCCCAGCCCCCACACCTTCGTGTACAGCTCCTCCTGCGTCGTCACCGGGTCGCGTCCGACGCCCACGACGATGTCGCCGGTCTTGATTCCGGCCTTGTCCGCGGGACCCTCGGGGGAAACCCGGGAGACGAACAGATGCCCGTGCAGCTCCTCGGTCGCGAGACCCATCCACGGACGCGGCGGCTCCTTCCTGCGTCCCTTTGCGATGAGATCGGGGAGTATGGGCTTGAGCAGATCGATCGGCACGAACATGTTTCCCGGAACCTGCGACCCGCCCTCGATGGGCTCGCGCACCAGGAGCGAGCCGATGCCGACGAGCTTTCCCTCGCGGCTGACGAGCGCGGCGCCCGCCCAGTGCTCGGTCGCAGGCGCGGTGAAAATCGCCGAATCGAGCAGATACTCCCAGCTCGCCGCGAACTTGCGCTTGGAGACGACGTAGGCAAGGCTCGCCATCTCGCGCCCGCCGGCCGGAAGGACCATGACCGGCTCGCGCAGCTCCAGATCCGCCGCCTGCCCGAGCCTCATCGGCTTCACGCCGAGCGGCGCGCCCGCGCGCAGCAGCCCGAAACCGCTCGCGTGGTCGTAGCCCACCAGCGTCGCCGGGAACGGTCCTTTCGTCCTGAGTCGTGATCTCGATCGAATCGGCCTCGATCACGATATAGCCGATGGTGACGATGTGCCCGCGATCGTCGATCACGACTCCGGTGCCCTCGCGGCTGTCGCCGAGGTTGCGGTTGCTGCGCGCGCCGGGAAGGGCCTTCATCCTCACCCGCACCACGGCCGCAAGCATCTCCTCGGCTTCGCCCTGCCCTGCCGCCTGGCGGGACTGCGGCTTGTCCTTCGCTTCCTGCGCAAGCCCGGAACCGGCCAGAACAACAACTGAGGCGAACAGAACTGCCAGCCGGAGCGGCACCATGACTCTCTCCCTTCTCGACGCGTGCTTTCGGGTCCAATTCTGGTCCCAAATTGCGCCGATTTCCAGTGCACAACACTTGCGTACACGGGTTTGTTCCGCGTCCGGCATTGGGCAGGAGGCGGCTCCCCGGTTATGATTCGCCGATGAGCATCTCTCGCAGCACGACCCTGTTCCTCAATCTGGGACACACGTTCGACCATCTGCTGATCCTGATTTTCCCGACCGTGGTTCTCGCCATGGGAAAGGAGCTGGGCGTGGGCTACGCGGAGCTCCTGCCGCTGTCCCTGGGCGGCTTCATCGCCTTCGGCGCCTGCTCGATTCCCGCGGGGTGGCTCGCCGACCGCTGGAGCCGCTTCGGCATGATGGTCGTGTTCTTCATCGGCATGGGCGCGGCGAGCGTGCTCACCGGACTCGCCCAGGGCCCCGCGCAGATCGCCCTCGGCATCACGCTGATCGGCGTTTTCGGCGGCGATCTACCACCCGGTCGGAATCGCCATGCTCGTCGCGGGCCGCGACAACGTCGGCAAGGTACTGGGAGTGAACGGCGTTTTCGGCAACGTGGGCGTCGCGTTTTCGGCGCTCTCGGCGGGAGCGCTCGCCGACCTCGCCGGCTGGCGCGCGGCCTTCATCGTTCCGGGCGCGATCGCGATCGCGGTCGGGATCGCTTTTGCGCTGCAGCCGCGGGAAGCGCAGCAGCGGACTCCCGCGCGGAAAGCCGAGCCCTACCGCATCTCGCGCGCGGACCTCGTGCGGGTGTTCGCGATCCTGACCGTGGCCACCGCCTGCGGCGGAGTGATCTTCAATGCGACCACGATTTCGATGCCCAAGGTGTTCGACGAGCGGCTCTCGGCCCTGACGAGCTCCACCTTCGGCATCGGCGTGCTCGTCTGCGGCGTCTATCTGATCGCGGCGATGGCGCAACTGTGCGTCGGCTGGTGGCTCGACCGACGACCGCTCAAGTCGGTGTTCGTCCCGGTCGTTGCACTGCAGGTTCCCCTGCTCGTCCTCGCCGGAATCGCGGACAACGTCGCGATGCTCCTCGTCGCGGTGGCGATGATGTTCTTCGTGTTCGGCCAGATTCCGATCAACGACGCGATGATCGCCCGCTACACCGCCGAAGCCTGGCGCGCCCGCGCCTACGCGGTGCGCTACGTGGTCTCGTTCTCGGCGAGCGCACTCGCCGTGCCGCTGGTCGCGTGGCTGTACAAGTCGAGCGGGGATTTCAGGCTGCTCTATTTCGTTCTGGGGGCGCTGGCGTTCGCGACATTCGTGTCCGCGGTATTTTTTCCGTCCGAGAGGAAACCCGTCCCCCGGGAAGTCGCGGCCTAGCGCCGGGGTGTTCTTCTCTTCTTGCGCACGAGCTTCGCCGGCTTCGCGCGCCGCGGCCAGAGCTGCCTGCTCGCCAAGTGCGCGCCCCGGACCAGCGCCTCGAGCTTGGCCCAGGCGATGTCCGGATGGCCGACGCGCGGACCCAGGCCGCAGTCGGTCCCGGCCATGACGTTGTCCCGGCCGACGAGCTTCGCGTAGCGCGCCAGGCGCTGCGGCGACGAGCTCCGGGTGCTCGATGAAGTCCGAGCAATGGCCGACGACTCCGGGGATGAGCACCGCGCCCTGCGGCAGCTTCGCCTTCTTGAACACTTCCCATTCGTGCTCGTGCACGGGGTTGGAGGCCTCGATCGAATAGCTCGCGGCGCGCACGCGAAAGATGATGTCGACGATGTCGCGCAAGGGGATGTCGGCCTGGTGCGGGCCGTGGAAGCTCCCCCAGCAGACGTGCAGGCGGATCTTCTCCCTGCGGAATGCCGCGCAGCGCGTGGTTGAGCGCATCGACGCGCAGCGTCGCGTACTTGCGGTAGTCCCTGACGCTCATCTCCGGATACATCTGCCAGCCGTCGGGCAGGTCGGGATCGTCGATCTGCAGGAGGAAGCCGGCATCGACGATCGCCTGGTATTCCTCGCGCATCGCCTCGGCGATGGCGTAGAGGAATTCCTCGTCGTTCGCGTAGTACTCGTTGCGCAGCCAGTGCTCGATCGTGCCGGGCGTGTTCGCCGGCAGGAAAGCCTCGGCGGAGCGCGCGCCCGCAAGCGCCGCCTTGAAGTTATCCAGGTCCTCGCGCAGCGCGGCGTGCCCGACGTATTTCAGCGGCCCGGTGCAGAAGACCTGGCCCGCGCGGAATCCGACCCAGCCGAATCCGCCGTGCTTGCCGGTGAAATACTCGGCGAACCTCTTCATGTCGCGGCTCATGACCGAAAGCGGCTTCGGTCCTTCGCCGGGCTTGGTGTCGCGGGACTCGAACCCGGAGAGGCGCTCGCGCACGTAGCTCGTGAAGCTCGTCTTGGAGAGCTCGCCGTCGTTGATGCTGTCCAGGCCGCATTCGAGCTGCTTGCGCACGACCTCGGCGACCGCGCCCCTGAGAAGCATCGGAAGGGCCTCCCTGTCGTAGGCCTGGCCGCTCGCTCGAGCCACGATCATCGTCCACAGGTCCTGCGGGCGCGGCAGCGCCCCCGCGTGCGTAGTGAGAATCCGTCCGGTACCGCGCATCATTTTTTCTCCCCGGGTGACGCTGCTTATTGTAGTCTCGACCCATCGCGAACGCGTCCCACTTCGATCCCAATTCCGAAGTGGGGCGACAAGTGGGTTGACAGGACGCGCCGCTTCGCCTGAAATTCCCATTCCGCAGTCCGCGGCTTCCACCCTCCGGAGTCCCCGATGACACAACGCACCCAACCCCCTTTCCGCGCCGACCACGTCGGCAGCCTCCTCCGCCCCGCGGAGCTCGCGGAAGCCCGCGCGAAGGCGAAGCGCGGCGAGCTCAGTCGCCGAGCAGCTGCGCGCCGTGCAGGACAAGCACATCCGCGAGGCCGTCGCCAAGCAGGAATCGGTCGGCATGCAGGTCGTCACCGACGGCGAGTTCCGCCGCGACTGGTGGCACATCGATTTCATCCACGGCTTCGACGGCGTGGAGCTCGCCAAGGGCGACGCCTACGGCGACGCGAAATTCAAGAACACCGAAGAGCAGCCGCCCTTCATGACGGTGGCGAGCAAGATCCGCCGCACGAAGCCCTCGATGCTCGAGCACTTCAAGTTCCTGAAGTCGATCGCGAAGAAGACCCCCAAGTTCACGATGCCCTCGCCCGCGATGCTGCACGCGCGCGGCGACCGTGCCTCGATGAAGAAGACCTATCCGGACCTGGACGAGTTCTGGGCGGATCTCACGCGCGCGTACCGCGAGGAGATCGCCGACCTGTACAAGGCGGGCTGCCGCTACCTGCAGATCGACGACACCACCATCGCCATGTTGGGCGACCCCAAGGTGCAGGAGCAGTTCAAGAAGCTCGGCGACGACCCGAAGAAGGACGCCGCGATGTACGCGGACGCCGTCAACGCCGCGATCCGCGACGTGCCCGACGACATGACGGTCGCGATCCACACCTGCCGCGGCAACTTCAAGAGCACCTGGCTCGCGAGCGGCGGCTACGCGGATTTCGTCGCCGAGCGCGTGTTCACGCGGCCTCGACGTGGACGCCTTCTTTCTCGAATACGACACCGACCGCGCCGGCGGCTTCGAGCCGCTGCGCTTCGTGCCCAAGGGCAAGATCGTGGTGCTGGGCCTGGTCAGCTCCAAGCTGCCGGAGCTGGAGAAGAAGGACGACCTGAAGCGCCGCATCGACGCGGCGGCGAAGTACGTGCCGCTGGAGAACCTGTGCCTCTCGCCGCAGTGCGGCTTCTCCAGCACCCACCACGGCAACAAGCTCACCGCCGACGACCAGTGGAGAAAGCTCTCGCTTTGCCTCGAGG
>CAVOUJ010000029.1:0-7612 GCA_963699535.1 uncultured beta proteobacterium | reverse complement strand
GGATCTCCGAACGCACGACATCTCGATCAGATCGCGACCAAGTCATTCGCAATATTGATGTCGGCTCGTACTTCGCTGGGACCCGAGATTTCTATTTCAGCTTGTTGGTCAAGGATGAGATCCAATCGCCTCGCGGCGCAAAGGCGGTAGGTAAGTACAGCGACCTCGGAGGTGTTCGGGCGTTGCTCGCGGGTCACCGCCCTGACGGCCTCCCGAACCTAAAGTCAGTAACCCTCATCACGTGGGCTCAACTCGGCGACACGCTGCATGTCGCCGCCCGAAAGGCTCCGCTCGCTGCCGAGCGCGGTTATGCCGAGCGTGCACTTGTGTGGTTGACGGCGAAAGGCCTTGTTGCAGGTGCTCGCTAACAGCATGTCCCGCGCGGACGCGCGCGACGTGTCGGCACCTGCAAGTGACTGCGTTGCGCGCGCCGGCTGCCGGAAACGTTCGGCGCCACAGTAGGCTCCACTCGAGAAGGGAGAACTCCAATGGACAGCTACCTCGGAAGCCAATCCCCGCGACGCCTCATGGCCGCCGTGGGCGCGGGTATGGGCCTGGCGAACGGTGTGTTCACCGGGATTGAAACGGATGCTCCGCCGCCTTTGCGCGGCGCGCCGCCCGAGGTCGACCGGCTGTCGGTGACGGTGATCACCGATTCCTACTTTCACTTCTTCGAGTCGTCCGGCACGTTCGCGGGAGTGAATGTGCAGCGCTGGCAGCAGCCTTCGACGAGCGAGCCGCCGCGGCGCATGCCGCAGAACGAGTGGGGCCTTTCGCTCCACGTTGAATCCGCCCTCGGGACGGAAACTCGCCGCGTGCTGATCGACTTCGGCTATACCCCGGAGACGATCAACAACAACGTCGAGATGTTCGGCGTCGATCCGTCGAAGCTGGACGCCCTGGTGCTGAGCCACGGGCATTACGACCACTTCGGCGGCATGGTGGGTTTCCTGGCGGCGCACCGCCACCAAGCTCAAGTCCGGGCTGCCCTTCTACCTCGGCGGCGAAGAGTGCTTCTGCGCGCGGGAGAAGGGCCCTGTCAACGCGCCGAGCAACTTCGGCGTTCTCGACCGGCGCGCCATCGCCGACGCCAAGCTGCGCGTGCTGTTCGCCGACAAGCCGTCGCTCCTCGTCGGGCACGGCTTCACCACCGGGTGGATCGAGCAGACCTCATTCGAGCGCCCCGCGCAGCCCTCGCGCATGAAGGTGGGCATCGGCCCCGACGGCATGGGTTGCGACCCCGCTCGTCTGCCGGTCGAGAAGCGCGGCGCCAGCATGCTGGTCGACGACTTCCTTCACGAACAGGCCAGCTGCTTCCACGTCAAGGGCAAGGGCCTCGTCGTCATCACGTCCTGCGGGCACCGGGGCATCGTGAACACCGTGCGGGCGGCGATCAAGGTCTCGGGGATTTCAAAGGTGCACGCCATCCTCGGGGGATTCCACCTGATGCCGCTGTCGGCCGACTATGCGCACGACACCGCCCGCGAACTCGCGAAGTTCGAGCCCGACTGCCTGATTCCGATGCATTGCAGCGGCGAGACCTTCATCGAGGCGGCCAAAGCAGGCGCTGCCGGGCAAGGTGCTGCGCACCTCGACGGGGACCCGCTTCAGCTTCGGGGATGCCGGAAACGGGAACGCGGTTGCGCACTGAGTTTGAACTGGATGGCGGAAAGCGCACCGGATTGACTTGCCGCGCCGCCGGCATCACGCCGGAGTAGCTGGGGCACGCAACGTCCGGCCGCGCACCCGCTCCTGCTCGCCTTCGCTAGCGTCCCTTGTCGGGAATCACCGGCAGCATGACCCACGAGTCGTGCGCGCCGCCGGTATGCACGGTGACCGTGCCGTCGAAGATCTCGGGCGGGCGGTCGCGCGCGTCGTTGTGCAGGAACGGACCCACGCCGGTGAACTCGTTTTTCATGTTGGAGAGCTTGCCGCCCGTACCGCCGGGGTAGGTGTAGTCCTTGCCGCGCACCGTGAGCGCGATGCGATACCCCGCCGGCAGGACGATACACGTCGGCCAGATCTCGATGTCGAGCTCGTAGGTCTGGCCGGGCGTGAGCGGCTCCTTGGTCTTGTGCGGATGGTAGGGCCGGTAGGGCAGCGAGCGCTCGGGATCGAGCTTGCGGTGCGACGCGCGCAGCCAGCCCTGCGCGAGCGGCGTGTGCGGGTCGAGCGCGCCCATGAACACCAGCTCCTTCATGTTCGGATCGAAGGCGCGGACGACGAGGAAGAAATCCGCGTCGGCGGTGGAGGAGGAAACGAAGAGCTTCGCCGCGATCGGGCCGGTGACTTCCGTCGGCTGCTCGAGCGGCGGCAGCAGGAAGGTGAGCGCCCTCGGAGAATCCCTGGTAGCCCGCCTTGCCCCCGTCCTTCAGCGGGCTCGGCGACAGGGTGAGGTTGCGCGCGTCGAGGTGCAGCTTCGTCCACTGGGTGCGCGCAAGCGGCCACTCGTTCTCCGCGCGCTCGACGAATTTCTCGCCGGGGTGCCGGATCTGCAGGAGGACCTTCGGCTGGCGGTCCCAGCCGTTCTTCTCGCCCTTCAGGTAATAGGCGAAGAACTTCTTCTGCATCTTGAGCCCGTAGTCCGTATAGAAGTGGGTCCAGTGCGCGTCGCCGTGCATCTCGAGCCACTTTTCCCTGCTGCCCGCGTTGACGTAACCCTCGATGTTGCCGCGCGGGTGCAGACCCTGGCCGCCCCAGTTGCCGTTGGAAAGGAGCGGCGTCCCGATCTTCGACCAGTCGGGCGTGCGCGAGCGCCAGAACTCGTCGTCGAACTCGTGCTCGAGCGCGAGGCGGCCGAAGTCGAAGCGGTTGGCATGCAGCTCCTCTTCCGAGAGCGTCTGCGGCCCGCACACCCAGTCGCCGGTCATCGGGCTGCGAAAGCCGCGCGTGCCCAGGCCGTGCTGCACCGTCTTCACCTGCATGTCGTACCAGTTGCCGAGGAAGGTGCAGAGGATGCCGCCCTGGTGGCTCACCTCGCGGTACCAGTCGTTCGCGCCTTCCCAGGCGCACATCGCGGCGAGGTGTTTCGGCTGCAGCGCGGCCACCTGCCATTGGTTCATCGCATAGTAGGAGATGCCGTTCAGGCCGACTTTTCCGTTCGACCACGGCTGCACGCCGGCCCATTCGATGCACTGCGCGAAATCCTGCGTCTCGCGCGGGCCCCACAGGTCCACATAGCCGGGCGAGCGGCCGCAGCCGCGCGAGTCGACGCGCGCGCAGGCGTAGCCGTCCGGCACCCACTTCTCCGGATCGACGACCTCCCAGTTCTGGTAGCGGTTGGTCGAGCCCGCCGGCACCTCGGGATGCTCGGCGACCATCTTGTCCCAGCAGGTCTTGTAGATCTGCTCGAAATGCAGCCACTTCGCGTACGGACCGTAGCTGAGGATCACCGGGTACCTTGCCTTCGGCGATCGGCCGATAGACATCGCAGCGCAGGACCACGCCGTCGTCCATCGTGATCGGCACATCCCAGTCGATGCGCATGCCGTCGCGAATCTCGGATTTCGCTTCGCGAGTCTGCAATTTCGCTTCACTCGTCATGTCCCCTCCCCGTTTGGCTGAGCGCGCAGCATATAGTGTAAGCTTGCCAGAGAGGGAGGAGCGCACCGGGCATGGACCCGCTGACGATCGGCTATTGGGGCTGCGCGGCCTTCGTGTCGCTGATCTGCCTGCGGGTGCCGATCGCCTACGCCATGGCCGTCGTCGGCACGCTCGGCCTCTTCTCGGTCTACGATTTTTCCGCGGTCTTCAGGTTCGTCCCGTTCGAGCTCTATTCGAATACCTCGAGCTTCACGCTCGCCGCGCTGCCGCTTTTCCTGCTGATGGGCTATCTCGCGTTCCACGCCGACCTCGCCCGGGATTCCTACGAGGCCGCCAAGGCCTGGTTCGGGAGAGTTCCCGGCGGGCTTGCCGTCGGCACGGTCTACGGCTGCGCCATCTTCGGCGCCTGCTCCGGATCGAGTCTCGCCACCTGCGCGGTGTTCTCGAAGATCTCGGTGCCCGAGATGATCCGCAGCGGCTACAACCGCAAGCTTTCGCTCGGGGTCGTCGCGGCGGGCGGCGGACTCGACGTGCTCATCCCGCCGAGCATCATCATGGTGATCTACGGGGTGATGACCGAGACCTCGATCGGCCAGCTGCTCATCGCCGGCATCCTGCCCGGCATCCTCTACGCCTGCATATTCGCCGCGGCGATCGCGCTGGCATGCTGGTGGAAGCCCGAGCTCGCGCCGCCCATCGAGAACATCGACACGTCCTGGCCGGCGAAGTGGGCCGCGGTGAAGAACCTGTGGGCGCGTGGTCGCGCTCTTCGGCCTGGTGCTCGGCGCCATCTACGCGGGGTGGGCGACCCCGGACGAGGCTGCGGCGGTCGGCGTCGTCGGTTCGGCTGCGCTGCTCGCCTACCGCCGCCGCTTCTCATGGGCGACGGTGAAGGGGGCGACGATCGACAGCGCCAAGGCGAGCGCGATGATCTTCCTGCTGCTGGGCTCGGCGGCGATCTTCGCCAAGTTCCTCTCGGTCACCGGCGTGATCGCCACGCTGACGAAGGCGGTGATGGAGCTTGGCCTGCCCTTCTGGGGCCTGATCCTCGGCTTGATCGCACTCTACCTCGTGCTCGGCTGCTTCCTCGACGCCATCTCGATGATGATCCTCACCATGCCGCTGGTCGCGCCGCTGATCACGGCCCACGGTCAGAGCCTGGTGTGGTTCGGGGTGTTCATCAGCATGATGGTCGTGATCGGCGCGGTGACCCCGCCGCTCGGGCTCAACTGCTACGTCATGAAGGCGGCGATGGGCAAGGAGGTCGAGCTGAACGAGATCTTCGCCGGCGCGCTGCCCTTCGTCGGCCTGATGCTGGTGATCGCGCTCATCCTCGCCGCCTTCCCCGCGATCTCCCTGGTCCTGCCCGGCATGATGGCGGGGCGCTAGGCATGGAAAGGGCCATCGTCGCCTACGAACGCGGCTACCGCCGGGTCGCGACCTATCTCGTGTTCCTGCCGCTGCTCGCCATGACGGTCATCGAGTTCCTGAACGCCGTCGGCCGGAAGCTCTTCATCCCGTTTCCCAGCACCGTCGAGTCGGTGGAGAGCCTGCTGGTGGTGTCGGTGTACTTCGGCGTCGCGCTGGTCGCGCTGGAGGGCGGCCACGTCAGCGTCACGATCGTGACGGACCGGCTGCCGCCCTGGGCCCGGCACCTGCTCGACGCCCTCGCCAACGTGCTGGCCGGGCTGGTTTTCGGCTACCTCGCCGCCGGCGCCTGGGCGGAGGCGCTGCGGTCGATCTCGTTGCTCGAATTCCGGCTCGGCGTCTACCGCTTCCCGCTCTGGCCCTTCAAGACGCTGTTCGCCGCGGGCCTCGCGCTCTTGACGATTCAGCTCGCCATCAATACCGTGAAGCATCTGGCCCTCGCGCGCGGCCGGGACTCGTACGCCGGATTGAAGAGGGAGGAACGCCGCGAGCCCGTCGTCATAACCTAGAGGAGGAGCATCATGCATTGCATCCGTACGCAGATCGCCGTGGCCGCCCTGGCGGCCGCGCTGGCATCGCCCGGCATGGCGCAGGAGCTCAAGCCCCAGACGCTCAAGATGGCGAACGTCGTGCCGGAAAACTCCTGGTTCGGCCGCCAGCACAAGTGGTGGGTGAGCGAGGTCGAGAAACGCACCGGCGACAAGCTCAAGGTCCAGATCTTCTGGCTCGAGTCGCTCGTGAAATGGAAGGACGCGCTGCCCGGCATCCAGTCCGGCGTCGCGGACCTCGCCTGGGTGAGCAGCACGTATTTCCCCAGCGAGTTCCCGGGCTACCTGATGCTCGACAACCTGTTCAACTTCGGCGACGACTACGTCGCCTCGATCCTGGCTTTGATCGACACGGTGGACAACGAGCCCAACCTCAAGGCGGAGCTCGCCAAGGCCGACATCATCCTGCTCATGCCGCACATCAGCGGCCACGCGCCCATCGGCACGAAGACCCAGCTCAAGTCGATCAAGGACCTGAAGGGCAAGTCGCTTCGCACCTACGGCGGCGTGCGCACGGTCTTCTACACCAACCTCGGCGCCAACCCGATCTTCATGTCCTTCAGCGACATGTACGAGGCCATGAACCGCGGCACGGTCGACGCGCTGGGCGACATGGCGATCGTGCTCAGCAACGCCTTCAAGCTCCACGAGGTGGCGAAAGCGGTGTACAGCAACGCCCCGCCGGGAGTGCACGGCAACGGCGGCGCGCTCGCCTCGGGGTTCTACATGAGCCAGAAGAAGTTCAACGCCCTGCCCAAGGACACGCAGAAGATGCTCCTCGACCTGCGCCGCGAGTACGGCGTACGCTACGCGCAGACGCTGATGGACGACGAGAGCGCCATCCGCAAGGACTGGCAGACGAATCAGGGGGTCAGGTTCTACGACCCCTCGCCCGAGGACGCGAAGTTCATCCAGCAGGCGGGCAACGCGGCCAACGAGCAGATGTTCAAGAAGCAGGAGGCCGACGGCCACAAGAACGTGCGCCAGGTCTGGGCCTACTACCTCAAGGCCCGGCAGAAGTACGAGGCGGAGCGGAAGAAGAAAGTAAGCGGATAGATCCTGTGCAGGCCCCGGAGGAAATTCTCATGACCCGTCTTGCCCGACATCAGCTCATCGTGCGTGCCGCCGCGACCGCGGCGTTTCGCTCGCCGCCTTCGCCCCCCTTCCCGCCTTCTCCCAGCCGGCCGCGCAGTGGCCCGAGCGCCCGGTCAAGCTGCTGGTCACGGTCGGCGCGGGGGGTGCGGCCGACACGCTGTCGCGCAACCTGGCAAGCGGGTTCGCGCAGTTCGCGAACGGCCAGCCGCTCGTCGTGGAAAACCGCCCGGGCGCGGGCGGCACCATCGCGGCGACCGCCGTGGCGCGCGAGAAGCCGGACGGCTACACGCTGTTTCTCGCCGAGGTCGGACCCAACGCCGTCTCGCACATGCTCGCCAAGCTCCCCTACGATCCACACACCGCGTTCACGCCGATCATCCACGCGGTCAACCTGCCGGCGGTGGTGCTGGTGCGCTCGACGCTGCCCTACAAGACGCTCCCCGAGTTCATCGCCGCGGCCAAGCAGCAGCCGGGCAAGTTCAACTACGCCTCCGCGGGCCTCGGCAACTGGACGCACCTCTTCATGGCCTATCTCAACAGCCAGGCGGGGATCGAGCAGGTGAACGTGGTCTACCGCTCGGGCGCGGAAATGCTGCTCGCGCTCCTGCGCAACGAAGCGGACACCGCGATCATCACCGTCTCCACCTCGCTCGGGCAGGTCCGGGAGGGCAAGATACGCGCGCTGGCCGGCGCCTCGATGCGGCCGATGCGGCAACTCCCGGACGTGCCCCCGGTCGGAAAAACGATACCCGGCTTCGACGTGAGCGTCTGGCACGGCATCGTCGGCCCGGCGGGCATGGACCCGGCGCTCGTTGCGCGCATCAACGGCATCTTCAACCAGGTGTTGCAGGTGCCCACGGTGCGCACCGCCATCACCGAAGCGCAGGCGGCCGACATCGTGGGCGGCACGCCGCAGCAATTCGACGCATTCATCAAGGGCGAACTGAAGCGCTGGCCGGAGGTCGTCCGCGCCGCAGGTATCAAGCCGGAGTAGGCGC
>CAVOUJ010000028.1:0-197693 GCA_963699535.1 uncultured beta proteobacterium | reverse complement strand
CGAAGCGAGATCGATAAAACGAAACACTTTTGTTGAACCGCACGCGCTGCAGTTCAAGAGTTCCCACAAAATTGGCATGAGCAAACACTATTTCCTCTAAGAACCCTATGTTTCTAAACGCAGTGTTACCTCCAAATGTCGCGCGGGAGAAATCAGCCTTTTTCGCAAACTTAATATCCTCAAGACTAACGCTCTTGAATCTCGCTTCGGTTGCATCAATACCAAAATCGATATTCGCTTTTGCGAACTTGAATAGCTCTGGAAATACAAAGCCCTGCCAGTTGCCGTCTTTCGCTGCGATAAGCCCGTAGAAGTCCGACGTAAATTGCCTGCTCAGGAGGGGGTCAGCGGCCGCCGCAAGTTGCTCATTACTCCAGAAGTGAAAGACACAGAGTCGAGAACTGCCGATCGACGGCCGTGAACATAGATTTCCGTCCGACCTTTGAAATGCACAGGTCATCTAGTTTCCCAAGCATTCGACATGCAACTCTTGGCTCCGAATCGCCACTATTGTTTCAGTTATCGTCCCAAAAGGACGATAGTAGAAGCACATTCTCTCGGTGAAACTCCAAATATCGGCGCTGACCCTCTGAAAAGCTCCCGACGTTGAATACACGAGAGGTACTAAGACCCATCCGGGCAAGGGAATCCATGTGCGCAACCGGCGAGACCAGAACGTCTCCGTTGTCTTCGAATCCGATGAAGCCGCGGTCAAATAGATGGTCCGCATTGGGCGTCAAAAGTAGTCCGTTCTCACCGTCGAGGCGCTCGTCGTTATTGGCGTCGCGCCATGGCTTGCAGTGGCTAGCGCGCAGATGTTCTTCTCGCGTGACACCGGTAATCCGGCAAGCTCGCTCAATCTGCATTACTCGCTGTTTGAACAAACCCTGCCCGCGTCGCGCTAGCACGACGGCCTCTCGCGTGGTTTCAGGAATATTGGCATCGGTTTGCAGCCGATGCATCTCGTGCTCTTCCCACTCGATCAGGCCGATAGCCGATTGCAGCGTACGCTCCTCCGCGACCCGGTGGCCAAGAATCAAGTTTCGAGCTTCCGCTCCCATTAGATCCACGAGTGCACCAGCAAATGGTTCTGACATCCTGGTGAGGTAGACGCTTTGTAGTCCGCTCCCGGTAGGTAGTAGCGGGGAGTAGCGTTCAGGCAGCAACGGTGTCAGCACGTTCATGTGCTCGGAGGGCCGGATTGGCAAGCGCAGTTCGGTAAACCGAGCATCAACGCGCCAACCGATGTTGTCCCAATAGGCTCCCACCTGGCCGAACTCAAGAGGTTTGGGCGCCTCGTATGCATGCGATGCGACTATGCCGATTGCTCGAATTTGGGTGTCGGCAAACGAGAACACGATGTCTCCCGGTGCAGCTTCACGCATGAAGTCATAGAAAGGGTTGCGATCGCCGTTCGCCTTTCGCTTGGGAGACCACAGATAGCCGCCCGGCACCTCGTGTCGATAGGTCTGGTTCTGGTTGACCCACCAGTAGCGCAAGATGCTTGATCCTTAGATAGAAGCGCTACCAGTCATTGTGCATTCGCTTCGCTGTCAGTCGCCACGCTCGCTAGAGCTCCAGCAATTTGCGTCAGCAGATCTTCTCTGCCTTGCCCGCAATCAGATCAACGTTTAGGCCTGTGCTTGATCCTGAGAAGAACTGGTCAATATCGTTCACTACCTCATACGAAAGAAATTTCACCTTATTGCAGAGATTGAATTGCCGAAACGTCGGTCGGGTTAGCTGCTCGCGAACGCGATTCTTGCGGTCCAACGGCGCGACAATAAACATAGGATAGATTGTGTTTGGCGCTAGGATCATGAGATCGGCGAAACGCAGAAGCCCCGAGTAAATAGCGGTCGAATTCTCGATCTCATAGGCTGCATCGATTCTAAATTCTTGCTTCCACACAACGTCAATATTCTCGACATAGGAGTGGGGTAAGTCGATTCCCGCAGAGAATTGCCGATCGAACGCCTCGAACTGATAAAGTGTTCGAAGCTTTGCCTGATCTCCCGCCGGGACCCAAACTCGCTCTCCTGCTTTGAGCCCGAGATTAGCCAACTTCCATTGCATCTTCACGTGATCTGAAACGAGGTCGCTTCGGAGTACTTGGTCGACATCGTCCTCGTGAATCTCGGAGAGCAATCGCTCTTTTGCTATTTCAGCTTTGGCTTGCCTTGGGCCAGTGGGATAGGTCTTTTCGACGACCGGCTCGCCTTGTTTCATACGGACGAGAACGGAGTAGAGATCATCGAATCTGTCGTAAAAGAGCTCGACTTTCTCCTCCGAAACAGCCGTGAAGCCCCGAAGCTGATAGTGGATCGCGTAGCCGAATAACTTGCAGAACTCAGCAAACGGGACATTCAATTCCCGAGGGTTGGCGACAAAATAGATGAGCTCCCATGGGGGCCCTTCTGCCCGACCGATTGGCTGCCAGAGTTCCCGTGAAAGATCAGCATTCACGAGTTTCGCGGCTATCTTCCCAATTAGCTTTATGGAATCTCCCTCGACGATTAGCAGGTCATCCCCCTCGGCCATCTTGTCGAAGAAGCTGCGATTCATCTGCCCCGCCACCGATCCCCAAACCGCGATGTCGTGCGATCCGAATACTTCTCCTAAGCGCGCGCGTAACTCTGGCGAGACAAAGCGTGAAATTCTCTCGAGAGGTACCTTTTTTCTGATCGTGTCCTCGTAGTGCGCCATTGCCTCGGCATTTCGTAGAGGCATATAGACGAGGAACACATTTCGCATTTGAAGGTCCAGGCGTCCTTACTAAGGCAGGGTAAGCACCTCAATCGATCCTTCACCTAACTGGCTATTCGCCCGCACTGCGATGTACCGGTTACAGCCGTGAGTACTTTTCCGGTGACCCCTTCGATTTCTCGATGGGGTATCGTTGTTCGTTCAAAAGGAGCTTGTCTCTTACAGCACCCTCCAGGTCAAGAGAGAGGTCGTGGACGAAATATGTGAGAAGAATCGCCAAATCTGCGACCTCCCTCGCCAATTCATGTCTTCGTTCCGATACAACCCGATCTACGTCTTTCTCCGGAATCCACTGAAAATGTTCTAGCAACTCGCCGGCCTCTACCGAAAGCGCGATGGCTAACGTACGGGCTGAATGGAACTGCTTCCAGTCTCGGTCGCGTCGGAATTTCAGGAGGCGCTCTCGCAGTTCAGGTGAGATCACGCGATTCTCCTAGGTTTCATGATTGGAACACTTGCTTGTTGTGCCATGCTAGGTATTCCCGATTGGGGCGCTGCTCAAGCGCATCGGGGACTACAACCAACGTCTGGCCGTCTAGACGGTAGTACGCCTTTCCATTGAACCATTCCTGGCGAATCCTTGGACTCACTCTAACGCGAAAATCGCGTTTCGTGGTTTCTACCGTCACATAGCCAAGATCAAAGAGTTTGTGAAAATCCGAGCGCAACAGCAGACCGTTTGAGATCTGATGTGTTCCCTTTCGAGCGAAGGGAACGATGTGGGCTGCTTCGAGCACAGGGAGAGTTTTCTCTCCCGTTATAGCGCAACGTCGCTTGTATGCATCTGTCACCAAGACTCGAAAAGCTCCCTGTCCTAGTCGAGGTTTGATCAGCGTCGGACTACCATACGTCGCAGATGGCTCTCTCGCTGGCTGCGGTGCATTAGTACTATCGGGAGAGTGAGCAAGTCGATCTGTGACCGACTTCCACAATGAGCCTCCTTCTTTTTCGGAGGTGTCATAGCTGCGTCCCTGAACGATATTGGAGGCGAATCCAAGTGGATTGGGTATCCAAGTGTTCTCTGGCCAAAAAAAGGGCTCTGTCAGTACTGAGCAACCGACTTCCGGATCACGGGCATCAGGAGTAGGCGTCAGCGGACGGATTAGGTCTTCAAATTGCTCCTGGGTCGCGGCTCCATTTTTTATTCCAAAGGTGTCCCAAACAACAGAGAGGGGCAAAACTGAGAACTTTACAAAAAAGCCTCCACCGCCGATGTGATTGTTGGGGCGTTTCAGCTTGAACAAGAAAGGGGCGCCAGGCTCAAGTCGCGTAAATGCAGCGCGTGGGCTGGGCTGCCAGAAATTGACCTCGTCGGGGTTCTGATTTCGAAGAAACCGAAACCAAGAATTGTCAGTCACCCCGACCCAGAATATCAAACCATCCTCCGCCGATTGACGAAAGGATAGCACCACCCTAACTACACGCGGATGCCTAGCACAGGTGGGCCGGAGTCGCCGAATACAGGAAGATGGCCGTTTCATCCAACCGTCCTATCTGCCGTGGAAGCGAATTCCCCTTTTGCTACCTCGCACCTTCTCCCCGAGGAAGAGGGGAAGACCTTTCGGTGTCTTTCGAGCCTTCGGCCGACTTCAGGGCAAAATACCCCATCAACCGCACCCGGAGACCCCAATGACCTTGGGCTTCACCCTCGGCATCGCTGCCGCCGCCCTGACTTTCACGACTTTCATGATGAAGAGCATGCTTCCGCTGCGCGCGGCCGCGCTCGCGAGCAATGTGTTTTTCGTCGCCTACGGCTATGTCGAGTCGCTGCTGCCGATCGTGGTTCTCCACGGGGTGCTGCTTCCCTTGAACGCCCTGCGCCTGCTCGAGATCCGCAAGCTGGTGAAGGACATCGAATCCGCCGCCGGGGACTCGCCCGTCGCCCAGTGGCTGCTTCCCCACATGACCCTCAGGACCCACAAGGCCGGCACCCCCCTCTTCTCCAAGGGCGATCCCGCCGAGGAGATGTTCTACGTCCACCGAGGCGAGGTGCGGGTGGTGGAGTACGGGGACGCGCTCGGTCCGGGCACGCTGATCGGCGAGATCGGGCTTTTCGCCCCCGATTCCCGGCGGACGCAAAGCGTGGTGTGCGACAGCGACTGCGAGCTCTACAGCCTCGACCGCGAGGGCCTGTACCGGCTGTATTATCAGAACCCCAAGCTCGGCTTTCACCTGATAAGACTCATCGTCGGGCGCCTCTTGCGCGACGCCGCGGCGAGGGAAGGCGGACAACCAGCCGCCCTCCAGGCCCGGGCCCAGACCCCATGAAACCCGAACCCTCACCCCTCAAGGCGCAGATCGACGCGCTGCTCCTCAAGCTCCCGGGCGTCACCGCAAGGAAGATCCACGGCCTCGACGCCTACTTCGTCAGCGACAAGATGTTCGCCTGCATCTCGGGCAACGGCATCGGCCTGCGCTTCTCCGTCGCCACCGCGACCGAGCTGACGTTCTCCCGGGACAAGATCGTCCCGTTCCAGCCCGCCGGCCTGCCGAGCTCCAGGGAATGGATCCAGATCAACCGCGCCGACCCGGCGGACTACGAGAAGGACCTCGATCTCTTCCAGGCGTCGCTCGAGTTCGTGAAAACCGCCCGCAGCCGCTAGGGCGCGGGGCTCGGCGGATGACAGTCGACGACGCCCTGGATTTTGACGCGATAGAACCGCATGGCGCCGCGTGAATATTGCGGTCTGGCTCAAGATGCTGTATATAGATACAGGTACGCTAGCGCGCCCTCTTGGCCATTCCACGAAAAATTGATGTGTCGTCATGGCGAAACCGTCCGTCGAATTGCTGATCCGAAGCGCCAGAGGTCACAAGGTGATGCTCGACGCCGATCTTGCGCGACTGTATGGCGTGCCGACGCGGGCCTTGAATCAGGCTGTGAAACGGAACGGGGATCGGTTTCCGGAAGATTTCCGCTTCCGGCTGACCGCACCCGAATCGGCGGATTTGAGGTCTCAGTCTGCGACCTCGAATCTGGATCGCGCCGCAACTACTGAGGCCGTCCGGAACCGATCACAGACTGTGACCGGTTCCCAGAAGCATCGCGATCCGCGCTTTCTCCCATGGGTATTCACCGAGCACGGCGCCATCATGGCGGCGACGGTGCTCAACAGCCGGCAGGCCGTGACGATGAGCGTGTACGTGGTGCGGGCCTTCATCCGCATGCGCGAGGAGCTCGCCGCCAATACCGCTATCTTGAAGCGCCTCGCCGAGATCGACCGTACGCTGCTTCGGCACGATACCGCGCTGCGCGACATCTACCGCAAGTTGCTGCCGCTCCTGCAACCGCCTCCCGACCCGCCGAAACGGCGCATCGGGTTCATCGAATGATCGTCGCGGGCCTGCTTCCGCCGTGAAGCGCGCGCCCGACTTCGTTCACATGGCGTGCATCTCCGCGAGCGTAAGCTTTCGCGAATCTCTCACGCGAGACGAGCTCGTACAGGCGCTACTCTCCGGAAATGTCCCTCAAAGGCGCCATCCGCATCTCGTGTGCCTGCTCGAGGAAGGGCCGGAAAGCCTTTTCAAGGGATTGGTCGAGCAGGTAGGCAAACACGCGAGCCCGGAACAAATCAGGAGCAACTTGCTGAAAATCGCCGTCGAACTCGGCGTCCCTGATCGTGTACGAGAGGCCTTTAGCCCTCCGCACTAGAGACCAGGATATTGGTGTCGAAGACGACTCGCAGCGCCGCCCCTCACCCGCGCAGATAGCGCTCCAGATCCTGCTCGGTGAGGATGCCCTTGTCGCGCGCCTTGCGGCTCCAGTAGCCCTGCAGGCCGCGCAACTCCTGCAGGCGCCGCTCGATGCGCGACTGGCGCAGTGCATCCTGGATCACCGCGCTGAAGGTCTTGCCCTCGGCGCGGGCGAGGGCCTCGGCGTCGCGCGCCAGGTCGGCGGGAATGGAAATGGTTTTCTTGACGGCGTTGGCCATGGCGGCGCGCTCGGATGTCTGGTGTGAATTGATCATACCGCCCCTCCCTATGTCCGCGCGAACGATTCCATCGTCAGCGCCCGCGCCGGATACGCCTTCAACACCGCCCTGTCGGCCGTGACCAGCGGCACCGACAGCACCGCGGCGAGCGCGACGAATTCGCAGTCGTAGGCGGAAAGGCGCGACTTGCCGGCGATCTCGAACACCGCCGCGCTGGGCACCAGGTGCTCGCTGCCCGCGAGCGCGTCCTCGGCAGCCGCCATGATGCGGGCCACCTGCGACAGGCTCAAGCTGCCGTCCCGCAAATAGCCGGCAAGGATGCTGCGCATTTCCGATCGCCACAGGATGGGAACATGCCAGTCGGGGTCCTTCACGCGCACGCGCTGCGCAAGCGGCGTCAGCGGGCCGTTCACCCAGCAATAGGCGATGATGTTGCTGTCGACGACGATCACGCCCGGCCTTGCCGCTTGTAGCGGCCGACCCGCGCGTGCTCGACCCGCGGCAGCCGCGCCGCGAAAGCCTTCAACTCCTTCGCGTGCCGCTCGGGATCGACGGTCGGCGCCGCCAGGTCCCTTTCCAGCCGCATCAGGATCTCGCTGTTCAGGCTGCGCCGGTTCTTCTCCGCGCTTTCCTTGAGCAGGGCGTGCAGCTCGCGCGGGAGGTTCTTGAGTGTGAGCGTGAGCATGGCTCTATGGAACCAAAATGGAACCACGCTAGGCTAGTGGCGTGTGTTACCGCTGTCAAGGCGATCGCGCCCTGTACAACCTGCTGAAGCTTCCCGGGACGCTGCGCGTCTCCGAGCGAGCCAGCGGATGGCTGACGACCGCCTGAAAGCCCGGAAGAAGCACGAAGGGGCCCGCCGGAGTTACAATGCGCGCCTACAGGAGTCCACCATGCCCATCTACGAATACGCCTGCGGGAAGTGCGGAAGCGAGTTCGAAATGCTCGTGCGCTCGAATACCGTTCCCGGTTGTCCGAGCTGCCACTCGACCGAGGTCGAAAAGAAGCTCTCCGTCTTTGCCACCGCGGGATCGAGCGAGGACGCGGCGAGCGCCGCCGCGGGCCCGTGCGGCACCTGCGGGGACCCCCGCGGGCCGGGGTCCTGCGGACTGAACTAAAGGCAAAAACAAACGGGCGGCCGAAGCCGCCCGTCTCAATCTGAGCGTAGAAGCTAAATCGCCCTACGCCACTTTCCTCCCAACCAACCCAAACAGCGCCGGCACCGCCTTCTCCTTCGCCCGCTCGCTCTTGGGCGCCGGCTCCCGGTGATGCTCTTCCGCCTGCTGGCGGCGATGGTGCTCGAGTTGGTCGCGCAGGACCGACTGCTGGGTCTTCTCCGAAGGCATGGCAGGGGCGGCCCGCTGGTCCTGACGACGTCCGTGGTCGCGGCGTTGGCCTTGACCCTTTCCCTGGCCCTGGCGCGGCTGTGACGACGGTTGCGGACGCCCGTGCTCGGGCCTCCTTTGCGCGCTGCGGGATCTGTCCGGACGGCGCGCCTGGCTTTCGGGCCTTCGTCCGCGGCGCTGCTGCGGCTCAGGTTGCGCGTGGTGATAACCCGAGCCCGGCTCGAATCCCGGAACGATCTGCTGCTCGATTTGCTTGCCGATGAGCCGCTCGATGTCGCGCAGCAGCGTGCGATCTTCGCCCGACACGAGCGACACCGCCTGACCCGACTCCCCCGCGCGGCCGGTGCGGCCGATGCGGTGGACGTAGTCCTCGGAGACGTGCGGCAGGTCGTAGTTCACCACGTGGGGCAGCGACTCGATGTCGATGCCGCGCGCGGCGATGTCGGTGGCGACCAGCACCTGCAGCTCGCCGTCCTTGAAGCGCTTCAAAGCCTTCATGCGCTGCGGCTGGCTCTTGTTGCCGTGGATCGCGGCGGTTTCGATGCCGTCGTTCTCCAGTTGCTCGGCCAGGCGATTGGCGCCGTGCTTGGTCCGGCAGAACACCAGCACCTGCTGCCAGTTGCCGCTCTTCACCAGGTGCGCGAGGAGCTGGCGTTTGCGGTCCTTGTCCACCGGGTGCACGACCTGGCCGATCAGCTCGATCGGCATGTTGCGCCGCGCGACTTCGACCGTGACCGGGTCGCGCATGAAGCCCGAGGCGAGCTTTCTCACCTCCTCGGGAAAAGTCGCCGAGAAGAGCAGGTTCTGCCGCTTCGCGGGCAGGAGCGCGAGGACGCGCCGGATGTCGTGGATGAAGCCCATGTCGAGCATGCGGTCGGCCTCGTCCAGGACGAGGATCTCCACCGCTCGCAGGTCGATCGTCCTCTGCTGGACGTGATCGAGCAGCCGCCCGGGCGTCGCGACGACGATGTCCACGCCGCGGCGCAGCTCCATTTCCTGCGGGCCGAAGCCCACGCCGCCGTAGATCACGGCGGTGCGCAGCTTCATGTGCTTGCCGTAGGTGCGGACGCTCTCCTGCACCTGCGCCGCGAGCTCGCGCGTGGGCACGAGGACGAGGCAGCGAACCGGATGGCGCGCGGGCGAGTGGCTGACGTTCGATTTCCCCGCGAGCAATTGCAGCATCGGCAAAGTGAAGCCGGCGGTCTTGCCGGTGCCGGTCTGCGCCGCACCGAGCAGATCTCGGCCTTGCGAGAACGACGGGGATGGCTTGCGCCTGGATGGGGGTGGGTTGGGTATAGCCCTGCTCGGCGACTGCGCGGAGCAGCTCGGGATTGAGCCCGAGATTCTGAAACGACGTTTCGATGTAGATCTCCTAATGGTTTATCAGGAGGAGGATTTGAGGGACTTGCGCCCCTTCTGGGAAAACCGCTCCTGAAATCGGCCTGGGAAGGACTTTGCCTTCACACCGGTTCAGGCAGAGAAACTGCTTGAAAAATTCGGGGAACTTGGGAAGAACCGCGAAGAGGCTGTGACGCTAACCGGATAACGCGAAACAGAAACCTTGGCGCGCACTATACAGGGGTTTGAGGCGGGGCGCTTGGGTTTCGAAAGAACGGCTCAGAGCTTCACATTGAAATCGAGATTGCTGAAGTCCGGCATTTGCGACGCCGCGGAGGGTTTCTCCGCGGGCGCGGCGGCTTCCGCAGGCGCATCGCCCAGCAGCCGATCGAGATCGGCCTTCACCGCCTGGGTGTCGAGCGCGACTCGCCCCTGCAGTCGCATCAGGATCCGCGAAGACAGGTCGATCATGCGCGGGTTGCCGATGCGCATGTTGGCGGCGAGCGTGATGAGCGGCACCGCGTGCGTGTTGCGAAAGCCCGGGCTCGCGCGCTCCATCGCGTCGATGACGGCGTTCTGCGCGCGCGCGATGCCGATCAGGATCTCGGCGAGTTGCTCGGTGGTGAGGTTCATGGATAGCTCCTGGCGGTCGATTGCCGCTCATGGGCGAAGCATAAACGGGGTGAGGTCGGGTGACCACCTGCGTCCATCCGGGTGCCCGTTTTGGGCCGATTGCACCAGCCGGGTGCGCGCCAGCCGGCGCGTAACGCCTTGATAACGCGAACCGACGGGAATATTCCCGATGGAGGATCTCGGGGAATACCCGATTGGCATATTCGTTGCGTGCAAGTAGCGTTCAGGGGCCCGGCTGCGACCGGGTGAAGGCGGAGCCACTTGATGAAAAGGAGATGGGTCATGACCGACCGAAGCCTTGGCGTCTGGCGCAATCTGGCCGCGTTGCTGTTCCTCGTGACGCTCGCCGTTCATTACCTGTCGAGCGCGCGCGCCGAAGAAACCGACAGACCTGTGCTCCTCGTGGCGAAGCGGGCGCTGAAGGATCCGCTCTACAGCTCGACCATCCTCCTCGCCAAGCCGATGCCCAACGGCACGCACGTCGGCTTCATCCTGAACCGCCCGACGCGGTTGAGCCTCGGCGAGATGTTCCCCGAGCACGAGCCCTCGAAGAAGGTCGTGGACCCGCTCTTTCTCGGCGGGCCCGCGGACACGAACATGGTTTTCGCCGTGGTCGCCCATCACGACGGCGCGGGCGACGACTCGGTTTCGCTGACGCCCGAGCTCTCGCTCGCCTATTCCGGCACCACGGTCGACCACATCATCGAGTCGGAGTCGGAGCGCGCCCGCTTCTTCGTGGGACTGGTCGTGTGGCGCCCGGGGCAGCTCGACGAGGAGCTCAAGCGCGGCCTGTGGTACGTGAAGGAGCCCGAGACGAAGCACGTGCTGCGCAAGAAGACCGAAGGACTGTGGGACGAGCTGGTGCGCGAGTCCGAGGTCAAGGCGGAGATGATTTAGGCCCTCGACCACCCCGCCCGCTTCGCGGGCGACCCCCTCCTTAAGAAAGGAGGGGATCGGTCACTCCGCCACCACCACCCCGCCGGCTTCGCCGGCACCCCTCCTCAAGAAGAGGAGGGGAAGAACGTCATCCAGCCCCGGCCCTGCCTCTCAGCGCTTCGCGACGCCGAGCTGCACCGCCATCCAGTCGGCGGTCTGGTCGCGGTAGCGGTACCAGAGGTTGTTGACGACGTGGTTGCCGCCCTCGATCACCGAGAGCACGCAGGGGCCCGAAACCGAAGCGGCGAGCTTCTCGGCCTGCGTGTGCGGCGTCAGGCGGTCCTTCGTTCCCGCGACGATGTAGATCGGGCAGGTGATGTTCTTGGCGCACTCGGCGAGCGAGAAGCGCAGCGCGACCTTCCCGGCCTCCTCGAGGTTCGCGCTCTTGGAGCGCACGCGGAAGGCCTCGACGTTCATCTGCGGGCGGCCGGTGAAATCGGCGGATCGCTGGAACGGGCCCGAGAGCGCCACGCAGGCCTTGATGCGGCGTCTCGAAGGCCGCGGCGCGCGGCGCGTAGTAGCCGCCGAGCGACACGCCCCAGATGCCGGCGCGCGCGCAATCCACGTCGGTGCGCGTCTCGAGGAAGTCGAACACCGCCTTGACCGGGCGCTCGTACTCCGGGCACACCGCGAAATCGTACTCGGCCTCGCCCTGCCCGGGCCCGTCGAACGACAGGGTCGCGAGCCCGCGCTTGAGGAACCGGTTCTCGTAGTCGTCCATCTCCTCCTTCGCCGAGTCGAGGCCCATGCACATCACGACGATGGGCGGCTTGGCGGCCGCATTGGACGGCTGCGCCGTGGCGGGCTTCCGCAGATTGCCGTAGAGCTTCTTGCCTTCGTAGTCGATCGCGACGCGCTCGCCGGGCGGCTGAAGGTAGGGCAGCGCCTTGTTGCGGCATTCGACCGCGCGCCGGTGCGCCTCGCGCATCTGCGCCATGTCGTTCACGAAAAGGAACTTGCCGAAGTGGTAGCACACCGCCGCGCGCGTGAAGTGCTCGCCCGCGGAAATCGTGTGCCCGCCGGCGAGCGCCTTGTTGCCGAGGTCAGCGTGGATCGCGGCGCGCGCGGACCACGCCGCGCACCAGTCCTCCCAGCGCGCGATCGACGCCGTCACTTCCTGGAAATCGGCGAGCGGCACCCCGTTCGCGACGAAGCGCGGCGCCCAGTGCGAGATCGCGGCCTCGACGCGCGGGTCTTTTTCGGACGTGGACTTGAAGACGGCAGACATGTGTTGCTCCTTATTCTAACTTCCAACCACCCCGGCGCTTCGCGCCACCCCTCCTTGGAAAGGAGGGGATGAATACTTTGGCCTTCGTCGCCAATCCCCTCCTCTCTTGAGGAGGGGTGCCGGCGAAGCCGGCGGGGTGGTCCCTTACGCTCCAAGCGTGACGAAATATCCCGGGTCGTAGCGCTCGCCCGCCCTCGCGCCGGGCCTGAACGCGGCGGAGAGCGTCTCGATTTCGCCCGGGTCGAGGGCAAGATCGACCGCGGCGACGTTCTGCTCGAGCCATTTCGTCTGCTTCGTTCCCGGGAATCGGGACGACGTCCTCGCCGCGCGAGAGCAGCCACGCGAGCGCGACCTGCGCGGGCGCGACGCCGCGCTTCGCGGCGATGTGCTCGAGCGGCTTGATCAGCTCGAGATTCTTCTGGAAATTGCCGGCGCGGAAGCGCGGCTGCTTGCGCCGGTGATCGTGCGGGGCGATGTCCTCGATCTTCCTGACCGTGCCCGTGAGGAGGCCGCGGCCGAGCGGCGAGTAGGCGACGAAGCCGATGCCCAGTTCCCGGCATGCCGGCAGGATCGCGTCCTCGACGTCGCGCGCCCACAGCGAATACTCGGTCTGCAGCGCCGTGATCGGATGAATCTTGCATGCGCGCTTCAAGCGAATTCGGGCCCGCTTCGGAAAGTCCCGAGATACCGCACCTTGCCCGCCTTCACCAGGCCCGCCATCGCGCCCACCGTCTCCTCGATCGGCACATCCGGGTCGATGCGGTGGAGGTAATAGAGGTCGATGGTGTCCAGCCCGAGCTGCTTCAAGGCTCGCCTCGCAGGCCGAGCGCACGTACTCGGGGCGGCCGTTGTAGGCCTTGGTGCCGTCGGGCTTGTCGATGTTGCCGAACTTGGAGCAGACGACGACCTTGTCGCGGCGGCCGATCGAGCGCGCGGCCGAGCATGCGCTCGTGGCGCCCCTGCATGTAGCGGTCGGCGGTGTCGAAGAGCGTGACGCCGAGGTCGATCGCGCGGTGCACGGTCGCGATCTGCACGTCGTCGTCGCGCTCGCCGAAGTGGGTGGTGGCGCTCCCCGCGCCCAGGCCGATCGCGGAGACCGTCGGGCCGTTCGCCCCGAGCTTGCGGTATTTCATCGATACCCGAGGAGAACAGCCCGGCCGCGCGTGTTTCGGCGATGCGTCGCTTCACTGCCCGCTGTTCGAGACCTTTCCGTTGCTGAATTGCACGACGTAGTTCCGGAAGCGATCCCGCCAGTACTTCCACGTATCGGAGTCGGTCGACGGCGTGCCGGTCTCGGGAGGATAGCCGGCGCTGACGAGGACCGCTTTCTTGGACATGCCGTTCTGAATTTTCCCTTCCTTGATCGCCTTGATCTCCGCAGCGGTCATGCCACTGGTGAGCGCGGCGAAATTCTTCGGGGTCAGGACGCGGTCCATCCACTGATCCGGGGTCACACCGGGATTGTGCTTCGATATGAATTCGACCGAGTACTTGGTGCCCCCGCTCGTGAACTCGAGCTTCCTGGAGGAGCGCTTGACGTCGGTGACTTCGCTCCCCGCAGGAATCATCGCGCCCTTCTGGTAGCCGGTCGAGTACAGCCTGTCCGGCTTCTCGTACCAGAAGTTGCACGCGGTATAGAGCTTGCTCTGGGCGAATGCGGCGCTCGCTCCCGCGAATGCGAGGATCGCTGCAAGGATTGCTGAACGTGCTTTCATTTTTCGATCTCCTTCTCGTTGGTTGATTTTCAGGTTGCTTCCAATACCGGCCCTCAATCGGCCTTGATTCCCGTCGCCTGGATGATCGGCGTCCAGCGCGCAAGCTCGCTCTTCACCCATGCGCCCAGCTCCTCGGGGGTCGAGGGCGTGGTCTCGATGCCCTGCTTGAGTATCGCCTCCTTGGTTTCGGGATTGCGCAGGATGTCGCCGATCTCGCGGTTCAGCTTCATCACGATCGGCCGCGGCGTTTTCGCGGCGGCGAACAATCCGAACCAGAGCTTCGCTTCCATGCCCGGGATGCCGGCTTCGGCGGCGCTGGGGATTTCCGGGACGCTCGGGAATCGCGTCGCGCTCGACACCGCGAGCGCCTTCAGCTTCCCGCCTTTCAGCTGGCTGTGCGCGGTGAGAGGCGACAGGAACGACACCTGCACTTCGCCGGCGAGCACCGCGGTGAGCGCGTTGCCCGCGCTCTTGTAGGGAATGTGCTCGAGCGGGGCGCCGGTGACGCTCTTCAGGAGCTCGCCGGTGAGATGGCTGATCGTGCCGTTGCCGGCCGAGCCGTAGGTCAGAGTGCGTTTCTCCTTGGCGAGCGCGATCAGCTCCTTGGCGTTCGACACGGGCACGTTGAGATTGGTGACGAGCACGGTGACGCCGGTCGCGACCAGCGTGACCGGCTCGAAATCCTTGATGGGATCGTAGGGCAGGGTCTTCGCGTAGAGCGTCACCGCGGAGACGAACGGCCCGGCGTGGCCCATCACCATGTTGTAGCCGTCGGGCGCCGACTTGGCGACCGCGTCGGTGGGGATCGTGCCGCCCGCCCCCGAGCGGCTGTCGACGATCACCGGCTGTCCCCAGCGCTCGGTGAGCTTCGCCGCGATGTAGCGCGAGAGGTAGTCGGCGGTGCTCCCCGTGCCCTGGCCGTAGATGCGGATCGGCTTCGAGGGATAGCCCGCCGCGGGGTCCTGCGCGAGCGCGGGCGACGCGAAAAGGATCAGAGTCGCAGAGAAAATTGCGAGTTTTGTCATCTGGTGTCTCCTCTACTCCCGACCACCCCGGCGCTTCGCGCTACCCCTCCACCACCCCGCCCGCTGCGCGGGCACCCCTCCTCGAGATGAGGAGGGGATATGGAGGGGATGAATTTTAATCGAGCTTCGCTCCGGCCGCCTTGACGACCTTGGCCCATCTTGCGAGATCGGTCTTGATCTGCGCGGCGAATTCCTCGGGCGAGTTTGCCACCGGCTCGATGCCGTCCCGGTCCAGGCGCTCGAGGAAATCCGGCCGGCGTATGACGGCGACCGAATCGTCGTGGATCTTCTTCACGATCTCGCGCGGCGTGCCGGCGGGCGCCATGAATCCATACCACGCGGTGATGTCGAAGCCGGGCAGGGTTTCGGCGATGGCGGGGACGCCGGGCAGGGCCTTGGCGCGCTTGGGGCCGGTGACGCCGAGCGCCTTGACCTTGCCGCCGCGCGTGAGCTGGATGGAGGCGGTGATGCCTCCGAAGATGAGCGGCACCTGGTTGGCGAGCACGTCCGCGACGCCCTGGCCGAAGCCCTTGTAAGGCACGTGGATCATGTCCATGTTGCCGGCCATGGTGCGGATCGATTCCATTGCGAGATGCTGCTGGCTCCCGGCGCCGGAGGAGGCGTAGCTGATCTTCCCCGGCTGCGAGCGCACCTGCGCGATCAGCTCTTTCACGTTGTTGGCCGGGAACGAAGGGTGCGCGAGCAGCACGAAGGGGCCCGCGGCGACGTTGACCACGGGCGCGAAATCGCGCACCGGGTCGTAGGGAAGCTTGGTCAGCAGGTGCGGGGATCACCGTGATGGTCGCGTCCGCCGCGAACAGCAGGGTGTAGCCGTCGGGCGCAGCCTTCGCGACCAGATCGGTGCCGATGCTGCCGCTCGCCCCGGTGCGGTTCTCCACCACCACCGGCTGATTCCAGATCTTCTGGAGCTCGGCAGCCATGACCCGCCCGTAGATGTCGGGCGTGCCTCCGGGCGGGAAGGTGACGACCACGCGAACGGGTTTGGACGGATAGGCTTGGGCCCACGCCGCGGACGGGAGAGCCGCCGCCATCACGGTGAGCAGGACGAACATTCTGGAGAGCATCTTCGGGTTCCCTGGAGTGACTCGCGGACGGCGAAAGAATAGCATTAACGGAGTGTCATTCGGAGCAGCTTCCCGTTCTCATTGACCTGAATCCGGGCCGCCGCTACAGTCCAAGGCACCGCAACACAGGAAGCGAGACGCGCCGTGAAGATGACATTCATGGTGTTCAACAGCTACTTCACCGACCGCGCAATGCAGGTCCTCGCCGATTGCGGGATCGACTACTACACGAGCTGGGACAACGCCAAGGGGAAGGGGCAGGGCACCGAGCCGCATCTGGGGACCGGAGCCTATGGCAGCACCAACACGGTGCTGATGATCGCCTTCAGGGACGAGGCTGCGCTCGAGAGCCTGATACGCGGAATCGAGGGAGCGAACCGGGAGATCACACGGCCCGCCGACCGCATCCGGCTGTTCCAGATGCCGCTGGAGCGGATCGTCTAGGCAGGCTGGCGGGCCTGCCCTCAGCGCAGCCTCACTCGGTGCCCGAAAGTACGCGGGGGCCATTGGCTCCCTGAGCCGACACTTTCCGATTCCCGCCCTCCGCTGGCATCCTGATATGAGCAAGTGCAGCCAAGTCGGCCAAGGCTCTTTGGGCCAATGCCGACACGTCTTGATTCGGATCGGCGGCCGCGCGCTGCAAGAGGAGCTCGATGTTTTCACGATCAACGGGCGGGCTGTCGGCGGCACGACGCCACAGCGCTTCCGCGGCAGCGTAACGAACCGACGGATCATTATCCATCACCGCGGTGGACAGGATCTCGGCCGCCCTTTCCGTCCGGTAGTTTCCTAACGACCTTACCGCATCATGGCGAACCCACACCTCCGGGCTTTGTAGCGATTCCGCGAGTTCACTTACGCGAGCATCGGTCGCACCGCTGCTCCCTGCCGCGCTTTCGGATCGTCCGGAACCTTCGCGGCCCCGTTCGGCGGGGCCGATATGTGACGACGCGACCCGCGCCGCAAGAGCGTTCGAGCCGTTTCTCGCCTGAAGTTCGCGCAGATCTCGAACCGCTCGCTCGGCGAGTGACGCGACATATCCATCGGAACTCCTCGCCGCTCGATCGAGCGCGGCAAGAGCCTCTTGCGGCACGCCCTTGTCGGCGGCAAACAACCACAGATTCCTGACGGCAGTTGCGACATCATCGCCCTTGGCGCTTTCCAACGCGGCCAATAGGGCATTCAACGTGTCGGTTCGTCTCGTCGGCGGCGCCTCGCCGCCATCTTGGCCACGAATCCGCGCTGGAATCGATGCGACCGCCGACGCCGCTTCGTTTGACTCTTCAGCGCGCTGGGTATGACGGAAAACCGATGATCCCGAGACCGGCTCGCGCCCTCGGTCCCGAATACTGCTTTTCTCCAGGAGAGTGGTGTCCGGACCGTCCCACGGCGCCCACACGACGATCAAGGCAGACGACGCAACAAGGGCGACCGCTACCAGGACTGTGACGCGGCCGCCGAGGTCAATCTTTGGCTTGCTCGATACGGAGGCCGCGCGTCGTGTGTGGAACATCAGGCGGAAATCCGGTGAGAGTGGAATCGAATCCTCTAGAGCCGACGCGGCAGGAATATGGCCGAGAAACTCTCGACATTGATAGTACCCGCCGTACCGCCGGTGCAGCGTGACAACACCTGCATCACCTTGGAACCGGCTGTGACGGGAAAAACGTGCGAGACCGAATAACGCTTGAATACATTGGCGGCGTTATCGTCGGTGAGAAACAGGCCCGTGACATTGTCCGTGTCGTTCCGCAGGACAACTCTGTCTGACCCTGCCACGTCGCAAGCGATGTTTCCGAATGCATTTACGAACAAAAAGCCTGCAGCCGGCGCCGTGACAGTTATGCTTGCAACGGCGACTTCCGTGCCTGTGATGGGCGAGGCCACGTTCGTATCAATGAACTCGATGCCGGGCATCCGCGTATCGTTGTCGTTGACCGCCGCGCGGATGTCGTTGAACCGGGTGTTCATAGTCGTAGCGCTAAGGGTGTCCCCGGCGTTGAAGGGAGTGAAGGCTGGAATATTTCCCGCCAGGAGAGGTGTGCTGCACAGCGCGATGACAACAATTGCAGCGCCAATTAGTTTTATCCGCTTCATTTTCAACTCCTCCGCTTGGATAAAAGAGCCCGCTTAGAGCAGCCTCCTACGGCACCAACAAGAGGTCAGGCGCCGAAGGTGCAGCTATCGAATGTCGATGTATTAAATATACATGCGGTAGCACCGCCACCGCCCCCACCACCCCCACCGCCCCCGCCGCCGCAGGCGGCAAGCACGGCCAGAAGGAAAGCGGCCGCGGCGGCGCGTGCATAACGAACGAACCCAGATGGCTCTATCGAATTCATGTGCTAACCCCCCTTCTGGATCGTGGGAGCCTTCCTGGACGGATCCCACAAGCGGATACTGTATTCTCAACTGGCTAGAGGCACAATGGAGACTGCAGTCGGTCAAGCGCTTGGCGGCCGTGGGACGACGCCAGCCAGGCCTACGGCGCTAGGGGTGACATCGCCTCGCTACAGGGGAACACGCGTGCCAAGCTGGATATCAGCCAGCCCGGCGGCCGATGCCTAGCGCTTGCGAAGCTTTCTGATGGCGGCGATCTGCGCCGCGAGCGAGGCGAGCTCGGCTTCGACGGTCGCGATTTCCTGCTTGTCCTTGGCTTTTTCGCGCGCTTCCTGCGCGAGCCTCAAGGCTTCGGCCGCCTTGGCCTCGTCGAGGTCGTGGCCCCGGATCGCGGTGTCGGCGAGCACGGTGATGACCTGGGGCTGCACTTCGAGGATTCCGCCGGCGACGAAGATCAGCTCTTCCTCGCCTCCGCCCGCGGGCTTGATCCGCACGGAGCCGGGCTTGATGCGCGTGATGAGCGGCGTGTGGCGCGGGTAGATGCCGAGCTCGCCCGCCTCGCCGGGAAGCACGACGAACTCGGCCTCGCCGGAGTAGATGCTCGCTTCGGCGCTGACGACGTCGACGTGGATGGTGTTAGCCATATCTGTCTCCTGAGCTTCCGACCACCCCGCCCGCTTCGCGGGCGCCCCTACCACCCCGGCGCTCCGCGCCACCCCTCCTCAAGAGAGGAGGGGATGAGGAGGGTAGGAGGTCACTTCAGCGTCTTCGCTTTTTCGATCGCTTCCTCGATCGTGCCCACCATGTAGAAGGCCTGCTCGGGGAGCGCGTCGCATTCGCCGTTGACGATCATCTTGAAGCCCTTGATGGTGTCGGCGAGCGTCACGTACTTGCCCGGCGTGCCGGTGAAGTTCTGCGCCACGGTGAAGGGCTGCGAGAGGAAGCGCTGGATCTTGCGCGCCCGCGACACGGCGAGCTTGTCCTCGGGCGCGAGCTCGTCCATGCCGAGGATGGCGATGATGTCGCGCAATTCCTTGTAGCGCTGCAGGGTCGCCTGCACCGCGCGCGTGGTGTTGTAGTGGTCCTCGCCGATCGTGTTCGGGTCCACCTGGCGCGAGGTCGAGTCCAGAGGATCCACCGCCGGGTAGATGCCGAGCGAGGCGATGTCGCGCGAGAGCACGACGGTCGCGTCGAGGTGGCCGAAGGTCGTCGCCGGAGACGGGTCGGTGAGGTCGTCCGCCGGCACGTAGATCGCCTGCACGGAGGTGATCGAGCCGGTCTTGGTCGAGGTGATGCGCTCCTGCAGCCGGCCCATCTCCTCGGCGAGCGTCGGCTGGTATCCCACCGCCGAAGGCATGCGGCCGAGCAGCGCCGAGACCTCCACCCCTGCCAGCGTGAAGCGGTAGATGTTGTCGATGAAGAGCAGGATGTCGCGCCCTTCGTCGCGGAACGCCTCAGCCATCGTGAGGCCGGTGAGGCCGACCCGCAGCCGGTTGCCGGGCGGCTCGTTCATCTGGCCGAACACCATCGCGACCTTCGATTCCTGGAGGTTGTCGAGCTTGATGACCTCGGCCTCGACCATCTCGTGGTAGAAGTCGTTGCCCTCGCGCGTCCTCTCGCCCACGCCGGCGAAGACCGACTGGCCGCCGTGCTTGGTGGCGATGTTGTTGATGAGCTCGAGCATGGTCACGGTCTTGCCGACGCCGGCGCCGCCGAAGAGGCCGATCTTTCCGCCCTTGGCGAAGGGGCAGATGAGGTCGATCACCTTGATCCCGGTCTCGAGCAGCTCGACCGAGGGCGAGAGCTCGTCGAACTTGGGCGCGGCCTGGTGGATCGAACGGCGTTGCTCGGTCTTGATCGGGCCGCCCTCGTCGATCGGGCGGCCGAGGACGTCCATGATGCGCCCGAGCGTGCCCTTGCCGACCGGAACCGAGATCGACGCGCCCGTGTTCTTCACCTTCATGCCGCGGCGCAGGCCGTCGGCAGAGCCCATCGCGATGCAGCGCACGATCCCGTCGCCGACCTGCTGCTCGACCTCGAAGGTGAGCCCGCGCTCGGCGAAGGTCTTCTGCCCCGATTCCTCGAGCACGAGGGCGTCGTAGATCTTGGGCAGATGCTCGCGCGCGAATTCGATGTCGATCACCGGGCCGATGCACTGGACGATGGTTCCTGAGGTTTGAGCTTCTGCCATGGTATTTCTTCCGTTCAATTCAATTCGATTCAGTTATACCGCCGCCGCTCCGCCGACGATCTCCGAAATTTCCTTGGTGATTCCCGCCTGCCGATTCTTGTTGTAGATGAGCGTCAGCTCGTCGATCAGCGTCCCCGCGTTGTCCGAGGCCGCTTTCATCGCAACCATGCGCGCGGATTGCTCGGAGGCCATGTTCTCGGCGACCGCCTGGAAGATGATCGTCTCGATGTAGCGGGTGAGCACATGCTCGAGCACGACCTTCGCTTCGGGCTCGTAGATGTAGTCCCACAGGGTCTCGGGGGAGCCGAGCCGTTCGCCGGAGAGCGGCAGGAGCTGCTCCATCACCGGCTCCTGCTTCATGGTGTTGATGAAGCGCGTGTAGAAGAGCATGACGCGGTCGACGCGGTCGCTCGTGTAGGCGTCGAGCATCACTTTCACCGCGCCGATGAGCTTTTCCATCTGCGGCCGGTCGCCGATCTGCACGACGTGCGAGACGACGTTCGCGCCCAGGCGCTGCATGAAGCCGAAGGCCTTGGCGCCGATCGCGCAGACTTCGATCTTCTCGCCCTCAGCTTCCCACTCCTTGTATTTCGCAAGCGCGAGGCGCAGCAGGTTGGTGTTGAGCGCGCCGCACAGGCCCTTGTCGGTGCTGACGACGATGATGCCGATGCCTTTCACCGTGTCGCGCTCGACGAGGAACGGAGGCCGGTACTCGGGGTTGGCGTGGCTGATGTGCGCGGCGACGTTGCGGATCTTCTCGCCGTAGGGGCGAGCGTTGCGCATGCGCTCCTGCGCGCGCCTCATCTTGGAGGCGGCGACCATCTCCATCGCCTTGGTGATCTTCCGGGTGTTCTGCACACTCCGGATTTTCATCCTGATTTCTTTTGTTCCCGGCATGTCCTTGTCTCGAACAGGGAAACCCAGGTTTCCCCGTTACCCTTTCCAGTTACCTCGACCCCCCGCCGCTTCGCGGCAGCCCCCCTTGGCAGGGGGGCAGGGAGTCAGAACGAGCCACTCTTTTTCCAGTCCTCGATCGCCGCCTTGAGCGCCTTTTCCTCGTCGGCGGACAGGTCCTTCTTGTCTTCCATGGTCTTCACGAGCGCCGCGTACTTGCCCTTCAGGTAGTCGCGCATCGATTTCTCAGCGGCGAGCGCCTTCTTCACGTCGATGTCGTCGTAGTAGCCGTTGTTGACGGCGAAGAGCGTGAGAGCCATCTCCCACACTGCGAGGGGCTGGTATTGCGGCTGCTTCATCAGCTCGGTAACCATGCGGCCGCGCTCGAGCTGTTTTCGCGTCGCCTCGTCGAGGTCGGACGCGAACTGCGCAAAAGCGGCGAGCTCGCGGTACTGCGCGAGCGCGAGGCGCACGCCGCCGCCCGTGTCGCGGCGCTTCATGATCTTGGTCTGCGCCGCGCCGCCGACCCGCGACACCGAGATGCCGGCGTTGATCGCGGGCCGGATGCCGGCGTTGAAAAGGTCGGTCTCGAGGAAGATCTGGCCGTCGGTGATCGAGATCACGTTGGTCGGCACGAACGCGGTCACGTCCCCGGCCTGCGTCTCGATGATGGGAAGCGCGGTGAGCGAGCCGGTCCTGCCCTTGACCGTGCCCTTGGTGAATTTTTCGACGTACTCCTCGTTCACGCGCGCGCCGCGCTCCAGGAGGCGCGAGTGCAGGTAGAACACGTCCCCCGGGTAGGCTTCGCGTCCCGGCGGACGCCGCAGGAGGAGCGAGATCTGCCGGTACGCCCAGGCCTGCTTGGTGAGGTCGTCGTAGATGATGAGCGCGTCCTGCCCGCGGTCGCGGAAATACTCGCCCATGGTGCAGCCGGAATAGGGCGCGATGTACTGCATCGCTGCGGATTCGGACGCCGACGCGGCGACCACGATGGTATAGGCCATGGCGCCGTGCTCTTCGAGCTTGCGCACGACGTTGGCGATGGTCGAAGCCTTCTGCCCGATCGCGACATAGACGCAGAAGAGCTGCTTGCCCTTCTGGTTGATGATGGTGTCCACCGCGACCGCGGTCTTGCCGGTCTGGCGGTCGCCGATGATGAGCTCGCGCTGGCCGCGCCCGACCGGCACCATGGAGTCGATCGCCTTCAGGCCCGTCTGCACCGGCTGCGCAACCGACTTCCTCCAGATCACGCCGGGGGCGACCTTCTCGATCACGTCGCTCGTCTTGGCGGCGATCGGCCCCTTGCCGTCGATCGGCTGGCCGAGCGAATTCACCACGCGCCCGAGCAGCTCGGTGCCGACCGGCACTTCGAGGATGCGGCCGGTGCACTTGACCGGGTCACCCTCGGTGATGTGCTCGTACTCGCCCAGGATCACCGCGCCGACCGAGTCGCGCTCGAGGTTGAGCGCGAGGCCGAAGGTGTTCTTCGGGAAATTCCAGCATCTCGCCCTGCATCACGTCCGAGAGGCCGTGGATGCGGCAGATGCCGTCGGTGACGGTCACGACCGTCCCTTGCGTGCGCGCGTCCGCCGACAGCGCAAGATTCTGGATCTTGCCGCGGATCAGTTCGCTGATTTCGGATGGGTTCAACTGTTGCATTGTTGCTCCTGTAACTTCCTCAAGCCTTCAGCGCCGCGGCCATGCCTTCGAGCTTGCCGTGCACCGAACCGTCTATGATCGTGTCGCCTACCGTGATGTGCACTCCGCCGATCAGTTCCTTGTCCTGGGAAACGCGCGGCTGCACCCGGCGCTTGAAGCGCCGCTCCAGGTTGGCGACGAGACCCGAGAGCTGCTGGTTGTCGAGCGGGAAAGCGGTGCGGATCTCGGCCTCGACCACGCCCTCGAGCTCGTTCTTCAGCTGCACGAACTGCGCGTGGATCTGCGGCAGCAGGCCGAGCCTGTCATTCGCGATCAGCAGGTGCAGCAAATTGCGCTGCTCCTCGGTAAGGTCGCCCACGCCGAGCGACATGAAGAGGTCGTAGAGCTGCCGCGCGCTCAAGTTTGGATTCGCGATCCAGACCTGCATATCCGGGTGCGAGGCGATCCGCGCCATGCCGGCGAGCGCCTGCGACCACGGGGCGAGAGCGCCGGCTTTCCGGGCGAGGTCGAACACGGCTTCGGCGTAGGGCCTGGCGACGGTGGCGGCTTCAGCCATAGACCTCCCTCACGACAAAAGGGGGCACACCCCCTTTTGATCCCCCGGATTGGCGCGTTCCGCGTTCCATGACGAGCTAGATTTCCTTCTTGAGCTGGTCGAGCATCTCGGCGTGCGTCTTGGCGTTGACTTCGCGGCGCAGGATTTTCTCGGCTCCGGCGACCGCGAGCGACGCCACCTGCTCGCGCAGCATCTCCCGGGCCTTGCCGACCTGCTGGTCTATGTCCGCTTTTGCGGCGGCGATGATGCGCTCGGCTTCGGCCTTGGCGGCGGCCTTCGCTTCCTCGAGCATCTGCCCGTCGCGCTTCTCCGCGGAGTTGATGATCTCGCCGACGCGCTCGCGCGCACGGGCGAGCTCTTCGTGAGCGCGCTTGCCCGCCGCTTCCAGCTCCTGCCGTCCGCGCTCGCCCGCGGCGAGTCCGTCGGCGATGGTCTTCTGGCGCTGCTCGATCGCGCGCAGCAGCGGCGGCCAGATGAACTTGACCGTGAACCAGATGAATGCCGCGAAGACGATCGCTTGCGCGAAGAGCGTGAAATTGATGTTCATGCTTCCCCTCCGGCGCTCGTCGAGCCGATCAGCCGAGGCTCGCGAGCAGAGGGTTGCCGGTGGCGAACCACAGTGCGAGTCCGACGCCGATGATGAACGATGCGTCGATCAGGCCGAGCAGCAGGAATACCTTGCCCTGCAGCGAGTCGGTCAGCTCGGGCTGGCGAGCGGCGGCTTCCAGGAAGCGGCTGCACATGATGCCGACGCCCACGCAGGCGCCGAGCGCGCCCAGGCCGATCATCAGACCGATGCCGATTCCCGTGTAGGCCTGGATCATCGCGACGAGTTGGAGCTTTTCCATTGCTTTCCTTTCTTGAGCGGAATAGAGCGATTGACGGGTGTCAGTGATGGTGCTCGTGCGCCATCGAAATGTAGACGATGGTGAGCATCATGAAGATGTAGGCCTGCAGTGCGACGATCAGGATGTGGAAAATCGCCCATCCCAAGCCGAGTAGCGAGCCGAAGAGGGTGCCGACGACGCCCGTGGCAGCCCACATCCAGAGCAGCAGGAAGATGAGCTCGCCCGCGTACATGTTTCCGTAGAGCCGCAGCGAGTGCGACAGCGGCTTGGAAAGATACTCGATCGCGTTGAAGAGCAGGTTGGCGGGCAGGAGCCACTTGCCGAAGGGCGTGAAGAACAGCTCGTGCATCCAGCCGCCGAGGCCTTTCACGCTGACCGAGAAGAAGATCATCAGCAGCCAGACTGAAAGCGCGAGCGCAAAAGTCGTGTTGACGTCCGCAGTCGGCACGATGCGAAAGCCGTGCTCGGAGATCGCGTTGGTGCCGAGCGCAACGATGTCGACCGGCAGGAAGTCCATCGCGTTCATGAGCAGCACCCAGACGAAGACCGTCAGCGCCGCGGGCGCGACGAACTTGTTGCGGTCACCTTGCCGGAAGATCCCCCTGGCCTGGTTGTCGACGAAGCCGACCAGCAATTCGACGAACGCCTGGCGGCGGTTGGGCACGCCCGAGGTCGCGCCGCGCACGACCCACCAGATGAAACCGATGCCGATGAGGCCGAGAGCGGCCGCTACGGCGAGAGAGTCGAAGTGGATCGTCCAGAAGCCGCCGTCGCCGAACTGCTTGCTGCCGTGCGTCAGGTGGTGAGCGATGTACGAGGAGGGGGTCAGGTCAGCAGCCATTGCGCTTCCACGCCAACTTGTCGATTACAAATCACGAACGAAAAAAAACGCCATCCCGAAAATGAGGATCGAGACGATGAACGATCCAAGTAGTCCCGGCGCAACGACCTCGGGGTAGGTCGCGAACACCAGCCAAAGGAGGAACACGATGAGGGCGATCTTGAGCGCTTCAGCCCCCAGCGCGACGAGCAGGACCTCCCCTGCCGACCTTGACTTGAGTCTTGCTGCCACTACTGCAAAAGCCAGCCCGGCCGCGATCCCTATCGCCCCCCCGAGCACGGCCGAGATCGCTCCGTGCACTCCGGCGAGCCAAGCTGTAAGCAACGTCACGGCGGCGGTGGATAGAACCTGCGCCACGATGATCCGGCGAAAGACCCGCCACACGCCCCGCTCCGCAAAACCTGAGAATTTTAGGGGAAAAGGAGCAAGCTCGTCAAACCGGCGAAGCCAAGAAACGGGTTCGATTCGCCGGCGGAATCACCCCAAGGCATGCATTACGCATCGCTATAATGCCCTTGGTGTTTCCGGAGGGAGAGAGTCATGAGCTCGAAGATCCTGTGGCTTTTCGCCGCATTCTCCTGCGCCTGGTCGAGCGCGCCTTTCGCGCAGCAGAAGATCGAAATGAAGCTCGCCTACTTCGTGGGCGACCAGCACGCGATGTCGCAATGGCTGGTGCGATGGTCCGAGCAGCTCGAGAAAAGCTCCGGCGGCCGCATCGCGGTGAAGCGGTTTCCGAGCGCGCAGATGGGCCCGACTCCGCAGCACTACGACTTTGCGCGTACCGGACAGGCGGACGTGTCCTGGTTCCTGCACGGCGGCACGCCGGGTCGCTTCCCGCTCACCGAGCTCATCAATCTGCCGTTCATGGTCGGCAGCGCCGAGGTCGGCATGAAGGTCCTGAACGACCGCGAGCTGCGCGCGAAGTACCTGGACGCCGAGCACAAGGGCGTGCGGGTCCTGATGCTCTTCACCCACCAGCCGGGCGGCCCGCACACGACCAAGAAGGCCATCCGCACCCTGGAGGACTTCAAGGGCCTGCGGTTGCGCTTCGCCTCGCCGACCGTGCGCGATTTCGTCCAGGCCCTGGGCGCTGCGCCGGTGGGGGTGCAGCCGACCGAGATCGCGGACCAGCTCCAGAAGGGCACGCTGGACGGAACGTTCATGGACTACGGCGGCGCCGGGATCGCCTTCAAGCTCGGCGGCACGATCAAGTATTCGACCGAGCTCTATGCCTTCGTCACGAGCTTCGGCGTCGCGATGAACGAGGACTTCTGGAACAAGCTGCCGCCCGACCTGAAGAAGCTCGTCACCGAGTCGGTCACCGGGAAGGAAACCGAGATCGGCCGGGCCTGGGATGGGCTCGACGTGCCCGGGAAGAAGTCCCTGGTGGACGGCGGCATGGAGCCGATCCGCTTCTCTGCCGCGGACGATGCGCGGGTGAGGAAGATCGGCGCGGAGGTGTCGGAGGCGAGGGTCAAGGAGCTCCAGGGCAAGGGCCTCCCCGCGCGCGCCGTGTACGACACGATGCGCGCGCTCGCCGCGAAACACGCGAAGACGTCGAAGAGCTTTTGGAACTGAGCGCCTGGTTGTTATCCCCTCCTCGTAGAGGAGGGGTCGCTGCGGAGCAGCGGGGGTGGTTGTCAAGCTGGTGCAAACCACCCCGGCGCTTCGCGCCACCCCTCCTCGATGAGGAGGGGAGAAAATCTCGAATGCCGCTCCGGTGAAATCCCGGCGCGCCTTCGTCGCGAAGATCTGCGGCTGGACAGCGGCGGCGTTCGTCGCGGCCATGGTGCTGCTCACGGTCGCCGACATCCTGCTGCGCGCAGCGGCGAACAGGCCGATCCCGGGCGTCGTCGAGCTGGTCGAGCTGATGCTCGCCAGCAGCTTCTTTCTCGCGCTCCCGGCGGTATTTCTTCGCGACGGGCACATCGTCGTCGATGTCGTCGACGCGGTAGCGCCGCGCAGCGTGGCTCTACTCAAGCGCCTCGCCGCGGCGCTGGCGGTCCTCGCGCTCGCGCTGATGGCGTGGCAGGGGTGGATCAGCGCGCGCGACGCGCTCGCCTTCGGCGACGTCACCTCCTACCTTTCGATCCCGCGCATCGTCTACTGGGTCCCGGTGCTCGCCGGAATCGTCGGCGCGGCTCTCGCCGCCCTCGTGATCGCGGCAGGTGGCGGCGAGGACGGCAGGTGAGCGTCGCAGTGATCGCCGTCCTCGGCGTTCTCGGGCTGCTCGCGCTCATTTTCGCCCGCGTTCCCATTGCGGTGGCGCTTGCGCTATCGGGCTTGTGCGGCTACGCAGCGCTCGATGGATGGGGCCGAGCGCTCAGGATGTTCGGCACGGTGCCGTTCGAGCTGGCGAGCGCCTACTCGCTCTCGGTCGTGCCGCTCTTCATCCTCATGGGCGCCGTCGCCCTGCGCGCCAACATGGCGGCGGAGCTGTTCGACGCCTGCAACGCCGTGTTCTCCGGGATCCGCGGCGCGCTCGCCAACGCCACCATCGGCTCGTGCGCGCTGTTCGGCGCGATCTGCGGCTCCTCGATCGCCACCGCCGCGACCTTCTCGAAAGTCGCGATTCCCGAAATGCGCCGCCACGGCTACGAGCCGGCCTTCGCCGGCAGCGCGGTCGCCTCGGCGGGAACGCTCGCGGTGCTGATCCCGCCCTCGGTGCTGCTCGCGATCTACTCGATCGTCGCCGAGCAGCCGCTGCCCAAGCTGTACGCGGCGGCGTTCGTTCCGGGGTTCGTCCTCGCGGCGCTGTACATCGTCGCGGTGCTCGCGGTCGCGTGGGCGGCGCCCGGGCGGGTGCCGCGGGTCGCCGCGATGCGCATTGCCGCGCGGGTGCGCGCTGCGGCCGGGATGTGGAAGCTCGGCGTGCTGTTCTTCTTCGCCTTGTTCGGAATTTACCTCGGCTGGTTCTCGCCCACCGAGGCGGCTGCCGCGTCCGCGCTTGCCGCGATCGTGATCGCATTCGCGACCGGTGCGATGGGCTGGCGGGGTCTCGTGGAAGCGCTGCTCGAGACCGCTTACAGCACGGCAGCTCTCTTCTTCATCGTCGTCGGCGCGTTCATCTTTTCGCGCTTCATCGTGCTCACCCAGTTCCCGAACGAGGTCGTCCGCTGGGTCCAGGAAGCGAGCGTCGGCCCGGTGTGGATCCTGGCGGCGGTCATTGCGCTCTACTTCCTGCTCGGGACGTTCCTGGACGAGGTGAGCACTATCCTCATCACCGTGCCGGTGACGCTGCCGCTCGTGGCCGGGATCGGCTACGACGGCATCTGGTTCGGGATTTTCGTGACGGTGATGTGCACGATCGGCCTCATCAGCCCGCCGACCGGGATGACGGTCTTCGTCATCCAGTCGCAGCACCCGGACATTCCGGTCGCACGGATCTACCTCGGGACCTTGCCGTTTCTCGCCGCGGACTTCGTGCTCGTGGCGATGCTCATCGCCGCGCCCGCCCTTGCGCTGTGGCTGCCGCGCGTCCTGGGGATGTAACCGCCTAGATCGGATAGATCAGCGAATCGGGCGGCACGTCCGAGTCGAGCACGCAGAGCTTTTCCCTGAAGTTCAGGCGATGGTCCGAGATGGCTACGCGGTCGTTGTAGCTGCCCGAGGCGAAGTATTCGGTTTGCCGCTCGGGAAAGGTGCGCAGAATGTGGAAATTCGCCTGCACGCGCAGCTCCTCGTCGGAGGCGGCCTGGACGCGAAAGTTGGAGATCATGTGGCGCTGCACGTGGGGCTCGTAGTCCTCCGACTGGCCGAGCGCGACGATGCGGTCGCGCATCGAGGTCTTGCTGTTCAAGGACATGATGTCCCCGTCCGGTCCCATGCGCAGGTTCCTGCGCGTCGTGATGCGGTAGATGCAGGAGTCCAGGAAAAACTCAGGCCAGTGCTGCAGCCTGCCGCCGTCTAGGCACTCCGCGTAGCGGAAGTAGAGCTCCTGGACGTCGAGCCGCATCTCGGCGGTGAGGATGGTTTTCTCCGTGACGGACATGGATTCTCCAGTATAGGCTAGTGCGACTGCGGCTCGGTCAGGCATGGTTTCGTCGATGGGCCGATCGGCCATCAGGCATACGCAGATGCAATCCGGACATCGGCTTCGCCCACCCCCTGGACGTACGCATGCAGCAGGTCACCCGGCTTCACCGGACTCACTCCGGCAGGCGTTCCGGTCATGATGATGTCCCCCGGGTGCAGCGTGTACATCGCGGATCCGAACTCGATCAGGCGCTGGACGTCGTAGACGAGATACTTCGTGTTCGAATTCTGCCTCAGCTCGCCGTTCACCCTGATCGAGAGATCGAGATTGTTGGGATCGACGATCTCGTCGGCGGTCACGAGCCACGGCCCGAGCACGCTGTAGGTGTCGATCGACTTCCTGAAGCACTGAAGCTCGGGCCCGCTGACCGTCATGTCCAGGCCGATCGAATAGGCGCAGACGTGCTCGAGCGCCTTCTCCCTTGGGATCTTGTTGCCGCGCTTGCCGATGACGAGCGCGAGCTCGACCTCGTGGTCGTTACGCCGGTCGGGCCAGCGCAGGCGTATCTCCTCGCCGAAGCCGATGAGCGAGGAGTTGGCCTTGAGGAACAAGCCCCACTCGCCGATCCCCTTCTGGATGTTGATACGGCCGTGCGCGATGCCCGGGTCCTTGATCGATTCGGCGATGTGATCGTTGTAGTTGATCGGCGCCGCGACGATCTTCGATGGATTCGGCACCGGAGAAAGCAGCTTGACGCGGGCGAGCGGTTTCCTCCTCGCCTTGGGCAGGAGCTTCTTCGCCGCGGCGAGCACGCGCCTGAGATTCGCGATCAGCGGGTCCCCTTGAGCGATCGGCCAGCGCTGCTCGGGAATGACCGTAAGCGCGGCGGTGACGTCGAGCACCTGGTCGTCCTGGACCACGCCGAGGCGGTTGTTGTCGAAGCGGCAGATTTTCACGGGCCTAAAGCGTCGGGTTGTTGACCTCGCCGCCCAGCGCGACCAGGCCCCACGCCGACGCGTGGGCATCGAAGCTGAAGCTGATGTGGCCGGCGAGCGAATGCGCATCGCGGAAGATGCGCTCCAGCGGATAGGTCTCGTAGATTCCGTTCGCGCCCGCCATGGCGTGCAGCAGGTCGACGGCCTCGGTGCACAGGTTCACCGCGTAGGCGAGGTTCCGCTTGAAGCGGAGCTTGGTGAGCGGATCGGCGAGGGCCTTCCGGTTCGCGATCTCCTGGCCTTCGATGGCGTCGTTGCGCAGGATGAGACGCGCCGCGTCGATCTTCGCGCCCGCCGCGCCTATGCGGAGCTGCACCGCCTGGAAGTCGCGCATCTTCGCGCCGGTGTAGCTGGTGCTGCGCTCCTTCACCGCCTCGATCGAGAGTTCCAGCGCCGCCTGCGCATTGCCGACCGCGCAGGCGCCGATGCCGTGGCCGAACAGGGCGCTGGCGGGGACCTGGTACGCGAGACCGGGATTGGTGCGCGCGCCGGGAAAGCGGTCACCGCCGCGCGCCTCGTACATGCACAGCGCCTGGTACTCGGGAACGAACACGTCCTTGGCGGTCACGGTCATGCTGCCGGTGGAGCGCATGCCGAGCACTTGCCAGTCGTCGACGATCTGGTACTGCGACTTGTGCAGCAGGCACATGCGGTGATCGATCACGCGCTCGCCGTCCCTTACCGTCACCGCGAGCATGTTCCAGTCGGCGATGTTGGAGCAACTGGAGAAATTCCATTTGCCCTCGATCACGAAGCCGCCTTCGGCTTTCCTGCCGCGCCCCTGCGGGAAGGCGATGCCCGAGGCGATCAGCGCTTCGGGGTTGGCGCCCCAGACTTCCTCCTGGGCGCGCTCGTCGTAGAGCGCGAGCATCCAGTGGTGGATCTGCAGGTTGGCGAAGTCCCATCCGGTCGAAGCGCAGCCGCGCGCGAGCTCGAGCGGAAAGTCCACGTAGGCGATGAAGTCGTACTCCATCCCGCCCCAGCGTCTGGGCTGCATGGTGCGCAGGAGGCCGCTCGCGTGTAGGTCGGCGATCGTTTCGGCGGGCATCACGCGCGCGGCTTCGGCGGCCGGCGCGCGGCCGCGAAGCGCCGGCACGAGCGCGCGGGCACGGGCGATTGCGTCCTCGTAGGGAACGCCGGAGAAGCTCGCCGCCCCGCTCCTCCGCGCCGCTTGCGGGGCGCTCATCAGGCGGGGACCTTGGTCCTCGCGGCTTTCTTCTTCGCCATGTGTTTCGACCCTGTCACCCGCGGCATCTCGGCGTAGCTCTCGCTGCCGCCGCCCCACTTCGGCTCCTCGGCGATACCGTGGAAGTTCAGCTCGATCGTCAGGCCGTTCGGGTCCTTGACGAACATCTGATAGAGCTTGAACTCGGGGAAATAGCGCTTGCGCGCACGCGAGGCCGAGCTTCTCGAACCGCGCGTTGAGCTTTTCCGGGTCGGTGGCGAGAAAGGCGATGTGGTCGATCACGCCGGAGTTCGTGGTCGCCGCGTTCTTCGGGCTGCCGAGGTAGTAGAGCTCGGAATTCGGCACGCCCCCCTGCGCCAGGTGAACCTGGATCTTGCCGTTCACGCCCAGCCAATAGCCGGGAAAAGGAAAATCAGGGCGCGGCATGACCTCGAAGCCGAGCACGCTGCAGTAGAAATCCTTGGTGCGCTCGAGATCGTTGGCGCGGATGAGATAGTGATTGAGTTCGGTCACGGGCATGGCGTCTGCTCCTGGGTTCGCGGCAGGACTCTCGGGGCGGGCGCCCCCTGCCTTATGGGCACATTATGCCAAAGAACGAAGTACACTTTGCGCCTTCCCCAAAACCGCCAGAGGAGAACGACGTGGGTACGATGATCGAGCTGAAAGCCGCCGACGGCCACAAACTCGCCGCCTGGCGCGCCGAGCCCAAGGGAAAGCCGCGCGGCGCCCTGATCGTCGTGCAGGAGATCTTCGGCGTCAACAGCCACATCAAGGGTGTGGCCGACGGCTACGCCGCGGACGGCTACCTCGCCATCGCGCCGGCGTTGTTCGACCGCGTCGAGCGCGGCCTGGACATCGGCTACAGCCAGCCGGAAATCGAAAGAGGGCGCACCTTCATCCCGAAGATGCAGTGGGACACCGTGATGAAGGACGCCGCCGCGGCGCTGGACAACGTGAAGTCGGCGGGCAAGGTCGGCATCGTCGGGTATTGCTGGGGCGGAACCGTGTCCTGGATGAGCGCCTCGCGCCTGCCGGGCCTCGCGGCCGCGGTCACGCTACTACGGCGGCGGCATCACCGCGAACTCCGGCGAGAAGCCGAAATGTCCGGTGATGAGCCACTGGGGCGAGACCGACCACGCGATCCCGATCGACGGCGTCAAGAAATTCCTCGGCGAGCACCCGGAAGTGACTTCGTTCGTCTATCCCGCCGGGCACGGCTTCAACTGCGACCAGCGCGGCTCCTACCACGCCGAGAGCGCGAAGCTCGCGCGCACGCGCTCGCTCGAATTCCTGCGGAAGCACGTCGGTTAGGTTCGTCCCCTCGTCCCTTGAGGAGGGGTGCCCGCGCAGCGGGCGGGTTGGTGCGGCCACATCAAACCACCCCGGCGCTTCGCGCCACCCCTCCTTATCCAAGGAGGGGAAACCCCTCAGCGCGATGCCTTGCGGCGGCTCTGCCGGGGCATCGCGCCCGCCGCCTCGATTTCGCGCATCGACCTATCGGTGAATTCCGAGCTCGGCGCGTTGCCGCCGATCACGAACATCAGAGTCGAGTACTTGTTCTTCGGCCCCCTGGTGACGTTCATGAAGCGGCGGATCGCCCCGGGCGGAAAGGAGATCACGTCGAGCGGCTTCAGGTCCACGTGCTCCAGGCGGCCCCGCTTGTTCTCCCAGATCGCGCGCCAGGTGCCGGTCATGGCGATGAACGTCTCGTTCGTGTCGTGGTTGTGCAGCATCGGGCCCTTGCCGGGATAGGCTCGGCAGTAGCCGAGGTTGAAGCCTTCGGAGATCTTGATCGCCGCCATGCGCGCGGCCTTCAGGCCCACCGGCGACTGCTTGCCGCCGCGCTCGGTCTTCGGGGGCTGGAAGCCGATGACGTTGTAGAGGATGCGCTCGCAGCCGGGCATCTTCGAATCCGGCAGACCGCCGTCCGAGCCCTTGAGCTTCCTGAAGCGCGCGACGCGCTTCAGCATCTCCTTCTTGGAATAGCCGCGGCGCGGCAGGGTTTCGGGATAATCCATCGACGTCCTCCCTGCGACGTTACTGATGCTGCATAATACGTCACGGAGGAGGAGGGGATGAAAGCACCGCGCTTCGCCTACGCGAGACCGGCGTGCGTCGCAGAGGCGCTCGCGCTGCTCGCCGAGCACAAGGACGACGCGCGCGTGCTCGCCGGCGGCCAGAGCCTCGTGCCGATGCTGAACTTCCGCGTCGCCGCGCCCAAGGTGCTGGTCGACATCAACCGCATCGCGGGCCTCGCCGGAATCAAGGTCGCGAAGAATCACGTCCGCATCGGCGCGCTCACGCGCCACGTCGAGCTGGAGCGCTCGGTCGATATCGCGCGCCACCTGCCGCTCGTCGCGCAGGCCATGCCGCACGTCGCGCACCCGGCGATCCGCAACCGCGGCACCTTCGGCGGGCAGCTGCGCGCTCGCCGACCCGGCGGCGGAACTTCCGGCCTGCGCGCTCGCGCTGGGTGCGACCTTCGTCGTCGCCGGCAAGAAAGGCGAGCGGCGCGTCGCCGCCGAGGACTTCTTCAAGGGCCTGTACGCCACCGCGCTGAAGGCCGGCGAGCTGCTCGTCGCGGCGGAATTTCCCCGGCCGAAGCCCGGCTACGCCTCGGCGTTCGGCGAGCTGGCGCGCCGCCACGGCGACTACGCCATGGTGGGCGTCGCCGCGCACGGCTCGACGCAAGGGCGGGAAATTCTCCGACATGCGCGTCGCTTTCTTCGGCGTCGGCGACCGGCCGGCGCGCGCCGCGCAATTCGAGCGTGCGCTCGAAGGCCAGCCCGCGGCGGCGGCGACGATCGAGGGCGCGCTGGCCAAGCTCGACGCCGACCTCGACCCGCGCGCCGACCTGCACGCCTCGGCGGCGATGAAACGCCATCTCGCCAAGGTGCTGGCCGGACGCGTGCTCAAGAAGCTGGAAGGCGTTGCAGCATGAGCGCCCCGATGGAAACAGTCGAAATCTCCCTCACCGTCAACGGCGAGCAGGTGAAGCGCGCCGTTTCCGCGCGCATGAACCTCGCCGACTTCCTGCGGACCGAGCTCGAGCTCACCGGAACGCACCTCGGCTGCGAGCACGGCGTGTGCGGCGCCTGCACGGTGCGCGTGGACGGCGAGATCGTGCGCGGCTGTCTCATGTTCGCCGTCCAGGCCGACGGCTGCGAGGTCGATACCATCGAAGGCCTGTCGGATTCGCGCGAGCTCGAGGAGCTGCAAAGCGCCTTCGTCCTCACCAACGCCATCCAGTGCGGATTCTGCTCTCCGGGAATTCTCATCGCGGCGCAATCGCTGCTTCGCGACGAGCCGAACCCCTCGCGCGAACGCATCCGGGAGTACCTTTCGGGCAATTACTGCCGCTGCACCGGGTACCAGGCGATCGTCGATGCCATCGAGGCGGTGGCAAAGGCGCGCGCATCCAGAGGCGAGCACGGGAGTATGCGATGAGCGAGTTCGACGAAACAACGAAAACGCTCAACTTCGATTCGCCGAACAGCTACGTCGGCCGCTCGGTGACGCGCCCTCAGGCGCGGCGCCTCGCTCAAGGCAGAGGGCAGTTCGTCGACGACATCGTGCTGCCGCGGATGGTGCACGTCGCCTACGTGCGCTCGCCCCACGCGCACGCGAGGATCGTCGACATCAAGTCGAAGAAGGCCCTGGCGATGCCCGGCGTGGTGCGCGTCGTCACCGGCGCCGAGATCGCGATGGTGGTGAAGCCCTACGTGGGCGTCCTCACGCATCTCGCCGGACATGCGCTCGCCGCCCCAGTATCCGCTCGCGGTGGACGTGGCGCGCTGGCAGGGCGAGCCGGTGGTCGCCGTGGTCGCGCAGTCGCGCGCCGAGGCCGAGGACGCGGTGGAAGCGGTCGACGTCAGGTACGAGGAACTGCCCGCGGCGCTCGACGCCGAGCGCGCGCTCGATCCGTCCGAGCCGAAGATCCACAAGGAGTTCGACAGCAACCTGTGCTTCCAGAGGGTCGTCGACACCGGCGGCGTGGACGCCGCCTTCAAGTCGGCGCACCTGGTGGTCGAGGACACGATCCGCTTCGGCCGCCACACCGGCGTCACCATGGAGCCGCGGGCGATCCTCGCCGACTACAACCGTGCCGAGGAGGCGATGACCGTGTATCACTGCGGCCAGTCGCCGCACATGATGCAGGGGATCATCGCGAGCCGGCTGTCGCTGGACGAGCACCGCGTGCGCGTCGTCGCGCGCGACGTCGGCGGCTCCTTCGGCATCAAGATCCACACCTACGGCGACGAGATCGCCGCCTGCGCGCTCTCGCTCATGCTCGGGCGCCCGGTGAAATTCGCCGCCGACCGCTACGAGTCCTTCCTCTCCGACATCCACGCGCGCGACCACCGCGTGCGCGCGAAGCTGGCGGTCGATCGCGAAGGCAACATCACCGCGCTCGAGATCGACGATCTGACCGGGGTCGGGCCCTACTCGATGTTCCCGCGCTCATCCGGGGTCGAGGCGAACCAGATCGTGAATCTCACCGGCGGCCCCTACAAGCACAAGGAGTACCGGGCCAAGGCCACGGTCGTCTTCCAGAACAAGAACATGATGTGCCAGTACCGCGCGGTGGGACACCCGATCGCCGTGGCGGTCGCCGAGCACATGGTCGATCAGGCGGCGGCGAAGCTCGGCATCGACGCCGCTGAGATGAGGAAGAAGAACCTCATTCCCGACGACGCCTATCCCTGCAAGTCGGCGTCGGGGATGCGATTCGAAGCCCTCTCGCACCACAAGTGCATGGCGAAGCTTCTCGAGCTGATGAAGTACGACGAACTGCGCCGCGAGCAGGCGGAGCTTCGCAAGAAAGGCATCCATCGCGGCATCGGCCTTTCCTCCTTCATCGAGGTCACCAACCCGAGCCCGATGTTCTACGGCGTGGGCGGCGCGAGGATCGCCGCGCAGGACGGCTGCACGATCAAGCTGGACGCGAACGGCTCGATCGTCGCCGCGACCGGAGTCACCGAGCAGGGGCAGGGAACGGAAACGATCATGGCGCAGATCGCCGCCACCGCGCTCGGAGTCGAGATGAGCTGCGTGAAGGTGCTGACCGGCGACACCGACAAGGTGCCCTACGGCGGCGGCACCTGGGCCTCGCGCGCGGCGGGAATCGGCGGCGAAGCGGTGCTCCAGGCGGGGCTCGCGCTGAAAGCCAACATCCTTCAGGTCGGCGCGGTGATTCTGAAAACGGATGCCGCGGACCTCGACATCGTCGACGGCAAAGTCGTGAAGAAGAGCACCGATCAGGGCTTGACCCTCGCCGAGCTCGCGCGCATCTGCTACTACCGCGGCAACGAGTTGCCGGTCGACTTCCAGCCGGAGCTCGTCGTCACGCGCCACTACCGCGTCAAGGACTACGCTTTTGTCTTCAGCAACGGCGCTCAAGGGTGCCACCTCGAAGTCGATACCGAGACCGGCTTCGTGAAGCTCCTCAAGATGTGGTGCGTGGACGACTGCGGCCGCGTCATCAACCCGAAGCTCGTGGACGAGCAGGCGCGCGGCGGCATCGTGCAGGGCATCGGCGGCGCGCTCTACGAGCACTGCCTCTACGACGATCGCGGGCAGCTCCTCAACGCCACCATGGCCGACTATCTCGTGCCGATGGCCGCCGAGATGCCCGACATCGAGTGCGCGCACGTCGAGACGCCGACGAAAACCTCGATGCTCGGCGCCAAGGGTGCCGGCGAAGCCGGCACCGGCGGTGCGCCGGCGGCGATCATGAACGCCGTGAACGACGCGCTGCGGCCGCTCGGCGCCAAGGTCACGAGCCAGCCGATCACGCCCGAAGACGTGCTGCGGGCGCTGGGCAAGGTCTAGAACTTCAGTCGACAACTCCCCGGCGCAACGCCTTGATCCGGCCGCGCCGGGTCTTGCCTTCCAGCCGCCGCTCTTTCGACGCGCGAGTCGGGCGCGTGCGTTTGCGCGTCTTGGGCGCGTGTGCCGCGGCGTCCACCAGCTCCTGAAGCCGTGCCAGCGCTTCCGCGCGGTTCATCTCGAGGCTGCGGTGCTGCTGCGCCTTGATCACGACGACACCGTCGTCCGTGATGCGGCGGTCGCGACGCCGGAGGAGCCGGTACTTCACGGCTTCCGGGAGCGACGAAGCCCGGATGTCGAAGCGCAGATGGACCGCGTTCGAGACCTTGTTGACGTTCTGCCCGCCGGCTCCTTGAGCGCGCACCGCGCGGAGTTCGATCTCGCTCGCCGGGACGGTAAGCTGAGCGCTCACTTCTCTGCGGCGGGTTTCGCGACGGCAGGACGGATGAGAAGGCCCGTGGTCGAGACTCGCAGCTCGAGATCGGCGGGCTCGCTCACCGGAAAGAAGGCCGCCGAGCCGTACTCGGCGTCGAACAATGCGGCCAGAAAGGGGAAACGTTTGCGCAGCGCGAACAGGTCCACCGCCTTCGTCTGCCCAAGCGCGTACAGGGTACGCGAATTGGCGCGCTCCTTGTCGATCTCGCGGTAGCGTCCCCCGACTCGGTCGAGCTCGTAGGCGGTGTGCAGACCCAGGGCGTTCGCCAGCGCATTCCACTTGAGGATGCGCGCATCCACGTAGATCTCGTCTCCGGCGATGAGGTAATTCGCCTGCCGGCCGTCGGGAAAGACGAGCGTCGCGGAAAAGCGCTGCGGCCCGGAGGGGCGGACCGCGATGCGCGCGGCGAGATCCTCGCGCGTGAGCGCGCGGTAACCTTGGACTCCAAGGGTGATCGTTCCCTCGAGCAGTCCCAGCGCGATCAGCAGCAGGCCAAGCAGCGTCCGGGTCGTGAAGCGCAGCGGATGCAGGCTGAAGAGCGCGGTGAGGCCCGCGAAGATGAGGATCGCGCCGACCGAGATGAGCACCGCGGCGCCGAGCATCCACGGCAGACTGCCTGCAGGAATAAACGGGCCAAGGTCAGGCATGCAATGCCGAGAATACTCCGTTGCTTTCGTCTATACGGCTATCAGGCCGCGCTTCCCAGGTAGTAGTTCTTCACCAGCTCGTTCTGCTCCAACTCGGCGACGGTCTTGCCCTCGAACACGATCTCGCCATGCACGATGATATAGCCTCGGTTGGCGATGCGGACAGCCTGGTGGAAGTTCTGCTCGGCCATCAGCACGGTCAGGCCGTAGCGCTCCTTCAACTCCTTGATCTTGGAGATCGTGTTGGAAACGAGGATCGGCGCAAGGCCGACCGAGGGCTCGTCCACCAGGAGCAGGCGCGGCGAGGACATGAGCGCGCGGCCGATCGCGAGCATCTGCTGCTGGCCGCCCGAGAGCGATCCGGCGAGCTGGCGGCGCCGCTCCTGCAGCACCGGGAACATCTCGAAGCACAACGCGAGGTTCTTGTCGACGTCGGGCCGGGCGAGCTTGCGGAAGGCGCCGAGCTTGAGGTTCTCCTCGACCGTGAGCTTGGGAAAAAGGCGCCGGCCTTCGGGCACCAAGGCGAGGCCGAGGCTCACGATCTGCTCGGTGGAAAGGCGGGTCAGGTCGTGGCGCGCGCCGTCCATCTCCAGAATGATCGAGCCCCGAGTGGGCCGCACCACGCCCATGACGCACTTCATGAGCGTGCTCTTGCCGTTGCCGTTGGTGCCGAGCAAGGCGACCGTCTCGCCCTGGGTTACGGTGATCGAAACGCCCTGTAGCGCACGGACCGCGCCGTAGCCCGCGTCGATCCCCGAGATCGAAAGATTAAGCGCCAAGGTAAGCCTTCTGCACGTCGAGGTTCTTCACGATCGAGTCGGGCGTGCCTTCGCAGATGATCCTGCCCGCATCGAGGCATACCACGCGCTGTGAAAAACGCATCACCGCCTGCATGATGTGCTCGATCATGATGATGGTGATGCCCGTCGCGTTCAATTTGAACAGGATCTCGAGCACTTCGCTCACTTCGTTCGACGACAGTCCCGCCATGGCCTCGTCCGAAATCAGCAGGCGCGGTTTCGCCGCCATGGCCCGGGCCAGCTCGAGCTTGCGCAGCTCGACCTGGGACAGGCGGTTCGACGGGGTATCGGCCTTGTCGGCGAGGCCGATGGTCTTCAGCATCGCCATCGCCTCTTCGCGCGTGTCGGCCTTGTGCAGGGAACCGCGGTGGACGACGAATTCCAGCGGCACCAACAGGTTCTCGAGCACCGACATGCTGGAGAACGGCCGCGGAATCTGAAAGCTGCGCGCGATGCCGCGGCGCGTGCGCTGATACGCGGGCAGGCCAGAAATCTCCTCACCCGCGAACACGATCTCGCCGCCCTCGTTTTGCAGCGTGCCCGAGATGCAATTGATGAGGGTGGTCTTGCCCGAACCGTTCGGCCCGATCAGCCCGAAGCGCTCGCCCTGCCCGACCTCGATGCTGACAGCCGACAAGGCCGTGAACCCGCCAAAGTGCTTGGACACTGCCTGAACGTCGAGGAGCGCTTCGCTCATTTCGTTCGCTTCAATTTCTTAAGCAGACCGAGGATCCCTTCCGGGGCGGCGACCACGAACACGACGAGCAGCACTCCAACCACCAACACGTTCATCTCGTTGGAGATGTTCACCGTCGCGTACTGCTGGAGCGAGCTCAACAGCACTGCGCCGAGCACCGGCCCGAGCCAGTGCGCCGTGCCGCCGATGATAGCGCTCGCAAGCGCCCCGATCGAGTAGTTCAGGTTGAACGTCGACGCCGGCTCGATGAAGGAGAGGTACATGGGCATGGGAGCCCCCGCGGCGCCCATCAGCGCCCCCGAGACCGTGCAGGCGTAGGTCTTCAGCCTGAGTGTCGGCACGCCGCTCGCTTCGGCGGCCTCCTCGCTGTCGCGGATCGCTCGCAGGCCCCGCCCGATCCAGGAATTCTCGATATAGCGCGCGACGGCCACCGCTGCGACCGCCAGCGCCGCCATGACCACGAACAGCATCTTGATGTAGGACTCGAACGCGATCGGCGCGGGGCGCAGCAATTGCAGGCCCGTCGCGCCGCCGGTAAAGCGCCAGTTGATGAACAGCGTCTCCATGATGAAGATCACCGCGACCGTCGCGATCGAGAAGAAGATCCCGCGCAGCCGCAGGGTCACCAGTCCCGTGCCGAAGCCGAGCAGCCCGGACATGATCGCAGCCGCGAGAATCTGCAAGACGAGCGGCGCGCCGGTCGCGTGGAAGAGCGCGGCGGCGGTGTAGGCGCCCAGGCCGAAGAAGGCCGCGGTGCCGAAATTCACGTAGCCGGCGTAGCCCCCGAGGATGTTCCATGCGGTCGCCAGGACGATGTACATGAGGATGGGGTACGCAGCGAAGAAGAAATACTCGTCCTTGAAGGTCCCGGCAGCGAGTGCCGCCAGGCCGATCGCGACGCCGGCACCGACCCAGAATCCCGCGCCGCGCATCATCGTCCGAACAGCCCCTGCGGCCGGAATCCGAGCACGATGAGCAGGAGGCCGAACGCGACCGCCGGCGCCCAGGACGCGCCGAATTGCATGAGCACGATCGATTCCGAAATCCCCAGGATCAGCCCCGCGGCAACCGTCCCGGTCATGCTCCCCAGCCCCGCGAGCACGACGACGCAGAATGTGCGGCCTATATACACGCGGTCCATGCTCGGCTCGACGGGCCCGACGATGATCAGCATGGCGCCGGCAAGCGCCGTCACTCCGGTGGCGATGCCGAATGCCCACTGCTTGATGCGCATCGGGTTTGCGCCCATCAGGCGAAGCGCAGGTTCATCCTGCGCCACCGCCTTGATCGCCCGCCCGGTGAAAGTGTGCGAGAGATAGAGCGTGAGCGCGGCGGTCAGCACCACGGCGACGCCGAAGGCGACCAGCATGCGCAAGGGGATGCGTAGCTCTCCGATGGCGAGGCTCTTGCCGATGTAATCGGCCTCGACCATGCGCTGGTCCACCCCGAAGAGGAGGATCAAGCCGACTTCGATGATAAGCGCGAGCCCGAAGAAGAACGCGAGGCCGCGCACGCCCGTGTCGGTGCCGCGTTTCTCGAAGGTTTCGTAGTAGAAGCGGTACACCCCCATGCCCAGCAGGAAAAAGACCGGCATGAGGGCGATCCCCGCGAGGATCGGGTCCCAGCCATAGCGGCCGAGGAGATAGGTGCAGTAGGAGCCGAACACCATGATCGCCGGGTGCGCGACGTGCGGCACGTCGAGCAGTCCGAACGACACCGAAAGCCCGATGCTGACCGCTGCGTAGAAGCATCCGAGCAGGACGCCGAAGAGGACCGCCTCGAACAGCAACTCGAAAGAGAACATGGCCCGCTACTCAAGAAAACGGCGCGGGTGACCGCGCCGCTTTTCCTGTGCCCGAGAACGCCTATTTGCCGCGTGCCTTCTCGAACGGCGTGATGACATCGCCGGTCCTATACTGGGGCGGAAAGAGGATCACCTGCTTTCCGACCTGGCGGAACTGGTCGACGTTCTTGTCCACTACGCCGCGGAACTGCGCCTGCACCACGCGTGCGTTGGCCCATTCGCCGTCGGGACCGTAGCGGATCGGACCGACGATGGTCTTCATCTCGTTCTTGCGGATGTAGTCCGCGAGCACCTTGTGGTTCAGGCTCTTGGTCGCGGTGACCGCCTGCTCTAGCATCTGGCCGATGGCGTAGTTGAACGGCGGCAGGTAGAAGCCGAGCGGATCGACCTTGGCTTCGACCGCTTTCTTGGCGTAGCGCTGCAGGAACTCCTCGATTCCCGGGTACTTGATCCCCGGCACGTAGGAGTTGTAGTTGACGATGCCATTCAGCGAGCTGCCGAGGTTTTCCATGATCGGCGTGAATTGCAGACCGACCATTCCCCCGCCGAAGATCTTCACCGAGGGACCGACGCCGATCTCGTTCACGGCGCGCACGATAGCCACCGAGTCGTTCGGGTAGGACATCACGAACACGATGTCAGGTTTGGCCGCGCGGACGGCGCGGATCATGGAAGAGAAGTCCACCGTCGTCGGTGGATAGTTCTGGTTGTAGACGGTCTGCAGGTTCGCCTTCTTGGCGAGTTCCCTGGCGCCGTTCGCGAGGTTCTGCGCGAACTCCTGGTCGGCGGCGAGGAAGGCGATCGTCTTCGAGCCCGCCTTCAGGCCGGCCTCGATGAAGCCGTCGGACCAGCTCGAGGCGTTGTTCCACGGCGAGTTGTTGAACCACTTGTCGTGCTTGACGGTGTGGTTCACCTGGAACGAGAAGTTGCCCATGAGGAGGAGATCGCGCTGCTTCACGAGCGGCATGATGGGAGCGGTGGGCACCGTGCCGTAGGGCGCGATCAGCAGGTCCACCTTGTCCACGTCGAGGAGCTTGGTGTAGATGGAAGGCGTGAGCGCCGGGTTCGTTTGGTCGTCGTAGACGATGAACTCGACCTTGCGCCCGAGCAGGCCGCCCTTCGCGTTCACGTCCTCGACCCACATCTGGAGCGCCAGCAGCGCGGCCTTGCCGCCGGCACCGAGCGGGCCGGTTTGCGGCATGCTCATCCCGACCTTGATCGGCTGCGCGAGCGCTGCTCCGGTCAGCGAGATTCCGACGAGCAGGACCGCGAACGCGCGTCCCAGAATGGAAAGAAAACGGTGCTCTATGCGTAACATGGGTCTCCTCCTCAGCTTTAGATTCGGCAATCGGCGGGCTTGTGCGCCCGTGCCCCCTCTCCCCGGGGGCTCGCACGGCGATTATGGAAGCGCGCCGATATTTGTCAAGCGATACTCGCCGACGAGCGGTGGGCGTCGCCCACCACGGCCTACCACAGTTGCCCGTCGCGTTCGAGCTTCGCCAGCATCTCGATCTGAAAGTCCTTGGATCCGAATCCAAAGCGCTCGCCCGCCTGAGCGTAGATGAACGGGCGATCGGTCAGGAGGCTGAAGTTGCGCATCCAGGCAAGCAGCGCCTCGTCCGGGTCGCGCGGGGCCGAGCATAGAATATAGGCGATCTTGTCTCTCCACCGCTTCGGAATGATCAGAACGCCGAGCCGGTCGGGACGGAATTCCTCCGGGAAGGGACTGTCCGCCTGCAGCCATCCGCAGATGAAGTTCCGGCACGGTTCGGCCGGACGGCGCTCATAGATGGTGCAACATCCCTCGCCGCGGAAATGGCACGGCTGGCCGGGTTTCATCTCGTGGCCGAGAACCGTCCCCTTGACCCAACCGTCGCAGCAAGCGGTGCACGTTCCGCATCGCCGCGTGCCCGGAGCTTGTTCGGCGCCGGAGTTCGTGTCCGGTTTGATGGGCACCACCGCACCGCAGCACTTCTTGTATTTCCTGCCGCTGCCGCAGGGGCAGGGATCGTTTCTTCCGACGGGCATCGGGAAAGTTTAGCGCATGCTCCGGATTTTCCGGAGACAATAGCAGTTCCCCATGTCGGTCTATTTCGTCGTGCTCCTGTCGGTGCTCGCGGGCATCGGCCATCGCGGCAGCAAGGTGCTGGTTTCGCTCAGCGCCCTCAATGCTGGCGCGAATGCCTTCACCGTTGGCGTCCTCGCCGCACTGTTCGTGGTGTTTCCGCTGATTCTCGCAGTATACGCAGGCAGGGTTTCCGACCGCCTGGGTGTCCGCTATCCGATTCTGTTCGGCTCGGCCGGCATTACCGCGGGTCTCCTGCTGCCGACGCTGCACGACAGCGTCATCCTCCTCTTCCTCTGCCCCGCCCTGATCGGACTCGGACAGATCTTCTTCCATGTCTCGATCCACAACGCGGTCGGGTCGATCGGCAAGCCGGAAGACCGCTCGAGGAACTTCGCGACCTTTGCGCTCGGCGCTTCGATATCCACCTTCATCGGACCGTCGCTCGCCGGGTTCTCGATCGACGCGCTGGGCTTCCGGCCCACCTACGTCGTGCTCGCCGCGATTTCCCTGTCGGTCGTTCTGCTCGCGCTCGCGTTTCCCGGGCTCGTTCCGCCGCGCGGCGAGCAGCACGACGAGAAAGAGGGGCGGCGGGCGCTCGATCTCCTGAAGGAAGCTCCGCTGCGCCGGACGCTGATCATGAGCGGGGTGACGCTTACCGGGATCGAGTTGTTCTCCTTCTATCTGCCGGTTTACGGCCAGTCGATCGGCCTTTCGGCCTCGCGCATCGGACTGGTGCTGAGCAGCTACGCCGCAGCCGCTTTCGTGGTGCGTCTCGCGATGCATCACCTCGCGAAGCGCTTCGGCGAGACCGGCGTCCTGACGGGGTCCCTGTTCATCGCGACCGCGATCTACGCGCTGTTCCCGTTTCTCACCGACGCGCCCATGCTGGTCCTCGCCGCCTTCCTGCTCGGGCTGGGCCTGGGCTGCGCGCAGCCGCTCACCATCATGCTGACCTACCAGCACGCGCCGCAGGGGCGCTCGGGGGAAGCGCTGGGAATGCGGCTCACGGTCAACAAGATCACCCAGATCGCGATTCCCCTCGTGTTCGGAGGCATCGCCTCCTTCGGTCTCTTCCCGGTATTCTGGGCGAACGCTGCGTTTCTCCTCGCCGGGGGGCTCGTTTCGATGAAGGACCTGCGAAAGGACGGCCTCGAGCGAGGACCCGGCCCTTGATGCGCACGCGGCCTCCGCGATGGACGCTCGGCTTCAGGGCCTCGCTGCTTCCGTCTTCGGCATGAAGAGAATGAACAGATTCGCCAGGACGATCGTCGCGGCGAGGAAGTGGAACGTTGCGGCGAGGCCGTAGGCGTCTCCGACCACCCCGCCGAGCAGCGGCCCTACCGAGGAGCCGAGCGCCTGCGCGCCGAAGAGGACCCCGATGCTCGTGCCGCCCATGTTCTTGGGGGTCGTCTCCAGAATCCAGGCCTGCATCACCGGCCGGATCGCATAGAGAAAGAAGCCCAGCACCGCGATGAACGCGACAAACGCGAGCGACTTGCCCGCGAGTGCCATGAAGACGAGCACCACGGCGGTCATCGCCATGCTGGTCATCATGATCGACCTGCGGCCCATGCGGTCAGAGAGGTGCCCTGCGATGGGCGCAGCGGCGAATCCCGCGGTCTGCAGCGCAAACATGCATACGCCCACCCAGAAGGGCGGGTAGCCGAGCTCGTAAGCCAGAAAAACCGGAAGGAAAGTGAGCAGCGCGTTCTGCGTCATCGAGCGAAACGCGGAGCTCGCGGAAAGCAGAACGAGCCCGCGGCTGCGGAACAGTTCGGCCAGGCCGCGGAAATAGTCGGCCAGCGACTGGGCGCTCCCTTGCGCCTCGCCGGACGCGGCGCGCTTGCTTCCACCCAATCGCAGCGTGCCCAGGAAAACAAAGATGAGGAGCGCGATCACGATGCCCGGCGCGACGTTGAGGACGATCACCTCGCGCCATGAGAGCACGGCGAGCAGCGAGCCGATGACAACCGGCGCGATCGCATCGCCCACGTTGCCGCCCATGCTGTGCAGTGAAAGCACGAGGCCCTTGCGCTCGGGGAAACGGCGCGCGAGAGTCGGGATCGCGGTCGGATGCCAGAGGCTGTTGCCGAAGCCCACCAGCGCGACGCAACCGAGCAGCATCAGATAGCTGTGCGTAAACCCCATGAGCAGGTACGGGAAGCCCACCCAGAACAACGACACCGCCATGAGCACGCCCTTGCGGCCGACGGTGTCGACCAGCACGCCTCCCGGAACGTTCGCCACGGCGCCGGCGATGTACTGGCAGGTCATGACGAGACCGATCTGGCTGAAGCTGAGCCCCAGTTCCTTGCCGATGATCGGCATGAGCAGGTAGAAGGTCGCCGGATACCAATGCGTGAGCGAGTGGCCGAGCGTGATCAGCCACATCTCGCGGAATGAACCGCGAGGCGCCACGGAGGCGGCGGCTGCGACGCTCATTCGGATTTCCCGATCCGCATTGCCATGAGCGCCGGATCAGCTTCCGGCGCGCTTCAGCACGACGTCTTCGAAAATCTTCGTCCATTTCTCGGTTTCGTCGAGCGTACGGATAGGATCGGTCTGAAGGATTCTCACGTTCTTGAGCGGCGAGGGCATCTTGACGTTGGAAGGCACGTAGTCCATCTGCACCAGAGCCTGCTGCCCCTCGCCCAGCATGTATTCGTAGAAGAGGAGCCCGGCGTTCGGATGCGGGGCCCGCCTCGCGACGCCGACGGCGTTGGAGCGCGCCACAGCGGGCTCGAGCGCGAACCAGTCGATAGGCGCCCCCTTCTTCTTCGCCTGCTCGGGCATATAGTTGTATACGGTCAGCGCGAGCGGGACCTCGCCAGCGATCACCATGTTGTTGAGCAGGGTATGCCCGGTGCGCGCGGAGAGGCCGTTCCTGGCGACGAGGTCACGGAAGAAATCGAGTCCCTTCTCACCGCCGCCCATCACATCGACGACGGAGGCGAACCAGTCCTGGTTCTTCGCCTCGATGCCGAGCTTGCCTTTCCACTTGGGATCCAGCAGATCCCTGTACGTCTTTGGGAGATCCGATTTCTTGATGAGGTTGGTGTTGTAGACCTGAACCCAAACCGACAGCAGCGTCGCGGCCCATTCGCGGTGCGCCGGCACGGAGCCCGGCTGCAGGTCCCGGTGGAGCGGCGAGCTCACCGCCTGCAGGATCTTCTCGCGCGAAAGGGCTTCCATCTCGGGCGAGCCGAAATGGATCACGTCCACGTTGTACTTCTTCGCCGCCGCCTCGGCGAGCGTGCGCTGCAGCACCTTGTCCGTCCCGGCCCGCCAGATGACGACCTTGACGCCGTACTTCGCCTCGAAAGGCTTGACGAGCGCGGGCTGGTCCTTCTCCGCGAAGGTCGTATACAGCGTGAGCGAGCCTTCCTTCTTCGCGGCCGAGACGATCCTCTCCATGCGGTCCGGACCGCCGTAATCGAAGAGCGTCTGCGCGCCGGCGCCGCAGGCGAGAAGCCCGAGGGTCAAGGCAGCGATCGGTCTCAGGTCCATAGGTTCTCTCCCAGTCGCGCATGTCCTGCAGGCACGACGCGCCGCACGACTGCGTTGTTGATCGGCGGGGTCACTCGGAGTGATTGTGGTTCTGCTCGAAATGCCTCGGGACGAACCCGGCGCCTTCGGGAGTGGGCTCCTTGGGTCTCGGGATGACCGTCTGCTGGAACATCAGGTTCATGAAGAGGACCATCGGCTTGGGTTTCAAGACGAGCGCCCGTGCCGGCTTGACCGGGTCGGCGTTGAAGTGCTGGTGCACGCAGTTCATGTGCACGACCGCCACGTCCCCGGCCGACCAGTCGTGGCGCACGCCGTCGTGGATTTCGTAGCCCTTGCCGTCGAGGATGTAGAAGGCCGCCTCGTTCACGTGGCCGTGCTTCTGCGTCCTTCCGCCCGGGCCGTATTCCTCCAGGTGTACGTGCAGCGTCTGCGCGAGGCCGTCCACCGGCTCGATGAAATGCTTGCTGAAGGACTGCGGCCCGTCGTTGAAGAGGAGGTCCTTGCCCTTGATCACGCGCGGCAGGCCGCGCAGCCGCGCGAGCTCGTCCTTGAGGCTGTACTGCCCCTGGATGCCCCGCACGAAGACCCTGTCCTTCTTGCTGCTGTAGTGCGATTCCCTGCCCATTGTGCTTCTCCGTTCGTTTCCCTATCGTGCCTTGATGCCGAAGATCTCCTCGTAGAGCTTGACCCACTTGTCGTACTCGTCGAGGGTGACGCGCGCATCGACGAACTTGAGCGGAAGCTTGTTTAGCGGTGTGTCGACCTTCTTGTTGGTGGGCACGAAGTCGCGGCCCGCGAGGATCTTCTGGCCTTCCTCGCTGATCTCGAAGTCGTAGAAGAGCACCGCGGCGTGCGGGTGCGGCGCCCGGCGGGCCACGCCTGCGCCGTTCGGCCTTGCGATCGCCGTTGCCGATGGAAAACCAGTCGATCGGCGCCCCCTGGCGCTTGAACTGCTCGGCCTTGTAGTTGTATACGGTCAGGGCGAACGGCACTTCGCCCGACACAACGAGCTGGGTGAGCAGGGTGTGTCCCTTGCGCACCGAGATGCCGTTCTTCGCGACGATTTCCTTGAAGAGCTTGGTGCCTTTCGCCTCGCCCAGTTCGCCGAACAGGCCGGCGAGCCAGTCGGAATCTTCCGCCTCGATTCCGAGCCTGCCCTTCCACCGGGGGTCGAGCAGGTCCTCCCAGCTCCTGGGCAGCTCCTCCTTTTTCACCGCCTTGGTGTTGTAGGCGTGCACGAACACGTTCAGCCGCGTGCCGACCCACTCGCCGTGTGGGCGCAGCGCCGGAGCGATGAGATCGGCGTGATGCGGCGACTGGATTCTCTGCAGGATATTTTCGCGGTGCAGTGACTCGAGCTCGGGGCCGTTCGTCTCGACGAGGTCCACGGTGTTGCGGTTGGCCCGCGCTTCGGCGACCGCGCGCTGCAGCACTTTCTCGGAGCTCGCGCGCCAGATCTTCACCTTGACGCCGTACTTTTTCTCGAAGGCGGCAGCGAGCGCCCCCATGTCGTCGGATTGCGCCGAGGTATAGACGTTGAGCTCCTTTTCCTTCTTCGCGCCTTCGACCAGCCTTTGAATGCGGTCGGCGCCCACGTAGAGGCCCACGTCCGCCGAAGTGGCGTTCGGTCTGTCTTGCCCCGGCGCGGCGCCCGAAAGCGCTGCAAAGAGCAGGCCCGCGACAAGGCTGGACTTGCGCGAGTTCATCAGGCCGGCGACTTTCCGCGGCGCAAGGCTCATTCCGCCTCCTTCTTGACCTTCTGGCCCTTGAGGAAGAGCTCCGACCACAGCTTCTCCCACTTTTCGGCTTCATCCAGGACCACGACGGGATCGATCATCTCGTAGGGAAAATCGTTGAGGTTTGAGTCTACCTTGGGACTCGCGGGGACGCGGTTGCGCTGCTTGATGAGCGTCTGGCCCTCGAGCGAAAGCATGAAGTCGGCGAAGAGCAGCGCCGCGTGCGGGCGCTGGGCGTGCTTCGCCACCGCAACCGCGTTCGGGCGGCCGAAAGTCGGCTTGAGCGCCTTCCACTTGATCGGCGCGCCGTTGACCAGGAGCCGCTCGGCGTTGTGGTTGTAGATGGTCGCGGCGAGCGGGATTTCTCCGGCGGCGACCAGCTCGGCGATGAGGGTGTGGCCGGTGCGGATCTGCGGCTTCATCTGTGCGATCTTGCGGAAGAGCGCGAGCCCCTTTTCCTCGCCCATCATCTTGACGATCGAGCCGAACCAGTCCGTATCGCTCGCCTCGATCCCGATCCTGCCGACCCAGCGGGGATGGGCCAGATCCTCGTAGGAATTGGGCACCTCGTCGGGCTTCACCAGATTGGTGTTGTAGGCGATGGTGAAGAAGTTGAACCGGTCGGCCGCGTAGTGCCGGTGCTTGGGGAAAGCCGACGGCGGTAGGTTTGCGAACTGCGGGCTGTAGAACTCCTCGAGCAGGCCCTCGCGGTACAGGGCCTCGAGCTCCGGCCCGTTCAGCTCGAAGGCGTCGACCGAGAAGCGCCCGGCGCGCGCCTCGGCGAGCGCGCGCTGCAGCACCCTCTCGCTGCTCGAGCGCCACAGCTCGACCTTGACGCCGTATTTCTTCTGGAAGACCTCGACGATCGGCACCGAGTCCTTGAGGTTGAGCGAGGTGTAGACGACTGCGCGGCCCTCCTTGCGCGCGCCCTCGAGGACGCGCTTGTCGCGGTCCGCCCCCTTGTACTTGTAGATCTCCGGAATGGGCTTAGCTTGCCCCAGCACCGTCCCTGGGAGGAGGAGAACGCCCGCGAGCGCGGCGGCGCCGAGCATCAGCCTGGATCCGGGGAATCGGCTCGCGGTCATTTTGCCTTCACGAAGAATCGCTGCATCTTGAAACCGTAGCGGGCCCTATGCCCAAGAACAACCGACCCCGCCGCGCGCTTTGTGGCACGGGGCGGGGTCGGGTTTGGGTGACCGCGCCGTCAGAAACTGTGGCTGACGCCGGCGGCGATCTGGGTAACGTCCTCTCCCACTCCCGGCGTTGCGTTCGCCGTGTTGTTGTAGTTCGACGATACCCCGTTGTCCAGCTTTGAATAGAGGAAGAAGGCCGAGGTGCGCTTCGAGAAGGAATAGGCCACGCCTGCATTGAACTGTTTCGCACCAAGGCCGGTGGTGGTGCACGTGACTCCACCGACAAGCGAGCAGCTTCCCTCGGGCGAATCCACGTAGGACAACGCGCCGGTGATATTGCCGAACTTTTGCTCGAGGCCCAGGGCCGTACGCGTGTTCTTGTAGTTCTCGAACCTCCCGTTGGCGCCGCCCGTTTCCTTCCACTCCATCTGCGCGATGTCCACGGAAACCGTCGTGTCGCCGAATTTCAACATGACCGTGGCGCGCATTGCCGTGTCCTTGGAGTGAACTCCGGTGAGACCGGTTGTCGGGCTCGCGATCGCAGCCGGTACGTTGTTCGACCCGCCGAAATAGTCCTTGTGCTCCTCGTAGCCCAGCGCCGCATACACAGGGCCTCTCTCGTACTTCACTCCCGCGGAAACTAGTTGGGCATTCTTGGTGATGCCAGGGTTGTCCCTGAATTCATCCGGGGAATACGTGCCGAGAATCTGCACGCCGCCCATCTGGGGAGACTCGTACATGAGCGAATTGGGCTGGCGCAGGTGAAAATCAAAGCCCGTGGCGCCGGTTCCAAATCCCAGCCTGGAGAGGATGTTGCTGTTCGAAACGAAGTTGCCGCTGCTGACCCCGAGGAAGCTCAACTGGTCGCCGACCTGCTTGTACGACGTGTCCATGAAGCCGAGCTTGACGCTGCCGAATCCGCCTGCAAGACCGACGAAAGAATCGCGGGTTGCCCAGAGGCCGCTGGTGCCGGAGTCGAGGCGAATTCTCGTCTCGATCTGCCATATGGCGCTCATGCCGCCGCCGAGGCCTTCGTTGCCCCGGAAGCCGAGGCGTGAGTTGGAAGCGTCGAGAGACGAACGTCCGCTGTTTGGCACCCCCGTTGGAGCTCCACTCAGAGTGCTCACCGTGGTTCCGGCAGCTGTGACACCGCTGAAGTCGGTCGCGGTCACCTCTGGATATAACTTCCCGTAGATGGTGAACCTTGCCCCTTCGCCCTCCCCCGCAAACGCAGCGCCGGCCAAACCGCCGAGCGCACCTGCCACCGCAACCGCGAGTATTTTCTTTCGACGCATCTGGATTCTCCTCTCCTCTGGTACATCGATGAATCCGATCTGGACCGGCAGGCGCTTTCCTTCAAGCGACTGATTTCGTTTCTCTATGTGGAACTGAAATTCTCCTTAAAATCGCACTTCGCGGACGCTAGCAAGTCCCGCCCCCTAGTGTCAAGCGCCGACCGCGATACGGGCGGTCAACGCCCGTATGAATCCAGCTTGTATCGCCGTGGCTTGAGCGCCCTGCAGATCTCGCGGTTCACGCCCGCTTGCGGCAGTGCAATACCCGCCTCTGCCGCCATTTCAGCGACGATCGCCATGTCGTCCTCAGCCCAGGCCATGGTCTGGCTGCCCCATTTCTCGAGCGGCCCGTTGGCGCAGCTCGAGATGAGGAGCGCGCGGCGCAGAGTCTCGATGTCCGCGCCGTAGTGCCTGCGCGAGGGCGAGTCCCTCGTGGTCGGCGACGAGGCACGCCCAAAGGATGAGGTTGTTGACCGCCTTCGCGACCTGCGCCGTGCCCACGCCTCCGGTGTGCACGACATCCGATGAATAGGCGCGCAGCACCGGCTCGAGGCGCTGGACGACCTCCGCGTCGCCGCCGACGAAGGAAAGCAGCGTGCCCTGGTCGGCGGCCTCGCCGCCGCGGCACACCGTGGAGTCGACGACGTGGAGCCCGGAGCCTTCGCATTCGCGGGCGAGGCTCTGGACGGTCTTCGGGAGGATCGTGGAAAGTATCGCGATCACGGTGCCCGGCCTCGCGCGCCGCAGGGGTCCGCGTTCGGCGACGAGGTCCTGCACTTCCCGGTCGAAACCCACGCAGATGAGAATCGCGTCGCACCCGGTCGCGAGGGAGTCGGGTCCCGCAGCCCATTGCGCGCCGCGCTCCTTCACTGCGTCCGCTCGCGCCGGATTGATGTCGCAGACGCGCGTCGGAAATCCCTTGCGAACGAGGTGCCCGATGATGGGCGTGCCCATGCGGCCCGCGCCGACGACGCCTATGGTTTTCAGTTCGCGCACCGGTTTGCTCATGGTCTTCCCTGCCCTTCAGCGCTTTTGCGTGATCGTGTCGAGCAGCGCGGGCTGGCCGGCCTTGACCTTCGCGATCGCGCGCTTGAGCGCCGGTGACGATCTCGCGCGCATCCTCGATCGGGCCTTCGGCGTACCAGCCCATCGACCGCGCCATGTTCGCAAAATCCGGCGCCGGTCCGTCCATGTCCATGCCGATGTGCGCGCGCTCGACGGGGGTCCCGCGCAGCTTCGCCATGCGGATCTGGTGCTCCCAGTCGTTGTAGTAGGCGCGGTTGTTGTACATGACCACGAGCAACGGGATGCGGTGCTTGGCCGCGACCCACATCGCCCCCGCGTCGAACATCAGATCGCCATCGGGCTGCAGGTCCACGACCAGGCGCTCCCGTGCCGCGGTGCGCGAGCGCCACGCCGAGCGAGATGCCGAACTGCGTCGCTGTGCCGAGCGATTTGCCCGGGATGGCGGTAGGGTTTGTCGAAGTCCCAGAGCATGCGCGCCCATTCGTCGAGCGTGCCGGCGGTGAGCACCCAGTCCTCGCCCCTGATCGCTTCCCAGACTTCGGAGGCGAGCCTCGCCAGCGCGATCGGGCTCGCATCCCAGTGCTCGCGGGCCTCCTTCGCCCAACGCTCGCGCTTCTCTCTGCTTCGCCTCGCCGTCTGTTCGGAGCGCTCCTTGATTTGCGCCGCGTACTTCTTGTCGCCCTGCGCTCGAGCTCTGAGCAGCTCGGCGAGCATCGGGATCGCGATCGAGGTGTCGGCGAGTATGCGCAGGTCGGCGTGATGCAGGCGCTGATAGTCGAGCGCCCAGCTGGAGAGCTCCAGGTCGCCGAAGCCGATGTCGATCCACTTCGCCCCGGACGGCACGATCGACTTGATCTCGCGCGTCGCGCTCGCAAGCTCGGTGGTCGGCCGCTCCCAGTCGCGCGTGTCGAGGCAAAGCACCAGGTCGGCGTCGCGGAACACCTCCTTTTCCATGCTCATGTTGAGCGGGTGCCGTGTCGGAAAGTTGAGCCGGCTGTCGACATCGTATACAGGCAATGCCCGCTGTTTCGGAAAGATCGACCAGCGCATGGAAGCCCTCGGGCTCCCGGCCGACGAACTCCGCGATGATCACGGGCTTCCTGGCGGCAGCGATCAGATCCGCGGCGCGCTCCAGCGCCCTGGGCTCCGGCGCGAGCCTGCTCGGCACCTTCGCCGCGTGCGGCGGACGGAAGCGGGTACGTCGTGGTCGAGTTTCTGTTCCTGCAGCCAGGCGTCGTAGCACATGTAGATCGGGCCCCTGCGGCTCGGTCATCATCACCGCGTAGGCGCGCGCGAACGCATCGGGCACGCCGTCGATGGTGTGCGGCTGGTAGTCCCACTTGGTATAGGCCCGCACGGCCTCGCCCTGGCCCTGTGCGGTGTGGATCCAGTCGATGCGCGGCCGGCGCTTGGTCTCGTCCATGGGCCCGGTCGCGCCGATGATGAAGATCGGCGCGCGATCGATGTAGGCGTAGTAGATCGCCATGTTGGCGTGCAGCAGACCGACGAGGTTGTGCAGGATCGCGACCATGGGGCGCCCGGACGCCTTGGCGTAGCCGTGCGCGACCTGCACGGCAGTCTCCTCGTGCTGGCAGAGCATCATCGTCGGGCGGTCGCCGCCGTAGTTCACGATCGAGTCGTGCAGCCCGCGGTAGCTCGCGCCCGGGTTGAGCGCGGCGTGAGGCAGATCGTAGGCGTGCAGCAGATCGACGATGACGTCGGAGGCCCAGCGCTCTTTGGCGGGGTACGTCGTGTGCTTGCTCTTCGCGGATATCTTGTCGGTCATGAGGTTCCGGCGGCCTTGAGGGCGACGCATTTTTCGGGATGGAGCTTCACGTAGATGGCCTCGCCGATGGGGGTTCGGAGAGAAGGATGGCGTCGCGCGAGCAGGATGCGGCTTCCGAGCTTCACCTGGAAGTCGAGGAACTCGCCGAGAAACACCTTCTGATCGACGCGGGCCTCCAAGACGTTGTCTCCCTCCGGCCGGGCCTCGTCGAGCTCGACGTCCTCGGGCCGCACCGAGAGCACCACCCGGTCGTCGCCGCGCAAATCGTCGTCCGACAGGACTTCGACCTCGCCGAACTCGGTGCGCACGCGGAAATGCCCGGACGCGGCACCGCGCCCGAGAACCGTGCCGTCGAGGAAATTCGTCGTGCCGACGAAGTCGGCGACGAACTGGCTGCGCGGCCGCTCGTAGATTTCGCGCGGCGTGCCGATCTGCTGGATACGGCCCTCGTTCATCACCGCGATCGAGTGCGAGAGCGCGAGCGCCTCGCTCTGGTCGTGGGTCACGTAGACCGTCGTGATCCGCAGCTCGCGCTGCAGGCGCTTCAGCTCGAAGCGCATCAGCTCGCGCAGCTTCGCGTCGAGGTTGGAGAGCGGCTCGTCGAGCAGCAGCAGCTGCGGCTCCATGACGAGCGCCCGCGCGAGCGCCAGGCGCTGCTGCTGGCCGCCGGAGAGCTTGGTCGCCTCGCGGTCGGCGAAGCTCTCGAGCTGCACTGCCGTCAGCACGCGCATCACTTTGTCGCGGATTTCCTTCCGCGAGAGCCTGCGGTCGCCGACCTCCAGCGGAAAGGCCGCGTTCTGGAAGACGTTCATGTGCGGCCAGATGGCGTAGGACTGGAACACCATGCCGAAGCCGCGCCGGTTGGGCGCGACGAAGACGTTCTTGGCTCGAGGAGTACACGACGCGGTCGTTGACGCTGATCTCACCGGCGCGCGGCCGCTCGAGGCCGGCGATCGAGCGCAGCGTCGTGGTCTTGCCGCAGCCGCTGGGCCCGAGCAGCGTGAACAGCTTCCCCTCCGGCACCTCGAAGCTCACGTCCTGCGCGGCCTTGACGATCTGGCCGCGCTCGTTGGGATACTCCGTGAACAGTCCCTCGACGTTCAGCACGCGGTTCTCCGCCTCAGTCCTTGACGCCGAACTTCTTGCCCAGCCACTGGGCGACCATCACCAGGACGAAAAGCGCCAGGATGAAAAGCACGCCGAGCGCCGAGAGCTCGACGTACTGGCCGTTCTCCCACAGCTCCCAGATGATGATCGACAACACCTCGGTGCCGGGGCTGTAGAGCAGGATCGAGCTCGAGAGCTCGCGGATCGAGACGATCATCACGTAGATCCAGCCGGCGACGAGCCCCGGCTTGAGCAGGGGCAGGATGATGCGCCGGAAGGTCGTCGCCCACGAGGCGCCGCTCATCGCCGCCGACTCCTCCAGCTCCTTGTGGATCTGCAGCATCGAGGTCGTGTTGTAGCGCAGCCCGTAGGGCATGAAGCGCGTGACGTAGGCGATGAACATGATCCAGATCGTGCCGTAGACGCCGATGTCGACGTTCAGATAGAAGATCATGATCGACAAGGCCGAGCACCAGCCCGGGGAACACCATCGGCAGCGAGGCGACGTTGTCGAGCAGCCAGCGTCCCGGGAGCTTGGTCTTGACCACGATCCAGCAGATCACCGAGGTCACCAGCATGATCACCGTCGCGCTGCCGAAGGAAAGCAACAGGCTGTTCCACACCGAGCGCGCGAGGTTCGGGTAGGTGAAGATGAAGCGGTACGGATCGAGCGTGAGGTTCTGCAGCGCCTGCCACGAAGGCACCGAATAGAACTTCTGGAAGGACGACCACAGCAGCACCGAGAAGGGCAGCACCACGATCAGGAGGAAATAGACGATGAAGATCGCGGCGGCGACCCAGCGCCAGGGCCCGAGGTCGATCGTGCCGCGGCCGGAACCCCTTTCCCGTCATGGTCGCGTACTTGTTGCCGCGGCTGGAGAGCCGCGACACGAAGTAGACGCCGATCGTCGTGATCGCGAGCAGCGTCATCGCCGTACGCGGAGGCGAGGCCGATCTGGCTGGGATAGCGGTGCACCGCCTGGTAGATCGACGACGTGAAGACCTGGATGCCGACCGGCAGGCCGAGGAGCGCCGGCACTTCGAAGGACTCGATCGCGCGGACGAAGAGGATCAGGAGCGTGGCGAGGATCGCCGGCCAGGTGAGCTTCAGCGTCACCCGCCAGGCGACCTGGAAGATGTTGGCGCCGCTCATGGTCGCCGACTCCTCGAGCGACGGGTCCATCGCGCGGAACGCGGCGGTCATGAGCAGGAACGCCATCGGCGAGTAGTGCAGGCCGTCCACCCAGATCATGCCCGCAAGCGAATAGACGTTGAACAGCGGCTGCTCGAGACCGAACCAGTGCTGCAGCGCGAGGTTGATGATGCCGATCTTGGGGCTGCCGAGCAGGATCCACGCGACCGTGAAGAGGATTCCCGGGATGATGAGCGGAATGATCGACAAGCGCAAAGAACAGCGTCTTGAACGGCGTGTTGGTGCGCTCGTTCATCCACGCGAGCGCCGTCCCCAGGACGAAAGCGAGGATCGCGGCTCCCGCCGAGAACTTCAGCGAATTCCAGAAGAGCCGAAGGGTTTCGGTGCTGCCGTAGGCCTGGCGCATAGTTGCCCAGCGTGAACTCGGCTGCTTTGGCCGCGGTCTGCGGCGTGAAGAAGCTCTGCCAGAGGAGAAACGCGAGCGGGACCACGGCGATGTAGACCGTCAAGGCCACGCAGACCCCGATCACGATCCACTTCAGATCGAACGAGCGCAGCAGGACGGGCGGCGCTGCGGTCGTCATCGCGGGATGGCCCGCCGCGTGCATCAATGCTCCTCCTTGTGGATGCGTCGCCGGGCGGGAATTCGCCCTCGCGTGGCGCACGCCGCATATGTTCCTTCATGCGGAACCTCGTCCTGCGCGGCGATCCGGCGCAATCTATCAACCGCCCCCGGCAGTGTCAACGAGGAGCCGGCGCCTTCCCTGCTTCTATTTCAGATGGAGCTCGATATCGCGCAGCACGGGATCGTCGGCGCGCGAGATTTCATTTTCGACGAGCGCGCCGCAGCCCGGGCAGTAGAACTGGCGAAACACCGGGTGGTCGTCGATGTAACGCTTCCAATCGCCGATATTCGGGTTGGCGATCCTGATGTCGTTCTCCTCCATCACGCAGTGCTGCTTGTAGTTGTCGCGGATCGGCCCGAGGTCGACGGAACACTTGGCGCAGGCGCAGCGCAAGCCGTCGTTCTCCTTGCGGACGTCGAGATTTTCGGTGATTCGCGCGATCACTTTTCCGGAGAGGGTCCTGACCGAACCGTCCGTGCGCACCCTTGCTGCTCGCCGCTCCGCGCGCTCGCGTGTCGTTCCTTCCAAGTCGAGGCCGCCGTCCTCGCGGACGAGGACGCCGTAGATCTCGCGCGCCGCCTCGCGCGAGACCGCGCGCCCTTCGGCGACGTCATGGCGCACGCGCTCCGGGTCGCGCTCGAAGGGATCGCCGTATCCGCCCGCCGCCGACCAGATCACGGCATAGGCATCCGCCGGATTCTGGGGGAAGTTGCCCTGGCGAAGCTGCAGGACCTCTTCGCGACCGCTCAGCTCGGCGATGTCCCCGGGAATGTCGCTCCTCGCCATGCGCTCCTTGATGTCGGTCGCGCGCACAAACTTATAGACATTCACGCTTCCCGGGTAGCCGCCCATCATGCCGGGTGAGGTCGGCGTCGCGTTGCCGGAGGACAAGGTGTCGTGCGTGATTTGCCCGGTGCGGTGCGGAATGAAGCAGGACTCGGCCGACATGCCGCCGCGCCATTTGCCTGCGCCGCCGGAATCGATCACCTCCTTGCGGTAGAGGTACAACACCGGAAAAGACTGTTCGGTGTGCTCGACGTTGGGCAGCTTGCAGATCGGCGTGCGCGACTGGCCGCCGGTATTGATTCCGTCACCAGTCGAGAATGCGCCGATCGCCCCGCCGATCGGATCGACGAGAATGTACCCGAAGCGCTCGCCCCACTGGTCGGTGCCGCGAAACAGGGTCGCCGGCCACTGGCTCGTGCCGCCGATGCACATGATGTCCTTTCTCATCTCCGGATCGGCATGGATCATCTTCGAGAGCACGTTGTACGCGGGATAAAGGGAGATTTCCATCGCCTGCACCGGCGCCGTCGATACCGACGCGGGGAAGTTCGCGCAGTTGAAGGTCCCCGGAGTGGGATCGAACTCGACGTGGCGCAACGCCCCCGCGATGCAGAAGTACTGGTCCCAGCACAAGAGCTGGTTCAGCGCCACCATGATCGAGCCGCGCCAGCCTGAGTAAGTGGCGTTCATCGCACCGTCCTGGGGCGCGGTGCCATCGTTGTCGAATACCAGCCGGTCGCCTTGCTTGGTGAGCGTGAGGTGGACGCGGTGCGTGCGCCGGTCACCGGGCCTGCAGCACTCGACGTAGGTGCGTTCGCGCCACACGCCATCGGGCAGGCGCTTCAACTTCTCGAGGAACGCGGCCTCGCCGTTATCGATGATCTTCTTCATCACGCCCTTGACGACCTCCGGACCGTAGCGGCGGATGAGGGAAAGAACGCGGTCGCGCGCCGTGATGTTACCGGCGAGCTGCGCGCGAAAATCGAGCGCCACCGTCTCGGGCTTGCGCGAGGAGCGAAGGTAGAGCTCCTCAATGTCGCGCCGGATCTCGTTGCCCTCGATGATCTTGACGGGCGGAATGCAGATCCCTTCCTCGAAGGCGCTTTCCGCCGTGCCGCAGAACGAGGAGGGCGTGATCCCGCCGATGTCGTACTGGTGCAGGCAGTTCGTCACCCAGCAGAAGAGCTCGCGCTTCCAGAACACCGGGCAGATGAGCATCACGTCCTGCTGGTGCGCCGCGCCCACCCAAGGGTCGTTCGCGAGAAACATGTCGCCTTCGCGGATCCCCGGGTTGTCGCCGCGGTACTCGAGTATCCATTTGACCTGCGTGTCGGTAACACCGGACATGTATTGCATGTACGGCCCGAAATAGACGAATTCGCCGTCTTCGGTGAGGATCGAGGGGTTGAGATCGAGCGCGTACATCGCCACCGGCGACCCGGACAATCGCTGGATCGTGGCGCCGTGCTCCTCGTTCACGTGCCACAGGCTGTGGCGCACCACCTCGTAGGTGATCGGGTCGATCTTCCTTGCGCGCCGGGTGTGGAGTTTCACCTTCCTGGAGATCGCAAGCTTCTTCGGCGGCACATACCCCATGGCGCGCCCGTCGAAAACGGCGGTGTTCATTTCGCTGATCCTGGGCATCCGGCTTTCTCCTTGGCTTCCCGTCTTCCGCGCCCGGCGGCTCTTACGGCTGAAACTGAATCTCGAAATTCCCGAACGCGTCCACGGCCAGCGTCCGGCCGGGGTGCACGACGATCGTCGTGTCGCTCGTCTCGACCACGGTCGGCCCCTTGATGCGGTTGCCGGGAACGAGCAACGCGCCGTCATAGATCGGCGTCGTGACTTTGCGCTTCAGCTCCGGCCACCAGATCTCGCGCCTGCCGCGTGCGGCCCCCTGGGCGATCCGCCGGGTGAGCGCCCGCGCGACCTTCAGCTTCGGCCGCGGCGTCGGCGCGCTCGCGCGCAGTCGCGGAGTCACGATTTCGATCCGCGCATTCCGGTAGGACGAACCCTTGCCGTAGAGCCGCTCGTAACGAGCATAGAAACGCTCGTGCAGCTTCTGGAGGAATTTCTCATGCAAGCGCGCTTCGGGCAACATCACTTCGACCTCGTTGATCTGGCCCTTGTGGCGCATATCGAGGGAAAACTGCAGCCGCCGGCGCGCGCGCGGAATGCCGTCGCGCTCCATCTGCTCGTGAGCACGCGCTTCCAGGGCTTCCAGCGTCCGATTGACGCGGGCAGGGTCGAAGGGGCTTGCCTGGATGTCGGCCCGTTCATACACGTGCAGCATGTCGGCCGAGGCCGCGCCGAACGCGCACCAGGTCGAAGCGACCTCCTTCTGCGGAATGATGACGCTCTTTACGCCCAGCTCGGCGCCGAACACGCCGGCGTGCGCGGGACCGGCGCCGCCGAAGGCAAAGAGCGTGAAGTCGCGCGGGTCGAAGCCCTTTTCCACCGTCATCTTGCGGATGAGGTCCGCCATCTTGAACTCGGCGACGCGCGCAATGCCGCTCGCCGTCTCCAGGAGCGAAAGCCCGAGCGCATTGGCGACCCCCTGCACGGCGGCCACGGCCTTGGCGCGATCGAGCTTGATGCGTCCGCCCAGGAAGTTGTCGGGGTTGATCGTGCCGAGCACGACGTCGGCATCGGTCACGGTCGGCGTCATATTCCCCTTGCCGTAGCACGCGGGGCCGGGATTGGCCCCCGCCGACTCGGGTCCGACCTGGAGCGACTTGGTCCCCGCATCGACGCGAGCGAGCGATCCTCCGCCCGAGCCGATTGCCTGGATGTCCACCTTGGGAAGGAAATACTCGTACTGCGCGACGTTCGAAACGAAGGAATACTGCGGCCGGCCTTCGTGGACGATGCCCACGTCGAATGAAGTGCCGCCCATGTCGGTGGTGATGATGTGCTCGATCCCCATCAGCTTGCCGAGGTACACCGAGCCTGCGACGCCCGAGACCGGGCCGGAATCCAAGGTGAGCAAGGGGGAGGCTATCGCCTTGTCGACCGACACCGAGCCGCCCGCGCATTGCGCGATCTGCAGCGGACGGCTGTACCCCGCGCTCTTCAGCCGCGCGTCGAGGTTGCCGAGGTACTTCGCCATCACCGGCCCGATATAAGCGTTGAGCACGGCGGCGGTCGTGCGCTCGTACTCGCCCCACTTGGGCGCGATATCGACCGAGCAGGAGACGAACAGGTCCGGGGCCATCGCCCGGACCATTTCCTTTACCCGAAGCTCGTGCTCGGGACGCAGGAACGACCAGAGGAAACACACTGCGATCGCTTCCACCCCTTGCGCGACCAGGCTCCGGATGGCCGCCTCGGTTTGAGCTTCGTTGAGCGGCACGATCGCCTCGCCGAAGCAATCGACCCGTTCCGAGACGCCCTCGATGAGGCGCTTGGGGACGATGGGATCGGGTTTCTGGCTCTCCGGAAAATGCACGACCTTGCGCAGGTCGCGAGAGGTGACGCCGCGCGAACCGCGCATGATGTGGATCGCGTCCTCGTGACCTTTGGTCGTGATGAGGCCTACCCTCGCGCCCTTTCTCTGGATCAACGCGTTGGTACCGACCGTGGTGCCATGAGTAAGAACCTGCATCTGCGCGCAGAAATTCTCGAACGAGAGCCCGAGCTCATCCGCCGCAACGCGCATTGCGGCAATCATGCCTTCGGCGAAGTTAGCCGGCGTAGAGGGCGCTTTCGCGGCCGTGATGCGGCCGCCGCGCCCGAGCACTACGCAATCGGTGAAAGTACCGCCGATGTCAACGCCGACGAGAAGATTCGAAAGCCGGCCCGCCACTGCGCCTCCGTGTTTTTTTGAGCGACAATGGTAGCGGATTTGTCCATAGGTCAACAGACAAAGAGGGGAGCGATGACACAGCAGACGGTAGGTATGGTGGGCCTTGGCATCATGGGGTCGGCGATGTCGTTCAACCTCGCTCGCGCGGGATTCCGCGTTGTCGGTTACGACGTTGTGCGCCGGCGCCGCGCAGAGTTCGCGCGCTCGGGCGGGGTCGCCGCGCGAAGCCCGCGCGATGTCGCGAGGCGAACCGACATTATCGTCACTTCGCTTCCCTCGGCGCCGGCGCTGACCGAGGTCGCCGCGGAGCTCGCCGCGTCCGCCAGGCGCGGCACAATCATTGTCGAGACGAGCACGTTGCCGATCGCTGTGAAAGAGGGCGCGCGCGAGACTCTCGCGAAGCGAGGCGTAATCCTCCTCGACTGTCCCTTGAGCGGCACCGGCGCACAGGCTCGGGTCAAGGACTTGCTCATCTACGTCAGCGGCGACCGCGCCGCCTACCGCAGGATCGTCCCGGTGCTCGAGGGCTTCACCAGCGCGAGCTATTACGTCGGACCCTTCGGCAGCGGATCGAAGATGAAATTCGTCGCCAATCTCCTCGTTGCGATCCACAACGTCGCCGCCGCCGAGGCGATGGTGCTCGGAATGAAGGCCGGGCTGGACCCGGCGCTGGTGCTGAAAGTCGTCGCGGGCGGGGCGGGAGGCTCGCGCATGTTCCAGGTGCGCGGCCCGATGATGGTCAAGGGCGACTATTCGGAGGCCACGATGAAGAACGAGATATGGCAGAAGGACATGACCATCATCGGCGATTTCGCGCGCGAACTCGATTGTCCGACTCCGCTGTTCGCGGCGAGCGTACCGATCTACAACGCGGCGATGGCGATGGGGCTGGGCAAACAGGACACCGGCGCGGTGTGCGCTGTCCTCGAGGAACTGGCGGGAAATCCGCGCGGGCGAAGAAAGAAGCGTGCCGCCCGATAACGCGCAGGCTGCGCTTGGGGCACGTGGGACCTATATGCTTGCAACTCCCGCCGGCTGAGCGGCGTCGTGCGTCCGCTCCTGCCGGCGGAATTAGAGCGGCCGCGTCAGCGGTCCGCCTTTAATTGCCTTTGATCCCCGCCTCCTTGATGAGCTTCGAATACTTCGCCGTCTCGGATTTCATGAACGCCACGAACTCTTCGGGCGTGCTGTGGACAGCTTCGACGCCCAGCTTTGCGAACTCGGCCTTCACGTGCGCATCCTGCATCACCTTGACCAGATCGGCATGAAACTTGGTGGTGATCGCTTTCGGAGTCCCGACCGGCATGAACACGCCCCACCAGTTGACCGCCACCAGGCCCGGCACCGATTCCGCACACGGCGGGACTTCGGGCAGGACGGAGCTGCGCTCAGGGCCCGTAACGCACAGAGCCCTCACCCTGCCGGACTTGATGAATCCCATCGCCGGCAACGAATCGGAGAAGATGTACTGGATGTGCCCGGCGACGACGTCCGGCATGGCGAGACCGCCGCCCTTGTAGGGAACCTCGGTCGCCTTGATCCCGGTGATGTTGAGGTACATCGCTCCGGTGAGGTGCGATACGCTTCCCGGGCCGCTCGTGCCGTAGTTGAGCTTGCCGGCGCTCGCTTTCGCGTACTCGGTCAGCTCGCGCAACGACTTGGCCGGCACGCTCGGATTGACGACGAGGATATTGGGGCCCGTTGATATCAATGAGATCGCAGCGAAATCGCGCTCGACGTTGTAGGGCACTTTTGACAGCAGCGGGTTGACCGCTGCCGGCCCCAGGTTGCCGACCACGAAGCTGTAGCCGTCCGGCGCCTGTTTGGCGGCGAAGTCCATCCCGATAGAGCCCGCAGCTCCGGGTTTGCTCTCGATGATCACGGTCTGTCCCCAGATTTCCCCGAGCTTTTGGCCGAAAACGCGCGCCATCAGATCGGAGCTTCCGCCGGGGGGATAGGTGACGATGAGTTTCACCGGCTTGGTGGGATAGGTCTGGGCGACTGCCCCGGCGGCGAGAAGGGCCGCGCCGAAACCGAGGGCCGTGACGAGCAACCTCTGCATGACTTCCTCCTTTTCGAGCGATGAGACGCGGCGAAAGTGTACCCGATCCCGCGTGTCAGCGACGCCGGCGAGCGGTTAATATTACGGCTTGCGGCATTTTCGGTCCGTTCAAAAAAGACCACAGGAATCCCAATGGCTTCTCCCCTTTCTGGAATAGGCACCCGTCCCGATCAAGCGCTGGCGCTCAACATGAAGCTTCTCTCGCATCACGAGCTGCAGGGCTTCGGCGGTATAGGCGAGGGCATGGCGATGCAGCTCGCGCGGGACGGACGGCGGATCCTGTGGCTGGCGCACGAGTCCGCGCCGAAGAATTTCACCGCGGTGGACGTGACCGACCCGAAGAATCCCAAGGTCGTTGTACAGACTGAGCTTCCGCACGCAAAGGTGCGCTCCAATTCTCTCGATGTGGTCGGCGACACCATGGCGGTCGCCTATCAGACGAGCGCGGTGAACACCCAGCCCGCGGGATTCGACCTGTTCGACATCAGCACACCCGAGAAGCCGAAGCTGATCTCTCACTTCGACGCTTCGGGTCCGCATTCGCGCGGCGTGCACGCAGTCTGGTTCGTCGATGGAGAGTTCGTCCACATGGCGGGCGGCGCCCCGGATTTTCAGCCGAACAATCCGGCGGACGACCAGTTCTACCGCATCATCGATGTGCGCAATCCCTCGAAACCCGTCGAGGCCGGACGCTGGTGGATGCCCGGCACGCGCGTGGGCGACTCGGTTCCGCCGCTCGCGCGGCACCCGAAGTTCGACTCCGGTTTCCGCGCGCACAATACGAACGTCTTCCCCGAGCGCCCCGACCGCGCCTATGTCGGCTACATCTCCGGGGGGGCGGTCATTCTGGACATCTCCGACAAATCGCGCCCCAGACTCGTCGCGCACTGGCGCTACTCGCCTCCATATACCGGTTTCACGCATACGGTGCTGCCGCTTTTCGAGCGCGGGCTCCTCATCGTCAGCGATGAATGCGTACATCCGGACGGCAAGGACTGGCCGAAGCTCGTCTGGGTCGTGGACGCCCGCGTCGAAAGCAACCCTGTGCCGATCAGCACCTTCCCCATGCCTCCGGTCGAGACCTTCGCCAAAAACGGCGGGCGCTTCGGCGCGCACAACCTGCACGAGAATCTCCCCGTAGCGGGATCGTGGCGCTCGGACAGCATCATCGTCGGCACGTTCTTCGGCGGCGGCGTGCGCGCTTTCGATGTGACCAACCCCTATCAGCCGCAGGAAATCGCCTACTTCGTACCCCCCGCTCCGAAGCTCTCGCGTGTCGGGTCGATCCAGTTGAACGACGTGTACGTGGACGACAGGCGCCTCGTATACACCGTCGATCGCTTTGCGGGCGGCTTGTATGTCCTCGAGATGACGGTTTGATGCCGAGCCCGTCGCCGACGCGCGATCCGCTCGCGGGAAAGCTCCCGGTCAGCCTCATCACCGGCTTTCTAGGCAGCGGCAAGACGACCCTGTTGAAGCATCTCCTGCGCGACCCCGGAATGAACCGGGCCGCGGTGATCATCAACGAGTTCGGCGAGGTCGGCATTGATCACCAGCTCGTCGCTTCGTCCTCGGAGCAGATGACGCTCCTCTCTAACGGCTGCCTGTGCTGCTCGGTGCGCACCGACCTCCAAGAGACGCTGCGCGAGCTCTTCATCAAGCGCCGGGCCGGCGAAGTCATCGACTTCGACCGGGTATTCGTCGAGACGACGGGGCTCGCCGACCCGGTCCCTGTGCTGCATACGCTGCAGACCGACGGCATGCTCGGCGCGCAGTATCGTTTGGACTGCGTCGTGACGCTCGTCGATGCTGTGAACGGCCCGTTGAACCTCGACAACGCGCCCGAAGCGGCGAAGCAGGCCGCGGTGGCTGACCGCATCGTCATCACGAAAAGCGACATCGCGTCTCCAGCCGTCGTTGCGGCACTAGAGGCGCGCCTGGAGCAAATGAATCCCTACGCCGCGCGCACGATCGCGATCAACGGCAGGGTGGACGTGGCGTTTCTTCGCGACGTCGGACCGAGAAGCATTCGTCCGACGATCCGAGACCTCGATCGATGGCTCGCTCCGTCCGGAGAGGCGCGTCCGGCCGAAGGGGCATACCTCGGCGAGCGCGTGCGCGCCGGCACGCACGACACCTCGATCCGCTCGTTCTGCCTGTGGTTCGACAAACCCTTTACCTGGGACGCGTTTTCCGCCGCGGTTCAGCTGTTGACATCGCTTCGCGGTCCCGACCTGCTGCGCGTCAAGGGTCTAGTCAACGTCGCCGGCGAGTCCGGCCCGGTCGTGGTGCAGGGCGCGCAGCACGTGTTCCATCCGCCCGTGACGCTCGAAGCCTGGCCCGGCGCAGACCGGCGCTCGCGCATCGTGTTCATCACGCGGAACCTGTCGCGCGAGTCGGTCGAGACGCTTTTTGCCGCGGTAGGAACGCTGGCCGCGCCGGACGAGTAATTCGCGCGAAGCGATACCTGGGCCTGCACGGCTAGCGCCGGCCGAGGCGCCGTGTATCGTTTGCGCGAATATTCCGGGGCAAGCTATGATCGCCCTCGCTCCTAATATGGATAGAACGAATCGCTCATGAACGCCAAGGACAACGTGGCCCCGAACGTGCTCGCGGAGTCGCCAGTCGCCGGCCCCGAGCAGAATGAGCTCTGGGGCAGCGACGCCATCGCAGCGATGCTGCGCGCCATCGAGATTCCTTACCTGGCGCTCAATCCCGGGGCAAGCTACCGGGGTTTGCACGACAGTATCGTCAACTACCTCGGCAACAGCCGCCCGCAGATGCTGCTCTGCTTGCACGAGGAGTCCGCCGTGGCGATCGCGCAGGGGTATGCCAAAGCGTCCGACAGGATGATGGGCGCGGTGGTGCATTCGAACGTCGGCCTCATGCACGCAAGCATGGCGATCTTCAATGCCTGGTGCGACCGAATTCCGATGCTCGTCCTCGGCGCGACCGGGCCCTGGGATGCCGCCAAGCGTCGGCCCTGGATCGACTGGATCCACACCGCCTCCGATCAAGGGGCGCTGGTGCGAGACTTCACCAAGTGGGATAACCAGCCCGCGTCGGTGCCTGCGGCGTACGAGGCGATCCTGCGCGCGGCGCAGATCGCCAACACAGCACCGCGCGGCCCGACCTACGTCAATCTGGACGCAGGACTCCAGGAAGCGAAGATCGGCGCGCTGCCGCCGCTTCCGGACGCGAAACGCTATCGCGCGCCCGAGCCGGTGCTGCCGGCGGCGCCCCTTGTCGATGCCGCGGCCAAGCTCCTTTCCGGCGCGAAGCACCCGGTCATCCTCGCCGGGCGGACTTCGAGGAGCGAGGTGGCCTGGAACGCGCGCGTCGCACTCGCGGAGAAACTCCAGGCGCGGGTCTTCACCGACATCAAGCTCGGCGCGGCCTTTCCGACCGATCATCCGTTGCACGCCGCGCCCCCGGCGACTTTTCTCCCGCCCGACGCGGCGAAGCTGCTCCGCGAGGCCGATGTGGTGCTTTCGCTTGACTGGATCGACACCGCCGGCGTGTTGAAGCAGGCCTGGGGCGCCGATCCCGTCGGAGCGAAGGTCATACACGTCTCCCCCGATGCGCATCTGCACCGCGGTTGGAGCATGGATTACCAGGGCCTCCCGCCGATGGACATCTACATGATGTGTGAACCGGACGCCGCCGTGCCGCTGCTGCTCGACGCCGCTAAGGCTCGCACTGCGGCGATGGCTTCGAAACCGGCGCCGCTTCCGGCTTCCACGTCGGACGCGGTTTCCATACGAACGCTAGCCGACGCGCTGAACCAGGCAACGAAGGGCATGGACATCTGCATCACGCGGCTGCCGCTTGGCTGGAATGGCGCCTATCGCCATTTCCGACATCCGCTCGATTACATTGGGTCGGAGGGAGGGGGCGGAGTCGGTGCCGGGCCCGGCATTACCGTTGGCGCGGCGCTCGCTCTCAAAGGCAGCGGGCGGCTCCCCATAGCGATCATGGGCGACGGCGACTTCCTGATGAGCAACACGGCGCTGTGGACCGCTACTCACTACGGCATTCCCTGCCTGATTCTCGTCGCCAACAACCGCTCATTTTTCAACGACGAACTGCACCAGGAACGGGTTGCCAAAGAGCGCTCGCGCCCGGTCGAGAACCGCTGGATCGGCCAGCGCATCAGCGGTCCGGATATCGACTTGGCGATGATCGCCCGCGCGCAAGGAGCGGAGGGCATCGGCCCGGTCGCGAATATCGCGGACCTGCGCCCTGCGATCGAAAAGGGCATCCGCGCCGTGCAAGGCGGAGCGGTTTGCGTTGTCGACGTGCGTGTCGCTCCAGGATACGACACGAACGTGAGCGGCTCGGGCGCGAACCAGAAACGATGAACATAGGAGTTCCCCGAAAGGAGGAAAACATGTTGACGGTGCGAACTTGGATTGCTTTGGTGCTCGGTGCTGTCTTGGCGCTCGCGACCGGCATATCCGCGGCGCAGAGCGGAGCTTGGCCGAACCGGCCTATCAAGTTCATCGTGCCGCTTGCCGCCTGGCGGGTCGCCGGATTACCTCTCGCGTTTGCTGGCGGAGCGTCTCCAACCGGCACTCGGTCAGCCGTTCGTCGTCGAGAACAGGCCCGGCGCCGCGGGCAACATCGCGCGCGAGTTCGTCGCGCGGCAACCCGCCGACGGCTACACCATCGTGATGTCGGAGTCGGCGCACGTCATGACTGCCGCCGTCGTTGCCAAGCTTCCCTACGACCCGATCAAGGACTTCGAGCCGATCTCGCTCGCTGCGACCATCCCCTTTGGATTGACCGTTAACACCAGCATGCCGGTGCACTCGCTGAAGGAATTTCTCGACTTCGCGAAGTCGTCGCCGCGTCCTCTTACCTATGGCACCGCGGGAGTAGGAGCGCCCCACCACTTCGCCGCCGAGCTGCTGCGGTCGATGACGGGCATCAAGATCGTGCACGTGCCGTACAAGGGGTCGGCCGGAATCATCCCCGCGCTGCTCTCGGGCGAGATCGATTTCACCATCGGCGCCGTCAACTCGCTGCTGCCGCACTTCAAGGCCGGCAAGCTGCGCCCGATCGCCGTAGCGGGCGCTTCGCGAACCGCGATCCTGCCTGATGTTCCGACGATCGCGGAAGCGGGACCTCTGCCGGGCTATTCGGTGGATGTCTGGCTCGGGGTCATGGCTCCCGCGGGGACGCCGCGCCCGATCGTCGATCGTCTGAACGGCGAAATCGTCCGCATCGTCCGAGATCCCCAGGTCATCAAGGAGAGGCTTACTCCGGTTGGTCTCGCTTCGGTGGGCAGCACGCCCGAGCAATTGCTCGCAGTGATGAAGGAAGAACTCGCAAAGTACACAAAGATCGCCCGCGAGGCCGGCATCCGGCCGGATTAGTTCACGACCGGCTATTCCCTGATCAGCACTGCACCGTTCTTGATTTTCACGGCGTAGCTGCGTACGTCATCGACACAGGGTATGCCGGCCGCTTTGCCGGTCGCGATGTGAAACCTGCCCTGGTGCAGCGGGCACTCGATCTCGTCGCCGTCGATGAATCCGTCGGCGAGGCTCGCCTGTCCGTGCGTGCAGGTATCGTGCGTAGCGAAGATTCGTCCGGCAAGGTTGTAGAGGCATAGCGGCTCTGCGCCCAGATGAACGAGGAGCGTCCCGTCTTCGGGGACGTCAACGGCGTTTGCAACCTTGGTCCACTTTTCGGTCATGTTCGGAGGGAAGGGATCCCCCGGTTGCAGTTGGGTTACGCGTTCGTTACATAAAAAGCACGAACGTTCGCGTATTATAGTAATGTGTGTAACGTCAATGTCTTGCGGTTGAACGGAGTTCTGGCCGACTACGAAGTCCGTCGGCGCCTAAACCCGGAAAGGAGATCGTCCAAGTGATCGGGGCTCGCATAGCCGATTACAAGTTTTCCGGTCCCTTTCTTTCCGGGCCTTATCTCAACCGAGGTCCCGAGTTCCTCGGACAACTCTTCCTCGAGGCGCGCGAGGTCGCGGTCGGTCTTGAGCTTGCGTTTGGCTTTGGGATGCAGGATGGCGTTGATGAGATGTTCCGTCTGGCGCACGGAAAGCGCGCCACCCGAGACTTTCCTTGCGACGCTCTCCTGCTGCCGCCCCTCAAGCGCGAGAAGAGCGCGCGCATGACCCATCTCGAGTTTGCCGTCGAAGAGCAGACCCTGGACTGACTTCTCCAGGTTCAGGAGCCTGAGGAGGTTGGTGGTGGCCGTCCTGGACCGGCCTATCGCGTCGGCGGCTTCCTGGTGGGTCAGCTTGAATTCAGTGACGAGTCGCTGCACTCCGCCCGCCTCCTCGAGCGGGTTGAGATTTTCCCGTTGTATGTTTTCAATAAGGCCCATAGCAAGCGCTGCCGAATCCGGCACGTGACGCACGAGTACCGGGACTTCGTACAGGCCGGCGATTTTCGCTGCTCGCCAGCGCCGCTCGCCCGCGATGATTTCGTAGCGCCCGCCGTCGACCGGCCGCACGAGTATCGGCTGCATCAGGCCTTGCTTGCGGATCGAGGCCGCCAGTTCCTGCAGCGAGTTTTCATCCATCCTGGTTCGCGGCTGGTAACGGCCGCGCTGCAGTTGCTCGAGACGCAAAGTAGCGAGTTCCTCGCGAATGGACCCGCCCTCGTTGTCCGTGTCGAGAAGGGCGTCCAAGCCCCTGCCCAGTCCCTTGAGCTTCATTGGAATACGGCGCTCATGCGGCGACGAGTCCGTTCCGCGAAAGTAATTCACCCGCAAGCGCGACATAGGCCTGCGAGCCCTTGCATTCGCGATCGAGCGCGACCGCGGGTGCGCCGAAGCTGGGCGCCTCGGCGAGCCGGATGTTCCTCGGTATTATCGTCTGGTACACCTTCTTGCCGAAGTGCTGCTGCAGCTGGGCAGAGACCTGCTCGGCAAGCGTGTTGCGCGGGTCGTACATCGTGCGAAGCAGCCCTTCGATCTCGAGCCTCGGGTTCAGATGCTGGCGCACTTTCTTGATCGTGTTGACGAGGTCGGAGAGGCCCTCGAGTGCGTAGTACTCGCATTGCATAGGGATCATCACGGCATCGGCCGCGACGAGTCCGTTCACCGTGAGCATGTTGAGCGCAGGAGGGCAGTCGAGGAGAACGAAATCGTATTGATCAGCGATTTGCTCCAGCGCGCCTTTCAATCGCGATTCGCGGTGCTCAAGATCGACCAGCTCGACTTCTGCGCCCGCAAGATCACGATTAGCGGGAATTAGATCGTACCCGCCCGACACCGATTTCTGCCGCGCGGATTCGGCCGTCGCGAGTCCCAAGAGCACCTGATAGACCGAGGTCTTGAGACTGCGCTTGTCGATGCCGCTCCCCATCGTGGCGTTCCCCTGGGGATCGAGGTCCACCAGCAAGACGCGCTTGCCGGACTGCGCGAGACTCGCCGCGAGATTGACGCTGGTCGTCGTCTTTCCGACCCCGCCTTTCTGGTTGGTGATGGCAAGCGTGCGCGTCATGGACGTTCGATCAGTACGAGATGCCGCTCGGCCCCGAGCCCGGGAACGAAGAGCCGTTGCACTTGAGTCACGCGGAATCCGCGCGGCAGCTTCTCGATCTCCTCGTAGGGATGGACCCCCTTCATGGCCGCAAGGAACCCACCCGGTGCGAGCAGATGCTCGGTCAGCGTGACGAATTCTGAGAGCTCGGCAAACGCGCGCGAGATGATGCAATCGAACGTTTCCGATGGCCGCCAAGACTCGGCTCGCTCGCACACAATCGCCGCATTCCTCAGTCGAAGCTCGGCTACTGCCTGCCGGAGGAACGCTGCCTTCTTGTGACTGCTATCGAGCATGGTCACGCGGACGTCCGGCCTGGCCAGCGCAATGGGAATCCCGGGCAGCCCGGCCCCACTGCCCACATCGAGGACGCGACTTCCCCTCAAGTAAGGGACTGCGGCGAGGCAATCAAGTAAGTGCACACTGACACTCTTCTCAGCGTCCCGTATAGCTGTCAGGTTGTACACTCGGTTCCACTTGTCCAGCAGGGCGACGTACTGGATGAGCCGCGCCAGACCTTGGGGCCCTACTGAAATGCCGAGTTCCTTCAACCCGCGTTCAAGCCGCTCTTCGAGAGCGGGCCGGGCCCGCAGTGCCACGCTGCTCGTCACGCAACCGACCTTCGTGCCCCGATGCCGCGCTTGAGGTGGACCAGCAGGAGGGAAATGGCCGCCGGCGTGATCCCCGAGATGCGCGAGGCCTGTCCCACGGTCTCCGGCCGGTGGTAGCTGAGTTTCTGCTGCACCTCGATGGAAAGTCCGCGAACGCTGTGATAGTCGAGATCGCCAGGCAAAGCCAGGCTCTCATGGTTTTCTGCGCGTGCAACTTCGTCCAGCTGGCGCGCGATGTAGCCTTGGTACTTCGCCTGTATTTCGACCTGCTCCGCGACGGCCGCGTCGACCACGGGTCCGCCAGTGTCACCAAGGTCTGAAAGCGAGTCATGCGTCACACCAGGTCTCTTGAGCAGGTCCATGAGAGAGTACTCGCGCTCGATCCGCTTGGAGAGCACTCGCTCGGCAAGCTCCGCGCTGGCCGATCTGGGACTCACCCAGGTGGTCTTGAGTCGTTCCTGCTCGGCGGCAATGGCGTCGCGCTTGCGGTTGAACGCACTCCAGCGCACGTCGTCGACGAGGCCGAGCTTGCGCCCGGTTTCCGTGAGCCTCAGGTCCGCGTTGTCCTCTCGCAGCATGAGCCGATACTCGGCGCGGCTGGTGAACATGCGGTAGGGCTCCGACACGCCGCGAGTGATGAGGTCATCGACCAATACTCCAATGTAGGCCTCGTCGCGCCTCGGGCACCACGGATCCCTCCCCTGCACAAACCGCGCGGCGTTGAGACCGGCAAGCAGTCCTTGCGCGGCCGCTTCCTCATATCCCGTCGTGCCGTTGATCTGGCCTGCGAAGAAGAGACCAGTGATCGATTTTGTTTCCAGGGAGGATTTCAGGTTGCGCGGATCGTAGTAGTCGTACTCGATGGCATAGCCCGGCCGCAGGAGGTGCGCGTCCTCCAGGCCACGAATGCTGCGCACCAGTTCAATCTGGACATCGAACGGGAGACTGGTCGAAATCCCGTTCGGATAGAACTCGTTGGTAGTGAGCCCTTCCGGCTCGAGAAAAATCTGGTGGGCCTCCTTCCCCGCAAACCGGTGGATCTTGTCCTCGATCGACGGGCAGTAGCGCGGGCCGATCCCCTCGATCACCCCGGTATACATCGGAGAGCGATCGAGCCCGCCCCGGATGATCTCGTGCGTGCGCGGATTCGTGTGGGTGATCCAGCAGGCCACTTGGGCCGGATGCATGCTCGGGCTGCCGAGAAAGGAGAACACCGGAACCGGCTCATCGCCGGGCTGCTTCCGCGTCGCCGAAAAATCTATGGTTCGGCCGTCGATCCTGGGCGGCGTTCCCGTCTTGAGTCGTCCCACTGGAAGCTTGAGTTCACGCAGCCGGGCCGCGAGTCCGATAGAGGCCGGATCTCCAGCCCGGCCAGCCTGATGCTTGGTCAGTCCAACGTGAACGAGACCGGAAAGGAAGGTTCCCGTCGTCAGCACGACCGCGCGCCCTGCGAAATTGACACCGAGTCGTGTGGCAACTCCTAGGGTGCGGTCGCCTTCCAGCAGCAAGTCTTCTACTTCCTGCTGAAACAAGGTGAGATTCGGTTGGTTCTCGAGGCGCGAGCGAATCGCCCGCTTATAAAGCAGTCGGTCGGCCTGGGCGCGTGTCGCGCGTACCGCCGGGCCTTTTGAGGAGTTCAGTACGCGAAACTGGATGCCGGCCTCGTCGGTAGCCATCGCCATGGCCCCGCCCAGGGCGTCGATCTCCTTGACGAGATGTCCCTTGCCGATGCCCCCGATTGACGGGTTGCAGGACATCTGGCCCAGCGTCTCCAGATTGTGCGTCAACAACAGAGTCGCGCATCCTGAGCGTGCGGAGGCGAGAGCAGCCTCGGTCCCCGCGTGGCCGCCTCCGACGACGATGACGTCGAATTGAGTCGAGAATTGCATGTCTTCAGACGCGGAACAACGCGAACAAGTCGAAATTCTAAATGGATTCCCCAGGGAGAAGCAGGGTATTTCGATACGACGCCGCGCGGGCGGGGCAAGGCTTCCCCAGCAAGCACCCGTGTTTCACGTGGAACATCGACACGACACAGGGGTTATCCACGGGAAACTCACAGTTCTCCCCTGAAGCTCCCCGGACTCCCCAGCCTACGGCGAACCAAAGTCAGAATGCGCTTGCTGATCTTGACCCACCCAGCCGCGGCGGAGTGGCCGGCACCGCCCACCCCACTGAAAAGCAAAGGGAAACGGCCACCCCAGTGTGCTGCGGAGAAGTCAGCCGAGGGAGCGTTCCAGGGCCTGGCGACGCGAGCTCAGTTCCGCAGGGAGGCGGCTGCCCAAGAGCTGCAGCAGCTCGTCGTGCAGCTTGAGTTCCCGCTTCCAGTCGGCGTGATCGACCGAGCTGACGCGCTTGAACTTCTCCCCGTCGAAGCTTTCCAGCCCCTTCCACTCAAGGTCCGCGAAATCGGGGACGCGTCCGATCGGCGTGTCGACTGCCCGGGCGACTCCCTGGCAACGCTCGACGATCCACTTGAGGACGCGCATATTCTCCCCAAAGCCCGGCCAGATGAATCTCCCATTGCCATCGGTGCGGAACCAGTTAACGCAGAAAATTCTCGGCCGTTTCGGTACAGAGCGCCCAAGCTTCAACCAGTGGCTGAAGTAATCCCCCATGTTGTAGCCGACAAACGGAATCATCGCCATCGGATCGCGCCGTACCACGCCGACCTTCCCTGTGGCTGCCGCGGTCGTTTCCGAGCCCATCGTCGCGGCGATATACACTCCCGCATCCCAATCGAATGCTTCGGTCACGAGCGGAACGGTGTCCGACCGGCGGCCTCCGAAGACAAAGGCCGAAATCGGGACGCCCTCTGGGTTCTCCCATTCCGCATCGACCGAAGGACATTGCGAGGCAGCCACCGTGAATCGCGCATTAGGATGCGCAGCCTTCCTCCCGCAATCCGGCGTCCATTCATTCCCCTGCCAGTCGATGAGCTTGGCCGGCGGCACATCGGTCATTCCCTCCCACCACACGTCTCCATCCGGGGTCATGGCGACATTGGTGAATATCGTGTTGCTCTTGATCATGGCCATGCAATTCGGATTGGTCTTCTCCGAGGTTCCGGGGGCCACACCGAAAATCCCCGATTCCGGATTAATTGCATAGAAGCGCCCGTCCTTGCCGGGCTTAATCCACGCGATGTCTTCGCCTATCGTCGAAACCTTCCAGCCCTTGAACGCAGCGGGCGGAATCAGCATCGCGAAATTCGTCTTGCCGCAGGCTGACGGGAACGCCGCGCTCACATAGATCTTTTCCCCTGAGGGGGGTGTCACGCCAAGAATCAGCATGTGCTCGGCGAGCCAGCCTTGCTCCCGTCCCATTACAGAGGCGATACGGAGCGAAAAACACTTCTTGCCGAGAAGCGCATTGCCACCATAGCCCGATCCGAAGGACCAGATTTCCTTGGATTCCGGATAGTGAACGATGTATCTATGCTCCTTGCTACAGGGCCAGCGCCCATCCTTCTCCCCGTGAGAGAGCGGCGCACCGACCGAGTGGACGCATGGAACGTAGTTTCCATTGCGGCCCAGGATCTCCCAGACCCTCATGCTCATGCGCGTCATGATGCGCATGCTGGCCACCACGTACGGGGAGTCGGTGAGCTCGATGCCTATGTGCGCGATGTGCGAGCCCAGCGGCCCCATAGAGAACGGGACCACATACAAGGTCCGCCCACGCATGCACCCGTCGAAAAGCTCGTCGAGTGTCTTGCGCATCTCTCGCGGGTCGACCCAATTGTTGGTTGGACCTGCGTCCTCTTTCCGCCGGGAGCAAATAAAGGTCCGATCCTCCGTCCGCGCCACATCGTTGGGATCGGACAGCGCGAGAAAGCTGTTGGGGCGAAGTTTGGGATTGAGCCGCTTGAGCATTCCCGCCTGCACCATCCCGTCGCAAAGCCTGTCGTATTCCTCCTTTGATCCGTCGCACCAGTGAATGCGCTCCGGCTTAGTGAGCGCCGCGATCCGTCCAACCCACTCCTTAACGCCATCGTGCAGCACATAGCCGGGAGTGCCGATATCAATAGGGCGTAGATAAGGTTTATTCATTTTCGGGGCTTTTGTCAGGCCGGGCCGCGCGAAGCGGCCTGCCTCAAAGACTCTGGGACGCGAACTTTAGCATGATCCCGCTGAACGCGAAAATTGTCTTATGGCACCGCTACTTACGGTACGCAATCTACCGCTCCTTCGCAGCTGCGTCGCCTCATTTGCCTATGCAAAATCGCGAGAATATCTCCCCGAGGAGGTCGTCCGGCGTGAACTCCCCGGTAATTGCGCCGAGTTCCCGATGCGCCAAACGCAGTTCCTCCGCAAATAGCTCGCCGTGCAGCGCCGCTCCACCTGCGCGCTCCAGAGCCCCTGCGGCGCGCTCGAGCGCAACCAGCTGTCTCTCGCGCGCCATGAACACATCCTCCGCGCCCGATTGCCATCCCGCCAGCGCGAGCAGCGCGCGCCGCAGCACCTCGATGCCTTCGCCTGTCTTCGCCGAGAGGCGTATGTGTGCGCCCGTACTGACCTCCGCCACTGGAAGCATCCCCCCGACTGCCAAATCGATCTTGTTGAACACTGTCAGCGGCTTCAGATGCCGCGGCAGGCGCGCGACGATCGCCTGGTCGGCCGAAGTGACGCCCATTCGAGCGTCGACCACCAGGAGCAGAGCATCGCCCCGCTCGATCGCTTGCCAGGTGCGAGCCACACCCATTGCTTCGATCGTGTCTGTCGTCTCACGCAGACCAGCCGTGTCAATGATATTCATCGGCACGCCCTCGATTTGAATGGTTTGCCGCACGGTATCTCGCGTCGTGCCTGCAATCTCGGTCACGATCGCAACTTCCTCCCCCGCGAGCCGGTTGAGGAGAGACGATTTCCCTACGTTGGGCTGGCCCGCGAGTACGACCTGAAGCCCGCTTCGGAGCACGCTTCCCCGCCGGCCGCTTTCGAGAACGCGAGCGACGTCCTCCCGCAGCCGGCCGAGTCGCCGCCGCGCCTCCTCGCGGTCAACCGCGTCGATTTCCTCCTCCGGGAAATCCAGAGTCGCCTCCACCAAGGCCCGCAATTCGACAAGCCGCTGCGCAAAGCCCTCGATAAGCTCAGAAAATTCTCCTCGCAGCGAGCGCAGGGCGCAGCGCGCCGCGTTCTCTGTCGCAGCCTCGATGAGGTCAGCCACGCCTTCGGCCTGGGCAAGATCGAGCTTGTCGTTGAGGAAGGCGCGGCGCGTGAACTCCCCGGGCTCGGCAAGCCTTGCACCAAGCTCGATACAACGCCGCAGCAGCATTTGCAGCACGACCGGCCCACCGTGTCCCTGGAGCTCGAGGACGTCCTCGCCCGTATAGGACGCCGGCGCGGCAAAGAGAAGCGCAATACCCTCGTCGATGGCTTGCCCGCTTGCGTCGCTAAACGCCGCGCGCGTCGCTTTGCGCGGACTTGGTACCGCGCCTAGCAGACTCGTCGCGAGCCGATCGAGCCTCCTGCCCGAGATTCGCACGATCCCGATCCCCGCCCGTCCTGGCGCAGTGGCAATTGCTGCGATGATGTCGGCATCGTTCCCGGACATGGAGTCCCTCGGGTCCGGTGTGCCCGCCCTACCGTCGCACCTCTAGCGTCTTGTGCCCGCGCCGGCTCGGGGACTTTCGATCATGCGAGTGATCTGCCATTGCTGCAGGATCGAAAGGATATTGTTGACGAGCCAATAGAGGACCAAACCCGCCGGAAAGAAAAAGAACATGACCCCGAATGCAAAAGGCATGATCATCATCACCTTCGCCTGAACCGGATCCGGCGGTGTCGGGTTCATCTTGGTTTGCACAATCATCGAGGCCATCATCAGGCTCGGCAGCACGAACCAGGGATCGGGCGCTGACAAGTCCTTGATCCAGAGATAGAACGGGGCGTGTCGCAGTTCCACGCTTTCGAAAAGCACCCAGTAGAGCGCGATAAATACGGGGATTTGCACCACGATCGGAAGGCAGCCACCCAGCGGGTTGATCTTCTCCGTCTTGTACAAGGCCATCATCGCCTCGTTCATCTTCGCGCGGTCTTCTCCGTACTGCTCGCGGATCTTCATCAGGCGCGGCGTGACTAGCTTCATTTTCGCCATCGAGCGGTAGCTAGCCGCCGAGAGGGGAAAGAAGATGAGCTTGATAACCACCGTAAGCAGGATGATGGCCAAGCCCCAGTTAGCCATCCAGCCGTGGAACAGCCTGAGGACCCAGAAAAGCGGTGCGGCGACTATCGTGAGTATTCCGTAGTCGACCACAAGCTCAAGACCCGGCGCGACCGCATGCAGCTGATCCAGATCCTGAGGTCCCGCGTATAGCGGAACAACGACACTGGCGGAAGCCCCGGGAGCGATTGGCCCAAGCGGGACGATCACACCGGCTGAATAGAGGTCCTCGCCCAGTTTTCGCGTGTAGAACTCTCTTGGCGCCGTCCCCGCCGGCAGGAGCGCAGCTACGAAATAATGCTGGATGATCGCGATCCAGCCGTTGTCGGGCGCTTTCGGATACGGTGCCTTGCCCTTTGCGATGTCGTCGAACCCCACCTTCTGGAACTTCTCCTGATCCGTATACACGGCAGCGCCCGTGTAGCTCCGAGCCATGTAAGGATCGCCCCCGGGAGACTTGCCGTCCCGCGTCAATTGGAAGTACGCATGGGTGGAGAGCGCTGCGCTCGTGCCGTTCGCGACCTGCTCGACCATGTCGATCCGATAGCTTCCGCGGTGGAACGTCAGGATCTTCGTGACCTTGACGCCGTTGGCGCCGCTTGCCTCCAGTCGGACGTCCAGACTCTCCTGTCCCCCGACCAGATTGAATTCTCTGCCCGCGGCCTGGAAGAGGGTCCTGTGATTTGGCAGGCCCTCACCGATCAGCCCGCTTTGCGCCGCATAGTGATGTTGAGGTCCAAACAGAACGAAGTTCTTCTTTTCGTCGAGAGTGTCCTTGTGCTTCAACAATTCCAGATATATCAAGTCGCCGCCTTGGGTATCGATCTCCGCAAGCATCGTGTCCGTTCGCACTTGCAGTCGCTCAGCGGTCTTGACTGCCGCGGGCCCGGCGCTCGGGGGCACATCAGTCGGGGCCTTTGTCCCCTTGGCGGTTACCGCTGGCGCACTCGGCGTGGGAATCCCGCCCGGCGTCTGCGTCGCGGACGCAGGGGCCAAGGGGGGCCGAAGCTCCTTCTGCCATGCTTCCCAAAGGAGCAGCAGCGAAAACGAAAACACAAAGAACAGGATCAGGCGCTGGATATCCATGAACAAGGCACCGGTCAGGGGACCGGGTCGTGACCGCCCGGGTGCCAGGGATGGCAGCGCAACAGGCGTTTGAGCGAGAGCCAAGCGCCCCACGCCGCCCCATGGCGACCCAAAGCTTCGAGCGCATACGCCGAACATGAAGGATGAAAGCGGCAATGCATACCAAGCATGGGACTGAACGCATAGCGATAGGCCCGAACGAGCAGCAGCAGCACTCTACTCATGAGCTACCTATGCAATGGTCGAGTTCCGCCAAGGAGACATCTCGTCCCGTCAGGCGAATCAGGATGTCGCGCGTTCCGAGTCGCTCCTGATGAGCGCGAAACCACTCCCTCAACATGCGCTTTGCGCGGCTTCGGTCGACCGCGCGGGGGAAAACTCGCTTGGGAACGATAAGACCCAGCCTACAGAAACCGACGGCGTTGGTCTTGAGCATGATACTCACACCGGGGCGTTTGACGGGCCGCGCTCCGGATAGCAGAGCAACGATTTCTTTATGGCCGAGCCGCTGTTGGCGGCCAAGGCGCTTGCGACCGCTCGGGCTCAAACGCCCAACCGGGCCCGGCCTTTGGCGCGACGCGCCCGGAGTACCGCTCGCCCTCCGCGCGTGCGCATTCGAACGAGAAACCCGTGTGTACGCTTCCTGCGAACGACTGAGGGTTGGAAAGTGCGTTTCATTTAGGAAGTCCCTAAGACAAAAATCAAGCAACCTTATATTAGACGATAGCCAGGTCGGAATTGTCAAAAACGCTCGCCTACTCAGGAAAATGCTTTTCAGCCGTCCGGCGACCATCGGCAATGGAATAGACGCGGTTAGGTCTTCGCGACAAGCTGTGGATAACCCTATTGGAAGCGAGTAAAATCCACCGGCAAGTTCGCACCAATCCAAGCCGGATAGAGTCCATGCAGGGTTTCTGGGCCTCGTGCCTGAGTCGCTTCGAAAAAGAGCTTCCGGCTCAGCAATTTAATACCTGGATCCGGCCCCTGAAGTTGGACGTTACGGCGGCTCCATCGGGGGAGCTGCGCCTCACGGCTCCCAATCGTTTTGTGCTGCAATGGGTCAAGGATCGCTTCTTGCCCCGCATCGAAGGCATGGGAGCGGAGTTTTTTTCCTCTCCCATACGCGTCTCGATCACACTCGACGCGACCACCACGCCCGAGCCCCCAACGATTCCGGTGCCTCGCCCCGCTCGCCCGCCGGTAAAGGCGCCACACGCCGAGCGCTCTGGTCTTATCCCCGAATTCAGTTTCGACGGCTTCGTTGCCGGCAAGGCGAATCAGCTCGCCAGAGCCGCCGCGCTCCAGGTCGCAGAGCATCCGGGCACATCGTACAACCCGCTCTTCATCTATGGTGGCGTCGGTCTGGGCAAGACGCACCTCATCCATGCGGTGGGCAACCTCGTTCTTGCGGAGCATCCCAGTGCGCGCGTGCGCTATTTGCACGCAGCACAATACGTTTCCGACGTAATTCGAGCCTATCAGCAAAAGTCCTTCGACGAGTTCAAGCGCTACTACCATTCACTTGACCTTCTTCTGATCGACGACATTCAATTCTTCACCGGCAAGGATCGGACCCAGGAGGAGTTCTTTTACGCGTTCAATGCGCTCATCGAGTCCCACAAGCAGCTCATCATCACTTGTGACACCTATCCGAAGGACCTTGCCGGAATTGACGAGCGCCTCAAATCGCGGTTTTCCTGGGGTCTGACTGTCGCCATCGAGCCACCCGAGCAGGAAATGCGGGTCGCAATCATCCTCAAGAAAGCAGAAGCCGTTTCACTCAGACTGTCCGAGGAAGTCGCGTTCTTTATCGCAAAGCACATCCGGTCGAACGTCCGCGAACTTGAGGGCGCGCTCAAGAGCGTAATCGCCTACTCCCGCTTCAACGGCCGAGACGTCACACTCGATACGGTCAAGGACGCTCTGAAAGATCTCCTTACCGCACAAAATCGCCAGATTACTGTCGACAACATCCAGAAGACCGTGGCCGAGTACTACAAGATCAAGGTCTCGGATATGCACTCCAAGAAGCGAAGCCGCAACGTTGCCCGCCCCCGTCAACTCGCAATGGCGCTCGCCAAAGATCTGACGCAGTTGAGTCTGCCTGATATCGGCGACGCTTTTGGTAACCGCGACCACACTACGGTCCTGCACGCCTGCCGGACCATAGCGACCCTGCGTGACAAGAACCATGACATCAACCGGGACTACCATGTGCTGGAGCAGGTGTTAAAAGGATGAAGGGTGCCCGACAAGGCCGGGACGAATTGTTAGCAAGGGGAACTCCAAAACCGTTCAGCGGTTCTATCCCAGTTCCCTCCACAGCTCTTTCCTTTCCTTACCCACAAGCTATCAACGCTGAAACACCGCGGCCCGATTGGCTCGACTCGAGTTATCCACGAAGAAGGCAGCCGTCATCATCATCATCAAGGAAATAAAATGAATCTTCTTAAAGGCAAGCGGGAAGCTCTGCTCGCGCCTCTTCAGGCGGTCACCGGAATCATCGAAAGGCGCCATACTCTGCCTATCTTGTCGAACGTGTTGCTTTCCAGAAGTGACAAAGCCATCGAGTTCGTTGCTACCGATATCGAAGTGGAAATTACCGCAACGATGGCGGCAGAAGACAGCGCAGAGGCCAGGAAAATCACCGTTGGTGCGCGAAAACTGTTTGATATTCTGCGTGCTCTTCCGGAGGGGGCAGACGTCGGGTTGGTATTGCAGGACAAGCGCCTTCAGGTCAAGTCGGGTAAGAGCAGATTTAACCTGCAGACACTGTCTGCGGAAGACTTTCCCCGCCTGGTTGTGGGTGACGAGGTCGGGACGCGCTTTACCATAGCCCAGAAAACGTTGAAGTCGTTGCTCGGACTCGTTCAGTACGCCATGGCCCAGCAGGACATTCGTTATTACCTCAATGGCCTGCTCATGGTGGTCGAGGAAGGGCACCTGAAGCTGGTAACCACTGATGGTCACCGGCTCGCTTACGCCAGCGGCGAGGTCAGCGGCAAGAACCTCGCGAAGCAGGAAGTGATACTGCCACGCAAGACGATCATCGAGCTATCCAAGCTCCTGGAGGACACCGACGACCCGGTGTCCATCGAACTGTCGGCGGCTCAGGCAAAGTTCAGCTTTGGGAACGTAGTGCTCGTATCCAAGCTCGTCGATGGAAAGTTCCCGGATTACGGCCGCGTGATACCGCAGAATCAGCCGAAGAAGCTCAAGCTGGAGAGGGTGGTTCTGTTGCAGGCGCTGCAGCGAGCGGCGATTCTCACCAGCGACAAGTTTCGGGGGGTCCGCTGGGTGTTGGGGGAAGGTACGCTCAAGATCAGCTGCAGCAACACGGAACAAGAGGAGGCCCAGGAGGAGTTGGACGTGTCGTATTCAGGCGAGGCGCTCGACATCGGTTTCAACGTGAGCTATCTCGTCGATGTGCTCAGCAATCTCGACGTCGCCGAGGTGGAGTGCGGACTGGGAGATGGGAACTCCAGCGCACTGTTCACGGTGCCGGGGCGCAGCGATTTCAAGTATGTCGTCATGCCGATGAGGATCTGAAAGACAACAATGGCTGAAGCGGAGAGAAACGACGCGGCTCGCGAGCACTACGACTCGGACAGCATCAAGGTCCTTAAGGGGCTCGACGCGGTCCGCAAGCGCCCCGGCATGTACATCGGCGACACCTCCGATGGAACCGGTTTGCATCACATGGTGTTCGAGGTCGTGGACAACGCCATAGACGAGGCACTCGCCGGATTCTGCGACGAAGTCACCGTCACGATCCATACCGACAATTCGATTAGTGTCGTCGACAACGGGCGAGGCATTCCCACGGAGATTCACAAAGACGACGAGCAAAAGCGATCTGCCGCGGAAATCGTGATGACGGAACTGCACGCCGGCGGAAAGTTCGACAACAATTCCTACAAGATCGCCGGCGGACTGCACGGTGTGGGGGTGTCCGTCGTCAACGCCCTTTCAGATTGGCTGCGGCTGACCATCCGCCGCGACGGCAAGAGTCACTTCATGGAGTTCAAACGCGGTGTCGCGGTCGCGCCGCTCAAGGTGACGGGCAAGACCGAAAGACGAGGCACCGAGGTGCATTTCTTGGCGAGCGCAGAAACTTTCGGGGTGGTCGAGTACCATCTGGATATCCTGGCGCGGCGCTTGCGCGAACTCTCCTTCCTCAATAACGGCGTCAAGATCAAGCTCGTCGACCAGCGCTCGGGAAAAGAGGAGAGCTTTGCCCACACCGGAGGGGTCAAGGGATTTGTCGAGTACATCAACCGGAGCAAGAACGTCCTGCACGGAACGCCGTTTCATGCCGTTGCGCAGAAGGAAGGAATCACGGTCGAAGTCGCAATGCAGTGGAACGATTCCTATCAGGAGCAGGTACTTTGCTTTACCAACAACATTCCGCAAAGGGATGGTGGCACGCACCTGACCGGCCTGCGCGCCGCGATGACGCGCAGTCTCAACCAATACATCGAGGCGAACGAAGTCGCCAAGAAGGCCAAGGTCGAGACCACGGGCGATGACATGCGCGAGGGCTTGTCATGCGTGCTGTCCGTGAAGGTGCCAGAGCCGAAATTCTCCTCGCAAACCAAGGACAAGCTCGTTTCATCCGAGGTCGGGCCCGTAGTCCAGGAACTCGTCGGGGAGAAGCTGAAGAACTTCTTGCTCGAGCGGCCGAATGATGCCCGCATCATCTGCGGAAAGATCGTCGATGCGGCACGTGCGCGCGAAGCGGCGCGCAAGGCGCGAGAGATGACGCGGCGGAAGGGCGTTCTCGACTCGTTCGGGCTGTCCGCAAAACTCGCGGATTGCCAGGAAAAGGACCCTGCCAAGTGCGAGCTCTATATCGTGGAGGGCGACTCGGCCGGCGGCTCGGCAAAGCAGGGCCGCGACCGAAAGTTCCAGGCAATCCTGCCGCTGAAGGGCAAGATTCTGAACGTCGAAAAGGCGCGCTTCGACAAGCTCATCTCGTCGCAGGAAATCGTGACGCTCATCCAGACCCTGGGCACGGGCATCGGCAAGGACGAGTACGATGTATCGAAGCTCCGCTATCACCGCATCATCATCATGACCGATGCGGACGTAGATGGTGCCCACATTCGAACGCTGCTGCTTACGTTTTTCTACCGGCAGATGCCGGAACTCGTGGAGCACGGACATGTGTACATCGCTCAACCTCCGCTTTTCAAAGTGAAGGTGGGCAAGCAGGAACGTTATTTCAAAGACGAGCACGAGCGCGCGCAATTCATGCTCGCTCAGGCCTTGGTGGGCGCTTCGCTCCTTCCCCGGAAGGGCGGGCAGCCGATCGAGGGCAAGACGCTGGAGCAGCTCGCGAAGGCCTACCTGTTCGGCGAAGCGGTGATAGGGCGAGCGTCGAAGGTCATTGACGCCGAAGCCCTTGCCGCACTGATGCGCGGGGTCAAGTTGGATCTCTCCAGTCCACAATCAGCCGGGGCGAGTGCACTCAAACTCAAGCAGGCCATGAGCACGGCGGGAAACGGGGTCAATGTGAGTGCCCGATACGACGGGAAGAACGAACGACACCAGCTCGTGGTCGAGCGCACGCACCATGGCAACGTGAGGACAAGCGTGCTCGATGAGGATTTCCTGGCGTCAGGAGACTACCAGCAGCTCAATCGTATCGCGCAGCTGCTGCACGACTTGATCGGACCAGGGGCAGTAATCACTCGCGAGGACAAGGAGGAAGCGATCGCCGATTTTCCCCAGGCGATGAAGTGGCTGCTCGGCGAAGTCGAACGCAGCGCGGCGATCCAGCGCTACAAAGGCCTTGGAGAAATGAATCCCGAGCAGCTTTGGGAGACTACGATGAACCCGCAGTCGCGGCGCCTGCTCAAGGTGCAGATCGAGGACGGGATTGCCGCGGACGAGATCTTTACCAAGCTCATGGGTGACGACGTCGAGCCGCGGCGGCTATTCATCGAACAGAATGCTCTGATCGCCCGGCTCGATATCTGAACCAGAGTTCGCTCAAGCCGCCTCTTTCCGTCGAGCCCCCCGCCCGCGAACGGCAGGTCCCTTCGCCCGCGCCTTGGGCTTGCTTTCCTTTGCGGCGGAGGCGCTAGCGGCTGGCGCCTCGCTTCGCTGTACTCGTTTGCCAGCGGCACGGGGCGCGAATTCGAAGCCGACCTTTCCGTCGGCGCCGCGAACTAGGAACGCGGAGAATGGCCTGCCTTTTCTGGAAATAAACCGATGCAGGAGATCGGTCCTGCCCGTAGCCAGCAATTTCTTTATCTCCTCGATTTCAATGGGCCGCTGGAGGATGACTCGTCCTGACCGGAAGTCGCAGGTTCGCGCTGGCCCGACACTGTTCTCGCAGAGATAAGCCATCGAGTGCTCGAACACCCGGGCACCGCACTTCGGGCACGGACCGAGTGGAACCTGGCCCGAGAAATCCACTTTTTCCGCGCTCGCGTCGGAACCAGCCGGCGTACCGAAGTCGAACTCGGCGCGGAAATCCGGAGACAGACGCACCATCGCGGCAAACGGCTTGCCCATCCTGCTGCGAAATCCGGTAAGCGGCCCCACCGATCGCTTGACGAGGAGCGTCTCGATTTCCTCCGGCGCAAACTCTCGGCTCGACACCACTTTCCAGATTGAGAAGTCGCAGTTCTGGCACTTGAACTTGCGATAGTTTTCCTGCACCTTGCCCCCGCACTTCGGACAGGGTGTCTTGAGGGTGAGAAACGCCGTTTCGGGGATGTCGCCTCGCTTGATTCGCGAGACCATTTCACGGGTGAGCTCGACGATGTGATCCATGAACGCGCTGCGCCGAAGTTCGCCGTGCTCCATCTGCTTGAGCTTGAACTCCCAGTTTCCGGTCAGCTCAGGGGAGCACAGCTCGGTGACCCCGAAATGGCGCAGGGCGAAGAGCAGAGACGACGCCTTGGGCGTTGGCTGAAGCTCGCGCCCGTTGCGGTGCACGTAGTCCTCGTAGATCAGGCCTTCGATGACCTGTGCGCGAGTTGCAGGCGTGCCGAGACCTTTCTCGCGCATTGCTTCCCGCAACTCCTCGTCTTCGACGAGTTTTCCGGCGCCTTCCATCGCCGAGAGCAGCGTGGCTTCGGTAAAGCGGGCGGGCGGTTTCGTCTGGTGGGCTTGCGTCTCGACGTCAAGCGTCCGGACTCGTTCCCCGTTCTTGATCGGGACCAGCGTCGCGGCATCCTCGGACTGCGCTTCCTTTCCATAGACCTCGAGCCAGCCGGGCTCGGTTAGCACGCGGCCCTCCGTCTTGAAGACCTCGTCCTCGACGCGGGTAAGGCGCGAAGTGACGAGATACTCTGCCTCGGGAAAGAACACTGCAAGAAAGCGCTTCACAACCAAGTCGTAGAGCTTGCCTTCGGCTTCGGAAAGATTATGAGGTTGTTGAATCGTCGGAATGATCGCGAAATGGTCGGAGATCTTCTTGTTGTCGAAAATCCGCTTATGCGGCTTGACCCAACCCTTCTTGAGGATTTTCGAGGCGTGCCGCGCGTGGGCAGGATTGCGTCGCTCCGCGATCGCGTCCAGCGTCTTCTTCACCGTCCCGGCATAGTCCTCGGGCAGAGCGCGTGAATCGGTTCTCGGATAGGTCAGGACCTTATGCCGTTCGTACAAGGCCTGGGCGAGGGCCAGCGTTGTCTTTGCGGAAAAACCGAAACGGCCGTTCGCTTCGCGCTGCAGGCTCGTCAGGTCGAAAAGCAAAGGAGAAAGCTGTGTGGCCGCCTTCGCTTCCTCGGTGGCGATCCCCGCCTTTCCCAGGCATTTGTCCCGAATCGCCGCCGCTCGCTTCCCGTCCCAGAGCCGCTCCGGCTTCGCTTCGCCGTCCTCGGACTTCTCGAAGCCCTGGTCCACCCAACGGCCGGCATACTCCCCGGCCTCGGCGGCAAACCTCGCATGGACCTCCCAATAGTCGCGGGGCTGGAAGGCGCGTATGCGTTCTTCGCGCTCGACGAGAATCGCGAGCGTCGGAGTCTGCACGCGTCCCACGGTGGTCTTGTAGAACCCTCCTTCTTTCGAATTGAAGGCGGTCATGGCGCGCGTGCCATTTATCCCGACCAGCCAATCGGACTCCGAGCGACACACCGCGGCGTCAGCGAGCGGACGCAGCTCTCGATCGCTGCGCAGCCGCTCGAATCCTTCTTGTATCGCGTTCTGCGTCATCGACTGCAGCCACAGTCGCTCGATAGGTTTCTTGACGCCGGCGTGTTGAACGATATAACGGAAAATCAGCTCACCCTCGCGGCCCGCGTCGCAGGCGTTGATCACGCCGACTAAGTCCTTGCGCTTAAGAAGCTTTACGAGAAGCCTCAGGCGCTCCTCGCCCCGTTCGATCGGCTGCAGATCAAAGTGCGGCGGAATCACGGGCAAGTGGGCGAAGGACCACTTGCCGCGCTTCACCTCCACTCCTTCCGGAGGAACGAGTTCGAGCAGATGTCCGATGGCCGAACAAAGCACGTAGTCGCGGCTTTCGAAATAATCGCCGTGGCGCGTGAATCCTCCCAAAGCGCGCGCGATGTCGTTTGCGACGGACGGTTTTTCGGCGATGACGAGTTTCTTGGCCACGGAAGAAAGTACTTACAAAAGGGCGAACAACGCGGACCGAGGCCGCGCCTGCGCGACGCGCAGAATGATAAGTGTAATCGAAACGTGAAGCAAGAAACGCCACGCGCGCAGGCACGAACCCGTCGCGCAAGCGCGAAACAACACGCTCAGTGCATCGGGCGTTCTTCGCCGTCGGGAATCAGCTGGTCCAGGACAAGCGCGTCGACGTTGCCTCGGCGCGTCCACAGGACCATGAGGATGATGACTCTGAGCTTCTCCGTACCGACGACATCGTCAGGCAAAGCCATGGCTCGCTCGATGATGAGTTCGCGCAGCAGCGGGGTCAGGATCTTCGCGCCCTCGAGGAAGGCAATGAAGCCGCGGCTTTCCAGGGAAAGCTTGTCGGTTTCATCCCGCGTGTATCCGCGGAAGGAAAACCTCGAGTCGAGGGACTCTGGAAGGCCGTCGCCGGGCAGGACCTTGAGCGTGCTGAGCCAGTCCAAGGCATCGTGAATATCTTCGTTCTCAAAACCGGCGGCATGGAGCTTGCGCTCGAGCGTATCCTGGTCGGGATAGCCTTCGGTCTTGTAGTAACTTTCGAAAAGATATACAAGTATGTCGAACATTCGCGATCGATCCTCAGTGGGTACGTTGATACAGGCCCCCGGGGAGGCCCGCGACTCTTCCTTCCAACTCCAGCTCCAGCAAGGCGGCGGTTACTGCTTCGGGAGTCAACCCACTGCGCGCGATCAGCGTATCGACATCGCAAGGATCGAAACCCATCTTGTCGAGCAGGGCCGGTCCCGCTTTGGGCCCGGCCGGTTGAGAAGCGGGGATCCCGCCGAATCCCAGTTCCTCGAGAACGTCCTGCGCCGTCTCGACCAGCTTCGCGCCCTGCTTGATGAGCGCGTGACAGCCCTTGGAAAGCGGCGAGTGGATCGAGCCGGGAATAGCAAACACTTCACGCCCCTGTTCTGCCGCAAGGCGGGCGGTGATCAGAGAGCCTGAGTCGAGGGCAGCCTCGACAACGAGGCAACCGCGCGCGAGGCCAGAGATAAGACGGTTGCGGCGCGGAAAGTTTCCCGGGACAGGCGGGGCGCCCAGCGGAAACTCTGAGACAAGCGCACCGCGCAAAGAAATCTGCTCGGCGAGAGCCTCGTTTCGTTTCGGATAGACGGTATCCATGCCCGAGCCGAGCACGGCGATGGTGGAGTTCCTTCCTTCCAGACCGCCTGCGTGCGCCGCGCTGTCCACACCGAGAGCGAGGCCGCTCACGATCGTGAATCCGGCGTCGCTGAAAGCGCGTGAGAAACTCTGCGCGTTCTTCAGCCCCTGCGGCGTGGCGTTTCGGCTGCCGACTACCGCGAGCGCGGGGGAACGCAGCAGCTTCGCGTCGCCCGAAACATAGAGCAGGACCGGTGGGTCGGGAATCTCCAGCAACAGCTTCGGATATTGATCGTCGGCAAGGGTGAGCACCGCATGACCGGGTCGGGCTGCCCACTGCAGAGCTGCTTCGATTTCCGCGTCGGAACGGCGTTCGAGAATACGCGATGCCAGGGCCTCGGGGACCACGCGACGGAGTTGCGACGGCGTCGCGCGCAAGACCTGCGCAGGCAGACCGAAGGTTGACAGCAGCGATCGAAAACTCCCGCCGCCGAGGCCGGGGACCAGGCTCAACTCGATCCAGGAGGCCAGGTCGCCCGCATCGCTCATGCGTGCGCATCTCGGCGATGGTGCCGGGCCCTCAAGGTCGGTCAGGGATTCTGTACGATATCTCCCGACTGAACCGGCCGCGAACTCTCCATGACCAGCGCATAGGAGATTGTCGCGAACGTGCGGAAGACGAACACGAGGCCGTACCGCTCGGGCGGAAGCTGAATGGGCTGCGAGCGGTCACGCGATCTCAGATAGTCCTTCTGATCGTAGATAAAGACATTCCGATAAATGGCTAGGACGTGGCCGACTTCCAGGCCGTCACGCACGCCTCGATTGATGGAAACAATCGAGTCTCGACCGCCTTCACTCGTGGCGAGGGCGTCGTAGAGTCCCATGATGCGGCCGTTCACCGCGGTGCTCGGCGCGCGAGGTACGTACTGCGGGATGGTCGGCGGGGGCGCCGGGATGAGTCGATCCCCGGCCGAGATCTCCTTCTTCGAGTTCAGGATCTCGACCGTGGCAGGGTCGCCGCTCCGCGTCAACCGCGCAGTACCGAGGAACACCGCCTCAAAACCCAGGGTCCTCTGGCTGTCGGGATCGACAAGCCGGCGTCCGGCGCGGTACACCTGCCACACGGGCGTGTCGGCGTTCCCGAACCCGCTCACGTAGGCGACGTTGCCTTGGCCGACATTCACCCGGTTCTCCTCGACGGCAATGATGCGCGGGGCCTTGTCGAGGCCGCCATCCTCGATGACAAGCGGTTGCGTCAGGAATGGTTCTATCGCCCTCGGTGAAATCGTCGGAATTGCCTGCGCGGACAGCTCTTCGGTGTAGATACGCGGCGAGAGCTTCACGGCGCCTGGCGCAAGGGGCGCGGGGGCGGCCGCGGCTGGTCCCTCACCGATTCGCAGCTGCGGTGGTGATACGCTGCGGTCGAGGACCAGCACGTCGCCGGGGGAGATCAGATGCGGATTCCTGATCTGTTCCTGGTTCATGCGCCAGATTTCCGGCCAGCGCCACTGATCGTTCAAGAACTTGGTTGCGATGCTCCAGAGGGTGTCGCCTCTCTGGACGACGTAGCGATCGGGGGCGCCGTCACGCACGGTCAGATCGCCTTGGGCGAGCATCACCGGCGCCGCGCCCGCAAGGACGAGCGCCAAGACAGCTGTGATAGACTTTTCCATGATCGCCTCGCCTGAATCTGCCCGCTGAAGTCCCAATATGGACCGGTGCCAGCCGCTATTTACAGGTCGCATTAAATTCTGCCTCTAGTTCTTTCAATTTGCAAGTATTTATGCCGCTTCTAGACATCCTGCGCTACCCTGATCCGAGGCTATATAAGAAGGCGGTCCCGGTGAAGGCGGTCGACGCGTCCATTCGCTCGCTGGTGCACGACATGGCCGAGACCATGTACGCCGCGCCCGGGGTGGGGCTCGCCGCCACCCAGGTCGACGTACACAAACGCGTGATCGTCATTGATGCCTCCGAGACTCGGGACCAGCTGCTGGTGCTGATCAATCCGGAGATCATCGCGCGGGACGGCGTCCAGTATTGCGAAGAAGGATGCCTTTCGGTTCCGGGGATCTTCGAGCCGGTCGAGCGCGCCGAGCGCGTGACGGTGCGCGCCTTGGGGATCGACGGAAACTCGTTCACGCTTCCGGCGGAAAAGCTGCTCGCAGTGTGCATTCAGCATGAAATGGACCACCTCGAGGGCAAGGTCTTCGTCGACTACCTGTCGCGACTCAAGCAAAAGCGCATCAAGGCCAGACTCCAGAAGCAGCTGCGCAAGACAGCCTAGGGAGTCCGCAGTGGCCCGCGTCCATCCCGCGCGACTTCGGCGCCACGATCTCCGTTCGGCGCACCTGTCTTGAACGTCGTCTTTGCAGGTACCCCCGAGTTCGCCGTGCGCTCGCTCGAAGCGCTCTTCGAATCCCCTCACCAGGTGATAGGCGTGCTCACCCGGCCGGACCGGCCGGCGGGCCGCGGTCTCAAGCCCGCCGCCCCTCCGGTCAAACAGCTCGCCGCGGCGCGCGGCGTCGCGGTGTATCAGCCAGCGAATCTCAGGGACGCGGGCGTGCAGGAGGAACTCAGACGCCGCCGGCCCGATACGATCGTTGTCGCCGCCTATGGGCAGATCCTGCCGCAGGCCGTTCTCGATATCCCGCGCTACGGCGGTGTGAACGTACATGCGTCCTTGCTGCCGCGCTGGCGGGGCGCAGCGCCTATCCAGCGGGCCCTGCTCGCCGGCGACCGGGAAACCGGCGTGTCCATCATGCAGATGGACGCCGGACTCGACACCGGTCCGGTCCTGCTGCGCGCGTCAATTCCAATTCTGGCTGAGGACACCGCGGGCTCGCTCCACGATCGGCTCGCGGAGCTCGGCGGGAGGCTTATCGTGCAGGCCCTCGATGCGCTCGAGGCCGGCCGGCTGAAGCCCGTTCCGCAAGACGCTGAATTCGCAACCTACGCGCCAAAGCTGGAGGCTAGAGAGATCAGCGTGAGCTGGCGGGAAAGCGCGCTCGCCGCCTGCCGCAGGGTCCGGGCGCTCAATCCGTCTCCGGGTGCGAGCGCGAGCCTGCGAGGCGTCAAGCTCAAGATATGGCGGTGCACGACAGCGCCGGGACAAGGCGCGCCCGGCGAAGTGCTCAAGGCGGACGCGAGCGGTCTTTGGGTTGCGTGCGGGGAGGGAGTCCTGTCAATTACCGAGCTGCAACGTTCCGGCGGGACGCGCCTGGCGTGTGCCGACTTCCTGCGGGGATTTCGCGTATCGACGGGAGATCGTTTCGCGCTCTAGGCGCGCGAGTGCGCGGTGTACCGCGACTATAATGCGCGTTACGCCCGTAACCTTGCGCAGCCCCTTGTCTGCAGCCCACGCGAGCCCATCGCTTGCACGAGCCTTCGTCGCCGCCGCCGAGGTGCTCGGGCGCGTGCTCGATGGCGAGAGCTTGAACGCGGCCTTGGGCGAAATGAAACGCCGAAAGTCGGCGCAGCTTTCTGCCGCTGCAGCGCAGGACCTTTGCTATAACACGCTTCGCGGCTACGGTGTCGTCGACGCCGTCCTCGACCGACTCCTGGACAAGCCCCTCAGGGATTTCCAATTGCGCGGGCTGCTCCTCGCTGCGATCTCGGAACTCTCAGCGCGGCCGCGCTCCGCGCACGCGGTCGTCCATCAGGCGGTCGAGGCCGCCGTGCTGCTGGGACGCGCGCGCGCGAAAGGTTTGGTCAACGCCGTGATGCGCGGCTTCCAGCGCCGTGGAAACGAACTGCTTTCCGCGATCGAGGCGACCGAGCCCGGCCGCTATTGCCATCCTCAATGGTGGATCGATATGCTACGCGCCGCCTATCCGCGCCGCTGGCAAGAGGTGATCTCGGAAGCCAACCGCCATCCGCCGATGGTGCTCCGGGTCAACCAGCGACGCCTCTCGGTCGGGGCGTACTTGGAAAAGCTGGACCGGGCTGGAATTTCGGCAAGGCCGCTGGGCGGAGAAGCAGTGATGCTCGCGAAGCCGTGCCGGGTGGAACGCCTGCCCGGGTTTGCAGAAGGCGAAGTCTCGGTCCAGGACGCCGGAGCCCAGCGGGCCGCGCCGCTTCTGGACGTGCACGATGGGATGCGCGTTCTGGATGCATGTGCGGCACCCGGGGGCAAGGCCGGACACATACTCGAACTCTCCCGGTGCGACCTGGTCGCTGTGGACGCGGATGCGGCACGCGCGCGGCGCATCGCTGAAAATCTCGCGCGTCTCGGGCTTGCGGCTGAAATCGTGGTTAGCGATTGCCGCGAGCCCGAGCGCTTCTGGAAGGGTCGGCCGTTCGATCGCATTCTTCTGGATGCACCCTGCTCGGCATCGGGCGTGGTACGGCGCCACCCGGACATCAAGTGGCTGCGGCGCAAGGCCGATATACCCGAGTTCGCCCGCATCCAGGCAGAGCTCCTGGACGCCTTGTGGCGAGTGCTCGCGCCAAGCGGTAAATTGCTGTACGTAACATGCTCGCTGTTTCCAGAGGAGAATGGCGGCGTAGTGAACGGATTTCTCTCAAGTCACCCGGACGCGGAAGCTCTGCCGCTCCCCGGATTCGCCCCCGCGGGCGCAGCGGAAGGGGAAGAAGGCGCAATTTCCGTTCGCGGAACGACGCATCCCGAAGGTCAGATTCTGCCCAGCGCGGATTCCGACGGCTTCTTCTACGCCCTGCTCGGAAAAACCGGAACCGGAGCGGAAGCATGAACGCCGCTCTTCGTCAATTTGGTGGCGCGCTCGCCCTCGGTATCGCCGTCGCGGCGAACGCCGACACCATCCAGGCGACCAGCGCCGGCTTGGAAGTTGCCGAGACGCGCTACGCCTTGTACGCGGACTTTCGCCTTGATCTGAGCCCATCGCTACTCGAGGCCCTGAACAACGGCCTCTCTCTCGGGTTCCTTGTGGAGTTCGAGCTTACACGTCCCCGCTGGTATTGGTTCGACGAGAAGACGGCGACCGAAAAGCTTGAATTGCGGCTTTCCTACCTGCCGCTCGCCCAGCAGTACCGGCTGTCGAGCGGGGCGCTGCATCAGAATTTCGCCTCGCTTTCGGAAGCTTTGCAGGCGCTCGGGAAGATTCACGGCTGGCAGGTCTTCGAAAGGGACCGTGTTGACAACGGCAAGAAGTACGTCGCGGGGGTGCGCATGCGCCTCGATCCGGCTCAACTGCCCAGGCCCTTCAGGGTGAGCGCCGTCACCAACCGCGAGTGGACATTGTCCTCGGACTGGAAGCGCTTTCCCTTCGTTCCGCTCGCACCGGTGCAGGAAGCCCGATGACCTACGTGCTCGTCGTCAGCGCGGCGCTTGGCGGAATCCTGTTGTTCCTTCTTGCCGCGGCGACCGAAAACTCGCCCCTGTTTGCCGAGCATTATCCGTTGTTGCTCGGTCTGAACACGGTGATTGCGCTGGCGCTCCTTGGACTGGTCGCGTACCAGCTCGCGATCCTTGCACGACAGCGCCGCGCCAAGGTTTTCGGCTCGCGGCTCACATTCAGGGTTCTGGTCATGTTTGCCCTCGTGGGCATCGTTCCCGGGCTTCTGGTCTATACCGTATCGCTGCAGTTTCTTGCGAAGAGCATCGAGTCCTGGTTCGACGTGCGAGTAGAGCGCGCGCTCGAGGGAGGGCTTAGCCTGGGCCGGGCGGCGCTCGACGTGATGCTGAACGAGCTCGTATTGAAGGCCCAGGTCATGGCGGTCGAGCTTTCGGAGGTCCCGCCGTTGCGGCAGCCTGTCTTGCTCTCGCGCTTGCGCGAGCAGGTCTACGTCGAAGAGGCTTCGCTCCTGACTCTTGGGGGATCGGTACTCGCGAGGGCTGACCGGGGAGGCGAGGGGCTCGCGGCGCCCGCCCCTGGCGCGCAAGCTCTGCAAAAGGCGAGAAGCGAGCGCGGGTTCAGCGCTGTCGAACCCGTCGGAGAAAAGGGCCTCCTGCTCCGGGTAATCGTGTCGCTGGAGAGCAAAGAATCCGCCGAGGAGCCGCGCCTGCTCCAGTTGACGCAGCGCCTACCCGCGGCGCTTGCCGAGCAGGGCGAATCGGTCCAGAGCGTTTATCGCGCCTACAAGGAGCTTTCGCTGTCGCGTCAGGGGCTGAAGGAGATCTACATTCTCACGCTGACTTTGACGCTGCTCCTCGCACTGCTGTCTGCGATCGCGCTCGCGTTTCTCTTGTCCCGACGTTTGTCCAAACCGCTGGCTGTACTCGCCGAAGGCACGCAGGCCGTGGCACGCGGCGATTTTTCCCGTCACGCGCCTGTTACGAGCCGCGACGAACTCGGTACGCTCACACAATCCTTCAACAGCATGACCGAGCAGCTCGGCGAGGCGCGCCGCGCCGCTGAGCTCCACCAAACCGAGATCGAGACCGCCAAGGCGTATCTGGAAAGCATCCTCGCGAACATCTCAGCCGGCGTGTTCGTATTCGATCGGGAACTCGTACTGCGGATCACGAATACGGGAGCGGAAGGCATTCTGCGCGAGAACATCACGTCCCTTATTGGAAGGAAGCCCGGAGATTGGCACGCACTTGGAGAGTTCGCGCGCATGCTCCTGGCGGAGTTTCAGCAGCACGGGCAGTCGGCGTGGCATCAGCAGATCGAGATGGGCGACCGTGGTGCCGTTATCCTCGTGCGCGGCTCGCCTCTCCCGGAAACGAGCGGCGGCGGCTATGTCGCTGTGTTCGACGACATCACGCAACTCATCGCCGCACAACGCGCGGCCGCCTGGGGCGAGGTCGCCCGCAGGCTCGCCCACGAGATCAAGAATCCGCTCACGCCAATCCAGCTGGCAGCCGAGCGTTTGCAGGCGAAGCTCGGCGACAAGATATCCCCCGAGGCGGCCGAGGCGCTCGACCACGCTACCGAGACGATCGTCGCCCAGGTGACCGCCATGAAGAACATGGTGGATGATTTTCGCGACTACGCACGCATGCCCGCGCCGCAACTCTGCGAGCTGGATTTGAGCCGCCTGGTGGCGGAGGTGATCGCGCTCTACGAGCAGTCGGGAACTCGCATACGGACGAACCTGCAAAGCGGGACGGCTCAAGTCCTCGGCGACCCCGACCGGCTGCGACAGGTCATCCACAACCTGCTGCAGAACGCCCAGGATGCGCTTTCCGGAAGCAGCGACCCGAGGATCGAAGTATCAACCGAGCAGTCCGACGGCCAGGTATGGCTGCGGATCAGCGACAATGGCTGCGGATTTCCCGATGCCATCATCAAGGGCGCCTTCGAACCCTATGTCACGACCAAGGCCAAGGGAACCGGCCTCGGACTTGCGATCGTGAAGCGGATCATCGATGAGCACCACGGCACGATTCGTATCGAAAACCGCACGGACAAGGAGGGCGGCCGCGGCGCCGCCGTGCGCATCTCCCTTCCGCGGGCGGCTTGAGCGTTCATGGCCCAGATCCTGATCGTTGACGACGAAGTCGGAATCCGCGAGCTTCTGTCGGAGATACTTTCAGACGAAGGCCACTCGGTGCAGCTTGCGGAAAACGCCACCGCGGCGCGCGCTTCACGCGCACGCGGGCGGCCCGATCTGGTGCTGCTCGACATCTGGATGCCCGACGCCGACGGCATCACGCTCCTGAAGGAGTGGGCGACGAGCGGGCAGCTCACGATGCCGGTGGTCATGATGTCGGGTCACGGCACGATCGACACCGCGGTAGAAGCCACGCGCATCGGCGCGATGGATTTTCTGGAAAAGCCGATTGCGCTCCAGAAACTGCTTGCCACCGTAAGACGTGCGCTGCGAGCGGGCGAGTATCGCGTGGCGATGCCGCCAAGCATTGCTCATTTCGGCCGGTCGTCGCTCCTGGTCGAGCTCAAGAAGCGATTGACACAGATCTCCGCGGCAGGCACCGCCGTGCTCATGCGCGGCGAAAAGGGAGTCATGCCGGAGCTCTACGCGCGCTACCTGCAACAACCGAACACGCCCTGGATCGACGCGGCGCATGCGCTCAACGAGGGCTCTCTCGATCTTCTGCAGCAAGCCGCGGGCGGATTGCTGTTCGTGGAGGAGCTGGCCGTGCTGTCCAAGAATCAGCAGAAACACCTGGCGTTTCTCGCTGCTCGCGTGGACAAGATCGGAGTGAGGCTGGTGTCCTTCACCTCCGAGGAACCGAAGCGCCTGGTGGAATCGCTGGGGTTCGATGCAGCCCTGATGCAGACGCTTGCCCGGATCGTGATCGCGCTTCCTGCCTTGCGCGAGCATCCTGAGGACATCCCGGAAATCGCGACGCTCATGCTTGCGCAGCTGGTGGAAACACGCTTCTGCCCTCCCCGGAACTTTTCCACCGGCGCCCTGAACGTGTTGCGGCATTTTTCCTGGCCCGGCAACCTGGAGGACCTCGCTGCAGCCATTCGTACCCTGGCGCTCACCTGCCTCCAGGAGGAGATCGGAGCAGGTGACGCGGAGCGGGTCGTGCCGCAGTTCGCGCGTCGCGCCCCCGAGACCGGCCTGTCTTTGAATTTGCCCCTGCGCGAAGCGCGGGAAGCCTTCGAGCGCAGCTACTTCGAGCATCACCTTGCGCAGGCGAACGGGTCTATCGCCAAAGTGGCGGAAAGCAGCGGTCTCGAGCGCACTCATTTGTACCGGAAGCTGAAAGCGCTCGGCATTCTCGCCGGACGAAAAGAGGACTGACGGTTTGGGCGGCGATGCAAATGGGGAATAGAATGCGTGCTTTTCTGCGCGGGTTCCCGCTTTGAAAATCGTGATCCTCGGCGCCGGTCAGGTCGGCTCGACCGTCGCAGAAAGCCTGGTGTCGGAAGCGAACGACATCACCGTGGTCGACGTCGATAATGCGAGGCTGCGCAACCTGCAGGACCGGCTCGACCTGCGCACGGTGACCGGGAACGCGGCTCACCCTACGGTGCTGCTGCAGGCGGGCATCGAGGACTGCGATCTCATGATCGCGGTCACGCGGAGCGACGAGACGAATCTGGTGGCGTGCCGGCTGGCGCAGGAGTTGTTCAACGTACCCAGGCGCATTGCCCGGCTGCGGGCTCCCGACTACCTCACCAACGAACGCGTGCTGGGACCGGACGGCTTCGGCGTGGACCTCGCCATCTGTCCCGAGCAGATCCTCACCGACTATATCGTCAAGCTCATCGAGTTTCCGGAAGCGCTGCAGGTACTCGAGTTCGCCCACGGCAAAGTGAGCCTCGTCGCGGTGCGGGCGTTCCAGGGCGGCCCGCTGGTCGGCCATCCGTTGAAAGATCTCCCGAAACATATCCCCTCGGTGGACACGCGCATCGCCGCGATCTTTCGGGGCGACAGCCCGATCCTGCCCGAGGGCGACACGGTGGTCGAGGCCGGAGACGAGGTGTTCTGCCTCGCCGCGACTGAAGACATCCGAGGGGTCATGCACGAGCTGAGGCGCATGGACAAGCCGGTGGGCAGGGTCATGATCGCCGGAGGCGGAAACATCGGACTGCGCCTGGCGCGCGCCGTGGAGCGAGACTATTCGGTCAAGGTCATCGAATACGACAAGAGACGCTGCGAGGTGCTCTCGACACGCCTCGATCGCGCGCTCGTGCTGCAGGGCGACGTCACGGACGAAGGGCTTCTGGAAGCCGAGAACGTCGCCGACATGGATCTCTTCGTCGCCGTCACCAATGACGACGAGAACAACATCATGTCGTGCCTGCTTGCCAAGCGCATGGGGGCGCGCCGCGTGGTGGCGCTCATCAACCGGCGTTCCTACGTGGATCTGCTGCAGGCCGGGCAGATCGATATCGCCATTTCGCCGGCGCAGGCGACCATCGGAACCCTGCTCGCTCACGTGCGGCGCGGCCACGTCACCCAGGTGCACAGTCTGCGCCGGGGCGCAGCCGAAGCGCTCGAGGCGGTGGTGCACGGAGACCGTGACTCCTGTCGCTGCGTCGGCCGAAAGATCGAGGAGATCGACCTTCCGAAAGGAGCCGCGATCGGCGCCATCGTGCGTGGGGACAAAGTAGTCATGGCCCATCACGATACGATGGTGCAGTCCGAAGACCACCTCATCGTCTTCGTCACCGACAAGAAACTCCTGCCCAAAGTAGAAAAACTATTCGAGGTGAGCGCCGGCTTCGTCTGAGCCGGAGCTCGCGCGCCATGGTGAGGCTGTTGCCCGTCCTCGAGATGCTGAGCGTCGTGATCGTCATGCTCGCCCTCGCCATGCTCTTGCCTCTGGGTGTGGCTTTCCTCTATGAGGACGCGGCCAGGCACGCCTATGGCAAGGGGGTCGGGGTCACCTTTGCAGCCGGAGCGGCGCTGTGGATCGCGACGCGCGGTAACCGCGCCGAACTGCAGCCGCGCGACGGTTTTCTCCTGGTCGCCCTGGTTTGGACGGTCCTGCCCGCGTTCGCCACGCTGCCGCTACTGATACATCTCCCCGACCTTAGCTTCACCGACGCCTACTTCGAGACCGTCGCGGCGGTCACCACGACGGGTTCTACTCTGTTGTCCGGGCTCGACAAGCTGCCGCCTTCGATCAACTTCTGGCGCTGTGAGCTGCAGTGGCTCGGCGGAATGGGCATCATCGTCCTCGCGGTGGCCATACTGCCGCTGCTGGGGGTCGGCGGCAGCCAGATCATGAAGGCCGAAACTCCCGGACCGATGAAGGAGACCAAGCTCACCCCGCGCATCACCGAAACCGCCAAGGGACTGTGGCTGGTGTACGGGATCCTGACCCTAGCCTGCGCGCTCGTGTTCAAGGCGGTAGGCATGAGCTGGTTCGACGCCGTCGTGCATTCGTTCTCGACGATGAGCCTGGGCGGGTTCTCGTCGCACGACGCGAGCTTCGGGTTTTTCGATTCGCCAGGAGTGGAGGCTGCCGCGATCGTTTTCATGGTCATGGCAGGCATCAACTTCGGCACGCACTTCCTCGCGTTCCGTAAGCTGAGCTTCGCCCCGTACCGGAGCGACCCGGAAGCGGGTGCCTACGTAGCTGTCCTCGCACTCTCCGTGATCGGCATCGCGTGCTTTCTCGTTGTCAACCAGGTTTATCCGTCGTTCGGCACGGCTCTCCGCCACAGCGCATTCAACGTCGTATCGATTGCGACGACCACTGGATTCTCCAGCACGGATTTCAACCAGTGGCCGATCTTCGCGCCGGTATGGATGCTGTTCCTTTGCTGTTTCGTCACCTGTTCCGGTTCGACCGGGAGCGGCATCAAGATGATCCGCGCCGAGCTCATGTTTCGCCAGGCCCGTCGAGAAATGCTGCGCCTCATCCATCCGCGCGCCTACCTCCCGGTGAAGCTGTCCGGACAAAGAATCGAAAACAACATCATCTTCGCGGTGCTCGCGTTCATGCTGATCTGGGGCGGGTCGGTGATCGCAATGACGATGCTGCTCGCGGCCTCCGGCCTGGATATCGTCAGCGCGTTTTCAGCCGTTATCGGCTGCATCTGCAATACCGGCCCGGGATTGAATCAGGTCGGGCCGGCGACCAACTACGCCGTGCTGACCGATTTCCAGACCTGGGTATGCACGGTCGCAATGCTGATCGGCCGGCTGGAGCTGTTTACGCTGTTCGTCGTCGTCACGCCCGCGTTCTGGCGTAAGTAGGTCTGCTCACGGATTCCGGCCGAGCGGCTGGAACGAGGACAGGAAGAGATCGATATCCGCGGCAGCCACGGCGTTCTGCTCGCCAAGGACCGCGAGCTGGTACAGGCGTGTCCCGGACACGAGCAGGCGCGCTCTGAGCCGGGTTGCGCCGCGCTCGGCCACGAAGTCGCGCCCAGGCAATCCGCCCTGGACCAGGGGCTTTTCTTCGAGCACGCGTCCCCCGATGTTCTTCACAAGCGCGTCCCGGGTACTGTCGAGGAGGGTGGCGTCCGCTGCCGCATAGTCCGCGTAGCCAACGCCGAACACGCTGTCCGCCGCCCGCGCCGACCAGAGATGCATCGTGACGCCCGGAGCACCGACCAGCGTTCGCACCTCGTAGCGGGGTTTCGCCGGCATCAAGGCCGCGAAACCGCCCTCGGCCGATCTCAGTTCACGCCAGTCGAGCTCGAGCGAGCACGCGACGGCGAGCAGTGCGATGAGAAACGAAGCCTTGCGCAATCGCACTTACTTGGCGCATGTCACCATGATCTCGACCAGCATGCGCGGGTCGGCGAGCTTCGCTTCGACCGTGGCGCGCGCAGGAAGATTGGCCGGGTCGGCCCACGCGGTCCAGGCCGCGTTCATTTCATCGCGATTTCGAATGTCCGTGACCCACACATTGGCCGAGACGATCTTGGACTTGCTGGTCCCCGCCGCGGCGAGAAGAGCGTCGATCTTCCTGAGCACCTGCTCGGTCTGGCCCTTGACGCCCTGCGCGAGATCGTCGGCAACCTGACCCGCCACGTAGACGACGCTGTCGTGTTCGACCGCGGCGCTGAACAGCTTGTTGGCCTGATGGCGCTTGATGCCCATGTCGAATCTCCCGAATGCTCGCTCACTTCGGCGGCAGAATCTTCACCTTCAGTTCGCCCAGGCCCTCGATTCCGGCCAGGAGCTCGTCCCCCTGCTTGGCCGCCCCCACTCCGGCAGGTGTGCCGGTCATGATGAGGTCGCCCGCCTCGAGCGTGTAGTACTGGCTGAGAAACGCGATCTGCTCGGGGACGCTCCAGATCATCTGGTCGATATCGGAATTCTGGCGGTACTCGCCGTTCACTTTCAGCCACAACTTCCCCTTCTTCGGATGCCCGATCTTCGACGCGGGGGTGATGGGTCCGACCGGAGCGGACTGGTCGAAGTCCTTCCCAAAGGTCCAGGGCCGGCCCTTGTCCTTGCCGACCTGCTGCAGATCGCGCCGGGTCATGTCCAGGCCTATCGCGTAGCCCCAGACGTGTTCGTTCGCCTTGGCGGCGGGAATCCTGTAGCCGCCGGTGCCGATCACCGCGACCATTTCGGTTTCCCAGTGGTAGTTGCTGGTCATCGGGGGATAGTGCACGGCACCGCTCTCGCCGACGTTCAGCGCCACGAGATCATGGGCCGACTTGGTGAAGAAAAACGGCTGCTCGCGGCCGTCGCCGCCCATCTCCTTCTGGTGCTCAACGTAATTGCGGCCCACGCAAAAAATGCGGCGCACCGGAAAGCGCGCGTTCGAGCCCAAGATAGGTAACGAGGGGGTGTCCCAGCTGCTGATGACGTATTCCATCTTCATGTCGTGATCCTTCCCGAGGAATTCATTGTTTGTTTACAGAGGAGCCGCCGCCAGCTGCCGCCCCAGAAAAGGCGCATATTTTCGCACAAACATGTGGTCCGGGATGGCGATTGCCGCCTTCGCGGACTGAGGCGAAAAAGAAACGGGCGCCCGAAGGCGCCCGTCCAAGACGGCCCTTTCGGGCCGGTTCCAGCAGCTACATGTGGTACGCAGTCTCGCCGTGCGAGTTGATGTCGAGACCCTCGCGTTCCTCTTCTTCGGTCACGCGCAGTCCCACGAGCAGGTCGGCGATCTTGAAGGAGATGAATGCCACTACCGCGGTCCAGACGAACACCACGCCCACGGCCTTGGCCTGGATCACGAACTGTGACCAGATAGAGTAGTCGGCAGCCGCGGTTATCTTGCCGGTGAACCAGTCGACCGGGAAGCTCGGCCCGCCGAGCTGCGGCGCATTGAAAACGCCGGTGAGCAGCGCGCCGAGAATTCCGCCGACCGCGTGGACGCCGAACACGTCGAGCGCATCGTCCGCCCCGAGGAGCTTCTTCAGGCCGTTGACGCCCCACAGGCATACCAATCCGGCTGCGGTGCCGATGATGAACGCGCCCGGGATGCCGACGTTACCGGCCGCGGGGGTGATCGCCACCAGGCCCGCCACCGCGCCCGACGCTGCGCCGACCATGCTCGGCTTGCCCTTGAAGAGCCACTCCCCGAACGTCCAGGAGAGCACCGCGCAGGCCGTTGCCAGGAACGTATTCATGAACGCGAGCGCCGCAGAACCATTCGCTTCCAGCGCGGACCCGGCGTTGAAGCCGAACCAGCCCGTCCAGAGGAGCGCAGCGCCGACCATGGTCATGGTCACGTTGTGCGGCGTCATGGCTTCCTTGCCGTAACCGATCCGCTTCCCGACGAGGTAGGCGCCGACCAGCCCGGCCACGCCGGAGTTGATGTGCACCACCGTGCCGCCGGCGAAGTCGAGCGCGCCCCACTGCCACAGGAGACCGGCCTTGGCGTTGGTCGCATCCACCACGTTGGCAGCCGTGTAGGCGTCCGGTCCCGGCCAGAACCACACCATGTGCGCGACGGGGACGTAGCTGAAGGTGAACCACAGCGTGATGAAGATCAGCACCGCGGAGAACTTCACCCGCTCGACGATGGAGCCCAGGATCAGGCAGCAGGTGATCGCGGCGAACGTCGCCTGGAACGCGACGTAGACGAGCTCGTAGAGCGGCGTGCCCTTGCTGAAGGTCGCCGCCATCGAAAACTCGCCCTTGGTGGAGTCGAAGGTGCCCTTCAGGAACAGCCGCTCGGTGAGACTCCCGAAATAGGAGTTCCCCTCCGTGAACGCCAGGCTGTAGCCGTAGATGCTCCAGAGGACGGTGATGAGCGAGAACACGACGAACACCTGCATCAGCACCGAGAGCATGTTCTTCGAGCGCACCAGGCCGCCGTAGAACAGCGCGAGCGCCGGAACGCTCATCATCAGCACGAGCGCCGTGGAAGTCAGCATCCAGGCCACGTCGCCCTTGTTCGGCGTGGGCGCTGGAGTCGGCGTCGCGCTGGGTGCGGCAGCCGGCGCGGCTGTAGCCGCCGGTGCAGCGGAAGGCGCCGCGGGCTTGTCCTGTGCCATGAGCGGCGCGCACCAGCCTACGGCGCCGAGCAAAGCGAGAATTGCTAAGAGCTTTTTCATCTTGGTTCTCCCTCAGAGCGCTTCCGCCCCGGTTTCGCCGGTGCGGATGCGGATGACTTGCTTCAAATCGAAGACGAAAATCTTGCCGTCTCCGATCTTTCCCGTGTTGGCCGATTTTTCGATGGCTTCGATCGCCTGATCGAGCATCTCGTCCTTGATCGCGGCCTCGACCTTCACTTTCGGCAGGAAATCGACCACGTACTCCGCGCCGCGGTACAGCTCGGTGTGGCCTTTCTGTCTGCCGAAACCCTTGACTTCCGTGACGGTGATGCCCTGCACGCCGATGGCGGACAAGGCCTCCCGCACTTCGTCAAGCTTGAACGGCTTGATGATTGCGGTAACGAGTTTCATGAATGTGCTCCATGAGTTGAGGTGGTTGGCATGGCGTCAGAACTTGTAGAGGCCTTGCAGCGCCATGGTCATGAGCGACTTGCTGTACGAGCCCTTGGAATCGACGAACGCCGGGTTGTCCGCTTGATCGCTGCGGACTTCCGCGCGCAGCTCGAAAGCGTCGCTCGGCAGATAGGCCACGGTCACGGTCCCTTCCGTAAACTTCTTCGCGGTTGCGGTCGGATTTGCCGGGTCGGCCGGAAGGCCGAAACGCAGGCCGTCGTTGTCCGTGAATGTCTCGAGCCTCACCGTACCCTTCAGCTTCGGAATGAACGAGTAGCTGACGTAGCCCGCCATGCCGCTGTACTTTCCCTTCGAAGTCCCGCCGACGGTGTTGTCCTGACTCACGTTCAGGTATTCGAAGCCGACGGAAAGAGGATCGATGATCGTGTAAGAAGCGACCAGGTTCCCGCTTGTACGGGTGCCGTCGGGCACGGCGACCCCGCCCGGCGTGATGACTTCCTTGCCGCTCATGCCGGAGACGACAATCGTCAGCGGCTTGATGGGGTTGAGCGTCGCGCCGAGTTCCAAGGTCTTGCCCTTGTTCGCGTCCGTGAGCTGGTCCCAACCGTTGTTGACGCCCGCGATGAGAGCTGTACTGGTCGTTCAACGCCCAGGTCGCCGCGCACGCCGGTGTGGGTGAACGGCACGGCGCCGAACAGGATCGAGCGGGAAATGTTGGCGTTGCCCGGGCTTGCGATCACCTCGGTTCCGTGCAGCGTGGCGTACTTGCCGGCGATCACGGTCAGCGGACCGCCGGCGTACTGCGCGTAGCCTTGGGTAAGGTCGAAGGTGGACGCTGCAGAATCGGGGAACGAATGTATGACCTGGGCATCTTTCCCGATCGTGAAGTTGACCAGACCACCGAAACCCTCTTTCGGCTGCTTGGCGATGGTGAGTCCGAGCTGATGCATCGCGAACGAGTTGTTTTGAGAATCGAACACCCGGGTCGAAAACGCGGGCGCTTCAATATTCTTGTTCGCGTACGTGTACCCGACGTCCATGTAGCCGCTCACGCTGATCCCCGACGCCTCGAGAACCTTGTCGAGAGTCGGGACGGCAGGGGCAGGTGTCCCCGCGAGTGCTGCGGGAGCGGTGAAGAGCGCAGAAATTGCAGAAGCTAGGAAGAGTTTTTTCATTGCCTGGTACCTTTCATTGAGTAATAAGGCGAGGCTCCTTCAGCACGGCGTGTGCCAGCTCTCTTTGTCTCTTTAGATCAAGAGGTTGAGCGAAATCAAACGCCACAAGGACAACGACTCTTGCCCCAATGAAGGGCAGACGAATATGAGAACGCACTACCCCGGTGCGGTCGGCCGGAGCGCGGCCAGCGGCGTTAATTCGCCGTGCTAGACTCGATTGGAAGGTACGCGCCCATGCCCGCAACCCGGATACTTGAAGACCTGAGCGCAAGGATCAGCGAGTTCCTCGCCGCCACTCCCGCCAAGGACGTGGAAAAGAACGCCAAGGCGCTCCTTTCCGCCGCTTTCGCAAAGCTCGAACTGGCGACCCGCGAGGAATTCGACGTTCAAGCCAAGGTGCTCGCTCGCACCCGCGAGAAGCTTGCAGCTCTGGAAGCGCGCGTCGCCGCACTCGAGGCGAACCTCAGGCAGAAGTAAGCCACGATGTCGCTCGCGGTGCTCCACAGCCGGGCGCTATCGGGGTTCGATGCGCCCGAAGTCACCGTCGAAGTGCATCTGGGAAACGGCCTGCCCTCGTTCACGATCGTCGGTCTTCCGGATACCGAAGTGAAGGAAAGCCGGGACCGCGTGCGCGCGGCGCTCGTGAACTCGCGCTTCGAATTCCCGGCGCGGCGCATCACTGTCAATCTCGCCCCGGCCGACCTGCCCAAGGAAAGCGGTCGCTTCGACCTCCCGATCGCGCTCGGCATCCTCGCCGCCTCGCGTCAGCTCGAGGCGAACGGCTTCTCGAACTACGAATTCGCGGGGGAACTTTCGCTCACGGGCGAGCTGCGTCCGGTGCGCGGAGCGCTCGCGATGACCTGGCGCGCGGTGAAAGAGGGACGCACTTTCGTATTGCCTCCCACGAGCGCAGACGAAGCGGCGCTGGTCGGCGAGGCGAGCATCTACCAGGCGAGTTCGCTGCTCGAAGTCTGCGCTCACCTCGCCGGCCGACAGCCGCTGCCGCGGCCGTCGGCGAATCCGATCGTCGTTCCACCGGCCTACCCGGATCTCGCGGACGTGAAGGGACAGGCGCAGGCCAAGCGCGCCCTCGAAGTAGCCGCCGCGGGAGGCCACAGCGTGCTGATGGTCGGTCCGCCGGGGACCGGAAAGTCGATGCTCGCGGCGCGCTTTCCGGGCCTGCTGCCGCCGCTCGACGACGAGGAAGCGCTCGAATCGGCGGCTCTCGCATCGTTGGGCTCGAGCGGCTTTCATCCCGAGAACTGGAAACGGCGCCCGTTCCGCGCGCCGCATCACTCGGCCTCGAGCGTGGCGCTCGTCGGCGGAGGGAGCGACCCGCGGCCCGGGGAAATCTCGCTCGCCCACAACGGCGTCTTGTTCCTGGACGAGTTGCCCGAATTCGACCGCAGAGTGCTCGAAGCGCTGCGCGAACCTCTCGAGTCCGGCCGCGTCGCCATCTCCCGGGCGGCGCGCCAGGCCGAGTATCCCGCGCGATTTCAGCTGATCGGCGCGATGAACCCCTGTCCCTGCGGCTATCTCGGCCACTACGGCGGCAAGTGCCGATGCACGCCCGATCAGGTCGCGCGCTATAGGCACCGGCTCTCCGGGCCGCTCCTGGATCGCATCGACGTGCAGATCGAAGTTCCCGCAGTGCGCGAAGACGAGCTCGTGCAATCGGGCCAGGGCGAATCCTCGGCGCAAGTCCGGGAGCGCGTCCAGCGGGCGCACGCGATACAACTCGAACGCCAGGGCAAGAGCAACGCGCGGCTCGCCCCGCGCGAAGTCGAGCGGTTTTGTACCATAGAGGACAAGGCGAGCGCGCTGCTGAGACAAGCGATCGGCAAGCTCAATCTTTCGGCGCGCGCCTATCACAGGGTGCTCAAGCTCGCCCGCACGATTGCCGACCTTGCCGGAGAAACGACAATCGACGTCGGCCGGGTCGCCGAAGCGATCCAGTACCGGCGACTCGACCGCTCGATGTAGGGTGCCAGACGGCCGGCGCGAACTGTCGCTTCAGCCGCGCCACTCCGATAGCTCGAACGGCCCGCTGAACGCGTCCCTGGCGAAGCGGAGAAAGCGGCCGGCGCGCGCCTCGTCCCACCCGCCGTAGCGCGCGTTTCCCCGGAACTTGCTCTCGATCTCCTCGCGCGTGAGGGGTTCTTTCGCGCCGCCGCGTATGTGCGGCTGGCGCTCCTCGAATACGCGCCCGTCCCTGAGCGTCATCTTCACGTGACCGGTATAAGCTTTCGGATACGGATTGTCCGGGTCGATCGCGTAGCGCACCTTTGCAGCAAGCGCGAGGATGCGCGGATCGCGCACCCTCCCTTCGGTGAACGCTTCGAGACCGGCACCGCCGGTGACGAAAGCCACCGCGATGTTGAACGGCGTGCTGAACTTGGCGGCGTACTCGTTCGGCGGGCGGTGCTTGGACGAAAGCGGTTCCCACAGCCGGTGCACGTAGCCCTCTGCAGTCTCGCACAGCACTTCGGCGACATCTTCGGCGCCGAAGCCCTTCTTCGCCAGCCGCAGCGCACAATCGATATACGGCTGGTTCATGGTCCCCGTCGCGTACGGCTTGAAGGTGATGCTCTCCGTCCACCAGCGGCTGCCGAAGTCGCCGGTCAGCGCCTCGAAATCGCCCTCTGCGGTCCGCGCGAAGCCGGAGAACAGGCCGTGAGTGCCTTCCAATACGGTTCGGGGCCCGAGAAATCCCTCGCGCCCGATGCGCGCCGCGTGCAGGCCGATGCGCGCCGCCCAGCCCGCGTGCAGGCGCTTGGTCCACGCGCCCTCGGCGAGGTATTCGATGATGCCGCCCGCCATGCTGCCCGCGACGCCGAGCGCGTCCACCGCCTGCTTCCTGTTCAGCCCCAGCGCGGCCGAGACGCCCAGCGTTGCCGCCATGGCGCCGAGGACGCCGGTCGGATGGAATCCCGCCTTGTGAATCAGCTTGGGCGCAACGAGGCTGAGGCGGCACATCGCCTCGACGCCGGAGGCGATCCCGAGGAGCGCCGCCCGGCCGTCGCGGCCGAAGCGCTCGCACGCTGCAAGAACCGCCGGCACGACGACGGCGCCGCTGTGCACCGGGCCGCCCTCGAAGGTGTCGTCGAAGTCCTCGCCGTGGGCGGCCGTTCCGTTGATCATCGCCGCGTCCTCGGCGCCGAAGCCCTCGGCGTGGCCGATGGCGGTGCAGCGCCCGCCGCTATCGACGCTCCCGATCAGCGCGGCGACGTATTCCGTCCCGCGCGCCGCCACGCACAGGCCTGCTACGTCGATGAGGAGATCTTCGCAGCGCGCCCGGACTTCCGGCGGTATGCCCCCGGCCTCCAGCTCCGCGACGCGATCGACCAGTCGTTCCGCAACTGACCGGCCCTGCGACGACATCGCCGCGATTTATCGAACGACCTTGATGCCGGCTTCCTTCAGGATCTCGCGCATGCGATCCGTGAACTCGTCGTAGAATTTCGCGAATTCCGCGGAAGTCTGATAGCCGTCCTCGAGCTGATTGTCGGCGATGTATTTCTTCCACGACGCCGTCTGCGTCAGCCGGCGGAACACGCCCTCCCAGTACTGGACGTTTTCCCTGGGGATTCCGGGCGGCGCCACCACCCCGCGCACCTGCGGCACCGCGGGAACATCGATGCCCGCTTCCCTGAGCGTGGGGACGTTCGGGAAAGCCGGGCAGGCGTCCTTCGCTTACTTGAGCGAGGACGCGCATGTTGCCGGCGCGTATGTGCTCGCCCGCCTCTGCGGGCTCGATCACCATCATGTTGACGTGGCCGCCGAGCAGCGCCGCGATGCGCTCGCCGCCGCCGGGGAACGATATGAAGGCCCAGCGCGCGCCGGTGTTCTTCTGCAGCAACTGCCGCACCACGTTGTCGCGGCTCGTGATCGAGCCGCCCGATTGCTTGAGCTGACCGGGATTCTTCTTGGCCGCATCGATGAAATCGCCGAGAGTCTTGTAGGGCGCGTCGGCCTTTACCGCGATCACGGCGGGCTCGAGCACCAGGCGGGCGATGGGCGTCAGGTCCCTGAGCGAGATCTTGGCCTCGGCGCTCATGAGCGGGTTGGTCAGCCAGACGCCGGTGAAAAAACCGATCGTATTCTGATCGCCTTTCTTTTCCGCGAGGTAGGCGGCGGCGACAGCCGAGCCGCCGCCGGGCTTGTTGACCACCTGCATGCGCACCGGCAGAAGATTCTCCTTCTCGACCATCACGGCAATCGCGCGCGCGAGCACGTCGCTGCCGCCGCCCGGCCCGGTATGCACGACGACCTCGACGGGTCTGCGTGGGCTTGAAGCCCTGAGCGAAAGACGGCGGCGATGCCGCACCTAGACCGACAAAGGCGGCGAGCGCGACCCAGCACAGCTGCATCTTCATGGGATTCACCCTCCTTATTGTTCCAGCGCCCGCAGGCGCCAGGCGTTGAACTTTCCAAATAGCGGAACCAGCAGGATCAGCACCGCCAACGATAGCATCACGGCCGGCATCGGCCTAGCCACGAAGATCGTCAGGCTGCCTTCCGACATCATCAGGGACTGGCGCAGCGCCCGCTCCATGGCGCCGCCGAGAACGAGCCCGAGGATGAGCGGGGCCGAGGGGTAGTCGAGCTTGCGCATGAGATAACCCAGCAAGCCGAAACCCAAAAGCAGCACCAGGTCGAACAGGCTGCCCGAGACGCTGTAGACGCCGACGATCGACACGCCGAGGATCAGGGGGAAGAGGACGTACGCGGGCAGTCGCAGCACCTGCGCGAACACGGGCACGAGCGGCAAGTTGAGAACGAGCAGCATCACGTTGCCGATGTACATGCTCGCGACCAGGCCCCAGAACAGCGCGGGATTCTCCGGGATGAAGAGGGGCCCGGGCTTGAACCCCCAAAGCACCAGCGCGGCGAGCAGGATCGCGGTCGTCCCCGAACCCGGAATGCCGAGCGTGAGCAGCGGCACCAGAGCGCCGCCCGTTTCCGCGTTGTTGGCGCCTTCGGGCGCCGCGACCCCCTCGGGGACGCCGGTGCCGAACTCCTCGCGCCTGCGGGAAACCGCTTTCTCCACCCCGTAGGAAAGAAAAGAGGCGATCGTCGATCCGGCGCCCGGCAGCACGCCGACCAGAAAGCCGATGACCGATCCGTTGACGAAGGCGAAGCGGCAGTCCTTCAGGTCGCGAAGCGTCGGCAGCAGATTGCGCAGGCCTTTGGGCACCGGGCACCATCGGCGCCTGCTCCGGGGTCTCCATGTTGGCGAGCACCTCGCCGAGCGCGAAAATGCCGATGGCGACGACGACGAAGTCGATGCCCGAGAGCAGCTCCATTCTTCCGAACGTGAAGCGCGAAGTGGCGCTGAAGAGGTCGGTGCCGACGTCGGCGATCCACAGACCGACGAGCGTGGCGAGCAGCGCCTTGACCATCGAGCTTCCGGCGAGCAGCACCACCATCGCGAGTCCCAGGGCCATCAGCGCGAAGTATTCCGGGGAGCTGAAGGCGAGCGCGAACTTCGCGAGCGGCGGTGCGATCAGCATCAGGCCGAGCACGCCAACGGTGCCTGCGACGAACGAGGCGATCGCCGCGATGCCGAGCGCGGCGCCGGCCCGGCCTTTGCGCGCCATCTGATAGCCGTCGAGGCAGGTGACCACGGAGGCCGACTCGCCGGGTACGTTGAGCAGGATCGAGGTGGTGGAGCCGCCGTACTTGGCGCCGTAGTAGATGCCCGCGAGCATGATCATCGCGCTCGCGGGATTCATCGAGAAGGTCAGCGGGCAGCAGCATCGCGATCGTCGCCGGCGGTCCGAGCCCGGGCATGATTCCCACCACGGTGCCGAGCACGACGCCGACGAAGCACCAGAACAGGTTCGCCGGCTGCAAGCGCGATCGCGAGTCCGTCCGCGAAGCCGGCGAGGATCTCCACGGCTAGAAGCCCAGCGCGCCGAACAGCGCACCGGCCGGGAGGGCGACGCCGAGCGCGAGCTGGAACACGAGGAAGAATCCCGCCGCGCTCGCCACCGCCACGAGCACGGCTATTTTCTGCGGACGGCGGTACATGACGGCGACGATGAAGTAGGTCAGCAGCGCGAAGCTGATCACGAAGCCGAGCGGCTTGAGAAGCGCGACCGACGCCGCGAACGGCGAGCCAGGTCGAGAGCGCCCGGCCAAGCGGCTTCCACTCGATCGCCGCCCCGCGGGTGGACCGCCGCGCGAGCTCCGAAACGACCAGCACCGCCGAAAGCGCCAGCATCGCGATGCCGTACCACAGCGGGAAGAAGCCGGGGCCGGGCCCTTCGGGCGTGGCGTACTCCCACTGGAGCGCCTGGACCATGATGTAAATCCCGAGCGCCGCGAGCGCGAGTCCCGACCACAGGTTCGCCGAGTTGCGGGTTGCGTCCTGCATGCCCTCCTCCGGATCGGGTTGGCTATTTCTTGCGTGCCTTCTTCTTGTACCGGTTCTTCGGAACGATTTCGCAGACCGTGCCGCCGGGCGCGCGGAATTTCACCGGGACGACGCCCGGATCGCTGATGATCTCGCAGCCGTACGCGCGGATCTCCTTTTCGGCCCGCTTCAGATCATCCACTTCCACGGCGAAGTGATGGATGCAAGGCCCCTCGCCCGCGGCCTTCGACTCCGCCGAATCGGTTCCCGCGTCGTATTGCATGATCGAGAGGTCGATCACGCCGTCGGAGAGATGGCGCGAGGTGTGGTCGCGCACCTTTTCGGTCTTGGCTTCCTTGAATCCGAACACCTTCTCGTAGAACTCGGTGGTGCGCTCGAGATCGTCGACCTTGAGCGCGATATGCACGATGCGGTTCATGGGCTTCTCCTGTGAGTGGACCGGCGCGGTCAGGCGCGCAGCAACGGGCGCAGCCGGCGAACGTCCTTGAGCTTCTCGATATTCCAGACCGCGTCGCACAGCGCTCGCGCCCGCGCCTTGCCTGACACCGGCGCGATCAGATCGTAGCTCTTGGCGTCGACTTCGGCGCGGGTCATGGGGTTTTCCGCGGTCCCGCGCACAGCCTGCGTGTGGTGCCGGAGCTCGCGCCCGTCGCGAAGCCTGATCTCCACGATGCCTTGCCGGCTGGGCATGGCCCGCGTCAATGCGTCATCGCCGCGGAGCTCGATGCGCTCGCGAAGGGCGAGGACCCTGCGGTCGCGCATCCGTTTCTCGTCGTGCGAGGATTCGAAGGTGACGTTTCCGTCGAGCAGCATGACGGCGCACATGTGCTGCATGCAGATGTCGGGCATGTTGCGGTTGTCGACGGTGTTCGCGCCCTGATGCGCGACGCGCACTACGACCCGTTCGACGTCATCGGCGCGGAGGCGATGCATGCGGATCAATTCTAGCAACGAATCGAGCGGGGCCTGGATGGGCGAGCCGACCGACCAGCGCTTGATGTTCGTGTTCATGATCTCGCAGCTCTCGCCCAGGCCCCGCGACCAGCACCTCGGGGTCGGGCTCGCGGCCGTAGGCGACGAAGAAGTTGCGCTCGCCGGCAAACACGTCCTCGACGCCGGTGAAGCCGTGGGCGACCATCAGGGCCGCGGCCACGCCGTTGCGCGCCGGCATGCCGCCGAAATCGAAAGCCTTCTCGACGTGCTCCTCGTCGCGCATCCAGCACGAGATGCCCGAGGCCTGCTGCGCGGTGTACGAGAGAAGGTGCCGCACCGGGCGCTCGCTCAAGGCCCGCCAGGGCCCCCGCGGCGGCGGCGGCCCCGAACATCGGTCCGAAGCTGTGCGTCGAATGGCCGTCCTCGCGGAACTGATAGGCGTCGAGCGATTGCGTCAGGCGGCAGCCGACGTCGTAGCCGAGCGCGACCGCTCGAAGGAGCGCCGTTCCGTTGCGGCGCTCGCGCTCGGCCATCGCGAGCGCCGCCGGGACGATCCCGCAACCCGGATGCGTGAGCGAAGGCGCATGCGAATCGTCCGTCTCGTCCGCGTGCGCGAGCATCCCGTTCGCGAGCGCGGCGTTGGCGGCCGCCGTGACGATGCGGCTGCCGGCGACGCAGGCTTCCTTTGCGCCGCCGAGAGTCCTTACGAACGAAGTCGCCTTTTTCCCCGGCGGAAGCCGCGACCCGGACACCATGGCCGCAATCGTGTCGAGCAGGTGGTGCTTGGTCTTCTCGGCGACGTCCCGGGGAAGCGGTTTTCGCAGCGCCTGCGCGATGTACGCGCTCAGGCGCTGCATGACCGGAGAGACCGGAGGGGCTATGCGCATGGCTTCTTCCGTGACACGGCGGTCGGGCATTCTAGGCGCTTTGATGCCGCGAGAGATACTCCCTCGCGCTCGCTCGCAGCCCGCGGACATTCTAAGTATCATGTCCGCGAGAAAGAAATCATGAAACCCTACGTATTGCTCGTCGCTGCGTTGTTCTCAGGCCTGAGCGGCGCCCAGACCGTCCGTTTTCCCGAGAAGCCGATCCGCTTCGTCGTCGGCTTCACCCCCGGCGGCCCGAGCGACATCCTCGCGCGCGCCCTGGGCCAGAAGCTCGCCGAAACCTGGGGCCAGCAAGTCCTGATCGAGAACCGGCCCGGGGCCGGCGGAAATATCGCCGCCGAGGCCGTGGCGAAAAGCGCGCCGGACGGCTACACGTGGCTGCTCGGCAACAACAGCATCCTCGCGACCAATCAAAGTCTTTATCGGAAGCTCGCCTACGACCCCGTCAGGGATTTCGCCCCGGTCGTGCTGGTGGCGGTTCAGCCCAACATCCTGGTCGTCAACCCCGCCGTGCCGGCGAATTCCGTGAGCGAGCTGATTGCGCTGGCCAAGTCCAGACCGGGAGCGCTCAACTACGCGTCCTCCGGGAGCGGCGCGGCGGCCCACCTCGCCGGAGAGCTCTTCAAGGCGATGACCGGCGTGGAGATGGTGCACGTGCCCTACAAGGGAGCGCAGCCCGCGCTCACCGACGTCATCGCCGGGCAGGCGCAGCTCATGTTCGCGACCTCGGCTTCGGTGATTCCCTACATCAAGGCGGGGAGATTGCGCGCGCTCGCCGTCACGACCGCGAAGCGCTCCTCGAGCGTGCCCGAGTTGCCGACGCTGTCCGAAGCGGGAGTCCCGGGCTTCGAGGCGATCACCTGGCACGGCGTCGTCGTGCCTGCAGGGACGCCTGCACCTCTCATCGACCAGCTCAACGCCGACACCGTCCGCGTGCTGCGCATGAACGATGTGCGCGAGCGGTTCGAATCTCTCGGGGCGGAAATCGCCACGGGCACGCCGCGGGACTTCGCCGACTACATTGCCCGCGAGATTCCCAAGTGGGCGAAGGTCGTGAAGGATTCCGGCGCGCGCGCGGAATAGCGCAGGTGCGACGCGGAGATGACTGCGGGGAACATCATGACGAGGCTGCTTGGCGGCCTTGCTGCTTTGCGGTCTGGGCGGTGCGGCGATGGCGGCTGACATCAGGGTCCTCTCCGCCGGGGCGGTCGAAGCGGGCCTGGTGAAGCTCGCCGAACAGTTCCGGCGCGACACCAAGAACCGCGTGAGGATCCAGTTCGCCACGGCGCCGCAGCTGGAGAAGCGGCTCGCCTCGGGCGGCGAGTCGCCCGATGTGCTGGTCGCTCCGCCGGGAGTGATGAACGATCAGCTCAGGCGGAACAAGGTCGAATCCGAAGGACTCGTGCCCGTCGGGCGGGTGGGCGTCGGCGTGGCCGTGCGCGCTTCGGGGCTGGATCCGGACATCTCGGACCTCGAGCGCTTCAAGCGGGCGCTCCTTGGCGCCGATGCCCTCGTGTACAACCAGGCATCGACCGGGCTCTACATCGAAAAGCTGATCGACCTGCTCGGGATGGCAGATCAGCTCAAGGCGAAGACCATTCAATATGCGAGCGGCGCGCAGGTCCTGGAGCACCTGATCCGCGGCGGAAGCGTCGAGATCGGCTTCGCTGCGATCACCGAGATCCGGCTTTACGAACCGAAGGGCGTTCGGTTCGTCGGTCCGCTGCCGGCCCAGGTGCAGAATTCTACGATGTACTCCGCCGCGGTCATGACCGATGCGCCTGAAATCGATGTCGCGAGGGAATTCGTTCGTTTTCTGGGTACACCCGAGGCCAAGGCGGTCCTGGTTGCCGCGGGGATCGAATAGAGCCGGCGCGCGAAACGCACCTCTTGACGCGGCAGTACAATGCGCGGATCGCCCGACTCGCCCGAGCCGCAGCCCGATATGGCCGACTCCCTGCTGGACAATATCGACGTGCACGATGCCGGCGACAAGATCATCTTGTCGGGTCCGGACGAGCTGACGCTCAATGCGGTGCTGGAGCAAATGAAGAAGGAGGGCGCGCAGGGCGTCCAGCCGCCCATGAAGGTCGGCAGGAAATGGATCGCGAGCTTCGAGCACCCGGGGCTCGGGCAATGCACCGTCGAGAAAATCGGCTTCCAGATCGTCATAACGGGTCAGTCGGAAGGAGCCGTCGTCGCGCGCTCCGGAGAGTTCCGGGAAAAGGGGGCGCTGATCACGCGCGGGCCCGAGCAGGAAGACGGCGCGTGGAAGCTCTATCTGGATGACGCCGGCGCGCGAACCGGCAACATGGTCACGGGCTAGCGATCGAAAAGGGTTCGCCGTCCGGTGGGCCGGATAGTGGGCCGTTTTGCCCTCGCTCCTGGCGCGGCAGACGACCCGCTACGGGTACCCGGCCGCTTGCGCCTCCATTGAAGCGGTCGGCGCGCGGCCACCCGTAGCTTGGATTCGGAGCGTGTCGCCGTCTAAGTCGCTCGACCAAAATGGCCCACTACCGCGGGCCGGACGTTGATGTGGATCAAATGCGGGTTTTCCCCCACCACTAGCATTTCTTGAGTTGCGCGCCGTGGGACACCCGATTCCGGGTCTCCCAGGGTGCGGCTTCGGCGTTCGGGAACAAATCCTCGGGCGCTGCGGCGTTTTTAACGATACGGAGGTGGGCGATGAAACGCAGGCATATCGCAGTGGCAGCGGCACGCTTTCTGGCAAGAACGATAGCCGTCGGGCTCCTTGGGGTCGGGATCGCCGGCGCGCAGGCGCCGATCAAGGTCGGTGCGTTCCTTTCGGTCACCGGTCCGGCCGCGTTTCTCGGCGATCCGGAGCAGAAGACGCTCGAGCTCTACGTCGAGAAGCTGAACGCGGCGGGCGGCGTCCTCGGCAGGAAGCTGCAGCTGGTCGCCTACGATTCGGCGGGAGACGCCGAGAAGGCGCGCACTTTCGCGAGAAGGCTCATCGAGCAGGACCGGGTCGACGTCATCGTCGGCGGTTCCACCACCGGCGAGACCATGGCGGTGGTGCCGCTCGTCGAGCAGGCCGGGATCCCGTTCATCTCGCTCGCCGGCGCGGTGGTGATCGTCGAGCCGGTGAAGAAGTGGGTGTTCAAGACGCCGCACACCGACCGCATGGCCTGCGAGAAGATCTTCGCCGACATGCGCTCGCGCGGCATCGCGAAGATCGCGATCATCGCAGGCGCCGGAGGGTTCGACCGGTCGATGCGCGGCGAGTGCCTGAAGGTCGCGGCGCAGAACAAGATCGAGATCGTCGCCGACGAGTCCTACGCGGCCGGGGACTCCGACATGACCGCGCAGCTGACCAAGATCCGCGGCACGCCGGGCGTGCAGGCGGTGCTCAACGCGGGATTCGGCCAGGGGCCGGCGATCGTCACCCGGAACTACCGCCAGATCGGCGTGACCGTGCCGCTGTACCAGTCGCACGGCGTCGCGTCCAAGGAGTACGTGAAGCTCTCCGGCGACGCGGCCGAGGGCGTGCGCCTGCCGGCGGCGGCCCTGCTGGTCGCCGAGAGCTTGCCCGACAGCGACGCGCAGAAAAAAGTCGTGGTGGGCTACAAGCGCGAGTACGAAAGCCGCTTCAAGTCCGAGGTCTCGACCTTCGGCGGCCACGCCTACGACGGCCTGATGCTCGCGGTCGAAGCGATGAAGCGGGCCGGCTCGGCCGACAAAGCCAAGGTGCGCGACGCGCTCGAGGCGACGCGAGGCTACATGGGCACGGCCGGCGTCGTGAACATGTCGGCACAGGACCACATGGGCCTCGATCTCACGGCTTTCCGCATGCTCGAAGTCCGCAAGGGCGACTGGACGCTGGCGAAGTAAGCCGCGGGAGGGGCCGCGAGCGGCCTCACCGGAAGCATGAGCCCCGAGCTCGCGCAATACCTGCTGAGCGGAATCACCATCGGCGCGATCTACGCGCTGGTGGCGCTCGGCTTTTCCATCATCTTCAACGCGAGCCACGTCATCAACTTCGCCCAGGGCGAGTTCGTGATGATCGGCGGCATGACCACGGTGTCGCTGATCGGCACCGGGCTGCCGCTGCCCATCGCGATCGTCGCCGCGGTCGCCGTGGCGGCGGGGGTGGGGCTCGCGTTCGAGAAATTCGCCGTGGAGCCGGCGCGCGGGGCGCCGGTGGTGACGCTCATCATCATCACCATCGGCGCCTCCATCTTTCTTCGCGGCCTCGCGACGCTCGTCTGGGACAAGAAGCTGCACGCGCTGCCCGCCTTCTCCGGACAGCAAGCCCATCGAGATCGCCGGGGCGGCGCTCCTGCCGCAGAGCCTGTGGGTGATCGGCGTGACGCTCGCGATCGTGCTCGCGCTCTCGTGGTTCTTCGGGCGCACGCTTCCCGGAAAGGCGATCCTCGCCACCTCCCACCAGCGGCTCGCCGCGCAACTGGTCGGCATCAACGTGCGCACGGTGCTGTTCATCTCTTTCGGCCTGTCGGCGGCGCTGGGCGCGATCGCCGGCATCCTGATCGCGCCGATCACGCTCACCTCCTGGGACGTCGGCATCATGCTCGGGCTGAAGGGTTTCGCCGCGGCGGTCCTCGGCGGACTGGGCAGCGGGGCGGGAGCGGTGCTGGGCGGGCTCGTGCTCGGCATCGCGGAGACGCTCTCTGCCGGGTACATCTCCTCGGCCTACAAGGACGTGATCGCGTTCGTGCTGATGCTCGCGGTGCTGTTCTTCATGCCGCGCGGTCTGCTGGGCGGGCGGATCACCGAACGGGTCTGAGATGCGCCGGCTCGCCTCGCCGCGCTCCGGCGGGATGGCGGCGCTCGTCGCCGTGGTCGCGGCGCTGCCGCTGGCGCTCACCAACAACTACTTCTACGACGTCGCGATCCTGGTCGCGCTGAACGCGATCGTCTGCGTGGGCTTGAATCTCCTCATCGGCTACGCCGGGCAGATCAGCCTCGGTCACGCCGGGTTCTTCGGCCTCGGCGCCTACGGCTCGGCGATCCTCACGGCGCGCTTCGGCTGGCCGTCGCTCGCGGCGCTCGCGACCGCGATCGCCGCGGCGGGGTTGCTCGCCTACCTGATCGGGCGGCCGATCCTGAGACTGCGCGGCCACTACCTGGCGATGGCGACGCTCGGGATGGGCGTGATCGCCTCCATCGTCGTCGCCACCGAGGACCGCCTGACCGGCGGACCCGACGGCATGCCGGTTCCGCCGCTGGGCCTCTTCGGCGCCCAGTTGTCCGGGCAGGCGACGTGGTACTGGGTGGTCGTCGCGCTGCTGGTCGTCGCGGTGTGGCTCTCGCTCAACCTGATCGAGTCGCCGGCGGGCCGCGCGTTGCGCGCGCTCTCGGGCTCGGAGGTCGCCGCGGAGGTCGTCGGCATCGACAGCGCCAGGCAGAAGGTGCGGGTGTTCGTGATCTCGGCGGTGTACGCCGCCGCCGCGGGCAGCCTCACCGCCCATTACTCCGGTTTCATCACGCCCTCGAAGGTGTCGTTCTTCCATTCGATCGAGCTCGTGACCATGGTGGTGTTCGGCGGCATGGCCTCGACCTTCGGCGCCGTGGTGGGCGCGGCGGTGCTGACCACGCTGCCGCAGTTGCTGACCGCGTTCAAGGAATACGAGATGATGGTGCTCGGCGCGATCATGATGGGCACGATGATCTTCATGCCGCGCGGCCTGGTGCCGACCCTCGCTGCGCTCGCAGCGTCCTGGCGGGCGCGCAAGGACGCGCCGTGAACCTCTTGCGCGCCGAGGGGCTGTCGAAGGAATTCGGCGGACTGCTCGCCGTGGACAAGCTGAGTTTCGAGATCGCAGCCGGCGCGGTGCACTCGATCATCGGGCCGAACGGCGCGGGGAAGACGACGCTCCTCAATCTGCTCACCGGGATCTACGCGCCCTCGGGCGGGCGGATCTGGCTCGAGGAGAGCGAGCTCACCGGCCGCGCGCCTTACGAGTTCGCCGCGGCCGGCGTCGCGCGCACCTTCCAGAACCTGCAGGTGTTCTTCAACATGAGCGCGCTCGAGAACGTCATGGTCGGGCGCTACCGGCAGGAGCGCTGCAGCCTCGGCGCGGCGATGCTGCGCACGCGGGCGCTTGCGCGCGCCGAGCGCGCCTGCCGCGAGGAGGCGGCGGAGCTGATGCGCTTCGTCGGCCTCGCCGCGTGGCTCGACGCGCGCGCCGACGCGATGCCGTACGGCGCGCTCAAGCGCCTGGAGATCGCGCGCGCCCTGGCGACGCAGCCGCGCATGCTGCTGCTGGATGAGCCCGCGGCGGGGCTCAATCCCGCCGAGACCTCGGAGATCGTCGCGCTCATCGGCCAGCTCGCCGGGCGCGGCCACACGGTGGTGCTGGTCGAGCACAACATGCGCCTGGTGATGGGCGTGTCCGACCGCGTGCTGGTGCTCGACTACGGCCGCAAGCTCGCCGAAGGCTCGGCGAGCGAGGTGCGCCGCGATCCGCGCGTCATCGAGGCGTACCTGGGCAGCGACCTCGTCGCCCGCGCGACGGTGCACTGAAATGCTCGAGATCCGCGCCCTCGAAAGCCGCTACGGCCGCATTCCGGCGCTGAAGGGCATCGACCTCTCCATCGCCGAAGGCGAGCTGGTGGCGCTGGTCGGCGCCAACGGCGCCGGGAAGACGACGCTCCTGCGCGCGCTCTCGGGCGTGCAGCGCGTGAGCGCGGGACAGGTCGTCTTCGAGGGCGAGGACATCACCCGCGCGCCCTCGGACGCCCGCGTGCGGCTGGGGCATCGTGCAGGTGCCCGAAGGGCGGCTCGTGTTCGCGCCGCTCTCGGTGGAGGACAATCTGCGGCTCGGCGGCTACACGCGGACCCGCGACGAGAGCGACGCCGTCGCTCGAGCGGGTATTCGAGATGTTTCCGGTGCTGAAATCGAGGCGCCGCCAGCCGGCGGGCACGCTCTCCGGCGGGCAGCAGCAGATGCTCGCGATGGGCCGCGGGCTGATGGCGAAGCCGAGGCTGCTGCTGCTCGATGAGCCGAGCATGGGGCTCGCGCCGAAGCTGGTCGCCGAGATCTTCGCCGCCATCCGCGAGCTCAAGGCCGCGGGCACGACGATCTTCCTCGTGGACCAGAATGCGCGCGCGGCGCTCTCGGTCGCCGAGCGCGGCTACGTGCTCGAGACCGGGCGCATCGTGCTCTCGGGCTCGGGCGCGCAATTGCTCGACGACGAGCAGATGAAGGAAGCGTATCTCGGCTTGTAGCGGGAATCGACTGTCGACATTGTTTCCCGCCCAAGCTCCTTGCTTGACCTCACCGCGGCTCTCGCGTATCGTCTTACCTCAGTATCTTACTTTTTGAGAGGGTGGCTGCCGTGGAGAACACCCGGGTGTCGAGCAAGGGCCAGATGATCATCCCCAAGCGGGTGCGAGAGGCGCTCGGCCTGAAGAAAGGGACCGAGCTTGCCGTCGAGCTGCTCCCCGAGGGCGGGTTCGCCGCGCGGCCGAAGGCGACCGACCTGGCGGCCCAGGTGAGAAGCATCGCCGGGATGCTCAAGCACCGCGGCAAGCGCATGTCCGGGACGCGCGAGCGGGCTGCGATCATGGCCGCCGTGCTTGCCGAGGACGAGCGCACCAAGCGCAAGACGCGGAGACGGCCGTGATCAGCGTGGACACGAATGTGCTCGCGCGGTTCGTGCTGGCCGACGACGCCGGGCAGCACCGGCGGGCGGTCGCCGCGCTCGAGGCGGACGAAGACCTCTTCATCCCGGTCACCGTGCTGCTCGAGCTTGCCTGGGTGCTGGGCGCCCGGGACGCGACACGCGTCGAGATCACCTCGGCGCTGCGCAAGATCGTCGGCCTTCCGCGCGCGCAGGCGCAGCATCCGGAGGCGGTGCGGCGCGCACTCGACTGGATGGATGCCGGGCTGGACTTCGCGGACGCATTCCACCTCGCGCTGAGCGAGCGCACCGGCAAGTTCCTGAGTTTCGACGCGAACCTGTCGCGCCGCGCGGCGCGGCTCGGCGCCCGTCCAGCCGTCGCCGCTCCGTGAAAGGGTAGGAATGCGCCGGCCCGCGGCCCCCGGATGAGAGGAGACTCCCGATGAAGAAAAAAGCCGCACGCAGAAAGCCGCCGGCGAAACGAGCCGCGGCCCGGACGAAGAAGGTGCAGCCGATTCCGGCCGGCTACAGCGCCGTGACGGCGTATCTTGCCGTGCGCGGCGCTGCGCAGGCGATCGAATTCTACAAGAAGGCGTTCGGCGCGAAGGAAATCATGCGCATGCCCGGGCCGGACGGCAAGCTCGGCCACGCCGAGATCCGCATCGGCGATTCGCGCGTCATGCTCTCCGACGAGTACGAAGCGATGGCGTTCCTCGGCCCGCAGTCGCGCGGCGGCACGACCGTGCACATTCATCTCTATGTCAAGGACGTCGACGCCACGGTCGCGCGCGCGGCGGCCGCGGGCGCGAAGATCGTGCGGCCGGTGCAGGACCAGTTCTACGGCGACCGCACCGGCTCGATCGAAGACCCGTTCGGCCACATGTGGCACGTCGCCACGCACAAGGAAGACCTCTCGAAGGCGGAGATGAAGCGGCGCGCGGAGCAGGTGGCGAAGCAAGCGGGCGGCTGAAGGTCCGCCGCGCGCCAGTGAGGCGCTGCGTCGCCAAGGCGGGCTTGACGGGATTTCTACGAAACCGTAGAATTTCCTACGAGATAACGACATGGACAAGGAAACCCAGATCTCGGCGCTCGTCTCCCGCACGACCCGGGAGCTGCTCGAGCGGCGCGTGCGCGCCACCGGCGTGAAGAAGGGCCACCTCGTCGAGCAGGCGCTGCAGCATTACCTGGTCGCCCTGGAGCAGTTGCCCGCCGACGTGATCGTCCAGCCGAAGCTCGTCGTGACGCGCAAGTCGGGCGACGCGATTCTCGAAAAGACCCGCACCGCCAAGCCTGTGAAAGCCCTGCGCCGCCTGATGCGCGATGCAGATTAGGGCGCTGCGCGAGGCGGACGACCGCTCGCGCTTCCGCTCCGGCGACCCGGACCTCGACCGCTTCCTGCAGCGCTTCGCCGGACAGAACCAGTTCCGGCACTACGTCGGCGTCACCTACGTCGCGGTCGAAGACAGCGGCGTTCTCGGGTTCGCGACCGTCGCGCCCGGCCACCTCGAGATCGAGGGACTGCCGGTCGCGGAGCGAGGGAAGCTGCCGCGCTACCCGCTCCCGGTGCTCAGGCTCGCGCGGCTGGCGGTGGACCGCTCGGTCCAGGGGCAGGGGCTCGGCGGCCGGCTCCTGCGCTTCGTGCTCCAGCTCGCGGGGCGCATGGCCGACGACTACGGCTGCGTCGGCGTGGTCGTCGATGCGAAGCCCGGCGCGGTCGAGTTCTACACGCGCTACGGCTTCACCCCGGTCGAGGCGGTCCTGGGCGCCTCCGCGGCGCGGCCGCAGCCCAAGCCGATGTTCCTCGCCATGCGGGCCATCAAGGCGGCATCGGGTACGGCCTAGCGGCTGAACTCCAGCACGTCGAAGCCGGCGTAGCGGTCGACGATGTAGACGAGGTTCGCGGGAATCGACGTCGACGTCGTTGGTCTGCGGCGCGGCGCGTCCGGCGGCGGGCTCGGGGATGAAGAAGCCGACCTCTTGCGGAGCGAGCGGGTCGGCGATGTCGACGATCCGCAGGCCGCCGGCGAACCACGCGCAGTAGACGAGCGTGTCTTTCATGTGCTCCTGGAACTGGTGCGCGCCGAAGCGTCCGGGCGTGGCGCGGCTCCAGGGCGAATCGAGTTCGCTCACTTCGTAGATCGAGAGCGGCTTGATGTCCTCGAGGTCGGTGACGTCGAGCACCCACAGGCAGCCGTGCGGCCGTCCGCGGCGGCGTTCCATCTCCTTGGCGTCGTGGGCGTGGTCTTCCTCGTCGATGGCGACCGCGATGCGCCGGCCTTCGATTTTCGCGGGCACCGGCATGAAGGTGTGCGAAGGCTCGGGGAACGGCGGGTGGTAGTTGTATTCGCCGATCGTGCGCGGGGCGCGGATGTCGGAGACGTCGATCACGCGCAGTCCCGCGTGCCAGCAGCCGGCCCACAGTTCGTTGCCGAAGCGCAGCGCGTGGTGCAGGCGGTTGCGCTTGCCTGACCAGGAGGGCTTTTCTCCTGCCGGCGACGTGTTGTCCCGGCATCCACCAGCGCGAGACTTCTTCGGGCTTGGTCGGATTGCGGATGTCGTAGATGACGAGGATGTTGCCGACGTAGCCTTCCATCTCGGTCGAGATGTAGGCGTAGTTCTCGTCCATGTCGAAGCGGTGCACGCCGATCCCGCCGGTCTTCTGGAAGGCGAGGAGCTTGGGCTTGGTTCGGTCCTTGACGTCGTAGATGCGGAAACCGCCCTGGGCGTAGGGATTGCGCTCGGCCGCCTCGACCATGGGAATGTCGGATTCCTTGATGCCGAGCTTCTCCGCGAGCTCGGCGTGGGTGGGCTCGCGCTTCAGCGACTCGCGCAGGCGCGCGCGCAGGCGGGGCAGCTCCTCGGCGCGGCGGCCGATGGGCGTCTGGTTGCGCTCGCTGTTTACGATCATCAGGTCGCCGATCACCCGCGCCTTGTGGCTGTGCGAGTCGGGGTCGTCGAGGGAGATCTGCGAGACGACCTTCGGATTCTTCGGATCGCGCACGTCGAGAATGGACGTGCCGAGCTGCTTCTTGTTCGGGATGTGGCCGACGTAGGCGTAGTCCCCGGCGACGTAGACCTGCCCCGCGCCGGGCAAATCCAGGTGGGAGAGGCGGGTGACGTTGCGGGCGAGGTGTTGGGGGGAGCGGTCCATTGGATTCTGGGCGAATCGGCTGCTGGAATTCTACCAAGCCTCTTGGTCTAGCTACCGCTCGAGCGGTTCGTACGTCCTCCTACACGAGGCATCAGGCGGTGATCGAGTCCATGAGTAATTGTAGGCGGCGGTTTCGGTAGGTAAGCGACATGACGTCGATTGTTTTCTTCGTCCCCTCGACGAAAACAATTCTGTTGTCCTCAGGTAATACACCCAGATAGACCGCCACTCTTTCCTCGAATGTCACCGACTTCTCGGTTCCCTTGGTATAAAAGGAGACGGCGCGATACTTGTCATCCATTGCGCCAAGCAGTTGCAGCCTGTTCAGCGCCTTTCCTTGTTGAATCTCGTCACGCCTTGCTTGGATACCCGGGAGAATCTCCGAGGCAAGATGCAACCGAACACAGCCTGTTTCGAACAGTTCAGAAATTAGCTCAACTGGACTGTCCAAGGGCCAAGCAATGATTGATATGCAGTCAGCAGGGATCTGGAGCTTGTATTTCGGTCCGAGAGTGGCAATACCGCTCGCGATTTCCGGCTGGCCGTCTTGCGAAATACGAGCCATAGCGGCTGAGTTAGAAAAATAAAACGGGCCGCCATGGTACTACAAATTATTGATTATTATGCTTTATGATAGCTCTGTAGCTTAGAGCAGAGATAAAGTTGTGTCGATTTGGAAAAAGATGCTACCCTACATCTTGTGCTGAGGTGATTGCTGTATGACTAGGGGTTGAGGATTAGAGGCATAATCCCCGTCCCGCAGCAAAAAAAAAGGTGAGCCCGTAGCTCTTCGGGCTCACCCGAGTGTGGTGCGGCGTGGAGGAATCGGACCTCCGACCACCCCTTTACGAGAAGGGTGCTCTATCCGGACTGAGCTAACGCCGCAGTACTACTACAACGAGGCGATGACAGGAATCGAACCTGCTAGGGATCTCAGGCGCAAACCAGGAGGCCCTACAGAGGGTTGCTAACCCCTTGCCTTAACCGTTCGGCCACATCGCCGTCTTACTTCAAGCCGCCTCAAGAGGCGGCTTTTTCTTCCCTCTCATTCCAGATTGTTGGGATTCCTTTTACGCGATTTCGCCTACCGAGTAAACCCAAGTGAAGGAGAAGCTACAACCTATTGATATTTCTACCGTATCCTCCACTACCTATTGTACGAAGAAGCTAGGGCATGATTTCTTGCAGGTTCCTCAGAATCCGCGAGTCTCGTGGTCTCCTTCCGACTTCGAAATACGTCCGATACTTTTCATTGCTGCACAACGCGCAGTGGGCAACGCGCTGCACTGCCGCCACGGCGAATCTATCGGAGGGAAGTGGTTAAGAGTGCTGGACCTATCAGCAATACTGCGTCTCAGCGGAATTGCGAACGCGTGGCTAGTGACGCCGAGTCGATCGGTCGCTAAGACCTTTCGACCTAGTCTGCGAAAAGCCCGCACCTTTCGTCCGCATAGTGGGCGTTTCGCTGATTGCGAAAGAAATAGGCAGGACCTTCGCCCGTGATCGTGTTTCCCTTTGCCATCAATCTCGATTGCGAGCGGTAGACAACTGTATGAACGTGCGCTCGTTTTTCGCTTTTGAAAAAGTCGTGAGTCAAGATCTGAAGACCGTTTGGACCTGATGGGCTATGAGAGTCTTGGCTGGCAATGTTCTCCAATTGGTCGGCGGTGAGGTCTTGGAATTGAATAGATATAACTCCAGGTCGTGTCTTGGTGAATTGCTCAGCCTTGTCCCGAAGTTGCCGCGCGACACCTTTCAATACTTCATCGGGTCTTGCGCTTTCAATGAGCGCAACGACCGCACGCTTCTTAGGTGAAAAGAAAACCATCATTTCCTTATTGGGTCGTGCAAATTTCCCCCGGGCGAATTGATCCAGCGCGGCTCTATCGACATCCTTGGGGCTGCTTACGTTGAAGGGACTGTCTTCGATGGCGAAGTCCACTACTTCTATTTCACAATCCGGTGTCTTTGTCGTCTGATTGCCCGCGACCAGACCTGCCGAAAGTGCTTTGCCAATTCCTGCAAGCTGCGCAGCGCTGCAAGTAAGGCGGCCTGGAAGTGTAACCCTCACGAAGAGCCCTCGCGTCGCGCTCTTGAACGCACGGGCTACCGTCTCAGAAAGATGCTTATGGAGCATCAACACTTTGCGCCGGTGGAGTTGTCTGCCGAGGTCGCCTGTGAACATTCTGCATTCGACCTCGACTTGTATGCTGTCCCGACTCGCAATAAAGTCCACGCCCGAGCCGCGCTCCAAATCATTGCACTCAATGTCATAGCCCCGTAGTACGAGGTGTACTGCTGTCGTGATTTCGTGTTGAAGGGATAGGAGGTTGTTGTCTGGCTTTAGGCCGTCAAGCAACATTCCCCTTAGGCGGTGTTGCGCCGGTGGTGAAAGCTTCTCGTAAATGCGCACTATGCCCGCCGCGAAACCGTATAGATCGTAGTGGCGTTGGTCTTCCGGCAGGATCGGGAAACGCCCCTCGGATTCCTGTCGCGCGATCAAATGTCCAAGTTTCATTTCGATGCCCATACGCTCCAACTGCCATTGCTTAATGAATGGATTCTCGATTCGATGTTGCTGCAATACCTTGAACTTCCGCACCCAAGGCTCTTCGCCCGTGATCGCTATGAAGCGGCTCACGAGAGAGATGACTTCTCTGTCCTTTACCTCTATATCGAAATGCATCATTCGCTCTGATTCGCCAGGTGCGTAACCTGCCTATTCACACTATAATCCGCCCTCGCAGTTAGACCTATCCAAAGCTGGCCGCGGCCGGCTTTTTTTGTTTCCGGAAACCGCTCAATGATCGTCGCCTCCGGCATTGCCATGCAGTTCGGGGCCAGGCCCCTTTTCTCGGACGTCTCCGTGAAGTTCGGCGGAGAGAATCGCTACGGGCTGATCGGCGCGAACGGCTGCGGCAAGTCCACTTTCATGAAGATCCTGGGCGGGGAGCTTGAGCCCGCCGCGGAAACCGTGGCGATCGATTCCAATTGAAAGAACCGACCAGAAGCCGAAGCGCGCCATCGTGGCGGCGGTGCAGTTGTCCAGCGTGGGCGACGTGGAGTTCGAGGCGTCGCTGACGGAGTTGCGCCAGCTCGCGAAGACGCTGGGGTTCGAGGTGGTCGGCAAGTTCACGCAGAAGCGCGCCGGGTTCGACTCGACGGCGTATTTCGGGCGCGGCAAGCGGGAGGAGTTGCGCCTCTTGCGGGAGCAGGAAGCCGCCGACCGCATTCTCGTCGATCACGAGATCTCGCCCTCGCAGGCGCACAACCTGGAGAAGGAGGTCGGCTGCGAGGTGATGGACCGCACCATGGTGATCCTCGAGATCTTCCACCGGCACGCGAGCATCGCGCTACGCGCGCGCGCAGGTCGAGATCGCGCGCCTGGGCTACATGGCGCCGCGCCTGCGCGAAGCCGCCAAGGAGGCCGGGCCGAAGGACCGGGGGCGCAGCGGCACCGGCGGCCGCAGCGGCGGCGAGTCGCACGGCGAGCTCGACCGGCGCAAGATCCGCGACCGCATCGCCGAGCTGCAGGAGGAGCTCGACGGCATGGGCCGCGAGCGCAAGACGCAGCGCGCAAGGCGGGGCGAGCGCGAGGGTCTCGCCCGCGTGGCGCTCGTCGGATACACGAATGCGGGCAAGTCCACCCTGATGCGCGCGCTGACGGCAAGCGAGGCGCTGGTCGCGGACAAGCTCTTCGCGACGCTCGATACCACGGTGCGGGCGCTGCACCCCGAGACCGTCCCGCGCGTGCTCGTCAGCGACACGGTCGGCTTCATCAAGAACCTGCCGCACGGGCTGGTCGCCTCGTTCAAGTCGACGCTCGACGAAGCGCTCGAGGCCTCCCTCCTCCTCCACGTGGTCGATGCGAGCGATGCCGGGTTCGAGCGGCAGCTCGCGGTGACCGGGGAAGTGCTGGCCGAGATCGGCGCGGAGGACGTGCCGCGCCTCCTCGTCTTCAACAAGATCGACCGCGGCGGGGACGAGGCGGCGTTGCGCGCGAAGCACCCCGGCTGCATCGTGATGAGCGCGAAGAGGGAGGGCGACGTCGCCAGGCTGCGCGAGGCGATCGTCGCGTTCTTCCAGCAGCACCTCGTCGAGGCCGAGCTCTTCCTTCCCTGGTCGGCGCAGAAACTGCGCGGGCAGATCTTCGCCACCTGCACGGTGCTGGAGGAGCGCGCCGATGCCGAGGGCGCGTTCCTGCGCGTGCGCGGCGAGCCCGAGGCCGTGGGGCGCCTGCGCGAGCAATTGGGCGCGGGAACCGCCAAGGCCTGATCGGCGCCGGGCACGCGGTTTGCGCCGCGCGCCCGGTGCACCGCGTAGTGTCAGGCCAGCACTCCTACTTCCTGACGACGATGTCGGCTTTCGTGGTGCCGACGATATCGAACAGCTCCTTCTGCTCGGCCGCCGGGACCTTGAATTTGTCCAGGGATTTCTTGAACTCGCCGGCCATCACGCCCCACTCTTTCTCGCTGATGTTCAAATGAGTGTGGGATTCCTTCATTGCCTTTCCGGTGTACTTGCATGGCCCACCGGTCGCCCCACAGACCATCTGAGATACCTGGAACTTGAGGTAAGGCGCCGGAGAGCTTTTCCGGCCGGCGTTGATGGCGGGATTCCTGTTCAGTTCCTTGTTCGCCACCAGCCGGTTGATGAAGTCATCGACGACGAGCGTGATGCCTTTCAGGCCGCCCAACCGGTCATAAAGGGATTTCTGGGCGCCGGGCTGTTGCGCCGAGACGACCGGCGCGAAAGAGGCGCCCAGCATGAACGCTACAGATAGCATGGTCATTCGCAAAGTATTCATTTGTTCTCCTCTACTGGTTCTTTGGCTCGATGATTTGACACGCTGCCATGGAGCCCTGGACATGGCAGCCTGACTACTTCTTGATCGCCAGGATCGAGACGCTCTTCACGCGGTACTTGCGCGTCGCGCCCTGGGCACTGGTCGAAATGAACCGGTACTGCGGGTTGTCCTTGACCTGCGTCACGCGCAGTCCGGCGGACTCGATCGCCCGCACGTAGTCGTCGACCTGCATCGCGCCGCCGATGCACGCGGCCCACAGCGTCGCGTCGCAGGTGATGCCCTGCGGCAACTGGACCTCGGTGACGATGTCGGCAAGCGCGAGCCGGCCGCCCGGCTTCAGGATGCGCGCGGCCTCGCGGAACACCTTCCCCTTTTCGGGCGCGAGGTTGATCACGCCGTTGCTGATGACCGCGTCGCAACCGCCGTCCGGCAGCCCGGTCGATTCGATGTGGCCCTTGCGATAGCGTGACGTTCTCGAACCCGGCCGCGGCGCGCAGCCGCTCCGCTTTCGCGAGCTGCTCGTCGGTCATATCGACGCCGATCACGGCACCGGCCGGCCCGACCTTGAGCGCGGCGACGAAGCTGTCCATCCCGGAGCCGCTGCCGAAGTCGACGACCTTCTCGCCCTGCTCGAGCGCCGCGAGATCGAAGTAATAGCCGACTCCGGCGAACGAGTCGATCGCCTCGCCCGGGATCGCGTCGAGGTCGGCCGGAGCGTAGCCGAGCCGCTCGGCAAGCGCCCGCCCCATCTCGAAATGGAACTCGCCGTGCGGATCGAGCGCGACGTCGCGATACATCGCCTTTACCTTCTGTTCGAGCGCAGCGACGTCCACGCGCTTTACGAAATCTGCCGTGATGGCCATGGCTGAAGCCTCCTTTGATTGAAATCCTGTCTCGCTCCGGTTCGGAGCGCCTCCGCCACCCAGGACGCATGCGTGTCCGAAAGGTTCCAGCGCGGTCCGCGACAAAGCGCTCGCCGGCGCCGATAATGCGATCCGCGTGGTCCTAGTGCCGGCCACCTGCACGGAGCGGTAGAAGCATGCGGCGAATGCCTGGAACCGAATCACGGACTGCTGCGTCTCTGTAAAGGAGGGGGCGCATGGCGATACCGAAGAAAACCTTTGAGAATCAGGTTATTGATCTTCTCGGCCGGATGCACGGCGTAGCCTGTCGCCTGACGCGAAACGACGCCGACGCAGAGGATCTGGTGGCGGAGACCGTCGCACGGGCCTGGCGGGCGCTGGACAGCCTCGAGCACGAAGCGGCGTTCCGCGGCTGGATCTTCAAGATCCTGCACAACACATTTCTCGACGAATGCCGCCGCCGCGGCGCCCGGCCGCAATTCGAGTCGTTGGGGTGTGAGGAGCCGGAGGAAGGAGAACAGCAGTTCTCCATCTTCGAGCAGATGCATCAACCGTTCCTGCTCTGGTTCAGCAACCCGGAGCAGGAGTTTCTCGACAAGATTCTGCGCGAGGATCTCGATCGAGCGCTCGCGACGCTTCCGGAGCATCACCGGATCGTGGTGATCCTCTCCGATCTGGAGGAGTTCAGCTACGGCGAGATCGCCGTGACGCTGGCCGTGCCGGTGGGCACGGTGCGCTCGCGCCTGGCGCGCGCGCGCGGCGCGCTGCAAAAGATTCTCTGGCAGCAGGCAAGAGACGCCGGGCTTTCGGCCGCACCGCCCGCGCGGCACGAGTGTGAGGACGGCAAGGCGGATACGCCCCGTCCGGCAACTGCGCGTCAGGCGGCGCGCGCGAAGAAGGACTGGAAATCATGACCAAGCACGAAATCGACTGCGAGCGGGCGCTGAAACAACTCTTCGAGTTCATCGATCGGGAACTGCCCGAGGACAGGCGCGATGAAATGCAGCGCCACCTGCACACCTGCAAGAGCTGCTTCTCGCGCTTCGAGTTCGAGCGGCGACTCAAGGAAAAGCTCGGCGGGCTGGGCAAGGGGGAGCCCTCCTCGGGCATCAGCGACCGCATCACGAAGCTGCTGAGCGGTCTGTAACGAGCGCCCCGGCGGGAGCGCGAGCGCGCTCGCCGATCTCCGGTACGAAGCGGGGCAACGAGCGGGAGGAGATGCCATGGTTGCGGTCTTCAGCGACAAGAAGGAATTCATATTCAAGGCCGTGACGGACATGTACACCGAGGTAGCCGCGCACCCCGAGAAGACCTTTCACTTCCCGACGGGCCGCCTCGCCTGCCTGTTCGTGGGCTACCCGGGCGGGCAGCTCGACCTGGTCCCGGCCGGCGCGGTGGAGTCGTTCGCAGGGGTCGGGTATCCGTTCGCGGCCGACGTGATCCGTAAAGGCGACGTGATTCTCGACATCGGTTCCGGCTCCGGCACCGACTCGCTGATCGCGAGCACTCTGACCGGCCCTCGCGGGAAGGTCTACGGGCTGGACATGACGCAGGCGATGCTCGGCAAGTTGCGCCGGAACATCGAGGCGATGCGCGTGGAAAACGTCGAGCCCATCGACGGCAACGCGGAAGAAATCCCGCTCCCGGACGCCTCGATCGACGTGGTCACGAGCAACGGCGTGCTCAATCTGATGCCGGACAAGCCGCGCGCCTTCGCCGAGATCGCCCGCCTGCTCAGGCCGGGCGGGCGAGTGCAGATCTCGGATATCTCGCTCGCCAAGCCGGTCTCGGAGAAATCTCGCGCCGACCCAAAGCTGTGGGCCGAATGCGTGGTCGGCGCGGTCGTCGAGGACGACTATGTCGCGATGCTGCGGGCGGCTGCGTTGAACGTGGAGGTGATCGGCCGCCTCGACTACTTTGCCGGCAGCGTGAGCCCGGACACGCGGCGCGTCGCCCACGGACTTGGCGCCCACACCGTCGTCATGCGGGGCAGGAAAGATTAGCGCGGGCCAGGCTGCTATAATCCGCCCTCGCAGTTAGTCCCAACCAAGCTGGCCGCGGCCGGCTTTTTTATTTCCAGGACCTCCAAGTGATCGTCGCCTCCGGCATCGCCATGCAGTTCGGGGCCAAGCCCCTTTTCTCCGACGTCTCGGTGAAGTTCGGCGGCGGAAATCGCTACGGGCTGATCGGCGCGAACGGCTGCGGCAAATCCACGTTCATGAAGATTCTCGGCGGGGAGCTGGAGCCGTGCGCGGGGTCGGTGGCGATCGACGCGAACGAGCGGGTGGGGAGGCTGCGGCAGGATCAGTTCGCCTACGAAACGGAGCGGGTGCTGGACGTGGTGCTGCATGGGCCATGCCGAGATGTGGCGGCGATGCGCGAGCGCGACGCGATTTACGCGGATCCGAACGCGGACGAGGAGGATTTCCTGCGCGCGGCGGATCTGGAGGCGAAGTACGCGGAGTACGGCGGCTACACGGCGGAGGCGCGGGCGGGCGAGCTGCTGCTGGGTCTCGGGCGTGCCGATCTCGCAGCACAGCGGGCCGATGAGCGCGGTGGCGCCGGGCTGGAAGCTGCGGGTGCTGCTCGCGCAGGCGCTCTTCGGCGATCCGGACATCCTGCTGCTCGACGAGCCGACCAACAACCTGGACATCAACAGCATCCGCTGGCTGGAGGACGTGCTCAACCAGAAGACGAGCACGATGGTGATCATCTCGCACGACCGGCACTTCCTCTCCGCGGTGTGCACGCACATGGCCGACGTGGACTACGGCGGCATCAAGGTCTACCCGGGCAACTACGACGACTACATGGAAGCCTCGACCCTGGCGAAGCAGCAGCAGCAGAAAGACAACGCCAAGACCAAGGACCGCATCTCGGATCTCGAGGAGTTCGTGCGGCGCTTCCGCGCCCACAAGGCCAAGGCGCGCCAGGCGACCTCGCGCATGAAGCAGATCGAGAAGCTCAAGGTCGAGGACGTGAAGCCCTCGAGCCGCCAGTACCCGTTCATCCGCTTCACGGTCGACCCGAAGGAGAAGCTGCACCGGCTCGCGGTGGAAGCGAAGGGCCTCGCGAAGGGCTACGAGAAGGGCAGGAATCTCTTCGAGAAGCTCGACCTGTCGATCGAGGCGGGCGAGAAGGTGGCGATCATCGGCCCGAACGGCATCGGCAAGACCACGCTGCTGCGCTGCCTCGCGGGGAATCTCGAAGCTGGCGCCGGCACGGTCAAGTGGGCGGAAAAGGCGAACCTCGGCTACTGGCCGCAGGATCCGGCGGACGAATTCAAGAGCGACGAAGACGCTCTCCGAGTGGATGGGCCGCTGGCGCCGCAAGGACCTAGCGGAGATCAGCAGGACGACCAGATCGTGCGCGCGACCCTCGGGCAGCTCCTCTTCTCGGGCGACGACCAGAAGAAGTCGCTCCGCGTGATCTCGGGCGGCGAGGGGCAGCGCATGCTCATCGGCAAGCTCGTCCTCGGCATGCCCAACGTGATGCTGCTCGACGAGCCGACCAACCACCTCGACATGGAATCGATCGAGTCGCTCAACACCGCGCTCGACAAGTACACGGGGACCCTCCTCTTCGTCTCGCACGACCGCGAGTTCGTGTCGTCGCTCGCCACGCGCATCATCGAGCTCCGGCCCGGCGCGTCGGGCGGAGCGGCGACGGTGATCGACTTCCGCGGCAGCTACGAGGACTACCTCGCGGGCGCCGGCGCGGAGCTGGCTGCCGCGTAGTATCCTTGGACGCGGCTGTCTTCCGCGCCGGAATGATTCGTTCACGGGAGGTGTTAGCCAGCCGCGACGCCGTGCCCGGACCCGGCGTGTTCCATCCATCTCGACAAAGGAGAAGGCCCTTGAAGAAAATGCTCGGATTGTCGGTTTTTCTGGCCCTTGCGCCGCTTGCACAGGCCGCGGATATCGAAGCCGGCAAGGCCAGGGCCACCACCGTATGCGCGGCATGCCACGGCGCGAACGGCGTGAGCGTGAGCGACACCATTCCCAATCTCGCCGCCCAGCGGGCGGGCTACCTCGAGGCGCAACTGAAGGCGTTCAAGGACGGCACGCGCAAGGCGGCGGGCGCGACCAGCCCGACGGCGATCATGACCGCGATTGCGGCGCAACTCAGCGCCGACGACATCGCCAACGTCGCGGCGTACTTCGCCTCGCAGCCCGGCGCGCGACGGGCGCCAAGTCCGCGTTGCTGCCGAACGTCGCGAAGACGCACGTGACCTTCCCCGAGGGCTACAAGGAATCGTTCATCGAAGTACCACACCATCAGCTTCCCCGCGACCCGGCAGGTGCGCTACTACTACGCCAACAAGGTCGCGGTGGCGGCGGCGAAGGCGGGCAAGCCGCTGCCCGACGGCTCGGTGCTGTTCGCCGAAGTGTATGCGGCGAAGCTCGACGCCGACGGCAAGCCGGTCACTGGCGGCGACGGCTTCTTCGTCGCGGACAAAGCTCGTCGCCCTACACGGCGATGGCGCGCGATGCCGGCTGGGGCAACGACATTCCCGAGATGCTGCGCAACGAGAACTGGAACTACGCGATCTTCACCACCGACAAGCAGCACCGGCCGGGCGTCAACCAGGCCGAATGCCTGGGCTGCCACAAGCCCCTGGACAACGTCAGCTACACCTTCACGCTGAAGCAACTCGCCGCGGCGAAGTAGGCCGCGCACCGCCTCCCGGGAGCGGAAGGAGAAACCGACATGAGAAAGCCCGGGATAGCGATCGCCTTGCTCGGCGTGATCGTGGCCGGCAGTCCTGTCGTCCTGCGCGACGACCAGCCTCATGACGAGCTGGGTCGATCCCGAAGCCGGCGGCAAGAAGCTCGGAAACGTCCTCGTCGTCGGAGTCGCCCGGAACGCCACGGCGCGCCGGCAGTTCGAAGACAGCTTCGCCAAGGTGCTCGCGAGCCGGCAGATCGGCGCCCTGACGAGCTACGTGCAGCTCCCCGATCCGGCGGCGATCGACGAGGCCGCGGTGAAGCCCATCGCGCAGAAGGAGAAGGTCACGCACGTCCTGATCGTCCGGCTCGTGGACCGCAAGACCGTCACCAGCTATGTCCCGCCCTCGCCCGCCTACTACGGCCCCGGGTACTATCCCGGCTACTACAACACCTGGCCCGGCTACTACAACTACGGTTATGCCGCGGCGACGCGCCCGGGCTACACGTTCGATACCGAGTACGTCAACCTCGAGACCAACGTCTACGACGCGGCGACAGGCAAGCTCGTCTGGTCGGGCCTGACCCAGACGGAGCTCGGCAGGAAGTTGCAGGAGCAGATCGAAGAGTTCATCGACGTGATCTCCGGCGCGATGATCCGCGACAAGCTGATCTGAGCGCGCAGCGCCTAGGGCATGAATCCGCCGCCGTTGACGTGTATGGTCTGGCCGGTGATGTAGCGCGCGTCGGGCCCGCACAGCATGCGCACCACCGCCGCGATTTCCTCGGGCTCGCCGCGCCGGCCGATCGGCGGCAGGCCGCGGCGGTCGTTGGGACGCTCGGGCGCGCCCGGCAGCCCGCGCACGGTCTCGATCGTCCCCGGCACGACGCAGTTGACGGTGATTCCGTGCGGCGCGAGATCGAGCGCGAGCGCCCGCGTCATGCCGGCGATGCCCGACTTGGCCGCGATCACGTGGGCGCGGCCGGTCGCGCCCTTGTGCGCGGTGAGCCCGCCGATGTTGACGATCGCCGAGCTGCGCGCGCGGATCAGGTGGGGAAGGCACGACTGCGTGCACAGGAAAGCGCCGTCGAGCACGGTCGAGATCACCCGCCGCCACTCCTCGAGCTTGATGTCCTCGAAGCGCGTCTCGCTGCGAATGGCCGCGTTGTTGACGAGGATGTCGAGCCGCCCGAACTCCTTGACCGTCGCGTCCACCATCTTCGCGACCGCGCCGGGGTCGGTGACATCCGCGAAATGCGAGGCGGCCTTGCCTCCTTCCGATTTGATCATGGCGACGGTCTGCTTGGCCTCGTCGCGCGACGTGTTGGCGTTCACCATCACCGTCGCGCCGCCCGCGGCGAGCGAACGGCAGATCGCGCGGCCGATGTTCCTCGCCCCGCCGGTGACGAGGGCTACTTTTCCAGAGAGTTCTCTGCCGGGAGTCATTCCTGCATTGCTGGTCACGGAGCGTCTCCGTTACTGGGGCACGTTATAATTTTCGCCACTTGACGACGCAAGCTCCCCGCCTTGCGCGGATCGCAGTGCCCGACGGCGGACAGGATACGCCATGCCATTCGCAACGATCAACGGGAATAGGATAGGCTGACGCATGCTCGGTCGACTGCCGCCGCTCGCGCGATTTCTCGTCGCGCTGACCGCGATCAATCTTGCGGTGTTCGCGGGCCTTAGGCTCCTCTTCTGGGCGGTCTTCCACGAAGCCACCGCGGCGGCACCCTGGGGAGAGGTCCTCAAGGCTCTCTATCTCGGGTTCAAGTTCGACCTGCGGCTCGCGCTTCTCATCGGCCTGCCGCTCGCGCTCATCGGCTGGATTCCGCTCTTCGATCCTGCACGAAGGCGCTGGGCGCGGCTCGCGTGGCTCGGCTATCTCGGTCTCGCGCAGTGCGTGGCGCTGCTCCTCTACTTCGTCGATTTCGGGCATTACGCCTACGTCGGGGCGCGCCTCAACGCGAGCCTCGTGGATCACCTGACGCCGGTGCGGGTGGCGGCGCAGATGGTGTGGGAAACCTATCCGGTGTTGCCGGGCGTCCTCGCACTCGCGTTGCTCACGGCGGGATATATCTGGCTCGTGCGCCGCGCGGCGCGGCCCTCGCTCGCTCCCGCCGCAGCGCCCCTCGCGAAGTGGCCGAGACGCGCGGTGGTCGCGGCGCTCGCGGTGCTGTACGTATTCGGCATCTACGGGAAGTGGTCGAGGTACCCGCTGCGCTGGAGCGAAGCGTATTTTTCGCCGAACCAGGCGGTGGCCGCGCTCGCTCTCAACCCGGTCCTGTATCTTTCGGACAGCTACGGCAAATCCCACCCGGCCCTACGACGTGCAGAAGGTGCGCGAGCACTACGGCTTCGTAGTCGTCGCTGCTCGGGGTCCAGGCGCCGGACCCGCAGAAACTGGAGTTCGCCCGCTACGTCACGCCGAGGAACAAGCCCGCGGTCAGGTACAACCTCGTCGTGATCCACCTCGAGTCGTTCGCCGCGTTCAAGGCCGGCGTGCTGGGCAACCGGCTCAACGCGACGCCCTACTTCGACGCGATCGCGAAAGAGGGCATCCTGTTCACGAATTTCTTCGTGCCGGGCGTTCCCACGGCGCGCTCGGTGTTCACCATGATGACCGGCGTTCCGGACCTGAGTCCGAACAGTGCCGCCGCCTCGCGCAATCCCGCTCCTCGTCAATCAGCACACGCTGGTCAACGCGCTCGACGGCTACGCGAAGTACTATTTTCTCGGCGGCAGCGCGACCTGGGGCAACATCCGCGGCCTCTTCACCCACAACGTGCCCGGCCTGCACGTATTCGAGGAAGGCGACTACGACGCGCCGCCGATCGACACCTGGGGCGTGTCCGATATCGTCCTCTTCGAGAAGGCGCTCGAAGCGCTCGCGCGGCGAGAAGGAGCCGTTCTTCGCCTTCATCCAGACCTCGGGCAACCACCGGCCCTTCACGATACCGAAGGACCCGCGCGCGTTCGTCGTCGAGCAGATGGACGCGGCGGCGCTCAAGGACAACGGTTTCGACAGCGTGGCCGCCTACAACGGCATGCGCTTCCTCGACTATTCGCTGGGGTTCTACTTCGAACGGGCGCGCAAGGCGCCGTACTTCAAGAACACCGTGTTCATCATGTACGGGGATCACGGCAACCCCTCGACCCAGCAGACTCCTTTCCAGGAGCTGCAGCTGACGGGCTACCACGTTCCGGCGGTCATCTATGCGCCGGGCCTCGTCAAAGGCGGCCGGCGCATCGATTCCACCGCGAGCCTGACCGACGCCCTGCCGACGATGCTGGGCATTCTCGGCGTGCCCTACCTCAATACCGGCATCGGGCGCGACCTCCTCGGTCTCGGGCCCAAGGACCCGCGTTTTTCGCTCGTCGGGGACAACGCGGTGCTCGACGACGAGTTCTATCTGCGGGTCGATCCGGGCGGCCCGCGTCTGTTCCGCTACCGCACGCCGGCGGGTGCAGAGGACGTGCACGAGCGCTATCCGGAAAAGGTCGCGGAGCTCGCGCGCCTGCAGGAAGCGGTCCTGCAGACCTCGAGATACATGCTCTACCACAATCCGGTTCGCCCCCATGCGCCGCCGGACTCCGCAGCCGGGCATGCCGCGCGGCACTGAAGAGAGGCCGATCCGTGCCCGGATGGTTCAGATGGGCTTTGCTCGCCGCGGTGGTCTTGACCTTCGGCGGTCTCGGCTTGCGGATCGTCACGGCGCCCGCGCCCGGTGGATTCGTGGTTCCGCGAGCCGCCGCCGGCGCCGCAGCGTCGAAGAAGCCGTTCTACCGGCAGCAGCTACTCCCCAACAGCGCCGGGCTGTCGGTCCATAGCGCCACCGCCGCGGAGATTTCGGGCGGAAGGCTTCGGGCATTCTGGTATGGCGGCAGCCGCGAGGGCGCGGCGGACGTCGCCCTCTACACCTCGGTCTATTCTCCCGTCGAAGGGACGTGGAGTCCCGGAGCGCGCGGTGGTCACGCGCGAGGCGGCGCAGCGTCATCTTCAACGCTATCTGCGCAAGCTCGGCAATCCCGTCGCCGGACGCGACCGGAACGGACGGCTCCTTCTCTTCTTCGTCAGCGTGACGGTCGGCGGCTGGGCGGGCAGCGCCATCAACCTGACGGTCTCGGAGGACGAGGGCGAGACCTGGAGCGCGCCGCGCCGCCTGGTTGCGACTCCGTTCTTCAACATCAGCACGCTGGTGAGAGGCCCGCTGCTTCAATTTGCCGACGGGACACTCGGCCTGCCGGTGTACCACGAGATGGTTGGGAAATTCGGCGAGCTGCTGCGCCTGGATGCCGAGGGCCGTGCGATCGGGAAATCGCGCCTCTCCTGGGGCCAGTCGTCGTTGCAGCCGGTGATCGTGCCGCGCTCGGAGTCGGAGGCGGTCGGCTTCATGCGCTATTCCGGAGGACCGCCGAACCGGGTGCTTAGGGTCCGGACGAGCGATGCGGGCGCGACCTGGACTGCGCCGGTAAAGACTTCGTTGCCGAATCCGAACGCGGCGGTCGGAGGCGTGTTGCTCGCGAACGGCCCGCTCGTCCTTGCGCTCAACAATGCCGAGCGAGACCGGGAGAGTCTGTCGCTCGCGTTCTCGACGGACTTCGGCAACACCTGGCGCATCGCGCACGAGATCGAGGGCGACTCCAGTTCGCCGCAACCGCCCGTGCGGGAATACTCCTACCCCTGGATCATGCAGGACGGAGCCGGCGACGTTCACCTGCTCTACACCTGGGGCCGCACGCGCATCAAGCACGTGCATTTGAATGCGGCGTGGCTGGCGGGCAGGCGCTGATGTCCGCGATCCTCGGCCTTTCCGGTTGCGGTTTGCTGTGCCTCGCGGCGCTCGCGACGGCGGCTCGCCTGCGACGCTTTTCGAACAAGGCGCGAATCGCGGTCATGCTGGGCGCAACGCTCGCGGTGTTCGTCCCGCTTGGCGATCTCTCGATCGCCGCCCTCGTGCGCGGCGTCACCGGGGACCTGAGCGCGACGACGCTCGTTCTCGCCGGCGCCGCATGCGTCGCGCAGCTCAGCGGAAGGACCGTAATCTCTCCGCGAGATCGGCGCGCGCTTTTCCGGCTGTTGGCGCTCGGTGCCGCGTTCCTCTACCCGTTCGCGCTGGGGTGGACGCCCTTCGATCCCTACGCGCTCGGTTACGGATCGCTCGGATTCGTCGCGGCGCTGCTGGGGGTGACGCTCATCGCTTGGTACTTTCGATGCAATGTCGTAGTCGTCATCATCATCGCTGCAGCGGTTGCGTTTCTCGCCGGCGCGTACGAGTCGCGAAACCTCTGGGACTATCTGATCGATCCCCTGGCTTCCCTGTACGCAATCGTCGGCCTGCTCGGAGCGGCGCTTGACCGGGCTCAGGCCGCAGAAGCATGATTTCTCCCATGCGCAATCGCGGGGTTGGGTTCGCTGTCGGCCTGCTCATCCCGGCAAGCCTCGTCGTTTCGCTTCCGCTTCAGGCGCAGGTGATCCGCAGCAAGGACCATGAATTTCGCGTCGTGAAGCTTGTTGAGGGCCTGGAGCACCCCTGGGGACTCGCATTTCTTCCCGACGGCCGCAAGCTCGTCACCGAGCGTCCGGGCCGCTTGAGGATCGTCGCGAAGGACGGCAAGATCGAATCGCAGCCGGTGGCGGGATTGCCCGCGATCGCAGCGACCGGCCAGGGAGGACTTCTGGACGTGGCGCTCCATCCGCGTTTCTCCGAAAACGGACTGGTGTATCTGTCCTACTCGGCGCGCGGAGCGGGCGGAGTAGGCACCGAAGTCGCCCGCGGACGGCTCGCCGGCGGGGCCCTCGAGGACGTGCGGGTCATTTTCAGCCAGTCTCCCAAGAGCGGCGGCGGACGGCATTTCGGTTCGCGGCTGGTCTTCGATCGCGAAGGCTATCTCTACATCACGCAGGGAGACCGCGGCGAACAGGAGCGGGCCCAGAAGCCGGACGACCATGCGGGCTCGGTGATCCGACTCCACGACGACGGACGCGTGCCCGCGGACAATCCTTTCCGCGGCAAGCCGGGCTGGAAGCCGGAGAAATACACGCTGGGCAACCGCAACATGCAGGGGGCCGCGCTGCACCCGCGCACCGGGCGCTTGTGGACCCACGAGCACGGGCCGCAGGGCGGCGACGAAATCAACGTGATCCGCGCCGGCGCCAACTACGGCTGGCCGGTGATCACTTACGGAGTCAACTACGGAATCGGCACGAGAATCGGCGAGGGCACGCACAAGGCCGGCATGGAACAGCCCCTCTACACCTGGGTGCCTTCGATCGCGCCCTCGGGCATGGCCTTCTACACCGGAGACAAGTTTCCGCGCTGGCGGGGCGACCTGTTCGTGGGGGCGCTGCGCGACCAGATGCTCGTCCGCCTCAAGCTCGACGGCGAGAAAGTCGTGAGCGAGGAGCGTATGCTCAAGGACGTTCTGGGACGCATTCGCGACGTACGCGACGGACCGGACGGTTTCCTATATCTTCTCAACGACGAGCGGCGCGGCGTGCTCGCGCGGCTCGAGCCGGCCGGGCCGTGATGCCCGCCGGCAGCCCCAGTCCAAAGGAGGGTCGATCATGCTCCAAGCCGAAAGAGTCAGGGTCTTCTGGCAACCCGGTTGCACGAGCTGCCTCCGGACCAAGGAGTTCCTCACCAAGAGCGGCGTCGACTACGAGTCGATCAACGTGCACGGCAATCCCGAAGGGATGAAGGAGCTCGCCAAGCTGGGGGCGCGCAGCGTTCCGGTGGTCGCGCGCGGAGACCGGTTCGTTTTCGCGCAGACGCTGGTCGACGTGATCGAGTTTCTCGAGCTGAAAGTCAACTTGCAGGACCGCCTGAGCCCGGACGAGCTGGTCAAGAAACTTGAGCTGGTCCTGCCTGCCGCGGCACGGTACATCAGGCAGATCCCGGAGGAATGGCTGGACAAGCCCTTCCGCAATCGCAACCGGCCGATCCGCGTCCTGGCCCATCACGTCTTCCGGATCGTGGAAGCGTTCCTGGAGGTCGTGAGCGAGGATCGTGAGCTTGCTTACGACCTCATCATGAAGGAAGCCGGTCCGGAGCTGCGGACCGGCGAAGACATCGCGCGTTACGGAGAGCGCGTTCTTGCCCGGGCGCAGGCGTGGTGGAGAAATTGTCCCGACCGCTCCTGCTCGCGCCTGATGGACACGTACTTCGGCAGGCATCCGATGCACGTGGTGCTGGAGCGGACCGTCTGGCACCCGACCCAGCATACGCGCCAGCTGATGCTGATTCTCGACACGCTGAACATCGAACCCGAGCGCAGATTGACCGGCGCCGATCTCGCAGGGCTGCCCCTGCCGGACAAGGTCTGGGACGACGAGAAAGAAGCCGCCTAGGCCGTTTCGGCGATTGAAACGTCGGCCGGCTCAAGCCGCGCCCGCGAAGTCGCTTCCCTCCTCCAGCTCCGAGAACCGCACCGGCAGGACTTCCCGGGTGGCGAGCTTGCCGTTTTCGGCCTTCTCCACGAGCACCAACTGCTGCTTGTCGGGAATCCCGGTCGGGATCACCATCTTTCCGCCCGGCTTGAGCTGCGCGATGAGCGGCGGCGGGATGAGATCGGGCGCGGCGGTGACGATGATCTTGTCGAACGGCGCGTGCTCGCTCCAGCCGTAGTAACCGTTGCCCACGCCCACCTCGATATTTCGATAACCGAGGCGAGCGAGCCTGCGCCGGGTGTCGAGGGCGAGCTCTTCGACGAGCTCGATGCCGTAGACCTGCTTCACCAGCTCCGAAAGGATCACCGCCTGATAGCCCACTCCGGCTCCGACCTCGAGCACGACGTCTCCGGGCTGCGGGTCGAGCAGGTCCGTCATGAGCGCGATGATGAAGGGCTGCGAGATCGTCTTGCCGTAACCGACCGGCAGAGGCGAGTTGACATACGCGTAGGGCTGAAGCTCGACGGGGACGAACTCGTGCCGGGGAATCCTGCCCATCACGTCGATCACGCGCGCAGCGAAGGCCGACTTGCCGAGCTGCGCCGTGAGGAACACGGCGTCGGCCACAACCTCGGCGATCATCTGCTGGCGCATCAGATCGTGTTGTCGGTTCTCCATCGCACGGTGCCTTTCGCCGGCAAGGCCGACTGCAGAGTGCCCACCCGGATCTCCATTCGACCGGCGATTCGAAGCGAGGTTGCCGGGCTCCTCAATGCAATGCCGGCTTCTTGAGCAGGTCCTGGCGATCGGCGGAGCGCACCTGGATTCGCGACACGGTGCCCTCCCGCACCAGCGTGAGCGGCACCTCCACGCCTGCCGAACCGACTCTCCAGATCTTCCGGAACATGTCGGCGAGGCCGCCCACACGTCCGCCCGCGACTTCCATGACGATGTCGCCTGGCTGCACTCCGGAGCGCTCAGCCGGTCCGCCTCCAGCGAGGCCGGAAACCACTACGTGACCCTTGACTTCGGTCGCATACAGCCCCAGCCAGGGGCGCGCGGAGCGCTTCGCGCGGCCGAACTTCAGCAGGTCATCGAGGATCGGCTCGAGGAGGTCGACGGGCACGATCATGTTCCCCTGGACCGTGGTGCCCCCCATTTCCTCCTGAACCATCAGCGACCCGCTCCCGAGCAGCCGGCCTTCGGCGTCGATCAGGGCCGCGCCGCTCCAGTGCGGATGCGCAGGCGCGGTGAACAGCGCCTCGTCGAGCACGTACTCCCAGTAACCCGCGAATTCGCGCTTGGCGATGACTTTGGCCTTGAGCGCGTGCTTGCGGCCGCCGTGGCCGGCGAAAACAACGTCGTCCCCGACACTGCATGAAGCGGCGGTGCCGCGAGCAAGCGCAGGCACACCCAGCTTTCCCAGCGGCTGTACCAAGCCGAAGCCGGTCGGCTGATCGAAGGCGAGCGCGTGACCCGCTACCACCGCGCCCCGGTTGGTGTTCAACCAGATCGTCGTCGCCTCGGTGATCAGGTAACCGATGGTGAGCACCAGCCCGTCGTCCCGAATGACGACGCCATTGCCGACCCGTTCCGTGCCGAGAATGCCTGCGGTGAAGGCGTCCTCCGGGACCTCGGCGCGCAGCAGCACGATCGAATCCAGCGCGGCGTCGAGATCGAAGCGGGCTTCCTCCACGTTGGGCTGCATTTCGGGAGGAAACGCCCAGTTGCTCAAGTCCGCCATGGAATTCCCTGATCCATATCAGGCTCATTCTAGGGCAGGCCCGAGCCCTCGCGCCACCTCCCGCGCGGGCTTTCCCTGTAGACTCGCCTGCGTAAGAGCGCCCATGAATCTTTCGCTCAGCATTGCGATGGCCTCCAATCCGAGGACTTGGCCGATCCTCGACGGCAGGGTGAAGCCGGACGGCATCGCGCTCATACCGAGCGTTGTGCATCCCTCCGAGCTCTTCTGGCGCCAACTGCGCTTCGGCGATTTCGATGTGTCCGAGATGTCTTTTTCATCCCTGATGATGGCGACGTCCAAGGGCGATGACCGCTGGGTCGGCCTGCCGATTTTCACGACCCGCAAATTCTTCCACGCGGAAATCCTCGTGAGAAAAGACTCGAAGATCGAGAGGCCCGCCGATCTGAAGGGCCGGCGTGTCGGCGTTCCCGAATACCAGCAGACCGCGGCGCTTTGGACCCGGGGTGTGCTGGAGCACGAGTTCGGCGTGGCGCCCAGGGACATGCAGTTCTGGATGGAGCGCGATCCCTCGCACAGCCACCGCGGCGCGATAGGCTTCACGCCGCCGCCGGGCGTGACGATCCATCAGATTCCGCCGGAGAAGAGTATCGGGTCGATGATGCTCTCGGGGGAGCTGGAGGCGGTGATCCACTATATCGTCGATCCCAACCTCGTCGACAGGAGCACCGCCGACCTGTGGAACCATGAAGCGATCAAGCCGCTTTTTCCCGATCCCTTGGCCGAGGGAATCCGCTACTACCGCAAGACCGGTATCTTCCCGATCAATCACGGCATGGTGATCCGCAGGGAGATTGCGCAAAAGCACCCTTGGGTGGTCCTCAATCTCTACAAGGCGTTCGAACGGGCCGGCGAAATCGCGGACCGGGAGCGCGTGGAACATGCGGCCTATCACCTCGCGGCGGGCCTGCTCGCGAGCGAGGCGCGAGGCGCCCTGCGTACAGCGCTCGTGCAGCACGGCATCCGCGCGAACCGCAAGGTGCTCGAAACCGCGGCGCGCTACTCGCACGAGCAAGGGCTCACCCCGCGGCTATTGGCGCTCGAGGAGATTTTTGCCGCGAACGCGATGGAGCAGTAGCCCTACCAGGGTGTCGCTCTGCGGCCGAGCAGCGCATCGCGGAAACGGCGGCTGAGAAGCGCGCCGTCGCGCGGTGGCAGAAAGAGCGGAGGCGAGTCGGGCCGTACCTTGACCTGCAGGAAAAGCGGTCCCCGGCCGCGGTACACGTCCGGGTGCATCGAGGCGATCTCGGCGCTCTTTCGTATGACGCGGGCCTTGGTGAACCCGCAAGAGCGAGCGATGGCCGCCAGATCGACCCCGTAGGCCGTGTGGGTCTTCTGCATCCCGGTTTCGCCGTAACGCTCGTTGTCGAGCACGACGACGGCGAGATTGCGCGGGCGTTGGGCGCCGATCGTCGCGAGACTTCCAAGACCCATGAGCATCTCCCCGTCCCCCGTGACGACGAGCACGCGGCGCTTGGGCTGCGCCAGCGCGAGTCCGAGGCCGATCATGCAAGCGGAGCCCATCGCGCCCCACAGGGGAAAGGTGAGCGGGTGATCGCCGGCGGCGGTGCAGTCCCAGGCAGCCGACCCAAGTCCGGCCACGACCAGAAGCTTGCCGCGGTCCTCGAGCAGTGCCGTGACGACATCGCGGCGATGCAAGGCGGCGCTCACGGCTTCTCCTGAAACGATTTGATCCCGATCAGGCGCTGCGAGATCGTCACCGCGACCGCGGCGCAGTCCTCGAAGGCGAGCCGCGCCGCTGCGCTGACGTGGGCGTGCGCATGGGCCGCCCGATCGAGGCGAAAGACCCGTACGCCGCCGAGTCTGAGGGTTTCGGGAGTCGCCTGCCCCATCGGAATCTGCCAGGGATTGAGTTCGCCCTCCTCGCCGCGCATGGTGATCAGCATGAGGAGCGGAAACTTGCAGTTCGCCGCGAGCGTGAGAGTATTGACACAATTGCCGACGCCGCTCGATTGCATCAGGAGCGTCGCGCGCTCCCCGCCGAGCCAGGCGCCCGCCGCAAGGCCGATGCCCTCCTCCTCGGTCGTGAGCGGCACGACCGCGATGCTCTTGTCCGCTTGGCACAACTCGATCAGGCGCTTGTGCCCCGCATCGGGAACGTACGATACTTGCCGGATGCGATGCAGCTTCAGGGCGCGATGGATCGCAGCGGGCCATGCCGCCGCGACCGGATGTGATTTCGAGGATTTTCCCGGCACGCCTGAGTCCACCTGACTTATTCAATCACGACTTGGGTATGATGTAGCTTCATTTGAGGGCCCGCAAGGAGGAGCCGATATGAAACTTTATTATCATCCCGTATCCACGACCAGCCGCCCGGTGTGGCTGTTCATCGCCGAGAACGGCATCGACTGTGAGCTGCGCTTCGTCGATCTCATGAAGGGCGAGCACTACCAGCCGGAGTACGTGGCGATGAATCCCAACCGCCTGGTGCCCATGCTCGAGGACGGAGATTTCCGCCTGACCGAAAGTTCGGCGATCCTCAAATACCTCGCGGAAAAGATCAACTCTCCGACCTACCCGAAAGAGCTGCGCGCCCGGGCAAGAGTCAACGAGATGATGGACTGGATCAACACCCAGGTCTGCCGCGAGTTTGCCTACGGACTCGTCTATCCGCAGATCTTCCCGACGCACAAACGGCGCAGCGACGAGGCGCATGCGGGAACGATCGCGTGGGGCAAGGAAAAGGCCCAGGGCTGGCTCAAGGTCCTCGATGAAAATCTGCTGGGGTCAAAGAAAAAATATCTCTGCGGCGATCAGATCACGATTGCCGATTACTTTGGGGGTCCCTTCGTCGCACTAGGCGAGATCGTGCGGTGCAACTACTCGGCCTATCCGAACATCGTTCGCTGGCTGGATCGAATGAAGGCGCTGAAGAGCTGGGGAAAGGTGCACGAGGTCTTCCAGGGATTCGCCGCCTCGCTCAAGGACAAGTCCTTCGAGGCCGTCTGAGCGTCGCAGGCGGGGAGCCCCGCTGTCCGGGACCGGCGCGCGCCCGCTGCTACCAGCGTTGGCGGTGCCGGAACCAGGGTTGAGCGACGACTTTCTTCTTGTCATCCTTCGCTTCAGGCGCCTCCGGCGAGTTTCCTTGAGACACGGCCTTGTCGGCAGGGGTCGGCGCAGGGGACGGCGGAGGCCGCCGCTCGGCGCGTTTGGCACTCGCCTTTGAAGCGGCGGGCTTTTTTGAAGGGGTGGGTTTTTCAGGACCGCCGCCTAACGCCTTTCGCAGGCGGTTCAGGCCGCTAACGATCGATTTCGAGATCTTCTTCGCCATAGCTGCTGATTTGAAAGGGGTTGCGCCGTGCCATTCTATTACAACCCAGCGGCGTACAAGCGGTAAGCCCCGCCGGGCTCACAATGGCTACTTACGCGATCGGCGACGTTCAGGGGTGTTTCGAGGAGCTGAATGCGCTCCTGAAAGTGATCGGGTTCGATCGCAACGACGATCGCCTGTGGTTCGTCGGAGATCTCGTCAATCGCGGCCCGGCGTCGCTCGCGGCCTTGCGGTTCGTGCGCGACCTCGGCGAGCGAGCGCTGACGATACTCGGCAACCACGACCTTCACCTGCTCGCCGTCGCTCACGGTTTCGCCAAGCTGCGCGCAGACGACACGCTCGCAGAAGTGCTCGCGGCGCCTGATTGCGACAGCTTGCTCGAGTGGCTGCGATGCCGGCCGATGCTCCATGTCGAGGGGAACCACGCACTGGTCCACGCGGGCCTGCTGCCACAATGGGAAATTGCGAGGGCGAAAGCACTCGCCGAGGAGGTCGAGGCGGAACTGCGCGGACCCCGGTACCGGGAATTCCTGTCGCAGCTTTACGGATCGCGTCCTGACCGCTGGAGCGACGGCTTGCACGGAATCGACCGCCTTCGCGTCGTCGTCAACGCCATGACCCGCCTGCGCTTCTGCACGCTCGAGGGCGTGATGGAGTTCAACAGCAAAGGCGAAACGGAAGCAGGTCCACCCGGCTATCTTCCGTGGTTCGAAATACCAGGGAGGAAAAGCGCGAACCACACCGTGATCTGCGGGCACTGGTCGGCGCTTGGCTTGCGCATTGCGCCGAACCTTGTTGCTCTCGATTCGGGTTGCGTCTGGGGGGGTCAGCTCAGCGCAATTCGCCTGGAGGACCGGCGCCTGTATCAGGTGCCGTGCGCGGACTCCCCGAGCGCGAGATCCTTTGCGGCGCAGGCAGGCCCAAAGCTGAGGCGATGAGCACCTCGGCATTCTCCGCGAGCGAACGCCGCGTCTGGCCGATTGTGGGAAGTGGCTCCAGGAGTCTCATCTCCGCGACGATGCTGCGGGTGGAAGCGATGGTCCAAATCGACTCCATGAACGAGGATTCGCCCGCATAGGCGGCGGCGTCGGTGTGCATGCCCGCGTCATCGACGTAGCGCAAGGCCACCGGCTGCAGGGTTGCAGCAACGTCGAGAGCCGGCTGAAACAGTGCGGGGTGGAACCGTCCCAGGCTCCTGCCGTAGGTCGTCGTTCCCTCGGGGAAGAACGCAATCAGCACGCCGCGCTCGATTGCCTCCGCTATCTCCTGTCTTGCACGCAGCGCCCCGGCGCGCTTCCCGCGTTCGATGTACAGCGTTCCGACCCCGGTGACTAGTGGTCCTATGAGCGGCCAGCCGCGAATTTCCGACTTCGCGATGAAAGTGGGGGGATGGATCGCGCCGATCACGAACATATCGAGCCACGAAATGTGATTGAGAACGAGCATGCACCGTTGAGGAAGATCCCTCGGCGCGTCTTGTCTGCGGATCGAAACGGACAAGATCGAGAGCGTCTTCTGGAACCAGAGACGCTTTACTTCGTGCCGTTCACCCTCCGAAAGTCCCGGGTACCGGAGTCGCACGACGAACAGGCCGTGGGCCAGGTGAAGGACGAGCCGCGTAATGCGTACCAGGCGTAGCAGTATGGGCGTGCGGTTGGTCCCCGGGCCTGGAATCGCCGCCATCGACCCGGAGGTTCCGGTCACAGCTCGGATCCGAAACTCTGGCGATACATGCGACCGATCTGCTCGCGGGTCACCGAGTGGTTCTGGCCGCCCCGCGAAGCGATCTTGATCGAGCCCATCAGCGAGGCGAGCCGTCCGGTTTTCGCCCAGTCGAAGCCCGCCGCGATCCCGTAAAGAAGGCCGGCTCGATACGCGTCGCCGCACCCGGTAGGGTCCACGAGCTCGGTCGCCTTGACGCACGGGATGTCGAAGCGATCGCCGTTCGCGTAGATGATCGACCCTTCCGCGCCTCGAGTCAGAATGAACGCCTCCAGCTCAGGGGCAAGTTCCTCGAGCTTGCGGCCGGTGCGTTCTTCGAGGAGCTGGCCTTCGTAGTCGTTGACCGCCACGTAGGTCGCCTGGTCCACGAAGCTCAGGAGCTCTTCTCCGGAGAACATCGGCAGACCCTGGCCCGGGTCGAAGATGAACGGGATCCCCAGTTCGGCAAGCTCGCGAGCGTGCTGCAGCATGCCTTCGCGTCCGTCGGGCGCGATGATCGCAAGCTTTGCGTTCAGCACCGGGGTGATGTTGTTCATATGCGAATGGTTCATCGCCCCGGGGTGGAAGGCCGTGATCTGATTGTCGTCCAGGTCGGTCGTAATGAACGCCTGCGCAGTGAGAGTGTCGGGAACCTGGCGCACGCATTCCGGCGCGATGCCCATTCGCTCGAGCCGTTCGAAATACTGCAAAGCATCCTCGCCGACCGTGGCCATGACCAAGGGATCGCCGCCGAGGAGCTTCAGGTTGTAGGCGATGTTCCCGGCGCAACCGCCGAACTCGCGCCGGAGCTCCGGGACCAGAAAAGAGACGTTGAGGATGTGAATTTGCTGAGGCAGGATATGCTCATGGAAACGGCCGCGGAATACCATGATGTTGTCGTAGGCGATGGAGCCGCAAATCAGCGTGCGCATGGGTCGAGAACCAGAGTGAGGAGTAAGCCCCGCGATGAAGGCCGCAAAGCATAGCGGAAATCCACGCCGGGCAGCAGCCCGGAGGCGCTTCATCTACATGTGGAACAGATAGAGGCGATAGCCGGTAGGGGTGAGCGCTGCGGCCTCGATATAGACCCGGACCTGGAGTTCCCCCCCGGCTGCGAATCCGGACTCCGGCGGGGTGTCCCGCGGGACATAATCCGCAGGCGTCAGCACACGCCGAGCGATCGTCTGGTTCTGGATATTGGTGAGGGTCAGCTCCAGCGCCGGAAACGCCTGGACGTAGCTCGCGCGGTTCCTGAGCGTCGCGGTCAGTACCATCACGGTGGGGTGGGCGGAATCGGCCTGCAGATCGGAGGACTCGATGCCGAGAAGATCCACGCGGCGCGGAAGCGGGACCTCACACCCAAGCTCCTCGCAGATCCGCTCCGCTAGAAGCTTGGCCTCGGGCAAGAGCACCGCGACTTCACCTCGGTAGTGATAAGCGACCTGCAGGGCGAGAGCCAGCGCGAGGAGCGAGCCTGCAAGCCACCATAGCCGGCTCGGGCGCCGGCGCTGCTGCGGTCCGAAGTCGAATTTCCGATCTTTTTCGGAGACTCTGGAGGGCGGACCGGGTTCGGCAGGTGCCGCTACGGCTTCGGTCCTGCGCCGAGTCGAATCGGTGGTGAGGGCGGCAAGGGCATCGAACAGAGTCCCGCAGCGCCCGCAACGGACTTGGCCAGCGCGCGCCCGAAGCTGCGAATCGGCCACGCGAAAGGCGGTACCGCACGACGGGCAGCGCGTGGTCATGCTCACTGCCGCACTCCCGAGAGGCACACCCAGCCCTCTTCCTCGACGGGTGGCGCGAACGCGATGAACGGCTCGTACCCGGCCTTCACCTCGCCTGCCTGCCCTGCAAGAATCCCGGAGAGCGCGAGCCGCCCTCCGCGGGCGCAGCGCGATATGAGCACGGGTGCGAGCAGCTTCAATGGATTTGCGAGAATGTTGGCGACCACGACATCTGCCGAAAATGCAAGGCTCGCGCAGTCGTGCAGAAACTCGCCCGCGACGCCGTTGCGTTCGGCGTTCGCTTGCGCAACTGCTACGGCGCCGGGATCGATATCGACGCCGACGGCGCGGCGGGCTCCGAGCCTGAGCGCGGCGATCGCCAATATACCGGAACCGCATCCGTAGTCGAGGACCGTTTCGCCTCCCGTGATCGTGCGCTCAAGCCATTGCAGGCACAGGCGCGTGGTCGCGTGAGTGCCGGTCCCGAACGCGAGCCCCGGATCCAGGATGAGATTGATCGCGGCGGGCTCCGGCGGCGAGCGCCAGGTGGGCACGATCCACAGCCGTTCGGACACCCGAACCGGGCCGAACTGGTCCCGCGATCCGGACACCCAATCCTGGTCGGGGACAGAGCGGAGCCTGAAATCCGGAACGAGAATTCCAATTGCCTGGCAGGCGCGAAGGAGGAGTTGCTCGGGCTCGTCCTGCGTCCGAGACAGGGCGGTCAGCCTCACCCGTGGCCATGGCGGCGATTCCTCCGGGTGGCCGAACCACGGTGTTTCGTCTGCTGAGCCGAGCTTGGCATCCTCGCAGGTCACCGAGAGCGCGCCGTGCTCGAGCAACGCGTCTGAAAGGCGGTCGGCCTGCACCGCTTGGAGTTCCAGAACGAGCGCGGTCAACATCGCGCGTTCGATCCTCTAACCGGAGGCGTCGCGTTTTTTTTGCTGGGAGAGCTTCTGCTCGAGGTAGTGGATGTTCACTCCTCCTCGGATGACGCGGCTGTCGACCAGGAGCTCCTGATGAAGCGGGATATTGGTCTTAATACCCTCGACCGCCATCTCCGAGAGGGCGATGCGCATGCGCCGGATGGCCTGGTCGCGGTCTGCCCCATAAGCGATCACCTTTGCGATCAGCGAATCGTAGTTGGGCGGCACGGTGTAGCCCTGGTAGATATGCGAGTCGACCCGGATGCCTGGTCCGCCCGGCGGGTGATACGAGGTGATGCGCCCCGGCGAAGGTGTGAAGCGGAACGGATCCTCGGCGTTGATACGGCACTCGATCGCGTGGCCGCGAATCTCGATGTCCCTCTGCCGCACCGACAGGCGCTCCCCGGCCGCGACGCGGATCTGCTCCTGGACGATGTCCACCCCGGTGATCATCTCGGTCACAGGGTGCTCGACCTGGATCCGCGTATTCATTTCGATGAAGAAGAACTCGCCTTCCTCGTAAAGGAACTCGAAAGTCCCGGCTCCCCTGTAGCCGAACTTGCGGCAGGCTTCGACACAGCGCTCGCCGATGCGCGTGCGCTGCTTCGGAGTGATGTCGGGGGCGGGGGCCTCCTCCATGATCTTCTGGTGGCGACGCTGCAGGGAACAATCGCGCTCACCCAGATAGATCGCGTTTCGGTAATGGTCCGCCAGGACCTGCATCTCGATATGACGGGGATTTTCGAGATATTTCTCCAGATATACCGTCGGATTGCCGAACGCCGCCTCGGCTTCCGCCCGGGTGACGCCTATCGCGCTCTTGAGCGCCGCCTCGGTGTGCACGACCCGCATCCCGCGTCCCCCGCCTCCGCCCGCCGATTTCACGATGACCGGGTAGCCGACCTTCCTCGCGATCTTGAGGGATTCCTCCGGGGCTTCGGGCAGCGGCCCGTCCGAGCCGGGCACGCAGGGAACGCCCGCTTTGGTCATGACTTGCTTGGCGGTCACCTTGTCGCCCATCAGCCGAATGGTCTCCGCCTGCGGACCGATAAAGACAAAGCCGCTCTTGTCCACGCGCTCGGCAAAATCCGCGTTCTCCGCGAGAAAGCCGTAGCCCGGGTGAATCGCTTCGGCGTCGGTGACCTCCGCTGCACTGATGATGGCCGGAATATTCAGATAGCTCGCGCTCGAGGCTGCCGGCCCGATGCATACCGACTCGTCGGCGAGCTTCACGTACTTCGCCTCGCTATCGGCCTCGGAATGGACGATTACGGTCCTGATGCCCATGTCCCGGCAGGCGCGCTGGATGCGCAGGGCGATCTCGCCGCGATTGGCGATCAGGATTTTCTGGAACATGAGAAGGGAATGCGGGTCTTCGGCTGCTATCCGATCATCATCAGGGGCTCGCCGTATTCGACGGGCTGACCGTTCTCAACCATGATCGCTTTGATCACGCCATCCTTGTCGGCCTCGATTTCGTTCATCAGCTTCATCGCTTCGATGATGCAGATGGGCTGGCCGGCCTTGACCGAATCCCCGACCTCGACGAAGGGTTTGCCGCCCGGAGAACCCGAACGGTAGAACGTTCCAACCATGGGTGCCTTTACGATATGGCCTTCCAGCGCAGGCGCTTCCGCCTGAGCGGGAACTGGCGCCTGGGCCGGAACAGTGGGCGCCTGAACGACGGGGGGGCTCGCCGCCAAGGTGGGAGGAGAGAGGACCACGACTTCCTTTCCACCTGGCCCGCCCCGCACGATCCTCACCTTTTCCTCGCCCTCGGTGATCTCGAGCTCGGCGATACCCGATTCCTCCACGAGGTCGATCAGCTTCTTGAGTTTTCGCAGATCCATACCGGCCTCCCTCCGATTCAGCCGCGCACCTTACTTCGCGCCGCGTCGGCTAGAAGAATCTAGAACATATACATGTCGAAAACCCCCGGCTTCGGGGGCGGAAGGTCCCCATCCTTCCACCGACTCCTCGTGCCTTGAACCGGGCAGTCAGAGCAACTGCAACAGCTTCAGGAGTCAACAGTCCTGTTCAGCACGAACTGCAACGCAAGGTCATATCCAAGGCTGCCCAGTCCGCAGATCATCCCGGTCGCCAAGTCGGAGAAATACGAATGGCGCCGGAAAGGCTCGCGGGCGTGGATGTTCGACAGGTGCACCTCAATGAAGGGGATGCTCACCGCCGCAAGAGCGTCACGCAGCGCGACACTCGTATGGGTGAGCCCCGCGGGATTGACTATGATCCAAGATGCCCCTTGCTTCTTGGCGTCATGCACTCGCTCGATCAGGGCACCCTCGTGGTTGCTCTGGTAGGTCTCCAGCAAAGCTCCCCGGGCTCTGGCCGACTGGCTCAGCCGCCTATTGATGCTTTCGAGGCCTTCGGTTCCGTAGATCTGCGGTTCGCGAGTGCCGAGCAGATTGAGATTGGGGCCGTGCAGCAAGAGAACTCGGGTTTTCTTGCGGGAGGAAGCGCTCCGCCTGGATTTCGGCATGGGCGGAAGTTTGCAGCAGATCGGGGCAAATTGTAAAACATTTGCTGCACTTGGCGGATGGAACGGCAGTGATTGCCAGGAATTTCAACCCTTTAGCGAGACGGAAGCCATGATGTCCATTCGTGGTTCCACGTTTTGCAAAGATTCCTCGGCAGATGGCGGCCATCTGGGGAATATGAAGGGACGTTTGGCGAGGGTACAGTCAGATCGCGTGATTTTCGGAGAAGATAAGAAAAGGAGTGAGGCTCCCAGCTGTATCTGAGCGTTGCTCAGACCGTCCGATCACCAAAGTCCGCAAGGAGCTCCGTCACCGCCCGGATTCCCGCTCGCTCGATGGGGCGTCCCGCCCAAGTGGCCCTCAGGGTTCCGCGCTCGTCCTTGGTCCCGTAGATCGCAAGATTGACAGGCACTCCCTGCCAGTCGAGCTTGAATACGGGCACCGCGCGAACCTGGTCGCCGGCGATGTGCCGCAGGTCGGAGATCTCGTAAGGAATGCTGCGGTTCAGGAGAAAGAGCTCCACGCCTTTGCTGTCATCCGTGAACAACTGCAGGTCGATGTCGCTGTAGCGTCCCGCGGTGCCCTTCAGCACCGCGCCGGCAAGATAGGGGCGAAATTGCGAAAGCACCTGCATGGCCTCAAGTGCCCGCTCGCGCAGATACCGGATTCGATCACGCTGTTCCTCGCCCTGGTAGAGCGCTTGATAGGCTCGCAGCTCCGCCTCGATCTCCTCGTTCTTCGGAAGCGATTGCGTGTCTTCGGCCCCCAGCTGGCGTGCCGCCTTGCGTTTCGCGAGAGCGAAATCCTCGACGCCGTCCTCGGCCATTACGCGCGCCGCTGCCGCAGCGATGCGCGCGCGCATGAGTTGCTGCTTGGGGTTGCTGTCCTTCGGCACGGGAAGACAACTGGAATCGAATCCATGATACCGCAGGGAAACGCGGCGAAGTAGGCTAGAATCTGGCCCTTTTCCATAGGCGCGCTTCGTGCGAGCGCGCTCCGTTCCCCGCTCGTGCATATCCACATCCTCGGCGTCTGCGGCACTTTCATGGGAGGCATGGCCGTGATCGCTCAGGCCGCAGGCCATCGAGTCACAGGATGTGACGCCAACGTCTATCCACCGATGAGCACCCAGCTCGCCGCTCGGGGAATCCAGCTGATCGAGGGTTACGAAGCCGATCAACTCGCTTTGAATCCGGACTTGTGGGTGATCGGCAATGTCGTGAGTCGGGGTCGGCCTCTTGTCGAAGGCATCCTGAATCAGGGTCGCCCGTATGTTTCGGGGCCGCAATGGCTCGCCGAGAGCATCCTGGCGAACAAGCACGTGCTTGCCGTGTCAGGAACGCACGGAAAAACCACGACTTCCTCCATGCTGGCGTGGATCCTGGAGGACACCGGGTTCGCGCCAGGATTCCTGATCGGAGGGGTCCCACAAAATTTCGGCGTGTCAGCCAGGCTGGGAAGCGGAAAGCATTTTGTGATCGAGGCTGACGAGTACGACACCGCCTTCTTCGATAAGCGCGCCAAGATGGTGCACTACCGCCCGCGGACAGCTGTCGTGACCAACATCGAGTTCGATCATGCCGATATCTTCCCCGATCTCGCAGCGATCGAAACGCAATTTCATTATTTCTTGCGAACGGTTCCCGGTTCAGGCTTGGTGGTCGTCAACGGCGCCGATGCGGCGATCGACCGCGTCCTCGCGCGGGGCTGCTGGACTCCAGTCGATCGATTTGGCGTGAGCCAGGGCTGGAGCGCAAGGGACCTCGGCGGCGGCTGTTTCGAAGTGCTCCGAGGTATGAAGTCGTTGGCTCGGCTGCGGTGGGGACTGCTCGGAGAACACAACCGCCAGAATGCTCTCGCCGCGATCGCCGCGGCGCACGCCGCCGGGGTCGATCCGGCGGCCGCCGTCGATGCGCTGGGACGCTTTCAGAGCGTCAAGCGCCGCATGGAGTGCAGGGGCAAGGCTGCGGGGGTCTCGGTCTGGGACGACTTTGCGCACCACCCCACCGCCATCGCCACGACGCTCGCGGGCTTGCGGGAAAAGGTTGGAGAGGCGCGCATTCTGGCGGTGCTCGAGCCTCGTTCAAATACCATGAGAGCCGGGTTCATGAAAGACCGCTTGCCGGCGAGCCTTGATCTGGCCGACCGGGTTTTCTGTTACAGCGCGAACCTCGAGTGGGACGCCCGAGCCGTTCTGGCGCCGCTTGGCGCTCGGGCGCGCTGCGAGACGGATCTCGAGCGGCTGGTCCCTGCGATCGTCGCCGAGGCGCGCGAGGGCGATCAAGTACTCGTGATGTCGAACGGAAGCTTCGGGGGGATCCACGATCGGCTGCTCGCAGAACTCGAGAAGCGAGCTGCGGCAAGCGCGAAAGCATGATCGTCTACCTGCACGGGTTCAATAGCTCGCCGCAGTCAAACAAGGCCCAGTATCTCAAGCGCTACCTTGATGGACGTGGCATGGGCGAGGAATTCAGTTGTCCGCAGTTGCCGTCGCTGCCCGATCTCGCGGTCGAGCGTATCGAAGCCGAGCTGGAGCGCCTTCAGGGAAGGAAGGTAACCCTCGTCGGAAGCTCGCTAGGGGGCTTCTATGCCACCTGGTTCGCGGAGAAAAGGGATCTGCGCGCCGTGCTCATCAACCCGGCGATCGACCCGCATGTGGGGTTGCGCGCCTTCCTCGGGCCGCAGCAGGCTTACCACGGCGGGGAAAGCTACGAGCTTACCGAAGAGCACCTGCGGCAATGGGAGAAACTCTTCCTAACGCAGGTGCACCCCGAGCGCTACCTGCTTCTGGTGGAAACGGGCGACGAAGTGCTCGACTATCGGGTCGCGGTGGCGAAATACCGGGGCGCAAAACAAGTCGTGGTGCAGGGCGGCGACCACACGCTCGCGAGCTTTCCCACGCACGTTCGGGCGATCATGGAATTCGCCGGCATGGGTTGACTACTTCACCACCTTCCAGACCGAAGCCCCGTCCTTGAGCGCGTAGCGCCCCACTTCCTTTTCGTCGAACTTGAATCCCAGACCCGGAGTTTTCGGCAGGAGCAGCATGCCGTCCTGGGTGTCGAGCTGGGTATCGACGAGGCGACGGAAATTGAGCACCCGGTCATCCGGAAAGAACTCGACATAGCGCGCGTTCTGCGTCGCCGCCACCAGCTGCGCGTGCAGATCGTGGAACCAGTGGGGGCAGACGGTGACGCCGTAGCTCGCCGCGGTGGCCGCGATCTTTCTCCACTCGGAGATCCCGCCGCACACCAATGCGTCGGTCTGCAGGATCTGCGCAGCCCCTTTGTCGAGAATCTCCTTGAAATGCCACCGTCCGGTGCCGATTTCGCCGGTCGCCACCATCACGCGCGTGAGCTTTGCAAGACGCGCGTGGTTGTCGATGTCGTCGGGAAAGAACGGCTCCTCGATCCAATAGGGATCGTAGGCCTCGAATCGCTCCATGTATCGCATCGCAGTCGGCAGATCGTGCCAGGCGTTGTTCGCATCGAGCATCAACTCGACCTCCGGTCCGATCGCCTCTCGAGCGGCTTTCACCCGCGCCTCCTCTTCCTTGGGCGAGAGCCGCCCCACCTTCATCTTTACCGCGCGAAAGCCCGCTTCGACGTAACCGGCCATCTCCGCTCCGAGCTCCTTCGGGGTCTTGCCGGCGACGTAATAACCGCCGCTCGCGTACGCGGGTACGGCGTCCTCGACCGCCGCGCCCAGGTATTTGTATAGGGGAAGCCTCGCTGCCCGCGCGTTCAGGTCCCAGAGCGCGCAATCGAGAATCGAGATTGCGCGCATGGTGCTGCCCGCGCGCCCGTGCAAGAGCGTTTCCTGAAACATGCGCTGCCACAGTCCCTCGACGAGCAGGCTGTCGCGCCCGAGCAGTATGGGTGCGAGCAGGTGCTCCACAGCGTGAGCGACGAGGGTTCCCCCTGACGATCCTGCGTAGCAGAATCCAATGCCTTCGACCCCGCCGGCGCTGACCTTGACGAGCCCGTAGTCGCGCGCCGATACCGTGCGCGTGGCGAAACTGGTCACGGTATCGAGCGGGACTCGCGCGGTGGCAACGGCAATCGACTCTATCTTCGCCATGTTCTTCGGTCCTCCGGAAGCGGTCGGTAGTCGGTAAGGGGAAATCCGCTCATTTTGACCTGAATCAAACCGAACACGCCCGCCTTGGCGGCATCAGGGAGTTCGGGACGACTGCGATAAAATGTCGGGCTCCCTTATATCATTTCCGCCGAGCGGGAGCGACGCGGATTGCCGGGTTCTTCCCATCCCTCTCGTGAACGTTCTGTACGAAGACAACGGCGCATTCAAGGTCGCCGCCGTGCTTGCCGACGGGGATAGCTCCCTCCAGGTTGAGACGCCCCACGGCAAGCGCGCGAAGATCAAGGCAAGAGATGTCCTGCTGCGTTTTCCGGAGCCGGCTCCGGCCGAGTTGTTGGCGCAAGCCGAAAGTATGGCGGGCGGCATCGAGACCGATTTCCTATGGCAATGCTGCGGCGCTGAGGAGTTCGACTTTGCGCAACTCGCCCGGGAGTATTGCGGCCGTTCACCCTCGGCGACGGAAGCGGCCGGAATTCTGGTGAAGTTGCACTCGGCACCGGCATATTTCTATCGCAAGGGGAGGGGGCGATACCGGGCTGCGCCGCCGGAAACGCTCAAGGCTGCGCTTGCCAGTATCGAGAAGAAGAAGCAGCAGCAACTGCAAGTCTCGGCCTGGTCGGATCGGCTCGCGCGCGGCGAGCTTCCCGAGGAGTTCCGCGCGATTCTCCCCCAGCTACTGCACAAGCCCGATCGGAACCGCCCTGAGACCAAGGCGCTCGAGGAGGCTTGTGCAAGAACCGGGCTGTCTCCGGCGAAGTTGGCAGAACGCTGCGGCGCCTTACCCTCGAGCCACGACTACCACCTGGATCGGTTCCTCTACGAGTTCTTCCCCAAGGGAACGGGTTTCCCGCCGGGGCTGGAGGTCACCGACCGGGGAGACCTTCCGCTCGCTGACGTATCCGCCTTCAGTCTCGACGATGCGGCAACGACCGAAATCGACGACGCATTTTCCCTTACCCCTCTGTCGGACAATCGCGTTCGCGTGGGGATTCACATTGCCGCCCCGGGACTCGGCTTCTCCCCCGGTTCGCCGCTCGACAAAGTGGCGCGCGAGCGGCTCTCGACCGTCTACATGCCCGGCCACAAGCTGACGATGCTCCCGGAGCAGACGATAGCGCGCTTTTCGCTCGCCGAAGGTGAGGCGCGCCCCGCCGTCTCCCTCTATCTGGACGTGCGCATCGAGGATTTCGCGGTCGAGGCTCAGCACACGCGCGTCGAGCAGGTACGTATTGCCGCCAACCTGCGCCACCAGGAGGTAGAGGGGCTTGATGCAGCTTTTCTCGCCGCACAGCCGCGCGAGGACATTCGATTCTCGCGCGAACTGCGCGTCCTCTGGAAACTTGCGGTTGCGCTCGAACGGGCACGGGGCAAGCCCTCGGTCGCGCTCGAACGTCCGGATTACACCTTTCGCGTCGAGGGTCGCGGGGAAGCGGCACGCGTGAGCATCACCGAGCGCCGCCGCGGGACGCCCCTGGACAAGCTGGTCTCCGAGCTGATGATCGCGGTCAACGGCACTTGGGGCAGGTTTCTGGACGATCACGGAGTCCCGGCCATTTACCGCGTGCAGGCGGGTGGGAAGGTGAGGATGGCCACCTCGGCCATGGCGCATCAGGGCCTGGGAGTCAGCCACTATATCTGGGCGAGTTCGCCGCTGCGCCGCTACGTGGATTTGGTCAACCAATGGCAGCTGCTCGCGCTGCTCGAGGGAAACGCGCCGCCGTTTTCCCGCAATTCCGATCTGATGCTCGCGGCCTTGCACGATTTTGAAGCAACCTACGCGGCCTATGACGAGTTTCAAGGGCGCATGGAGAACTACTGGTGCCTGCGCTGGATGCTGCAGGAGGCGATAGAGGTTGCGGGCGCCGAAGTCGTGCGCGAGAATTTGGTGAAATTCGAAGGCCTTCCTCTCTACGCCAAGGTGCCGTCGCTGCCGGAACTGGCGCCGGGGACCGCCGTCGAAATCGAGGTGAGCGGAATCGATCTGGTGGGGGCCGATTTCAAATGCACGTTTCGGGCTCGCAGGGATGGCTCCAGGAGGAATCTACCACGCACTCATGAGACAGAACTCTAAAAAACGCCTAGAATCGCATGATTCGGAAAGCTTTTAGGGGTCACATGTTGGCTTTCCCCAAAATCGACTTCCGCTCGCCTGCGTGGCCCTGGGCCCAGTCGCTTGCCGGGCTCGATCCCGAGTCGCGCGTGCTCGCCATGGCGCTCTCGGCCTCGATCGTGCTGCACGCGCTCGTGCTCTCGATCCACTTCAAGTTGCCGGACAAGCTCGCCCGACTTACACCGACCCAGCTTGAGGTCGTGCTGGTCAACGCAAAAACGCGCTCGGGGCCGACGCGGCCCGAAGTCCACGCGCAAGCGAACCTGGACGGCGGGGGCGATACGGATCTCGACCGTCGCGCCAAGTCGCCGCTTCCGGTCCTGCGGCAGACCGAAGCCGGATCCGATTTGAGGCACGCGGCGCGCCGCGTGCAGGAGCTCGAGGCGCGGCAAAGGCTGCTGCTTTCTCAGACGCAGTCGCGACACGACGTATCAGCGCAGGAAACCAAACCCACGACCGCCGCCAAGTCGCAAATCTCCGGGGCGGAACTCGCCGAAAGCGCTCTCATCATAGCCCGCATGGAGGCACAGATCGCGCGGCAGATCGAGGAGTACAACAAGCGCCCGCGCAGGACGTTCGTCGGCGCGCGTGCGGCCGAAGTTCGCTACGCGCTATACGTCGAAGACTGGCGCCAGAAGATCGAGCGCATCGGCAATCTGAACTACCCGGAAAGCGCCCGTGGGAAGATCTACGGCACCCTGCGGCTCACGGTGTCGATCAACTCCGACGGCACGGTGGCAGCGATGGATCTCGAGCGATCGTCAGGCTACAAGATTCTCGACGCCGCCGCGCAGCGCATCGTGCAGCTTGGGGCGCCCTATGCCAAGTTCCCGCCCAACATCCTGAAGGAAACCGACATTCTGGTGATTACCCGGACCTGGCATTTCGTACGCGGCGACAAGGTTTTCAATGAATGAGGGAGACCTGATTCCTCCTGCAATGTCGGCCGACTAAGCGGCAGCGTCATCATCGGCGCCCCTTCGCTTGTGAGGCTGCTCCTCCTGCTGTGGAAGTTGTTCTGTTATCCCGTCGGGATGGCGGTGATCGCCCTCGCCATCTACGAGTTCTGGTTCTTCGCGCAAATCCTTTATTGGGTCGACCACAACCCGGCGACGACCCAAGTGATGGATGCCCGGCTGGAGGCGCTGCGGGAAAAGAAGCCGGCGGCAGTACTCGATCAGACCTGGGTCCCCTATGAACGGATATCGGTTCATCTCAAGCGCGCCGTCATCGTGGCCGAAGACGCGAAGTTCATCGATCACGAAGGCTTCGACTGGGAAGGCATCCAGCGAGCCCTGGAGAAGAATCAGCGCGTCGGCAGGTTCGTCGCCGGGGGCTCGACGATCTCCCAGCAGCTCGCGAAGAACCTGCTGCTTTCGGGCGAGCGCAGCCTGTTGCGCAAGGGCCAAGAAGCGGTGTTCACGGCGATGCTCGAGGCCACCATGCAAAAGCGCCGCATCTTCGAGATCTACCTCAACGTCGCCGAATGGGGCGAGAATGTCTTCGGCGCTGAGGCTGCGGCGCGCCACTACTTCGGCGTAAGCGCGGCGGAACTCGAACCGGATCAGGCGGCCCGTCTCGCCGCCATGCTTCCACGCCCGCGCCACTACGACCGCAACCGAAGCTCGGCATACCTTGCGAGCTATAGCGACAGCATCTTGGCGCAGATGCACACCGCGCAGATTCCGTAGGGCCCGGAGCCCACCGGATCTAGGGCTCCGCGGCCGCCCGGCGGCCTCGAGGCACATCGATGCCCGCGAGCAAGAGCAGCCCGACTACGAAGAACCCGCCGGTCGCGAGCATCGCCAGACGGTGATTGCCGTCGGTTATCCAAGTGACCGCGCCGTAGGTCAGCGGTCCCAGAATCGAGGAAAGCTTTACCGCCATGCCCCAGAGGCCGAAGAACTCGGCGTGCCTGTCGGCTGGACTCAGGTAAGCGACCAAGGCGCGGCCCGCCGACTGCGAGGAGCCGAGGCAGAGCCCGGCCAGATTGGCTGCAACCCAGAAAAGCCCAGGTCCGGTCGCTGCCCAGGCGACCAGCGTCGTCGCGATCCAGAGAACAAGGGTAAGGGCGATCGTCCCGATGTGCCCTAGCCGGTCCTGGATATGACCGAAAGCGAATGCGCCGGCGGCGGCCGTCACGTTGACCACCAGGATCAGGATGATCGTGTCCCGGGTGGAAAAGCCGAGCGCCTGCTCGGCGTAAATCGCCGCGAGAGCAACTACGGTCTGGATGCCGGCCTGGTAGAACACAATGCATAGGAGAAAGCGCGCCAAGTCCTGATAGCGGGCCGCATCGCGCACGGTCTGCACCAGGCGCGCGAAGGCGGCTCGCGCCACGCTTCCGCCGCCGGCAAGCGACACCGGGCGGGCACGCTCCTTCAGAATGAGGAAGGTCGGCAGGCTGGCTGCGGCGAACACCGCGGCGGTGATCAGCATTGTGACGGGCACGAAGTGCTGTGCCTCTTTGCCATGATCCTGAGCCCAGGTGACGTAAGCCAGGCACAGGCCCAGGGTGAGGATTCCCCCCAAATAGCCCAGACTCCAGCCCCAGCCCGACACCCGCCCCAACGACTCGCGTCCCGCGAGCTCGGGAAGGAACGCGGCGGCGAGGTTCTCGCCCAATCCGAAGAAGAAATTGGAGAGCAGCAGCAGCGCAACGGCGAGCGCAAGCGTCTGGGAGCCGGTAAGGGAGAGCAGTGCGGTCGCCAACACGCAGCCGGCGGTGGTCAGGGCGAGCAGCTTTTTCTTCGCCGCGCGCAGGTCGGCGTAGGCCCCCACGATGGGCCCCGCGAGTAGAATGGCAACGTACGAAACCGACAGCGCCGACGTCCACGCGAAAGTCGCCCAAGGGGCGTTGCCCGCGATCACCGCGACGAAATAGGCGTTGAACACGGCGGTGATCACGACCGTGGTGTAACCCGAGTTGGCGAAGTCGTACATGGCCCAGGCGAATATCTCTCGCGGGCGCACCTCTTCGGCGGGTCCTGAAGGGGTCATGTCAATTCGGGCCACCTTTCCGGGGCCGTGAATGAACCGCCGCGGCTCCCCTGCCGAGTGTGGCGCGATCCCAAGAGCTCGCGCAGCGGCTACCGACCGGCGAGTTTTTCTTCCGCCATGATACATGCCGCTGCTAGAATCGCTTCAGCCGCGCGCGGCGCGGCGCGTTCTGCGGCACCACGCGGAGCGCAATTCGAGTCGAAGGGTCGGCGCGCATGATCAGCACCCTCAGCCCAAAGAAGGAGCTCGAGGACCTCAAGGCCGACCTGCGCGATATCCAGCAGCTTCTGGGCCATTACTCCGACTCCGAGGCCGAGCCCCGGGAGGCAGAACCACGCGAGCCGGCTGGACCCGCGGCCATCGGGCAGAACTACGCCGAGCTGCAGGCCAAGCTCGATTCCATGCATCCGGCCGATATCGCGTACGTGCTCGAATCGCTGCCGCTTGAGGATCGGCTTGCCGTCTGGAATCTCGTCAAGGCGGAGCGCAACGGCGAAATCCTCCTCGAAGCCTCGGATGCGGTGCGCGAGACCCTCATCCGCAGCATGGATTCCCAGGAACTCGTCGCAGCGGCCGAGCAACTCGAGGCGGACGAGATCGCCGACCTCGCCCCGGATCTGCCTCAGGACGTCATACAGGACGTCTTCCAGGCGCTGCCGGTCGAGGAGCGCGAGCAGCTGCGCGCAGCAATGTCCTATCCCGAGGACGCAGTCGGCGCATTGATGGACTTCGACGTCGTGAGCGTGCGCGAGGACACCAGGGTCGACACCGTCACGCGCTATCTGCGCCGCTTCGACGCACTGCCGCACCACACAGACCAAATCTTCGTGGTCGACCGCGACGAGCACCTGAAGGGGGTCCTGCCGCTCTCGAGGCTGATCGTCTCCGAGCTCGAGCACAACGTCGGAAGAGTGATGGCGGGCGAGGTCGTCACACTGCAACCGGCCGACAAGGCCCAGGACGCCGCCACGGCCTTCGAACGTTACGGTCTGGTATCAGCACCAGTGGTGGACCAGCAGGGGAAATTGGTTGGCCGAGTAACGGTAGACAAAGTGGTCGATTTCATTCGGAGCAAGAGCGAGAGCGAGCTCCTGACCCAAGCCGGGCTGCGCGAAGAGGAGGACGTATTCGCGCCGGTCTGGGCGAGCGTGAAGAACCGCTGGTGGTGGTTGGCCATCAATCTTGTCACCGCCCTTGTCGCTTCACGCGTGATCGGGGCGTTCGAACACTCCATCGAAAGGCTCGTCGCGCTCGCCGCGTTGATGCCGATCGTGGCCGGCATAGGCGGGAACTCGGGCAACCAGACCATCACCCTGATCGTGCGCTCGGTAGCCCTCGGACAGGTGCAGAGGCATCACGCGAAAAAACTGATCGCGAAGGAGCTGGTCGTGTCATTGCTGAACGGCCTTATCTGGGGCAGCGCCCTCGGGCTCGTCGCGTACTGGCTCTACCACAAGGTGTCGCTGGGCCTGGTGATGACCGCCGCGATGACGCTCAACCTCGCGCTTGCCGCGACCGCCGGGGTGCTCATTCCGCTCACTTTGATGCGCTTCGGGCGCGATCCCGCTCTCGGCTCCTCGGTCATGATCACGGCGATCACCGACAGCGGCGGGTTCTTCATTTTCCTCGGGTTGGCGACGATCTTCCTGGTGTGACCTCGCTTGAGGTTTGGACCCGTCGGCGCTGCTCGTCCAGCGGGTCTCAGCTCAGGCGGGCGAACACGCTGTCCGCCGCCGAAACTGTGGCAGCGATGTCGGCACTGGTATGCGCTGCGGATACGAAACCGGCTTCGTACGCCGACGGAGCGAGGTATACGCCCCGCTCCAGCATTCCGTGGAAAAACCGCTTGAACCTTTCCTTGTCGCATTCCAATACTTCTGCATAGCTCGAAGGCGCCGTGGCGCGGAAGTAGAGGCCAAACATGCCTCCGACCGACTTGGCGGAGAACTCGAGCCCGCGCTTGAGCGCTGCCCCGGCGAGGCCGTCGCAAAGCGAGCGCGTCGTCTTGGCGAGGCGATCGTAGAAACCCGGGGCCTGAAGCTTTTTCAAGGTCGCGAGTCCTGCGGCAACGGCGAGCGGATTGCCCGAGAGCGTTCCTGCCTGGTACACGGGACCGAGCGGAGCGATTCTCTCCATGATGTCGCGGCGGCCGCCGAAGGCCCCGACGGGCATCCCGCCCCCGATCACCTTGCCGAGCGTGACGAGGTCTGCCTGCACGCCGTACAGTCCCTGCGCGCCCTGCAGCCCGACACGGAATCCCGTCATGACCTCGTCGAAAATCAGCACTGCCCCGTGCCGGGTGCACAAATCGCGCAACCGCTGGAGGAATCCCGCTCGCGGCTCGACGAGGTTCATGTTGCCAGCGACGGGCTCGACAATGACGCAGGCAATGGAGTCGCCCGACCGGTCGAATGCCGCATCGAGTTGCGCGAGATCATTGTAGTCAAGCACCAGCGTTTGCGCCGCGGTCTCTGCCGTCACGCCGGCCGAGGTCGGATTGCCCAAAGTGAGGGCGCCGGAGCCCGCCTTGACGAGCAGGCCGTCGGCGTGGCCGTGATAGCAGCCTTCGAACTTGACGATGCGGCTGCGGCCGGTGAAGCCGCGTGCGAGCCGCAACGCCGACATGGTGGCCTCGGTCCCCGAGTTCACCAGGCGCACCAGTTCCATCCCCGGAACGAGTCGCGTAAGCGCCTCGGCCATCTCGGCCTCGAGTTCGGTCGGCGCGCCGAAGGAAAGTCCACGGCCCGCCGCTTCACGCACTGCCGCGACGACATCGGGCTCGGCGTGTCCGAGCACGAGCGGCCCCCAAGAGCCGACATAGTCGAGGTATTCGCGACCATCGGCATCCCAGATGCGACTGCCCTCGCCGCGCACGACGAATCGGGGCGTGCCCCCCACGGCCCGAAACGCGCGCACCGGCGAATTGACTCCTCCGGGAATAGTCCTCTGCGAGCGGACAAACAGGGATTCGTTCTTGGTCATGGATTCTTGTTGTCAAATAGGCGATCGAAACCGTGCGCGGCCGCAGCGATGTCGGGTGCGTCGAACAGCGCGCTGATTACGGCAACGGCGTCGACCCCCGCGGCGATCAGCGTCTGCGCGTTCTCCAATGTGATGCCTCCGATTGCGACGATCGGGGAATTCAGGCGCAACTTCGCCTCGCGATACAGCGTGGACGAAGCGCGCGGTGCGTCGGGCTTGGTGGTCGAGGGGAAAGCGCTGCCGAACGCGACATAGTCCGCGCCCGCATCGCGCGCAGCGAGAGCAAGCTCGAGCCGGTCGTAACAGGAAGCCCCGAGCAGCATGGCGTCACCGAGCCTTTTGCGCGCAGCTCCGATGGAAATGTCCTCGCGGCCGAGGTGCAAGCCGTCCGCCCCGATCGCGAGCGCCAGCTCGAGATCGTCGTTGACGATGAGCGGAGCGCCCGCCGAGCGGCATAGCGCGAGCAGAGCGGCGCTCTGTTCGCGCCGCAGCTCGCTCGTTCCGGACTTGTTGCGGTATTGCACCAAGCATGCACCGCCAAGAAGCGCCTCGCGCACCTTTTGCGCGAGCACCTCAGTGTCGGGCTCCTCGGGCGTTACGGCATACAGCCGGCGAACCCGGGTTGACACATCGCCGAGCTGCCTAAGGCTTGCCTGCGCCCGGTTCATCCATTTCCCGCGCCCAAAAAAACCGATCCGGGATGTACTGCCCCATGCCGGGACGGAAACCTGCGTTCAAGGTCTGCCAGGTGTACTCCTGGGCTTCGTGGACGGCTTGGGGCAGCTCGATGCCGTTGGCGAGCGTCGCCGCGATTGCCGCGGCCAGTGTGCAGCCCGAGCCATGATAACTTCCTGCCAGCCTCTCCCAGCTGTCCGAGCGCACGACACCCTCCTGTCCGTAAAGGGTGTTGACCACCTTCGGCGTGTTCTCGTGCGTACCCGTGATCAGCACGTATTCGCAGCCCAATCCGATAAGCTTCTCGGCGGCCCCGGGCAAGGTGAGCTCCTCTTCCTCTTCGCCATCGGTCTGGGCGAGGCGCCGGGCCTCGCGGCTGTTCGGAGTGAGAATCGTCGTTTGGGGCAAGAGCAGTTCGCACATCGCGGAGATCATGTCCTCGGTGGCGAGCTCGTCGCCGCGACCCGAGGCAAGCACCGGGTCGAAGACGAGGGGCACGTCGGGATAGTCGGAAACGACCTCGGCGATTGCCGCGACGTTCTCTATGCTTCCGACCAGTCCGATCTTGAATGCGGCGACCTGCATATCCTCAAGCACCAGCCGCGCCTGGTCCGCGACCCAGTCCGAGTCGATCGCCTGCAGATTCTCCACCCCGGCCGTGTCCTGAATCGTGATTGCAGTCACGACAGAAAGCGCATGACAACCCATCGACGAGAGGGTCAGCAGGTCCGCCTGGATCCCCGCACCCCCGGTCGGGTCGGAGGCGGCAAAAGCGAGCACGATGGGGGGAAGGGAGGGCGAGGCCATGGCAGGGCAGGTTGGTGGCTGCTGGCGGGCAGCTCGCCGGCCGGGGTAAGATGCGGCGGCCCATTGTAACCCATGCCAACCCGATGACGGAAAAGCAAGAATTCAAGACTTGGATGTGTCTGATCTGCGGCTTCGTCTACGACGAAGCCGCGGGACTGCCCGAGGAAGGGATCGCGCCCGGAACGTTGTGGCCGGACATCCCCATGAACTGGACCTGCCCTGAGTGCGGGGCTCGAAAAGAGGACTTCGAGATGGTCACCCTGTAAATCAGGCACGTCTCCTGCTTTGTCCTGGATCCTGCGTGTCCAGTACCCCTGCGCGCGCCCACCCTGATAATAGTTCTGAAATCTTTCCTACAAGGCTTTGTTTTGACAGGATTTCGTTGTATAGTCTAGACGGGTAGGGTGGGGACGCTCGAAGTAGAGTCCGACGGAGTTGTCGGAGGACGGAGGAGTTCCTGGAGTGGAAAGCTTGAACCCAGCCGCAAATCTTTCTGGCGTCAAGGTGATGGTGATCGACGATTCGAACACCATCCGCCGCAGCGCGGAGATTTTCCTGGTTCAGGCCGGCTGCACGGTGATACTCGCAGAAGACGGATTCGATGCCCTCGCGAAGATCACCGATCACCAGCCCGACATCATCTTCGTGGACATCATGATGCCGCGCCTGGACGGCTACCAGACCTGCGCCCTGATCAAGAAGAACACGCGGTTTGCCAACACGCCCGTGATCGTGCTTTCGTCGAAGGACGGCTTGTTCGATCGGGCCCGTGGCCGAATGGTCGGTTCGGACGAGTACCTGACCAAGCCCTTTACGAAGGACAGTCTGCTCAAAACCATTGGCGCTCACGCGCCGGTTCGTTCCGCTTGAGGAGGTTTGCATGCCGATAAAGAAGATTCTGATCGTGGATGACTCGCCGTCCGATAGGCAGTTCTTCATGGAAACGCTGTCCAAGCAAGGCTACCAATGCGTGACCGCGGAAAACGGAGACGAGGGGATCGCAAAATCAAAATCCGAGAACCCCGACCTCATTTTGATGGACGTCGTCATGCCGGGAACCAACGGCTACCAGGCAACCCGGGCCATCACGCACGACGAGGCGACCAAGCACATACCCGTCATTGTCGTCACGAGCAAGAACCAGGAGACCGACAGGATCTGGGGCATGCGCCAGGGGGCCAAGGACTACCTGATGAAGCCGATTGACGCCAAGGAGCTCTTGGCGAAAATTGCCGGGCTCAAATAGGCAGGCCCTGATCCGTGGCGAAACAGATCAGTCTTCGGGAATTCCAGCAGGGGCTCGCGCAGAGACTGCGCGAGGCACAGGCCGAAACCGAGCCGACCTCTCGCCTGGGTGTGCAGGCCGGAAATCGCCTCTGGCTGCTCAAGCTCGACGACGCGGGGGAGATGCTGCCGCTTCCGGACATATCGAGCGTTCCGCTCACAAAACCCTGGTACTTGGGCATGGCGAACATTCGCGGAGTGCTGGCGAGCGCAGTGGATTTTGCCGCCTTCATGGGAGGCGAGCCGACAGTGCGCACCCCGGAATGCCGCCTTCTGCTCATAGCCGAGCGCTTCCAGTCGTTCAGCGGCCTCGTGATCAGCCGAATGCACGGGCTCAAGAACGTGCAAGTCATGCAGGCGACGGAGCAGCCCGCCGACCGGGCATGGGTCGGCACCGCCTATCGTGACAGCGACGGCCGTACCTGGCGCGAGTTGGACATGGCTTCACTGGTCGCGCACGACGATTTTCTGCATGTGGCGCAGAGCGCGCCTCGAATGTAACGCGAGCAACAGGAGAGACCTATGGCTTTTCTCAGACTGCCGACCAAGAGAGACGCACTGCCGGCAACGCCAGCGCCGAAAGTCGTTCCCAAGGGGACGCCCCGGGTCGTGCCCAACAGGCCCGCGCCGGGTCCCACCACCGTCGCCGAGGGGCCGAGGCGCCGCATGCTGGGGCTTGGCACTATGCGCGTCGGACAGCAATACACGATCCTCGGCGCGCTCTTTGCGGTGCTGTTCATTGCCGCCGCAGTCATCGTTTTCAAGGACAACCGCGAGGCCACCTACGGTACCGTGTACGTGTCCACATCGGCGCAAATGCGCATGTTGAGCCAGCGCATTGCCAAGGCAGCGCAGACCGGACTGATCGGCAGCCCCGATGCGTTCAAGCAGCTGCAGCAGGCGCGCGAAGAGTTCGTGGTGGCGCTGAAGCTGCTGGCGGATGGCGGGCAGGCCAGTGACGTTTCCCTGCCGCCGACCTCCGATGCGGCTAGACCGCAACTCGACGCGCTGACCAAGGAATGGGAAAAGACCGATCGCAGCGTACAGCTCGTTCTCAAGGAGTCGAAGAACCTTATCGGTCTTGCCAGCGCCGTCCGGCTGATCAATGCGAACAACCCAGTCCTCCTTGATCTGGCCGAGCAGATACAGGCGCTCAAGCTGCAGTCCCAGGCGCCGGCTCGCGAGATCTCGCTCTCGGGACAGCTCGTCATGTTGACGCAGCGGCTCGCGAGGAACGCGAACGCCATGCTGGGTGCCGACGTTATCGACCCGGAAGTGGCGTTCCTGATGGGCAAGGACACGACCAGCTTTCGCGAGTTGCTCCAAGGCCTGACCAAGGGCAGCGATGTGTTGCGTGTTGCCGCAGCGAAGGACCCGGAGCAGCAGGCGAGGCTCGCCGAGCTGGACAAGGCCTACCAGGAGTTTCAGACGGCGGTGGCCTCGATTCTCGGAAACCTCCAGGCTCTGGTGAACGCGAAAGAGGCCGGGCGCAGGGTGGTGGACGACTCCGAGGCGTTGCTCGCGGCTTCCCAAAAACTCAGCGACGTATACGACCAGGAGCTCGGGGGGCGAACGCAGAACTTCATCGTGCTCGCAGTCCTGGTGCTCGCCGGCATCGGCGTGATCGGCCTGATCGTGATGGTGTACCTCGGCGACACCCGCCGGCGCGCCGACGAGTCCGAGCGCATGCGCGCCGAGACCGAGCGCACCAACCGGTCCAACCAGGACGCGATTCTGCGCCTGATGAACGAGATGGGGAACCTCGCCGAGGGCGATCTCACGGTCAAGGCGACGGTCACCGAAGAGATTACCGGAGCGATTGCCGACTCGGTCAACTTCACGATTGACGAGCTGAGGGGCCTGGTCGGCCGGATCAACTCCGCCGCCGCGCAGGTAACGACCGCAACGGAGTCCGCGCAGAAGACCTCGGCGCAGCTGCTCGCCGCCGCGGAGAAGCAATCCGCCGAGATTCGCCAGACGAGCGCCTCGGTCGTGGGCATGGCGAAGACGATGGGCGAGATGTCGATGAGCGCTTCTCAGTCTGCCAACGTGGCGCGCCAGTCGATCGCGGCAGCGCAAAAAGGAACCCAGGCTGTGCAGAACTCGATCTCGGGCATGAATGAGATCCGCGAGCAGATCCAGGAGACCTCGAAGCGCATCAAGCGGCTGGGCGAATCCTCGCAGGAGATCGGTGAGATCGTCGAGCTGATCTCTGACATCACCGAGCAGACGAACGTCCTCGCGTTGAATGCCGCGATCCAGGCGGCCTCCGCGGGCGAGGCCGGACGAGGCTTCACCGTGGTCGCAGAAGAAGTGCAGCGGCTGGCCGAACGAAGCGCTGAGGCGACCAAGCAGATCGGCGCGATCGTGAAGACCATTCAGACGGATACGCAGGACGCGGTCTCGGCGATGGAAAAGAGCACTCAGGGCGTGGTCGAAGGCGCGCGGCTGTCGGACGCTGCGGGCCAGGCGCTCGCGGAGATCGGGGTGGTGTCGCAGCGCCTCTCACAGCTGATCGAGGGCATCACGACGACGACCGAGGAGCAGGCGAAATCGGCGACCAACGTGGCCAAGAACATGCAGGACATTCTCAACATTACCCAGCAGACCACCGAGGGCACGAAGCGCACCGCAGTGTCGATCGGCCAGCTCGCGGAGCTCGCCAAGGAGCTCAAGGGGTCGGTCTCGGGCTTCAAGATCGGCTAGAAACGGGCAGATTGGCGGCAATCAGCAATGACAGCACGCGCCGAATTCGATGTCGGCCCGCTATCCTGGGTCAAAGGTGAAATAGACCAGGCCCTTCAGCGAGGCCAGGAGGAGCTGCGCGCGTTCGCCGCGAACAGCGCCGACTCGGCGCAGCTCAAATCGAGCCAGACGCATCTGCACCAGGCCCACGGGGCGCTCTCAATCGTCGGGCTGGAAGGCGTGACACGCCTTTCCGAGGAGCTGGAGAACCTGCTGGCGGGAATCGAGAAGGAGGCATCGCTCCGGAAGGCGGAGATCTTCGCACTCGCAGAGCGCACGTTTAGCGGCATCCTTGGCTACCTCGATCACCTGATGGCGGGCAATGCCCACCAGCCGCTCAGGCTGTTCCCCCTCTTTCGCGATGTCGTCATGGCGCGCGGCAAGCAGGCCGATCCCACCGATCTCTATTTCCCGGATCTGTCTTTCCGCCCGCCCAAGCGGGACCGAATATCGGTCACGCTGAAAGCGGGGGAGGCGGACAAGTACCTGCGCGAGCAGCGCTCCCGATATCAGCGCGGTTTCGTCAAGTGGCTGAAGAACGACCCTGCAGGGGCCGAGGAAATGCGGGCCGTGGTCGAAGCGATCGAGGCCACGCAAAGCGCCACTTCGCAGCGCGCGTTCTGGTGGGCTGCGCTCGCCTTCTTCGAGGCGCTCTCCCGCAAGGCGCTGCCTGCGGACGTGGACACGAGGCAGCTGTGCAACCGCGTCGAGCAGCAGATCAAGCGCATGGTGGAAGGCACGCCCAACGTCGCCGAGCGTTTGATGCGCGAAGTCCTCTACTACGTGGCGCGCGCAAATCCCGTCAGCGAGCGCGTGCGCGAGGTTCAGGAAGCGTACCGCCTGAACCAGACGATCCCGGCCCCGGAGACTGGGACGGCCGCCTCGGCGGAGACCCCAGCGCTGAAATCCGCTCGCGAGCACCTGATTCACGCAAAGGACGCCTGGAACAAGTTCGCTTCGGGCAACCCGCCGTCGCTGCTTGCGTTCCGGGACAGCGCTACTGCGCTCAAGGATAATGCGGCGCAACTCGGCAATGCAGACCTCTCGGCGCTCGCCGAGGAAATCGCGGGCGTCTCCTCGTGGCTCACGACCAATCGCGAACGGATGAGCGAAGCGATCGCCCTCGAAGTCGCGACAGCGCTTCTACTCATAGAAAACGCACTCGCAGGATTTTCCAGGCTCTCCGGCGAATTTGGGCAGCAGGCGAAGCTGCTGTGCTCGCGCCTGAAGGACTGCATGGCCGGGAAACCGCGGCGCACCGCCCCGGAGATCCCCCTGCTCGACGAGATGGCCCGCAAGGCGCAGGAGCGGCTGCTCATGAACCAGGTGGTCTCGGAAATGCAGGCCAACCTGCGCACGATCGAGCAGGTGCTGGACAAGTTCTTCCGGGACTCGGCGAAGCGCGAGGAGCTCGCGTCCCTCGAACTCCCGATGCGCCAGGTACTCGGGGCGCTCGAGATGCTCGGCGAGCAACGCGCCCGCGACACCCTCGATTCCGCTTGCGGGGAGATCCGCCGCTTTTCCAGCGCGTCCTACAGCGCAAGCCCGCAGGACTTCAACCGCATCGCCCAGACGCTGTCGGGTCTGGGTTTCTACATCGAAGCATTGATGCACGGGAACGCGGATTTCGACGCCGCGATGAAACCGATAACGGCGCGCGGGCCGGAAAATGCCGAGTTGTCGCAGCTGGACACGACCGTGGAAGCAGAGATCGTGGAGCAGCAGCGCGAAGCGGCGAACCTCTACGAAGAGTGGAAGAAGAAGCCCGACGACGGGACGCTCCGCGACGAGTTGAAGAGAAATCTTTCGGCCTTGCAGAAGGACGCCGAACTGGTCGCCGACGAGCGGCTCGGGGTCTCGACCGGACAGGCGCTCAAGGCGCTCGACAAGCGGAGCACGATGCCGCTTACGCCCTATCTCAAGGACGCAATGGAAAGGATCACCTCCGCGGCCGCGCCCTCTCCCTCCCCGGAGACGGCCAAGCTCATCGGCGCGACGGCCGAGGTCATTGATGCCGAACTGCTGGGCGTCTATCTGGAGGAGTCGGAGGAGGTGCTGGCGACGATCCGCAAGCACCTCGACACGGTGCGCGAGGAACATGCCAACAAGGAGGCCCTCGTGACGATCCGACGCGGGTTCCATACGCTGAAGGGCAGCGGGCGCATGGTCGGCCTCACGCGGCTGGGCGAAGCCGCCTGGGCGGTTGAGCAGACCATGAATCTCTGGGTCCAGGAGGAGCGCGCAGCGACTGCGGAGCTGCTGCAGTTGATCGCGATGGCGTACGAGTACTTTTCGGACAATATCACGCGGCTCAAGGCGGGCGGCGCGTCGAGCGACGAACGCGCGCTGGTAGCGGCTGCCGAGCGGGTGCGCGCAGGCGAAACCCCGGTGCCGTCCCCGGCCGCGATTGAAGCGCCGGCTTCCAGGATGGTCGAACCGTCCCCGCGGCCAGACTTCGAGCCGGAGTCGGCACCCGCCCCTATCGAGGGAGAGCAGGTCGAGGCCGAAGAGTCGGTTCTGCTCGGAGATCACAGGATCTCTCGGACCCTGTTCACCATTTTCAGCGGCGAAGCGCGTTCGCGCGTCGCCTCGATCCGGGAAGAGCACGAAACCCTGCGCCAGCACGGCGTGGTGAGCGACGCGTTGCTGCGGGCGGTGCACACTCTGGCCGGGACTGCGGGGACTCTGAAGATCGCGGCGCTCTCGGACCTCGGTTATGCCCTCGAGCGTGCACTGCAGAAGCTCGCTACGAGCGAGCTTCCGGAGGAAGAGCAGGCCCTGGTCGGGGAGGCAGTCGGCACGATCGAAACCATGGTGGAGAGCGCGATCGAATTGCGCGTGCCGCCGGCGGTTCCAGAGCTGGTCGCGCGACTCGATGATGTAGGGGCGCAGGCGCCCGCGCCGCAGGACCTGCTCCCGGAAGAAGAAGCGGGCATAGCGCGCGCTCCTGCACCGCTCGGGCTTGAGGAGGCCCCGGATGCGGCGGCGGCAGAGGCCGAGTCCCTCGACTTCGCCGCGGAAGACGCCGAATCCGAGGAGATTTCGCTTGAGCGCCGCCAGCGGCGGCTCGACGACGATCTCGACCCGGAACTCCTGCAAATCTTCCTCGACGAAGCGCACGAGCTGGTGCCGGCGGTGGGCGCGGCGCTTCGCGACTGGCGCGATCATCCGGACAACCCCGCGCTCGGCCAGGCATTGCAGCGCGTGCTCCACACCTTGAAGGGCAGCGCGCGCATGGCGGGCGCCATGGCCCTGGGCGAGCTCACCCACCACATGGAAGCCCGCGCCGAGAACGCCCAGTCGGTCAAGACACTGCCAGCCACCTTGTTCGAGGAGCTGGAAACCTCATGGGACCGCATGGGGATGTTGTTCGAGCAGCTGCAGAAGCCGCGTGTGCCCGCAGAAAAGGCCGGCGCTGCAGCGCGGCCCGGGAAACCTGGCGCCGTCGCGGCTGAAGCGAAGGCCAAGGCAGCGCCCGCGACGGTCCCGCCCGCGGAGCGCGAGATCCAGCAGAAGGCGGTGCTGCGGGTGCGCGCGGAGGTCGTCGACCGGCTCGTCAACGAGGCGGGCGAAGTCGCCATCGCGCGAAGCCGGATAGAAGGCGAAATGCGGGCGCTCAAGGCGGCGATGCAGGAACTTACCGACAACGTCGTGCGCTTGCGCTCGCAGCTGCGCGAGATCGACATCCAGGCCGAGTCCCAGATGCAGTCCCGCCTGGAACTCGCCAGGGAAGCCAAGCGGGAGTTCGATCCGCTCGAATTCGACCGCTTCACCCGATTCCAGGAAGTGACGCGGCTGATGGCCGAGAGCGTGAGCGACGTTTCAACGGTCCACGCAAACCTCGTCAACACGGTGGATGAGACCGAGAAGGCGCTGCTCGCGCAGGCGCGGCTGAACCGGGACCTTCAGCAGGACCTGATGCGCGTGCGCATGGTGCCGTTCGGGAGCCTCCAGGAGCGTCTCTATCGCATCGTCCGCCAGACGGCCAAGGAAGTCGGCAAGCGCGCGAATCTCGAGCTCAAGGGCACCCAGGTCGAGCTCGATCGCTCGGTGCTCGAGCGCATCACCGGCCCGTTCGAGCACCTGCTGCGCAACGCGATTACGCACGGTATCGAGACGCCGGAGGCTCGACGCGCCGCCGGCAAGGCGCCAATCGGCGAAATCCGCCTGGAGCTCACGCAGGAAGGCAACGAAGTGCAGCTCGCGCTGTCCGACGACGGGGCAGGGCTCGAACATCGACCTCATCCGAGAGAAGGCCATCGAAAAGGGCCTCATGGAGCCGCATGCCGCGCTCTCCGAAGCGGAAATCGCCGAATTCATTTTCCATCCGGGCTTCTCCACCGCCGCCGAGGTCAGCCAGGTTGCGGGGCGCGGCGTGGGCATGGACGTGGTGCGCAACGAAGTCGCCGCGCTCGGCGGCCGTGTCGAGATGCGGTTCACGCGCGGACAGGGCACCCGCTTCGTGACCTACCTCCCACTCACGCTGGCCGTGACGCAGACCGTGCTGGTGCGAGCGGGCAAGCAAGACCTATGCGATTCCCGCGGTGATGGTCGAGCAGGTGCTGCAGCTTCGGCAGGAGCAACTGGTCACGGCTTATTCAGCGCGCCAGACCGAATGGCAGGGCCGCCGCTATCCGTTTCACTATCTGCCGCACCTCCTCGGGCATCCCGAGGCGGTCGCCGAACAGAAGCGTTTCTCCCCGACACTGTACCTGCGGAGCGGCACCAACGCGATTGCGCTGCACGTGGACGAAATGGTCGGCAGCAACCAGGAAATCGTGGTGAAGGCAATTGGTCCCCAGCTCCAGCGCATCGCCGGGATCACCGGCGCCACAGTGCTCGGCTCGGGCGAAATCGTCCTCATCCTGAATCCGGTGCAGCTCGCTCTCCGGGAAGTCGCGGGCGCCCCGGCGGTCGCGCGCGCGGCTCCCAAGCCCCAGGCCGCGGCGGTGCAGCCCACGATCATGGTGGTGGACGACTCGCTCACCGTGCGCAAGGTCACCGGCCGGCTGCTCGAGCGCCACGGCTACCTCGTCGTGACGGCGCGGGATGGCGTCGAGGCGATGGAAAAGCTCCTGGAAACCGTTCCCGACGTGATGCTGGTGGACATCGAGATGCCGCGCATGGACGGATTCGACCTGACGAGAAATGTCCGGGCGGATGCGCGCCTTGCCAGGGTGCCGATCATCATGATTACCTCGCGCACCGCCGACAAGCACCAGAACTACGCGAGGGAGATCGGAGTCAGCCACTTCCTCGGCAAACCGTACCAGGAAGAGGAACTCCTGAAGAGAATCGCCGGATACCTCGGGGAACGCCGCGCCGCAGCCTGAGAGAACTCGTCGCCGTCAGGAGCAGATGGCCATTCGCTGCTGCTGGCCCGTACGGCGCAAATTGTGTGCGACCCCGGCGGGGATTACAATAGACGCGCTCGCCTCCATGGCCCAGGTCAATCTCACCAACCACTTCCTGATCGCCATGCCCAACATGGTCGATCCGTATTTCTCCCGCACCCTGACCTTCATCTGCGAGCACACCGACCAGGGCGCGCTCGGCGTCGTGGTCAACCGGCCGATCGAGATGACCCTCGGTGCCTTGTACGAGCGCCTGAGCCTGCCGCTCTCCTCCCAGATTCTTCTCAACGAGCCGGTGTATTTCGGCGGCCCCGTGCAGACCGACCGCGGCTTTGTCCTGCATCAGCCGCTCGGCAAGTGGCAATCGACCCTCTCGGTGCGCGACGCGGTGGGCCTGACGACTTCGAAAGACATCCTGGAAGCGGCCGGTCAGGGCAGCGGTCCACAGAGAATGCTGGTGACGCTCGGCTACTCCGGCTGGGCGGCAGGGCAGCTTGAGAACGAAATCAAGCAGAACGCCTGGCTCACGGTCGAAGCGAAGGACGCGATTATCTTCGATACGCCGGCCGACGAACGGCTGCCGGCGGCGATGAAGCTTCTCGGCATCGACTTCGCGAACCTCTCCGAGGGGGCAGGGCACGCGTGAACGAGGCGGCCGTGGCTCCGTCGAAGGTCTCCGGCCACACCATACTTGCTTTCGATTTCGGCGCGCGCTGGATCGGCGTAGCGGTGGGCGACACTGAAACCCGGCTCGCCAATCCCCTGGGAATGTTCGAGGCCGAGAGCGGCGCCCGGCGCATCGCCGAAGTCGAGACGCTGGTGCGCGAATGGCGGCCCGAACGGCTCCTCGTGGGCCTGCCGCTCGCGATGGACGGCGGGGAGCACGACATGACGCGGCGCGCGCGGCGCTTTGCGCGGCAGCTCGAGTCGCGCTTCCGGCTCCCGGTCGAGCTTGCCGACGAGCGCTTCTCCTCGGCCTCGGCCGAAACGACGCTGCGCGAAACCGGCCGGGGCGGACGCAAGCACAAGCACGCGGTGCACGCGCTCGCCGCGAAGATCATCCTGCAGAGCTATCTCGATGAATCTCCCCGACGCTGAAGTCCTGTGCCAGGAACTCGCGCGCAAGCTGCGCTCGGGCGTCACTGATTCCACCGGCCTCGTCGGCATTCGCACCGGCGGCGCCTGGCTGGCCGAGCGGCTGCACCAGGAACTCAAACTCGCGACGCCCCTCGGAGCACTCGACATTTCGTTCTACCGCGACGATTTCGACACGGCCGGTCTGCGCCATCAGGTGAAGCCGTCTCAAATACCGTTCGACGTCAACGGCCGTCACATCATCATCGTCGACGACGTCCTCTACACCGGGCGCACCGTGCGCGCGGCGATGAACGAGCTGTTCGACTACGGGCGTCCGGGGAAGATCGAGCTGGCGGCGCTGGTCGATCGCGGCGAGCGGCAACTGCCGATCGCTGCGCAGTACGTCGGCGCAACGCTCGCCGTGCCTGCAGGAAAGCTCCTGCGCCTGGTGCGCGATGAGCGCGACAAATTCACCTTGCGACTTTCCGATGCGAAACCCGCAGCTTAACGACGACGGAACGCTTCAGCACCTGCTGACGATAGAGGGGCTTCCGCGCGAGGTGCTGGTGAACATCCTGGACACGGCCGCGTCGTTCATGGGGGTGACCGAGCGCGAGGTCAAGAAAGTACCGCTCCTGCGTGGCAAGTCGGTCTTCAACCTGTTCTTCGAGCCTTCGACGCGCACCCGCACGACCTTCGAGATCGCCGCCAAGCGGCTCTCAGCCGACGTCATCAACCTGAACATCGCAGTGTCGTCGTCGACCAAGGGGGAAACTCTGCTCGACACCGTGGACAATCTTTCCGCGATGCACGCCGACATGTTCGTCGTGCGGCACTCCTCGAGCGGCGCGGCGCACCTCATCGCGAGCCACGTCGCCTCGCACGTGCACGTGATCAACGCCGGCGACGGGCGCCACGCCCACCCCACTCAAGGGCTGCTCGACATCTACACGATCCGCCACTACAAGAAGGACTTCACCGGGCTCGCGGTCGCGATCGTCGGCGACGTGCTGCACTCGCGCGTGGCGCGCTCGCTCATTCATGCCCTGACGACGCTCGGGACGCCCGACGTGCGCGTCATCGGACCGAGGACGCTGCTCCCGACAGGCGTCGAGCAGCTCGGGGTCTCGGTGCATCACGACATGCGCGAGGGCCTTGCGGGCTGCGACGTGGTGATGATGCTGCGTCTGCAGAACGAGCGCATGAAGGGACCGCTCCTTCCCTCGGCGCAGGAGTTCTTCAAGTCCTACGGTCTGACGCCCGCAGAAGCTCGCGCTCGCCAAGCCCGACGCGATCGTCATGCACCCGGGGCCGATGAACCGCGGCGTCGAGATCGATTCCTCGGTCGCCGACGGACCGCACTCGGTGATCCTGCCGCAGGTCACTTTCGGCATCGCCGTGCGCATGGCGGTGATGAGCATCCTCGCCGGGAACTGACATGAGCAAACTCAAAGCTCCCGCCTTCGACCCGAAAGACCTGCCCGAGCAATCGACCACCGGCTACCCCGAACCGTACAAGAGCCGCGTCGCCGGCCGTCACCGCCGGCGCCTTGGCGATCACGCCGGGCTGAAGAACTTCGGGGTCAACCTCACGCGCCTCGAACCCGGCGCGGAGTCCTCGATGCGCCACTGGCACGCCAAGCAGGACGAGTTCATCTACGTGCTCGAGGGCGAAGTGATCGCTCGTCACCGACGCGGGCAGGCAGAAGCTCAAGCCTGGGATGGCGGCCGGATTCCCCGCGGGCAGGCCGGACGGCCACCAGCTGGTGAACGACACAGCCGCACCCGTGCTTTATCTCGAGATCGGCGACCGCACGCCCGACGACAGCGCGAGCTACCCCGACGTCGACCTGGCGGTGCGCATGGTCGAAGGCAAATGGGTCTTCACCCGCAAGGACGGCAGCCCCTTCAAGTGAGCAAGATCCATATCAAGGGCGGCAGGCTGATCGATCCGAAGAACCGCGTCGACGTCGAGGCAGGACGTTTTCGTCGCCGACGGGAAGGTCGCCGCACTGGGCAAGGTGCCTTCTGGATTTCGCGCCGAGCGCACGATCGATGCGTCCGACCTCATCGTGTGCCCGGGCCTGGTCGATCTCTCGGCACGGCTGCGCGAGCCCGGTTTCGAGTACAAGGCGACGCTCGAATCGGAGATGCAGGCAGCGGTCGCGGGCGGAGTCACGAGCCTCGCCTGTCCCCCCGACACCGACCCGCCGCTCGACGAGCCCGGCCTGGTCGAGATGCTCAAGCACCGCGCCAAGAGCCTCAACCTCGTGCACGTGTATCCGCTCGGGGCCCTCACCTGGAAGCTCGGGGGAGAGCGGCTCACCGAGATGGCTGTCCTGCGCGACGCGGGCTGCGTGGCGTTCTCGCACGCCGACACGCCGCTCGCGGACACGCAGGTCCTGTGGCGCGCGTTGCAGTACGCGTCGACCTTCGGCTTCGCGGTGTGGCTGCGGCCGCAGGACGGGTACCTGGCGCGCGGAGGCGTCGCTCACGATGGGGAGGTGGCGACGCGCCTTGGCCTGCCGGGAATCCCGTCGTTTGCCGAAACGATCGCGCTCTCGACTATCCTGAATCTGGTGCGCGCGACGCGCACTCGTGTCCATCTCTGCCGTCTCTCGACCGCGGAAGGGGTGGCGATGGTGCGCGCCGCAAAAGGGGAAGGCCTGCCCGTGAGCTGCGACGTGAGTGCGCATCACGTGCATCTTTCGGAGATCGACCTCGGCTACTTCGATTCCCACTGCCACGTCATCCCGCCGTTTCGCAGTCTGCGTGACCGCGACGCGCTGCGCGCGGGTCTTGCCGACGGGACGATAGACGCGATCTGCTCGGATCACGCTCCAGTGGACGAGGACGCGAAACAGCTGCCGTTTGCCGAATCAGAGCCTGGGGCGACCGGCCTGGAGCTCCTCTTGCCGCTCGCGCTCAAGTGGGCCTCCGAGACGCGCCTGACGCTGCCGGAGGCGCTCGCCTGCGTGACCTCCAAGCCGGCGGCGATTCTCGGCGTGCCGGCGGGCGAGATCGCGGCCGGCGGAGAAGCCGATCTGTGCGTGTTCGATCCGAATGGGCACGTCCGGATCACCGCGGACTTTCTCAAGAGCCAGGGCAAGAACACGCCCTTCATGGGCTACGAGTTGTCCGGGCGCGTGCGCTACACCGTGGTCGGCGGACGCGTCGTTTACGAGGCCTGAGGTACGCAAGGCCGATGCCGGGGCAGTGGGCCGTTTTCGCCCTCGCTCCTGGCGCGGCAAGCGCGACCGCGGAGGGCGGAGTAGGTTTCCGCGAGCGCAGCGAGTGGATGCGACCCCGTAGCGGGATGCAGCACGCCGGAGACCGCGGTCGTTATGCACGCCTGCGCGGTCGCGTCCCCGCAAGCGGGGCCCCTGCTCCACGCTCCGGCGTGCGCTACGGGTACCCGGCCGCTTGCGCCTCCATTGAAGCGGTCGGCGCGCGGCCACCCGTAACGCACGTCGCCGCGCAAGTCGCTCCTGCGAAAACGGCCCCCTACGACCGTGCGCTCAGCCTGGTGCGTGAACGAAACGCGTCAGCGGATCGAGCAGGATCAGGCAGACCTGTGCGACCAGGAGCACGAAGAGCGGCGAGAGATCCACGTTGCCGATCGGCGGAATGAAGCGGCGAAACACCGCGTAGAAAGGTCGGGTCAGCGCGTCGAACACCGGCGCGAGCGGTGCATAGGGGTTGACCCAGCTGATGATGAATTGCACGATCACCACGCCGATCAAGAGATACAGCGAAGCCCGCACCAGTTCGATGGCGGCGATCGTGAACAGGAGCCCTGCCGCGATTCCAGGCGCCCCGGCGAAGGAAAAGCCCCTCAACCAGTAAAGCAGGACGAGCATCAGAGCCTCGACGAACCACGCGATCAGGATGCTCGCGAGGTCCACGCCGAACAGCCCCGGGATCACGCGCCGCGCGGGCCGCACCGCCCAGTCGGTGAGCGCCGTGACGAACTGCCCGATAGGGTTGCGGAACGGCGCGCGCAGCCATTGCATGTAGAAACGCAAGAGGAGGGCGTAAACGAGGAAACCGAATGCCGTTTGTATCAGCAGGTGGCCGATCTGGCTCAGCATCCCTCGCTCACTCCTTTCCCAGCTCCTCGCCCAGTTCCTTGCCGCGCTGGTTGGCGGCGTGGATGGCGCGGATGATGGCCGCCTTCACCTCGTCCTTGGCCATGCTTGCAAGCGCTCGCTCGGTGGTGCCGCCCTTGGAGGTGACGCGCTCGCGCAGCACCGCGACCGGATCGGGACTGGTTGCCGCGAGCTTGGCCGCGCCCGTGAAGGTATCGAGGACCAGACGGTGCGCGATCGGCATCGGACAGGCCCAGCTCCGCCGCCGCTTCCTCGACCGCCTCGATGAAGTAGAACACGTAGGCCGGACCGCTCCCGGAGATCGCGGTGACGGCGTCCATCTGCGACTCGTCCGTGATCCACACGGTGTCGCCGACCGCGCCGAGGATGGTCTCCACGTCCTCCCGGTCCGCGCGCGTCACCGCCTTGGAAAAAGGATAGAGTCCCGCGACGCCTTCGCCGATCATGGCCGGCGTGTTCGGCATCGCCCGCACCAGGCGCGTGTGGCCCTTCATCCATTTCGACAGATTCGCGAGGCGCACGCCCGCAGCGATGCTGATCACGAGGTTCGCGTTGTCGGCGATCCCGGACTTCGAAGCGGCCTCGCGCAGATGCTGGGGCTTGACCGCGAACACGACGACGTCCCCCGCGCGCAGCGCGTCCTTGGGTTTGTCGAAGCAGGTCACGCCGTACTTGTCGACGAGCTTGCGGCGCGCATCGGCGCTGATCTCGACCACGCGTATGTCCTGAAGCGGGAAATCCCTGCGCAGGAGCCCGCCGATGAGAGCGTCGGCCATGCTGCCGCCGCCGATGAAAGTAATCCTCATGCCGCCGTTCTCTCTCCGAATATCGCCGTGCCCACGCGAACCAGCGTCGCCCCTTCGGCGATCGCCGCCTCGAGGTCCGCCGACATGCCCATCGAAAGCGTGTCCAGTGCAAGACCCTCGCCATTCAACCGATCGCGCAACTCGCGCAGCTGCGCGAACCGGGCGCGCTGCAATCGCACATCGGGCGTGGGCTCGGGTATCGCCATCAGCCCGCGCAGCTTCAGGCGCGCAATCCCGCCACCTGCCTAGCGAGCGCCGTTACTTCCTCCGGTGCGACACCGCTCTTGCTCGCCTCACCCGAAACATTGACCTGGATGCAGACCTGCAACTCCGGCTGCCCCGCGCCGCGGGCTTGCGAGAGCCGCTCGGCGATCTTTCCGCGCTCGATCGTGTGCACCCAGTCGAAGTGCTCGGCGATCGCGCGCGTCTTGTTGCTCTGGATCGGGCCGATGTAATGCCAGATGAGCCCGAGCGCGCGAAGCTCGCGAATTTTCTCCAGGCCCTCCTGGAGGTAGTTCTCCCCAAAATCCCGCTGGCCTGCGCTCGCCGCCTCGCGCACTGCCGCCGGCGAAAACGTCTTGCTCACCGCGACCAGTTGCACCGACTTCAAGGGCCTCCCGGCAGCGCCGGTCGCCGCCTCGATACGCGTCATCACGGCTTGCAAGTTCGCGGTAATTGAGGACATAATCAGCGCGACGATGCAAGCGCGGCCAGCCTGAAAAACTCCGCTTCATCATTTGCTTAGAGGCTGTTTGCGAATCTCCTGAAACAGCCCTGATGGAGGGGAGTTATCCTTCCTTCCGGCGCGCCCGGGGCCTCGTACTAAAGGGGAATTATAGTGGATATCTCGGAACTCCTTGCCTTCGTGGTCAAGAACAAGGCCTCGGACCTGCATCTGTCCTCGGGGCTGCCGCCCATGATCCGCGTGCACGGCGACATCCGCCGCATCAATCTGCCGGCCATGGAGCACAAGGACGTCCACGGCATGATCTACGACATCATGAACGACGGCCAGCGCAAGCACTACGAGGAAAACCTCGAGTGCGATTTCTCGTTTGCGATCCCCGGCCTCGCGCGCTTTCGCGTCAACGCCTTCGTCCAGAACCGCGGCGCGGCGGCGGTGATGCGGACGATTCCATCCAAGATCCTGTCGCTCGAGGATCTGAAAGCGCCGAAAATATTCGCCGAGATCGCCGATCAGCCGCGCGGCATCGTGCTCGTGACCGGCCCCACGGGCTCGGGCAAGTCCACCACGCTGGCGGGCATGGTCAACCACATCAACGAAAACGAGCAGGGGCACATCCTCACGATCGAGGACCCGATCGAGTTCGTGCATGAGTCGAAGAAGTGCCTGATCAACCAGCGCGAAGTCGGACCGCATACGCTCTCATTCAACAATGCCCTGCGATCCGCGCTGCGCGAGGACCCGGACGTGATCCTGGTGGGCGAGATGCGCGACCTGGAGACGATCCGCCTCGCGCTTTCGGGAGCGGAAACCGGACACCTCGTGTTCGGCACGTTGCATACGAGCTCGGCGGCGAAGACGATAGACCGCATCGTCGACGTGTTCCCCGCCGCGGAAAAGGAAATGGTGCGGGCGATGATCTCGGAAAGTCTGCGGGCCGTCATCGCGCAGACGCTGTGCAAGACCAAGGACGGCGGGGGGCGCGTCGCGGCGCACGAGATCATGATCGGGACGCCTGCGATCCGGAACCTCATCCGCGAGAACAAGATCGCGCAGATGTATTCGGCGATCCAGACCGGCCAGAACTTCGGCATGCAGACCCTCGACCAGAACCTGACGGAACTGGTCAGGCGCAACGTCATTTCCGCTGGCGAAGCGCGCGGCAAGGCCGCGAACAAGGATAACTTCCCCGGTTAGAGACGGGGAAATCACAATGAAGACACTCTGAGGCGACGATGGAACGCGAACAGGCAATGAAATTCATGTACGACCTGCTTCGGCTCATGCTGGCGAAGAAAGGGTCGGACCTCTTCATTTCGGTCGGGTTTCCGCCGGCGATCAAGATCGACGGCAAGATGACCCCGGTGTCGAACCAGTCGCTCACGCCGGCGCACACCGTGGATCTCGCACGCTCGATCATGAACGACAGGCAGGCAGCCGAGTTCGAAGCCAACAAGGAGTGCAATTTCGCGATCAACCCTGCGGGCATCGGCCGCTTTCGCGTCAACGCATTTGTCCAGCAGGCCAACGTCGGGGTCGTGCTGCGGACGATCACCACCACCATCCCCAAGATCGAGGACCTCGGCCTGCCGAACGTGCTCAAGGACATCATCATGACCAAGCGCGGCCTGGTGATCATGGTCGGTGCCACGGGCTCGGGCAAATCGACCACGCTCGCGGCGATGGTCGGCTTCCGCAACGAGAACAGCCAGGGTCACATCATCACCATCGAGGACCCGGTCGAATTCACGCATCCGCACAAGGGCTGCCTCATCACCCAGCGCGAGGTGGGGGTGGACACCCTTTCCTGGGAAAGCGCGCTCAAGAACACGCTGCGTCAGGCGCCCGACGTGATCCTGATCGGCGAGATCCGCGAGCGCGAGACCATGGAGCACGCCGTCGCGTTTGCCGAAACCGGCCACCTGTGCCTGGGGACGCTGCACGCGAACAGCGCCAACCAGGCCCTGGACCGCATCATCAACTTCTTTCCCGAGGAGCGGCGGCCGCAGCTCCTCATGGACCTGTCGTTGAATCTCAGAGGATTGATCTCGCAGCGCCTCATCCCCGCGAAGGAAGGCAAGGGCCGCGTGCGCGGCGGTCGAGATCATGCTCAACTCGCCCCTTATTTCCGACCTGATCTTCAAGGGCGAGGTGCACGAGATCAAGGAAATCATGAAGAAGTCCCGCGAGCTGGGCATGCAGACCTTCGACCAGGCGCTGTTCGACCTGTTCGAGTCTGGAAAAATCAGCTACGAGGACGCGCTCAGGAACGCCGACAGCGTCAACGACCTGCGCCTGCAGATCAAGCTTCACTCCAAGGAAGCGAAGAACCGGGACATCACGCAGGGCATCGAGCACCTGAACATCGTCTGACCTTCGGACGCCGCCTCGCGGCGCCTGATCGCCTCGTACACCTGCTCCAGCAGCCGCGGCCTTCTCGGCTCGACGCCGAGGGGGGCAGCGCAATCGCGAATTCCCTTGATTCGTCGGTCATATTTTCGCCTACCGGGCGCCTATCTCGTGATAATAGGCACGAAACCGCAGCGCAACATTGATACTGGACATACGGACAGTACTTCAACGTGTTGATTTTGGGAGGAGATGACAAACCGCCAACTGCGGGTGTCCAATATAGGGGACATTTCGGAAGTTCACTATACGTTAGAGCGCAAGTTCGGCACCGCCGTGATCCAGCGTGCAGTGCCGACTCAATGAGGGTTGAAATCCACTGGATTCAACGGACCGGTGCGTACATGCAGAGAAAATAGGTCCGATCTCGAGTAGTGGCCGGTGACATCAAGAGTCCGGCGCGCATTGTCAATGTCTTGGCTGTCGATGTCGGCGTAGAGAACGCCGACATCGTTTCGTAGCGGGCCGACCACGACTTTGCCGCTCGGCGCGATGACCGCCGAGTCCCCGGCGTTTATCCATTCGTCGGCGTTCGGATACAGATCGGTCATGCCCGGTGCCGCGCCGCGGATATCGGATGCGCGGAAAGCAACCCCGCTTCCCACCACCCAGCATCCGGCTTCGCGCGCGATGTGCTGGAGGGTCGCGATCCAGCGATCGCCGCTGTCGTAGGTGGGCGCGATGTACACATCGATTCCCTGCGCATACAGCGCATAGCGCGCAAGCGGCATGTAGCTTTCCCAGCAGATGAGGGCGCCGATCCGGCCGCACGCGCGTGTCGACCGACCGCAGACCGGTCGCATCGCCTTGGCCCCAGACCATGCGCTCCGGATTGGTGGGCATGAGCTTGCGATGCCGGTTGAGCACGCTGCCATCGGCGCCGATCGTGACCACCGTGTTGTAAAGGGTGCCGCGGCTGAACGCGCCATCACGCTCGTTGATCCCGCAAACCACCGTGACCTGGCGCTCGCGCGCCGCCTCGCGCAGCGGTTCAAGATCGTCAGTCGCGAGATCGACGGCATTGTCGAGGAGCGCTCGATGCAGGCGCTCCGACAGCGCCATGTCGCCGCCGGGGCGCAATCGCCAGACCCAGGCCGGATAGCCCGGGATGAAGGCCTCGGGGAAAATCGACCAGCCGCGCACCGGCGGCCGCGGCCTCGGCCACCGCGCTCACGGCGATGCGCAGGCATTCGGCGCGATCCAGAAACGCCGGGGCTTTTTGCACGATCGCGATGCGCGTCACGTGGCTTCCATCACTTGGTCCCGGCGCCAACGAGCATTTCGCACGGGCCGACGAAGCCCTCGCCGGTCTCGAACTTGCGCAGCGCCGCCTCGATCTCGGTCCAAGTCTCGGTGCGTTCGCGCTCGCTCATCGCGGCCATCATCTGGTGCAGCGCGCCGAAGGACTCGCGCTCGAAGCGCACGCATCGGAACACGGGGCGGAAGATGCGGGCGAGGAGGCCGCGACCGTCGAGGAGAGCGTCGAGGTCTTCGTCGACGATCGTCTCACCGCGACGAGCACGAGCGAAGGCCGACCATATGCCCTTCAGGATGAAGAGATTGGCGATGCCGATAGCCAAGAGGAACAACGCGGATACGGTCGTGCCGATCACGCCGCCGATGTCGTGGAACGCGTCGAGCTTGCTCTGCATGGCGGCCGCCGTCGCGGCAATGGCGATGGAGGCGAGAAAGACGATGGTGGAGTGTCCGAGTGAAAAGAAGAAGCCTACTCGAGCAGGCCGACTTGCCTTCCTGCATGAGCCTTCGAACGACATTGTCGATGGCCGCGATGTGGTCGGCGTCGAAGGCATGCCGGACGCCAAACATGTAGGCTAGGAAGGCCGTGCCGAGCAGAGCCGGCCGATCGGCGAACGCGATCCATGCCCAAATCCAGGCCGCGATGTTGGCTGCAATCAAGAAAGCATAGGTCATCGCAGCTTTGGTTTTGACCTGGGATGATTGATCGTCGAACGGCTTCGGAAGCACGTTTCAGCCCTCTCTGTGCGCACGCCTACATCTACGACGGAAACGAGCAGAGCGCGATAGTCAAACGACGTAACCGGGGGGCGCATCCGCCCTCGAATCGCGATCAGGGGAGCTTCGCAACGTCGAAATTGTCCGTTGGCCGTCTGCATCTGGCCTTGTCGTCGGCGGAAGCTTCCAAATTGCGTAGCGCATGGACGACGACCGCGGTGCGGATGCAACACCTTCGCCACGGGCTTCGCGCAATTGATCCGTATCGTTTGCCCGGCAATGGCAACTGGTAAGTGGTCTCAATCGGGGTCGATCGGCGGGCTGGCGGATGGTTCCGCACCCCGGGCGGGTTCCGCGGGTTCGGCGGGTGTGATCAGTAATCGGTACTCAACGGGCGGCGGGACAGTCGCGGCGATGGTTCGGGGGTGCCGAGGATCGCCGGCGTCCTTGGTGCAGCCGGGACAGACGAGCCCGTCCTTCGGCAAGGACGAAACCGTCCCAGTCCTCCCGCAGGGTCTTGCCGGCCCAGGTGAGGCCGACACGAGGCGATCCTCTCCGCCGGTGTCGGCGTCAAAAACTCATCCCGCTGGTCGAGTTCTCGTTCGAAACACCGGTCCGCAACCGCGGCGGCGAGACCGCCACCGCATTCATCAATCCGGGGGTAATCTGGGCCGGCCAGAGCTTTCAGGTGGGCGCCGAAGCGCTGATTCCGGTCAATCGCGACACCGGCACCGGCGTAGGCGCGATTGTCCAGCTTCACTTCTTCTTGGACGACCTGTTCCCGACCACCCTCGGCAAGCCGATCTTTTGAGGAGACCGCGATGCGCTTCCTCCTTCGCCTCGCGCTGCCGCTCATGCTGCTACTCGCCGTGGCTGGTCAGGCCGCCGCCCACGCCATGCTCGAACGGGCGACGCCGCCGGTCGGCAGCGTTGTCCGGTCGCACCGACCGACCTCCGCCTGCGGTTCAGCGAGGCGGTGGAGCCGGCGTTCTCGCGGGTGACGCTGACGACGGCGGGCGGTGCGACGTCCCGACCGGACCGCTCGGCCGTCGATCCCGGCGACGACCGGAAGCTCGTCCTTCCCCTCGGTCCGCCGCTCCCTGCCGGTGTCTACCGGGTGACGTGGCGGGTCGTCTCCCGCGACACGCACACCACCGAGGGCGACTTTACCTTCGAAGTCGCACCCTAAACGACGACGCGAGCGATGGATCTGCTCGTCTCTCGTTTCGTCTTCTTCACGGCGGGGATGATCCTCTTCGGATCGTCCCTGTTCGCACTCTCTGCCGATCCCGTACGGGATACGCGCGGGATCGGCGAGACGGACGCCGACGCGGTGGCGCGCCCCGGTTCGCCCGCCTCGTCCGCTGGGCGTCCCTCGCCGCGGTCGCCGCCGGCGTTGGCTGGCTGGTCGCGGTCGCTGGTCGGATGGCCGGTGACGCCTTCGCGGCGAGGCCGATCGACACCCTCCGCCTCGTGCTCGCGCAGAAACCACTTCGGTCGGGTCTGGCTGGCGACGCTGGTCCTCGGCCGTGTCGCTCGCCGCGGCGGCGTGGGCCGTCCGGTCGGCCCGGACGGGGCCGGTCGCGGCGGTCGTCGTTCTCGTCGCCTCGGCCGGCCTCCTCGTCTCCGCCGGCGCCGCCGGGCACGGACGCGATGGACGACGGTGCCGCGGGCCTCGTCCACTTCACCAGTCACACGCTGCATTTGATGGCAGGGGCGGCGTGGATCGGCGGGCTGGTGCCGCTCGGCTGGGTGCTGCGGCGGGCGGCGAGCACAGCGTCGGCAGCCGCGTCGCCGTCCGCTGCCTGGTCCGCTTCTCGTCGATCGGCCTCGTCGCCGTCGCCGTCCTCGTCATCACCGGCCTTGTCAATGCCGCGTTCCTCGTCGGCGACCCCGCGGCGGCGTGGACGAGCGACTACGGCCGGGTGCTGCTGCTCAAGGTGGCGCTCGTCGCGGCGATGATCGCGATCGCCGCGCTCAACCGGCTGCGCTGGCTGCCCGCCCTCGATCCCGCCCGGCCGGGTCCGGACGCGACCGCCGCCCTCGCCGCGGTCTCCCGCAATGTGCTGATCGAGCAGGGCCTCGCATTGGCCGTCCTCGCCGCCGCCGCGCTGCTCGGTACCCTCGCCCCACCGTTCGCCGGCTGAGCCGGCTCCGATGGCGACCCGCTCCGACCATCGCGCGCCGCGGTCGTCGCGCCGTTCGCATAGAGGGGCTCGCCCGTAAGGCAGCATAGAGCTGCAGGTCGCATCCGCCGAATGGGCAGCGCAAGCAGTCACACGGCTGCAGGGTCACGCTTACGGGGTCGAGTAGCCAGAGGAATTTCATTCTCGGAACGGACTGGACCCTGGGGACGACCGTGCCATCAAGGGCGTCGACTTCACCGTCGCCGACACCGATACGAACTACCATGCGCGGGCATCGCGGCGGAAACAATGAGTGTGCCGCGCAACAAGACCTGGGGACGACCGTGACCATCAAGGCGTCGACTTCACCGTTCTGACGAGCCGAGCTGTGACGAGAGGCGGAAGCCGACTGAAGACCAGCGCCCGTCGCTTGACGCGGTTTTCGGCGCGTCCCTATAGTGGCGGTGACGGTTCCCCCGCAGGGCGACAGAGCCTGGGGGATGAAAAGGGAACACGGGAAGGATCGACCCCCAAGGGGATCCTGTGCCGTGGCTGCCCCCGCAACTGTGAGCGGCGAGCGCTCGCCGCGCAAGGCCACTGGGAAACCGGGAAGGCCGAGGCGAGCGTCCTGACCCGCGAGCCAGGAGACCTGCCGTCATCATATGTCCACAGCCGGGGCGGGGTGTCCCGAGGGATAGCGTTTGATGGTGTCGTCCCCTTGAGCGGAACTGTGCTCGGGGGGATACGGATCAAAGGCAGCTCTCGCTTTCCCACAACGGCATGGGTTCGTCGTCTCGCGATCGAGGAGAGCTTTCATGTCAATCCATCAATCCACTTTCCCTGTCGCCAGCAGCGTCGCCGCCGCGAAAACCAACGCGGTCCTGCAGGCGGCAATGGCGATCCTGCTCGGAGTCTTCATTATCGGCATCGTCGGTTTCTCTCACATCGATGTCGTTCACAATGCCGCTCACGACACGCGACATTCGAACGCCTTCCCGTGCCACTGAGGGAGATCGGTGCATGTCAATCTTTCGATCGATCGCACTTTGTTCTGCGCTGGTCGGGCTGATTGTCGGGCTGGTCGTCAGCGTCGCCCAGCACTTCGCGACGGTGCCTCTGATCCTCGAGGGCGAGGTCTACGAAAAGGCTGCCGAAACCGACAGCACCTCAACGCCCGCTATGCTCTCTCACGAGGCGATGGGGCACGAACACAGCGCGGAGGCCTGGCAACCGGCCGATGGCCTCGAGCGGACTTTCTTCACCGTAGTGGCCAATATCTTGACCGCCACTGGCTACGCACTCGTGTTGACCGGGCTCTTCGTGCTGCGGGGCAGACCCGTCGGCTGGCGTGAGGGCCTGGTCTGGGGGCTGAGCGGATTCCTCGTGGTGATGGCCGCTCCCGGCCTTGGCCTCTCGCCTGAGCTCCCTGGTGTCCCGGCCGCACCTCTTCTCGCACGCCAATTATGGTGGATCGGGACAGCGGCGGCGACGGCCACGGGTCTCGCTCTGCTCGCATTCCGGCGCTCGCCGTGGGCAGCAGCGGTCGCCCTCGTGCTGTTTGTCCTGCCGCACCTCATCGGCGCGCCCCAGCTTGCCGAGCAGCATTCCAATGTCCCGGAGGCACTGTCTCACCAGTTCGTGGTTGCCGTGACGCTCACGAGCCTGTTGTTCTGGGCGTTGCTCGGATGGTTGTCGGCGCTGTTCTACCAGCGTTTCAACGAGAGCGCCTAACGGCTCGCCGCGGAAGGCAGGCGGCGCCGCCGGGCGTCGGTCTCAGAGCGATGGCCGCACTTATGCGGCGAGTGCCAATGCCCGCGGCAACACCTCTGCTGCGGTCCGATCGAGCTTGGACAACACCGAGACGATGTGCCGATTCGGGCAGCCGCTATCGGAGCGCCCGGCGGCGGCACGGCAGGCTTGGGCGCATATTGCGCGTAAGCTGTCGGCGCCACGCGAAACGGTCGGCGGACACCTGGCTGGTGCCGCTAGGCGGCGGGTTCGGTAAGATCTTCAGGATCGGCAGCCAGCCGATGAACGTGAACGTCCAGGGCTTTCGCATGGTCGAAAGCCCGGAATACGGGCCTGATTGGGAAGCACGTTTCCAGCTGCAATTTCTGTTCCCGAAGTAAGGACCGTAAGGACCGGACATGGTCGCTCAGGATCGAGCCCGCAACCTCATCACGACGGCGATGCTGCCGGCACTCTGCGTGCCGGCAGTCGCCCTGGCGGATGAGCCTGCGCCTTCCGCATCCGAGGCCGACGCGGCCATTCACGGCACCTCCACAACGGCGAGGACGTCACGCGGCCGAGGACCCTCTTCCAGGTTCGCCAGCGCTACGAGCGGCTTCCCGATGCCGAGGGCCGGGAGCCGGAGAAGTGGGTGACGACGCTGCGCTCCGACCTGTGGACCGGCCTCGGCGACGACTGGAAGCTGTACGGGCGCCTGGACGAGCCGCTGGTTTATTCCAACGACGTGACCAGCGGCTTCAACCCGAACGGACACAGCCGGTTGGGCAGGGCGATCTGTTGACCGAGATTGCGATCATCGCGCCGCCACCGACGCCGCGGCTGGGCTATGGCCTCGGAGTTCGGGCTATTTGGCCGACCGTCGGCCTGAACGAAGCGGGAGACGGCAAGTACCAGGTCGGCGCCGTCGCCGCCGCCCGCTACAGCCTGCCGGAGATCAGCCCCGGCAGCTTCTTCCTGACGCAAGTGCTCTACCTGAACAGCGTCGCCAGCCGCAACGAGAAGCACGCTCACCCAGAACAAGCTCACGCTCGGCGAGGCGCAGCCCTGGGGCTGGCGATGCACAGGCGGTGATCCTCGCCGCCGCGCTCTCGTCGCGGAAGGCGGATCAGGACCCGATCGACCTCGCGGTGATGGCCGGCCTGAAGGACGAAGCCGTGCTGAACACCGACCGACAGACGAAGTACGTTCCCTTCGATCCGGTGAGCAAGCGCACCGAGGCGACGATCGTGCAGCAATCGGGCAAGACGTTCCGCGTCACCAAGGGCGCGCCGCAGGTCATCGTCGGCGAGCTGTGCAAGGTCGAGGGCGACGATCTGGCGAAGGCGAACAAGATCGTCGACGAGTTCGCCGCCAAAGGCTACCGGACCATCGGCGTCGCACGCGCCGACGAGGAGGGCGCCTGGACGTTCCTCGACATCCTGCCGCTGTTCGATCCGCCACGGCCGGACTCCAAGGAGACGATCGCGCGCGCCATCGAACACGGAGTCGCGGTCAAGATGGTCACCGGCGACAACGTCGCCATCGCCGAGCAGATCTCCGCCCAGCTCGGCCTCGGGACCCACATCCAGCGGGCGACCGACCTGTTCACCGGCGACCTGACCAAGGGGCACATCCCTCCTGAGGTCACCGCCAACATCGAGCGGGCGGAAGGCTTCGCGCAGGTGTTTCCGGAGCACAAGTACGCCATCGTCAAGGCGCTGCAGGAGCGCCGCCACATCGTCGGCATGACCGGCGACGGCGTCAACGACGCGCTGGCGCTGAAGCAAGCCGACGTCGGCATCGCCGTTTCCGGCGCCACCGAAGCCGCGCGCTGCCGCCGCGGCGCTGATCCTCACCGCGCCCGGCCTCTCGGTGATCATCGGCGGCATCGAGGAGGCGCGGCGCATCTTCGAGCGAATGATGGGCTACACGCTCTACCGCATCGCCATGACGATGGACATCATGGTGTTCATCGTGCTGGCGACGATCGTCTACGGCTTCTTCCCGCTCACTCCGATCATGATCATTGCGCTGGCGCTGCTCGACGACGTGCCGATCATGACCATCGCCTTCGACCACGCGATCGTGCCGCCGAAGCCGGTGCGCTGGGAAATGGACCGGGTGCTGACGGTGTCTTCGATCCTCGGCTTCCTCGCCGTCGTGCAGAGCTTCGGCCTGCTGTACATCGCGGACACCGTCCTGCAGCTCGACAAGCCGCACCTGCAGACGATGATGTTTCTGCAGCTGGTGGCGGGTGGGCACCTGATGCTGTTCCTCACCCGCACGCAGAAGGCGTTCTGGGCGCCGCCCCATCCCGCCGGCAAGCTGTTCTGGGCGATCGTCGGCGCGGGTTCGGCTGGCTGGTCCCGCCGCTGCCATGGACGCTGATCGGCTGGGTCTGGGTCTACAACGTGATCTGGATGGTGGCGCAGGACCTGATCAAGCTCGTCGTCTACAAGGGACTGGAGCTGCGCCGGAGCCACAAGACGCCGTTCCTCTCCCGTCTGAAGCAACCATTGGACTTCCACGCCGGCCTGCACCACGACCACCGGCCACGGGCTGCGGCGCAAGACTGAACCGAGGAGGGAATGGATTTGAACTACCGGAAAAAGCTGATCGTCCGGCCGGAGAGCAAAGTCAGGCTCGCCGATTTCGACCCGGCGTTCACCGGCAAGCACGAAGTCGCAGGAAACGGCGCTGCCGGAGATCGAGCAGTACAGGCAGCGCTCTGGGAATACCCATTCGGCTGATTTCCAGGTTGCTCAATCCCTGCTGCCGAAATGTCATAGCCCTTCCGATCTGAACGGGGTGACTGAACGTAGCCAGCGCACGGCGTCTTGCCATTGGCCGACCGATGAGTGGCTGCTTTGTCCAGTAGTTGCGGCTTACGTGCAACTTCGGTCTCGCTCGGCTGGGAAGTCCCCGCCACGGGCCTGAGAAGGGGCCTTGCGGGCTGACGGGGCATCACTCACCGTCTCCTTGACGCGTCTGGCCTACAGCGCGCACCCTGGTCAAGTGCGCACCCCGCCAGCAGGGGTTCAGTCAGTCTTGCTGCGTGGATGCAGATCGCGGTTACACTCACAGGACGATTACCCCCTGCCGCTCTTGCGGCAGGATGTCGTGGACGCGCACGACGAGCACGTCCTCGTAGTGCGAGCGATTGAAGATCGCCACCTCGCCCTTGCCCGGCGCATGCGGGTGGACGCGCCACAGGAAATCGTGCGCGAGATCCTCGGGGCGTCGGCTGCTTGAAGCCGGTCACTGTGCATCCCTGCGGGTTCATGGCGCTGATCACATGATTGACCACGCCATCCTTGCCGCCGGCATCCAGGCCCTGCAGGACGATCGGCAGCGCGTGCTTGCGCTCGGCGTACAGCAGTTGCTGAAGCTGACGATCACAGTATGGATGGGCGACGCCCTACCCACAGCGTTCGGGAATAAACAGGAGGTCCCACAGCTGAGCGAAGCGAAGTTGCCCGTAAATCGGGTTGCCGCGAGCGCAGATCATCCTGAGGTTGTGAAGGTGCACGACCCCTCGTACTTGCCCGGGACTACCCCCTCCCCCCACGCCATCCCAAAATACAACCCACCCCTCCTACCCGGACTCGGTTCAGGGGTACCGCGTAATCTCCATTTATGGAAAATATCAAGTGGTCACCGGCACCCATACCGTCCCAATGCTACACGTGCAAAAACCCTTCCCCCGCGATGATAATATTTCGCTTACTTGTGTTTCCTGAGACTGACTCTGTATTTGAGATCGCGACCCTTTAGAGTGAGAGTGCGAGGTAGCTTCATCGGGCATGCAGTATGGTGCGTGGGTATGCCTCCCTCGACCTCGCATGCAGAAACTCCCTCAAGCTCAACAAGTTCACCATTGCCTCAACATCGTCGATCGTCCAATCGTAAAACTGTCCGAACGCGACGTTTCCTGTCGCGATGCTGACGACACGGTAATGCCCGTGGTGCATCAGCGTGCGGTTTCTCGTCAGATCGCGCTGCAAGATGAAGCCATGCCTCATCAATGCCAGACGAACCTTGTTCTCGCGGTTTTTGTGCTTGTTGTCGTGATCGGTTCTACGATGTTGGGATGCGCGTTCCATGCATCGAAAATAATGCGGACTGGGTGCGGGATGCTAGTGTTTTGATTTGGCCACTTCGGACATCCTCGCACTCCTCCAATAGGCGCATGATAGTGCTCCAGAGCGGCTCGACGCGCTCGAAACGTATTCTTGCCCCTGGAGAGATTTTGCTGAGGCCTGGTGCCGTCGGGAGAGTGGTTGGAATTTGGGGGTGGCGTAATCTCCGGCTTGTTCAATCAGCCAGGGCCGGCGTCGTCGCGCCGGCGGAGATCACGCCATGACAACCGATAGCATGAGGGTGGAAGACGACGCGAAGCTGTTTCTGGGGGAAGCTTGGTCGGACCCGATCGAGGCGGGGATCCGGGATCGGATCCGGGGCTTCATCGAACAACCGATCGAGGAGGAACTGGCCGTCGCGCTGGGACGGGGGCGGTACGAACGCCGACATTGGCGCGGCGATGGCGAAGTGGGTTCGCCCGACAACCTGCCGGCCGGTGAGACGGCCGATGTCGCGCCGCTTGACGGTCACCGGCACGGTCATCGCGAGCGACGGATCACCGGCTCGTTCGGGACGGTCGAGATCGCCGTGCCGCGGGCGCGGATCGGTGGTGTGGACCGGACGGGACGCGAGTGGAAGAGCAAGGTGCTGCCCCGATACGCCCGCATGACTCGGCAAGTGGAAGCGTCGATCGCCGGAACCTATCTCGCCGGCACCAATACCCGGCGGGTGCGCCGGGCGCTGGCGGCGCTGTTCAAGGGGGCGATCGGCAAGGACGCGGTCAGCCGCATCTGGCGGAAAGTGAAGACGGATCGGGAAGCCTGGTCGAAGCGCCCCCTCGCCGAGGAAGACATCGTCCGGTTGATCCTCACCGTCGTGCGCGTCCGGCTCGACAAGAAAGCGACGTCGATCTCGCTCCTCGTCGTCCTCGGCGTCCGCCGCGACGGCCAGAAGGTGCTGCTGGCGGTGCGCAACGTGGGCGGCGAGCGCGCGGCCGCCCGGCGGGCGCTGCTCGACGACCCGGTCACCCGCGGGCCGAAGACGCCCGAATTCCCGATCATCGACGGCGCCGCCGGCCTGGAGAAGGCGCTGGCGGCGCTGTGGCCCGAGGTGCCGACACAGCGCTGCACGGTTCACAAGCACCGGAACCTCCTGGCCCACGCCCCCGACCATCTGCACGAAGAGGTCTCGGCCGACTATACCGACATGATCTACGCCGAAACCGCGAAAGAGATCGAGGAACGGCGCAAGGCCTTCCTGCGCAAGTGGCGGCCGAAGTGCCGGGCGGTCGCCGACAGCCTGGAGGAAGCGGGTGACACGGGAACACGCGGCGTGGGGCCTCACTTGGAAAAGGCTGCGGGAGGGCGTGCTGTCGGCTAGCGCGCTGCAGGGGCCTTTCGGCAAGCGGCAGCCCGTGGCACCGGAATTCTGGCAATCAATAGGCTCGCGGGACGCCGAGCCGCTGAAGTCTTGCGTCGTGAAGTGGGGGCTGGCTGCTATCCACGTATCGGAGCCCCCACCCGCGGGCACGAACGGAGTAACAACGATCCCGCAACGGTCCTACTCGGTGAAGGAGACGCGGCGAACCGGGGTAGGAACCCGGCGTTCGGTGATCAGCCTAGCCGCGCCTTATCTATAGATATTTGCTGTTGCGTATGTCGTCAATCCTTCCGAGTGGTTGCCATGCGATTGCCAACCCGGCCTCGGGCGTAGATCAACGCGTTGAAACTGCAGAAGATCACCCATGTAGACAAGCCTGCTTTTTTGCTTCGCGAGAAAGAGGTTTACGAGATGCTCGGGGTGGCGATCGCGACGCTGCATGCCTGGC
>CAVOUJ010000027.1:0-18537 GCA_963699535.1 uncultured beta proteobacterium | reverse complement strand
GCCGGATCCGTGCACGCAATATCCGGCTGGCGGTGGTGGCGAACCGGGTGCGCAGCTCGATGCCGGTGTATCAGCCGCTCGAGCGGTTTCTCGCCTCGCTCGGCCTGCCGTTCCTCGCGCGTATCAGCGACTCGGACGCGTACATCAGGGCCGCGGAAACGGGAGTCGGAATCTTCGAGATGGAACCCCCGGCAGCGGCCGCCGAGTGCGAAGAGTTCATGCCCATCGTCGAATGGGTAGACCAGCCCCGGAGCCTCGAGGCCGCCGCAGAACGCAAGGTCATCGATCTGGCGCAAAGGCGCTCGATCGACAGGGATAGACCGCCCTCAGCGAGTCAATCCGGAACGTAAGGCAGACCGGAGAACCACCCGGGGGCCCCGCCTCAACCGGGGTCAATTGATTTTCTGTGACTCTCTGCGAAACAGCTCGCGCTTTATCTCGTCAAAGAGAAGCTGATAGGTCTGGGGATTGCTGTTTCGGGTCTCTACCCATTCCGTCTGGCCGGGAAGGAAAATGAAGCCGCCCGTGTGACCTCTTCCCGAACCGCTGCTGATGTACCCCCCTCCTCTCGATATCCTCTTCAGATCCAGCAACGTAATCCGGATCCTGGTCTTATGGGGGGCCCATTTTTCCAGTGTCACCGAGGCCTTCTTCTTCGTCCCGTTCCTCTCCTCGACGGACTCACCGGTCAGCGTTCCGCTGGCGAGCTCCGAATGCCCGATCGTGAATCCGTGATTCTGGAGGACCGACCGCGAGGAAAAAAAGAGGGCCTCCAGCTCGCCGTCGAGGATCCGGGTTTCAAGCTCCTGACGTTCCTGGGAAGTCAGGTCCGGCGGGGTGGCGCAAGCGCCGGCGAGGACCGCGATTGACAGAAGCAGCCTGGTCCCGACCCCGACTCCACCAAGACTAGTACTGCGACTCTCGAATGGCATACTTCCTCAACACACCGCGCGGATCGAAGTTCATCGTCATCATGAACGACCGGGCGCTGGTCCCACTCTCACCGCTGGAGGCCCCGGCGATCAAGATGAAAAGGAAGGAGCTCTTGCCGGAAGAGTTCTGGGAGATCCGTTCGTAGAACCACACCTCCGATCCGTCTTCGTTCAGCTTCTTCTCGTTCGGACCGCCGAAAAGCTCCATGATCTCGACCTTGGTCGTCTGATCGACAACCACCCGGCTCTTTATTTCAGCCGCGGTGAGCCGACTGGGGGCTCCGGGGTCACTGGTAGCCGTCGTGCAGGAAGTGAATACCAGCGTACTCAGCACCAGCCCCGCTACCATAGGGGAAATATGTCTCATGATTTCCATTTCCATCCAGCAAGGGATTTTTAATTCTACGCCCAATCCGCGCTTCCGGCCCTCGGGTCCCGAGGTGCGCTAAAGCGGGATCGCAAGCAGCGTGTTCACGCTGCGACTGTCGAGGACGACCATTTTCTCCTCGAACTGCGGGTGCTCGCCGGAGCTCGGGGCCGACGTATTGTTCGATCGGAGGCGTCACCATGGAAAGCGTCGCCGACGAAGGTCGTCTTGAAGTCCCCCGGGTTCAGCAACTCAGCCTCGATCCCAAGAAAATTCCAGGTCGCTCCGCGGAAGATGCGCTCCTGCTCGAGCGCATGGATATCCTCGTCCCGTTACACCCAGTACGGAACGCGCGTCAGGCCCTCAGCAGGCCAAGCGCGGGCTTCGCGAACAGACGGCATCGATTTCGTGAGGAGAAACTGCTCGAGCCGATTCTATCACCGGTAGAATGCCGGAGAGACCGAACTCGCGCGGTCGGCGGGATAGCATGGAGAGAGTGGATATTCCCGCGCTTCAGCAAATGAAGCGCGATAGGCGAAAGATCGTCGGCGTCGTCGCCTGGGACTATCAGATCGCCCAGATCGCGGACCGCGCCGGGGTGGACCTCATATCGGTCGGCGACTCCGTCGGCGTGAATCTCTGGGGGCATGCGACGGACGCAGAGGTCACCGTCGACGAAATGCTGGTCTGCTGCAAGGCTGTGCGCCGCGGCGCGCAGCGAGCGCTCGTGAGTTGCGATGTGCCCCACGGTCCGGTGCGAGCAGGCGCCGAGGCCGCGGTCGGTGCGGCTGTGCGCCTTTCAAAGGAGGGCGGGGCCGACATGGTGAAAGTTCTGGGTGATCCCCGCGTGGTCAAAGCGATCGTTCGAGCGGGCGTCGCGGTCTTTGCCGAGTTTCATGGCGAGAACCATCCCGTCGACAAGCTGGTGGAGCAAGCGAAGCGCCTGGAAGACGCGGGGGCCTCGATTCTCGACTTCAGGCACTCGGGTCCCGTGGCAGGTCCCGCCGTGGTGCGCGCGGTTTCCATTCCGGTGATCGGCGGCCTGGGCGGCGGGCCTTGGCTCGACGGACGCGTGCGCCTTGCGCACACCGCCATCGGCTATGCGGCGAAGTGGATCGACGCCAAGACCGAGACCTACGGCAATGCCGCGAAGCTCGCACTAGACGCCTTCCACGCCTTGATCGACGACGTGCGCTCCGGACGGCAAATCAAAGGCGGCTGAAGTGGCCATCGCTGTCATCGACGGCATCAAGACGCGCTACGAAGTCATCGGCGAAGGCCCACCTTTGCTGATGTACGCACCCGCAGGATTCGACGCCACGCTCGACAAGTGGACCACGCAGGGCGTGTACGCCCGCATCAAGCTGCTCGACCACCTGCCAAGGAAGTACACCTGCATCGTCTTCGATCGGCGCGAGTGCGGCCAGTCGGGCGGCCGGGTCGAGTCCATTACCTGGGGGCATTACGTGACCCAGGGCAAGGGTCTACTCGAGCACCTCGGCTTCAAGCGCGCGCATCTGCTGGGCGGATGCATGGGCTGCTGTCCCGTCATCGCATTCGCCGTCGCGCATCCCGAGATGGTTCAGGGCATGGTGCTCTACTGGCCGGTCGGTGGGGCCAAGTATCGAATCAGTACTCACAAGCGTTTTGACGATCATCTCGCCTACGTCGAGCAGGAGGGTCTGGCAGGAGTGGTGTCGCTCGTGAAGCAGGAGGGAAAGCCCTTCAACGCCGAGCCGAGCGGCGGGCCTTGGGCTTCGGTGATCAAGAACGACCGCGCGTTCGCCGAAGACTACGCGAAGCTCGATGTCGGGAAGTACAGGAGGATGGTTGCGGACACGAAACGCGCGCTCTTCGACCGCGACACGTCACCCGGTGCCGAGCCCGAGGACTTGCTGGGCCTCGATATCCCCGCGCTCATCATCCCGGGCCGCGATGCGTCGCACGCGACCTCGGCCGCCAGGTACCTGGAAGAATGCCTGCCGCGTGCGGACTACTGGGACACCCTGCCTGACAGACAGACGGAGGAAACAGCCCCGGCGCGAGTGCTGCAATTCCTAGACACCGCAACTGCAAGAACCGGATGAGCGGGAGCCTCTGGGGCTACACATCATGTCGCCAGCTGCGGTCCCAGTCATCAGGAAGAACGGCCTGGAGCCGGGCTAGCGCGTTCGTTCGCTGCCTAGTGCTCCCTACTGCCAGGCACGATTGTCCACGGTATTTTCGTAGGTCGCTCCCGGCACGGTCATGTTCCACTTGACCGTCCAGTTGTAGGTATCCTCCCACCGCTCGCGCGTGTAGGGCTGGGGCGCGGCGTGAAGCAGGCGCCACGTTTGCAGCTCGTGAGGTTCGAGAAGGCCGCCGGTCTCGCGAATGAAATAGTGAACGAAGGGCGTCGGGTCTTTTTCGATGAGCTCGACCGCTCTCGCCTGCGCCCGGAACATCTTCGCGAGCGTCGGCCCGTCGAGGTCATCGCCGGCGGCCTCGCTTCGCGTCGAGTGCGACTCGATCAGGATACGCAGGCCCCACTTCTGCGCCACGCTGATCCAGGGCTCCATCAGGCTTGCCGCCGCGACCTTGCCGTCGCGGACCGCTTCGAGGCGCTTCAGCATCGACCCTGCGTGGGTCCTCTTGATATGCTCGGGCGCCAAAAAGCCTTCCATCATCTTCAGCGTGGTGAAGTCCGAGCCATTGTTCGGCGTCACCGCGATCGGCTTGTCCTTGAGCATCTCCGGCTCGTAAATCCTGGAATCGCGCGCGACGACGATGGCGAACTTCGACATCGAAGCGCCCAGCGCCACGATCTTGCGCCCGCGCAGTCCCTGCGTGTTGGCCTCGACGGCGCGCTTCATGATGCCCCACTCGCACATGCGGTACTGGTCGATGCCGCCCTCGTTGTAGACCGAGTCGAGCGGGCGGTCGAAAACCGAATCGAACTTGACGAAGTGCGAGGTCGTGACCTGCGCCATCCCCGGAGTGGTCACGAAGTCGAGATCGAGGCCCTCGTCCTTGAAGAATCCCTTGTCGCGGGCGACCAGAACGGGCAAGTCGTGGACCGCGTTCATAGTGGCGATCTGCGGTTTCTTCGCAGTCTGCGGCTTCCTCGTCATTTCCTGGACTGCCATGGGCTCCTCCTTCGCGGCAGCGGGTCGCTTCGATGATGGCCCTTGATCAGTTCAGCTGTCAACGGCCCAGACTGCTTTCCGCTAGGCCGATGCGCAGCCGGTACTGGTAGCGCCCCGTAATCAGCGCGAAGCGCGTCGGCGAACACACCGGCGAGTTCGAATAGGCGTCCGTGAACCGCAGTCCCTCGGCGGCCATGCGGTCGAGCGCGGGCGAACAGGAGGGTCCGTGGCCTCCGTAGCAGCCGAGGTCGGCGTGCCCGAGATCGTCGGCGAGGATGAAGACGAAGCTGGGGCGGTCGGGCATGCGGTCGAGATTAGGAGACTTCTCGACCGTGACAAGTCATCACTGCGGAGAGCCAACCCGCCTTTGAATGCCGATCTTCGCCCCGATTTCGATGACCATCAGATCTTCGCCCAGCTCCACGGGTCCCGAGTACGTCTTTCGCGTTGACGCAATCAGATCTGACTCCGTGGCGGATGGGGGAATGATGTGCGAATACACCGCCAGCCTCGGCTTGGACTTCGAGAAGACCTCCCCCGCTTGTTCAGGAGTGATGTGTCCTTCGAGAATCTGAGCGACTCGACCTGGAGGGATGCCCGCCCGGCGCAAGGCCTCAGGCGAGACAACCTCATGAACCAAGAGATCCACGGACTGGGCGTGTCGGATCAAACTCTCCGAGACACTGGTGTCTCCGGAAAGAACGACCGAACGCCCCGCGTAGTCGATCCGGTAGCCGAAGGCTAATACCGGTTTGTGGTCCACCTCGAATGCAGTGATCTTCAGACCCCCTTTCTCGTACACGACCCCTGCGCCGATGTCCTCGGCGAGGACAGCGACACCTTGCGCCGAAAGGCGGTCGTCGGATTGCCGGATCCGGATGTCGTACCCAAATCCCTGCTCAAGGTAAACCATCATCTGCTTGGTTCCTGCTGGACCCCAAACCCGCAGCGCCGATTTCCGACCTGGAGACAAGAACGACCCGGTCAACCACAGGTCGGGCAACCCGACCACATGATCCGAGTGCAAGTGCGTGAGGAAGATTCCCTCCACGTCCTGCCAGCGCACCTTAAGCTGCGTCAGACGTTGCAGAGCGCCGCGGCCCGCATCGAAGAGAAATTTCCGCTCTCCTGCCTCCACCAAAGTGCTCGGCCCGAATCGATTCATGGCCGGCGTCGGTGAGCCGGTCCCTAGGAGGATGACCTTGAGTCCCTGGCCCTGAGCGACGACAGGGGCAAGAACGACCGCCAAAAGCGCGATGTCGATGACCTTCCGGAAAATCATCGACACCGTATCACTTTCCTTCCGAAGCCAAACCCAATCCTGAGGTTTCATGTTTCCTCCCTGAACGTGGTGAAGGGCACGGGCTTCGTCAGTGAAACATGGGCCGCGCGTCAATGTAAGATGGTGCAAGCATATCCGCCATAACCGGGAGCTATATCATGCGGCTGAGCCAAATCCGGGACTTCGTCGCCGCGGTCGAGCGCGGCAGCATCAATGGAGCGGCGCGCTCGCTCGCCGTGTCGCAGCCCGGCATCACGAAGAGCATCAAGGCGCTGGAAAACGAGCTGCAGGTCCAGCTCGTGCAACGGACCACGCGCGGCGTTGTGCCGACCGCCTATGGTCGCGCATTCTACCTGCGGGCCCGGGTGGCACAGTCGGAATTGCGCCGCGGCGAACAGGAGCTCGAGCAGCTCGCTGGCCGCGCCGGCGGCTCGGTTGCGTTCGGAACCAGTCCCTTCGCCGCCGCGGTGATCGTGCCGGAAGCCGTCAATGCCTTTCGCAAGCAATTTCCTGCCGCCGACGTGCGAGTGGTCGAGGGCTCTCCTCAGGGCCTCATGCAACGGGTACGCGACGAAACTCTGGACTTTCTCATCGGTCCGCGCTTCCCCGATATGAAGATCGACTCCGGAATGGCGTTTCGTCCTCTGTTTCAGCACCAGCTCGTCGTGGCGTGCCGGGAGGGCCACCCTTTTGCTTCGGCGCGCTCAATGGCCAAACTCGTCGGGTTGCCGTGGATCTCCTTCCATCCGAGCGAGCTGCTGAACGAGATGTTTACGAGCCTCACTCTTCCCTTGCCGCGTCCAGTAATTCAGTGTGAATCGTATACCGCCATCCTCAAGCTTCTTGCCTCCAGCGACCTTCTCGGCATCCTGCCGCGCCGCGTCCTCGCCGAGGACGGCGCTCGCGGCGTGCTGCGCGAAGTCCGAGTCGCGGAAGTTCTACGGGCTCACACGGTCGGAATGTTCGCTCGAGCCGACACGCCGCTCACGCGCCTCGCCCAGAGCATGGCGAAGGCACTGACAAAGGCGGGGCACGATCTGGCTTTCTCGCGCTGAGGCTCCGACAAACGAGTGGCGGCAGCGCCCGCCTCGCGCGCTTCCAGCCGGAACTACTCGCTCGGCTTAAAGCCGGAAGCCCGGATCACAGGGCCCCATTTGTCGTAGTCCGCCTTCATGATCGCTGCCAGCTCCGCCGGCCCGAGCCCCGTTGGCTCGATTCCCATATTCTCGAGCCTTTGCCTGAGCAGCCGGCCCGCGCACCGCGGCGACCGCCGCCGAGGACAGCCGCTCGATCGCGGCCTGCGGCGTCCTGGCCGGCGAGAACAGCGCGTACCAACCCTCGCCTTCCAGATCGTAGCCCGACTCCCTGAACGTCGGCACCTCGGGGAACGCGTTGGCGCGTCTTGCTCCGGCCGTGGCCAGCAGCCGCGCCTTGCCCGCCTTGACCAGCGTGCCGATGTCAGAGGCCGGCGTAATGATCGCCGAGATCTCTCCCGCCGCGATCGCCTGCATCGCCGGCGCCGTGCCCTTGTACGGCACATGCGTCATTTCGATTCCCGCGGAACGCGCGAACATGACGCCGAGGAAATGCGGAATGCTGCCGGCCGCGGCCGACGCGTAGTAGCCCGCCTTCGGATTCTTCTTCACCAGCACAGCGTACTCGGCGAGGGTCTTTGCCGGAACGTTTGCGCCGACGCCGAGGCCAAGCTGAAAGCTGGAGAGGTGAGCCACCGGCGCGAAGTCCTGGAACGGGTCGTAGCGCAGTTGCCCGGCGTAGGAGTGAGGGAAAATCGACATTCCTGCGGTTGGTGTCATGAGTAGCGTCGCGCCGTCGGGGGCAGCCGCTTTGACCGCCTCAATGGAGATCCGGCTGCCGGCGCCCGGTCTGTTTTCGACGATGACCGGCCGTCCGAGGTTGCCGCGCATCTCGTCGGCGACGAGACGGCTCAGGATGTCGATCGTGGAGCCCGCCGGAAACCCGACGACGATCCTTACGGGACTCTCCTGGGCGCTTGCGGGAGGAACAAATGCGAATAGCGCGGCGAGTGCGAGTGCGCGGATCGCGTGCATGGACCTCCTCCTGGTTTCTCTGATGCGCCGCGTGGCTCGAACTGCTCCTGCGCGGCATGCGCGATGATCCGTTTCAGAGGCCCGCGTGTCAACCGCGCGTGACCGTGCCGCGCCTCAGCAGCAGCCGCAGTCGAAGTCCTCGCAGACAGCCAGCGCTTCCTTCAGCCACGCGTAGGGAACATCGTCGAGCCCGACTTCGGTCAACGGCTTGAACACCTTGAACTGGTAGCGCTGGTCAGCGATCCAGAACGTCACCACGGTCTCCAGCGGCGGACAGCCCGGAAGCGGACAGGCGATTTCCGAAACGGAGATCACCGCCTCTCGGGGAAGGTCGAAGCGCTCGCGCGTCCAATCGGCCAGGCGCTCGACCACGCTCAGGCGCTCGGGGCTCTTCCTGGCGGACGCAAACATCGCCTCAGCCTATCAGAAGCCGCCATGCATGAGAAAATACATCCATGGCGCACCCCGACCGTTTCCTCCTCGCCGGAGTCATGGGCTGGCCGGTGATGCACTCGCGCTCGCCGATGTTTCACAACTACTGGTTCACGAAGCACGGCCTCGCCGGCACCTACGTGCCGCTCGCGATCAGGCCCGAGGGGCTCGCCGCGGCCCTGCGCGCGCTGCACCCGCTCGGTTTCTCCGGCTGCAACCTGACGATCCCGCACAAGCAGGAGGCGATGAAGATCGTGGACGAGGTCGACGCGCTCGCCAAATCCATCGGCGCAATCAGCTGCGTGGTCGTGCATGCCCGACGGATCGCTTTCCGGCACGAACAACGACTGCTACGGCTTCATCAACTCCGTGAAGCAGGAGCAGCCCGGCTGGCGCGCGGACGCGGGGCCGGTCGTCGTGATCGGCGCGGGCGGCGGCTCGCGCGCGGTCTGCTACGGCCTCGCTCAGGAAGGGGCGAAAGAGATCCGGCTCGTCAACCGCTCTCTCGATCGCGCGCAGGGCCGTCGCCGGGGAGTTCGGCGGCCCGATCCGGGCGCTGTCGTGGGAGGAGCGCAACGACGCGCTCGAGGGCGCAGCGATGGTCGTCAACACCACGAGTTGCGGCATGGTCGGGCAGCCGCGCTCTGGACATCCGCCTCGACAAGCTGCCGAAGACCGCGCTCGCCGCCGACATCATCTACATTCCGCTCGAGACGCCGTTTCTCGCCGCGGCGCGCAAGCGCGGCAACCGCACGATCAACGGGCTGGGGATGCTCCTCAATCAGGGCCGACCGGCGTGGAAGGCGTGGTTCGGCGATCGAGCCCGAGGTGACGCCCGAGTTGAGAGCGATGGTCGAGCGCACGATCTGAGCGCGCTGACGCTCCCGCACCTACTCCCTCAGTTCTGCCCGACCGGGACGCGCAATCGACGGCGCCCGCGCGGTTTATTTCGCGGCCGCCATTTCCAGCAGCCATTTGCGGAACGCCGCGACGGCGGGGCGCTCCGCGATCACTTCCGGGCACACGAGGTAGTAGGCCGATTGCGGTTTCAGCTCGACCTTGAAGGGCGTGCACAGCCTTCCCGACTTGATGTCGTCATCGACCAGAGGTCTCAAAGCGAGCGCCACGCCCAGCTTCTGCGACGCCGCCTCGAGCGACAGGATGTTCGAGGAAAAATGCGGGCCGCGGCTGCCGTCCACGCGGTCGGCCACGCCCGCGGCTTCGAGCCATTTCTGCCAGGCGCGACCGTGGGCGATGATGTCCATGGCGTCGTCGTGCAGGAGCACGTGGCGCGCGAGGTCTTCGGGGTTCTCGAGCGGCGGCTCGCCGCGCGCGAGCTCCGGGCTCGCCACCGCCACGGTCGCGACATCGAAGAGGTGATCGGCGCGATAGCCCGGATAATTGCCAGCGCCCAGGTGGATCTCCACGCCGGACGTATCGTCCCTCAAATCGAGACTGCCGACCAAGGCGGCGGAGTCGAGAGCTCCGGCATCGACCATCTTGCTCGAGCCGAAAACGCGCAACTCTATTCTCGGCTCGCGCCTGGAGAAATCCGCGAGGCGCGGCATCAGCCACCGCGCGGTGAACACCGGCGGCGCGGTGATCCTTAACTCCGTTTCCTCGCCGCGCTCCCGGATCGTTTCCACGGCAGCAGCCAGGGACTCGAAGCCCTTCGCGCAGTCGCGGCAAGCAGGCGCGCGCCGCCTCGGTGAGCTGCACGCCGCGCCCTGCGCGGTGGAACAGCTCGACGCCCAGGTACTCCTCGAGACTCTTGATCTGGTGGCTGACCGCCGCCTGGGTAATCGATAGCTCGCTCGCCGCTTCCTTGAACGAGAGGTGGCGCGCAGCGGCCTCGAACACGCGCAGCGCATTCAGCGGAGGCAGGCGGTAGGTCATGGATCCGAATGCCAATAAATCACGGATGAGTTTTGCTCATGTGACAGGTGAGAATTCATCGTTTGTCCTTGTGCGCCCCAGGCATTATCTTGCGATACGTGAAAGGAGCAACCATGAAGTCCCGTACCGATTTGACGTTGTCTGAATTGTATGCGCTGGAGCGCGCCGCGCGCGCGGCCCGGACGAAAGAGCTTGCGCGCTTGACCGGCGCCGGTGTGGAAAGCCTGATCCGGCGTGCCGGCCAGCTCGCCACGGCGTTGTTTAGCGGAAAGGACGTCAGCCATGCGTAACAACTTGCGTACGCCGTTCTGGCGGGCCGCCTACCGGGCGCTGCCCGAAGGCACGCGGAATCGGCACCTCGCCGATATCGAGCGTGCGGAGCGCTGGGAACTCGCGCTCGATGCCGCAGTCGAAGTTTTTTCTTGGGTGAAGGGCGCCGTGTCGAGGTTGTTCAGCACGAGCACCAAGGCGCACTCGCACTGACCGTTTGCCTCGCCGGCCGCGCTGCCTGACGTTTCCTCCTCCTCTCGTCAGCAGCGCGGGCGGCGAGCACCATGCAGCGGGGACAGACCGCAAGGCCTGTCCCCGTTTTTTTTCACCCTGGCGGCAACCCAGAGGCCAAGCAGCGCTTATCCGAGCTTCGCCTGGGGTCCGCCCGGTCCGCGCCGCTGGCCTCAGGACCTCATCCGCCAGTACTGGTATTTCATCGTAAGCGCCGAGCCGGCGACGATTGCCGCGAAGGTGATGATCGAGCCGAGAGCGAGCGTCGAGATCCCGGTGATCGCCTGTCCGATAGTGCAGCCGAGCGCGGTGATGCCGCCGAAACCCATGAGGACCCCGCCGACCATGTGATTCGCCGTGTCCTCCGCGTCGCGGAAACCCTCCCAGCGGAAGCTGCGCGTGGCGAGCGCGTAGGCGGCCGATCCGGCGATGACGCCCAGGGCTGATGCGATGCCGTAGGTGACGATCCTCGACTTGTCGGTCCACAGCATCAGGTACTCAAGCGTGTAGGCCACCGGCGAGACGAAGGAGAAGGACTCCATGCGCCCGGTGTTGGTAGCGACAAACGCCTCCTGCAGCGTATTCGGGTCCTCGGCGACATGGCCCACCACCCCGCTCACGACCCAGCCGCCGACGACGACGAGGCCCGTGACCACGCCGCCCAGGGTGTAGTCGAAGCTCCCGCGGAATTCCTTGCTGGCGTAGGCAAACACGGCCAATCCGCCGCCGACCACGGCGGCGAGGATCGCTGTCCAGGTGCTCTTCGCCATACCGGTCGCAGCGGCGGCGAGCGACGGCAAGTCCTGGCCTGCCGGCAAGGTCACCGCAGCCTTCTCCAGCACGCCGACGCGGAACGCGCCGAAAAGGCCTCTCAGGGTCATATAGGCCGCGATGCCGAGGAACACGTATACGATGAGGGACTTCAGGTTGCCTCCCCCGATGCGGATCAGGGTCTTGGATCCGCAGCCCGAGCCAAGCGTCATGCCCACGCCGAAGAGGAATCCCCCCACGATGTAGGACAGCCACGTGAAGTTTGGCCCCGGGTAGATCGACTTGGAGAGGTCCACCACGCCCGCGACCTGCAGGAGCTCGAGCCGATGAGCGCCACCGCGATGGCAAGCAGCCACATGCGCAGCCGGTTCTTGTCGCCCATGTTCACCCAGTCGGAGACCGCGCCCATGGTGCAGAAGTTGGTCTTGTTGCCGACCGCGCCGAAGATGAAGGCGAGGACGAACGCGCCGCCGGTGACGTAGGGAACGAGTTGCGCGGGGTTGGGTTCGTTCATCGCAGATGCTCCAGTGCTTTGCCGCGATCGAGCACGCCGCGCACGGCGTCGGCGGCGCTTTTCAGCGAACCGTAGCGCCCGAGATGCCACAGGCACAGCGCGGCACCGTAGACAAGGCAGTCGCGCGTCGCGCCGGTCTGGCCGGCGAGCGCCGCCATACCGGCCGCGGCGGCCGCTTTCGCCACGGCGGCGGCATCGAACGGTGCTTCACTCTCGCCCTGGTCGCTCGCGCCGGGAATGCGCGGCGCGCGCACCGACTGCTCGATTCCCAGCTCGGCCGGCTTGAACTCCGTGGAGGTCTCCTCGCCGCTGCCGTGATACTGGAACACCTTGCCGGTCTGCGAGAGTCGCGGGAATCACGCCGCCCTCGACCCCGCGCACGATGAGCGCGGAGTCGAAGCCGGCGTGGCGCGCGAGCATCGCGTAGATGCGCGGATAGGGCTTGTGCACGTAGCCGGTGACGAGGTGGGTCTTCAGGCGGCCGCGCACCGGCCCCGCCAGCACCTCGGCGGTGGTGATGGCGGGCCGCTTGACGATGAGCGTGCGCAACCCGGTGAGCGCGTAGAGCTTCGGGCAGAACGCCTTCTGGTCGACGTAGGCCCAGCCGATCGCGCGGTCGCCCAGGCGCGCGGCGACTTCTTCCGGCGTAAGATCCACCGGCAGGCCGGCGGCGCGCAGCACCTGTCGGTGCGTGACGCCGTACTTGGGCCCCATGCTCTCGACGCCGTGGGAAACCGCTGCGACGCCGCAGGCGGCGAGCACCGGCGGCAGGAACGGCGCCGCCGGCAGCGTTCGATTGTAGCCGTCGTAGGGATCGCCGATGTCGAGCACCTCGTCCACCGGCGCGGTGGCCCTGAGGGTTGCGTCGCGGATCGCTTCGAGCATGCCGAGGTTCTCGTCGTCGGTCTCGCGCTTCATGCGCAGCGCGATCAGGAACACTCCGGCCTGCACCGGATCGACCTCTCCGTCGAGCACCAGGCGCATGCCCGCGCGCGCCTCTTCGCGCGAGATGTCCTTGCTCAGCTCGGGCCCGGTGGCGATGCGCTTGAGGATCGAGTGCATCAGGGCCGCAGCATCGGCGGGGATCGCGTGCAGGGGCGCGCTCATCGGGTGTCCGCTTCGCGCAAGCCGACCAGGATGCGCCCGCCTTCCAGCCGCACCGGATAGGTCCTGAGGTTTTCTTCCGCTGGCTCTTCCAGCGCCTTGCCGGTGCAGACGTTGAAGCGGCTGCCGTGCAGCGGGCACTTGACCAGCTTCGCCCTTGAGCACGCCCGTCGAGAGCGAAGCATCTTCGTGGGTGCAGGTATCGTCCACGGCGCAGATAGCGCCCGTCCACGTTGGCGAGCAGGATGCGCCGGCCGCGAACGTCGATGCGCTTCATCGTGCCGGGCGCAAGCTCGCCTGCCTTTCCTGCCTCGATGAATTCTTGCGTCATCTCCATCTCATGCCGCGGGTTCGAACCATTTTAGACGGTCGCGCAGCCTCACGACCTCCCCGATGATGATCAGCGTCGGCGCCTTGACATCGCTCCGGTGCACGATGCCCGGCAGCGTCTCCACCGTGCCCGTCAGCACGCGCTGCTGCGGCGTCGTGCCCGCCTGGATGAGCGCGGCCGGCGTGGCGGCCGGCAGTCCGTGCGCGGCGAGCTCGCGGCACAGGACATCGATGCCGAGCAGTCCCATGTAGAACACGATGGTCTGGCCCGGCTGTGCGAGCGCCGCCCAGTTCAGGTTCATGCTGCCGTCCTCCATATGGCCGGTGACGAACACCACCGACTGCGCGTAATCGCGGTGCGTGAGCGGGATGCCGGCGTAGGACGCGCAGCCTGCCGCCGCCGTGATGCCGGGCACAACCTGGAAGGGGATGCCTTCGGCGGCGAGCGTGTCGATCTCCTCGCCGCCGCGCCCGAAGATGAACGGATCGCCGCCCTTCAGGCGCACGACGCGCTTGCCTTCCCGCGCCAGGCGCACCAGCAGCTGGTTGATGTCCTCCTGCGGAAGCGTGTGTCTGGCGCGCTCCTTGCCGGCGTAGATGCGCTCGGCCTCGAGCCGCACCAGGTCGAGAATCGGGCGCGATACCAGCCGGTCGTACACCACGACGTCCGCTTGCTGCATGAGGCGCAGAGCGCGGAAGGTGAGCAGGTCCGGATCGCCCGGGCCGGCGCCGACCAGCGACACCTCGCCACCGCTGAAGGCGAGGCGCGTGTCCTCGAGCGAAGCCTGCAGGGCGGTGCGCGCCTCGGCCTCGCGGCCGCTGAACACCAGCTCGGCGATCGGGCCCTGCAGCACGCGTTCCCAGAAGCGCCGCCGCTCCGGCGGCTTGAAACGCGCTTTGACCCGGTCGCGGAACGCCCTCGCCAGCGCGGCGAGACGCCCGTAGCCCGCCGGAATCAGGCTCTCCAGGCGCGCGCGCAGCAGCCGCGCCAGCACCGGCGAGGTGCCGCCGCTCGACACCGCCACGACGAGCGGCGCGCGCTCGATAATCGAGGGCAGGATGAACGAGCACAGCGCAGGCTGGTCGACGACGTTCACCGGAATGCGCCGTGCCCGGCGGACGCCGCGACGGCGCGATTCACGGCCTGGTCGCTGGTAGCTGCGATCGCCAGCGCGAAGCCTTCCAGGTCCTCGTCGCGGAAGCTCGCCGCGCGGTGCGCGACGCGGCCCGCCGCCAGGTCCGCGCCGAGCGCCGCGCCGAGCTGCGGCGCGAGCACCGTGACCCGCGCGCCGGCGCGCAGCAGCAGTGCGCTCTTGCGCGCCGCCACCTCGCCGCCGCCCACGACCAGGCAGGGCTGTCCCCGGATATCGAGAAAGATCGGCAAGAAGTCCATGGCATTCGTCGCGCGCGACCGCGCGCGGACTCTTCGCTATGATAGATTCAAATAGGAAGGTGCATGCCCCGGCTTCTCACACTGTCGCGTGCGGCTCGCCTGGTCGGCGTCAGGCGCGGCGCGCTGCAGAGCAAGATCCGGAGCGGCGAGTTGGCCGCGTTCGAGGGCAAGGTCGCGGCGGAAGACCTGCTGCGCGCCTATCCGCAGGCCAGGCTGGAGGACCATTCCGGACTGGAGCGGTTCGAGGCGATCAAGGACTCCGCTTTTGCGCGGCGCATGCGCGAGCGCCTGCTGCCCAGTTCCGAGGTCCTGGTCGCGCGCCTGGCCGAGTTGAGCAGGGAGCGGGCGCAGGCCCAGGCGCAGCTCGAGCACTACCGGGCGATCGTGGAGCAGCTTCAGGCGAAGCTGCGCGAGCCGGGCGATGCGGCCGGACTGCGGGCCTGGCTGCAACAGCGCCTGGAGCCCGCCGCGCAAGGCGCGCAGTCCCTGCTAGCAGAGGAGAGTTTTCTGAGGATCATGACCGCGCACGTACAAGTCAAGCCGAGCGGCCGGGAGTTTCTCGTCGATGGGAGCGACAGCCTGTTGGAGGCCGCGCTGCGCGCGGGGCTGTCTCTCGACTATGGCTGCAGCATCGGCAGCTGCGGAAAATGCAAGGCCAGGGTCGTTTCGGGCCAGGTGCACAGGACGCGCCATACCGATTACGCCCTCACCGCGGCCGAGAAGAGTGCCGGGGTCATGCTGATGTGCTGCAACACCGCCCTGACCGACCTCGTCATCGAGGCGCGCGAAGCACAGGGTGCGGCGGACATGCCATTGCAGACCATCGACGCCAAGGTCAAGTCCGTGAGCCCTCTCGGCGGCGACGTGCGGCTGCTGCACCTGCAGACGCCGCGCACCAACCGGTTGCGCTTTCTTGCCGGACAATCGACGACGCTGTCGCTGGCCGGCGGCACCAGCGCATCCTTGCCCGTCGCGAGCTGCCCCTGCGACGACCGCAACCTGCAGTTCCATGTAAGGCAGCGCGCCGCCGACGCCTTCGCCGAGCGCGTGTTCGGCGGGCTGCCGGGCGTGGAATCGGTGCGCGTGGAGGGACCGCGCGGGACGTTCGTGCTGAACGAGGAGTCGCATCGCCCGCTCGTGTTCATAGCCGGCGAGTCCGGCTTCGCGCCCATCAAGAGCCTGATCGAGCACGCCATGGCGCTCGATACCGCCGAAACGCTGCACCTTTGCTGGATCGCCTCCGACCGGAGCGGCCTGTATCTCGACAACCTGTGCCGCTCCTGGAGCGACGCGCTGGACAACTTCCGCTACACCCCATTGACGGCGAAGGACGCCCTGTCCGATGAAAACGTCCTGCAGGGCCTGCTGCAACCGCTGCTGCAGGAGCAGCCTCGCCTGGCGGACTGCGACGTCTACGTTGCGGGACCCGGGCCGTGGGCGAGCGCGGCCGAGTTCCGGCTGCTCGAATACGGGCTGCCGCGCTCGCAATTGTTCGTCGACACGCTGGAGTCCTGATTTACAGGGGGGCGCCTTTGCGCGCCAGAGCGGCCCCTGTGACCCCACGCGACGCGAACACCAGGAACACGTGCGCGAGCTTTCCGAACGGCAGCCACAGGAACAGCAGTTCGACACTCAACAGGTGTATCGCAACGGGCAGCGGGTAGACCGGCGGCGCCGGGCCGGCGCCCGGCTCGTACGACTGGTGGATCGCAATCATGCCGGTGGCGAGCGGCAGGAACACCACGATCCAGCTGAAGTAGTCGTCAAAGCCCGAGAGCAGGCGCCGCACCGGGTCGGTGAGCCGCTCGAGGAGCGCGAGGAACAGCGACACGAAGGTGAGCCCCACGCACACGTACACCAGCGGCCCGGGCAGCGCCGGCCAGGCGATGCCGGTCAGGCGCTCGACGAAAGCGATGTGCGGCACATAGGCGAAGACGATCACGGCCAGGCCGAGGTGGTAGACGTAGCCGTTCCAGACGCCGAGCTTGCCCCGCCGCCGGAACTCCTGCCGCGGCCACATGCGCGCGAAGATGCCGCGCAGCGCGCCCGCGAGAAGCCGCGTGCTGCGCGGCTCGGAGAGGTCGGTCTTGCCGCCGAGCCGCAGGATGGCGGCGATGCGCCACACGCTGCCCGCCACGAGCACGGCGAGCGAGGCCCACAGCCCCGGCCCGCGCGCGAATTCGAGGAGCTCGAGCGCGGTCACGCCGCACCCTTCCCGGGCTCGAGAGACTGCGCCACCAGCTCTGTGAGCCCGAGCACCGGCAGGGTCATCTCGTGATGCTCGATCGCCTCTTCGAGCACGTTGCGGCAGTTCGCACAGGCGGTCACCAGCGCCTCGGCGCCGGTGGCCTCGATCTGCCGCCGCTTTAACGCGAAGGCCGCAAAGCGCAGGTTCTCGGCGCGGTGGATGGCGCTCACGCCGCCGCCCCCGCCGCAGCAGAAGCTGGCGGCGCCCGCGCCCGGCATCTCGACGAAATTCTCGCTCACGGCGTTCATCAGCCGGTGCGGCGCCTCGGCCAGGCCGCCGCGGCGCACCAGCTGGCAGGGATCGTGGAACGTCACGCGGCGCGTTTCCTTGCCGCGCATGCGCAGGCGGCCTTCGCGCGCGAAGCGATCGAGCAGCTCTTCGATCTGCACCACTTCGAAGCCGTAGCGCCGGCCGAGCAGATTGGGACCTTCCCAGCGCAGCGCCGAGTAGGCGTGGCCGCACTCCGGGCTGACGACGCATTTCACCTTCAGCCGCTCGGCCGCCGCGACAATGCGCGACACCAGCTCGGCGGCCACCTCGCGCGAGCCGATCTGCACGCCGATGTTGGTCGCCTCGAAGCCCGCGCTCGGAATGGTCCAGGTCGCGCCCACGTGGCGGAAGATGCGCGCCAGGGCGCCGATCACCTCGGCAAAGCCGATGATCTCGATCGAGGAGAGAACCACCATGTACTCGGCGCCCTCCACATCCACCGGCACGGGCAGCCCGGTCTCCTTCTCCTGCAGCTCGATCTGGCGCTTGAGCGCCGGCCAGCGCAGGCCGATCGGGCTGCCGGTGTCCAGCGCCCGCTCGGCCGCCTTGTACAGATCGGATGGCGCGAAGCCTCCCGCCGCCATGCCCTCGCGCGCGCGGCGCACGAGGCCCGCGATGTCGATGCCCATCGGGCAGACGAGCGTGCAGCGGCCGCACAGGTTGCAAGAGTCGTAGAGAAGCTCGGACCACTCGTGCAGCTCCTCGGCTGTGAGCTCGGGCGGCGCGAGGCCGAGCAGCTTCTTCACCGACGCAAAGGGGGCCGCCTCGCGCTGGTACGCCTTGAGCATCGGCTGCAGCTTGTAGATCGGCGTATGGCGCGGATCGCCGCTAACCAGATGGAAGTGGCAGGCGTCGGCGCATTGGCCGCAGTGCACGCAGGACTCGAGCTGGAATGCGGCGTCGCGGCCCGCCTGCGCGACGAACTCACGCGCCGCCCTGCGCGCATCGGGCGCGTTGGCCATATCGAGCATCGTCCGGGCGCCTTCGAGTGTGGGGGAATTCATGACCGTGCCACTGTCCGCGCATTGTTCCGGCTGCGCGTGCGGCTGTATTGATCTACGTCAATCAGACGCCGGGCGCGGGCCCGGGTTTTTTCCTGTTCTTGCCCAGGCCGTGCTCGACCGCGCTCACCGCCGCCTCCACGCGCGAGCGCATCCCGAGCTTGCGCAGGATCGCCTTGACGTGCAGCTTCACGGTGCCGTCGGTGATGTCCAGAGTACGCGCGATCATCTTGTTGCTGAAGCCGTCGGCGATGCACTCCAGGATCTCCAGCTCGCGCGGCGTGAGCTCGGCGAAGGGCGCC
>CAVOUJ010000026.1:0-75897 GCA_963699535.1 uncultured beta proteobacterium | reverse complement strand
CGCGGCTACGGTCTCGTCGATTCGCCGAAGGTCGAAGCCGAGCCCGGGCAGATTCTCAATCTCACCGCCATGATGGCGCCGAACGAGGCGGCCGCGGCCGAGTACTATCCGGCGATCTACTGGTACTCGATGCTCAAGATTCCGGACAAGAGCCTGTTTCCCGGCACCGGCGCAGCGGCAACGGCATGGCGCCGGCGGCGAAGAGCCAGCACCAGTGGCTCGACAGCGTCAAGACCAACGGCTGCGTCGGCTGCCACCAGATGGGCAACAAGGCGACGCGCACGATCCCGGCAGCGCTTCGGCCGATCTGAAAAGCTCGCTACGAGGCGTGGACGCGGCGCATCCAGTCCGGACAGGCGATGACCAGCATGATCACGCAGATCGCCCGCTTCGACGCCGAGCGCGTGCTGCAAGCCTATGTCGCCGATTGGACCGACCGGATCGCCGCCGGCGAACTGCCGTTCGCCAAGCCCGAGCGGCCGCAGGGCGTCGAGCGCAACATCGTCATCACGCTGTGGGACTGGAGCCGGCCGAACGTCTATCTGCACGACGAGATCGCGACCGACCGGCGCAATCCCACGCGTCAATGCCAACGGCAAGATCTACGGCGCGCCCGAATACTCGCACCGACTACCTGCCGGTCCTCGACCCGAAGACCCACACGGTGAGCGAAATCAAGGTCGCGCCGCGCGATCCGAAGACGGCGTCGTCGAAGACCGACCCGATGGCGCCGTCGCCCTATTGGGGCGCCGAGCCGATCTGGGACAGCCAGACCAACACCCACAACCCGATGATGGATCAGAAGGGGCGCGCCTGGTTCACGTCGCGGATTCGCCCGGCGCAAAATCCGGCCTTCTGCCAGAAGGGCTCGGACCATCCGTCGGCGAAGCTGTTCCCGATCAAGGCCGCGAGCCGCCAGGTTTCCATGTACGATCCGAAGACCGAGCAAGTTCACGCTCATCGACACCTGCTTCGGCACGCACCATCTGAGCTTCGCCGAGGACGCCAACAACACGCTGTGGTTCAGCGGCAGCCGCGAGGTGCTCGGCTGGATCAACACCAAGATGCTCGACGAGACCGGCGACGAGCAGAAGTCGCAGGGCTGGACGGCGTTCGTCGTCGACACCAACGGCAACGGCAAGCGCGACGAATATACCGAGCCGAACCAGCCGCTCGATCCGAGCAAGGACCGGCGGCTCAACGTCAGCACCTACGGCATCGGCGTGGCGCCCGACGGCTCGGTGTGGACCTCGATCCGCGTCTTCCCGGGCTTCATCGTGCGCACCGTGCCCGGCGACAACCCGCCGGCGACCGCGCTGTCGGAAATCTACGAGGTGCCGTTCGACGATGCCGAAGGACGCCCGGCTACGGCCCGCGCGGCATCGACGTCGACCGCAACGGCGTCGTCTGGGTGCCGCTGTCGAGCGGCCACCTGGCGAGCTTCGACCGCCGCAAGTGCAAGGTCGCTCAACGGCCCGACCGCCGCGACCGGCCGGCACTGTCCGGAAGGCTGGACGCTCTATCCGTTCCCCGGTCCGCAGTTCGAGGACATCAAGGAGCCGGGCAGCGTGGAGTCGAGCTACTACACCTGGGTCGACCAGTTCGACACGCTCGGCCTCGGGCCAAGGACGTGCCGATGGCGACCGGCAACCTGAACGACGTCGGTGCTCGCGCTGGTCGACGGCAAGTTGGTCACGCTGCGCGTGCCCTATCCGATGGGCTTCTACACCAAGGGCATGGACGGCCGCATCGACGATCCGAACGCCGGCTGGAAGGGCCGCGGCCTGTGGTCGACCTACGGGCACGCGCGCGCCGTTCCACATCGAAGGCGGCAAGGGCACGCAGCCGAAGGTGGTGAAGTTCCAGGTCCGGCCCGATCCGCTGGCGAGGTGAGCAAGCTGCAGCTTGATCGTGTCATCCCGGACGGCCCGCAAGTCCGATCCGGGACCCATGGCGCATACCGGTCACGTACCGCGAGACTGGGCCCCGGCTGCTCGCTGCGCTCGGCCGGGATGACGAATCTGAAGCATACGGCACCATGCGCTTCCCTGCCCCGCTCATCCCCGCCACGCTGGTCAAGCGCTACAAGCGCTTCCTCGCCGACGTGGTGCTGCCGTCGGGCGAGACGGTCACGGTGCACTGCGCCAATCCGGGCTCGATGATCGGCCTCAACGTCGCCGGGCGCGCGGGTGTGGCTGTCGAAGTCGCGACAATCCGAACCGCAAGCTCGCCCATAGCTGGGAGCTGATCGAGGTCGATCTCGGCGGCGGCGCCGAGCTTGTCGGCATCAACACCGCGCATCCCAACGCGCTCGCGGCCGAGGCGATCGCGGCGGGCGCGATCCCGGAGCTCGCCGGCTACGCCTCGATCCGCCGCGAGGTGAAGTACGGCAGGAATTCGCGCGTCGATTTCCTGCTCGAAGACCCGGCCGGCCGCCCTGCTATGTCGAGATCAAGAACGTGCATCTGATGCGCCAGCCGGGGCTGGCCGAATTTCCCGACGCCGTCACCAAGCGCGGCGCCAAGCACCTCGTCGAGCTCTCCGACATGGTCGCGGCCGGCGCCCGCGCGGTCATGCTGTTCCTGATCCAGATCGGCTCGGCGCGAGCGCTTTGCGCTCGCCCGCGACATCGACCCGGCCTACGGCGCAGGCCTTCGACGCGGCCCGCGCGGCGGCGTCGAGGCGCATCGCCTACCGCTGCCGGCTCACCTGCGACGGGCATCGAGGTGGCGGACGCCGGTTCCGATCGTCGACTGATAGCGCCGCTATGTCGCTTGCGTCGCGCGCAGCCGTGCTTACATTGCGATGCAGCAATGAGCGGCATCGGCGGCCGCGAGGAGGCGGCGCGGCCGCGATGCATCGCATGAGCTACGTCGACGCGGCGCTGGCGCCGCAACGCAAGACCGGACAGATCAAGCTGCACGGCGCCGGCCGCCTTCGAGGGCATGCGCAAGGCCGGCCGGCTGGCGGCCGAGTGCCTCGACATGCTCGCCGGCGAGGTCAAGCCGGGCGTGCCGACCGAGACGATCGACCGGCTGGTGTTCGAGTTCGCGCATGGACCACGGCGCGCTGCCGGCGACGCTGATGTATCGCGGCTACCGCAAGTCGACCTGCACCTCGATCAATCACGTGGTCTGCCACGGCATCCCGGGCGACAAGCCGCTGAAGGAAGGCGACATCGTCAATGTCGACGTGACGCTGATCCTCGACGGCTGGCACGGCGATTCGAGCCGCATGTACGCGGTCGGCGCGATCCCGCGCCGCGCCGAGCGGCTGATCGAGGTCACCTACGAGGCGATGATGCGCGGCATCGCCGTGATCCGGCCGGGCGCCACCACCGGCGACATCGGCGCCGCCATCCAGACCTATGTCGAAGGCCAGCACATGAGCGTGGTGCGCGACTTCTGCGGCCACGGCCTCGGCCGGCTGTTCCACGACGAGCCGAACATCGTGCATGTCGGCCGGCCCGGCGAAGGCATCGTGCTGCGGCCCGGCATGTTCTTCACGGTCGAGCCGATGATCAATCTCGGCCGCCCGCACGTGAAGGTGCTGTCCGACGGCTGGACCGCGGTGACGCGCGACCGCTCGCTGTCGGCGCAGTTCGAGCACACCGTCGGCGGTGACCGAGCGCGGCGTCGAAATCTTCACGCTGTCGCCCGAAGGGCCTCGACCGGCCGCGCTTTCCGGCCGAGGCCGCGGCTGAACTCCGCTCGCCAAGTCCCGATTGCAAATTACCGGCATTACCGTCATCGCTGCGACGGGCAGCCGCGCGGGCGCTGGCAGCGCGCGCGGCAGCGTGGCGGTTGCGTGCCATGTCTGGCGATGAAAACGCCAAACAGCCGTCCGGGCTCGCCGAAGGCCGCCGCACTATCACGGCCACCGCGAGCGGCTGCGCGAGCGCTTCCGCGAGGCCGGCAGCGACGCCGTCACCGACTACGAGCTGCTGGAACTGGTGCTGTTCCGCGCGCTGCCGCGCCGCGACGTGAAGCCGCTGGCCAAGGACGCTGATCGCCAAATTCGGCTCGTTCGCCGAGGTGATCGCGGCGCCGCCGCAGCGGCTCGCCGAGATCAAGGGGCTGGGCGATGCCGCGATCACCGAGCTCAAGATCGTGCAGGCGGCGGCCAGCCGGCTCGCCCGCGGCCAGGTCAAGAAGCGGCCGGTGCTGTCATCCTGGTCGAGCGTGCTCGACTATTGCCGCACCGCCATGGCGTTCGCCGACAAGGAGCAGTTCCGCATCCTGTTCCTCGACAAGCGCAACCAGCTGATCGCCGACGAAGTGCAGCAGACCGGCACCGTCGACCACACGCCGGTCTATCCGCGCGAGGTGGTCAAGCGCGCGCTCGAACTCTCGGCCACCGCCATCATCCTGGTGCACAACCACCCCTCCGGCGACCCGACGCCCTCGCGCGCCGACATCCAGATGACGCAGGCGATCGTCGAGGTGGCGCAAGCCGCTCGGCATCTCCGTGCACGACCACATCATCGTCGGCAAGGAAGGCCACGCGAGCTTCAAGGGGCTGCGGTTGATTTAACCACGATGAGGGAGAGCGACATGACGCTGCGAAAATTCATCATCGAACGGGCATTCCCAAGGTCGGCACGTTCGACCGCGATCAGTTACGCGGAGCGGCAGCCAAATCCAACGAGGTGCTGCGCCAACTCGGCGCCGACATCCAATGGGTCGAAAGCTACGTTGCCGCGGACAAGATATTTTGCGTCTATCTCGGCACGGACGAGGCGATCATTCGCAAGCACGCCGAGTTCAGCGGCTTTCCGGCCACCAGGGTCACCGAGATCCGCAGGATGATCGATCCGACGACCGAGCGCCCCGACTAAGCGGCCGGCATCAGCCTTAGCCCTTCTTGGGTTCGCCAGACTTCGGTACGTCGATCTCGTCGAGCAGCCCGTCCACGATCCCGTGGAACGTCTCCCACGGCGCCTCGCGGTCGCTCTGGTTGCGCACCACCAGCGAATTGCCGGCGTAGAACTTCTCGTAGAGCATGTGGCGGCCGGCGAATTCCGAGCCGACGATGTCCCAGGCGAGCTTGTAGAGCTTGTGGCGCTCGACCGCCGCGATCGACGGCGTCTTCCACCAGCGCTCGAACGTGTCGCGCAGGGTCTCGTCGGTCATCACGTCGATCGAGGCCGGCATCAGCAGCGGGATGCCGCCGAGCAGCGTGCGCAGCATGTCGACGATCTCGGTGTGGTGCTCCTGGCACCAGTTGAGCGCGGCATACATGATGCGGCGGTTGGGCGTGGCGTAGCCTTGCGGCCATTCCTCGAACGCCTCGATCTGGCCCTGCACCAGCCCGCCGATGGTCGCCTCCAGCGCCGCGAGGCGGCCGAGCGTCTCGCGCACCGCCGGAATCTTGTCGATGCCGTTGGCCTGGCGTGATGCGGCTCGCGACGCCCGACGATCAGCCCCATCTTCGACCAGAAGCGGATGTTGGAATGATGGTTCTGGTAGCAGTTCGCCGGCGTCTCGATGTAGATGCGCCGCGACATGGCGGCGTCGTTGTGCAGGAACACGCGCTCCCAGGGAATCTTCACGCGGTCGCAGACCAGCACGCTGTCGGTCTCGTCGAAGCGGTAGGACAGCGGATAGTCGGCCTCGTGCGCGCACGTGCTGCGCATAGGGCTGGCGCGACCACAGCGAGAGCGCCCGGCGCGTTGAGCGGCAGCGCCGCGGTGATCGCCTCGCTCCTGAACTTGTCGGCGATCGGCGTGAGGTTGCCGATCAGGATCTCGTCGGCGATAGACCGCGCTGGTGGCGAGCATCTTCATGCCGGACACGGTGACGCCGGCGGCGTCCTCGGCCACGACCTGGAGATTGGGATCGTCGCGCTCCTGGCCGGGGAACAGCTCGGTCGCGCGCATGCCGGTCGGCGGCGTGACCGCAAAGCAGAGATAGAGGTCGTCCCTGCGCGCGCGCTCGTAGAAGCGCAGCGAGATTCTCGCCGAAGCCCGCGTGCAGGTTCTCGAGCACCGACGGATTCATCGAGAGCCCGGTGATCAGGCCCGCGACCTGCTCGGGCGAGCGGCCGATGAAGCCGTAGGTCGCATCCGCGCTCGCCTTGAGCGCGCGCATGCGGCGCACGAGATCGTCGCGCGTGCGGCAGCGCAGCCATTGCAGCGCGTAGCGCTCGCCGTTCTCCTCGTAGGAGAACAGATCGCGCTTGCTGCGGATCGGCCTTGAGATCGTAGAGCGCCGCGATCGTCTGCGCGCCCGCGCGGAACGCCGGATGGCTGGTGACGTCGTCGACCCGCTCCGCGCCGATATAGACGGCGCGGCCGTCGCGCATGCGCTCGAGCTTCTGCCGCCCGGTAGCGAGCATCGGCGGGCTTTGCGTCAGCGTCCCATGGCGTCCTTGGCCTTTTCGAGAATCGCGGGTGAGAAGCCGGCGAATTTCCTGAGCAGCGCCAGGACTTCGTCGGGTGTCGCCGGATCGATGTCGAGGCCGGCCTTGCTCGCCTCGGCCAGGAACTCCGGATCCTTCATGGTCGCGAACAGCGCGTCGCGCAGCGCCTTGAGGCGGTCGGCCGGAACGCCGGGCGGCGCCGCCAGCGGACGTCCGAGCAGGAGCTGGCCGAAATGGACGTCCAGGATGGCGCGATCCTCGTCGGTCTTGGCATAGTCGAACACGCTCGGGATCGTCCCGAACTCGTTCGACTTCTTGCTGCCCATCTGGATCACGAGCTTCAGTCGCCCGGATTTCACCTCGTCGACGAACTGCGCCTTGACCGACGATGCCGAACATGCCGCAGGTGCCGTTCACCTCGCCGCGCTGCATGGCGAGGTTGATGTCGCGCGTGCCGGCGTAGCCCGGGATGACGCGGATGTTGGCGCTTCAGCACGTTCTTGAGCACCATCGGATGCTGGAAGGTGATGGCCGCCGGGCGCGCCGCCGCCGAAGATCGTCTCCTTCGTCATCATCTCGTCGAAGGTCGCGGCGGCGCCCGGCCGCTGCCAGACCCCGCAATAGGCGACGTCCTGCGACATGCTTCCGATCCAGCTGAATTTCGTGGCGTCGAACACCGCGGCCTTGTTGCCGAGCAGCGGCTCCATCGCCGCCGACGACGCGAACATGCCCGATGCGCGAGGCCGTCCGGAGCGAGCCTTGGCGTAGATATTGTTGGCGGCGATCAAGCGAGCCGGCGCCGGGCATGTTCGACGCCACCACATTCGGCTGGCCCGGCAGGAACCGGCCGTAATGGCGCGCCAGCACCCGCACATAGGTGTCGTAGCCGCCGCCGGGCGGAAATCCCGCGATCAGCGAGAATGTCTTGCCGCTGTAGAAATCGGATACCGCATCGGCCTGCGCCGGTCCGCAAGCCGCCGCAGCGCAGAGGAGCAGCATGCCCAGCCGGCAAGCGCGTCTGGTCGTCCTTGGGATGTGCAACATTTTGGAAGTCCTCACGGTCATCGTGTGTCTCTGCCGGCCGTCCGGCGCCCGGATGCGGGCAAGTCAAGGAGGCGCGGCGGCGGCGTCAATCCCGATTATTGCCGCATCAGCAGCAGCGGATCGGTGCTGAGCGGAATGCGCTCCCAGGTCGCCGAGTCGCTCTCGGCAGAAGCGCCAGGACGTGTTGCGTCCGGTCAGCAGCAGTTGATCGCGGTCGAGCTGCCAGGTCGACAGCCCGAAGCCCCGCAATCGCCGGATCGCAGCCCGGCTTGACCACGATCTTGAAGCTGTCGGCGCCGTTCGACGCGTTCGAGAGCGTGAGCGTGCAGAGCGGCTTGTCGATCTCGCGCAAGATCTTCCAGTCGCCGAACAGCTGCTTCGGCGGTCTGCGGTCTCGGCCTTGATCGCCGCCTGGGTCTGCATGAAGAGCAGGCCCTCCCCCTTGCGCTCGGCTTCGTACATGCCCGCTCTCGACCTCGGTGAATTCGAGCACGGATGGCGCCGACGTTGTCGACGAGCCGCACCGCATCGTTCGGCCCCAGCGCCCAGGCCACGACCTCCTTGAGCTCCGGCAGCGCGTCGCCGCAGGCGGGATCGAGCTCGAGCTTGAAGCCGCCGGGCGCCGGATCGGCGCTGAAAGTCACCGGCGCAGCGCTTGTCGCGATCGGCATTGGAGATTTCCCAGGCGCCGACGATTGCCTTGGCGGCGTCGCTCGACGGCGGCGTCTGCGGCCCCTGTGCGCGCGCGGCATCGACGCAGCGACCAACGCAATGACGGCGAAGAAACGCGCGCTGAACGACATGCAGCACCACGGATTCACAACGCCAGGACACATCGCCGAAACGCTACCACGGGCCGCCCGCGGCGTCATGAAAAATGCTCGGACATCGCCGATCATTGGGGGCGATTGGGCGGCCACGGCGTCTCCGGCACCGGCGTGAGCGGCGGCTTGCCGGCCGCCCAGGCCACGAGATTGTCGACCACGAGCTGGTCCATCTGCGTCGCGGGTGTAGACCGACGCCGAGCCGAGATGCGGGAACAGCACGACGTTCTCCATCGCGATCAGTTCCGTCGGCACCTCCGGCTCGTTCGCGATAGACGTCGAGCCCGGCCGACATGATGGTCTTGTCCTTGAGCGCCTTGATCAGCGCCGCCTCGTCGACCACCGAGCCGCGCGCCATGTTGATCAGGATGCCGTCCGGCCCGAGCGCCGTCGAGCACCTCGGCATCGATCATGTTTCTGGTCTCCGGCCCGCCCGGCGTGATGACCAGGAGCATGTCGACGTCGCGCGCCATGTCGAGGAGCTTCGGATAGTGGCGGTAGCTCACGCCCGCCGCCGGCCGGCGCGAATGATAGACGACCGGCACCTGCATGGCGTCGAGCCGGCGCGCGATCGCCTGGCCGATGGCGCCCATGCCGACCATGCCGACGGTGCGGTTGCGCAGCGTCGCCTTGGTGAGCGGATAGGCGCGCTCGCGCCACTTGCCGGCGCGCAGATAGCGCTCGGCCTGCGGGAACTCGCGCACGGTGCACAGCAGCAGCCCGAGCGCGGTGTCGGCGACCTCCTCGGTGAGCACCTGCGGCGTGTTGGTGACGGTGACGCCGTGCGCCGCCGCCCACTTGACGTCGATGTGGTCGTAGCCGACGCCGAAGGTCGAGACGATCTCGAGCTTCGGCAAGCTTCGCCATCAGGTCGCCGCCGATCTTGCTCCGATGTGCACGCTCGACGCAATGGCGCGCACGCGCGGCGCCGACCTCCTTCGAGGAACGCCTCCCGGTCCTTCGCCTCGGCGAGCCGGTGCACCGTGAACGCCGCGCAGCCCCTTGACGATGACCGGCTTCGGCGGCCCGACCAGCAGCACGTCGATCTTTTCGTCAGCCATACGTACTTCCGGCTGCGTTAGCGGTTGATCCAGGCCACCACGATGCCCATCAGCACGACGCGAATGGTGTCGAAGATGATCTGCTTGAAGGCGACGACCAGCGGCACCGGCGTGACCACGTGATAGATCAGATAGGTCGGCACGATGGTCAGCGACCGCAATCGCGATGCCGTAGCGGATGCCTTGCGCCAGCCAGGGCTTGTCGCTCGCGGCCTTGCACATAGATCCAGGCGAACGCGACGCCGAACAGCGCATGCGCGAGGACCATGCCAGGGCAGCAGCGAATGTGCGTCTTGCCGGCGGCCGCATCCAGCTCGAGCATCTGCGCGTAGTCGCCGTGGAGCAGCACCCCGTGCACGAACCAGCTCAGCACGAACGCCATGACGAACATGACGATCGCCGACACGATGAATTTGTGTCATGACATATCCCCCCGGATTGGTCGCGCCGGATCCGTACGGTTTCCACGGCGTCCTACACCAGCACCGTCACCGGCTGTTCGACAAAGCCCCTGAACGCCGCCAGCAGCTCGGCGCCGAGCGCGCCGTCGACCACGCGGTGATCGCAGGAGAGCGTCACCGTCATCATGCTGGCGAAGGCGACGCCGCCGTCCGCCTTCTCGACCGCCTGCCGGCGCGCGGCGCCGACCGCGAGGATGGTCGCGTGCGGCGGATTGATGATGGCGGAGAATTCGCGCACGCCGTACATGCCGAGATTGGAGATCGCCGACGGAGCCGCCCTGGTATTCGTTCGGCTTGAGCTTCTTCGCGCGCGCGCGCGCTCGGCGAGCTCCCGCATCTCGGCCGAGATCGCGCGTGAGCGATTTCGGTCTCGGCCTGCCGGATCACCGGCGTGATCAGCCCGCCCTCGATCGCGACCGCGATGCCGATGTCGGAATGCTGGAAGCGCAGGATGCGGTCCTCCGCCCACACCGCATTCGCCGCCGGCACGCGCTGCAGCGCCGCCGCCCAGGCCTTGATGACGAAATCGTTGACCGAGAGCTTGAAACGCCGGGTTGCCGTCCTTGTCCTTCGGCGCGGCGGCGTTCGCCTCCTCGCGCAGCGCCAGCAGGCGGCCGATCTCGACATCGGCGGTCAGATAGAAATGCGGGATGGTCTGCTTCGCCTGCACGCAGCCGCGTCGCGATGGTCTTGCGCATGCCGTCGAGCGGCACTTCCTCGTAACGGCACGTCGCGATAGAGCGCCATGACCTGCGTCGGCGGACGGGCCGCGCGCCGCCGGCGGCGCCGCGGCGCGGCGCGCGGCGCCGGCGCCGCCTCGACGTCGCGCGCGACGATGCGGCCGTGCGGGCCGGAGCCGCGACACGCGGCCGAGATCGATGCCGGCTTCGGCGGCGAGCCGGCGCGCGAGCGGCGTGACCGCGGCGCCGCCGGCGAGCCGCGCCGGGCCGTAATTGCGCTCGGGCGTGCGCACCTCGAAGAACGGATCGAGCGTTGATCGGCGCGCGACGGCGGCGCGGCGCCGACGAGGCGCGCGGCGCCGGCGCGGGCAGCGCGGCTGCGGTGACGGCGCCGGCTGCGGCGCGCGGGTGCCGCTCGCCGGGCGTGGCGGCGGCGCGGCGCGCGCCAGCCGCTGTCGCCCGCGATCACCGCGACGATCGCGCCGACCGGCGCGACCTCGCCCTCCGCCGACGCGGATTTCCGAGAGCACGCCGGCGGTCGGTCGACGGCACCTCCATCGACACCTTGTCGGTCTCGATCTCGAACAGGTTGTCGCCCGGCTTCACCGCGTCGCCGGCCGACTTGAACCACTTCGTGATCTTGCCCTCGGCGACGGTCTCGCCGAGCTGCGGCATCAGCACGTCCATGGCATCGCTCCTCAAGAACTCGGATTACCTTCCCGCCGAGCGGGGCGAGGTCGGCGAGCATCGCGGCAAGTTTGGGCAGCCCGCATGAACGTGCCCGCGTGCGCGCCGGGATGGTAGCCGTTGCTGGCTTGCAGGTCTGCACAATGGCGACCCTCGCTTCCGAACCCTCGCCTCGCAAGGCTGCGGGAGTGAGCGCGCCTCGCGCTCTGCCGAGCTGCATCCGACGGCGTAATTCACCAGCTCACCGAGACGTATTGCGTCTCCAGGAACTCCATCAGCCCCTCGTGCGCGCCCTCGCGGCCGATGCCGGACTGCTTCATGCCGCCGAACGGCGCCGCCGGATCGGAGACGAGCCCGCGGTTGAGCCCGATCATGCCGAAGTCGAGCTGCTCCGACACGCGCATGCCGCGGCTCAAGATCCTTGGTGTAGAGATAGGCGACGAGGCCGTATTCGGTGTCGTTGGCGCGCCTGATGACTTCGTCCTCCGACTTGAAGGTCTGCAGCGACGCGACCGGCCCGAAAATTTCCTCGTTCAGCATCTTGGCGTCGTCGGGCACGTTGGCGAGCACGGTCGCCGGATAGAAGAAGCCCTTGCCGCCCGGCGCCTTGCCGCCGGTGAGCACCTTCGCGCCCTTCCTCACCGCGTCGTCGACCAGCTCGACCACCTTGTCGAGGCCGTCCTTGTTGACCAGCGGGCCGAGCGCGACGCCGTCGTCGAGGCCGTTGCCCATCTTCAGCGCGCTCATCTTGGCGGTGAGCTTCTTGGCGAACTCGTCGTGCACCTTCTCGTGCACATAGAAGCGGTTCGCCGCCGTGCAGGCCTCGCCCATGTTGCGCATCTTGGCGATCATCGCGCCGTCGATCGCCGCGTCGATGTCGGCGTCGTCGAACACGATGAAGGGCGCGTTGCCGCCGAGCTCCATCGCCGGCTTGACCACGTTGTCGGCGGCCTCGTGCAGGAGCTTGCGGCCGACTTCGGTCGAGCCGGTGAACGAGACGACGCGCACGCGCGGATCGTGCAGCATCGCGCTCGACCACCTTGCCGGACGAGCGCGACGGGATGACGTTGACCACGCCCGCCGGCACGCCGGCCTCCTCCAGGATCGGCATCAGCGCCAGCATGGTGAGCGGCGTGTCGGAGGCGGGCTTGAGCACGACCGTGCAGCCGGCCGCGAGCGCCGGGCCGATCTTGCGCGTCGCCATCGCGGCCGGGAAATTCCACGGCGTCACCAGCACCGCGACGCCCGCCGGCTTGTGCTGCACCATGATGCGCGCGCCGGACGCCGGCGCCGTTGTACGAGCTGGCCGAGATTGCGCACCGCCTCCTCGGCGTTCCAGCGGAAGAACTCGGCCGCATAGGCGACCTCGCCGCGCGAATCCGACAGCGCCTTGCCGTTCTCGATCGTGATCAGCTTCGCCAGCCGCTCGGCGTCGCGCATGATCAGTTCGAAGGACTTGCGCAGGATCTCGGCGCGCTCGCGCGGCTTCTTGCCGGCCCAGCCGGGAACGCGTCGCTCGCGGCATCGACCGCGGCCTTGGCGTCGTCGACGGTGGCGCTCGCGACCGAGGCGATCGTGTTCTCGGTCGCCGGATCGATCACGTCGAAGCGCCCGCCGTCGGAGGCCTTGCGCCATTTGCCGCCGATCCAGAGATCGGTCGGAACGTTGGCGAGGAGATTTTCGTACATGATGTGTCCCTAACTCATGCCTTGTTACTGTTATCCCGGCCGAGCGAAACGAGAGCCGGGACCCAACTCTCAGCGCATGCATGCGTGGCGGCTTGGGTCCCGGATCGGCCCTTGGGGCCGTCCGGGATGACAATCGCTGCTACGATTGCATCGCCTTTCGCACCCGCTCCACGATCCGCTCCACCGTCGGCAGCGCGATGTCCTCGAGGATGTCGGCGGCCGGCAGCGGGATATGCGGCGTCGTGATCCGCACCGGCGGCCCGTCGAGCTCGTAGAACGCCTCGTCGGCCACGATGGAGACGATCTCCGCCCCCCAGCCGCACAGCCGCGGATTTTCCTCGACCGTGAACAGACGGTGCGTGCGCCCGACCGAACCGAGGATGGTTTGCGTATCGAGCGGAACGAGCGAGCGTACATCGACAACTTCGCAGTCGATGCCGTGTTCCGCCTTGAGCTTGTCCGCCGCCGCGAGCGCGCGCGGACGCAAGATTGGGGCGAGGCAATGCGGTGGTATCGAAAGGCCGCCGATCAAGGGGATGCGCTTGCGCAGAGCAGGGTCGGCCTCATGCACGCCGAAGGGCAAGGAACGCCAAAGGACTACGCGACGGCCGAGCTGTGGTTTCGAAAGGCCGCGGCACAGCAACACCCAGCCGGCCAAACATGGCTGGGCTTGCTCTATCTTAACGGCTGGGGCGTCAAGAAAGACGTCGTGGAAGCGATGAAATGGCTTCGGCTCGCAGCCGATCAGGAAGCCCCTGACGCCCAGTACACTCTGGGGGCCATCTACGCGGAAGGAAAGGACGTTGCAGCGGACAATATCAACGCCATCATGTGGCTTCGCCGGGCCGGGATGTACGGGCACAGCGACGCGCAGCAGCTCCTTCAGCGGCGATTCGATACGAAACCAGAACAAGGCCCGCTCCTTGTTCATCCCGAGCAGGCGATGCGCGCCCCGCCTGGGTCCCTCGCCGAAGGCTATCTCGCCGTCAGTTTCATGGCGAAGATGCTCGAGCCGGCACGGCAGGGAAAGTTCCGTGCCACGCTCGTAACGAGTCTCGACGGCAGGGCCGATTCCATCACTGCATCCAATGCGGCGCTCTATCTGGCCGGTTACCAGGACCGGCTGCGCGTCTACGCCCTGGCAATCACGCGGCGGGGATCTCAATTGATAGCGGGACCCTTCCGTGCCACGGCTACCTCTTCATGCGCGCGCATCCAGTCTATGTGGGCGGGCGGCGTACGTGAGGGCGCGTTGAGCGAGCTCAACATTTCCCAGAACGGTTTCAACGCCGAGCTCCTGCACAAGGTCCAGCTCGAGGGCAAGTCACATTCCGTCGGGATACCCGGCGTGGTCGTTGAATCCGTGCTTGCCCTCCAAGACCCGGGGAACTCTGAATTCTTGTTCTTTGGAGAGATAACGCCTGGGCAGATTACGGTCCGGCCCGACGCGAAGGTGTTAGCTGGTTGGCCTAGTTGGGCAAACCCGCCAGGCAAAAAAGACCTGTCCGAATGTGTTGTTACCCTTAGCCGCGTTCAGGGCTAGGCGCATTAGGCGCCTACAAGACCGGCCTTCGGTCCCATGAACAAGTTCATCGCGTGCATTCTGAAGCTCATTTCAAACAAAGGACTGCTTCTCGTCGATTGGCGCTCTCAACTTTGTGCTTATATCCGTTGCTCCAACTGGGCAGTTGGAGGTGTTGCGGCCTTGATGTCGCCTAGCCTTCGCTCGATCCCTAGGGCCAAGCTAACCTAACCGAACGCGCTGCGTGCAGATCAACGTTTGACTGGATGGCACCACCATCCCCGCCAGCCTCCGCCACACGTTCTCCATGATGATCGGCTGGGCCTCGGCGGAAGGGTGGATGTTGTCCTCCTGGAACATCTCGCGCTTTTCGAACGTGCCTTCCAGGACGAAGGGCACGAGGGCGGTGCGTTCGTCGCGCGCCACTTCGCGGAACGCCGAGCGGAATTCGTTGGTGTATTTCGCGCCGTAGTTGGGCGGCATCTGCAGGCCGACGAGGAGGACGCGCGCGCCCGCCCGCTTGGACGCCCGGATGATGGCGGTGAGGTTGGCCTTGATCTCTCGCGACCGGCAGCCCGCGCAGGCCGTCGTTGCCGCCCAGTTCGACGATCACGATCGCGGGCCGGGTCTTGGCGAGCACCGCTTCGATGCGCGCCGCGCCGCCCGCGGTGGTTTCGCCGCTGATGCTCGCGTTCGCCACGGTATAATCGAGCCTTCTTTGTTTCAGCCGCGCCTCGAGCAGCGCCACCCAGCCCGCGCTCTGTGGAAGACCGTAGGCAGTCGAGAGGCTGTCCCCGTACACCAGTATGGTCCGCGCGGCGGTCGCCGCCCCGGAGCACGCAATCAATACAGCGAACAAAATCGATCTCATGTCTGATTCATCCCAACCTATTGTCCAGGCTACCGGGCTCTCCAAGGTCGTTCGCCTTGCGAACGGGAGTCCAGGGCCGAACGAGCTCGTCATTTTGCAGGACATTTCGCTCGGAATCATGCCCGGCGAGGCGGTCGCCATCGTCGGCGCCTCGGGATCGGGAAAATCCACGCTGCTCGGGCTGCTCGCCGGCCTGGATACGCCGAGCTCGGGCGCGGTGCGCCTGGACGGCGCCGACCTCTTCGCCCTCGACGAGGACGGGCGCGCGGCGCTGCGCGCGCGGCTGCTCGGCTTCGTGTTCCAGTCCTTCCAGCTGCTGCCGGCGCTCAACGCGCTCGAGAACGTGATGCTGCCGCTCGAGCTCTCTGGCGAGCCGCGGCGCGGCGGAGCTCGCGCAGCAAGATGCTCGCGCGCGTCGGCCTCGCCGAGCGGCTGCGCCACTACCCCAAGACCCTCTCGGGCGGCGAGCAGCAGCGCGTCGCCCTCGCGCGCGCCTTCGTGACACAGCCCAAGCTCCTCCTCGCCGACGAGCCCACCGGCAATCTCGACGCTGCGACCGGAGAAGGGGTGATCGAGCTCATGTTCGAGCTGAACGCGCAGGCGCGGACGACGCTCCTCCTCGTCACCCACGACGAGGCGATCGCGAGCCGCTGCGCGAGGAAGATCCGCCTCGTCGCGGGTCGCATCGAGGGCAAGGGCTGATGCTAAACCTCGCGCTCAGGATGCTGCTGCGCGACGCTCGCGCGGGCGAGTTGCGCGTGCTCGCGCTCGCTCTGGTGCTCGCTTCGGGAAGCGTCACCAGCGTCGCCTTCTTCGCCGACCGCGTGCGGCAGGCGCTCACCCGCGAGGCCCACCAGGTGCTGGGCGCGGACATGCTCATGACCGCCGACCACCCCTGGAGCCCCGAATTCTCGGACGAGATCGCGAAGCGCGGCCTCGCCCGGGCGGAGAGCGTGAACTTCGTCAGCATGGCGCGGGCGGGGGAGGAGGCCCTGCTCGCGGCGGTGAAGGCCGTGACGCCGGGCTACCCCTTGCGGGGGAAATTGCGCATTGCGCCGGGCCTGAACGCCGCGGGCACGGACACCGACTCGGTTCCGCCGCAGGGCGCCGCGTGGCTCGACGAGCGCATGATGGCGGCGCTCAAGCTTTCGCCCGGCGACACGCTCGAGCTGGGCAATGCGCGCTTTCGCGTCGATGCCGTGCTGACCGTGGAGCCCGACCGGGGCGCGTCCTTCATGAATTTCGCGCCGCGCGTGATGATCCGGCTCGACGATCTGCCCGCGACGGGCCTGGTGCAGCCCGGGAGCCGCATCAACTACCAGCTCCTCGCCGCAGGCGAGAGAGAATCGCTGCGGCAGTTCGAGCTATGGGCGAGGGCGCGACTCGGCCGTGGCGAGCGCATCGACAGCCTCGAGAACGCGCGTCCCGAAGTGCGCGCGGGACTCGATCGGGCGCAGAGCTTCCTCGGGCTCACCGCCATGCTCGCGGTGATCCTCTCGGCCGTGGCGGTGGCGCTCGGAACGAGGCGCTACACGGAGCGGCACCTCGACGGCTACGCCGTGATGCGCTGCATGGGCGCGACCCAATCGCAGCTCTTTGCCCTGTTCGCCTGGGAATTCCTGCTGCTCGCGCTCGGTGCGTCGCTCGCGGGCTGCGCGCTCGGCTTCGCTCGTCCAGAGCCTGGTCGCCTGGTCGCTCGCGGCGCTGATCCCGGGGACCTTGCCGGCGCCCGGGCCCGTGCCGCTCCTCCAGGGCGGCGCGACGGGGTTGGTACTCCTCCTCGGCTTCGCGCTTCCGCCGCTCCTCCAGCTGAAGGAGGTCCCGGCGCTGCGGGTGATCCGGCGCGACGTCGGCCCCCCGAGCCAGGGCGCCCTCGCTGTATACGTACTGGGTTTCGCCAGCGTGTTCGGGCTGCTCCTGTGGCAGGCGGGGGAGCTCAAGCTCGCGGCCTGGGTGTTCGGCGGCTTTGCCGCGGCCTTCGGGATCTTCGCCGCGCTCGGCTACGGCGCCTTGAAGGCGATCGGGCGATACGGCAGGACGACCGGAGGCATCTCCTGGCGCTACGGCCTTGCCAATCTCCTGCGGCGCCCGCGCGCCAACACGGTGCAGATCGTGGCGATCGCCGTCGGGCTCACCGCGATCCTGCTCCTCACCGTGATCCGGGCCGATCTGATCGACGTCTGGCGCGGGCGGCTCCCCGTGGATGCGCCCGACCGGTTCCTCGTCAACATCCAGCCCGAGCAAAGGCAGCCGCTCGCCGAATTCTTCGATCGCAATGGCGTGAAGCAGCCGCCGCAGACTTTTCCGATGGTGCGGGCGCGCCTGGTCGCCGTCAACGGGAAGCCGGTGGGAGCGGAGGACTATTCGGACGAGCGCGCCAAGCGCCAGATCGAGCGCGAGTTCAACGTGACGTACCTGACCGAGCTGCCGCCCGACAACAAGGTCACCGCGGGCGCCTGGTTCGGCCCGGATGATCTCAAGCGCGGCGCGATCTCGATCGAGTATTGGATCGCCGAGCGCTTCGGCATCCGCGTGGGCGATACGCTCGAGTTCCTCGCCGCCGGCCGCAGCTTCTCCGCGGCGGTGACGAGCGTGCGCAAGCTCGACTGGGATTCGATGCGTCCGAATTTCTTCTTCATCACCACTCCCGCGCTGCTCGAGGGCTTTCCGGCGAGCTACGTCGCGGCCTTCCATGCGCCGCGAGCCGATCCCCTGCTGACACTGCGCCTGTCGCAGGCCTTCCCGAACGTCACCGTGATCGACGTGACCGCGATCCTCGCCCAGGTGCAGCGCGTGATGGACCAGCTGATCGGCGCGGTGCAGCTCGTGTTCGCATTCGCGCTGGCGGCGGGCGTGCTGGTGCTGTACGCGGCGCTGCTCGCGACCCAGGACGAGCGCACGCACGAGGCGGCGGTGATGCGCGCGCTCGGGGCGAGCCGCGCCCAGGTGCTCGCCGCGCAGCGCGCCGAGTTCGCCGTGCTCGGCGCGATCGCAGGCTTGCTCGCCGCGTTCGGCGCGAGCGCGATCGGCTGGACGCTCGCGACGCGCGTATTCCAGTTCGAGTTCTTCTGGAACGGCTGGATCTGGCTGGCGGGACCGGCGCTCGGGCTCGCCTGCGTCGTCCTCAATGCCTGGGCCGGCGCCCGCGCCGCACTGAGCCGTCCGCCGATGGCGGCGCTGCGGGAAGCGGGTTAGTTCCGGTCGCGGCGTTACAATAGGGCGTGGTTGAAATCACGCTTTCGGTCGCGGTCGTCGCGCTCCTCGTCCTCGTCTGGGCGGCGTGGCGCATCGCGACGCTGGAGCGAAGACTGAAGGACCCGGTCGCGGTGATCGCGCCGTTCCTGGAAGAAAAGCACCGCGCGATGCTGACCGACCTGCATACCGGCCTCACCCAGCAGGGCGACCGTCTCGGGCGCCATCTCACCGAGTCGAGCGAGCGCTTGTCGGCGAAGATCGACCAGCGCCTGGACCGGATCGCGGGCAAGGTGGACGAGCGGCTCGAGGAAGGCTTCAAGAAGACCAACGACACCTTCGTCAACGTGATGCAGCGCCTGGCGACCATCGACGAGGCGCAGAAGAAGATCGAGATCCTCACGGGCAGCGTCGTCAGCCTGCAGGACCTGCTCGGGGACAAGCGCAGCCGCGGCGCCTTCGGCGAAGTGCAGCTCGAGGCGCTGGTGAGGAACGTCCTGCCGCCCGCCGGTTTCGAATTCCAGTACACGCTCTCCAACGGCACGCGCGCCGACTGCGTGCTGCGGCTGCCGCCGCCCACCGGAATGGTGGCGGTCGACTCGAAGTTTCCCCTGGAGAACTACCACCGCATGTTCGACCGCGAGGCGGACCAGGCCGAGCGCGCGCTCGCGCAGAAGCAGTTCAAGGCCGATGTCAGGAAGCACATCGACGACATCGCCCGGAAGTACATCATCCCCGGCGAAACCTCCGACGGCGCGGTGATGTTCGTCCCGGCCGAAGCCGTATTCGCCGAGATCCACGCCTACAGCCCCGAGGTGGTCGAGTACGCGATCGGAAAGAGGGTGTGGATCGTTTCGCCGACCACGCTGATGGCGGTGCTCAACACCGCGCGCGCGGTGCTGAAGGACGTGGAGACGCGCAGGCACATCCACATCATCAAGGAAGAGCTCGGCAAGCTGGGCGCGGATTTCAGCCGTTTCGACGAGCGCATGAAGAAGCTCGCCGATCACATCCGACAGGCGCACCAGGACGCGGAAGACGTGCAGGTCTCGAGCCGGAAGATCTCGCAGCGCTTCCAGCAGATCGAGTCGGCCGAAATCGAGGAGCGGCCCGTCGCGAATGTCGTGCGTCTGGAACCGGACAGAAAGTGACCGAGCAGATGCAAGGCGCAACCGGCTTCCGCGCGCGCTGCGACGCGCTGCTGGACATCATGCGCAGCCGGCTGACCACGCGGGCGTTCGACCCCGGCTGCGTCGTTCCGCGCGAGCACTACGATCTCATCCTCGAGGCCGCGCGCCATGCGCCTTCCGGCGCGAACGCCCAGCCCTGGCACTACATCATCGTCACGAACCCGGAGACCAAGAAGAAGATCGCCGACTATTTCGTCGAGGAGCAGCGCAGGCGCGCCAAGCTCAAGATGAAGTTTCCCACGCCGAACTACCGGGGCCTCGAGACCGCGCCGGGGATGATCGTCGTGGTCGCCGACTTCCGCTTCACGCGCGCGTTCCCGGTGCTCATGGACGGGAGCGACCTCGACCGCCAGTACCACGAGAACGCCGAGCGCATTCTCCTGCAGAGCGTGGCGGCTTCGACCATGTCCGCTCATCTCGCCGCTGCGGCGCTCGGCTACAACGTCTGGTGGGTGACGGCGATCGGCCAGGAGGCGGCGCAGTCCGCGATGCGCCCGCTGCTCGGCGTGCCGGAGGATCTGTCCATCATCGACATTTTCTGCTTCGGCCCGGCCGCGAAGCCGCCCTACAAGCGCTGGAAGAAATCGATCGACCAAATTCGAAGCTGGGAGCGTTTCGACCCCAGGAACCACATGACCCTGGAGCAGATCGAAGCCTGGATCAAGGACACCCGGCACAAGGTCATGTACCGCGACGAATCGAAAATTGACTAGGAGGCCTCATGAGCAAGGCAAGGATTTTGGGATTCGGCGTCGCCTCCCTGGCGGCAGCGGCGCTCTTCGCCTCGTGTGCGAAGGAGCCGACGGCGCCCGCCAGCGGCGTGGAACGCTTGTACGTGTTCGATTGCGGCGAGAACCAGACGAACGACGTCTCGCCGTGGCTGCCGGGGACCGCGGCCGGGACGCCCGGGGAGTTCAGCATCCATTGCTACCTCATACGCCACGCCGCGGGGCTGATGCTGTGGGACGCAGGGCTCGCGGACTCGATCGCCGAGTCGCCCAACGGCGTGACGCGCGGACAGGGCGCGATCCGCTCGATCGTGAGGAAGACGCTCTCGTCGCAACTCGCCGAGATCGGAGTCAAGCCCGAGGAGGTCACGCATATCGCCTTCTCCCACATGCATGCGGACCACGTCGGCAACGCCAACACCTTCACCCGGGCGAGGCTGTACATCCAGGAGGCGGAGTACGAAGCCGCGTTCGGCCCGAATGCGTCCAAGTTCGGCTTCGACCCCTTGAACTACGACAAGCTGCGCTCTGACGTCGTCCTCAAGCTGAACGGCGACTACGATGTCTTCGGGGACGGATCGGTGACGATCGTGTCCACCCCGGGCCACACGCCCGGCCACCAGTCTTTGCTCGTGCGCCTGCCGAAGCGGGGCGCGGTCGTGCTGTCGGGCGACGTGGCGCATTCCGCGGACAACTGGGTGAACCGGCGCGTGCCCGTATACAACTTCAGCCAGGAGCAGAGCCGCCAGTCCATGGACAAGATCACCGAGGTGGTCAAGGTCAACAAGGCGCAGCTCTGGATCAATCACGACAAGACGCAGAACGCCAGCATCCCGAAGTCGCCGGCGTACGTGGAGTGAAGCTCAGGTCTTGGGCAGGGCGAGCCGCCGGCCGTCGAGCGTGAGCACCTCGCCGATCTGGCGGATGCGCTCGAGCTGGTCGTAATAGACGGTTTCCTCGATCATCAGGCCGTCGCGCATGCGGCACACCGCGCACAGGTGCTGCACGGTGCGCTTGCCGGTCGGCAGGATGCCGAGCCAGGGCCCGAGGTGGGTCGCGGTCACCTCGTTCTCGGCGAACACCCATTCGCCCGAGGCGACCAGACGTTTCACCTCGATGCTGACGTCGGGGAACGCCGTCCACCATACGTCGTAGTACTTCGACACCGCTTCCTTGCCGTGGACGATCGCCCCGGAGGCGACCACGTGGTACATGATGTCATCGGCGAGCGTCGCGAGCGTGCGCGCGGTGTCGTGCGCGCTCTCCGCCGCGAAATGCTCGCGGGCGACGCGCACGTTCAGTTCTTCGAGCGCAGACAATTCGGGTTCCGGTTTCGTTCTGGCCTGCATGGGTCTTCTCCCCGTTCCGGGCGGAATTCTAGCCGGTAGAATGAGCCGCGTATATCGAGGAGGGGGAATGCGCGAGGAGAACGTCAAAGCGGCCCTTTCAGCTTCGGGAAACCGATGAGACTGCAACACGAACAAGTTTCCGTCCTTCGCGAAGGCGCCGCCGCGTCGGTTCCGCTCCTCGTCGGCATGGTTCCCTGGGGAATCGTCGCGGGCGTGGCGATGGTCGCCGCGGGACTCACGCAGGCGCAGGCGGTCGCGATGAGCGTGCTCGTCTTCGCGGGCTCGGCGCAGATCGCCGTCCTGCCGCTTCTCCTCGTCAAGGCGCCCTTGTGGGTGATGATCGCCACCACGCTCGTCGTCAATCTGAGGTACGTCATCTACAGCGCAGTACTCGCGCCGCACTTCGCGCATCTTTCTAGGCCGTGGCGAGTGCTCCTTTCCTACATCACGGTGGACGGTGTGTTCGCGCTCTTCGCCGCCCGCTTCCGGCCCGAGGAGGCCGATCCGCACAAGCACTGGTTCTTTCTGGGCGGTTCGATCGTGATGTGGTGCGGTTGGCAGTTCTCGACCTCGATCGGTGTTTTCGCCGGCGCGATGATCCCGAAGGAATGGTCGCTCGAATTCGCGAGCACGCTCGGATTGATCGCCTTGGTGATGCCCTTGCTTTTCGACCGCGCAGTCGTGTGGGGTGCGCTCGCCGCCGGGGGCGTCGCGCTTCTCGCCGCAAGACTGCCGCTCAATCTGGGCCTGCTCGTGGCGATCGCCGCCGGAGTCGGCGTTGGACTCGCGGTCGAGCGGTTCATCAGGCCGAAAACGGAGAGGGCATAGCATGGGCGACACCGCTTTCGGCTGGGCCTTGATCGCCGGAATGGCGGCCGTGGCATTCCTCGCCCGCGCGGTATTCATACTGCCCGGCGGCCACCTCCGCCTGCCGCCGACCGCGGAGCGGGTACTGCGCTACGCGCCGGCGGCAGCGCTCGTGGCGATCATCGTTCCCGACCTCGCGTATGCGCACGGCGTCTGGGCAGTGTCGATCGACAATCCGCGCCTGATCGGCGGCGTCGCTGCGTTCGCGATCGCCGCGGCGACGCGGAGCATCCTGCTGACCATCGCCGGCGGGATGGTCGCGGTGACGCTGGCCCGCCTGATCGCGGGATGAACCGCGTAAGATGTGCTACACGATCGTTCAGGGGGGACAATGAGAACGGGTGGTGAAGAGGTACGGGTTTTGAATCATCTGAGACGCGTTCGTCTCTCCGCCCTGGTGGCCGTGCTGCTGGCCGCCGGCATCCCGCATGGCCGCGGGCAGGAGCCGGAGGCGAAGGCTCTCGATCCGAATCTCGCGAATCCCACGCAGGTGGTCACCGTCTCCGTCAAGGGGTACACGGTCGCCGGCCTCGTGACCCACCTCAAGGACGCGAAGGCGTTCAAGCACGGCATCGCCCTCTTTCCCGGTCACCCCGGGATCATGAAGCTGCACGAGGAAAGCGGGCAACCGCGGTTCGAGCAACGAGGCAATTTCCTGGTCCGCTCGCGCCGGCACTGGCTGGACGGGGAAACGCTGGTGGTCGTGGTCGACGCGCCTTCCGACCAGTGGGCGACCTTCACTCAGGCCTTCCGTGAGACGCCGCGGTACGGCGCCGACGTCGCCGCACTGCTCGGCGAGGTCGCGCGCCGACACCCGGTCGAGGAATGGACCCTCGTCGGAACGAGCGAGGGCTCGGTGAGCGCGTTTCACGCGGCGCGCATGAACCCGCAGCTCGCGCGGCGCGCGATCCTCACGTCCTCGGTTTTCCAGCCGTCTCGCAACGGGCCGGGCCTGTCGTGGATCAGCTGGGACAAGCTTCCGAGCCGGCTGCTCTGGGTGCATCACGAGAGCGACCCCTGCCGGTACACCGAGTACCGCGATGCGCGGCGCTTCGCCGAGCGCAGCAAGAGCCCGCTGCTCACCGTGCGCGGCGGCGGGGCGTGGCGCGGAGACGCCTGTGAGGCATTCACAGCGCATGGATTCGTCGGGGTCGAGCGCGAAACGGTGCTCGCGATGCGCTCCTGGGTGAAGACGGGAGTGGTCCCGCCCGACGTTGCCCCCTGAAGGCGCGCGCCCAATCCTGAACAAGGGGTCCGCGCTACGGCTTCATTCCGGCCGGCGCAACGACTGCGTTCTTCAATCCCATATCGTCGAACGCGCGGCGCATTAGAGTACGTGTTCTGAAGGAGGACGCTATGAACAGTCTCGGCAGATCCTTCCTGGTGTGGACCAGCTTCGTATGTCCTCTTGCGGTCGGATCGGCCGCGGCCGAGGACGCGCCGAAAGCTGCGGAGGGACCGGCGGACGTCCGGGTCCAGAGCGTCGAAGTCGTATTCTCCCAGGTGGGACCGGTGGTGCTGCTCAAGTTCCGGAACAAGGCGGTTCCCGTCTTCGTGGATTCGCTCGTGGCCACGTCCATCCAGGGAGTGCTCTCCGGACAAAAACCCCCGCGCCCGCTCTCGCACGACCTGATGCAGACCATCCTCGAATCCCTGGACGCAAAAGTATCGCAGGTCGTCATCACGCAGAAGGAGGGAATCTACTACGGAGCCTTGACGATCATGGCGGGGAAGACCCCGAAGGTCTTCGACAGCCGGTCTTCCGATGCCATCGCGCTGGCGATTCGCTTCAAGGCGCCGATCCTGGTGCACCAGAGTTTCGTGGACTCTTTCGGCGTGGATCTGCCGGAGGTGCGTGGAAAACAACTGTGATCGGCGGTCACGCCATCTGGACCAGGGCGAGCGCTATTGCGCCCGGAAGTCCCTGGACCCAGAGAATCTTGCGGCTCGCGGTCATGGCGCCGAACACCCCGGCGACGATGACGCAACCGAGGAAAAAAATCTTGATCGGATTTCCGGCGCCGCCGAGGACGAGACCCCAGACGAGCCCGGCGGCGAGAAAGCCGTTGTAAAGGCCCTGGTTCGCCGCGAGCGATTTCGACGCCGCGGCGAAGTCGGGCGCAAGACCAAAGGTCCGCAGGCCGAGAGGCTTGGTCCAGAAAAACATCTCGAGGGCGAGGAACCAGAGGTGCAGCAGCGCCACCAGCGCGACGGCGATATTTGCGACAGTCGTCATTGATGATCTCCCGTTGATTTCTCCATTTGGTGCGGCGGGCATTTCGCGGAGCCGTACGAGCAGAAGACGCAGCAATCGCCGGTCTTGGGCTTGAGCATCTGCGACAGGCCGTGCACTCGTAGAAGTGAAGGCAGGCGTCGGTGGGCATCGCCTCGGCCTTACGGTGGCCGCAGAACGGACAGGTGAGGGTCGCTTCGAGAATCACAGGAGCCGGCCGAAGAAAGCGGCGACCTCGCGGATGCTGTCGTTCCAGGCGTCGCGATCGCCTCCCGTGGTGGCGCCGTACCCGGTCGGAGAGTTGACGTTGACGCGCGCCGAGACGTAACGCAGCCGGATTGGGACTGTCGAACGAGTGATGCGCGCCCGGGTAGATCTTGATCGCCACCGGATGGCCGGCCTCCCGGGCGGCCTCGGTCAGCTTGCGGCAGGGTTCGGCCGGCGTCCAATCGTCTTTTTCTCCGATGAGGATCAAGACGGGCGCGATGGGTTTGTATACCCCCGATGGCTTGAGCGCGCACGCGGGATAGAGCGCCACCGCGGCGGCGAAGCCCGCGCGCTTTTCCTCGGCAAGCGGCGCCGAGTCGCTTGCCGGGGCGATCATCGCGGCGAGAGTCGTCGAGCCGCCGTGCGAGCCGCCCATGATGCCCACGCGCTTTCCATCGACATAGGGCAGAGAGCGCACGTAGGCGAGCGCGGCGTACGCATCGCGGGCGCGGCGCGCGGGGGTGACGTCGGTTCGGCGCTGCGACAGGGGAACCGTGCACACGCCGCCTGAGTAACCGCGCGTGCTGAAGCTGTCGGGGAGGACCACGACGTATCCGCGTTGAACGAGCTCCGCCGTCCAACGTCCGGGAGCGCCGCTGGAGCCGAAACCGAGACCGCTGCAGTCGTGCATGATCACGACCGCGGGAAAGGGCCCGGGTCCGTCGGGCTTGGACACCATCGCCGGGAATCTGCTCCGAAGCGCCGTCGGGCGTGGTCGTCGTGATCGACGAGGCCGGAGGTCGTGGCGGCGCAGCCCGCGAGGAGGAAAAGCGAAAGCGATATCCGAGGAAGCGCCTTATGCATTGCGACCAGGACTCACACCAATCCGTCCATCACCATGACCTCCACATAATCCCCCGCCTTGACGCCGCCCTGCTCGTGGCCGAGCACGACGAAGCAGTTCGCTTCGGTCATCGAGTGCAGGATCCCCGAGCCCTGAGCGCCGGTGAGGCGCACGCTCCATTCGCCGTTCTTGAGCTCCAGAATCCCGCGCTGGTATTCGGTCCGCCCCGGCTTCTTGCGCATCGCGGTTTCCGATTTCGCGCGCAGGAGCGGGAGCGTCGGTGTCGCTGCGGCCCATCATGTGCAGCAGCGCCCCGCGCACGAAGTGATAGAAGGTCACCATCACCGCGACCGGATTTCCGGGGAGGCCGAAGAGATACGCCGCTTTGCCGCGCGTGCGGATGCGCCCGAAGGCCATCGGGCGGCCCGGGCGCATGGCGATTTTCCAGAACACGACTTCGCCGAGCTTCGCCATCATCTGCTTGGTGAAGTCGGCTTCGCCGACCGAAACGCCGCCCGAGGTCACCACCGCGTCGGCGCTCGCCGCGGCCTTGCGGAACGCGGCTTCGAGTTTTTTCGGGTCGTCGCGCACCACGCCGAGGTCGATCACCTCGCACCCCAGCCGCTGCAGCATCCCCCAGAGCGTGTAGCGGTTGGAGTCGTACACTTCGCCGGCTTTCAGTTTCTTTCCGACCGAGACCAGCTCGTCGCCGGTGGAGAAGAACGCGACTTTCAACTTCCGCCGCACGCTCACCTCGCCGATGCCGAGCGAGGCGATGAGGCCGAGTTCCGCGGGGCGGAGCAGCACTCCGGCGCGGAGCGCGGGCTTGCCTTTCTTCAGGTCTTCGCCCGCGAGGCGCCGGTTCTGGCCGGTTTCCTGGCCGGGCGGAATGGTGATGCGCCGGCCCGCGGCGCTCACCGCCTCCTGGATCACCACCGTGTCGGTGCCCGCCGGCATCACCGCGCCCGTCATCACGCGCACGCACTCGCCGCGCTTCACTTCGCCTGCGAACTCCTTCCCCGCGTAGGCGGTGCCGATCTCGATCAGCGTGACCTCGCCTGCGACCAGGTCTTCGCCGCGCACCGCATAGCCGTCCATCGCCGAGTTGTCGTGCGACGGGACGTCGATCGGCGAGACGATGTCCTTGGCGAGCACGCGCCCGAGCGCCGCGCGTACCGGGAGCCTTTCCACGCCGGCGACGGGCCTGACGAAGGAGCGAATGACCTCGTTCGCCTTGGCGACCGGCAGGGTGTCCGGGTCGTAGCCGCTGGTGCAGGAGATGACTTCTTTCAAGGTCGCCACGGGTGGAATTATCGCGCTTTACCGGGTTGTTGAAAAACGGTGTCCTCGCCCGCGATCGCTTGAATGCGACAGGCGCGTGCTTGACTTTCCTGCTCTAGCGACAGCATGATTTGTTGCGCCCCTGTTGGGCGCTTCCGAGGGAGAAAGCAACCATGAAGATAAAGTCGGGTGAGCCATTGGAGAGAAGCCCAGCAGGTTTCCTTGTCACAGTGTTCCTGGCTGTGACCTTCATCAGCGGTTGCGGTGGTGGAAGTGGAGACGATAGCTCAGCGACACCCCCTTCCGTTCCCGTTGCAACGGCGCTGATGATCGACGCGTTCCGCTTGCGTGGACCCAACGGCGCGAACGACGAATACATCCAGATCTACAACAACAGCGCTTCGCCGGCTACGGTCGCGGCGAGCAGCGGCACCGGCTACGCCGTCGCCGCGTCCGACGGCGTCGTTCGATGCACCATTCCGAACGGCACCATCATTTCGGCACGCGGCCATTTCCTGTGCGTGAACAGCGTCAGCTACTCCCTCGGGGCGTATCCCGCCGGCAACGGCACCACCGCGACAGGCGATGCGACCTACACGACCGACATTGCTGACAACGCGGGCATCGCTCTGTTCAACAACAACAGCGGCGGCGGGAGTTTCAGCCTGGCGAACCGCTTCGATGCGGTGGGATCGACCAGCGAAGCCAACACGCTCTACAAGGAGGGTGCGGGATATCCGGCGCTGACCCCGTTCAGCATCGACTATTCGTGGGTGCGGGATACCTGCGGCAAGGGTGGCCTGATTCCCGTTTTCGGAACGTGTCCCGCGGGCGGCTTGCCTGTCGATACCGGCAACAATGCCGCGGATTTCTATTTCGTCGATACCAACGGGACTTCGGCGGGCGGAGGCCAGCGCCTCGGGGCGCCTGGACCGCAAAACCTCAGCAGTCCGGTCATGGGTCTCGCAGCGATCGCCGGTTCCGTGCTCGCCTCGTGCTCAGTCGATACCTCGCCGCCGAACCGGGTTCGCGACTTCACCAGCGACCCCGCCAACAACTCCACTTTCGGCACGCTCGATATCCGCCGCACCTTTACCAACAACACCGGCGCGCCCATTACCCGCCTGCGATTTCGCGTGATCGATCTGTCCACTTTCCCGGCGCCTTCCGGGGTCGCGGATCTGCGGCCGCGGACTTCAACTGCGGTCGTGGTGAACGTGGACCGGCCTCCTTGCGGTACAGGGACCAGCAACGTCACTGTGCAAGGCACGACACTCGAGCAACCGCCGAGCCAGCCCAACGGCGGCGGCTTCTATAGCACCCTGTCGGCCGGGACGGTAACACCGGGAACGCCGCTGGCGAATGGCGGCTCGATCGACGTGCACTTCCTGATGGGAATCCAGCAGACGGGGAATTTCAAACTGGGTGTCGTCGTCGAGGCGCTTCCGGGTGGCGGCGCGATTTTCGAGATCAACGGCGGTACGGGATAATCGCGCGCGACTCGCGCTCTCGGTCGTGACAGGATGGCCGTGCGCAAACTCATGACGTGGCTGCTCTACGCATTGCTTGTGCTCGTCGTGGCGATGCTCGCCGCCGGCCAGGCCGGATTGCTCGAGGGCAAAGCGCCGACCGATCTGGGCGTCGTGAACGGCAGGCTGAAACCCCCTTCACGCACCGAGAACAGCGTGAGCAGCCAGGCGGGCCTCTATCCCGACCATCCGATGAAGGCCTACGCGGAGATCGCTCCGATCCAGTTCACGGGAGAGGGCAGGGCGGCGATCGACCGAATCAGGCGCATCGTCGAGTCCACCCCAGGCGCGCGTGTCGATCCGGGCGGAGCCGACGTACCTCTACGCGCAGTTCCAGACGCGATGGCTCAAGTTCGTGGACGACGCCGAATTCTTCGCCGATGACGGGGCCAAGGTCGTTCACGTGCGCTCGGCGTCGCGCATCGGAAGGGGAGACCTGGGCGTGAACCGCGCGCGAATCGAGGCGATCCGCGCGCGTTTCGCCGGTCAGTGATCGAGCGTCGGCGATCGAAGAAAAGGGGGAGTATCCGTGAAAAAAACTCTGGCCATCCTGGTTTCGATCGCGGCGGCGATTGCGGGCCCCGCCGCCCTGGCGCAAAGCTATCCCGCGAAGCCGGTGAGGCTGATCGTGCCTTTCCCGCCGGGCGGCAACACCGACGTTCTCGGCCGCCTGATGGCGCAGAAGCTCACCGATGCCTTCAGCCAGCAGTTTTTCGTGGAGAACCGGGCGGGTGGCGCCGGCACGATCGGCGCCGGCGCGGCGGCCAAGTCCCCTGCCGACGGATACACGATCTACTTCGGTACCACCGGCACGCTGTCGAGCGCGCCCGCCCTGCAGCCGAAACTCTCTTACGATCCGGTCAAGTCGTTCGCGCCGATCAGCGCTCTGGCGATCGCGCCGGTCGTGGTGACAGTCAGCAGCTCCATGCCGGTGAACTCGCTCAAGGAGTTCATCGAGTATGCGAAGGCGCGGCCGGGCAAGCTGACTTACGGCTCGGCCGGAGTCGGGCACTTCCTGCACGTCGCCGGAGAGGCCTTCAACGCCGCCGCCGGCGTACAGCTCTTCCACATCCCGTACAAGGGCGTGGACCAGGCACTTCTGGACATGCTCGCAGGGCGGCTCGACGTGATGATCGACACGATCGTGATCTACGCGCCCCACGTGCAGAGCGGAAAGCTCAAGGCCCTCGCGGTCGGTCAGGCCAAGCGGCTTTCGCGCATGCCCGATATCCCGACGACGGCCGAGGCAGGCTTGCCGGGCTACGAGTTCGCGGCGTACTTCGGGCTCCTCGCGCCGGCGGGAACTCCCGGGGACATCTTGCAGCGCCTGAACGCGGAGGTCGTGAAGGCCTTGGCTGCGGCCGACTTGGTCGAGTCGCTCGGCAAGATGGGCCTCGAACCCTATCCGACCACGACCGAGCAGTATGCGGCGCAGATCGCGGACGACCTGGCGAAGTGGAAGCGCTTGGTGGGACAGATCGGGATCAAGCTCGAGTAGGAGTCCGTCCATGAAACGACTTTTCGCTTTGATGCTGCTTCCGGTTGGTGCGGTTCTGCTCCCCGGGGTCGAGGCGTACGCCCAGGTCAAGATGGAAATGGTCAAGGTCGCCGAGGGCGTGTATACGATGGTCCACCCGCAAGGCTCGAGCAATTCCACTTTCGTCATCACCGACGAGGGGGTCGTGGTGCTCGATGCCGATATTCGCACCGCCGGCCAGACGCTGGCCGCGATCCGCAGGCTTACCGACAAGAAGGTCAGGTACTTCATCACCTCGCACGCCGCCGGCGACCACTCTTCGGGCGTGTGGTACTTCCGCGAGGACAAGCCGGTCTACATCGCCACCAAGAACCAGTTGCGGGACAGCTACATGCAGGAAGCGAGGGAGTTCGAGGAGCGGCAGGCCTCGGACGACAAGCGCTTTGCGGCCTACAAGGGGAAGGAGCTGGTGCGCCCCGACATCGGATTCGAAGGGAGCCTGACGCTGCACTTCGGCGGCCTGACTTTCCAGCTCACCGGCGAAGGATACGGCCATAGCACCGGGGACCTCACTGTCTACATTCCCCAGCGCAGGGTCATGCTGATGGGGGACCTCCTCAATACCGACGTTCACCCCGGGCAGGGGGAGTCGGGGATGGTGTTCTTCTCGCAGCCGGCGCAGTGGATTCCCATCCTCGACAGGATCATGCAGCGCAATCTGCCCGTCGATACCTACGTCCCGGGCCACGGCCGCGTCAACATCGGCGCGGGCGTCAAGGACCTCGAAGACCAGAAGCGCTACTTCATCCTGATGAGAGACGCCGTGGCGAAGATGATCGCCGCGGGGAAGACTCTCGAGCAGATCCAGAAGGAATTCAAGCCGCCCCAGGAGCTCGCTCACTACCGCGTGCCGGAGAGGCTGAGGAGCTTTCTCAGGCTGTATTACGCCCAGCTGATCGAGAAGGGGATTCAGTAGGAAGGGAAAAAAAGGCCGCGATGCGCGGCCTTTTTCATTCGGGCGAGCGAAGCCTCACGGCTCCAGGTTCTTCGCCGGCGGGACGTCGCGCGAGTAGACCGGGGCGGCGAGGAACGCCTTCGGGTCGTAGGTCCAGAACTGGCTCACCTGCGGGTAGGTCTTCACCACGGTGTTGACGAGCTTGCCGCCCTTGCGCTCGACCTTGCGGATGTAGATGTTCTGGACCGGATTGCCGTACTCGTCCATGCGCCACTCGCCGCGCGGGTCCTTGACGGCGCCGGGGTTGCGCAGCGCCTTCATGAAGGCCTCCTTGTCCTCGACCTTGCCGCGCACCGCTCTCGCTGCCGCCTCGACGAGCGATGCCGGCCGAGTAGGCGCCGAGCGGTGTAGTAGCCGGGGTCGGCGCCGTACTCCTTGTTCACCGCCGCGACGAAGCGCGCGTTCTCGGGCGATTCGATGCCGGCCGCGTACCAGCCGCCGGTGACGACGCCGAGGGCCTCGTCGCCCATCTGCTTGAGGATGCCCTCGTCGGCCGTCGTCATGCTGCCCAGAACCGGCAGGGTCATCCCGTATTCCTTGTACTGCCGGAGGAACCGGAAGCCGTTCGCGCCGGCGAAGCCGGCGTAGACCGCGTCGACGTTTTTCTTGATCTGCGCGATGTAGGTGCCGTAGTCGGGCACGTTCAACGGCGGCAGCAGCTTCTGCACCACCTTGCCGCCCGAGTCCTCGAACACGCGCTGGAACCCGGCCGCGGTTTCGTGGCCGTAGGCGAAATCGTCGGCGATGATCACGACGCGCTTGTAGCCGAGCGTCTTCGCGGCGTAGTCGCCGAGCGCGTGGTTCGGCTGGGCGGAGCTCGCCGCGCTGCGCGCGAACCACGGGCTCGTCTTGCGCTGCGTCATGTCCTCGGCGGCGGCCGAGCAGGAGACGATGGGGGTGCGGGACTGGCGGATGTAGTCGTCGATCGCGATCGCCTCGAACGCGGCGAGCGGCCCGATGATCACGTGCACCTTGTTGCGCTCGACCAGCTCCTGCGTCTTGGTCCGCGCGCCCGCCGGGTTGCCGCCGGTGTCGGCGATGATGAGCTCGACCTTGCGGCCCGCGATGGTGTTGTTGCGCTCCTTCAGGAAGAGCAGGATGCCTTCCTCCATCTGCTTGCCGCCCGCGGCGAGCGGGCCGGTGCGCACGGTCAGGAACCCGATGCGGATCGGATCGCCCTGCGCGGCCGCGGGTTGGGACAACGCGAGCGCCGCGGTTACGGCGAACGAAGACAGAAACAGCCGGACGAACTTGTCACGCATGGTGGCCTCTTCTCTTTCTTCTTTGGGTTGAACCTACGCCTTCAGCGTCTCGAGCACGCGCGCCGGGGTGAACGGCATGTGGTTCAGCCGCTTGCCGGTGAGGCGGTAGAAGGCGTTGGCCACCGCGGCCGCGACCCAGGGATTGCCGATCTCGCCGAGACCGGACGGCGGCGCGTCGCGATCGACGAAGGCGACGTGCATCTCCTCGGGCATGTCGGCCATGCGCAGCACGTGGTAGTCGTGGAAGTTGCTCTGCTCCACCGCACCGCCCTTGATCGTCGCGCGCTCGTGGAGAACGCTCGACAGGCCGTAGACGATGCCGCTCTCGACGTTCGCTCTCGCCATCTCGGGCTGCACGACGAGGCCCCCGTCCACGGCGAGCCAGACCTTGTGCACGCGGATCTTGCCCGTATTGCGGTCGAGCGAAACCTCCGCGACGCCTGCGCCGAGCGAGCCCGAGCGCTCGGATATCGAGAGGCCGAGCGCTCGGCCCTCGGGACGCGGCGCCTTCCAGTTGGACATCTGCACGGCTTTCTCGAACACCGCGCGCGCGCGCGGCGTGATCGACATGCGCTGGAAGCGGAAGTCCACAGGGTCCATGCGCTGGTCCACGGCCATCTGGTCGACGAAGGACTCGATCGCGAACACGTTGAACACGTGGCCGACCGCGCGCCAGTGCTTGACCCGGATGCCGTGCGACACGCCGCGCGCCTCGATGTGCTGGTTGGGGATGGCGTAATAGCTGCTCGGCCGGATTCCGGTCTGCAGCAGCACGCCGCCGTCGCCGACCACGCAGTGCGTCCAGCCGGCGACCTTGCCGTCCTTGTCGAGTGCCGCCTCCAGACACTGGAACGATTGCGGCCGGAACATCGCGTGGGCGATGTCCTCTTCGCGCGTCCACACGAGCTTGACCGGGCGCTTTGCGTCTCGCGCGATGAGCGCCGCCTCGGCGGCGTAGTCGCCCAGGGTGCGGCGGCCGAAACCGCCGCCCATGTAGCACTGGTGGAGCGTGACCTGCTCGGGACTGAACCCGAGAGCCTTCGCCACCGCCATGCGCGATGCGTCAGGCGCCTGAGAACCTTCCCAGACTTCGACCTGGTTGCCCGCAGCGTTCAGGCGCGCGACGGCGTTGAGCGGCTCCATCTGCGCGTGGTAGCCGTAGTCGCTGCGGAACTCCGCCTTGTAGGTCTTGGCCGAGGAGGAGAAGGCCGCTTTCGCGTCGCCCCTGGAATCGAGCGTCTGCGTCTTCGCCGACGGATCCGCGTGGACCTTGGCATAGGTTTCCCTGAGCGCCACCTCGGAGTTGAAGCCCTCCGCCTTGGCGCCCTTCTTCCAGTTCACCTCGAGCGCCGCTCGCGCGGCCATCGCGTGCGGGAAGCTGTCGGCGATCACGGCAACGCCGTCCGACAGCTTCAGCGTGCCGATCACGCCGGGCATCGCCTTGATCCTGGCTTCGTTCCAGGTGTCGGGCTCGCCGCCCTGCACCGGGGAATGCCTCGCGGTCGCATACACCATGCCCGGCAGATCGACGTCGATCGCGTACTGCGCCTTGCCGTTCACCTTGGCCGGAAGATCCCGGCGCGGAACGGGCTTGCCGATCAGCCGGAACTGGTTCGGCAGCGTCAGTTCGCTCTTGTCCACCGTCGGGAGCGGGGAGGGGACCTTCGCGAAAGAAGCGATCTCGCCGTAGCTCATGCGGCGACGCGACACCGGATCGATGACCGCGCCGGGCTCGGTCTGAAGGGATGCGAAGGGGACGCCCCATTTCTCGGCCGCGTTCGCGAGCAGGACCTTGCGGACCTGCGCGCCGGCGACGCGCAGATCGTTGAAGTACAGCATCACCGCGCGGCTGCCGACGATGGCCATCATGCGCTGGTTCCCCATGGTGTAGCCGTAAACCTTCGGATCGGCCGGCGCCCATTCGATCGCGACCTTCGACCAGTCGGCGTCCATCTCCTCGGCGAGGATGAGCGCGAGCGAGGTCATCGAGCCCTGGCCCATCTCGGCCCCGGGGGAGAGGAGGGTCACCGTGCCGTCGGGCGCAATGCGCACCCAGGCGTTCATGGTGCGCGAAGCGCCCTGCGCCTGCGCCTCGGAGACAAGGCGAACCCCGTCCGCGCCGATCGCGATGCAGAAAGTCAGTCCGCCCGCGCCCTTGAGGAAGCTGCGGCGGGAGATCCTGAAACCGGTATCTTGTTGGGCGGTCATGGCTCAACCCTCCCTGGCCGCGCGCTCGATGGCGGCAGCGATGCGGTGGTAGGTCCCGCAGCGGCAGATGTTGCCGTTCATGTGCGAGACGATTTCCGCGCGGCTCGGTCTGGGATTGGCGGCGAGCAGCTCCGCCGCCTTCATGATCTGGCCCGACTGGCAGTAGCCGCACTGCGGGACCTGCTCGGCGATCCAGGCCTTTTGCAGCGGGTGCGAGGAAGTCGGCGACAGCCCCTCGATCGTGACCACGCGTTTGCCCGAGACGGCGGAGAGCTGGGTCGTGCAGGAGCGCACGGCAGCGCCGTTCACGTGCACCGTGCACGCGCCGCACAGCGCCGCGCCGCAGCCGTACTTGGTGCCGGTCAGCTTGAGATTGTCCCGCAGGACCCAGAGCAGCGGGGTGCTGGAGTCGGTCTCGACCGAGACCGGTTTTCCGTTGAGGGTGAATGCGACCATGCTTTTTCCTCCATGGGTTCGCGATGGAGACGCGTTATCTTCTGACTTTTCACACCACGGGGCAATGCTGCGATGCGGCGCGCCATCCAAACTTCGCGGCCGGATTGATTCGCCTATCCCTTTATTTCGGGGGAAACTTGGCAAGAACGTCCTGGACGGCGTTCTTCAGATCGTTGGAGGCCGCATCGGTATTGATGGCGCCCGGAGCCGTCCCCCGCCAGATCAATTCCTTGCTCTCTCTCCGGTAAATCTTCAGGGTCAGCATCCGGATCTGATAGCCGTCATTATAATAGGTGCCGATTTCGTACTCGTTCTCTATCGAAATCAGCAGGTCGGGATTCTCTGACGTCTTCTTGAACCCTTTCTGCTCGAGGACCTGATCCGCAACGAACTGGACATTTGCCACAACAAGGGACTCTTTCCGGCCCATGCTTGATGCCGGGGTCCACGCATAGCTTTTGAGTCCCGAGAAGCTGGTACCGGGGTCATAGATATATTTGGCTCCGGAACAGCCCCCCAGGATGATCATTGCCGCAAGAAGGGCTACAAAGATGAATCCGGAGCGTGCATCCGTTTTGAAAACGCTCATATCTCTGCCTCCATCGTGAAAGGGATTTCTTCTCCGGTTGGCTCTATTCACTTCCGACCAACGGATTACAGCGCCAAGCATACCGCCAATCCAAACTTCGCGGCCGGATTGATTCGCTGTAACAAGAAGGCCGCGATGCGCGGCCTTTCGATTACTCCCGAGGCGCGCCTTCCCAGGTTTGCAGTTCTTCGAGGGTATTGATGTTGGAGAAGGCCTCGGCCTCGTCGTCGAAGGCGACCTCGACGACATTGAGCGTCGCGTACCAGGCGTCGATCTTGCGCCCGCCGCCTTTCAGGAAGTCGCCGAGGTGATCGAGCACGCCGCGGCGCATGAGCGAGAACACCGGGTGCGGCTGCTCGCCGGTCTTCGCGACGGCGAGCTCGGCGCCGGTTTCGTCGAGCCGCGCGTACAGGCGCTCGACCAAGTCCGCGGGCAGGAATGGAGAATCGCAAGGCACCGAGGCGAGGAACGGCCGCTTCGATACCGAGAGCCCGGCGTGAAATCCGGCGAGCGGCCCGGCGAAACCGGCGATCGCATCGCTCACCACGCGCACCCCGAACGTCTTGTACTCTTCCTGGTTCTGGTTGGCGTTGATGATGACTGCCGCCGACCTGCGGCGCGAGGCGCTCGTACACGTGATCGACGAGGCGCTTGCCGCGGAAGGTCTGCAGGCCCTTGTCCACTCCGCCCATGCGGCTGCCCTTGCCGCCGGCAAGAATGAGACCGGTGACCGAGGAGAGCACGGCCGCCGCTAGGCCACCAGCGTCGGCGCGACGGTCTTCCTGAAGCGGTGATTGCCGGTGAAGAGCAGGTAGTGCTTGCCTCCCGCCGCCCGGCCGATCATCGTGATGCCGAGCTTGGCCGCGATCTCGTGGCCCATCTTGGTGAGGCCGGAGCGCGAAACGAGGAAAGGGATCTGCATCTGCGCGGCCTTGATCACCATCTCCGAGGTGAGGCGCCCGGTGGTGTAGAAGATCTTGTCCGAGCCGTCGACGCCGTCCAGCCACATCTGCCCGGCGATCGCGTCCACCGCGTTGTGCCGGCCGACGTCCTCGACGAAATAGAGGATCTTGACGTCGCCACGGTCGTTGCGCAGGCGAGCGCGCAGCCGTGCACTGCGCCCGCCGACTTGTAGATCGTCTCTCCGTGGCGCACTGCGTCGAGCAGAGCGTGGAGGCTTTCTTCGGTGAGCGTCACGTCGTCGCGCAGTTTGACCGAGTCGATCTCCTCCATGAGGTCGCCGAACACCGTGCCCTGGCCGCAGCCGGTGGTGACCGTGCGCTTCTTCATCTTGTCCGCGAGCCCCTTGAGTGGCTTGCGCGTGGTCACCGCGACCGAATCGGTTTCCCAGTCCACCTGCACCGAGGCGATGTCGTCGATCGAGCTTCGCGAGCCGCTGGTTGCGCAGATAACCGATGGCGAGCGCCTCGGGCGCCTGGCCGAGAGTCATCAAGCGTGACGATCTCGCGCTTGTCGACGTACAGCGTGAGCGGATGCTCGCCCGCGATCGGCGTCGGCACCGCCTCGCCGCGCTCGTTGATCGCCTCGACCTCGTAGGTGAGCGGCTTCGCGGCGCGGGTGAGCTGCGGACGTCGGGGCGCCTTCATCCGCCGATGTAGGACATCTCGATCTTGCGAAGCTTGGCGGTCTCGGCCGTGCGCAGCTCGGAGTAGCGGTCGGCCCGGATGTGCCAGATGCCTGCGACGCAGTCGGAAATCTCCGTGTCCGAGGCGCCGCCGCGCAGCATGGCGCGCAGATCGTAGCCGCCGGTGGCGAAAAGGCACGTATACAGCATGCCCTCGGTCGAGAGCCGCGCGCGGGTGCAGGTGCCGCAGAAGGCCTGGGTCACCGAGGAGATCACGCCGATTTCGCCCGAGCCGTCCCGGTAGCGCCAGCGCCCGGCGACTTCACCCCGGTAGTTCGGGTCGACCGGATCGAGCGGCATCGTCTCGCCGATCGTGCGCACGATCTCGGCTGAAGGTATGACGTCGTCCATGCGCCAGCCGTTGGTGTGACCCACGTCCATGAACTCGATGAAGCGCACGATGTGGCCGCTGCCCTTGAAATAGCGCGCCATGGGCAGCACCGACTCCTCGTTGACGCCGCGCTTCACCACCATGTTGATCTTGATCGGCGCGAGGCCCGCGGCGGCGGCGGCGTCGATCCCGTTCAGCACTTCCGAGACAGGAAAATCGACGTCGTTCATCCTGCGGAACACCGCCTCGTCGAGCGAATCCAGGCTGACAGTGACCCGGTGCAGCCCCGCGGCCTTCAGCGCGCGCGCCTTCCTGGCGAGCAGCGAGCCGTTGGTGGTCAGCGTCAGGTCCAGGCCCGGGATGTCGGCGAGCATCTCGATCAGGCGTTCGAGGTTCTTGCGCAGCAGCGGTTCGCCGCCGGTGAGCCGGACTTTCTCGACGCCGTGACCCTTGAAGATGCGCGCGAGCCGGACGATCTCCTCGAAGCTCAAGAGCTGCTCGCGCGGGAGGAATTGGTAGTCCGGTCCGAACACGTCGCGCGGCATGCAATACACGCAGCGGAAATTGCAGCGGTCGGTCACCGAGACGCGCAGGTCGTGCAGCGGCCGTCCGCGCGTGTCGAGCCCCGCGTGGAGCGGCTCGCCGGAAATCCCCTTCGGAGGTAGGGGTTTTGTGCGTCGTGCGTCGCTGATCGGAATGATGCGATCGCGATCGGTCATGGCGCGCGTAGCCGTATCATGAAAGGCAGTTCATAATTCGCCGTCTGCTTCATCAGTGAGTATAGCCGGAAATGTCCCACACCAGTCTCGCCGTGGCGGTCGTGATGGAGCGCACGCCGCTCGAGAACAACCGCTGGCAATCGGAAAAGTGGGAGCCGATAGGCGTACTCCCCGATTCGGCCGAGGCTGGCGCCGCACCGCGCCTGCTCCTTGAGGACCAGTCGCGAGCGCAGTGGCTGCATCCCGGATTCAAGCTGCAGCTGTTTCACGACGAAGCGGAAGGTTATTACCTGAATCTCAGCTCGAAGAGGCCTTTCGTATTCGTCAACTGGCTCGAGGAAGACGGCGCGGGCGTGCCCAAGTCGGTCACGGTGAGCTACAACGAGGCGGCGCGCTTGCTGGACGCCGGAGCGCGCGTTGACGGGGTGCTGATGCCGCCGCAATGGATACCGTGGCTCGCGGAGTACGTAGAGCGCAACTACAGGCCGGAGCCGAAGAAGCGCATCCGGCCGCCTTCGTTCAAAGGTGCGAGGCGCGATGATCGCTGACGACGAGGAGAACTTCGTCTCGCGCTGGTCGCGGCGCAAGATCGAGGCGCGCAAGGCGGAGGAAAAGCCGCCCGCACCTTCGCCGGCGCCCGCAGTGGTCCCTGCCGCTTCGAGCACGGACGCGGCTCCAGCGCAAGCGGACGCGCCTGCACCCGTGGAGTTGCCGCCGCTGGAATCGCTGAAGGGCCTTGCGTCCGAATACCGCGACTTCATGCGGCCGGGCGTGGACGAGAACCTGAAGCGCTCGGCGCTGAAGAAGCTCTTCCGCGACCCGCACTTCGAGAATTTCGAGCGCTTCGAGGAGTACTGCGAGGACTACACGAAAGGGCGAGCCGATTCCTCTGGCGATGCTGAAGACGCTCGAGCACGCGAAGGGCCTGCTCTTCGACGAGGAGAAGAAGGAAGAAAGGAAGGACCTCGCCGAAAAACCGCCGGCCACCCTGCCCGAGCCTGGAAAGGCGACGGAGCCCGAGGCGTCCGCGAGGGCCGAACCCGCCGCCGCGCCGCCCGAACCGCAGGAAAAGACCTGAAATGTCGCTCGACGGCAAGAGGCTCAAGGTCTGCAACTGCAACAAGACGATGGCGCTCGACGCCAAGGCGCTGTCGAGCGCGCTCAAGCTGTCGCAGCCGATCCGCATGCACACCGAGCTGTGCCGCAAGGAAGTCGGCAGTTTCCAGGAGGCGTTGAAGGACGAAACCTGCGTCGTCGCCTGCACTCAGGAGGCGCCGCTTTTCTCCGAGATCGCGGAAGGCGCAGGCTCCAAGACCGAGCTGAAGTTCATCAACATCCGCGAGCATGCGGGCTGGTCGGCGGAGCGCGCAATGGCGACGCCGAAGATCGCGGCGCTCCTGGCGCTCGCGGAGCTGCCCGAGCCCGAGCCGGTCACGAGCGTCTCCTACCAGTCCGGCGGGCAGCTGCTCATCGTCGGTCCTGCCGGCGCGGCGCTTCCCTGGGCGGAGAAGCTCTCGGGGCAACTCGAGGTCAATGCGCTCATCACGAGCGGCGGGGGCGCGGAGCTGCCCGCGGAGCGCCGCTACCCGGTCTGGTCGGGGAAAGTGAAATCGGTGCGGGGCCATCTCGGCGCTTTCGAAGTCGAGTGGGAACAGGACAACCCGATCGACCTCGAGGTGTGCACGCGCTGCAACGCCTGCATCCGCGCCTGCCCCGAGCAGGCGATCGATTTCTCGTATCAGATCGACATGACGAAGTGCAAGGCGCACCGCGAATGCGTGAAGGCCTGCGGCGCGATCCGGCGCGATCGACTTCGAGCGCGCAGACCGCGCGCAGGAACGAGCGCTTCGACATGGTGCTCGACCTGTCGCGCGATCCCCTGATCAAGACTTCGCAGCTTCCCCAGGGCTATCTTGCGCCGGGGGGCGATGCGCTCGAGCAGGCGCTCGCCGCGGCGCAGCTCGCGCAGATGGTCGGGGAATTCGAGAAACCGAAGTTCTTCGGGTACAACGAAAAGATCTGTGCGCACGGCCGCTCGGGCAAGACCGGTTGTACCCAGTGCCTCGACGTCTGCTCGACCAGCGCGATCGCGCCGGACGGCGACCACGTCAAGGTCGATCCGCACCTGTGCATGGGCTGCGGCGGATGCGCGACCGTGTGTCCCTCCGGAGCGATGACCTACTCCTACCCGCGCGTGCCGGATCTCGGTGCGAGGCTGAAGCGCGTTCTCTCCGTGTACTTCCAGGCCGGCGGGAGGGATGCCTGCCTCCTCCTGCACAACTCCGCGGAGAGCCGCGCCCTCATCGCGGCGCTCGCGCGCCGCGGGCGGGGCCTGCCGGCGCGGGTGATTCCGCTCGAGATCCACCACGCCGCCTCGATCGGAATGGATGTGCTGCTCGGAGCGCTCGCCTATGGCGCGGGCCAGGTCACGGTGCTCGCAACCCCGAAGGAATCCGCCGAATACGGCGAGGCGGTGAAGAAGCAGATGGGTTTCGCCGAGGCTATTGCGGCCGGGCTGGGCTACGGCGGCGCGCATTTCCGGCTCATCGTGACGGACGGGCACGCGGCCCTGGAAAAGGAGATCTGGGCGCTCGCTCCGGCGGCGTCGGTCGCGAAGCCCGCGACCTACAATCTTTCGCCGGAGAAGCGCACCACGCTCGATTTCGCCATCGATCATCTGGCGAAGTTGGCGCCCAAACCGCAGGAGGAGATCAAGCTCGGCGCGGGTGCCCCCTACGGGCAGGTTCTCGTCAACAAGGAGACCTGCACGATGTGCATGGCCTGCGTCGGGGCCTGTCCCGAATCGGCGCTGCACGACGGCCGCGACCAGCCGATGCTGAAATTCATCGAGCGCAACTGCGTGCAGTGCGGTCTGTGCGAAAAGACCTGTCCCGAGAACGCGATCACGCTCGCGCCGCGCCTCGCTGCTCGCGGCGCAGGCCAAGCAGGAAGTCGTTCTCAACGAGGCCGAGCCGTTCAACTGCGTGCGCTGCGGCAAGCCCTTCGGCACGCGCCAGATGGTGGACAACATGCTCGGCAAGCTCACCGGCCACTCCATGTTCGCCGTGGGCGGCTCGTTGCGGCGGCTGCAGATGTGCGCCGACTGCCGCGTCGTCGACATGATGGAGAACAAGGACGAAATCTCGATCCAGGACGTCAAGCGATGAGCGCCACGGTCACGCCGCTCAACTTCCAGCCCCCGGAGGTGCCCGAAGACCGCGCCCGCGCCGGATACTACGCGCTGCTCGCGCGGCTCTTCTACGCCGGGCCCGACGCAGCCTTGCTCGAAGCCATCGCCGGACCGGGCGAAATGGTCGCAGACGGCGGACCGCTCGCCGGTCCCTGGAGCGCACTCGCAGCAGCGGCTCGTGCAGCGGATCCCGAAGCGGCGCGCCTGGAATACGACGAGGTTTTCGTAGGAACCGGGAAAGCCGAAGTGACCCCCTACGCCAGCTATTATCTTTCTGAGACGGGGCGGGAAAAAATCCTCGTGCGGTTGAGGCAGGAACTGGCTTCGCTTGGCTTGGGTCGGACAGACAGGGCGCTGGAGCCGGAGGATCACTTCGCCGGGCTGTTCGAGGTGATGAGGCATTTGATTTCAGAAGGTTCCGGCGATGCTGCACTGCAAAAACAGCGACAGTTCTTCAGCCGATACATTGAGGGCTCCTTCGAGCGATTTTGCGCTGCAATATCCGCGAGTGGGAAAGCGAATTTCTACAAGTCAGTAGGGGCATTTGCGCAAGCTTTTCTTGTGGTTGAAACCGAAGGCTTAAAGGTGTTCTAATCCCCCCTCATGCAATAACTTGCATATATGAGCTGTTGACGATAGGAAGGAGACGACATATGAAGAACGAAACCAAGTCCAAACTCAGCCGCAGGAACTTCCTACTCGCAGTCGGCGCCGGAGGCGCCGCCACGGCAGCCGCAGTCGCCGTAAAGACCGTCGGCTCGAGCTCAGCCGATCAATCCGCCAGCAACGACAAGCGGCGCGGCCGCGGCTATCAGGAAACCGCGCACGTCCGCAGCTACTACAACACCACGAAAGTCTGACTCGAGGAGGCGTGACCATGATGCTCACCAGGAAATCCGCTGGAGCCCCCGCTCATCTGTCGTCGGCCCCGAGCCGTCTGTCGCGCAGCCTCTCCGGGATGCTCGCGAAGACCATGGACCGCCGCACGTTCCTCAAGCGCTCGGGCGTCGCCGCCGGCGCGGGCGCGTTCGCGAGCCAGCTTCCCTTCAACATGATCGGAACCGCCGAGGCGCAGGCGAAGGCCGCGGCGATCGAGGTGAAGCGCACGGTGTGCACGCACTGCTCGGTCGGCTGCGCCATCGACGCCGTGGTGCAGAACGGCGTATGGGTGCGCCAGGAGCCGGTGTTCGACTCGCCGCTCAACCTCGGCGCGCACTGCGCCAAAGGGGCTTCCGTGCGCGAGCACGGCATGACCGAGCACTCGCACCGGCTGAAATACCCGATGAAGCTGGTGAACGGCAAGTACCAGCGCCTCTCCTGGGATCAGGCGATCAACGAGATCGGCGACAGGATGCTCGCCATCCGCAAGGAATCCGGGCCGGACGCGCTGATGCTCGTCGGCTCCTCCAAGCACAACAACGAGCAGTCGATGCTGGTGCGCAAGTGGGTGTCGCTGTGGGGCACCAACAACACCGACCACCAGGCCCGCATCTGCCATTCGACCACGGTCGCCGGCACGGCCCAGACCTGGGGCTACGGCGCGATGACCAACTCCTACAACGACGAGCAGTTCTCGAAGAGCCTGCTCTTTCTCGGCTCGAACGCCGCCGAGGCGCACCCGGTTTCGATGCTGCACACGCTGCACGCCAAGGAAAACGGCTGCAAGGTGATCGTCGCCGACCCGCGTTTCACGCGCACCGCCGCGAAGGCCGATACCTACGTGCGCATCCGTTCGGGGAGCGACATCGCGTTCATCTTCGGGATCCTTCACCACGTTTTCAAGAACGGCTGGGAGGACAAGGCCTACATCAAGGCCCGCGTCTACGGCATGGACAAGGTCAAGGAAGAAGTGATGAAGAAGTGGACCCCGGACAAGGTGACCGAGGTCACCGGGGTTCCGGAGGCGGAGGTCTTCAACGTCGCCAAGACGCTGGCCGAGAACCGGCCGGGCTTCATCATCTGGGCGATGGGTCAGACGCAACACACCACCGGCAACGCCGTCGTGCGCGCGAGCAACATTCTGATGCTCGCGCTCGGCAACGTCGGGCGCTCGGGCGGCGGCTGCAACATCTACCGCGGCCACGACAACGTCCAGGGCGCGACCGACGTCGGTCCCAACCCCGATACGCTGCCGGGCTACTACCCGGTGGGGGTGCCCGGCTCCTGGGCGCACTGGGCGCGCGTCTGGAACGTGGACCTCAAATGGCTCCAGGACCGCTTCGCCCCGGGCATGATGGGCAAGCCCGGGCATGACGGTCTCGCGCTGGATCGACGGCGTGATGGAGAAGAACGAGAACATCGACCAGGACTCGAACATCCGCGCGATGTTCTACTGGGGCCACGCGCCGAACTCGCAGACGCGGGGCCTCGACATGGTCAAGGCGATGAAGATGCTCGACCTTCTGGTCGTCGTCGACCCCTACCCCTCGGCCACCGCCGCCATGGCGGCGATGCCGGTCGAGGGCGTGACGGAAAAGGCGGGCCGCGGCGTGTACCTGCTGCCCGCGGCGACGCAATTCGAATGCGAGGGCTCGGTGACGGCGTCGAACCGCTCGCTCCAGTGGCGCGAAAAGGTGATCGATCCCCTGTTCGAATCGCGCTCCGATCACGCGATCATGCTGGCGCTCGCGAGGAAACTGGGCTTCGAGGACCAGTTCCTCGGCAAGAAGGACGGCAAGCAGAATCTGCGCGTCGTCAAGGCGAAGGGCGGCTACGACGAGCCGTCGATGGAGGACACGCTGAGGAACGAGATCAACCGCGGCGCGTGGACCATCGGCTACACCGGCCAGTCTCCCGAGCGGCTCCAGGCGCACATGCGCAACATGCACGTCTTCGATGTGAAGACGCTGCGCGCCAAGGGCGGCAAGGACGCGAAGACCGGCTACGACCTGACCGGCGATTACTTCGGGCTGCCGTGGCCGTGCTACGGCAACGCGGCCCTGAAGCATCCGGGCACGCCCAACCTCTACGACACCTCCAAGCCCATGATGGACGGCGGCGGCAACTTCCGCGCGCTGTTCGGCATGGAGAAAGACGGCGTCAACCTGCTCGCCGAGGACGGCTCGCACCCCAAGGGCGCGGACATCACCACCGGCCACCCGCAGTTCGACCACGTGCTGCTGAAGAAGCTGGGCTGGTGGGACGAGCTGACCGACGAGGAGAAGAAGGAGGCCGAGGGCAAGAACTGGGCGACCGATCTTTCCAGCGGCATCATCCGCGTCGCCATGAAGAACCACGGCTGCCATCCGTGGGGCAACGCCAAGGCGCGCGCCGTGGTGTGGAACTTCCCGGACGGCATTCCGCAGCACCGCGAGCCGCTTTACAGCACGCGTCCGGACCTCGTCGAGAAGTATCCGACCCACGACGACGTGAAGGTCTTGTGGCGCCTGCCGACCCTGTTCAAGTCGGTGCAGGAGAAGAACAAGGACATCGGCAAGCAGTTCCCGATCATCCTCACTTCGGGGCGCCTGGTCGAATACGAGGGCGGCGGCGAGGAGACCCGCTCCAACCCGTGGCTCGCCGAGCTGATGCAGGACAACTTCGTCGAGATCAACCCCAAGGCGGCGGCCGACCGCGGCATCCGCAACGGCGAGTACGTCTGGGTCAAGACGCCGACCGGCGCGCGCCTCAAAGTGCAGGCGCAGGTGACCGAACGTGTCGGTCCGGATCACGCGTTCATCCCGTTCCACTTCTCGGGCTGGTGGCAGGGCAAGGACATGCTGCCCTACTACCCGGACGGGGCCGCGCCCATCGTGCGCGGCGAGGCGGTCAACACGGCGACGACCTACGGCTACGACCGCGTCACGATGATGCAGGAATCCAAGACGACCGTGTGCCAGATCGAGCGGATAGCGTAGCGGAAAGGACGAGGAGACAACCATGGCGAGAATGAAATTCCTGTGCGACGCCGAGCGCTGCATCGAGTGCAACGGCTGCGTGACCGCCTGCAAGAACGAGAACGAGGTGCCCTGGGGAGTCAACCGCCGCCGCGTGGTGACCATCAACGACGGCATCGTCGGCGCGGAGAAATCGATCTCGGTCGCCTGCATGCACTGCTCGGACGCCCCCTGCATGGCGGTCTGCCCGGTGGACTGCTTCTACCGCACCGACGAGGGCGTGGTGCTGCACGACAAGGACCTGTGCATAGGCTGCGGCTACTGCTTCTATGCCTGCCCGTTCGGCGCGCCGCAGTTCCCGCAGGCAGGTGCCTTCGGACTGCGCGGCAAGATGGACAAATGCACCTTCTGCGCCGGCGGACCGGAGAAGGACCTCTCCAAGGAAGAGTTCACCAAGTACGGCTCGAACCGCCTCGCTCAGGGCAAGCTGCCGGCCTGCGCCGAAATGTGCTCGACCAAGGCGCTCCTGGGCGGCGACGGCGACGTCATCGCCGATATCTATCGCCAACGCGTGCTCAAGCGCGGCAAGGGCTCCGAGGTCTGGGGTTGGGGTACCGCCTACGGCAAACCCGACCAGCCGAAGGCGGCGGCGGGAGCGAAGTCATGAGAGTAGCCAGCAAGCTTGTCCTCGCGGGAGCTGCGCTTCTCGTTGCGCTTGGCCTGGGTGCCTGCGGCGAGCGGGATCAGGTAACCGTATACAAGCAGGGCAAATATCAGGGCAAGCCCGACACCAAGCCTTGGGAGAACGATCCCGCCGCCGCCTTATACACCACCTCCAAGTGGGACAAGGGCAGCAAGACGAGTTGGGAAAGCGCCGTCAAGACCCGCAACCTCGCGCAGAACGAATATACGCGGGCGGAATAGAGGAGCACGGTTCATGAAACCCATCGCGGTATGGGGGCGTTCCTTCGCCCTCGCGTTCGTTCTTGTTCTCCCCTGGGGCGGCACCTCGATCGCCCAGCAACCAAGTGAAACCCAACAGCAGCGCGCGCAGTCGCAGCCGGGCAACAACGCTCCGGTCTGGCGCGACGTGCGTTCGGGCAAGGAAGAGTACACCTCGCTCAGGGGCCGCGAGATGGGCGTTCTGGTGCAGACGTACGGGGAAACCTGGAGGCAGTTGCGCAATGCCTGGATCACGCCGATCGGCGGCTGGATCTTTGCTTTCGTCGTGGCCGTCATCGGCGTGTTCTACTGGCGCAGCGGGCCGGTGAAGCTGCATTCCAGTCCGACGGGCCGATTGATCGAACGCTTCACTCCGATGGAGCGCTATGCCCACTGGGTGATGGGGATCAGCTTCGCAATCCTCGGCGTCACCGGGCTGATCATGTGGCTCGGGAAGTACGTGTTGCTGCCGGTCATCGGCTACACGCTGTTCGCCTGGCTTACGCAGCTCTCCAAGCACCTGCACAACTTCGTGGGACCGCTGTTCGCCCTGAGTCTCCTCGTCTTCATCGTCATGTACGTCAAGTACAACGTCCCCAAGGCGTACGACTTCAAATGGCTCCTCAGCGCCGGGGGAATGTTCGGAGGCAAGCACGTCCCCTCCGGAAAGTTCAATGCGGGCGAGAAGGTCTGGTTCTGGGTCGGCGTGGTCGCGCTGAGCCTCGTCGTCAGCGCAACCGGCTTTATCCTGAATTTCCCCAACTTCGACCAGGTGCGCGCGGTGATGATCGAGGCCAACATCGTCCACCTGGTTTCGGCGGCCGCCGTGATGACACTGTCGCTCGGCCATATCTACTTGGGCTCCATCGGCGTGGACGGTGCCTACGAATCGATGCGCTACGGCTATGTCGATGAGACATGGGCGAAGGAACACCACGAATACTGGTACAACGACGTCAAGGCCGGGAAGATCAAAGCCGGGTCGGCAATGGGCCAGCCGGGCGCGGCGCAGGTTCAGCACTAGAGGGGAGACGCCATGAATATTCGCATCCTGATCATGAGCATCGCGATGGCCGCGACCGCGGGCGCGGTGTGGGCGAAGTTGCCGGCCGCGAAGGTCGATCCGGCAGCAGCCGAGGCCAAGGCGAAGGCGGAGGCCGCGGCGAAACAGAAGGACGCTGATTCGCTCGGCAAAGCCCAGGACAGGGCGGTGGCGAACTATCGCAAGAACAAGGGTATCAAGGCGCCGGCCTCCATGGCGGGAAAGAAGTAGTCGCGTAGAAAGGGCGCCCGGCCCATCTGCCACACGGAGAAACAGATGAGATTTGCTCTTGCGTCAACGGCGGCGGCGGGCTTGCTCGCGGGTTGCGCGATGATGGAGGGGGGCGGCCCCAGCGCAAGGGCTGTCTTGCAGGCGACCAAGGGAAATACCACGGCGGGCACTGTCACCTTCACCCAGAAAGGCGACAAAGTGCAGGTCGTAGCGAACATTACCGGCCTCAAGCCCGGGCAGGAGCACGGCTTCCACATCCACGACAAGGGTGATTGCAGCTCCGGCGACGGAATGAGCGCCGGCGGCCATTTCAATCCGCTCGGCAAGCCCCACGCGCATCCCTCCACCCCCAACCGCCACGCGGGCGATCTGCCCGCGCTGAAGGCTGATGGCAACGGGAGCGCGAGCCTCTCCACCGAGCTCGACGTCATTACGGTGACGGACGGGCCGACCAGCATCATCGGCAGAGGTCTCATCGTTCACGCGCAGCCCGACGACTACAAGACCCAGCCGACCGGGAACGCCGGGGCACGCCTGGCCTGCGCAGTGATCCAGAAGAACTAGCGGACCTCGACCGTCACGAAAAGGGCGCCTCGGCGTCCTTTTTTGTTCCCGCGCAGAGCCGCGTCGCGCCTTAGCCTGCGACCAGCCGATAGGTGAGTCCTGCAGCACCGCACGCAAGAATCACCGGAATCATTCCCGTCTTGTAGTGCCACAGCGCGACGATGGCCGCAAGGCCGACCAGCAGCGAAAACCACTCGAACCGGCCGGAAAACCCTTCCGGCCAGAAGACGTGCCAGGCGAAGAAAACCGACAGGTTGACGATGACCCCGACCACTGCGGCGGTGATCCCGGTAAGCGGCGCCGTGAACCGGAGGTCGCCGTGGGTCGATTCCACCAGCGGCCCTCCGAGGAGAATGAACAGGAACGAGGGCAGGAAGGTGAAGAAGGTGGCGACGGCCGCGCCAGCGCACCCGGCGAGCACGAGGCTCTCGGGGCCGAGCGCGGCCTTGGTCCAGGCACCGACAAAGCCGATGAAAGCGACCACCATGATGAGCGGCCCCGGCGTCGTTTCCCCCAAGGCGAGCCCATCGATCATCTGCGCCGCGGTCAGCCATTGATAGTGCTCGACGCCGCCCTGGTAGACGTAAGGGAGAACGGCATAGGCACCGCCGAAAGTGAGAAGCGCCGCCTTGGTGAAGAACCAACCCATCTGCGCAAGCGTGCTTTCCCACCCGAAGAGCGCGATGAGTACGCTGAGCGCGCCGCCCCAGATGCTGAGGAATGCGGCGAGGACGAGGACGAAACGGGGCCAGCGGAACAAGGCATGCGCCGGCGTGGGCGTGGCGTCGTCGATCAGCGCCGCGCCGTAGTGCCTTCCCGCGGCACCGTGGCCGCCCGTGGCGAACTTCGTCGGTGCGACGCGCCCGCCCAGGTATCCGATCACCCCTGCGCCGAGGACGATCCAGGGAAACGGCACGTCGAACACGAAGATCGCCACGAACGCCGCCAGGCTCATGGTCCACAGCACCGCGTTCTTGAGCGCGCGCGAGCCGATGCGCCAGGCCGCGAACAGTACGATCGCCGTCACCGCGGGCTTGATGCCATAAAAGAGGCCTGAGACCAGCGGCGCGTTGCCGAAAACCAGGTAGATCCATGTCAACACGATCAGAATAAGCAGGGAGGGCAGGACGAAAAGGCTGCCCGCGACCACGCCGCCCCACGTCCGGTGCATCATCCAGCCGATGTAGGTGGCGAGCTGCGTCGCCTCCGGGCCGGGCAGCACCATGCAGTAGTTGAGCGCGTGAAGGAAACGCTGCTCGGAGATCCAGCGTTTTCGCTCCACCAGATCCTGGTGCATGATCGCGATCTGCCCTGTCGGACCGCCGAAGCTGATGAAGCCGAGCTTGAGCCAGTAGCGAAACGCTTCGGAAAAGCCGACAGGCGCGGGCGGCTGATTCGAGGTCTGGGACAAGGCGGCGGTGTCCATGGTGTCTTTCTTTTCTGTGGTTTTCGCGCAGCGCTTGGACGGGACACCGTCTCACGGGGGAGTCTGCGATCCCCGACGGATGAAATATACTTTCGATATCCTTCATTGGCAATCGCTTCATCGCGGATGACGAAAGCACGATTAGAGCTGCATCTGCGGGTCATCAAAGGCCAGCACAGGGCGATCGGGCCCGGAAAGATCGCGCTCCTCGAGGCGATTGGCGAGACCGGGTCTATCTCCGCGGCGGCACGCAAGCTCGGCATGTCGTACCGGCGCGCCTGGATGCTCGTGGACGACCTCAACCGGCGCCTGTCGAAAGCCGTGGTCCAGACGGCACCGGGCGGGAAGCACGGCGGCGGCGCGACGCTCTCGCCGACAGGGCGCAAGCTGATCGCCCTCTATCGGGACATCGAGCGCAAGGCCTTGCGGCATACATCGGCGGCGACGCGAACCCTGCTAGGGCTGCTCGCCGAGTAGTCGTTACTTCCCTCTCGCATTGAAAATGCATTTGTCCTTGCAATAGTCGTTATATCTGTCAGGATATAGCGCCTCGATCCAAGAACAAGGGAGCCAAGATGCGCATTGGGCTAGTTGGATTGGCGTTCGCCGGTCTTCTCTCACTCCATAGTCACGTCGCGGCGGAAACCGTCACGGTGTTTGCGGCAGCCAGCCTGAAGGAGGCCTTCGACGAAAACGCGAAGGCTTACCGGGCCAGGACCGGCGACAGGGTCGTCGTGTCCTACGCGGCGAGCTCCGCGCTGGCCAGGCAGATCGAGGCGGGCGCCCCGGCGGACATTTTCGTTTCCGCAGATCTCGACTGGATGGACTATCTCGATCATCGCCGCCTGATCAAGGCCAGCACGCGGGAGAACCTGCTCCGCAATCGCCTCGTCCTGGTGGCTCCCTCGGGCAGCCAGATCTCGGTCAACATCGCGCCAGGGTTTCCGCTTGCGCGACTCCTGGGGAGGAATCGCCTGGCGATGGCCGATCCCGACACCGTCCCGGCGGGAAAGTACGGCAAAGCCGCCCTGGAGTCCCTGGGGGTCTGGAAGGATGTTCGGGCGAGAGTGGCGGCCGCCGAGAACGTCCGCGCGGCTCTGGTGCTCGTGTCCCGTGGGGAAGCGCCGTTCGGCGTCGTGTATCGCACGGATGCGGCCGCGGATTCGCGAGTCAAGGTAGTGGGCACGTTTCCTGAGAACGCTCATCCGCCGATCATTTATCCGATTGCAGTCACTGCCTCGGGCAAGCCTGCGGCGGAGCTGTTTCTCAGGTGGCTGGGCCAGCCGGAGGCCGGCGCGGTATTTCAGAAACATGGTTTCGATCCGAGTCCGCAGCGTCCCATGAGCGAAGCCCGGTGAGCCTATCTCCGGAAGAGCTGGAGGTCCTCCAGCTCAGCCTGCGCGTCGCCTTCTGGAGCGTCGCGTTCAGCCTGCCGTTTGCCGTTGCGGTAGCGCTTCTTCTCGCGCGGGCGAACTTCCCCGGCAAGACGCTCTTCGACGCCGCGGTGCACCTCCCGCTGGTATTGCCGCCGGTCGTGGTCGGCTATTTTCTCCTCCTCCTTTTCGGCAAGCGCGGTCCCGTCGGCTCATTTCTCGACGAGTGGTTCGGGATCGTTCTTGTCTTCAGGTGGACCGGCGCAGCGCTCGCCGCCGCGGTGATGGGGTTCCCGCTGATGGTGCGCGCCATCCGGCTGTCCTTTGAGACCGTCGATCGCAAGCTCGAGGCCGCGGCGAGCACGCTCGGGGCAGGGCGCCTCGCGGTCTTCACGACCGTGACTTTGCCGCTGGCGCTGCCCGGAGTTTTCACGGGGGTGCTGTTGTCGTTCGCACGCGGATTGGGCGAGTTCGGCGCAACGATCACATTCGTTTCCAATATTCCTGGCGAAACGCAGACCTTGCCTCTCGCGATCTATGCCTACACCCAGGTTCCGACGGGCGACGAGCCGGCGATGCGCCTCAGCCTGATCGCAGTGCTGTTGTCGCTGCTTGCGCTGGCCGTGTCTGAATGGCTGGTGCGCCGCGCGGCGCGCAGGATTGCAGGCCATGACCCTGACCGTCGACATTGAGTGCCGGCTCGGCGCCTTCCGGTTGAAGGCCGCGTTCCGCGCGGAAAAGGGTGTTACTTCCTTGTTTGGTCGATCGGGGGCCGGGAAGACCTCGCTCGCGAACGCCATTGCCGGAATTCTGCGGCCGGAACGGGGACGAATCGAAATCGATGGAGAAACGGTCTTCGACGCGGCGCGCGGCATCGACGTGCCGACGTCACGCCGCCGGATCGGCTACGTATTCCAGGAAGGACGCCTGTTTCCGCACCTGAGCGTCCGGCAGAATCTGCGCTACGCTTGGCTGTTCTCGGCGGAAGCGCGGCGCTCCGATCGCCTCGAGCACGTGGTCGAGCTGCTGGGTCTCGGCCATCTGCTCGAGCGCCGGCCAGGCAATCTTTCCGGGGGCGAGAAGCAGCGCGTCGCCATCGGGCGAGCACTGCTCTCCGATCCGCGCCTGCTGCTCATGGACGAGCCGCTCGCATCGCTCGATGCGCACCGCAGGAACGAGATCCTGCAGTACATCGAGCTGATGCGCGACGAGGTGAAGATTCCCATCATCTACGTCAGCCACACGGTCGAAGAGGTCGTGCGCCTGGCCGACACCGTGGTGCTGCTGTCGGCGGGTGAAGTGGCCGCAATCGGACCAGCCGAGGAAGTCATGGGACGCACCGATCTGCGGCCTGCGGCCGGGACCTTCGAGGGCGGCGCCGTGATCGACGCCAAGGTGGCCGAGCAGGACATGCAGTACGACTTGGCGACCCTGGCCTTCGACGGAGGCACCCTGACCGCCACCAATGTGGACGCGCTCGTGGGAGAACCGGTGCGGGTGCGCATTCGTGCCCGCGACGTCTCGATCGCCCTGGAGCGGCCGCAGCGCATCAGCATCCAGAACGTGCTCCAGGGAAGAATCGCCGAAGTCGGACCCGAGCGCGCAGGGGTCGTCGATGTCTCGATCTCCGTCGGTTCGATCACGCTGCGCTCACGGGTCACCGCGCGCGCCGCGCGGCAACTCGATCTTTCGCCGGGGCTCGAGGTCTATGCGCTTATCAAGGCCGTGTCGCTCGACCGGAGCGGCGCAAATCCCGCCTAGCCGCGGACTGCCACTCGCGCCGGGCGCGGTCCGGCAAGTCCTTCCTCCACCTCCATGACGCGGCCGGTGATGGCGTTGTCGTAGCCCGGCAGGCTCGCGAGCACCGCCTTGAAGGACTTGCCGCGCAGGGCTGCGACAAGTCTCCTCAATTCTGGACTTTGCAGGTGGGCTGCGTCGCAGGCGAGCAGGTAGCGTTCGTTCACCAGAGGGATGAACCCCAGATCGAGCTGCGCCGCGGCCGCGCGAATCCCGAAACCGACATCCGCCCGTCCTTCCGAAACCGCCGCGGCGATCGCGACGTGCGTGAATTCCTCGCTGGCGTAGCCTGAGATCAGTTCGCGCGCGATCCCTGCGCTCGCCAGCAACTGGTCGAACACCAGTCGGGTTCCGGAGCCGTGCTGGCGATTGACGAATCGCAGTCGCGCTAGATCGCCCAGGCCGTGTATTGCTTTCGGGTTGCCGCGGGCGACGATCAAGCCCTGCTCGCGCAGGGCGAGACCGATCAGCTTGTGAGCCTCGGGTCTGAGGCAGGCCTCGATCTCGGGCGTGCGCCACTGCTCGGCAACGTGAAAGCCCGCGAGATCGCAATCGCCGCGCGCGAGTGCCTCGAGGCTTTCCACGCTACCGTGAAACTGAAGGTCCAGCGCAAGCGTGCCTTCGACGACGTCCGGGAGCCGCTCCAGCGCGAGATCGTGGCTTGCGTGCAGATTCAGGCGCGGCAGGTCGGCTCTCTCTTCGCCGTGAAGCTCGCGTTCGAACTCGCGCGCGAGCTCCGCGAGATGGGGAGCAAGTCGGACGCGTGCCCGCTCTTCCAGCTCGACGAGCTTCACCGCGAGAGGTGTCAGCCTTGCTCCGCGCCCGCGCTCGAGGTCGACCAGCGGCTGGCCCATTCGGCGGTTCCACTCCCCCAGAAGGTTCCAGACGTGGCGGTAGGAATAGCCGATCTCTCGCGACGCGCCGGCGAGAGACCCGGAGCGCTGGATGGCCATGAGGAGCGGAACGAGGAGGGGAGTTACGGGCGCCGACCGTAGCTTCCAGGCCGGCTCGAATTCGATCTTCATAATGAATAGCTAGAGCATATTTGACTATGACGTTATGATAGACAAGCAAATTTAGTAAAGTTATGTATAAGAATACATATATAGGAAAAACCCGTCAATGGATGGCCGGTGGATGTCAGAAGCCCTGATCACCGCCATCGTTCTGCTGGTCACGCTCGACCCCAAGCTGGTCGAGATCGTCCTGCTCAGCTTGCGGGTCAGCCTGTCCGCAGTCGTAATTGCGGCGCTCCTGGGCTTGCCGCTCGGCGCGGCCATCGCCGTCGCCAGGTTCCCGGGCCGCCAGACGGTCATCGTGTTTCTGAACGCTCTGATGGGCCTGCCACCGGTGGTGGTCGGTCTGCTCGTGTATCTCCTGCTCTCCCGCGCCGGTCCGTTCGGCGCCTTGGGGATCCTATTTACGCCCGCTGCGATGATCGTCGCCCAGACGATTCTCATCCTTCCGATCATCGCGGCCCTGTCGCGTCAGGCCATCGAGGATGCCTGGCGCGAGTACGAGGAGCAGCTGCGCTCGCTCGGGGCGCAGCGCATGAACGCGGCGGTGACGCTGCTCTGGGACACGCGCTTCTCTCTGCTGACCACGATCCTCGCCGGCTTCGGGCGCGCCGCGGCCGAGGTCGGGGCGGTGATGATCGTCGGCGGAAACATCGACGGGGTGACGCGCGTGATGACCACCACCATCGCGCTCGAGACGAGCAAGGGCGACCTGCCGCTCGCGCTCGGACTGGGCGTGATCCTGATCGCCATCGTGATTGCGGTGAACGCGGCGGCCTACCTCACCAAGGAAATTGCGCAGAGGCGCTACGGATGAGCAACGGTTCCATGCTCCCGCTGCGTCTTGCCGAGGTGTCGTTCGCCGCAGGCGGGCGGACCCTCATCGATCGGGTTTCGCTCGAGATCGAAGCGGGGCCGAGCACCATCATCCTCGGCGCCAACGGCGCGGGCAAGAGCGTGCTGATGCGCCTCATGCACGGCTTGCTGCGCCCGACCTCGGGTCGAATCGACTGGAGCTCGCCCGAACACCCGGGCGCGCCGAGGAAGCAGGCGATGGTGTTCCAGCGGCCGGTGATGCTGCGCCGCTCCGCCGAGGCCAATGTCGCCTACGCGCTCAAAATCGCCGGAATCCCGGAGCCGCAATGCGGGACGCTGGTGCGCGAGTCGCTGGAAAGCGTAGGGCTCTCGCACCTCGCGCGCCGGCCGGCGCGCGTGCTCTCGGGAGGCGAGCAGCAGCGGCTTGCGCTCGCGCGGGCCTGGGCGCTGCATCCGGAAGTGCTGTTCCTCGACGAGCCCACCGCCAGCCTCGACCCGCACGCGACCCGCGAGATCGAAACCGTGATCCGGGCCTTCGATGCCGCGGGCACGAAGATGGTCATGGCGACGCACAACCTCGGCCAGGCGCGGCGTCTGGCGCGACGAGATCCTGTTCCTCGATCAGGGGCGGCTTGTCGAGCGCGCGCCGGTCGAGGATTTCTTTTCCAAACCGCGGTCGGCGCAAGCCGCTGCATTCATCAAAGGAGAACTGCCGTGGACCTGATCCGGAGAGTTGTTGCTCATCGCCGCGCTGTGCCTGTCTTTCACCGCGCACGCCCAGCAGAAGTTCATCACCGTGGCTTCGACCACCTCGACCGAGCAGTCGGGCCTGTTCAAGCACCTGCTGCCGGCGTTCGAGAAGAAGACCGGAATCCAGGTGCGCGTCGTCGCGCTCGGCACCGGGCAGTCTCTCGACATGGCGCGCCGCGGGGACGCCGACGTGGTCTTCGTTCACGCCAAGTCGCTGGAGGAAAAATTCATCGCCGAAGGATACGGCGTGAAGCGCATGCCCGTCATGTACAACGATTTCGTGCTGATCGGCCCGAAGTCCGATCCCGCGAAGGTCGCCGGGCGGCAAGGACATTCTCGAAGCCCTTCGGAAGATCAAGTCCGCGAGCGCGCCCTTCGTTTCGCGCGGAGACCGGAGCGGCACCCATACCGCCGAGCTCGAGCTGTGGAAGCTGGCGGGCGTGGACATCGCGAAGGACAAGGGGCCGTGGTACCGGGACACCGGGCAGGGCATGGGCCCGGCGCTCAACGCCGCGGCGTCGATGAACGCCTACATCCTCGCCGACCGCGGCACCTGGATCTCGTTCAAGAACCGCGCCGATCTCACCATCGTCGGTGGAAGGCGACAAGCGCCTCTTCAACCAGTACGGGGTGATCCTCGTCAATCCGGCGAAGCACCCCCACGTCAAGAAGGACCTCGGCCAGGCGTTCGTGGACTGGATCGTCTCGCCCGAAGGGCAGCGGGCAATCGCCGACTACAAGATCGGCAGCGAGCAGCTGTTCTTCCCCAACGCCGGCACGCCGGGGGCGTGATCGTGGGCCGTGCGCTCGCGCTTTGCTACCCTGATTGCCCTCGGTACTCCGGCGATGGCTCAGGAACCTCCTGTGCGGCTGTACGCCGCCGGCAGCCTGCGTGCGGCGATGACCGAGATCGGCGCGACCTTCACCAAGGACACGCGCATCGCCGTAAGCGGGGAATTCGGCCCGTCCGGCTTGCTGCGCGACCGCATCGTCAAGGGGGCACCGGCCGACGTATTCGCCTCGGCGAACATGGAGCATCCCCAGTCGCTCGCGCAGTCCGGGCGCGCCGGACCCGTGGTGCTCTTTGCGCGGAACAGGCTGTGCGCTCTCGTCGCGCCTGGCCTGACGGTAACGCCGGACACGCTGCTGGAAGCAGATGCTCGATGCGCGTGTGAAGCTCGGCACCTCGACCCCCAAGGCCGATCCTTCGGGGGACTACGCCTGGCAGGTGTTCGAAAAGGCCGAGCGGCTGAAGACCGGCGCGTATGCGGTTCTGAACGGGAAGGCACTCAAGCTGACCGGCGGGCCGGACTCACCGCCGCCGCCCAAGGATCGCAGCGTCTACGGAAAGCTCGTGGCGGAACGAACGGCGGATATCTTCCTGACCTACTGCACCAATGCGGTCCTTGCGCGAAAGGAGGAATCGTCTCTCCAGATCGTGGCTTTGCCTGAGGCGCTTGCGGTCGGCGCCGACTACGGTCTCACGGTACTCGATCGGAAGCCGCTCGGCCGCTTCGCGATTTGCGCTCTTCGTCATGTCGGTCCGCGGGCAGGAGATCCTCTCGCGCCACGGATTCTCGGCTCCGACTTTGCCATGAGGGGTCGTTGACGGGTGGATGAAATCTCCGCGCCGCGGCGTAGATTGCTCGCTGGCATGGCCCTGGGCGTGCTTGCGCCCAGCCTGGTTCGCGCGCAGGCAACGCGCACTGTCACCGACTCGGTCGGGCGCCGGGTGCAGATTCCCGCGCGCGTCGAGCGCGTGTACGCGGCGGGGCCGCCCGCGTCCATCCTGCTGTTCGCGCTCGCGCCCAAGCGCGTGCTCGGCTGGACTTCGCCGTTCCGCCCCGCGGAGCGGCCTTTCGTTCCGGAGCGCTATCTCGACCTTCCCACCCTTGGGCGTTTGACCGGGCGAGGCAACACGGCCAATGTCGAGGTCGTGATCGCGGCGAAGCCGGACCTGATCTTCGATTACGGCACGGTGAGCCCGACGCTGGCATCGCTCGCCGACCGCGTGCAGGAGCAGACAGGAATTCCCTATCTCCTGATCGACGGCGCGTTCGACCGCATCCCGGAATCGTTTCGCCTCCTCGGCGACATCGTGGGTGCGCCGGAGCAGGCGCTGCAATGGTCGCGTTACGCCGCCGATACTCTCGAAGGTGTCCGCACCCGCGTGGCGCGGGTGCCGGAGGGAAAGCGGCCGCGCGTGTACTACGGGCGCACTCCCAGCGGTTTGCAGACCGGGCTTTCGGGGTCGATCAACATGGAAAGCTTCGAGCGTGTCGGCGCCGCCAACGTCGCGGCGGAACTCGGCCGCGGCGGCCTGGTGCAGGTGTCGATCGAGCAGGTCCTGCGATGGAATCCGGAGGTGATCGTCACCACAGATCTGAATTTCTTCGCGAGCGTGTGGCGCGATCCCTCGTGGCAATCCCTGCCGGCGGTGCGCGAGCGCCGCGTTCATCTCGCCCCCGGTCTTCCGTTCGGCTGGATCGATTTCCCGCCATCGATCAATCGACTGATCGGGCTGCATTGGCTCGGCCGCCTGCTGCATCCGGCGCTCTTTCCCGAACCGTTGCGGCCGATCGTGAAGGACTTCTACACGCGCGCCTACCACCAGGCGCCGAGCGACGCCCAGCTCGACGCCTTGCTCGCGCCCGAGGGTTCTCCGGGTCGTGACCACCGCTAAGACCCCCGCGATCCTGGGTGCAGCGGCCCTCGGGCTCGGCGTCCTGGTCGTGCTGGCGTTCGCGCTCGGCCGGTTTCCCGTTGCGCCGCGCGAATTTGCGGCTGTGGTCTGGGCGTGGCTGAGCGGGGGATCGTCCGACGTCCCGGCGACGGTCGAGATCGTCATTCTGAATGTGAGGGGCCCTTGCATTCTCGCGGCGATTGTCGTCGGCGCCGCACTGGCTGCGGCCGGCGCAGCCTACCAGAGTCTCTTTCGCAATCCTCTGGTATCGCCCGACATTCTCGGCGTGTCCTCGGGAGCTGCGCTCGGCGCCGTCCTCGGGATCTTCTTCTCTCTCGACGTCATATTCATCCAGGCGCTGGCTTTTGTCTGCGGGCTGGCCGCGGTCGCGACCGCCTACTTCATCGCGGCCCGCATGCGCGGCCACGATCCCATTCTCGTACTGGTGCTCGCGGGCGTCGTGATCGGTGCGCTGCTCGGGGCCGGAGTCGCGCTCATCAAGTATCTCGCCGATCCCTACAACCAGCTCCCTGCGATCACCTACTGGCTGCTCGGGAGTCTCGCCGCGGCGACCCGCGCCGATTTCCTTTCCGTGCTTCCGGCTGCGGGGGGAGGGCTCATCGTGCTGTGGCTGCTGCGCTGGCGCATTTCGGTGCTCGCGATGGGCGACGACGAGGCCGCCTCGGTCGGCGTCGAAACCGGGCGCATCCGGGCGGTGGTCATCGCTGCGGCGACGCTGATGACGGCGGCGGTGGTATCCATCTCCGGCGTTATCGGCTGGGTAGGCCTGCTGATTCCACATTTCGCGCGCCTGCTGGTCGGGCCCGATTTCACGCGCCTCCTCCCCGTCGCCACCTTGCTCGGGGCTGCCTTCATTCTCGGCGTGGACACCGTCGCGCGCACGGCGGGCCGGATCGAGATACCGCTTGGCGTTCTGACCGCAGTGATCGGAACGCCGCTGTTCCTGTGGCTGCTCGCGACAGCGCGCCGGAGCTGGCAGTGAACCTGGAAGCGCGCGATCTCGAATACGGCTACCGCGGCCACGTTGTGGGACGCGGAGCGAACCTCGTTCTTTCCGATGGCGAGGTCGTCTGTATCCTCGGTCCGAACGGCGGGGGCAAGACCACTCTCTTTCGCACGCTCCTCGGCTTGATGCCGCCGCTCGGCGGGAAGGCGCTGCTCGACGGCGTGGAGCTGTCCGCCCGGCCGCGTACCGAGGTTGCGCGCATGCTCGGCTACGTGCCGCAGGCGCACCTGGGCTATTTCCCGTTTACGGTCCGGGACGTGGTGCTCATGGGCCGAACCGCACACCTTTCCCCCTTCGCCGTGCCCTCGAGCCGCGACCGGGAGCACGCGTTAGCTGCCATAGAGCGTGTCGGCCTTGCCCATCTTGCCGACGCGGTCTACACGCGCATCTCGGGGGGCGAGCGCCAGCTGACGCTCATCGCCCGTGCCCTCGCACAGGCCACACCGCTCCTGGTGATGGACGAGCCCACCGCGAGCCTGGACTTCGGCAATCAGGTCCGCGTGCTCGAGACCATCGTCAAGCTTGCGCAAGAGGGCATAGGCGTGCTGCTGTCCACGCACGATCCGGATCAGGTCTTCCTCTGTGCAGACCGGGTGGCGCTCGTACACCGCGGAATGGTGACCCATATCGGGCCGCCCGAGCCCGGGCTCAACGCCGAAGTGCTCCGCGAGCTGTACGGGATCGACGTGCAGATTTCCACGCTCCAGATCGGGGGAAAGTCCAGGCGGGTCTGCATCCCGGCAGTAACGCAGCGCGCTATATCTGGCGGGGAATGACGCCCTGATACAATGAGGTTTTTGCCGGTGCCGGGCGCCGGCCTTGTTCGGGATGAAGATATTCGGATTCGCGGGATGGTCGGGAAGCGGCAAGACGACGCTGATCGAGCAGCTTATCCCGCGCTTCGTGAAGCGCGGCCTGAGAGTTTCTCTGATCAAACACGCGCACCACACATTCGACGTCGACCAGCCGGGCAAGGACTCGTACCGTCACCGCCATGCCGGCGCGAGCGAAATCCTGGTTACGTCTTCCCGACGCTGGGTGCTGATGCACGAGCTGCGCGGCGAGCCGGAGCCCTCCTTTGAGGAGCAGCTGAAGCTGCTCTCGCCCTGCGACCTGCTGCTCGTGGAGGGCTTCAAGCACGCGCCGATACCCAAGCTCGAGGTTTGGCGAGAGGAGACCGGCGAGCCGTTGCTGCATCCGAACGACCCTCATATCGTCGCATTGGCTTCGGATCGCGAGGTCGAAACCCGGCTGCCGCGCTTCGACCTGAACGATTGCGACGGGATAGAAGATTTCATCCTGAGCCATAACGCGCTCAAATGAACAAGGGACTGCTCAGCGTCGACGAAGCGTTGGACAAGCTGCTTGCGGGCGCGAGCCCGGTGCGGGAGTCGGAGACGGTCCCGACGCTCCAGGCCTCCGGCCGCGTGCTCGCGCAATCCCAGCGCTCGACGATGAACGTTCCTCCGATGGACAACAGCGCGATGGATGGCTATGCGGTTCGCACGGCCGATCTTCCTCGACCGGAAACACGTCTCAGGAGTCGCGCAGAGAATCGCCGCGGGCTCCGTCGGGCCAGCCGCTTGCCCCCGGAACGGCGGCGCGCATTTTCACCGGCGCACCGATTCCGGCCGGGGCAGATGCCGTCGCGATGCAGGAGCACTGTGTTCAGGAAGGCGACGCGGTCGTAGTGAAAAAGGTTCCCGCGCGCGGCGAATGGGTCCGGCTCGCCGGCAGCGATATTCCCTCGGGGGGAGAGGTGCTGCCGGCGGGTATCCGCCTGCGGCCGCAGGATACGGGCCTCGCCGCGTCGGTGGGCATTGCCTCGCTGCCCGTCTACCGCCGCGTGCGCCTCGGGCTGTTCTTCACGGGCGACGAACTCGTCATGCCCGGGGACCTGCTGCCCCCCGGGCGCATCTACAACTCGAACCGGTTTACTCTGAACGGGCTCGCGCAAATATTCGGCTGCGACGTGCGCGACTACGGCATCGTGCCCGATTCTTTGGATGCCACCCGCAAGGTGTTGCGCCGTGCCGCGGAGGAGTGCGACGTGATCGTGACGAGCGGCGGCGTGTCGGTCGGTGAGGCGGACTTTGTCAAACCTGCGGTCGAGGCCGAAGGCGAGCTGCTCATGTGGAGGATCGCCATGAAGCCGGGAAGGCCGCTCGCGTTCGGCAAGGTCGGGAAGGCCGCATTTATCGGCTTGCCCGGGAACCCGGTGTCGAGCTTCGTGACGTTCCTGTTGTTCGTCCGGCCGTTTCTGCTGAAGACTCAGGGGATCACCGACGTGCAGCCCCACTCGATCAGCGCGCGTGCCGACTTCGATTGGCCGGAACCGGATGCCCGTCGCGAGTTCCTGCGCGTAAAATGGAATGCGCGCGGCGGGCTCGATCTCTACCCGACGCAGGATTCGGCGGTGCTGATGTCGACCGCCTGGGCGGACGGCCTGCTGGACAACCCGCCGAACCAGGCCATCCGTCCGGGCGACGCGGTGAAGTTCATTCCTTATTCGGAGCTGTACCGATGAAGCTCAAAGTGCTCTACTTCGCGGCCTTGAGCGAGCGGCTCGGCACTCGGGGCGAGGATCTCGAGGTCTCGCCGACAGTCACGACGGTCGCGGGGCTGCGCACGCTGCTCATGGACCGGGGCGGCGCCTGGCAGTCGGCGCTCGCTCAAGGGAAATCTCTGCGCGTCGCCGTCAATCAAGAGATCGCGCTGCCGACGACGCCGGTCAAATCCGGCGACGAGGTCGCCTTCTTCCCGCCGGTCACCGGAGGCTAGGAATGCCGGTGCGCATCCAGACCCAGGACTTCGACGCCGGCGCCGAGATCGCCGCGCTGCGCCGCAATCGACCCGAGGTAGGCGCGATAGCGAGTTTCATCGGTGTCTGCCGCGACGCCAACGACGGCACTGCGGTGACGAAGATGACCCTCGAGCACTATCCCGGCATGACCGAGCGGGCGCTCGAGAACATCGTCGCCGAGGCGAAGAACCGCTGGAACGTGATGGACGTGCTCGTCATCCACCGCGTCGGCGAGCTGAAGCCGACCGACCAGATCGTTCTGGTCGTCGTCACCGGGGCGCACCGCGGCGAGGCGTTTTCCGCCTGCGAGTTCATCATGGACTACCTGAAGACGCGCGCGCCGTTCTGGAAGAAGGAGCAGACTCCGCAAGGGACGCGCTGGGTCGAAGCGCGAGTCGTCGGACGACGAGGCCGCCCAACGCTGGGAACCGCCGAAGTCGAGCGCTGCCTGAGCAGCGCTGCGCTTTTACTCGATGACCGAAATCTGGGCTTTGGCAGCGCTCTGGCTCGGGCTCGCATTGCTTGCAGCGTTGCTGTCCATCTGGCTGAAGGTGGCCAACGCGCTCTCGGAGATCGCGGTCGGTACCGTCGCGCAACTCGTTCTTGGCGCGGTCTTTGGAGCTGCGTTTCTCGGAGCGGATCATGACTGGATCAAGTTCCTCGCCGGCGCGGGTGCGATCGTGCTCACTTTCCTCGCCGGAGCAGAACTGGATCCGGAAGTTTTCAGGCGCAAGTGGAAGGAAGCGACCGCGATAGGTCTCATCAGTTTCTTCGCGCCGTTTCTCGGCTGCGCGGCGGCGGCCCGCTGGTGGCTCGGCTGGGGCGTCGAGGCGAGTTGGCTCGCGGGGGTGGCGATGTCCACGACCTCGGTCGCAGTCGTCTACGCGGTGATGATCGAATTCGGATTCAACACCACTGATTACGGCAAGACGGTGCTGGCGGCCTGCTTCATCACCGATCTCGGTACTGTAGTTGCCCTGGGCCTGATCTTCGCGCCGTTTACCCTGAAGACGGTCCTTTTCGTCGGGGCACTCGCCGCTGCAGCGTTGGTGCTGCCGTGGCTGACACCGCGCTTTTTCAGGCGTTTCGGAGGGAGGCCCTCGGAGCTCGAAACAAAGTTCCTGCTACTGTTCCTGTTCGGGCTGGGCGCGCTCGCCGGCTGGGCCGACAGCGAGGCCGTGCTGCCCGCCTATGTGCTAGGCATGATGCTCGCGGGTACGGTCGGCAAAGACCACGTGCTCGTGCGGCGCCTGCGCACGCTCACCTTCGGATTGCTGACGCCGTTCTACTTCATACGGGCCGGCTCCTTCGTTTCGGTGCCTGCGCTGATCGCTGCGCCCGTCGCGTTTCTCCTGATGCTCACCGTCAAGGTGGCGACCAAGATTGCAGGCGTCTATCCCGTGACCCAGGCGTTCCGCTCGCCGCCGAAGGAAGGGATGTATACAACGCTTCTGATGTCCACCGGCCTCACCTTCGGCACCATCTCCTCGCTGTTCGGTCTGTCGCACGGCATCGTCACACAGGAGCAGTACTCGGCTCTGGTCGCCGCCGTGATAGCAAGCGCGGTCGTGCCGACGCTGATCGCCAATATCTGGTTTCTCCCGCATCATCTGCTGCGGAAAGGGAACGAAGCGGAAGAGGAGCAATCCGTATCCGGCCGGCCTTCCGCTAGGCGAACGCCGCGGAGTTGATCATGTACAGAAGAATTCTTGTGGGCTATGACGGGTCGGAATCCGGCAAGAAGGCGTTCGCGACCGCGCTGGAACTCGCAGCGACTTACAACGCTGAATTGCACGTGGTCACGGTATGCCGGCCTCCGGAGATCGGAGATGATGTCGTGACCGAGGCGGTGATCGAGAACTCGCAACGCTACCATCGGGGATTGCTCGCCGAGTTGAAGCCGGCAGTCGCAGCGAAAAGCGTCACGGCCCACTTCGAGGTGGCGGTCGGTCATCCCGCAGAGCAAATCATTTACGACGCCGACCGACTTGGCGTGGATCTTGTCGTCGTGGGCGACCGCGGCCGTTCGAAATTCACCCGCTGGCTGCTAGGCTCCGTGTCGAAGCAGGTCGTGCAGTACGCGGGGCGACCGGTCATGGTCGTGCGTTGAGCCGATAGTGATCTTGATCGCCGTTCCGGGGCGGCAAATGTTCCATCTTGAACGTTTCGTCCTCGGTTGCATCCGCGGCGGATTGCGGCTGCGTTGCAAGGGCTAGCCGCGTCCCCCGGCGAGCCGCAGGTTGGCTTGGGTGAGGCGATCGACCAGCACCCGCATGAACGCCTTGTTGAATCCGACCTGACAGCCGTTGGTGGCGGCGCGCAGCGCGTCTGCCTTGATCTCGATCACGGTCGCTTCGCCGAGCGCGGTGATGCTGGTCGTGCGGCGATTGACCCTGTCGCTGAAGTACAGGATTTCGCCGAAGCAGCCGCCGGGCTTGATGGTGTTGAGCTGCTTTCCCAGGAGCGTGACGCCGACCTCGCCATCGACCAGGATGAAGAAGCTGTCGCCCTGGTCGGCCTCCCGTATGATCGCCGTTCCCGCCTGAATCGGCTTCCAACTGCCGATGCGCACCACTTCCCACAACGCGACGTCGTCGAAATCCTCGAAAAAGGGCATCTCCCGCAGCGCGTTGAATTTCTCCGAATCGGAAATGGACGTTCCGGAAAGCCGCAGGGTGGTGAAAGCCTGGCTCAGGTCCTTGCCGAATTCGAGCCAGGACTTGTAGCGCGCCTTGGGATCCTTCGCGATCGCTTTCATCACGATCTGGTCGAGAAGCGGCGGCAGGTCGGGGCGCAGCGTTGCGGGCCGCGCCGGGATGGCGTTGCAAATGGCGTAGGTCAGGCTCGCCTGGGTGTTGGCCTCGTAGGGGAGCCGGCCGGTGAGCAGGCGGTACATCACGATCCCCAGAGAGTAGATGTCGGTCTGATGGGTGACGTCTTCCATGCGGACCTGCTCCGGGGACATGTAGGCGGGGGAGCCGACGCCGGTGATCTGGGTCGTTTCCTGGCCGAGGCGCAGCTGGAACGAGGCGCCGAAGTCGCTCACCTTGGTGTCGCCGCTCTGCGAGATCAGGATATTGCCGGGCTTGATGTCGCGGTGGATCACTCCGTGCTGGAACGCATACTCGAGCGCCCTGATGCACTTGAATACGATCTCGACGACTTTGCTCAGTGGAAGCAGGTTGGAGACTTCCGAATGCGCCTCGAGCGTCGTGCCGGGCACATACTCCATCACCACGTAGCTGTGCTCGACCTCCGCTACGGCGTCCAGGATTGCGACGATGTGAGGGTGGCTGAGCTTGCCGACGAGCGCAGCCTCCGCCAGGAACGCCTTGTGCATCATGCGTTCGGTGTTGGGGTTGATATGCTCGTCGAACAGGAACACCTTGATCGCGACCTCGCGGTTGGCGAAGGGGTCGCTCGCGAGATACACGCGGCTGGTGGCGCCGCTGCCGATCTCCCTGATGATCGGGTACTTTCCCAGGCTCTCTTTGACTTCGAATTTCTTCGTCATGAACCGCGTTTCTTTCCCTAGGGAGTAGTCGTTCGGCACTGCTTGTGCTGCAGAAAACGTAGTATTTTATTGAAATCACAGGGTTAAGCGCCACCCCTTTTGTCACATTGGACCGCAGATCGTGGGCGCGCCGCAGCGTTGGTCCCTGGTCTCCCGTCTTGAAAACCGCCTCGATCGCCCCACTTGCTGGTCACCAGAGTCTCGGGTGCGACGCCTATGCGTTTTGACAAACTGACCACGAAGTTCCAGCAGGCGCTCGCCGATGCGCAGAGCATCGCGGTGGGCCAGGACCACCAGTTCATCGAGCCCGCGCACCTGCTCTCGGCGCTGCTCGCGCAGGAAGACGGCACGGCGGCTTCGCTGCTCTCCCGCGCGGGCACAAACGTTCCGCGGCTGCGCGAAGCGTTGAAGCAGGCGATCTCGCGCTTGCCGAAGGTGGAAGGCCACGGCGGCGAGGTGCAGATCTCGCGCGAGCTGAACAACCTGCTCAATCTCGCCGACAAGGAAGCCCAGAAGCGCGGCGATCAGTTCATCGCCTCGGAACTCTTCCTCCTCGCCCTCGCCGACGACAAGGGCGAGGCGGGACGCCTTCTCAAGGAGCAGGGCGGCACCAGGAAGGCGATTGACCAGGCGATCCGGGCGGTGCGCGGCGGCGAAACGGTCGCGAACCCGGAAGCGGAGGGCCAGCGCGAGGCGCTCAAGAAGTACACGCTCGACCTCACCGAGCGCGCCCGCTCGGGCAAGCTCGACCCGGTGATCGGGCGAGACGACGAGATCCGCCGCGTGATCCAGATCCTCCAGCGGCGCACCAAGAACAATCCCGTTCTGATCGGCGAGCCGGGTGTGGGCAAGACCGCGATCGTCGAGGGGCTTTCGCAGCGCATCGTCAACGGCGAGGTCCCGGAGACGCTCAAGAACAAGCGAGTCCTGTCGCTCGACATGGCGGCGCTGCTCGCGGGCGCCAAGTACCGGGGCGAATTCGAGGAACGGCTGAAAGCGGTGCTGAAGGAGCTCGGGCAGGACGAGGGACAGACGATCGTCTTCATCGACGAGCTGCACACCATGGTCGGGGCCGGCAAGGCCGAAGGGGCGATCGACGCGGGCAACATGCTGAAGCCCGCGCTCGCGCGCGGCGAGCTGCACTGCGTCGGCGCGACCACCCTGGACGAATACCGGAAGTACATCGAGAAGGACGCCGCCCTGGAACGGCGCTTTCAGAAGGTGCTCGTGGACGAGCCCTCGGTCGAGGCCACGATCGCCATCCTGCGCGGCCTCCAGGAGAAGTACGAGGTTCACCACGGCGTGGATATCACCGACCCGGCGATCGTGGCCGCGGCGGAGCTCTCGCACCGCTACATCACCGACCGCTTCCTTCCCGACAAGGCGATCGATCTCATCGACGAGGCCGCCGCGCGCATCAAGATGGAGATCGACTCCAAGCCCGAGGTCATGGACAAGCTCGACCGGCGCCTGATCCAGCTCAAGATCGAGCGCGAAGCGATGAAGAAGGAGAAGGACGAGGCCTCGCAGAAGCGCCTGGCGCTTCTTGAAGACGAGATCAAGAAACTCGAGCGCGAGTACGCGGACCTCGATGAAGTATGGAAAGCCGAGAAGTCCCAGGTCGCGGGATCGCAGCACGTCAAGGAGGAGCTCGAGAAACTCAAGCTGGACATGGAAGCCGCCAAGCGCAAGGGCGACTGGCAGCGGGTGTCGGAACTTCAGTACGGACGCATGCCGCAGCTCGAAGCGCAGTTGAAGAAGGCGGAGAAGGCTCCTTCGAAGGAAGACAAGCCCAGGCTGCTGCGCACCCAGGTCGGGGCGGAGGAGATCGCCGAAGTGGTTTCCCGCGCGACCGGCATACCGGTATCGAAGATGATGCAGGGCGAGCGCGACAAGCTGCTTACCATGGAAGCCAAGCTGCACGAGCGCGTGGTCGGCCAGGACGAAGCGGTTCGCCTGGTGTCCGATGCGATCCGGCGCTCGCGCGCGGGGCTCGCCGATCCGAACAGGCCCTATGGATCGTTCCTGTTCCTCGGGCCGACGGGCGTGGGCAAGACCGAGCTCTGCAAGGCGCTCGCCGCATTTCTCTTCGACTCCGAAGATCACCTCATCCGCATCGACATGTCCGAGTTCATGGAGAAGCACTCGGTTGCCCGGCTGATCGGGGCGCCACCGGGCTATGTCGGCTACGAGGAAGGCGGGCACCTCACGGAAATGGTGCGGCGCAAGCCGTACTGCGTGATCCTGCTCGACGAGATCGAGAAAGCGCACCCGGACGTGTTCAACGTGCTCCTTCAGGTGCTCGACGACGGCCGCATGACCGACGGCCACGGGCGCACCGTGGACTTCAAGAACACCGTGGTCGTGATGACCTCCAATCTCGGCTCGCAGATGATCCAGCAGATGGCGGGAGACGATCCCGGGCTGATCAAGACCGCGGTGATGGCAGAAGTCAAGACGCAGTTCCGGCCGGAGTTCGTCAACCGCATCGACGAGATCGTGGTGTTCAGCGCGCTCGACGAAAAGCACATCAGGAACATCGCGAAGATCCAGATTCGGTATCTCGAGCAGCGCCTGGCGAAGCTCGAGATGGCGCTCGAAGTGGCCGACAGCGCGCTCGCTCAACTCGCCACGGCCGGCTTCGATCCGGTCTACGGCGCCCGTCCGCTCAAGCGCGCGATCCAGCAGACCATAGAGAATCCGCTGTCGAAGCGCATTCTCGAAGGCGCGTTTGGCGCCAAGGACGTGATTCGCGTCGAATACCGGAACGGCGCGATGCACTTCGAAAAGTCCGCCGCAAAGGCCCCGCGTAAGACCGTCGCCGCGCTCTAGGCAGCTCTGAGCGGCCGGCGACCGGCCTTTGCGGGTCTGCCATCGCCTGCCTATTTGGAAGTATCAGCGCCCGAAAACTTGCGGCCGCTCGGGCCCATCCCACTCACTTGAATTTCCACTGCGGTGCGTGTTTCGACGAAATGCGGAAGATTCGCGGGCTCGGTGTAGAAGCTGCCGGCCGGCAGCTCTTTTAGTGCAGCCGGATCAAACTTTTCGCCGTAACCGGTATACCAAGTGCCGGACAAAATCGTGACTTCCCTCGCGTCCGGATGGCTGTGCGGGGCAAGCTTGTAACCAGCCGGAAACCTCAGGCGGATCGTGTAAGGACCCGGCTTGGCGGGATCACCTACGAGACTTGCTTGCGACATGCCTTGCAAGGCAAGACCAACCTGCGCCCATTTCATCTCGACGGCAGTCATCGCTACGACGCCCGGCGTATTGCCCTGAGCCCAGGCTCCGCATGACAAGATGGCAGCTACACTTGAAATCATCATTGCAGATTTGAAATTCATGGCGTCTTCTCCTCGTTGAGTCCATCCAACACGCGCACCGGGTTCGGTAGCGCGTGTTCAACACACGCAGCTTGTTCGGTAGCGCGTGTTGACAATTGGAGTCTGCCGTCAAGGGGTGCTGAAAGTCCTTGGGCGTAGCATGAAACGTTCTGAAATGATGCAAAAGAGCGGCTGGAGCTCTTTCAGCACCAAACGACGCTGCGTCTCATGAAATGTGGCTTTCCCGGAGCGCTTTGATATCTATCTAAGTTGATGAAAGCAGAATAGACTTTGCCATCGGACACTTGGCATCAATAGTCCATGAGCGACGATGAGGGGTTGGTATTTGGACCGTTTCGTCTCCTTGTGAAGCGACGCGAATTATTCGCGCATGGGGTGCCCGTCCCGCTTGGGTCGCGAGCATTTGACCTCTTGCTGGCGCTGGTCAAACGGCAAGGGCAATTGGCCACCAAGGATGAATTGATATCTGAAGTCTGGCCCGGAACCGTTGTGGAGGAAAATAATCTCCAGGTCCAGATTTCAACGTTGCGAAAGGTGCTGGGGGAGGAACCTGAGGGATCACGCTATCTGCTGACCGTGCCGGGCCGGGGCTATCGCTTCGTAGCGCCGGTAGAGCGACAAGGGGCCAGACACGCGACCGCTACCCCCCCTCTGGCCGTCGAGGATTCCACTACTGCCGCGGTCTTGTCGTCATCTGCACCATTGCCGCTCCCGGACAAACCGTCGATTGCAGTCCTGCCCTTCACCAACATGAGCGGGGATCCGGAGCAGGAATACTTCGCCGACGGCATGGCGGAGGAAATCATCACTGCCCTGTCGCGCTGTTCCTCGTTGTTCGTCATTGCCCGCAATTCCTCTTTCACCTACAAAGGCCGCGCAGTCGATGTCCGGCAAGTCGGCCGCGAGCTTGGCGTGCATTACGTGCTCGAAGGCAGTGTGCGGCGCGGTGGCAATCGGTTGCGATTCAGCGGGCAACTCGTCGAGGCTGGATCAGGCGTGCATATTTGGGCCGACCACTTTGACGGCGAGATGAGCGACGTCTTCGATTTGCAGGACAGAATTACAGGAAGCGTCGTTGCCGCCATCGAGCCGAAGCTGCAGCTCGCGGAAATGGAGCGGCTGAAGCACAAGGCGGCAGCCAATCTCAATGCCTATGATCTTTTGCTACGAGCGCAGCAGCTCGAATATCAGTTTACCGATCAGAGCCTGATCTCGGCCGTTGGCTATTTGAAGCAGGCAATCGAAATAGACCCGACCTATGCGCCGGCGATGGCTCTCGCTGCTTATTGCTATGGTGAGCGTCGTTTCCAAGGGTGGACCAGGGACATCCAATTTGGAAACTACCGAGGGTCTCGCCTTCATGTCGAATGCGCTCGAATTTGGAAAATTCGACGCTAACGTCCTATGGATGTGCGCTTTGGCAGCATGGCAATTGGGCCTTGATACGAGGCGGGCCCAAGAACTTGCCTACCGTTCACTGGAAACAAACCCGAATTCCGCCATCGCACTGACCATCGCCGGCTGGATTGAGGCGTATTCAGGATTCTACGCCAAAGGAAAAGAGATTCTCGGGCGCGCCGAGCGTTTGAGTCCGCGTGATCCTCGCGCCTGGTTCAGGGCAACAGGGATGGCTATTGCCAATCTCGGGGAAGGCCAGTTCGAGGAGGGCATTTCATGGGCGCGCAAAGCGCTCGCGCAGAATCCGCGTTATACGGTCGCGATGCGATTGCTTGCGGCCAATCTCGCAAATCTTGGGCAGATCGACGCAGCCAGCAAAGCTGTTGCCGATTTCTTGCGCATCGAGCCTGACTTGACCTTGTCAAGACTGCGCTCACGGCTCCCGTTCATGGACGAGAGGCTCTGGGAGAAGCTATCCAAGGGCTTACTCTCGGCAGGACTGCCCAATTAGACTTGAATGAGGACGGCGCCCCGGGCAGAATCCCGCCTTTCCGGACGACTCCTCTCGGGAGGGCAACCCAATGTACGTCGCGAACGCCAGGCGGCTGACGCATGCAGGTGCAAAGAAAATAGCCGAAACGGCCGTCGGCAAGGCGCGGCAGGCCGGAATCGCGATTTCGGTCGCGATCGCCGACTCGGGCGGCCATCTCGTCGTGCTCGAGCGCATGGACGGAGGCCGGTTCCATTCGCTGCACTCGGCGACGACCAAGGCGGTATGCGCCGCCTCCAACAAGCGCCCGACTTCGTCGCACGGCGCGCAGGGGCAGGCTCTCGATGTCGCGCACGCGCTGGGGCTTGCGCTCGCCGCGGGCCCGGAGCGCTGGACCGCGATGGAAGGCGGCTGCCCGATTTTCATCGAGGGCGAATGCATCGGCGGGGTCGGGGTGAGCGGCGGCGACTGGGCGACCGACGAGCGCATCGCCCGCGAGGCAGTCGAATCCATCGGCGCAACCGCGGGCGCGAGTCCGAAGTGACGCCAGCGGCGTTCGAACCGCTGCGGGTCGCCTGCATCGGCATGGGCTGGTGGTCGGACGTCCTCGCCGACGCCATCAAGCGCTCCGGGAAGCTCAAGATCGTCGCCTGCTACACGCGCTCGGAGGACAAGCGCCGCGCATTCGCCGCGAAGTACGGCTGCAGCGCCGCCCCGAGCTACGAAGCCATCCTGAAAGACCGCACCATAGACGCGGTGATCAACACCACCCCGAACGACGCGCACCTGGAAACGACGCGCGCAGCGGCGGCGGCGGGCAAGCACGTGTTCCTGGACAAGCCGATCGCCAACACGGTCTCGGAGGGACGCGCCATCAGCGAAGCCTGCCGCAAGGACGGGGTCGTGCTCGCCTTGGGATATCAGAGGCGCAGGGAAAGCCACTTCCGCTGGGTTCGGCAGCAAATCGACGCGGGTGCGTTCGGCAAGCTCGTCAACGCCGAGGCGAACATCAGCCGCGACCGGCTCGGGAAGATCGATCTCAACTCCTGGCGGTATACCGCGGCAGGGATGCCCGGCGGCGTCATGCTGCAGATCGGCATTCACTACGCCGACGTACTCGAATACCTCCTCGGTCCGGTGAAAGCCGTGAACGGACGGTTCTGCGCAGCTCGTGCTGCCCGGTGACAACCCCGACGTCGCGAGCATGATCCTCGAGCACGAAAACGGCGCGCTCTCGACGCTCAACGCGAGCTACGCCTCCGCGTCCGAGTACTACATGATGAATATCTACGGCAAGGAGGCGAGCGCGTATTACGACATGCACCAGGGCCTGCGGCTACTGAAGCGCGGAAGCGAGAGATCGGAAGCGGTTCCGTGCGCGAAGAACGACACTTTTGTCGAAGAGCTCGAGGAATTCGCCGCTGCGGCTCGCGGGAAAGGCAAGCCGGAGATGGGCGGGGAGGCGGCGACGACATCGCTGGCGGTCATCCGCGCGGGAATCGTTTCCGCGCGCGAGGGGCGCCGGGTCGAGGTCGCAGAGATGTTGTCCAAGGATTGAGATCAGGAGGTCATGATGAAAGCAGCCTTGATATCCATCGGTGCGCTCCTTGCCGCGGCGGTCCAGGCGCAGGAGCCGCAATATCCGCAAAAAGGCGCGATCGAGATCACCGTGCTCTTTCCGGCGGGGTCTTCGGCCGACGTGACGGCGCGGCTGCTCGCCGACGGCATGTCCAGGCATCTGGGCGCCAAGGTCCTGGTGGTCAATCGTCCGGGCGCCGGCGGCGCGATCGGCTACAAGTACGTCGCGGCGCAGAAGCCCGACGGCTACTCTCTCGTCTGGAATTCCAACTCGGTCTCCACGACGTTTCACTCCGGAATGATGGCGCTCGATTACCGCGCCTTCGACCCTGTCGCCCGCGTGCTGGTCGAGTCGCCGGTGATCGCGGTGAAGGGCGATTCCGGGTGGAAATCCCTCGGTGAGCTCGTCGCTGCGGCGAAATCGCGGCCCAAGCAGATCACGGTCGGGAATTCTGGAATCGGCAGCCACACTCACATTTCCGCCGTCGCGCTGTTCAAGGCCGCCGGCGTAGTATTGGAAGCTGACGATGACAATATATCCCTGATCGTGCAGCTCGCGTATTTTGGGCCGTCATGTAATCGTAGTCACACGGCGCGGCGCCCGGCCGGGTGGATGTGGCGGTGGGCAGCCTGCCGATATCCACAGAATTGCAGCCGATGAAAGCAAGCTTGTTGCCCTTGTTCTCCAGCAGCAGTGGCTTGCGGGCGTCGTCCAAATCGGCGCCGCCACCGTAATGGGCCATGCCGTTTTCTTCGTAGAGCTTCAGTGACAACCGCATCGCTTGCGGTCCATAATCGGCATAGTGATTGCCCGTCAACTCCACCACATCTGTTCCAATGGATGTGAGTAGTTCAATGTAGCGGGGATCACTGCAGAAGACCAGGCGTTTGGTCTGGCTCGGGTCAGGCGGCGGACAATCGTCTGCGAATGGCACCTCATTGCTGATATGCGTGATGTCCGCGCCAACCAGCCAATCGCGGATGTCACGTCCCGGATATGTGATGCCCTTGACATTCATTGTGAAGGCGGTGGCGCGCACGAGAGCGGTCACACCCGTCATGACTACTGTAGTCAGTTTCGCAGGGTCGCGGTTGCTCAAAGGCAGTTCAGGCAGTGCAGCCACGGAACAGGGTCTCGAACAGGTCACGGCGAAATTGACAGCCAGAGGATAGTCGAAAGAGGCTTGCATGAGATGGTAGCGGTAGAGCTCAAAATCCTTTCGGACAGGGGATTGCCCATCCACGGCAATGACCTTCCAACGCGGATCCAGGGATTCGAACGGGACGATGGCCCATGAAGGTCTCTGCCCCCAAGCCACATCCAGGAGTTGATCGGGAGCGACGGTTTGGACCGCACCCTCCGATGGTGGTCCCCACAAGGCCGTGAATGCAGCCAGGGTGGATTCGTCCATCAGTAAGGGAAGGCCGGCAAACGGCCCCGCATCAGAGCCTTTCCAACTGGATATCAGTTCGTTGAATGTGACGTCATCGGTGACGGTCGGAAAGGGCGCAACCAGAGCATAGACCCATACAGTCCCGAAGCCTTCAACCGAGGTGATATCGATCCGCGCTGAACCCGCAATTGGAACATCTGTGATGGGGATACCCCAGTCTTGCGCAGTCTTGCGCAGCTTCAGAGGGACAGCCGGGCTTACCCACAACGACGGCTTGGCCGGCGAGCTGTTCGCATGGACGACCGCGATCACTTGCGGCGAGAAGAACGCCGCGGCGGTCTTCGACAGGCTCGACCACTCCATTCCGGCAGATGGGATTGCCAGAATGGCAACAACAAGCAGCACGGCAATGAATGAGAAAAAGACATAACGACTCTTCATGGATGCGACTCCATAGCCACACCGATATTAGAACTCTAATTCAGCTGTGTGAGTGGCATGCTGACAAAACTGGAAGGCATTCGCAATGCTGGACGGTGCCCGGTGCCTTGCCGGCCTTCCAACCGGAGCGCTATCTATTTGTTGACCGGTGTATATCTGCTAGTCAAGTATGACGGTGCCTGATGTATATTGCTTCACGGCTTTCTGATCCAATGTGACCCCCAGGCCCGGGCCATCCGGTACGTCAATGGTGCTATCGGCGTTCAAGCTGAAAGTTTCGACCGTGATGTCCTTCAGATAGTAGCGGTCGGAAGCGGAAATGTCCCCGGGCAAGGTGAACCCCGGCAAGGCGGCCAAAGCCAGATTGGAGGCACGCCCCACGCCCGTTTCCAACATGCCGCCGCACCAAACCGGAACTCCCTGAGACCGGCACAGGTCATGGACTTGCAGTGCCTGGCTGAGCCCGCCTAAACGGCTGGCTTTGATGTTGATCACCTGGCAGGCTTTCATCTCCAGCGCGTAACGGGCATGGCGCGGCGAAACAATGCTCTCGTCCAGGCAGATGGGCGTGCGGAACTCCTGCTGGAGTTTCCGATGATCCCAGATATCATCTTCAAACAGCGGTTGCTCGATCAATAGCAAATCGAGATCGTCCAAAGGTTTGAGCGACTGAGCCGACTCGAGCGTGAATGCCGAATTGGCATCCACCTGCAGGCGAACTGCGGCGAAGGCCCGGCGCACTGCCGAGGTATCCCGCGACATCGCGGCCCGGCTTGATCTTGATCTTGATGCGGGCATAGCCGCTTTCGATGTATTTACTCACCGTTTTGACGAGGGCACCCGGCGATTCCTGCAGGCCGACCGAGACCCCCACCTCCACCCGCCCTCGCTCGCCGCCGAGCATCTCCCGCAGGGATTTGCCGTAGCTCTTGCCCAGCAAATCCCAAAGTGCCATCTCTACGCCTGCCTTGGCCAAGTGATGCCCTCGGATCCCGGAGACGCGCACCTGGAAATCGGCAGCGTCCTTTATATCCTGGCCCAGGATCAACGGAGCAATGAAGTCCTTCAGGATATGCCAGGCTGTGCCGGTTGTCTCATAGTTGTAGCCGGGATAGTGGGCAGCCACGCATTCCCCGTAACCGGTCAGACCGCCGCCCTGCAAGGCGATAAGAATGCACTCGCGGTCCACCTCCCGACCAAAGGAAGTCTCGAACGGCGCCACAAGCGGCATACTGAGGTGATGGAGGCTGAGTAATTCAATTTTCATGTTTTCCTTATGGAGTGCTGCAGGCAAAACTTTGCTTTGCGCGACTCGACGAGCTTGCCATCTGCCGCAGGCAGCCGGCTCAAGCGATCCCAAGTCAGGCACAATAGAGGATCCATTTCATTCGTGGCCGCCTCGGCAGCCAAGCTCAAATCATAGGCCTTTTGCCAGTCACCCGTCTGCGCATATGCCTCGATGAAGGGCACAGACTCCGGGCCGAACTTCGAAGCCACGCCCTGGGTCTTGGCCTGTTTCCCGAGCCGCAGGACAGATTGCCAATCCTGGGTCTGGCGCGCAAGATCAGCCTTCTCAAAGTAGTAGCACCAGCCGTGAGCCGGTTCGGAGCCGAATACTTCAGGATTGGGAGGATCAGTACCGGCGTCCGACAAGATACGGGCCACGTTCGACACACCGATCAACTGCTCCTGATTGGATTTATAGAACGGCTGCCCTATGTAAGCGGCATCCAGTACCTGCAAGCACCTGTTCTCGCCCTGTCGCACCACTGAAATGGCGTCAGACGTATTTCCGGTGAACTTGAGGTTCCGATCTGCGTATGAGATGCGCTTGCCCGGGACAAAATCAAAGTTCAGGAAGCGGTCATTGGTAAAGAACCAGTATGGAACCGAACCGTCCACGACGCTGCCATTGAATAGAA
>CAVOUJ010000025.1:0-32052 GCA_963699535.1 uncultured beta proteobacterium | reverse complement strand
TGAAAAAATTCGACGTAGCGCTGTACCGCAAGCCGCGCTGGTTGGTATTGAACAAATTGGATATGCTCCCCGCTGACGAGCGAAAGGCCGTGGCGTGCGATATCGTGCGCCGGCTGCGCTGGCGCGGTCCGAGCTTCTGCATCTCCGCGCTTACCGGGGAGGGTTGCCGGGAGCTCGGCTTCGCGGTAATGAAGTTTCTGGAATCCGGAATGACAGCATGAAGGATGCAAGGCGTTTCGTCGTCAAAGTCGGAAGCGCGCTCGTGACCAATCGCGGGGCGGGTCTCGACTCGACCGCGATCGCCCGCTGGGCGGAGCAGATCGCGAGAATCCGGAGTAGCGGCAAAGAGATCATCCTCGTTTCGAGTGGAGCCATTGCTGAGGGAATGCAGCGCCTGGGCTGGACGCGACGTCCTCACGCAATGCACGAGCTGCAAGCGGCCGCGGCGGTCGGACAGATGGGCCTGGTGCAAGTGTATGAATCGTGCTTCCGCCAGTATGGGTTGCGTACGGCGCAGGTGCTGCTCACCCACGCCGATCTCGCCGACCGGCAGAGGTACCTCAACGCCCGTTCCACTTTGTTGACCCTGCTCGGGCTCGGGATTATTCCCGTGATCAACGAGAACGACACCGTCGTCACCGACGAAATCCGCTTTGGCGACAACGACACGCTGGGAGCTCTGGTGACCAACCTCGTGGAGGCTGATTGCCTCATCATCCTTACCGACCAGAAGGGGCTCTACACGGACGACCCCCAGCGCAATCCCGAGGCAGCCTTGATTCAAAGCGCGCAGGCCGGTGAGCCCCGGCTCGAAACCCTGGCCGGTGGGACGGGGTCGACAATCGCCAAGGGCGGAATGCTGACCAAGGTGCTCGCGGCCAAGCGCGCGGCGCGTTCGGGGGCGCAGACGGTCATCGCCTCGGGGCTCGAGCGCGACGTCCTGGTGAGGCTCGCTGCGGGGGAAGCCATAGGCACGCTGCTCTATGTCCAGACGACGCCGCTTGCCGCTCGCAAGCAGTGGCTCGCCGATCACCTCCAGGTCGCCGGAAGGATCGATATCGACGCCGGCGCGGCCAGAGCCCTGCGCTCCGGGGGCAAGAGCCTGCTCCCGATCGGCGTCAAAAACGTGGTGGGAGAATTCGAACGCGGCGCGATGGTCGCGTGCGCATCCCCGGAGGGCGTGGAAATTGCGCGGGGCCTCGTCAATTACAGCGCGCAAGAATCCCGCCGCATCGCCGGCTGCGCGTCAAACGAAATAGAGGCAATACTCGGCTACGTCGACGAGCCGGAACTCATCCACCGCGACAACTTGGTGCTCATCTGAATTCCGGCGGTTGCTAATCGGCCCGGCCCCGATCCAGGTCACTCGGGGTAGATTGGGGGAGCCAGACCGGGGATATTTCCGCGTCGGAGAGCCCGTACGGCCTCCCCGGCAGTGCGTACCTGCCTGCCCATCGGACAGAAGAAATCCTCCGCCAACGCGGCATACTGCTGATGACCCTGCCCTCCGCTGATGGGAACCCATTGCGCAAGCTTCGCGGGTGACCAGTTGCCGTCAGATCCGCCGAAGGCGTACGACTTGCGCTCAGGCGGGTAGCAGCGCATGCCTTCGTAACTCATGTTGGCCGCTCCGCCCTCGCCGCGCGCAACCAGCGTATAGCGCACGATTCCGTCCTGTCCAACGCTGACCGAGGGTGCATCTACAAAGAACTGAAAAGCCGTCGCGGATCCGGCATGGACCCGAAGCAGATTCTCAGGTTTTGGGTACGACGGCAGCCGAGTCTTCAGCACTTCCCAGGGTTTTCCCTCGAATTCGTCCAGCGTCGACTGGCCAGCGCATGCAGCCACAGCGAACAAGACCGCCGTGGAAACAGCGCGTTTCAGGAGAGGTCTTTCGCGAGGGCGCCGCGTACGTTCGGCGGCGTTTCCTGCCCGGCAGTGTAGCCGGGATGGTCAATCCCGATCGCAAGGCCCGCGCCATTCTTGAGTGCTCGGGCCATGTCTTCGGACAACTCGAAGCGAAGAAAGTGGACCGATGAGGTCTTTTGCTCGTTGTCGCGCTCGAGATCTTCATCGGCTATCGCCCAGACCGGCTCGTGTCCTGCAACCCGGATCCAGACCTTGTCCTCTATCCCGATGAGATCCTGCAGCCGCCTGCGGCGCTCTTCCAGATCGGGATATTCGAGCATCAGGGTTGCCTTGAGATTGCGGCCGTCAGGGACGAGCGGATTGTAGGCGTCCAGCTCGCCCTGAATCCCTTCTTCCTCGAAGATCCGTTCGGCGCGCAGCATCTCCTGCACCTGGTAGCGGACGGTGAGCTCGTCTTCGAAAATAAGCGTGAGGTGGTCGCCGAGCCGGATCGTGCGGTTCTTCTTGTGAGCCATCACTCTCGCCCGGTACTGCGCGCGTTCGCGGGCGTAAGCTTCGAGCGTCATCAGGCTCGAGCGGTCGATTCTAGGCATGGCGACTTGGGTTACCCGAGGCGGTTCAAATCCCGTAAGCGATTCGGAGCAACGAAAGAGGATGCGCTCGCTTTGCGCCTGTCTCGCCCATGCCTTGCTCGATGTGGCGGCCGGCGATTGGACAGTCAGAGCTGATGTAATCCGGCTCGTTCCCGGCCATCTGGCGAAACACGGGCCGGCCGATCTTCATTGAATTCTCGTAGTACTCGGCCTTGACTCCCCAGGTCCCGTCGTGGCCTGCGCAGCGCTCGACGGTATTGAGAGTGGTCCCGGGCACGAGCTGAAGCGCTTCGCGGGTCTTCTGTCCCATGTTCTGCACTCGCGAATGGCACGGGATGTGATAGGACACCTTGCCGAGCGGAGCCTTGAAGTCGGTCTTGAGCAATCCGTCGCGGTTGCGCGAGACGAAGTACTCAAAGGGGTCGAACATCGCCTCGCTTACCGCCTTGACGTCTGCGTCCTCGGGAAACAGAAGCGGCAACTCGCTCTTGAACATCAGGGTACACGAAGGCACCGGAGTGAGGATCGCGTGGCCTTCGTGTGCAAGCTTGGCAAGGGGCGGAATGTTCGTTGCCTTGAGGCGCTCAACCGCTTCGAGATCGCCAAGCTCGAGCTTGGGCATGCCGCAACAGGCTTCCTTTTCCACGATTACGTAGGGAATCTCGTTGTGGTCGAGGACCGCGAGCAAATCGTTGCCGATGCCAGGCTCGTTGTAGTTCACGTAGCATGTCGAGAAGATCGCGACTCTTCCGGGAGTGCGTTCGCCATTCCTTGCGTCGCGCGCGGGGCTCGGGCGTGCCCGCTTGCGGAACGTACCGGCACTGTAGGGCGGTAACTTCCGCTCTCGGTGTACTCCGATCGTTTTTTCCATCAGAGAGCGCATGGCGGGATTGCGGTTCGCCGCATTGACGACGGACGCCACAACCGGAATTGCAGCGAGCTTGCCGATTGCATCGGTGGAGGAAAGCAGTCGATCACGCAGGCGCATCTCGCCCTTTTTGAATTTCACCGCCTTGGCGCGCAGCATGACGTGCGGAAAATCGACGTTCCACGGATGCGGTGGCACGTAGGGACACTTGGTCATGTAGCACATGTCGCAAAGGTAGCATTGGTCTACGACCTTCCAATAATCACTCTTGGCGACGCCGTCCACCTCCATGGTTTTGGAGTTGTCCACCAGATCGAAAAGCGTCGGAAACGCCGTACAGAGGTTCACGCAGCGCCGGCATCCGTGACAGATCTCGAACACGCGCTCCATCTCCCCGAGGAGCTTGGCTTCTTCGTAGAACTCGGGCGTGCGCCAGGTAATCGGGTGACGGGTCGGCGCTTCTAGGCTGCCTTCACGAACAGTCATGGGGGACGTCAGCATTTACCCCGCGAGTTGAGAGGCCAAACGGCCTTCTCCAACTCGCAGAGTTGATCCGGCGCTTGCGGCGCCGGGATTGACAGGACTCAGTCCGCTAGTCCGTCCAGCGCCTTCTGGAACCGGTTGGCGTGCGAGCGCTCGGCTTTGGCGAGTGTCTCGAACCAGTCTGCGATTTCGCCGAAGTTTTCCTGGCGCGCGGTCTTCGCCATGCCCGGATACATGTCCGTGTATTCATGCGTCTCGCCAGCTATGGCAGCCTTGAGGTTCAACCGCGTGCCTCCAAACGGAAGATCCGTCGCCGGATCACCGCATTGTTCGAGGTATTCGAGATGACCGTGCGCGTGCCCCGTCTCGCCTTCCGCAGTTGACCGGAACACCGCTGCGACGTCGTTTTGGCCTTCAACGTCGGCTTTCGCGGCGAAGTAGAGATAGCGGCGATTCGCTTGGGATTCACCGGCGAACGCGGCTTTGAGATTGTCGTGGGTCTTAGAGCCTTTGAGCTGCATGATGCCTCCGTATGAGGGTCAAGAATTAGACCTACTCTAATGAGTGGACCGAGTTTAGTTCAGGCCAACGCCGGCTGTCAAGCCTGACCGCTCGGGCCTGCGCCCATCGTTGCAGATCGAGTGGCCCGCAAACCGCTACGCGGTTTGCGCTGGAGCGGGATTTCGATTCTGGCCGCGAAACAGATACCGAGCGAGCTCGGTCAGGGCCTGCTGATAGACTTCCCGCTTGAAGTCGATCACAGAGTCCAAGGGCACCCAATAGTCGTTCCAGCGCCAGGCGTCGAACTCCGGCTTCTGGGAGGCCCGCAAGTGAACATCGCAATCGCGCCCGACCAGCCGCAGCAGGTACCAGATTTGTTTCTGCCCGCGGTAGTTGCCGCGCCAATCTCGCCTGAGCCACTGCTCGGGCACCTCGTAACGCAACCAGTTTCGGGTCCGCCCCAGGACCTTGACGTGGCAAGGCAGCAAGCCTACTTCTTCCCGCAGTTCGCGGTACATCGCCTGCGTCGGCGTCTCCCCAAGCTTGATTCCGCCCTGCGGAAACTGCCATGAGTGTTCCTTGACGCGCTTACCCCAGAAGACCTCGCTGCGCCAGTTGCACAGGATAATGCCGACGTTCGGCCGATAGCCGTCTCGATCGAGCATACGCAATCCAGCAAGAAAACCTACCCGGACCCATTCTTTCACAAATCACGCGTGATTTGAAGGAGTGGCCGTCCGGCGGCTGCCTGGCGTTCGAGTTCAAGTAGAATGTGGCGGGCCATCTCCTTCCATGCGCGCATCCCGCTTTTTTCTTGCCACGCTCAAGGAAGCCCCTGCGGACGCGGAGCTCATCAGCCACAAGCTGATGGTCCGCGCCGGTCTGATCCGGAGAGTCGCCGGCGGAATCTACACGTGGATGCCTCTTGGGCTTCGGGTGGTGCGCAAGGTCGAGGCCATCGTGCGCGAGGAAATGAACCGTGCCGGAGCTGTAGAGCTCTTCATGCCGGCGGTGCAGCCTGCGGAGCTCTGGCAAGAGTCGGGCCGTTGGCAGAAGTATGGACCGGAGCTGCTGCGACTGAGAGACCGTCACGAACGCGATTTCTGCATTGGCCCCACGCACGAGGAAGTCATTACCGATATCGCGCGGCGGGAAATCCGAAGCTACCGTCAGCTGCCGGTGCATTTCTACCAAATCCAGACGAAGTTTCGCGACGAAATCCGGCCGCGCTTCGGCGTCATGCGCGGGCGCGAGTTCACCATGAAAGACGGCTACTCTTTCCACGCCGACTTGACCGATTTGCAGCGCGAGTACCGGAACATGCACGACGCTTACACGCGGATCTTCACCCGGCTGGGATTGAACTTTCGTGCGGTCGACGCGGACCCGGGCGCGATCGGCGGCACGGGCTCCCAGGAGTTTCACGTGCTCGCAGATTCCGGCGAGGATACCATCGCGTACTGCCCGCAGTCGGATTACGCGGCAAACGTCGAGCTCGCAGAGGCGATCGCTCCCCAACAGCCGGAACGGACATCGCCAAGGGAGACGATGAAAAGGGTCCCAACCCCGGCAAGACGACGTGCGAAGAGGTAACGCTACTCCTCGGTGTGCCGCTTGACAGGACGGTCAAAGGCGATTGCCGTCATTAGCGAATGGGGTCGCCACGAACGAACCTGGACCGGAGAACGTTTCATCTCGTCCTACTGCGCGGAGATCACGAACTGAACGAAGTCAAGGCTGCAAAAGACCTTGGGTGAATTCCGGTTCGCTCAAGGTAACGAAATCGAGCAACACCTCGACTGCCCTCCCGGATACATCGGGCCGGTCGGCGTGCCGAAGCAGGTTCGCCTGGTCGCCGATCTCACCGTGGGGCGGATGTCCGACTTTGTGTGTGGCGCAAACGTCGAGGGCTTCCACCTGACCGGCGTCAATTGGGTACGCGACCTGCCGGAGCCAGCCTCGTCGGCTGACTGCGAAAGGTCGTCGCCGGCGACCCGAGCCCCGACGGAAAGGGAACCCTCGAAATCGTGCGCGGCATCGAGGTCGGGCACATCTTTCAATTGCGAACCAAGTATTCGGAAGCGATGAAAGCGCTTTTCCTTGACGAATCGGGGACGCCGCGCCCGTTCGAGATGGGATGCTATGGGATCGGCATCACGCGCATCGTCGGCGCCGCGATAGAGCAGAACCACGACGAGCGCGGCATCGTCTTCCCACAGCCAATCGCGCCTTTTCAGGTCGCCTTGGTACCTATCGGTTATGGGAAAAGCGCGGCCGTTCGTGAAACCGCTGACGCCCTGTACCGGGAACTCTCGGAGTCCGGGGTCGACGTCTTGATTGATGACCGGGACGAACGCCCGGGAGTGATGTTCGCCGATATGGAACTGATGGGTATTCCCCACCGCATCGTTGTGGGTGAGCGCGGCCTCAAGGAAGGTGTGGTCGAATACCAGGGTCGGCGAGACAAGGAGCCCAAAAAACTTCCGCAGGCGGAGGTCGTGTCTCAGCTGCGATCGAAACTGTGCTGAGACTCGAGTCTATTATCCCAGCGCTTGCAGTCGCACTCGCCGGCAACTCTTGGGCTGGGAATCAAATATACGAGCCGCTGGCCGCCGAAGTGCGCGCCGGCCTGCAAGCATCGATCGCAGACAAACCGGCGCCGCGTCATGCGTTTTCCACTTCCGAGGCTGCAGTCAACTGGCTGACCGAAATGTCGCACCGCCTGGAAACGAGAATACCGAACTTTCAGTCGCGCGTTGATTTCCTGCGCACACTGCATTTCGAAGCGATCCGCGCCGGGCTCGATCCACAGCTCGTGCTTGCAGTAGTCCAGGTCGAAAGCAACTTCCGGAAGTACGCCGTTTCGCGCTCAGGTGCACGAGGTTACATGCAAGTCATGCCCTTCTGGGCAGGCTTGATCGGCAACAAAGGAGACAATCTTTTCAATCTGCGGACGAACTTCCGCTATGGATGCGTGATTCTGAAGTACTACCTCGAGCGCGAGAAAGGCGATCTGTTTCGCGCGCTCGCGCGCTACAACGGTTCCCTCGGGAGATCCGATTATCCGAACATGGTAATCGGCGCGTGGCGCGGCGTGTGGCGTTACGAGGGCAGGCTTGCCATGGCTCCGACCTCGTCTTGCAGCCCCGAATGGGAAGTCCTTGGTGGATGTCAGGAGGGCAAAACCCTCTCAATCGTCGCCTGTATGGCTTGCGCTGCGGCACGCGGGTCCGGTGCCTGGCGGATCGGTCTGCCGATCACGATGTAGTCGGCGCCGTTGCCGAACGCCTGCGCCACGTCGACGGTGCGCTTCTGATCGTCCGAGCGATTCTGTACCGGGCGAACTCCCGGGGTTACTACGAGCAGGCGATCGCCGAGCTCCCGTTTCAGCGCCGGTGCTTCCAGCCCCGAGGAAATGACGCCGTCACATCCGGCTTCGAGTGCCCGCCGGGCCCGCGAGAGAACGAGCGCCTGGATATCGCACTGAAAGCCCAAGTCGTCGAGATCTCCCTGATCGAGGCTCGTGAGCGCCGTGACCGCCAGGATCTTTACCTCCCCCTTCTCCGCTCCCGCCGCCTCCAGCATTGCCTGGTTCCCGTGTACCGTTGCAAAAGTCACGCCTCGGTTGCGCAGCCCTCGCACGGCAGCGCGAACCGTCTCGGGTATGTCGAAGAACTTGAGGTCCACAAAGACCTTCTTTCGCTCGCGAGACAGCCAATCGACCAGGCCGAACGCCCCGTCGGCCATGAACAGCTCCAGGCCAAGCTTGTAGAAGTGGACACTGTCTCCGAGGCGTCGAACCAGAGATTTCGCTTCCTCGACGCTGGCGACATCCAGCGCCAGGATCAGGCGCTCTCCCCGCGGGATTTTCTTCATGTGAGTCCGTTCGTGATCCCCCGGCGCTCTAATTGCATCGAATTCAAGCGGTTTCGCTCTCGAGCAGCCGCCTGAGGGGCAGATCAAGCGCATCTTCTGCTCGCTCTGAGAAACGCTTGAGGAACGCTTTCAACGCCTCGCTGCGCTCACCGCCCAGGCCATTTCCGCTCTCCAGGACGAATTCTCGATACACCTCAGACAACAGGAATCGTTCGGTGTCGCAGATCAAGCCGTAGCGGTCGCCTGAGGATCGTGCCACCCAGCCACGCGCAACCATGCGGCCGAGGAGCGACTCCGCGCGATCGCCGGTAATTGATGCCCGCTCAGAAATCTGCCGCAGTCCAAGGAGTTCCGGGCTCTGTTGCGCGCGCGCCAGAACGAGAAGCAAGGCGAGCGGTTCGGCCAAGCCGGCCGCCGGACGGGCGCTTGGTCGCTTCACGGAGTACCGAAAAATCAGGGGCAAGTGCGACGATCAGCGCGCCGAGCACGATCACCACCCAAGAGAAGTAGATCCACAGGAGAAAAATCGGGATCACGGCAAACGCCCCGTAGACGAGCGTATACGTTGGAAATCTAGCGATGTAGAGCGCGAACCCTCGCTTCATGATCTCGAACGCTATGGCGGCGATGAGGCCCCCGACGAGGGCGTGGCGTGGCATAACCGCCCGATTCGGTACGACGTAGTAGAGCAGAGTAAAGGCCGCCCAGGTGAGAACAAAGGGCACAAGGCCAAGAATTGCTGTCCCGGCAAGCGGCATTTGCTTCGTGAACCCAAGCGATGCACTTGCCACGTACGAAGTGATAGACAGACTCGCGCCCATGAGAATGGGGCCGAGCGTAAGTATCGCCCAGTAGATCAGGACGCGCTGCACTACAGGACGCGGGCGCGAAATTCTCCAGATCGAATTGAAAGCCCGCTCTATCGTCATGATCATCAGGACTGCGGTGACTACAAGCACCGCGGAACCGAGCGCGGTCAATCCGCCGGCACGAACGGAAAACTCCTCGATGTAGCGGCTCACCACTGCCCCGGCTCTCTCTGGAAGCATGTTGGCGAGCAGGAACGCGTGAATTTCTTCGCCGAGTCCTGAAAAGAACGGAAACGCCGAAATCAGCGCGAGCACGATGGTGACAAGAGGCACGACAGCAAGAAGCGTCGTAAAAGTGAGACTCGACGCGATCTGCATACAGCGGTCCTGATTGAACCGCCGGAGCAGGTTAAGAAGGAAGTGGCCTAGGTTTCGCAAGAGCGTCGGGCCTGGTTTCGCTGGCCAAGGATGGCTATGATATCAGCCGCGCCTTCGCCCACCGCGAGCGCCCTGGCCCGCAGGGGATTCGAAGCCTTACATCTGCGGGTTGATCCGTTCCATCCTGCTCTGAAGCTTGTTGAGGGCATTGACGTAAGCCTTGGCCGAAGCGACGACGATATCGGTATCGGCGCCCACGCCGTTGACCACCCTTCCGCCCTTGGCGAGGCGCACCGTCACCTCGCCCTGGGACTCGGTCCCCTGGGTGACCGCATTTACCGAATAGAGCAGCAACTCGGCGCCACTCTTCGCCAAGGACTCGATCGCCTTGAATGTGGCATCGACAGGCCCATCGCCTTCCGAAGCGGCAAGGCGCTCCGAACCTTCCTCGGACAGAACGATATTCGCTTGCGGGCGCTTGTTCGTCCCGCTCTCCTGCTGCATCGACACAAGCCGCCAGCGTTCCGCCCCGGCGGCGTCGGCCTCCTCCGAAACGAGCGCCTGCAGATCTTCGTCAAAGATTTCGTGCTTCTTGTCGGCGAATTCCTTGAAGCGCTGAAAAGCCTTGTTGTAGGCGTCGTCGGACTCCAAGTCGATTCCGAGTTCCCTCATGCGCTGCTTAAACGCGTTTCGGCCCGAATGCTTGCCCAGAACCAGCTTGTTCGCCGACCAGCCCACGTCCTGCGCGCGCATGATCTCGTAGGTCTCCCGGCTCTTGAGTACCCCGTCCTGATGGATTCCGGCCTCGTGCGCAAATGCGTTGGCCCCGACGATCGCCTTGTTGGGCTGCACCGGAAAGCCCGTAATGCCGGAGACCAGGCGGCTTGCCGGTACGATGTGAGTCGCATCGAGGCCCGTATCGCATGGGAAGACATCCTGCCGGGTGCGCACCGCCATCACGATTTCTTCGAGCGAGGCGTTACCCGCCCGCTCCCCGAGCCCGTTGATGGTGCACTCGACCTGACGCGCACCGTTCATGACCGCGGCGAGAGAATTTGCGACGGCAAGCCCAAGGTCGTTGTGACAGTGCACCGACCACACTACCTTGTCGGAATTCGGGACTCGCTCGCGCAACTCGCGGATCAGAGAGCCAAACTGCTCCGGCATGGTGTAACCGACGGTATCGGGAATATTCACAGTGCTCGCGCCCTCTCTGATCACCGCCTCGAGCACGCGGCAAAGGAAATCGACCTCCGATCGTCCTGCATCCTCTGGAGAAAACTCAACGTCGTCGGTGAACTTGCGCGCGAAGCGAACAGCGTTTCGCGCCTCGGTCAGTACCTGTTCGGGAGTCATCCGCAATTTCTTTTCCATGTGAATTGGGCGAAGTCGCGATGAAGGTATGAATCCTTCCCTTCTTTGCAGGCTTGATCGCCTCGGCCGCTCGACTGATGTCACGGTCGTTTGCCCGTGCTAGCGAACAGACCGTGCTGTCCTTGATGGTGCCTGCGACCGCCTTAACGGCCTCGAAATCGCCCGGACTGGATGCGGCGAACCCTGCCTCGATCACGTCCACACGCATGCGCTCCAGCTGTCTCGCGATCCGGAGCTTCTCTTCTTTGGTCATCGAAGCGCCGGGGCTCTGCTCGCCGTCGCGCATGGTTGTATCGAATATGATCAATTTGTCTTTCATGTCGCTGCTCCAGATGAAATCAAGGAAAGCATCCGCGGCGCCTGCCTGCGCCGCGACTGGGTACTGCCTAAATTGGAGTTTGGGGTTATGTGCGCGCGAGGCGCAGCAGCAGGCCCGCCAGGAAGCAGGCCGCCGAGGGAGAGGCTGAGCAGCGAAGGTGCGCAATTGCATGCGTTTCAATATAGCGGGTTTCTTCCGCTACCGCAACTGTGCGGGTTCCTTCGTCCAGCGCTTCTTCCAGAGCCAGTGTACGTACCCGGACAGCCCATAGGCCACGAACAGGAGGAACAGAACGATGGGTGGATCGGAAATGACGAGAACGAATCCGAGGACGATCAGCAGAATCACTGCGAACGGCACTGACCGGCGCAAATTGATGTCCTTGAAGCTGTAGAAGGGAACGTTGCTCACCATGGTGATTCCCGCGTAGAGCGTGAGGCACGCAGCCACCCAGGGCATCCCGTATTCGCTGACGGGAATCTTGTTGTCGATTGCGAGCCATAGAAATCCCGCAATCAACGCCGCAGCAGCAGGACTCGGCAAGCCCTGGAAGAACCGCTTGTCCACGACTTCGATGTTGGTGTTGAAGCGAGCCAAGCGCAACGCCGCTCCGGCACAATAGACGAAGGCCGCAATCCAGCCAAACCGGCCCAAGGCCCTTCAGCGCCCATTCGTACATGATCAGCGCCGGTGCGGCGCCGAAGCAAACCATGTCGGAGAGCGAATCATATTCTGCGCCGAATGCGCTCTGGGTTCGCGTCAATCGGGCCACACGCCCATCCAGCGTGTCGAGAATCATCGCGATGAAGATCGCAACGGCCGCATTGTCGAAAACCTTGTTCATGGCCATCACGATGGCGTAGAAACCGGCAAAAAGCGCGGCGGTCGTAAAAAGGTTCGGGAGGAGATATATCCCGCGCCGACGGATCTCCGTGTTCAGCAGCGGTTTGCGGAAATCGAGGTCAGCCATGTTGAGGAAGTATAGCGATCACGGTGCTTGCCGCGTAGACCTTGTCTCCCAGTGCAACCTTGAGCATAGCGTCCCTGGGTACGTAGACATCCACGCGGGACCCGAAGCGAATGAAACCGAAACGCTGCCCGCGAACAATTCCGTCGCCCTCTCCGACGTAGCAGAGGATGCGCCGCGCGATCAGCCCCGCTATCTGCACGCACGTCACGTCCGCGCCCGACGGGGTGCGCAGCCACAACGCGTTGCGTTCATTCTCGGAAGAGGCCTTGTCGAGGGCCGCGTTGAAGAAGCGCCCCGACTCGTACCAGCGCTTCTTTACCTCGCCGTCCACCGGCGACCGGTTGGAATGCACGTTGAAAACATTCATGAAAACGCTAATCTTGATCGCATCGCGCTCGAGGTATGGGTCGCGCGCCGGCTCCACTGCGACCACTCGCCCGTCTGCAGCCGAAACCACAGTGTAACTCGTCGCCTGGCGCCGTACGCGGCGGATCGCGAAAGAACTGCAGGATGAACGCCACTGCAAGCCAGAGCGGAAGTGACCACCACCCACCCAGCAAGCTCGTGATGACGGCAGCCAGGACGGCGATCGCCAGGAAGGGCCAGCCCTCCCTAGCAACAATCGGGTGCGGATACCTCGCATTCATCGCTTTTCCGCCCCGGTAAATGCAGGCGGTTTAGTTCCTGCTTGTGTCGACCAGCTTGTTCTTCTTTATCCAGGGCATCATCGCCCTGAGTTTTTCTCCGACCACCTCGATGGGATGCTCGGCAGTCATGCGGCGGCGCGAAAGCAGTGTCGGCGCGCCGGCGTGGTTCTCGAGTATGAATTCCTTCGCGTACTCGCCCGATTGAATGCGGGCAAGCGCGAGGCGCATTGCGGCACGCGTTTCCTCCGTGATGATCTTGGGTCCGGTCAGGTACTCTCCGAACTCCGCGTTGTTCGAGATCGAGTAGTTCATGTTCCCGATGCCCCCTTCATACATCAGGTCGACAATCAGCTTCAGTTCATGCAGACACTCGAAATAAGCCATCTCGGGTGCGTACCCCGCCTCGGTAAGCACTTCATATCCCGCCTTCACCAGCTCGACACAACCGCCGCACAGCACGGCCTGTTCACCGAACAAGTCGGTTTCGGTTTCTTCCTTGAAGGTAGTCTCGATCACCCCGGCACGCGCCCCCCCGATCGCAGCCGCGTAGGAGAGCGCGAGATCGCGCGCCCTGCCGCTCTGATCTCGATGCACGGCGATCAGCATGGGCGTGCCGCCGCCCTGGGCATAGGTTGAGCGCACCGTGTGCCCGGGCGCCTTGGGTGCAATCATGACAACGTCCAGATCCCCTCGCGGCACGACCTGCGCGTAGTGAATGTTGAAGCCGTGGGCGAAGCCCAGTGTCGCTCCCTTGCGGATGTTCGGCTCGACATCCGATCGGTAGACGGCCGAGATGTGCTCGTCGGGCATCAACATCATGACGAAGTCCGCGCCCTTCACGGCCTCTGGGATTTCGCTGATACTCAGCCCCGCCTTTTTCGCCTTTTCCCAGGAGGCACCACCTTTCCGCAGGCCCACAGTGACTCTTACGCCCGAGTCGTTCAGATTCTGCGCGTGAGCGTGGCCCTGCGAGCCGTATCCCACGATGGTTACCTTCTTGCCCTTGACGAGCGAGAGATCCGCGTCCTTGTCGTAATAGACTTTCATCGTATCCCCTCAAGATTCAAAGCCGAGCACCTCGGGACAGAGCGCCAACGGCGAATTCCCCAAGTCCCAGGCACCGGCCTCGGTGTTCCCTAAACCTTCAATATCCGTTCACCGCGGCCGATTCCCGAAGCTCCGGATCGGACAGTTTCCAAGATCGCGCTGGGTTCGATCACCCGGATGAAGGCGTCGAGCTTGGCGGCGTCGCCTGTGAGTTCGATCGTATATGTGCTCTCCGTAACGTCAATGACGCGTCCGCGAAAGATGTCGGACAGGCGCTTCATCTCCTCGCGATCCTTCCCTGAAGCACGAACCTTTATCAGCATGAGCTCGCGCTCGATGTGGGCTGCTTCGGAAAGATCCACGACCTTGACCACTTCCACAAGTTTGTTCAGCTGTTTGGTGATCTGCTCGATCACGTCATCCGAGCCGGTGGTGACGATCGTCATACGCGACAGGGATGCATCCTCAGTCGGCGCCACGGTCAGTGTTTCAATATTGTAGCCACGCGCCGAGAAGAGGCCTGCCACCCTGGAAAGCGCACCCGGCTCGTTTTCGAGCATGATGGAAATGATATGTCGCATTGCTCCCTCGCTGAGGCCCGGCCCAAGGCGTCCTAGACGCCGCTCCAACGCGGCGCTCGTGGCGCCGCCGAGCCAGGCTCCCTTCAGCCAACGTTGATCGAACCCGGTCGCATGCCGGGCTTACAGCTCCTCGGCAAGAATCATCTCGGTCAGGCCCTTGCCGCCCTGGACCATCGGATACACGTTTTCGGTCTGGTCGGTAATAAAGTCCATCAGCACGAGCTCATCCTTGCGCTTGAACGCCTCGCGCAAGGCCGGCTCCACGTCGCCTGGCTTCTCGATGCGCATCCCGACGTGACCGAAGCTCTCGGCAAGCTTGACGAAGTCTGGCAAGGCATCCATGTAGGACTCTGAATACCGGTTGCCGTGGAAGAACTGCTGCCACTGGCGCACCATCCCCATGTACTTGTTGTTGAGATTGACTATCTTGATCGGCAGGCGGTACTGCTTGCAGGTAGACAGCTCCTGGATGCACATCTGGAAGCTGGCTTCCCCGGTAACGCACGCGACCGTCGCACCGGGATTGGCGAGCTGCACGCCCATGGCCGCAGGAAGGCCGAAACCCATCGTGCCCAGACCTCCGGAGTTAATCCAGCGGCGCGGCTTGTCGAACTTGTAGAACTGGGCCGCCCACATCTGATGCTGTCCCACGTCCGAAGTGACGAACGCATCGCCGCGGGTCACCTCGTAGAGCCGCTCGAGCACGAACTGGGGCTTGATTATCTTGCTCTTCTTGTCGTATTTCAGGCAATCCTTCGACTTCCACAATCCGATCTGCGACCACCAGGCGCTGAGCGCCTTCTGGTCTGGCTTGTAACCGGTCGCTTCAAGCTGTCTTGTAAGTTCCTCCAAGACGTCGGACACATTGCCTACGATGGGAACATCGACTCTTACGCGCTTGGATATGGACGAAGGGTCGATGTCGATATGAATGATCTTTCGCTGAACCTGTCCAAAATGCGCTGGGTCTCCGATGACACGATCGTCGAAGCGCGCACCGACTGCAAGCAGCACGTCACAATTCTGCATCGACATGTTGGCTTCGTACGTGCCGTGCATGCCGAGCATGCCCAGAAATTGAGGATCAGTCGCCGGGTAACCTCCCAATCCCATCAGCGTGTTGGTGCAAGGGAAGCCGAGCATCTTGACGAGCTTCGTGAGCTGCTTAGACGCGTCCGATAGGATGACGCCGCCCCCCGTGTAGACCATGGGGCGTTTCGCCTCGCTGAGCAGCTGCACGGCCTTCTTGATCTGCCCGGGGTGCCCCTTGGTGACGGGGTTGTACGATCGCATCACTACCGTTTCCGGGTAATCGAAGACGCACTTTGCAGAGGTCACATCCTTGGGTATGTCCACGAGCACCGGCCCTGGCCGTCCGGTCCTGGCCAGGTAAAATGCTTTTTTCATCGTGATCGCGAGATCTCTGACGTCCTTCACCAGGAAGTTGTGCTTCACGCAGGGCCGCGTAATGCCGACAGTGTCGCACTCCTGAAAGGCGTCCAGTCCGATCGCGTGTGTGGGAACCTGCCCGGTGATGATCACCATCGGAATCGAATCCATGTAGGCCGTGGCTATGCCGGTGACCGCGTTCGTCACGCCGGGCCCAGAGGTCACCAGCGCCACGCCCACCTTGTCGCTGGAGCGCGAATAACCGTCCGCCGCGTGCGTCGCACCCTGCTCGTGGCGAACGAGGACATGCTTGACCTTGTCCTGCTTGAACAGCTCATCGTAGATGAACAGGACCGCCCCGCCGGGATAGCCGAAGACGTATTCGACCTTCTCCGCTTGAAGGCACCGGATAACGATCTCTGCGCCCGATAGCTCCATTTCTGTCCCGTCTGAATCCGCTTCGACGAAAGCTTTAGAGCCTAATTGCTGACGCCTGATTGGTCAAGTTTCTCCCTGCACTTGGATCGGCCTTTTGATACCATGAAATCCATACGGCCGCGGCCGCTTCGGCCACCAGAAAAAGGAAGTACATCTGGCCTCCCGAAACGAACTTTCTGAGTTTCTCGCGAGCGTAGAGCGCCGAGCATTCAAGCAGGCCCTGTTCGCAGTCCGGGACGCGGAAAACGCGCTCGACATCGTTCAAGATTCCATGCTCAAGCTTGCCGAGAAGTACGGAACAAAGCCGCTCGCCGAACTGCCCATGCTGTTCCAGCGCATCCTGCAGAACACGATTCGGGATTTCTATCGCAGGCAGAAGGTCAGGTCTTTGTGGGTCACGCTTTTTTCAGCCCTTTCACCGGGGCGGGAAGAAGAAAGCGATCCACTTGAAACCTTGGAGAGCCCCGACGCGTCAAACATCAAAGATGGGCCGGCGGATCGCCTCGAGCAGCATCAAGTGATTGAATTAATTGAAAAAGCGTTGGAACGCTTGCCGCAACGTCAACGGCAGGCGTTCCTGCTGCGTTACTGGGAGGAATTGGACGTAGCCGAGACCGCAACCATCATGGGTTGCTCTGCAGGCAGCGTCAAAACCCATTGCTCCCGGGCGACGCAGGCGTTGGCTGAGGCCTTGAGAGCAAAGGGGGTTTCCCTATGAACGAACAACAGATCGCCTACCGGATCAAGCAATACCTGAACCGCGGGCTCGGTCTGGACGCCGGCAAGCTCGCCCGCTTGAAAGCGGCACGCGAGCAAGCTTTGGCGCGCCAGCGCGTCGAGTCCCGCATTCCTGTAGTGGCCTGGGCAGGTGACATCATTGGCAAGTCCGGGGGCCCTTCCGTTCTCATCCCGCGGATGCTGCTCCCGACGGTAGTACTGATTCTCGGGCTGATCGCAGTCAACTACTGGCGGGACTCGCAGCTTGCCGCCGAGATCGAAGAGATCGACGCTGCGGTGCTCACCGGCGACCTTCCGCTGGACGCCTATCTGGACAAGGGATTCGATGCATGGCTAAAGCGGTCCTCGTACTAACACTCTGGCTCTGCGTCTCGCTTCCCACCTACGCTGCTACACCGCCGAAAAAAACGCCAACGTGGGGCGAGTTGACCTCTGAGCAGCAGCAGATTCTCGCGCCGCTCTCCGAAGACTGGAACAACTTCGAGCCCGAGCGCAAGCGTAAGTGGATCGGAATTGCCAAGCGCTATCCGAATATGAAACCCGACGAGCAGGCGCGGGTGCAGCGGCGCATGCAAGCCTGGGCCAAGCTCACTCCCAAGGAGCGCCAGGCTGCTCGGGCGCGCTACAAGAAGATGGAGAAACTTCCTCAAGAGAAAAAAGAAGGACTAAAAGACCAGTGGGAAGAATACAACCGCCTTCCCGAGCAGGAAAGGCAAAGGCTGGGAAGCACGCCGCGCAAAACTCCCTCTGCGTCCTCCAAATCCAAACCTCCGGCGGCCGCCTCTCCCGATCAGTCCGCCCCGCCCCACGCCGAGCCGGCCGCGAAGCCCTGACCGAGAGGTTCTCTGCCGTTGAGTCCCTCCAGGCCGGCCTTACCGGGTCCGCAAGGCCCTGGCGTCGCGCGGCGCCTGATGTCGCTGGCCTACGAAATCCTGGTTGTTTCTGCAATAGCGCTCGTCGCCGGCTTGGCCTTCTATGGGGTGGCAAACGGAAGTCTCTCAGGCAGTGTGCGTCACTTCTTCCAGCTTTATTTGTTCCTCATCCTGGGGGCCTATTTCGTCGCGTGCTGGAGTCGCGGTGGCCGAACGTTGCCAATGCAGACGTGGACGATTCGGGTGGTCCGCGACGACGGCGCGTCGATCGGGATCGGCCGAGCGATGCTGCGCTACGTACTTGCCTGGCTTTCGCTGCTGCCATTGGGAGCCGGCTTTCTCTGGGCCTTCTTCGATCGCGAAGGCCAGTTCCTCCACGATCGGCTGGCTGGCACCCGCATTATCGTTGATAGGGAGGCCCGGGATCGGAGGTCGAAAGCTGGAAAGACAAAGCGCAACTTTCCCAGTCTATAGCCCCATCTCCCCGTCTATCGTCTCTCTACCCACCACATCATCATCGCCGCCGTTCCGAGGAAGACCACGCTCGGCAGAACCGCGCTCAGCAAAGGTTGCCAACCCCGAAGCTCCCCAATATAGGAAAAGAGACTGTTCAGCATGTGAAACACGATTCCCAGCATGATGCCCAAGAAGACTTTCAGCCCGATACCTCCGGCTCGAACGTGGATATAGGCGAAAGGCAGTGCGAGCGCCATCATGACCAGGGAGGCAAACGGATAGATAAGCTTTTTCCACAAAGCGATGTCGTATCGACCGGTCTTCTGCCTGTTTTCCGACAAGTGCCGGGAGTACTGGTAGAGGTTCCACGCCGACATCCGCTCCGGCACGACAAAGAGGACGGCTAGGATATCCGGCGTAAGCACGGAGGTCCAATCCATTTCTTCCGAGCGCAATACGCTGCTTCCGGCAGCCGCGAACCCGGTGAGTACGACTTCGCGCAATCGCCAGACATTCTTACCGACGTACCGGCCTTGCTTCGCGAAGCTGATCGATTTAAGACGATATTGATCATCGAATTCAAATACCCGGATGTCGGTAAGGCTAGCATCAGGTTGGACCTCCCGAACGTTGACGAAGCGGAGGTCGTCCTTCACCCAGAGCCCTGTCTGGAAGTCCCGGGCGACGATGGCGCTCGTCATTGAAAGCTTGAGCTGTTTTGCCGCACGCTCCGAAACCGGCGTTATCAGCTCGCCAAACACCAGCGTCGCCGCCGCAAAGACGATACCGATGCGAAACAAGGTCGTGGTCGCGCGCCAGGGAGCCAGACCCGAACTCCGCATTACCGTGTACTCGGAGTTGGCGGCGAGATGCGAAAGAGCGTATAGCGTTCCGATCAACACCACCACGGGAAACAGCTCGTAGACGTGGCTCGGCACGGAGAGCGCGACGAAGGCAAGCGCGTGCCGCAATTGATACTCGCCTTTTCCGATATCCCTCAGCTCCTGGATCATGTCGAAGAACGCGAACAACGCCAAGAAGGCGGCAAGGACAAGCGCAGTGGCGCCATAGATCTCCCGTGCCAAATAGGTCCGCAGAGTATCCATGTCAGCGCCCTCCGAGCAGGGAGCCCACGCGAAGCCGCCTGAAGAAGAGCAACGCGAGAACCACAAGCATTACCGCATGCACCGCCCACCAGCCGGTACTGAAGCTGAGCCGTCCCTGCGAAACCCACGCCTGGACGATGTTGAGCAAGTTGGCATAGACCATATAGGTGAAGATCGCGAAGAGGAGGTTCACCGAACGACTCGCCCTCGGATTCACGAACGACAGCGGAATTGCAAGTAATGCAAGAATCAACGTGGCTATCGGCAGACCCAGGCGCCAGAGCAGTTCGGCCGAGTTGGCGTTGCTTGGCGCCTGGATCAGGGCGAAAGTGGACATCGCCTTGGCGGAGGCCTGCTCCACCCGCGGTTCGCGCGTCTCGATCTTCATCGCGTAGCGCTGGAAGTCCATCACCTTGAAATCGAGATCTCCGGGTACGCCTTCATAGCGCCGCCCGTCGAGCAATACCACGAAACGGTCGCCGTTCTCGGCTGTCTCCCGGTAACCGCGTCTGCTCACTGTGATGCCGAGCCGACCCTCCCGCATTTGCGCAATAAACACGTTCTGGACGTTGGTCTGATCGCCCGCGATCTCTTCGACAAAGAATACCCGGTCCGAACCCAACGCCTCTCGAAAAACACCAGGCGCGACCCGCGCAGCCTCGTCTCGCAAGTTCATCTGGCGCCGGTATTCTTCGGCCTTGCCGATAGCCCAGGGCGACAGGAAAAGCGACAGTAAAGCCACAAGGGCGACAAGCGGCGCGGCGAACATAAGCACCGGGCGGATCCAGGCTAGTAGCGACAGACCCGAACTGAACCAGATCATCATCTCCGACTCGCGATAGCTGCGTGAAAGTGTCATGAGTACCGAAATAAAAAGCGTCAACGACAGCAGCACTGGAAGGTAATTGAGGGCGGAAAACGTGAGCAGCGCAACCACGCCTTCCGAGAGTACCTTTCCGATTGCTGCCTGCCCGAGCAACCGGATCAGCTGCGTCGTCAACGTTATGGCGAACAACGCCGCGAACACTGCGAGCGCGAGACCGCCGAACTCACGCAGCAGGGAGCGCTGAAATATCATCCGATCGGAGTCAGGAATATGGTCGGTTCGCAAACCGAAAGTGCGGTGTGTGCTTTGACTTCAACAAAGCAAACCGGAGATAATCTTTGCATACTCTCCGAATCGAGGCTCCATGGAATTTAGCACAAAACTCGCGGTACCGGACAAAGTCCGGAGCGCGTGTATTGCGGTCGGCGTATTCGAGTCACGCCGACTTTCTCACGCGGCCAGCGCTCTCGACAAGTCCGCACATGGGCAGCTCCGCGAGTTTCTCCGAACGGGAGACATGAACGGGAAGACGGGGACCACGCGGCTGCTATACCGTGTGCGCGGCGTCACCGCAGAGCGGGTCATGCTTGTGGGGCTGGGGCAGGAGAGAGAGTTTGGCGAGAAGCAGTATCGGGAGAGCGTGCGCGCGGCGCTCAACGCGATTTGGAATACCGGAGCTCGCGATGCGTGTTTGTATCTCGCCGAGCTGAAGGTGCCCGAGCGCGATGCCGCGTGGAAGGCGCGCCAGATCGTATTGGCAGCCACTGAGGTTGCTTATCGCTTCGACCAAATGAAGAGCAAGAAGGCAGAGGCAAAGCCACTCACCCATGTGGCACTTGCTATCGCTTCAAAGCGCGACGCTTCTGCGTTGGAGCTCGGGATTCGCGAGGGACTTGCGATCGGCCGTGGCATGGAGCTCGCGCGCGATCTCGGAAACTTGCCGCCTAACGTGTGCACACCCACATATCTTGCGGAAACTGCGGTCCGACTCGGACGCGAATGCAAGCTGGCAGTGGAGGTGCTGGATCAGAAGGTAATGGATAAGCTGGCGATGGGCTCGCTTCTGTCGGTTTCGAGGGGTTCGCACCAGCCGCCCAAGTTCATCATTCTCCGCTATCTCGGTGCCGGCAAGAAGGATCGCCCGGTCGTGCTGGTGGGAAAGGGCATTACGTTCGACACGGGTGGTATTTCCCTAAAGCCCGCAGCCGAGATGGACGAGATGAAATACGACATGTGTGGTGCGGCGAGCGTGCTGGGTACCCTGCGAGCGGTCGCGAATCTGGGTTTGAAGCTGAACGTCGTCGGTCTCATACCCGCCTGCGAGAACATGCCAGGGGGAGCAGCCTCGCGGCCCGGGGACATCGTTACCAGCATGTCGGGCCAAACAATCGAGATCCTCAATACCGACGCTGAGGGACGCCTCATTCTCGCAGATGCACTCACCTACGCCGAGCGTTTCACTCCCCAAGCCGTGGTTGACATCGCCACACTAACGGGGGCCTGCGTGGTCGCTCTAGGCCACGTGTGCTCGGGACTGTTCTCCAATAGGGATGAACTCGCGCGAGAGCTGCTGGCAGCTGGGGCGGAATCGTACGACCGTGCGTGGCAACTGCCGCTATGGGAGGACTATCAGGAGCAATTGAAAAGCAATTTCGCCGATTTTGCCAATGTGGGCGGACGCCCTGGGGGCAGCGTTACCGCAGCCTGTTTCCTTTCGCGATTCGCGCAAAAGTACGACTGGGCTCACTTGGACATTGCGGGAACGGCGTGGAAATCAGGCAAGGAAAAGGGGGCGACCGGCCGCCCGGTTCCACTGCTGACATCGTTCCTGATGAAGCGGGCGAAAGGCTGAGGAACGGTCGAATGTTCGGGACTTACGGGATCACGCGGACGTATCGATCGTTGACCGCAGATACTGTCATTCCCGCCCAATGACCCGAGTCGACTTCTACTCCAACGCCGAGCCCAAGCTGCAGGTGGCATGCCAGCTCGTTGCCAAGGCAATCCAGCAGCTGGCGCGTGTCGTGGTCTATGTCCCCGAGGAGGATACTGCACGCGACTTCGACAGGCTTCTATGGACGTATCACGCGATCGGTTTTGTTCCCCATTGCATGATGGACCACCCGCTTGCCGCGGAAACTCCTGTGGTCATTGCGCGCGCGGACGTTGAACTGCCGCATCACCAGGTCATGCTCAACCTCCACATCGATTCACCGCCCTCCTTCAGCCGCTTTGAGCGGCTCATCGAACTTGTCGGCGCTGCGGACGACGATCGCGAGTCTGCGCGGAGCCGCTATCGTTTCTACCGGGATCGCGGGTACGAAATTCGGCACCACGATCTCTCCGGTTCGAAAGCATGAGCGAGTCAGACGACCTGCTGGAGAAAGCGGACGCGTTTTTGAAGCGCTATCGTCCCTCAGGTACACCGGCCCGAGAAGATGTCCCTGTCCTCACGGAGGTCATCCCGGATACGGATAAGACCGCTCCGCTCTCCTCGGGCGCGCCGGCTCCGGGCAACCCCGCCAAGGCCGAGTTGAACGAGTTGGAGCAAAGGCTGAGGCAGAGCATTCTCGACGCACTCGGCCCCCAGTTCGCAAGCTCGCTCGAGGAACCGTTGCGCGTGCGGATCGAGGAACACCTGCAGAGCAAGCTTGCCGAACTCAGCACCCAGATCAAGGCCGATCTCGAAAAGCAGATTCGCGATGCCGTGAAGCGGGCAGTCGACCTCGAGATTGCGCGCCGGCGCGGACCGTCTCGCAAGACCTGACGCTATAATCTCATTGAACGCGTCGAAGCCGGCCTCTCGGGGAGTGCCGCTCGGCGCGCTTTCTCTTTGTGATGCACATGGATCTCGAGAAGAGCTTTGACCCGCACGAGGTCGAGAGGCGCTGGTATTCCCTTTGGGAGTCCCGCGGCTACTTCGCTCATTCCGCCGACGCGGGGAAACAGCCCTATTGCATCCAACTCCCGCCACCGAACGTCACCGGCACGTTGCACATGGGGCACGCGTTCCAGCAAACCCTCATGGACGCGCTCATCCGGTATCACCGTATGCGCGGCTTCAACGCCAACTGGGTCGTCGGGACGGATCACGCCGGCATCGCCACGCAAATCGTCGTCGAACGCCAGCTCGAGGCAGAAGGCAAGACACGCCACGACCTCGGCCGCGAGACGTTCGTGAAGCGCGTCTGGGAATGGAAGCAGCAATCGGGATCCACGATTACCCGCCAGATGCGGCGCCTGGGCGCTTCGGGAAATTGGAGCTATGCAGACACCGAAGGCCAAAAAGCCGGGTACTTCACCATGGACGCCAAGATGTCGCGCGCCGTGATCGAAGTGTTCGTGCAGCTCTACGAGGAAGGCCTGATTTATCGCGGCAAGCGCCTCGTCAACTGGGACCCCGTGCTCGGCACCGCCGTGTCCGATCTCGAGGTGGACAGCGAGGAGGAGGATGGGAAGATTTGGGAGATACGCTACCCGCTAGAGGACGGAAGCGGTTCGGTGGTTGTCGCGACAACGCGGCCCGAAACCATGCTCGGCGACGTTGCGGTCGCGGTTAACCCGAAAGACGAACGTTTCACAAAGCTCGTCGGCAAGCGCGTGCAACTCCCCCTCACCGGCCGCACGATCCCTGTAATTGTCGACGATTACGTCGATCCGGAATTCGGCACGGGGTGCGTGAAGATCACCCCGGGACACGATTTCAACGACTACGCGGTGGGACAGCGCCACAAGCTGCCGTTGCTTTGCGTGATGACGCTCGACGCGAAGATGAACGAAAATGCGGCGAACCCCTATCGCGGCTTGGACAGATTCGAGGCCCGCAAACGAATCCTTGCCGATCTCAAGTCGCAGAACCTCTTGGTTTCGGAGAGGCCTTATAAGCTGCGCGTACCGCGTTCGGGCCGTACTGGCGTCATCGTCGAACCTATGCTCACTGACCAGTGGTTCGTGAGAATGGACGGATTGGCGAAAAGCGGACTTGCTGCCGTCGCGAACGGAGGCGTGAAGTTCTACCCTGAACATTGGACTGCCTGGTACAACCAATGGCTGGAGAAAATCCAGGACTGGTGCATCTCGCGCCAGTTATGGTGGGGGCACCAGATTCCGGCGTGGTACGACGACAAGGGCAATATCTACGTCGCCCGGACCGAAGAAGAGGCGAAGAAACTCGCCGCGGCGAAAGGCCACCGAGATACGCTGAAGCGCGACGAGGACGTGCTCGATACATGGTTCTCCTCGGCGCTCGTTCCGTTTTCCTCGCTCGGCTGGCCCGAGAAGACGAAGGACCTCGAAACCTTTTTGCCCTCCTCTGTACTCGTAACGGGGTTCGACATCATCTTTTTCTGGGTCGCCCGGATGATTATGATGGCGCTCCACTTCACCGGGAAGGTGCCCTTCCGTCATGTCTACATCAATGCCCTCGTGTACGACGCAGAGGGCCAGAAAATGTCGAAATCAAAGGGCAACACGCTTGATCCGATCGACCTCATCGACGGCATCGCACTTTCGGACCTGATCGAGAAATCCACGGTCGGGCTGCTTCGCGCCGACCACAAAGGCAGAATCGAAAAATACATCAAGACCCACTATCCGGACGGTATCCTCTCCTTCGGCGCCGATGCCTTGCGGTTTACCTTCGCTTCACTAGCAACCTACGCACAGACCCTAAATTTCGACCTTTCTCGTTGTGAGGGCTATCGCAACTTCTGCAACAAGCTGTGGAATGCGAGCCGCTTCGTTCTGATGAACGTCGAAGGCAAAGACTGCGGACTGGAGGAACAGGCGCCGGTCGAACTGTCTTCGTGGGATCGGTGGATCGTCAGCACGCTCCAGCGAGCCGAGAGAGAGGTCGAGGCCGGTTTCGCCGAGTACCGGTTCGACAACGTCGCAAGCACGGTCTACCGCTTCGTGTGGGACGAGTACTGTGCTTGGTACGTTGAAGTAGCGAAGCAGCAACTACAATCCCAAAACGATAAGGTGTTACGCGGTACTCGCCGCACGCTAGTGCGGGTATTGGAGGCCGCACTGCGACTTGCGCATCCTATCATTCCGTTCATCACCGAGGAGTTGTGGCAGAAGGTTGCACCTCTTGTAGGTAAGACGGGCGGAACCGTAATGCTCGCGCCCTACCCCAAGTTCCAGCCCGAAAAGATCGATGAGGCAGCCGAGGCGGACATTGCCACTGCTAAGGACGTTGTCAACGCAGGACGGAATCTGCGTAGCGAACTCAAGACTCAATCCCAGTACAGTACTTCTAGCTTCTTCATTACGGGCAATCCGAGTTCCGCAACAACCACCGCGTTTTCTGCTCTAGTGCGCCAATCCGAATTGAAGATCGTCGACAACCTTCCCGATTCGGAATCACCCGTGGCCGTATCGGGAAAACATCGCATTATGTTACGCGTGGAGATAGACCCCGCCTCCGAACGCGCACGCCTGGAAAAAGAAATCTCGCGCCTCGAAGGCGAGGTCGCTAAGGCCAAGGCCAAACTCGCCAATCCGAAGTTTGTCGAGCGCGCACGCGCGGCGGCCGTGAACCAGGAGAGAGAGCGGCTCGCTAACTTCGGCGCAACGCTCGAGAAACTGAGGCCTCAGCTCGACAAGCTCAAAAGCTGAGTGCCGGGGCGATCGATCCGTGCATCCCGCGCTGCGCGCTTTTCGATCCAGGCGGCCTGATCGTGGCCGTGGCGGGCTGCCTATTCGCCCTGGGACTAAGAAGCTGGGCTCAAGCCGTGAGACCCATTTACCTCAAGCCGGGAATCATCCAGGAGCCACGGGCGTAGGACGCGACGAGGATGTTGGGGTCTCTCGCTCCGCGCGGATGACCGCTCGACCGGTACGAAGCCGATCGGTCACTTCTTCTTCAGGAAGAAAGTGAAAACCTTGTCCGCTTCTGCGTGCGAGAGAAGTTGATTTCCTGTCTGCCTTGCGAAAGCCTCGAAATCCTTCACGGAGCCCGGATCAGTCGCGAGAATCCTCAGCACCTTTCCGCTCTTGAGCTCCGTCAGCGCTTTTTTCGCGCGCAGAATCGGCAGGGGACAATTGAGGCCGCGTACGTCCAAATCCTTATCGTAGTTGGTGCTGGTCATCGTCGCACGGTAGGAGTCAAGGAAGGCGGAGACTATACATTAAACCGAACATGCGATGAAGCAGGCCATCCGCAACGTCGAACGTGACTGGACTTGTAGCGAGACGGTCCCAGCCTTGCTCAAACGTCCCGTGGTGCTTAAACTGGGACGCCGATAGCGTGCCCCCGAGGAGCAGTTTTTTGGCCAAGCAAAGGGAATCGCCACCACCTGACTCGAAGTGGCTGGTGTACGTCGCCAGTTTCCCGGCGGACGACCCCGCGGCGCGGATGCGCGTCTTGCGCACGCTTGAGTCCATGGGTTGCGCGGTGCTCCGTGAAGGCGTCTATCTCCTCCCGGACAATCCAGAAAACCGGCAGGGTCTGTTGCGGTTGTACGAGCACGTGACTCGAATCAACGGTTCGGCCCACGTTCTTAAAGTGACCGACTTTGATGTACAGCAGGGTCAGGCGTTCAAGTCGCTCTTCGACCGCACCGGAAAGTACGAGGGACTCATCAAGTCGGTGGAGGGGCTTCGAGTCGGATTCGGAATTTCGGAGCCCAGTGCGATCGCCCGCGTCTTGAACAAGCAGCGCCGTGACTTCGAGGCGATCAGCGCGCTCGACTTCTTTGACTCTCCGGTAAGAGCGCGGGCCGAGCAGGTATTGCGCGACACGGAGCTTGAGGTCCGGAAAAGGATGTTCCCGGACGCCACCAAGTCCGGCCGCATTTCCCTGTCGGGACGGGATTACCTCAATCGCGTCTGGGCGACCCGTAAGCCACTCTGGGCGGACCGTCTGGCCTCAGCATGGCTGATCCGACGCTTCATCGATCCCGAAGCAACCCTCATATGGCTGGACAAGAACCAGGACTGCCCCCCGGACGCAGTGGGGTTTGGCTTTGAGGGTGCGAGCTTTTCCAACATTCGGGACAAGGTAACGTTCCAGGAACTGCTCAGGAGCTTCAGCCTGGACAAGAACGAAACACTGACCCGAATAGGACTTCTCGTGCATTCCCTGGATACGGGAGGCGCCCCCGTTGCGGAGGCCGCCGGAGTGGAAACCCTGCTGCAGGGGGCGCGTCGCCGCAGCTCCAACGAGGAGGAGCTGTTCGCGGAGAGCGAGAAGACGTTCGACCTACTTTACGAAGCCTATCTCGAAGTGCCGGCTAAAGGCACTGCTTCCCGCTAAGAAACGGGTCGAAAACGGCACGCTGCTGACAAGCTGCTAACGCCGCTTCGCATCTTCGGCCTGCTGCGCGCGCAGATTCCGCAACCGGGCCTCGACGGCGGACAGCTGGTAAAAATCACCATCCCCGCTTCGCTGGGCGAGCTGCAACTGCTCGATTGCGGCCGGCACGCTGCCTTGCAGAACGTAGATCTCGGCCTGGGCCTGGTGACGCAAGAGGCGCTGACCGGACGCCGCATAGGACTTGGCCTGTAAGTTGTACAACTGCGGATCGCGCGGATAGCTTTTCACCAGCTCGGCGAGCCACGCAAGGGCTGCCTTGTGCTCGCCCAGACTCTGCAGCACATCAACATAGGCATAATGGAGAGGCCGATAGTTGGGCGCACGCTCCAGCGCGGAGCGCAGCACCGCGCGCGCTCCCTGCGCATCCCCGGCGCCCAGGCGGATGCGCGCCATAAGGAGTTCCACCATCGGGTGGACACCGACGAGCTTGCGTACGGTCTCGACCTGCTTTGCAGCTCCCGAAAAATCGCGGCCTCTTGCGAGTGCGCTGGCAAGGCCGTAGCGTGCGGCCGCTTCCTCCGCGTAACGATGCTCGCGCACCAGCTCATCGAAATGCGCGACTGCCTCGCGTGGCAGGCCCTGTTCGGCTCGCAGTTTCGCGCGCACAAAATGAAACTCGATGCTATCGGGGGTCTGCTTGTAAGTCACGGTTTGCGCGCGATTGTGCATATCGGCAATTCGCTCGCTCGTGAGGGGGTGCGTGCGCAAGTAGGCCGGCGCGTTGTTCTCACCGAGGCGGAACTCGCCCGTGCTCGTCGACGAGCGCGGGCATCGTCGACCACACGTCGACGACCACCGGGTCCGTGCGCTCGTCGCCTTCCTCGAACCGGCGGACGTAGACGCGCGCGCCGTCGAGGCGGACTTCCTTCGGGTGCACGACGTGGCCGTGGAGCTGGCTGAGCTCGGGCAGGCTCAGGTCGGAACTCGTCCCCCACCGAGCCTTCCGTGCCGTGGACTGGAAGAGCTTTTCGAACCACGCCCCGACGCGCACCTGCACCGCGCACGTGTCGTCGGGGGCAGACGCGATGTCGAAGCGCCCCTCCGCGTCGACCGGCGTGAACGCATTCTGGACGAGGCGCCGGTCCGCGCGGCGCTGGGCAATCTCGTCGGGGCCGAGCGGCCGGACGTGCACGGGGAGCTCCGTCGGAGGTCGGTCGCCCTCCGCCGACCGCACGCGTCCGTGCAGCGACCGCCCGCGGTCGAGCCCGATCTCGACCGCGCGCGTCTCGCCGGGTCGGAGGTCGTCGACCGTCACGGTCGCGGCGCGGTGGTCCGGACCGCGCAGCGTGATCCGGTAGTCGCCGGGCACGATGCCTTCGAGCAGCTCCTCCCCGCCCGCGATAGTCGGGACACGTCGACGACGCTGAGCGAGCGCCACGACGAGGACAGGGAGAGGTACGAGGGTTCGGGGTCCTGCACCGCGGATCCGTCGCGCTCGCGGAGGAGCACGCGGATGCGGCCCGAGCCGACGAGCTCGGCCCGCAATCGGTCGCCCGGCCGCACGCCGTCGCGGGCCCAGGGCTCGAAGCGCGGATCGATCGATCACGAGCCGGTAGGTCGCCGGCGAAGGCCCTCGAAGATGTGCTGCACGCGGCGCGCGTCGGATCCGTCCCTCGTCGAGCGCCGGCCGTGGCGCCGATTCCGTCGGCGTCCACGAGCACGATGCGGTCCGGCGGGTCGAACGCGGCGTTCGAGCGCGGGAGCACGAGCTCGACGACCACGCTTGCCTCCGGGACGAAGTTCGGCGGCACGAGCGTCGCGTGCGCGATCGCGCGGCGCGCACGGCGACGCGCGCCCGCGCGGCGCGCGCGGCCTGCGTCGGGCGCGCTTCGACCTCGACTTCGCCCGGCGGCGCGCCGCGCAGCACGAAACGGCCCTCGTTCGCGCGCGTGAACGCGGCGCGGGCGAAGACCCACGTCCCGTCGGGGCCCTGCAGGAAGTCGCCGATCGTGCCGACGACGGGCTCCGCGTGCACCGGCTCCCCGCCGTCGTCGAGCACGACGCCCTCGACGGTGCCCGCGCGCTCGAGGACGACCGCGCCGAGATCGAGGACGTCGCCCGCGGGGGCCGCGAGCCAGATCCAGCGCGCGACGTTGTCCGGCGCGCGGAGCTCGAGCGCGAGCGATCCCTTCGCCGGCCAGCCCACGCGCGCGGTGATGCGGCCGTCCTCGTCCGCGCGGGACGTGGGACCGTCCTCCGCAGGTCCGGAGAGTTGCAGCACGTCCTCCGGCGCCGCGAGCGTCCGCACGACGCGCGCGGACGCCTGCCGCAGCGGTTCTCCGTCGCTCCCGCGCGCGAGGAGGAGCACGGTCGCGTTCCGGACGGGGGCCGAGCCGGCGTCGGGGCCGCGATCGCGATCGAACCGCCCGCTTCCAGGTCAGGTTCCGTCCGACAGCCGCCCGACATGAACAGGGCGAGGACGGGCACGATCGACGCGGAGGCAAGCGTCGCGGGGAACCCGGCGCGCGCGGGATTCGACCGGCCGGCGATGCGCGGCCCTACGCGAGCGATCACTACGAGGTTGGCGCCTTCTCCGGTTCCTCTCGAGCGGGCGGCCTGCCCGGCGCCCGCCGCACGACGAGGAACGCGCCGGAGGCCGCCAGCGCGAACGGCACCCATATCCAGAGGAGATCGAGCGGCCCTGCGACGACGGCCGCGACCGCGTAGCCCGCTCCCGCGAGCACGTCGATCGCGAGCAGCACGAGGAGCACGCGCCGCCCGCTCGCGGGCCAGCGCAGGTACCAGATGGACGCGATCGCGTGCGGCAGGCCGGGCAACCAGCGCGGCGAGGAAGGCGAACAACGCCATCACCTCCTGCACCATCCCGGAGCAGCCGGTGGCATCGGAACCGCCGACGATCACGGTCAGCGCCGAGCTGCCGAGGACCAGGAAGAGCACCCCCAGCGCGAGGACCGTCCACGCGACCGCGCGCGCGGCGCTCCATCGGTGTTGCTCGGGTTCGGGGGGGGCCACTCGATGGCGCACTGCAACACAGGCGCGCGGTGGTTTCGAGCCGGGCGGGCGGAAGTTCTCGGCGAGCGCCGGCGCGCCCGCCCGCGGCGTCCGTCGTTGCCCCCGCACCGGCGCCCGGCTAGGTTCCTCGACACGATGCACAACGCCCCCCGCATCGGCATCACGACCTACGGCCGCCACGGCGACGGGCGGCTCGAAGGGCGCTTCCACTTGCCGGCGAAGTACGTGGACTCCGTGCGGCGCGCCCGGCGGGCTGCCGATCCTCCTCCCGCCGGGCGAGGAGGACATGCGCGAGCTCCTCGATCTCGTCGATGCCCTCGTGTTGACCGGCGGTCCGGACGTCGAGCCGACGCTCTACGGCGGGGGCGCGCACCCCCAGATCTACGGCGTCGATTCCGAGCGCGATCGGATGGAGATCGAGCTCGTGCGCGCGGCGGTGCATGCGCACCTGCCGACGCTCGGCATCTGCCGCGGTTGCCAGGTGATCAACGTCGCGCTCGGCGGGACCCTGATCGAGCACCTCCCCGACGTCGTCGGCGAGGCCGTGCTCCACCGCGGCCCCGACCGCGACTACGTCCCCCACCGCGTGCACGTCGAGACGACGTCGAAGCTCGCCGCGATCCTCGGACGCCCGTCACGGCGCCCGCGTCGTCGCACCACCAGGCGATCCGCAGGCCCGCGAAGGGCCTCGCGATCGTCGCGCGCGCGCCCGACGGCACGATCGAGGCGGTCGAGATGCCGCAGCATCGCTGGCTCGTCGCGGTCCAGTGGCACCCCGAGCACACGTCCGCGTCGGACCCGACCCAGCAGCGGCTCTTCGACGCGCTCGTGGCCGAGGTGCGCTCGGCCCGCGGTTCCGCGCCGGAGCGCTGACAGGCCCCGCGCCGGAGCACGGACCCGCGACGCGCTTGACATCGCCGCCCCGATCCCGCACACAGGCGCCGGAGGTCGAACGATGCGTCTCAACGGAAAGGTCGCGCTCTGATCACCGGCGCGGGCAGCGGCATCGGCCGGCGAGACCGCGCTGCTCTTCGCGCGCGAAGGCGCGGCGATCGTCGCGGTCGACGTGAACGAGAAGGCGGCGCGCGAGACCGTCGCCGTGATCAGGAGTCCGGCGGCAAGGCCGATCGTCGTGCGCGCCGACGTGTCGAAGGCGGCCGACTGCGCAGAAGATGGTCGCGGCGGCCGAGAAGACGTTCGGCAAGCTCGACGTGCTGTTCAACAACGCCGGCATCATGCACTCGAAGGACGACGACGCCATCACCACCGACGAGGACGTCTGGGACCTGCACGATGGACGATCAACGCCAAGGGCGTCTTCCTCGGGCTGCAAGTACGGCATCCCGGCGCTGCAGCGCGCCGGCGGCGGCTCGGTGATCAACACCGCCTCGTTCGTCGCGCGCCTCGGCGCCGCGACGCCGCAGATCGCCTACACCGCCAGCAAGGGCGCGCGTGCTGGCGATGACGCGCGAGCTGGCGGTGATCCACGCGCGCCAGAACATCCGCGTCAACGCGCTCTGCCCGGGCCCGCTGCGGACCGAGCTCCTGATGAAGTTCCTGAACACCGAAGCGAAGAAGCAGCGCCGCCTGGTGCACATCCCGATGGGCCGCTTCGGCGAGG
>CAVOUJ010000024.1:0-125519 GCA_963699535.1 uncultured beta proteobacterium | reverse complement strand
GGAGCACTCATAAAGCCTTGACATAGCTTAAGTTATGTCAATGCTTCTTTCATGCGCCTCGGCCAATAATTGTCGCGGTGCTACACGCGTGCTACGGCGGAACGGAGCTGGCGTAGTCAAATATCGATTAGATTCGGTAGTGCAGGCCTAGCTAGGTGCTGCGTTCGGCTGCCTCAACAACTACAGGTATCCTGTAACATGCGATGCCTCCAGACAAACGGCGGTTCAATTCTCGCCGTCTCCAGCCTCAATCCCACATCCCTCCGACGATCTTAACGCTTGCCCTGTCCACCGCAGCCGTGCTTGGCTTAGGGCAGCCCGAAGGACAAGCGTCGGCATCAAATACGTCGGCTGGCAAAATGGGCAAAATGAGTTTTCGATAACTGACGACCGCCGTTGAAGGTAAACAGCGGGTCGTGCCCGGCGGACACCAGCGAATCTCAATTCCCCAGCGAAGGAAACCATTCCTCCCATGTGTGGCCGCTTCACCCTGCGAACACCAACCAAGGACATCGTCAAAGGCATTCGGCCTGACTCGATGCCCCGACCTCTAGCCCCGCTACAACATCGCCCCGACCCAACAGGTGGCGGCCATCCGGCTCGATCCAGAAACGGGAACTCGGCAGCTTTCGATGTTGCGCTGGGGCCTGGTTCCCGTCCTGGGCCGACGATCCGTCAATCGGCTACCGGATGATCAACGCCAGGGCCGAAACGGTCGCCATCAAGCCGGCCTTCCGGTCAGCGTTCAAGAAAGGGCGGTGCCTGATCGTTGCCGATGGATTCTACGAATGGAAAAAGACCGGCAAAAACAAGCAGCCGTTCTTCGTGCGGCTCAAGGACGACGAGCCGTTTGCCTTCGCCGGTCTGTCAGAACATTGGCATCGAGGCGATCAGGTCATCGACTCGGCTACGATCATCACGACCGAGCCCAATGAATTGATGGAGGGCATCCACGACCGAATGCCGGTGATCCTGTCGCCCGACGACTACGAACTCTGGCTCGAACCAGAGTTTCACGGGCAGGGAAAACTGCTGGAGATGCTGCGGCCGTACCCTGCCGACGAGATGGAGGCGTATCCGGTGAGCACCGTCGTGAACAACCCGAGAAACGAGACCGCGCAGTGCATCGAGGCGGTTCGTTGAGGCATTTGGCCTTCTTATGACTTCGCGCAACGACCAGGATCGAGGACAGAAAGGAATCAGCCGACTGCGGATGGTGCTATATCTTGTCAGTGTTCCGGTGTTCTTGGCCCTGTTTCTGTTTCTGCCGGCCGGAACGCTGGCCTGGAAACGCGGCTGGCTATTTACTGTGGTGACCCTGGCGGCCGGATTGGTCAGCGCCGCATACCTGTGGCACGTGAACCCGGAGATTTACGAGGCCCGCGGTCGCTTTCACAAGGGTTCCAAACGCTGGGACCTAATCCTGTTGTGCTTCCTGTTCCCGGCAATGTTGGCGATCTTCCTGGTGGCGGCCCTAGACGACGCGCGATTCCAGTGGCTTCCCATGCCTTGGTGGGTGGTGGCTGTCGGCTTCGCATTGTTTGTGGCAGCGATGGGAGTCACCACTTGGGCTGAAGCCGTCAACAAGTTCTTTGAGCCGACCGTCCGGATTCAAACCGACCGTGGCCACACAGTGATCGACGTCGGCCCCTATGCCGTCGTGCGACATCCGGGCTATGTGGCTGGCATTCTCATGTTCGTGGGGATTGCCTTGTCCTTGGGGTCGGTGTGGGCGCTGATCCCAGCCGGAATCTCGGCCTTCCTGCTGATCGTTCGCACATGGTGGGAAGACAAAACCTTGCAGGCGGAACTGCCCGGATACCGGGAGTACACGACCAGGGTTCGCTACAAGCTGATTCCCGGGGTGTGGTGATCCAACTAAGGTTGACGGGCAGTCGCTTGCCCCGAAGAGGTCGGACCGACGCGAATCTTGTGCCACAAGAGGCTGCCGCGTCACCTACTGTGTGAATGATTCAACCAAATACGCGACCCACGGGGAAATCCGATCTTGCAGCCGGACATACGGGGATGAGACCGCAACATTGGCAGCCGCGTCGCAGTACGGTGTTGTCCACAATTCCTGTTTCGTCGTTCAATAGCCCGCCCATCACCCGGTCGAGTTTTCGAAAACTCGCAGGCGATCCTTACGCCACTACGGTCCAGTGCTGTGTCGCACACGATGCCAGGGAGTTCTCGGCCCTATTCCGAATGTCAAGCCGTATCACCCTGTTGGGAACACGCCGTTACTTTGCAATCGTCCTGCCTTTTGACTGGAAGTGTTGACGGCCGTCGCCTCGGCCTTTCCAATGTTGGGAGTTGATCCGCACGTTTCGGGATAGTGTCGGACGCACGGTGGCCCCACCAAAAGCCCTCCGACGTCTCCTATCCCTTCCTTGAAACCGACGCTGAGACGCGCCGCCATTTCCGCCCCCCGTCACAGCAAAGGAATACAGACTATGGTCCGCATGCAAATGACGATCCTCGCAATTCTCGGCTTGTGGCTCGCTGGGCCTGCAACCGCTGTGGAGCGGCAACCGAACATTGTGATTCTCTTGGCCGATGACTTGGGCTATGCCGACGTCGGCTTTCACGGTTGCCAGGACATTCCCACGCCGAACATCGATGCGCTGGCCAAGAGCGGCGTGCGCTGCACCAACGGCTACGTATCGGGTCCGATTTGCAGTCCGACACGTGCTGGACTATTGACCGGCCGCTATCAGCAGCGCTACGGTCACGAATTCAACCTCCAGGGCAAGGCGACCGCGACGCCGTCGGCCTGCCTCTGACCGAAACGACAATGGCGGACCGTCTGAGAGCGGCCGGATATGCCACCGGCATGGTCGGCAAATGGCACTTGGGATTCGCGCCGAAGTTTCATCCGCAACAGCGCGGCTTTGACGGCCAGCGTCCACTTGAACAGCGTCGCCGGAACTTCGCCGCCGAGCGCGGGGAGGACGTTCGAGTAGGCCGCGTCGGTCGCGGCGAGGAACACCCAGTGGAACGCGAGCGCCGCGAGCCCGGTCAAAGCTTCCGCGAGAGCGTAGCCTCGAAGGAGGTTTGGCCAGCTGCCCGACCAGCGGCTGCACAGCCACGATCCGATCGCCATTCCGCCCATGAAGAGGGCGAGCACCAGCGTCTGGGCGTACGCCGCGTGGCCGAGGAAGAGTTTGAGGTAGTGGCTCCAGATCGACTCGTAGATGAGCCCCGCGAAGCCGGAGACGGTGAAGATCAGGAAAAAAACGCTGCGAGGGACGCGGGTCATCCGGAGGCTTGCCTGGTCGAGAAAAGGCGGCATTATAAGGGGCTGGTGCCCGCCGGGGCCTGATCTTGAGTCAACCTCGGCTCGGGAGCCGCGTTGGAGTGATCTGTCGTGGAGCGAGTATGAGATTTCTGGCGTTTTTCTTTGCCGTCGCGGTGATTGCCGGCTGCCAGACGGTGCGCACGACCGAAGGCGGTACGGTAGGCGTTGATCGCAAGCAGTCGATGCTGATTTCGTCGGCCGAAATGGACGCCGGCGCAGCGAAGGCCTACAGCCAGGTTCTCGCCGAGGCGCGCAAGAAGGACCGGCTCAACCGGGACCCGGTGCAGACCGAGCGCGTGCGCGCCATAGCCAATCGCCTCATCCCGAGCACTTCGGCCTTTCGACCCGATGCGCCGCGATGGAACTGGGAAGTCAACGTGATCTCGTCGGAGGAGGTCAATGCCTGGTGCATGCCCGGCGGCAAGATCGCCTTCTATACCGGCCTGATCGACAAGCTGAAGGTCACCGACGACGAACTCGCCGCGGTGATGGGGCACGAAATCGCACACGCCCTGCGCGAGCACGGCCGCGAGCGGGCGAGCGAGCAGAGGGTCCAGCAAATCGGTGTCACTGTGCTCGCGGCGGCTCTGGGATTGGACCAGCAAAGCGCGCAGCTCACGCAGACTGTGCTGGATGTGACCCTCTCGCTCCCGCACTCGCGCACGCACGAGACGGAGGCCGACCGCATCGGCGTGGAGCTCGCCGCGCGCTCGGGTTACGACCCGCGCGCTGCGGTATCGCTGTGGCAGAAGATGGGAAAGCTGGGCGGCGGCACGCCGCCGCAATGGCTCTCGACGCACCCCTCACACGAGAGTCGTATCCGCGACCTTCAGAGCTACTCCGAGCGGGTGATGCCCTTGTACGAATCGGCGAAGCGCTGAGCGGCCGGCGTCTTGGTCATCCGAAGTAGCGGAATTTCGCGCGCAGCAGCTCGATAAGCTCCGTCGCCGGAAGCGCCGGCGTGAAGTAAAAGCCCTGGTACTGGTCGCATCCGAGGTTCTCGAGGAAGGCGAGCTGTTCGGCGGACTCGACGCCCTCCGCGAGCACACCGAGGTCGAGAGTCTTGGCGAGGGTGATGATCGCCTGCACGATGGCAGCATCGTCCCGGTCGGTCTCAATATCTCGAACGAAGCTGCGGTCGATCTTGAGCTTGTGCACGGGGAAGCGCTTGAGGTAGGCAAGACTCGAATAGCCGGTTCCAAAATCGTCGATCGACACCCGCACCCCCAGGTCGGTGAGCTGGGTCAGCACGTTGATAGTGTGACCGGTGTCGCCCATGATCACGCTTTCGGTGATTTCCAGTTCGAGGAACTGCGGGCTGAGTCCCGTGGCGGCCAGGGTCGCCGCGACCTTGCCGGCGAGCTGACTGTCCCGGAACTGGCGCGCCGAGAGGTTGACCGCCAGATTGAGGTGAGGGAGGCCCGCCTGCTGCCAGGCTTTTGCCTCGGCGCAGGCGGTTTTCAGCACCCACTCGCCGATAGGAACGATGGCGCCGGTCTCCTCGGCGAGGTGGATGAACTGCCCGGGTGAGAGCATTCCGAGCTCGGGGTGACGCCAGCGCAGGAGCGCCTCCACCCCTACCGGCCGGCCGCTCTCGATGGAAAGCTGCGGCTGATAGTGCAGTACGAGTTCGTGGCGTTCGGCCGCGCGGCGCAGCGCCGTCCCCAGGCCGACCCGGTCGGCGGGTTGGGCATGCAGTTCCCGGTCATAGAACCGATAGGCATTGCCGCCGTCGCGCTTGGCATCGTACATGGCGATGTCGGCATGCTTGATGAGATCCTCGATCGACTGACCGTCCTCGGGGTACACGGCCAGGCCGATCGACGCCGCGGCAAGCATTTCCCTGCCTTCGGTAACCACGGGCTCCTCCAGGACATGGCGCAGCTTGGCCGCCGCAATTGCGACCTTGTCGCGGCCCTCGAAATCTTCGAGGACGACACAGAATTCGTCGCCGCCGAGGCGCGCAACGGTGTCGCTGTCACGCAGCGCGTGCCGGATACGCAAAGCGACTTCCTTGAGGACCAGGTCGCCGGCCGAGTGTCCGAGCGAGTCGTTGATTTCCTTGAAACGGTCGAGGTCGATCAGCATGACGCCTACCGGCGTCCCCCGGCGCATCGCCCGGGTGATAGCTTGGCCGAGGCGGTCGAGCAGAAGGGCGCGGTTGGGGAGCCCGGTAAGAGTGTCGTTCTGCGCCAGGTACGTGAGCCTTTCCTCGAAATTGCGCCGCTCGGTGATGTCGGTGAAGGAAACTGCGACGCCCGCCGAAGGCTGGCCGCTCGTCCCGCCCAGGGACCGGACGCTCATCGAAAGCCACGTGATCGAGCCGTCCGGCCTGCGGTGTCCCACGACGACGTCGGATTGCGGTTTTCCCGTCCGCAACGTCACTATGACTGGATGCAGCTCGACCGGCCAGGGAGTGCCGTCTTCACGAACAGCGTCGAAATCGAGATCCGACGGGGTTTTGCCGACAAGCTCGCGCCTGTGCCGGCCGAGCAGGCGTTCTGCACTCGAATTGGTGCTGACGATGCGCCCCAACGCGTCGTGAATGACCATGCCTTCGGCTGCGTTCTCGATGACCGCGCGGTGGCGCGACTCGCTTTCCCTGAGCGCCTCCTCGACCCGCTTTCGCTGGGTGATGTCCTCGTAGGCGGCGACGTCGTACTCGGACCTGCCCGCGGCGTTTCGGACCTGCGACACCACCAGGTGCATCCAGACCGTCGCGCCGCTCTTGCTCAGGTAGCGCTTTTCGACCGAAAAGGTGTCGATCTCTCCTGCGAGCAGGCGCTTTCTGTCGAGCGTCGTCATGTCGCGATCTTCGGGATGGGAAATGTCCCAGACCGTCTTCCGCAGCAGTTCCTCGGCCGAGTAGCCGAGGATCTCGCACAGTCTTCTGTTGACGAGGATATAGCGCCCGTCGAGATCGACGTGCGCAAGGCCGACGGCGGCCTGGTTGAACGTGGCGCGAAAGCGTTCCTCGCTCGCCCGCAGCGCGAGCTCGGTGCGCCGGTCGCTGTGGCGGCGAAGCTCGCGCCGCCGAAGCGCATTGCGAACGGATTCACCGAGTCCGGCGATCCGGTCTCCAACAATGAAATCTTCGGCGCCGGCGCCCAGGACTTGCGCTGCGTCCTCTTCATCCTTCGCCGTTCCAATGACCAGCAGTGGAATGTCCAGGTCGCGTTCGTGCAGCACCTCGAGGACCCGCGCGGCCTTGAGCCCGGACAGCGCATGATCCATGAGAACCACGTTCGGAGGGGCGAGCAGCTGCTGCGTGAACTCGCGCTCGGTTTGGACGCGCACCGCGAGCGGAGAAAAGCCGCCCTTGCGCAGCCACTGGAGCATCGGCTCGGAGCGGCGTTCGCCGTTTGCCAGGATGAGTACACGTACCGGGATCAGTTCGCCGGACCCGGGCAAGGCGCGCGGCGCGTACGACCGGCGGCCCGAGACCTTCGTCTTCAGGGCGCGGGACGATCTGCCATGACGAGCTTCCGTGCTCAATGTAGTCCCGGAGAAACCTGGTGCGGCGCCCTTGAGGTGTAGAGCGAACCGTCATCATTATAGCGAAAGGGGGAGCGGAATTTTCGCTTCGCGTACACTGCCTGCCGGCATTCCTTTGGATGCCCGCCGATGAATTCTTCCGGTATCGCGATAACGCTTGCGACCTTCGGAATGGGTGGGCGTTCCGGTATAATTTTTGCCTTATGCGTACGCAAGAAATGACACCTCGCACGCTCTACGACAAGCTTTGGGACTCCCACGCGGTGCACTCGGAGGAGGACGGCACCACCGTTCTCTATATCGATCGCCATCTGGTGCACGAGGTAACCAGTCCCCAGGCATTCGAAGGTCTCAAGCTCGCCCGGCGAAAGCCCTGGCGTACGTCTGCCAATCTCGCCGTGGCGGATCACAATGTTCCGACCACCGATCGCTCTGGAGGAATCTCGGACCCCGAGTCCCGACTGCAGATCGACACGCTGGACGCCAACTGCGCGGAATACGGGATCGTCGAGTTCAAGATGAACGACCGCCGTCAGGGTATCGTGCATGTGGTCGGCCCGGAACAGGGCGCGACGCTTCCCGGCATGACCGTGGTATGCGGCGATTCGCACACGAGCACACACGGCGCGTTTGCCTGCCTAGCGTTCGGCATAGGCACCTCGGAGGTCGAGCATGTGCTTGCGACGCAGTGCCTGCTTGCCAAGAAGATGATGAACATGCTCGTGCGCATCGAGGGACCGCTTCCTCGGGGCGTGACCGCGAAGGACACGGCGCTGACCGTGATCGGGACTGTCGGCATCGCGGGAGGCACCGGCTGCACCCTGGAATACGCCGGCAGCACGGTGCGTTCCCTTTCGATGGAAGGCCGGATGACTCTGTGCAACATGTCGATCGAGGCCGGGGCGCGCGCCGGCATGGTGGCGGTGGACGACACGACCATCAGCTACCTGAAGGGCAGGCCCTTCGCGCCGCGTGGCGAGTCCTGGGACCGCGCGGTCGCATTCTGGCGCACTCTGAAGAGTGATCCGGGCGCCAAGTTTGACCGCGAGGTGACGATCGACGCGCGCTCGATCAAGCCGCAAGTGACGTGGGGGACATCGCCAGAGATGGTGACGACCGTGGACGGTCGAGTCCCGGATCCCGACAAGGAGAAGGATGCGATTCGTCGCGAAGGCATGGAGCGTGCGCTCACGTACATGGGGTTGAAGCCGAGCACGGCGATCACGGACATCCGCATCGACAAGGTCTTCATCGGCTCGTGCACCAATTCCCGCATCGAAGACCTGCGCGCCGCCGCGGCGATCGTGCGCGGGCGGCGCCTCGCTTCGAACGTCAAGCTGGCCATGGTGGTGCCCGGATCAGGGCTGGTGAAATCGCAGGCCGAGAACGAAGGCCTCGATCGGATCTTCAAGGATGCTGGCTTTGAGTGGCGGGAACCCGGTTGCTCCATGTGCCTCGGGATGAACGCAGACCGGCTGGATCCGGGCGACCGCTGCGCGTCGACCTCGAATCGGAACTTCGAGGGACGGCAAGGAACGGGTGGCAGGACTCATCTCGTGAGCCCGGAGATGGCTGCTGCGGCTGCGATCGCCGGGCATTTTGTCGATGTTCGCCAGTGGCGATAAAGAGAGCGTGATGGACAAGTTCACGACCCTCAACGGATTGGTCGTGCCGCTGGACCGGGCTAACGTCGATACCGACCAGATCATCCCAAAGCAGTTCCTGAAATCGATCCGGCGCTCCGGGTTTGGACAGAACCTGTTCGATGCGTGGCGCTATCTCGACGGGGGGCGCCCGGGCACGCTCCAGCGGAGCTCGTCCGCTCAATCCCGACTTTGTGCTCAACCAGCCGCGCTATAGGGGCGCGAGCATTCTGCTTGCCCGCAAGAATTTCGGCTGTGGGAGCTCGCGCGAGCACGCGCCGTGGGCGCTTGCCGAGTACGGCTTCCGGGCGCTCGTCGCGTCGTCGTACGCCGACATCTTCTACAACAACTGCTGCAAGAACGGGCTGCTGCCGGTCGCGCTCAGCGAAGCCGAGGTGGATCGCCTGTTCCACGATACCGCCGCCTTTCCGGGCTTTCGGCTTGTGATCGACCTGCAGGCGCAGACCGTGGCCACCACAGACGGCAGCAAGATCATGCATTTCGAAATCGATCCCTTCCGCAAGTATTGCCTAGTCAACGGTCTTGACGACATCGGGCTCACCCTGCGTCACGCAGACAAGATTCGCGACTTCGAGCAACAGCGCCGCGCGGAGCAGCCTTGGCTGTTCGCGTAGAAGCTCCTTCATGAAGATTGCCGTGCTGCCCGGCGATGGCGTCGGTCCGGAAGTCATCGCTGAAGCGGTCAAAGTGCTGGCTGCCGTCAGGCCCGAAGGTCTGGCGCTCGAGATAGAGCAGGCTCCCGTCGGGGGCGCAGCGTACGACGCGACCGGTGATCCGCTGCCTGCCCGGACGCTGGAGCTCGCAAGAAGGGCCGACGCCGTCCTTTTTGGTGCGGTCGGAGGCCCACGCTATGACGCGCTGCCGCGCCCAAAGAGGCCCGAGCAAGCTCTCCTGCGGCTGCGCAAGGAACTCAATCTGTTCGCCAACCTGCGGCCGGCGACGGTCTTTCCGGAGCTCGCGGGCGCGTCGACGCTGAGACCGGAGGTGGTGGCTGGCCTCGATCTCCTCATCGTCCGGGAGCTGACCGGCGACATCTATTTCGGAGAGCCGCGCGGTATCCGCAAGGTCGAGGGCGGGGTGCGCGAAGGCTTCGATACCATGCGCTATACAGACACTGAGATACGACGTATCGCCCACACGGCATTCCAAACCGCGCTCAGGCGCCGCAGGAAACTGTGCTCGGTGGACAAGGCAAACGTGCTCGAGACCTCCCAGCTGTGGCGCGAGGTCGTAAGCGAGGTCGGCAAGGATTACGCTGCCGTGGAACTGACTCACATGTACGTGGACAACGCGGCAATGCAGCTTGTCAGGAATCCCGGTCAGTTCGACGTCATCGTCACCGGGAACATGTTCGGCGACATTCTTTCCGATGAGGCTTCGATGTTGACGGGTTCGATCGGGATGCTGCCTTCGGCTTCCCTGGACGAGGCGGGGAAGGGGCTGTACGAACCCATACACGGGTCGGCTCCGGATATCGCCGGCAGGAACCTCGCCAATCCGCTTGCGACCATCCTTTCTGCGGCGATGATGTTGCGGCTACACGTTCGACCAGGGTCTCGCCGCTGCCCGCGTCGAGGCCGCAGTGAAGAAGGTCCTCTTCCAAGGCTACCGTACCGCAGACATCTTCAGTCCGGGATCCGCAAGGTAGGCACGCGCGAAATGGGCGATGCCGTGGTCGCCGCGTTGTTCTGAGAGCTCTCGAAGCCGGGCAACCTTTTTCAACTCAGTGCGTTAGCATAGGCACATTGGACGTCGAGGGTTCGCGATGAAGCGAGTAGGGCTTGTCGGCTGGCGCGGAATGGTCGGATCGGTGCTCATGCAGCGCATGCACGCCGAGCGCGACTTCGCCCTGATCGAACCGGTTTTTTTCTCGACTTCGCAGGTGGGGGCACTGGGACCGTTCATCGGCAAGGAGACCGCGCCTCTCAAGGATGCAAGGAGCGTCAAGGAACTCGCCGCGATGGACATCGTCGTCTCCTGTCAGGGCGGCGACTATACGAACGAGGTCTTTCCGAAACTGCGTGCATCGGGGTGGAAGGGGTACTGGATCGACGCGGCATCCGCGCTTCGCATGCAGGACGACGCCGTCATCGTTCTCGATCCCGGTCAACATGGACGTGATCAAGGATGCGCTGGCAAGGGGCGTGCGCAACTACATCGGGGGCAATTGCACCGTGAGCCTGATGCTCATGGGCATGCACGGGCTGTTCAAGGCCGATCTGGTCGAGTGGATGACCTCGATGACCTATCAGGCGGCCTCGGGCGCGGGTGCCGAGCACATGCGCGAGCTGGTGCAGCAGATGGGATTCGTGTATGAGTCGGCGAGGTCGTCGCTCGAGGACCCCGCCTGCGCCATTCTCGAGGTGGACGCGCGCGGTGACCTCCGGCCTGCGCGACGAGGTCTTTCCCGAGCGAGCAATTCGGGTTCCCGCTGGCGGGCAGCCTGCTCCCCTGGATCGACAAGGACCTTGGCGAGGGCCAAAGCCGCGAGGAATGGAAAGAGCCAGGCCGAGGGCAACAAGATCCTCGGACGCGAAGCAAACCCGATTCCCATGGACGGGATCTGCGTGCGCATCGGCGCGATGCGCTGCCACAGCCAGGCGCTCACGGTGAAGCTCAAGCGCGATCTGCCCCTGGACGAGATCGAGCATCTTCTTGCCGAGGCCAACGACTGGGTGCGGGTTGTGCCGAACGAGCGGGAAGCGACATTGCGCGACCTCACCCCCGCGAAGGTGAGCGGCACCCTGCGAGGTCCCGATTGGACGGCTGCGCAAGCCCGCCCTCGGGAAAGGCGGCATCTACCTCACTGCATTCACCGTAGGGGACCAGCTGCTCTGGGGCGCCGCCGAGCCGTTGCGCCGAATGCTGCGTCTACTCCTGGACAAGTAGTTTCCTTCGGCCAGGCCTCGAGGGCCTAGGGCAAGATCCCCCGGGTGCGGAGGGGAAAACAGTCAAACTGTTTGAAAAATAGTCACTTGACGCAGCTTCTGAGATGAAAGTTGAGCTTGCAAGGCTAAGGCCATGATGGTATGTTAATTTGTTTCCACTTGGGCTTAGGGTGGTAAGTGGGGGAGTTCGCCTCAAAAACTCGTTTATTGGTCGCAGCGTGCCTTCTTTTGCCCACGGCAGCGTGGTCCGCGGGCTTGGGCAAGTTGTCGGTCAACTCCACTCTGGGACAGCCCCTCCAGGCGGAAATAGAGATCGTTTCTCTTCAGCGCGGCGAAGGGGATTCGCTCGCCGGTCGGCTCGCCCCGGTGGACGCATTCCGCCAGGCCAACGTCGAGCTGAATCCTGCACTGCTGACGGTCAAATTCGCCGTCGAGCGCCGGCCCAGCGGTCAGTATGTGATGACACTCAGCGTCTGCACAGCCGATCAACGAGCCGTTTCTCGACATGCTCGTGGAACTGAACTGGGCGAACGGCCGCCTCGTGCGCGAATACACGTTCCTCCTCGATCCGCCGGAGTACAAAGGACCGCCACAGCAAGCGAAGCCGATAGAAGCCTCACCGCCTCCCCTCGCGGTAGTGCCGGGTCCGGTAGCACCCGGCCCGCGCGAGGCGCCCGCAGAGCAAGTCCAGCCAGTTCCGGAAAGTCCTCCGGCTTCGCCCGCTGCCCGGGCGGATACGGGCAGCCCTGCCCCTTTCCCGACCATCACTGTGCCGGGCAAGCCGATGGCGGCGGACAGTCCTTCGATAGATCCGGCCGGAGCGCCGGTGGATACGACCACGACCGCTGCCGCAGATCAGGCCCCGACGGTCACGGTGCCGGTTGAGCCGGTCCGGGAGCCCAGCGTACCGCTGTCCTACGAAGTCAAGCGTGGCGACACACTGTCGAAGATCGCGATTCGAAACGGAATCGAGGGCGTCACCCTTCAGCAGATGCTCGTCGCGCTGTTCCGCGCGAATCAGGCGGCCTTTGCCGCCGACAACATGAACCGTTTGCACGCCGGGAAGATCATCAACATTCCGGACAAGGAGAATTTCGAACCGGTCAGCTCGGCCGACGCTCGCCGCATTGTCTCGGCCCAGTATGCCGACTTCAACGAATACAAGCGCAGTCTCGGCATCGCGGTAGCTTCGAGGCCGGCATCGCCCGATGCCGGCCGTCGCGTGTCGGGCCGCATCAGCGCGCCTGCGGAAGAAAAGCCCGCGCCCTCCAAGGAACCGGCCAAGGACCAGTTGCGCTTGTCCAAGGCGGACGAATCGAAGCGCGCGGCGAAGACGGCGGCGGGCACCGCCACCGCTGACGATCTCGCGGCCAAGGAAAACGCGCTGAGGGAAGCGAACGAACGGATCGCGATCCTCGAAAAGAATGTGCAAGACCTGCAGAAACTCGCGCAATTGAAGAGCCAGGCCGGCACTCAAATGCAGCAGCAGGCGGAAACGGCAAAAGCAGCGCCCGCCGCCAAGGCGGCACCGGCGGCAAAGGCAGCCCGAGCAGCCGCAGCGAAGGTGGCCGAGGCGGCGAAAGCGGCGGAGGCGGCCAAGGCCGCGGAAGCCGCCAAGGCGGCAGCGGCGGCCAAGGCAGCGGAGGCAGCGAAGGCAGCCGAGGCGGCGAAGGCGGCGGAGGCGGCCAAGGCCGCGGAAGCCGCCAAGGCGGCAGCGGCGGCTAAGGCAGCGGAGGCAGCGAAGGCAGCCGAAGCGGCGAAGGCGGTGGAGGCGGCCAAAGCCGCAGAAGCCGCCAAGGCAGCAGCGGCCAAGGCGGCAGCGGCGCCCAAGGGAGTCGAGGCGGCAAAGGGACCTGAAGCCCCCAAAGTGGCTGAAGCGCCCAAGGCTCCAGAACCAGCGAAGGCTCCCGAAACTGCGAAACCCGATCCCAGCAAAGCTGCTCCCAAGGCTGTGGCCAAGGCAGCAGCGCCGGCACCGCAGTTCGAGGTCAGTTTCGTTGACGAGCTGCTCGACAATCCTTTAGCGCTCGGCGGCGCAGGGGGGGCGCTAATGCTGCTGGTGGGCTACGCGGCCTACGCCTGGCGCAGGAAACGCAGCTCGCAATTCGAGAACAGCATAATGAGCGCCCTGCCTTCCGGGGCGAATTCCGTGCTGGGTACGGATGGCGGCCGCAGCATCGACACCGGGAGCTCGTTTCAGAGCAACTTCAGCCAGGGCAGCGTCGGCAAGATCGACGCCGAGGAAATCGATCCCGTAGCGGAAGCCGACGTCTACATGGCCTATGGTCGCGATGCACAGGCCGAGGAGATTCTGAAGGACGCTCTCGCGAAGGATTCCACCCGCCAGCCCATTCGCGTGAAGCTGCTCGAGATATATGCCAACCGCAAGGATGCCAGGGCATTCGAGTCGGCGGCAAACGAGCTCCACGCAGCAACGGGCGGAACAGGCGCAGACTGGCAGAAGGTCGCCGCCTTGGGCTTGACGATCGATCCGACCAATCCGCTCTACGGTGGCAAGCCGCAGGCTTCAGCACCGGCGTTTGGAGATACCACCCAGTTTCCCGCGGCCCGCATTCCAGAAGCGGAGCCCGATGTGACGATGCATCCGGAGGCGCCGCTCAATATCGATTTCGATATCGGCAGCGCGACGGGAGGAGCGGCGCCCATGGCTCCCGACATCAATCTGGATGCGGGCGCGCCCTCCTCGGCGGAGCCCGCGGCCGGACTGGACTTCGATCTGGGCTTGGGTGGAGACAAACCCATGAGCGATGCCACGATTGTGGTGCCAGCCAGGTCGGAAACGCCGCTCGCAGCCGAACCCTCTCTCGGCATAGATTTCGATTTGCCGATGGGCGACAAGCCGGTCTCCGCGCTCGAAACGGTGACCGCGGTCTCCGCGCCGGAACTGGGCGCAATCGATTTTGATATCGGTGCGGCTGCCGGCGGCGAGGGGGGCAGACAGAGGCCACCAAGGCGCCGTCCGTGGATTTGAATTCAATCAGTCTAGATCTGGGTGCGCCCGGCGGCGGGAACGGCTCGGGTGGCGCTCCGGACGCGCGATGGCAGGAGGTCGCGACCAAGCTCGATCTCGCCAAGGCCTACGAGGAAATGGGCGACAAGGACGGCGCCCGCGAGTTGTTGAACGAAGTGATGAAGGAAGGCGACACGGCACAACAGCAGCAGGCGCAGACGATGCTGCAGGCACTCAGCTGATTTTCAACCGTTACCCATGACAATCGGCGCCACGAGCGCCGATTGTTGTTTTGGGAGCCTGAAGTGAGAATCGCCATCGGTATCGCCTATCGCGGCACGGGCCTGGAGGGCTGGCAATCCCAGCCCGGCGGCAACACCGTGCAGGATCACCTTGCGCGCGCAATTTCGGAAATTGCCGGAGAGCGCATCGAGGTGACCGGCGCCGGCCGGACCGACGCTGGAGTTCATGCCTGCTCTCAAGTGGCTCATTTCGACACGAACGTCGTGCGGCCGGATTCCGCCTGGGTGCGCGGGGTGAACACCTTGCTGCCTGGGTCGATTGCCGTGCAATGGGCTGTCCCGGTCACCGAACAATTCCACGCTCGCTATTCCGCGGTGTCGCGAAGCTACCGCTATGTCCTGTTCAACCATCCCGTACGGCCTGCGCTGCTCGCGGGTCTCGTCGGATGGTTTCATCTGCAGCTTGATCTTGGGCGCATGCAGCGGGCTGCGCTAACCCTGCTGGGCGAGCAGGATTTCTCCAGTTTCCGGTCTTCCGAATGTCAAGCGAAGAGCCCGGTGCGGACCGTCGAGCGTGTCGAGGTCCGTGCACATGGGCCGTACCTTTTGTTCGACTTCACTGCCAACGCATTCCTTCACCATATGGTGCGCAACATCGTCGGCAGTCTCGTCTACATCGGCAAGGGCGAGCACTCGGAGCAGTGGCTCGCCGAGCTGATTGCAGCACGGGACCGGCGGCTTGCTGCACCCACGTTTGCGGCCGAGGGGCTTTATCTTTCGCAAGTTCGCTACGACGCGCGCTGGAACCTGCCCAGCTTCGCCCGTATGATGCCGTTCGAGCCCGAAGCGCTCCGATGAGAACGAGAGTCAAGATCTGCGGCATAACTCGCGTCGAGGACGCCCAATCTGCGGCTGCGGAGGGCGCGGACGCGATCGGCCTCATCTTCTATCCTCCGAGCCCCCGCTACGTTGACCTCGGGCTCGCGCGCCGGATCGTAGAGCGGACACCGCCGCTCGTCTCGACTGTGGCGGTGTTCGTGAATCCGACGCACGACCAGGTCGAAAGCGTCATCCGTGAGTGTGGCGTTACGCTGCTGCAGTTCCACGGCGACGAAGCTCCGGAGTTTTGCGGTGGATTTTCCGTGCCGTACGTCAAGGCCGCCCGCATTCGTCCAAGGTTGAATTTGATAGAATACTTGTCGCCTTATGCGGCTGCCCGGGCATGGATGCTCGATGCCTTCCACGATGAACTCTGGGGCGGAACCGGGGGCGCGTTTGACTGGAGCCTTGTGCCGGGAGGCTTGGCCAAACCCATCATTCTTTCAGGCGGTCTCGCGGCAGGCAACGTTGCCGACGCCATCCGCCGAGTTAGACCTTACGCGGTCGATGTCTCCAGCAGTGTCGAGGCCGCAAAAGGAATCAAGGACCCCGCGAAAGTGGCGGCTTTCATCGGAGCGGTAAAGCATGCGGATCTATGACCTTCCGGACGAGCGGGGGCACTTCGGCAAGTACGGCGGCGTGTTTGTCTCCGAAACGCTCGTGCATGCGCTCGATGAACTCAAGCGCTCCTACGAGCGCTACAGCAAAGACCCCGAATTCGTCTCCGAGTTCGAATACGAACTCAAGCACTATGTTGGCCGCCCAAGCCCCGTCTACCACGCCAAACGCTGGTCCTCCCTGCTCGGCGGGGCGCAGATCTACATCAAGCGGGAAGATCTGAATCATACGGGAGCGCACAAGATCAACAATACTGTCGGCCAAGCGCTCCTCGCGAAGCGTATGGGCAAGGCGCGCGTGATAGCCGAGACCGGCGCCGGCATGCACGGGGTGGCGACGGCGACGGTGGCTGCGCGCTATGGCATGGAATGCGTCGTCTACATGGGTTCGGACGACATCAGACGCCAGGTTCAGAACGTCTATCGGATGAAACTTCTGGGCGCGACGGTGGTGCCGGTCGAATCCGGGTCGAAAACGCTAAAGGACGCACTGAACGAGGCGATGCGCGACTGGGTCACAAATGTGATCAGTACCTTTTACATCATCGGCACGGTCGCGGGCCCGCATCCCTATCCGATGATGGTGCGCGATTTTCAGTCGGTGATCGGAAGAGAGTGCCTCGAGCAGATGCCCGAGATGTGCGGGCGGCAGCCCGACGCCGTGATCGCCTGCGTCGGCGGGGGCTCGAACGCGATGGGCATCTTCTACCCGTACATTCCGCACGAGGCAGTCAGGCTGATCGGCGTGGAAGCAGGCGGCCTCGGCATTGCAACCGGCAGGCACGCCGCGTCGCTGTGCGCGGGCAAGCCTGGCGTGCTGCACGGAAACCGCACATACCTGCTCCAGGACGAGCACGGACAGATCTCCGAGACGCATTCGATTTCAGCGGGGTTGGATTACCCCGGAGTGGGCCCGGAGCACGCCTGGTTGAAGGACACGGGGCGCGCCGAATACGTCGCCATCGACGATGCCGACGCGCTCCGGGCATTCAACGATCTGTGCCACTACGAGGGCATTATCCCGGCGCTAGAGTCGGCGCATGCGCTCGCCTACGCAGCGAAGCTTGCGCCGACGCTGCCGAAGGACAGGATTCTGCTCGTGAATCTGTCTGGTCGGGGCGACAAGGATATGCAGACGGTTGCCGAGAAGTCGGGGATTCGGCTTTGAGCCAAGCCGGCACGGTCCTGATCAACGAGGATTTCTTCTCCGGCGTGGAGCGAGTCCGGGATGCGAGCGTGGATCTCGTTGTCGCGGACCCGCCCTACGGGCTGGGCAAGGACTACGGCAACGATTCCGACCGCCTGAGCGGTGAAGCCTACCTTTCCTTCAGCCGCCGCTGGATCGATGCGGTGATACCGAAGCTGAAGGCGGACGCCAGTCTTTACGTCTTTCTCACGTGGCAGCACAGCCCCGAGGTGTTCAGCTACCTGAAGACGCGCCTTGCGATGGTGAACGAAATCATCTGGGACCGGAAGGTTCCGAGCATGGGCGGGAGCACGCGCAAGTTCTCTTCCGTGCACGACACGATCGGCCTGTTTGCGTGCTCGAAGGACTACTATTTCAATCTCGACAGCGTGCGTATTCCCTACGACGCCGAGACCAAGCGCGCGCGTACACGCTCGATTTTCGTCGGCAAGAAGTGGCTTGAAGTGGGCTATAACCCGAAGGACGTATGGAGCGTGACGCGTATTCACCGCCAGGACCCGGAGCGCGCAGGATCATCCAACGCAGAAACCCCTGGAGATCATCGAGCGCATGATCTTGGCAAGCTGTCCCCCGCAGGGGCTCGTGCTCGACCCGTTCATGGGGAGCGGCACGACGGCCGTGGCGGCGAGTCAAGCACGGCCGGCGCTTTGTGGGCTTCGAGGTCAACCCGGACTACTGCGCCACGGCGAAGCGTCGCCTGGCCCCCTTCTCCGAGGGGCCGTCGGTCCAGGCCGCCGCTGCCGCTCTGTGAGGCCGGCCATGCCGCGGATTCAGGCGACATTCGCGCGGCTGGCCCGCGAAAAGCGAAAGGCTCTGATTCCGTATGTCACCGCGGGCGATCCCGAACCGCGGGTTACGGTGCCGCTCTTGCACGCGCTTGCCGACGCCGGAGCGGACATCATCGAGCTGGGTGTGCCGTTTTCCGATCCCATGGCCGATGGACCGGTGATCCAGCGCTCAGGCGAGCGCGCGCTGAAGAATCGCGTCGGGCTGGAACAAGTGCTCGGGTTCGTCGCGGAATTCCGGAAGAACGACTCGAAGACGCCGGTGGTCCTTATGGGCTATGCCAATCCCATCGAAGCCATGGGGACGACGCACTTCGTCGAAACTGCAGAGCGGGCCGGGGTCGACGGCGTGCTGGTGGTCGATTATCCACCCGAGGAAAGCGCGGAGCTCGCTTCAATGCTCCGCGCGCACGGGATAGACATGATCTTCCTGCTGGCACCGACTTCGACCGATGCGCGCATCGAGCAGGTCGCAAGGCTGGCGAGCGGTTATATCTACTATGTGTCCTTGCGCGGGGTGACCGGGGCCAAGCACCTCGATCTGGAAGAAGTGGCCGCGAAACTGCCTGCGATTCGGGGCAAAACGAGGCTTCCGGTCGGCGTGGGATTCGGCATTCGCGACGGAGAGACCGCCCGTGCGGTCGCGAAAATTGCCGACGCAGTCGTGATCGGCAGCCGGATCATCCAGGAAATGGAGCAGGCGTCTCCACAGGCTTGCGTGGAGAGGGCAGCCAGCTTGCTCAGAGAAATCCGTCAGGCGATCGACGCATGAGCTGGCTGCAGAAACTTCTCCCGCCCAAGATCAATCGCACCGGGACTGGCGCGAAGAAGAACGTTCCCGAGGGGCTCTGGAGCAAGTGCTCTTCTTGCGCCGCGGTGTTGTACACGACCGATCTTGAGCGCAATGCGAACGTTTGCCCGAAGTGCGGGTTTCACAACCGGATAGGCGCTCGGGAGCGGCTGGATCTGCTCCTCGACCCGGAAGGGCGCTTTGAGATCGGCGCCGAGGTTGCATCGGTGGACAGTCTGAAGTTCAAAGACGACAAGCGTTACCCCGAGAGGCTCGAAGAAGCCGAGAAAACGACGGGCGAAGCCGACGCGTTGGTGGTGATGCAGGGTGCGATCAAGAACGTTCCGTTGATCATCGCGGTTTTCGAATTCGAGTTCATGGGGGGGTCGATGGGGTCCGCGGTTGGCGAGCGCTTTGTGCGCGGCGTGCATGCCTGCCTGGACCAGCATCTGCCGCTTGTTTGCGTGACCGCGAGCGGCGGGGCGCGCATGCAGGAGGGACTTTTCTCGCTCATGCAGATGGCCAAGACGACCGCCGCCCTTACACAGCTTGCGGCGCGCAAGCTCCCGTTCATCTCCGTCCTCACCGATCCCACCATGGGCGGGGTGTCCGCAAGTTTCGCGATGATCGGCGACATCGTAATTGCCGAGCCTCGGGCGTTGATCGGCTTCGCCGGGCCGCGCGTCATCGAGCAGACCGTTCGCGAGAAGTTGCCTGAGGGCTTCCAGCGCGCCGAGTTCCTGCTGGAAAAAGGTGCGATCGACATGATCGTTGACCGGCGCCAGATGCGCGACAAGCTCGCGAGTCTCCTCACGCTCCTTCAGCGGCAGCCGCCCGCAGGGTCTTGACCCAGGCGTCCAGGCTACAGACACGCAGACGGGGGCAGCTCGTTCCGCCCCCGGTTTCGCAACTGAGAACATGATGATCTCCCGGACGCTCGCTGAGTGGTTGGGGTATATCGAGCGCGTCCATCCGAAATCGATCCAGCTCGGCTTGGACCGGATAGAAAGGGTGCGCGATGTGCTTCAGAGGTCCAATTCGCCGGCGCTGTTCACGGTTGCCGGCACCAACGGAAAAGGTTCGACCTGCGCGATTCTTGAGGCGATTCTGCTCGCCGCAGGGTATAAGGTCGGCCTGTATACATCTCCGCATCTGCTTCGTTACAACGAGCGCGTGCGCCTCAACGGCGCGCCCGTCAGCGACGCGCAGCTTTGCGCGGCATTCGAGGTGGTCGAGCGCGCGCGAGTCGAGCAAGCGGGTGGCGTCCCGCTAACCTATTTCGAGTTTGGGACGCTGGCGGCGTGGGAGATTTTCGCGGCCGAGCCGCTGGACGCGGTGATACTCGAAGTGGGTCTCGGAGGCCGGCTGGACGCCGTTAACGCCTACGACTGTGACTGTGCGCTGTTGATCTCTGTCGCACTCGATCATATGGACTACCTCGGCGACACACGCGACGCCATCGGTGCCGAAAAAGCGGGAATTTTCCGAAAGGGAAGACCGGCGATCATCGCGGATCCCGATCCTCCGCAAAGCGTCTACGAGCGCGCACAGGCGATCGGCGCGGATGCATGGGTGATCGGTCGGGATTTCGGGTACCAGCGCCAGGGAGGCCAATGGCTGTTCTGGGGACCTCGGGGACGGCAAGGCGGCCTGGCGTATCCGGCACTGAGAGGCGGGCGGCAGCTCGGGAATGCCAGCGCGGCGCTGGCCGCTCTCGAAGCGCTGCACGAGCGCCTTCCCGTCGGAATGCAGGATGTCCGGACTGGTCTTGCCCGAGTGGAACTTCCGGCGCGGTTCCAGGTTCTTCCCGGGCGACCGGTGGTCGTTCTGGATGTGGCGCACAACCCGCAGGCGGCGGCCGTACTCGCGGAAGACCTCGCGGGCATGAACTTCTTTCCGGAAACCTATGCGGTATTTGGGATGTTGCGGGACAAAGACATCGGAGGCGTTTGTCGCGCGATGAAAGGGCAGATTTCGACCTGGTTCGCGGCGGATCTTTCGGTGCCGCGAGGCGCAAACAGGCAGGTGCTGGCCGATGCTCTTGCCGGGGCGGACCTTATAGGCGACGTGCTCTACTTCGAAAGTCCTCGCGAGGCCTACGCTGAGGCGAGGAAGCGGGCAAGTGAAAATGATAGAATTGTTGCATTCGGATCGTTCCACACCGTCGCCGAAGTCATGCAGGCGATTGAAGCAGAAGCGGACCGCCAGCCGGAGACCGCGGCTAGGGTCTTGAGCGCGTGATATTGGGGCCTTTGATTGGCTGACAACCCGGATGCCACCCTGCTCAGGCGACGCGCACGCCGACGACTGATCGGTGCGGTCGCGGTGGTGGTCCTTGTCGTCGTGCTGCTGCCCATCGTTCTCGACCAGCAACCCAAGTCCGTCACCCAGGTGCTTACTGTGCAGATCCCGAGCCAGGACGCGGGGCCATTCAATACGCGGGTTCTGCCCCCTCTGCCGTCTCCTCCCGAGGCGCAAAAAAAGGAAGAATCCGCTCGGGAGCCGGAAAAGGTGGAGAATACGGCCCCGGCTGGCTCACGGCCTGGCGCCTCGCAGAAGGAAAGTGCCAAGTCCTCGGAGCGTCCCAAGAAGGAGGTGGGGGAAGCCAGGCGACCCCAGTCCGGTACTAAGGAGGCGTTCATGGTGCCGCTCGGAGCTTTCACGAATTCCGACAACGCAAAGCAGGTTCAGGACAAGGCAGCGTCCGCGGGGGTCAAGAGCTACACGGAGCGCGTCAGACTAGCGCAGGGCGAGCAGACGCGTGTACGGGCGGGCCCCTTCACGAGCAGGGAGGCCGCGGAAAAAGCGCGGGAGAGACTCAAAGCCCTCGGGCTGGAAGTCGGACAGGTGGCGCAACGATGACCTGGTTCGACTTCGGCTTCCTGTTGGTCATTTTCGTGTCGGTCGTGATCAGTCTCTTCCAGGGCCTGGTACGCGAAATGATCTCGCTGGGCGGGTGGGTGGGCGGATTCATACTGGCGACTGTATTCGGCGGCAAGGTCGCCGGCCTTCTCCCGCAGAGCCTTGGGCCGTTCATGGGCGCACTGATCGGGTTCCTGCTCGTATTCATCGGGGTATTGGCGATAGCCTGGATTGTCGGCCTGGTGATGACATCCGCGGTTCGCGCCGCCGGACTGGCACCGGCTGATCGCGCCCTTGGAGCGGTTTTCGGAATTGTGAGAGGACTCATTATCGTGCTCGTGGTGGTTGTCCTCGCAGGCCTGACGCCGCTTCCGCGCGAACCGTTTTGGCGCGATGCGCTGTTGTCGGGACCGTTTGAGACCACGGCCATGGCGCTGCGACCTTATCTGCCGGAGGGTCTGGCGAGTCGCATGAAGTATCGCTGAGTCAAGTATCGTTGAGTCACGGGACTAGCTGAAATGTGCGGGATTCTCGGAGTCGTCGCGAAGACGCCGGTCAATCAACTGCTCTACGACGGGCTGCTCCTGCTTCAGCATCGGGGACAGGATGCGGCGGGAATCGTCACGTCCGAACACAAGATGTTCCATATGCACAAGGGAACGGGAATGGTGCGCGACGTGTTCCGCACGCGGAACATGCGCTCGCTTTCCGGCAGGACAGGAATCGCGCACTGCCGATATCCAACCGCTGGCTCGGCGTTCAATGCCGGTGAAGCACAGCCCTTTTACGTCAATTCTCCGTTCGGGATCGTCCTCGGACACAACGGGAATCTGACCAACTCGGACGCGCTCAAGCAGGAGATGTTCCGCCAGGATCTGCGTCACATCAACACCAGTTCCGACTCGGAAGTGCTGCTCAATGTCCTGGCCCATGAGCTGGAGCTCGCGGCGAAGGGGCAGAAGCTCGATCCCGAAACGATCTTCACAGCGGTGGCGAACGTCCATCGGCGGTGCCGCGGAGCCTATGCGGTGGTGGCCCTGATTGCGGGCCATGGGCTGCTCGCATTCCGCGACCCATTTGGGATCCGCCCGCTCGTGTTTGGCCAAAATTCCACGGACGAAGGACCTGAATATCTTGTTGCTTCGGAGAGCGTTGCGCTTACGGCATTCGGCTTTGAGCTCGTGCGCGACGTGCATCCCGGGGAGGCTGTTTTCATCGACGAAACCGGGACCTTCCACAGCCGCCAGTGCACAACCAAATCGGTTCTGGCGCCCTGTATCTTCGAATACGTGTACCTTGCCCGCCCCGACTCCGTCATGGACGGGGTTTCCGTCTACGAAAGCCGGCTACACATGGGCCGGCATCTGGCGCAAAAGATCAAGCGCAGCGCGCCCGGGCTGGACGTCGACGTGGTGATTCCGGTTCCCGACACGAGCCGACCGAGCGCGCTTGAGCTTGCGCGCGGGCTGAACGTCACGTATCGGGAGGGCTTCATCCGCAACCGCTACATCGGCCGCACCTTCATCATGCCTGGCAAGACGATTCGCAAGAAATCGGTGCGCCAGAAGCTCAGTGTTGTCGGTCTCGAGTTCAAGGACAAGAACGTGCTTATCGTCGACGATTCCATCGTACGGGGAACCACCAGCCGTGAGATCGTCCAGATGGCCCGCGAGGCCGGGGCGAGGAAGGTGTATTTTGCGTCAGCTGCACCGCCCGTGCGGTTCGCCAACGTGTACGGTATCGACATGCCGACGCGTACTGAACTCATCGCTACCGGCCGCAGCGAGGAGCAGGTTGCGCGCGAGATCGGCGCCGACGCCGTCATCTACCAGGACCTCGAGGCTCTGAAGCTTGCGGTGCGCGCCGTCAATCCCAAGCTCACACAGTTCGAAACGTCGTGTTTCGATGGGGTCTACATTACCGGAGACGTCACCAGCGAATATCTTGCCTCGGTCGAGCAGAAGCGGGACTCCGCCCGTCAGGAAAGCGAGGAGGAGGCGGAGACCAACCAGCTCGACCTGAACACCGCCTAGACGCGGGCGTGTGGCCAGATTTGACATCGCCACACCGGGATAGTAAGGTGTTTGCCGCGCCGATTTGATCGACAGCTTGCGGGCGCCGCCGGAGGAATCCGGCAACAAATACGGCTAAAGCGTGGCCAAGACCCGTCTTAGCGAAAGCTGGACGGGTTTTTTTATTGGTTCTTTTGGGAAGAATATGCAGGACTACGACATCGAAACGCTGGCGGTTCGTTCAGGGATAGCCCGCAGCCAGTTCAACGAGCACTCCGAGGCGCTATTCCTCACGTCGAGCTTTGTATTCGAGAACGCCGCACAGGCGGCCGCCCGGTTCCAGGGAAACGAGCCCGGCAACATCTACTCGCGCTTTACGAATCCCACGGTCACGGCGTTCCAGGAACGCTTGGCGGCTCTGGAAGGCGCGGAAGCGTGCGTCGCCACCGCTTCGGGCATGTCCGCCATCCTCGCAACTGCGATGGCTCTGCTCAAATCGGGCGATCACGTGGTGTCGTCTTCGGGAGTTTTCGGCGCCACTGTCCAACTGTTCGGCACCATCCTTTCCAAGTTCGGGGTTGAAACCGACTACGTCGATGGAACCGACGTCAAGGCATGGAAAGCGGCGCTGCGCCCGAACACTAGGTTCCTGTATCTGGAGACGCCTTCCAATCCGATCACGGAGGTGTTCGACATAGACGTGCTCGCGCGCTTGGCCCACGCTTCGGGCGCGCTGCTCGTCGTCGACAACTGCTTCTGCACGCCGGCCCTTCAGCGTCCCTTGGATCTGGGGGCAGATCTCGTGATCCACTCGGCGACCAAGTACCTGGACGGTCAGGGGAGAGTCCTAGGGGGCGCGGTTCTCGGAAGACGCGACCTAGTGATGGACGGAGTCTTCGCTTTCCTGCGGACTGCGGGTCCCTCTCTCTCACCCTTCAATGCTTGGGTGCTGCTCAAGGGACTCGAGACACTTCAGATCAGGATGGAGGCGCAGTCGCGCAACACGCTGGAGTTGGCACGCTGGCTGGAAGCGCACCCTCGCGTCATCAAGGTGTACTACCCGGGTCTTCCCTCGCACCCTCAGCATGAGCTTGCGCGCAGGCAGCAACGTTCGGGAGGTGCCGTTGTGTCCTTTGAGGTCGAGGGCGGTCGTAGAGCGGCCTGGAATGTCATAGACTCCACCCGCATGATTTCGATTACCGCTAACCTCGGTGACACCAAGACGACGATCACTCATCCGGCCACAACCACCCATGGCCGCATTTCGGATGCCGCGCGCGCGCGCGCCGGAATTACGGACGGCCTGGTGCGGGTAGCGGTCGGACTCGAGTCAGTGAAGGACATCCGCGCCGATCTGGAGCGCGGACTGGGGGCGGCGGCTGGTCAGGGAAGCGGGACTGGGGCGATTCCGCGCTGATCGCAGCGCAAGTAACTGCCGCTGCGGTACCAGTCGGCAAGCACCCAGCGCTCGCAGGTCCTGCCGTCCACATGATGTTCGTGCCGCGCCGGTCTGTGGGTGTGCCCGTGGATGAGGCGCGGGTATCTGTGCTCCCGTAACAAGGCTTCGACCGCACCGGTGTTCACGTCCATGAGCTCCGGTGCTTTGCCTTTCTTTTCGAATTCGCTCGTCTTGCGCAGGGCTTCTGCCTGCTCCCTGCGTAGGACGAGCGGTGTCGAAAGCATCCTCTTCTTCCAGTCCGGAGCGCGCACCTCGGACCGAAACTTCTGGTAGTCCACATCATCGGTGCACAGTGTGTCGCCGTGTAAGAGGAGCGTCGTCGTTCCGAAAAGATCAATGGTATGAGGATCTTCGATGAGACCCGCATTGCAGGCCTTGGCAAAGTCTCCATTCAACAGAAAATCCCGGTTCCCGTGCATGACATACAAAGTGGGTCCGGCACGAGAACACTCGGCGAGCGCCGTGATGACCGAAGCATTGAACGGCTCGTCGAGATCGTCGTCTCCAATCCAATACTCGAACAAGTCGCCGAGAACGAAAAGCGATTCAGCGGTGCGAGCCGGCCCTCTGAGAAACTCGAAGAAGATGCGACTGATCTGCGGTCGCGACGCACACAGATGAAGGTCGGAGATGAAGAGGACCATTGACCTTCAGGTTGAGGGTCAGGCAGCAGGGCTCGGCAAAGCGACCTGATCCTGAGTTTCGATCAGATGGCTTCAGCGCGCTCGATGAGCACATCCTCGACGGGTACGTCGTCATGTCCCCCGCGTCTCCCGGTCTTGACCTTTTTGATCTTGTCGACGACGTCCTGACCTTCAACTACTCTGCCGAACACACAATAGCCCCAACCCTCGGCGTTGGGCGCCGTGTGGTTCAGAAAAGTGTTGTCCTTGACGTTGATAAAGAACTGACTGGAGGCTGAATGCGGCTCTGAAGTCCGCGCCATCGCGATCGTATAGCGATCGTTCTTCAGTCCGTTGGCAGCTTCGTTCTTGATGGAGTCTCGCGTCGCCTTTTGCCGCATGCTCGGTTCAAATCCACCGCCCTGAACCATGAATCCGTCGATCACGCGGTGAAACACGGTGTTCGAGTAGAAACCAGCTTCGACATAGTCGAGAAAGTTCTTGACCGTTACAGGGGCGCGCCCGGCATCGAGTTCGAGCGCGATGACACCGAGGTTCGTGTGAAGCCTGACCATGCGCTCTCCGATTCAGTTGTGGGATTTGACCGTAACCGACTCGATCCGTACGACGTTCTTTGGAACGTTCTCGTACGGTCCAGTTGTTCCCGTGGGTGTCTTGGCAATTCGCATAACGGTGTCCATTCCTTCCACCACGCGACCGAACACCGCATACCCGTACCCCTGCAGAGATTCTTCCCGGAAGTCGAGGGAGTCGTTGTTCTTGACGTTTATGAAGAATTGCGCCGTTGCCGAATGAGGGTTGGGCGTTCGTGCCATGGCGATCGTTCCCATCTCGTTCCTGAGCCCCGCCTTGAGCGCAATCCCCGCCTCGTTGGGTACAGGCGCTTGAGTGGTCTTCTGGTGCATGCCGGGCTCGAATCCGCCCCCTTGGATCATGAATCCGTCGATGACGCGATGAAAGATCGTGCCGTTATAGAAGCCGCTGCGCGCATATTGAAGGAAATTCGCGACCGTCTTCGGCGCTTTGTCGGGGTAAAGTTCGAGCGTGAAGCTGCCCATGCTGGTCTTGATCTCGACGCGCTGACTTTGCGCGCAGGCGCCGAGCGCGGCCGTGAACAAGGCGATGAAAGCTACAATGCGCAGGGCATGCCGAGGGATGGAATTCATCGTGCTATGCTTTTTCCATTGAAAGAAAGACGCGATTCTATCAAGAAGCTTGCGGCATTCACAATGACAAAGTCAGTGCATGTTGAAAATCTACAATAGCCTGACCCGCAGGCAAGAGGCGTTCGTTCCTCTGGCCCCGCCGCGAGTGAAGATGTACGTATGCGGGATGACGGTTTACGACTTGTGCCACCTCGGGCATGCGCGGGTGATGATCGTATTCGATCTCGTACAGCGTTGGTTGCGCGCCACTGGCTACGAGGTCACTTATGTGCGCAATATCACGGATGTCGACGACAAGATTATCCGTAGGGCTTCGGAAACCGGCGTATCGGTTGCGGCTCTCACGGACCGCTTCATTCGCCACATGCACGAGGATGCAGAAGCTTTGGGCGTACAGCAGCCCGATTTCGAGCCACGTGCGACGGAGAACGTGCCCGCCATGCTGGAAATGATTCGAAGACTCGAGGAGCGCGGTTTGGCCTATCAGGCGGAAAGCGGCGACGTCAACTTTTCGGTGAGGAAGTTTCCGGGTTACGGAAAGCTGTCCGGAAAATCGCTCGAGAGTCTACGCGCCGGCGAAAGAGTCGAAGTCGATCCGACCAAGCGCGATCCTCTCGATTTTGTCCTGTGGAAGCTCGCCAAGGAAGGCGAGCCCTACTGGCGGTCCCCCTGGGGAAAGGGTCGCCCGGGCTGGCATATCGAGTGCTCCGCGATGAGCACAAGGCTCCTCGGAGCGCATCTGGACATCCACGGCGGGGGAGAGGATCTTCAATTTCCACATCATGAGAATGAGATTGCCCAATCCGAGGGAAGCCTGGGTGAAGGCGACGCGAGCCCCTTCGTCAAGTACTGGATGCACAACGGCTTTGTCCGGCTGCAGGAGCAGAAGATGTCCAAGTCGACGGGCAACGTCGCGACCATACGCGAATTGCTCAAGCTCCACGACGCGGAGGTCATCCGCTTTTTCGTGTTGCGCGCCCACTATCGCAGCCCCCTCAACTACGCTGACGAGCACCTCCAGGACGCGAGGCAGGCATTGTCGAGATGCTATACCGCCCTGAAAGGGGTACCGATCCACGCGGGCCCGCCGGATTGGAGCGAAACAAACGGCCGCCGTTTCCGCGAAGCGATGGACGATGATTTCAACACACCCGAGGCGGTTGCGGCACTTTTCGATCTCGCCAACGAGGCCAACAGAACGGCTTCCATGGCGCTCAAGCGCCAGTTGCGCGCGCTTGGCGGACTGCTCGGCATTCTTGGGCGCGAAAGCGAGGAGTTTCTGCAGAGTTCCGCGGGGCACGCCGCCGGAGTTTCCGATGCCCAGATCGAGTCGCTGATTGTCGAACGCGACGAGGCGCGCAGAATCAGGAACTTTCTCCGTGCCGATCAAATCCGTGATGAACTGCTTCGCGATGGAATCGTGCTGGAGGATGGTCCGCAGGGGACAACTTGGCGCCGCAGCTGAACCAGCCAGCCGGGGCGGGTTCATCGACTTGTGAATCTCGATGACTCAGAGGTCGACCAAAGAGTAACGAGGACACTTCCCTCGTTTGTGGCTCTCGGTTCTTGGGTCAGTACGCGAATCTGCCGCCTTTGCTGATCGCGGTGAGCTCCACGAACTTCGATCCGTTATGGTTCGTCGGGCTGAAACCGACGGTGTATCCGCCGACGTCGTAGCTGCTCATGGAGTCGAGCGCCTTGAGCAGGCTTTCGCGAGTCAGATTGGTGCCGGCCCGCCTGATGGCCTCGGCGAGCACCTTCGCGCAGATGTAGGCCTCCAGCGACGTAAACGAGAAGTCCTTCTTTCCGAGCTGTTTTTCGATCGCGGCCTGGTATTCCTTGACGACAGGAATCGACATCCGGGAGTAGGGCGGAACCACCTGCGCGACGACCACGCCCGTGCCCTGAGCGCCCAGTTCAGCGGCCAAGGCGCTCGCGCCGACGAATGAAGTGCTGGCAAACTGGCGCTCCGGACCCGGCTTTCTTCGCCTGCTTGATGAAGTCGGACGGTAGTGCGGTACAGCGTCGTTCCGATCACGACGTCAGGAGCCGCCTTGACGACATCGCTCAACGGCAGCGCCGAGGTCGGTCTGGTTGCGTTTCAGGGTGCCGATCGACACCGGCTTCAGGCCGCGCTTGTCGAGCGCCGCCTGCACCGCGGCGAGGTTCTCCTTTCCGATCGCGTCGTCGTAGTGGATGACCGAGAATTTCTTCATTCCGGTGCTGGCGTAGAACTCGACGATCTTCTCCAGCTCGTCGGCGTAGCTCGCCCGCATCATATACACGAAGGGGCGGAAGGTTTGCATGGGCGCGGCGCCGGTGAACGGCGCGATGAACGGCACGCGGTGTTTTTCCACGTGCGGAAATGCGGGGAGGCTTAAGGTCGCACTGGCGTAGCCGAACAGAGCGAGGACGCGTCGCTCTTCGATGAGGATTCTGCCGTTTTCGCCGGAGCGCTTTGCGTCGTTGGCGTCGTCCAACGTGATCAGCTGGATCTTGCGGCCGTTCACACCGCCTGCTGCGTTCAGCTTGTTGAACAAGGCGAGCGCGCCGTCGCGGATGTCCTCGCCGAATTCCTTGTTGGCGCCGGAGAGCGGACCTGATTGCCCGATCAGGATGGTCGTCTTGGTCACCCCCTGGGATTGGACTGCCCCGGAAGCGAGGGCAGCCGCGATCAAGCCGGCTGCCACGGCAGATCTACGAGCGTTCGTCATGGCCATTCCCCCTCTCTGGACGGTAAGTCGATGACGCCGACCGATTCTAGACCCGGCCGTACCGGCTGTCATCTGGAAAAGAGATAGCAATTTCAGGGCCATGCCCCCGGATTTTCGAGTGGAAGCTCAGGTATAGGTCCCGGGCAGACCCCTTAGTGGGGCTCAGCCGAGATATATCGCCCTAAGTGACTAATATCATTGAACTTCCTCTACTCTGCAAAGAATTCCCTGACCTTGTCCATCCAGGACTTGGCGCGGGGGTTGTGCCGCGGGGAATCCCTCTGGCTGATCGCCTCGAACTCCCGCAGCAACTCCCTCTGTCGTTCGGTCAAACTGACCGGAGTCTCGACGACAACGTGGCACAGTAGATCGCCGTGCTCCCGGCTGCGGACGCCGCGGATTCCCTTGCCGCGGAGGCGAAATGCCCTGCCGGACTGGGTCTCAGCGGGGATTTTGATCCTCGCTGTCCCGTCGAGAGTGGGAATTTCAATCTCTCCACCGAGGGCCGCGGTCGCAAAGCTGACCGGCATTTCGCAATGCAGGTCATCATGGTCGCGCTGGAACACGGGATGAGGCTTGACTTGGATCTGGACGTAGAGGTCACCCGGCGGGCCGCCGTTGACTCCGGGTTCGCCTTCGCCCGATAAGCGAATGCGATCGCTGTCGTCGACGCCGGCCGGGATCTTCACCGAGAGCGTCTTTTGTTTCTTCACTCGGGCAGAGCCGCGACAGGTCGGGCAGGGTTCGGGAATGATCTTCCCGGTCCCGTGGCATTTCGGACAAGTCTGCTGGATGGAGAAGAACCCCTGCTGCATGCGTACTTGGCCGTGACCTTCGCATGTCGGGCAGGTCTTCGGCTTCGTGCCGGGTTTCGCTCCGGTGCCCTTGCAGGTGTCGCAGTTCTCGTAGGTTGGAACGCGAATCCGGGTTTCCGTCCCCCTGCGCCGCCTGCTCAAGCGGGATCTCGAGGTTGTAGCGCAGATCGGCTCCGCGGTACACCGAAGAGCGTCCGCCGCGGGCCTGATTGAATATGTCGCCGAAGATGTCGCCGAAAGCATCGGCGAAGCTCGAGAAGCCGGCCCCGGTACCGGCCATACCTGCCTGCGGATCGACCCCGGCATGCCCGTACCGGTCATACGCGGCACGCTTGTTCCCGTCGGTGAGGACCTCGTACGCCTCCTTGGCTTCCTTGAACCACTCCTCCGCCTTGGGGTTGTCGGGGTTGCGGTCCGGGTGGTGCTTCATGGCGAGGCGCCGATAGGCTTTCTTGATCGCCTCCTCGTCCGCGTCACGATTGACGCCTAGGACTTCGTAGTAATCCCGCTTCGCCATGTCTGAGGCCGACTCCTGTTGCGCAAAGGCCGAGTTGAACCGCGCGCTTCACGCGTCGGTTCCAACTCGGCCAGTTAAGGCGGCGCGTCTCCCGCGCCGCTCTTAACCTTTCTTGTCCTTCACCTCGGTAAACTCGGCATCCACGACGTTTCCGTCATCGGGCTTGCTCGGTTCCTTGGACGCTTCGCTCGCCTGGGCGCCTTGCGCTTTCTGGGAATCGGCGTACATCTTTTCCCCGAGCTTCTGTGCAGCCTGTGCGAGCGCCTGCGTCTTGGCGTCAATTTGCGCCTTGTCGTCAGATTTCAGCGCGACCTCGGCGTCCTTGAGCGCGGCCTCGATCTTGGCTTTCTCTTCGACGGAGAGCTTCTCTCCATATTCCTTGACGGACTTGTTCACCGAATGGACGAGCGAGTCCAGCTGGTTGCGTGCAGTGACGATCTCGAGCTGCTTCTTGTCGTCGGCAGCATGCGCTTCGGCGTCCTTCACCATGCGCTGAATCTCCGCTTCGTTCAGGCCCGAGCTGGCCTTGATGGTGATCTTGTTTTCCTTGCCGGTCGCCTTGTCCTTGGCGGACACATGGAGAATCCCGTTGGCGTCGATGTCGAAAGCGACCTCGATCTGAGGCATGCCGCGCGGTGAAGGTGGAATTCCCTCCAGGTTGAACTGGCCCAGGCTCTTGTTGCCCATGGCCATGTCGCGCTCACCCTGCAGCACGTGGATGGTTACAGCAGACTGGTTGTCATCGGCGGTCGAAAAGACCTGCTGCGCCTTGGTCGGGATCGTAGTGTTCTTCTGGATGAGCTTGGTCATTACCCCGCCCAGTGTCTCGATGCCGAGCGACAGCGGCGTAACGTCGAGAAGCAATACATCCTTGACGTCTCCCTTCAGAACGCCGCCCTGAATTCCCGCGCCGACCGCGACCGCCTCGTCGGGGTTGACATCCTTCCTTGGTTCCTTGCCGAAAAAATCCTTTACGGTCTCCTGCACCTTGGGCATGCGCGTCATCCCGCCCACCAGGATTACATCTTCGATATCCGAGACCTTCAGACCTGCGTCCTTCAGCGCAATGCGGCAAGGCTCGACCGTCTTCTCGATGAGATCCTCGACAAGGCTCTCGAACTTTGCGCGCGTGATCTTGATCGTCAGGTGCTTCGGGCCGCTCTTGTCCGCCGTGATGTAGGGCAGATTGATCTCGGTCTGCTGGCTCGAGGACAGTTCGATCTTCGCTTTTTCCGCGCCCTCCTTGAGGCGCTGCAGCGCGAGCACGTCATTTCTGAGATCGATGCCCTGATCTCTCTTGAACTCATCGCAGAGGTAATCGATCAGACGCTGGTCGAAGTCCTCGCCTCCGAGAAACGTATCACCGTTGGTCGAGAGCACCTCGAATTGATGCTCCCCCTCGACTTCGGCGATCTCAATGATGGAGATGTCGAACGTGCCGCCGCCGAGGTCGTACACGGCGATCTTCCTATCGCCTTCTTTCTTGTCGAGACCAAAGGCGAGCGCGGCGGCCGTCGGTTCGTTGATGATGCGTTTGACTTCAAGTCCCGCGATCCGGCCCGCGTCCTTGGTCGCCTGGCGCTGCGAGTCGTTGAAGTAGGCGGGAACCGTGATCACGGCCTCAGTAACTTCCTCGCCAAGGTAGTCTTCGGCTGTCTTCTTCATCTTGCGCAACACTTGCGCCGACACTTCCGGTGGAGCGATTTTCTTTCCGAGAATCTCAACCCAGGCGTCGTTGTTGTCAGCCTTGACGATTTTGTAAGGCATCAAGTCGATGTCCTTTTGTACTTCCTTTTCGTCGAAACGGCGCCCGATCAAGCGTTTGACCGCGTATAGGGTGTTGGTGGGATTGGTTACCGCCTGCCGCTTGGCCGGGGCGCCGACGAGAACTTCGCCATCCTCCAGGTAGGCGACGATGGAAGGCGTGGTACGTGCGCCTTCGGAGTTCTCGATAACTTTGGGTTTGCCGCCCTCCATGATCGCGACGCAGGAGTTCGTCGTGCCAAGGTCGATTCCTATGATCTTTCCCATGGGGGTTCCTCTTGAATTTTCGGGCAAATAACCGTGCAGGCGATATGGGGATCATTCCCCCGACTTCAAGCTTGGACGTCCTTCGCCTTGGCGACGGTGACCAGAGCCGGGCGAATGACCCGCTCGTGCAGCTTGTAGCCCTTCTGGAGCACATTGATCACCGTGTTCGGCTCCTTCTCGGAAGGAAGCATGCTGATGGCCTGGTGCTGGTGAGGGTCGAACTTCTCCCCGACCGGATTGATCTCCTTGAGGTTCACTTTGTCGAAAGCCGTGTTCAGCTGTTTCAAGGTCAGGTCGACTCCGCTCCGCAGTGACTCGAGGGCAGCGGCATCGGCAGCAAGCGTGGCTTCCAGGCTGTCCTTGACGGGGAGCAACTCTGTCGCCATGGATTCAACCGCGTATTTGTAGGCGTTGGCGAGCTCGATCTGAGTTCGCTTGCGTATGTTGTCGGCCTCGGCCCGGGCCCGAAGCCAAGCCTCGTGGTGTTCCTGCGCCTTCAGCTCCGCTTGCCGGAGCAACTCCCCGGGGTCCGCAACCGGCGCGGCCTTGGCCTCAGGTGGAGTTTCTGCGGACTGGGGAGATGGTGCGGCCGCGTCGACCGGCGAGTCTCCGGGGCCGGCAGCTGGGGTGGGTTGATCCGGATCGGGCATGAACTCTCCGCAAAAGGGCGCTTTTGTGTCCTACAAGAATCCGCGTATGCCGCAACTTGGGCTTTTCTGAGGGAATTTCAAGATCGGCAGAAACCGGCTGCTCGCAACGCGTCTCAGCCCGCCGCACCTTCACCTTGGGCTGTCCTGTGGTTTGCTCCGGCTTCGGGGCCTGCACCTTGAGGGTTCCGGGATTCACTTACCCAACCGACGAGGTGCTCTTCAACGATGGCGGCGAGCGATCGGATCCAGTCGTCGCGTTCGTTGAGGCAGGGCAGGAGGTGAAACTCCCGGCCGCCCGCTCCGAGGAAGATGCTTTTCCCCTCGATGCCTATTTCCTCAAGCGTTTCCAGGCAATCGGCCACGAAACCCGGGCAGACGACATCCACGCGGCGCAGACCCCTCCGGCCGCAATCGGCCAAGACGGAGGCGGTATAGGGCTCGAGCCATTCCGCGGCTCCGAAGCGTGACTGAAAAGCGATTTGCCAGTGGCTCTCCGCGAGCTCCAGTTTCTCGGCAAGAAGGCGCGCGGATTCCTGGCATTCGCGATGGTAGGGATCGCCGCGGACCAGAGTGTAGCGCGGCAGCCCATGGAAGCTCATCACCAGCTTGTCCGGGCGTCCGGACCGCGCCCAGTGATCCCGCACCAGTTGCGCCAGGGCGCCAATGTACGCAGGGTGATCGTGAAAATGCTTGACGACCCGGACTTCCGGCACGTTTCGGACCCGTTGCAGGTACGCGGCAACCTCGTCCAGCGCGCTCGCCGTGGTGCTCGCGGCGTACTGCGGATACATCGGCATCACGAGAATGCGGTCGCAGCCCTCGGCCTTGAGGCGCGCCAGGGTCTCCGGAATCGTAGGCGTTCCGTAACGCATGGCGAAATCGACTGTGAACGGCGAACGGACCTGCAAGCCGAAGTAATCACGCAGCAGGCGCGCCTGCCGCTCGGTATGCACCCTCAGAGGTGAACCGTCCTCGGACCAGATGGAGGCGTATTTCCTTGCCGATTTCCTAGGCCTCGTGCTGAGGATGAGTCCGTACAAGATCGGTAACCATAGCGCGCGCGGAATCTCGATTACGCGCGGGTCGGACAGAAACTGCGCGAGGAATCGCCGTACCGCAACGGGAGTGGGCGCGTCGGGCGTGCCCAGGTTGACGAGCAGAACAGCTGCCCTGGAAACCGTACCGCGCTCATGCTCGGGCTCAGGGAGATAGTTCATTCAGAGAGTCGGTAGCCCTGGTGAGGACTGCCGCTTTGAGCTTGGCCCCAGGCTCCAGCCTAGTGGCTCGATAGCGCGCTGCTCAGAAGCTTGGCCGTGACCGCGACTATGGGAATCACTCGCTCGTACGCCATGCGCGTGGGCCCGATCACGCCCACCGTGCCGATGACCTGTCCGTCGACTTCGTAGGGCGCGGACACGACGCTGCACTCGTCAAGCGGCGCGATACTCGATTCACCGCCGATAAAGATCTGCACGCCCTGGGCGCGGGTACTGAGTTCGAGTATCTGCATGAGTGCTGTTTTCTTTTCGAACAACTCGAACAGCTCGCGGAGCCGGGACATGTTCGAGGCGAGGTCATGGGAATCGAGCAGGTTTCGCTCGCCGGAGATGACGTAGTTCTCGGTTGACTCCGACAAGGCTTCGCTCCCCGCATCGAGGGCCGCAGTCATGAGCTGCATCATGTCCTCTCGAAGCTGTCTCAAGTCCCCTTGCACCCGGCGCCGGATTTCCTGAAACGTGAGGCCGACGTAGTTCTGGTTGAGGAAGTTCGCCGCAGCCGTCAGATCGGAGGGCGCATAGCTCCTTTCGGTGGACAATACGCGGTTCTGCACGTCCCCTTCCGGGGTCACGATAATGAGCAGGATGCGTTTGTCCGAGAGGGCGAGAAACTCGATGTGACGAAACGCCGGCGCTTCGCGCTTGTTTGTCGCGACCACACCCGCGAAGTGCGTCAGCTCGGAGAGCAGCTGCGAGGCGGCGCTGATAAGGCGCTGTGGATGGTCTGGGTTCAGATTGACTTCGAGCTGGCTAATCTCGACGCGGTCTAGGGGCTTTATCGTGAGCAGCGTGTCGACGAAGAAGCGATAGCCGCGCGGCGTCGGTACTCGCCCCGCCGAAGTGTGCGGACTTGCGACGAACCCCAGCTGCTCGAGGTCCGCCATCACGTTGCGGATCGTTGCCGGGCTCAGATCGAGGCCGGAGTAGCGGGAGAGCGCGCGTGAGCCGACCGGCTCGCCTTGCTCGATGTAACGCTCAACCAGGGCCTTCAATAGGATCTGCGCGCGCCGGTCTAGCATGGTTCCGATTCTACAGAAACGGCCTGATCTGCGGTTTGGTTTGCAGATCTCGGCTTTTTCTTTGTCAGCCTTGCATCTTCATGATTTAATGGCGCTATGCTCGAATTCAAGACCATTGCGCTCATCGGCCGCTATAACTCGGCCGAAGTGGCGAGCGGACTCGTGACAATGGGTGATTATCTCCGCAAGGCGGGGCGCGAGGTGCTCTTGGAGAAGGAAACCGCAGCCACGAATCGCATCAACGGTTTTCCGGCTGCCGATTACGCCGAGATCGGCGCCAGAGCCGATCTCGCCGTGGTGCAGGGGGGCGACGGAAGCATACTTAATGCGGCGCGCCATCTGGCGGTGCATCGCGTGCCCCTGGTCGGGGTCAACCAGGGCCGGCTCGGGTTCATGACTGACATCGCCTCAGCCAACATGCTGGAAGCGATGGCCGAGATTCTCGCCGGTCGCCACTCCACCGAGGAACGCACTATGCTCACAGCGGAAGTACGCCGTGACGGTGTGGTCACCCTTTCCACCCTCGCGCTGAATGACGCAGTCGTGAACAAGGGCGCGGTCGGCCGGCTGATCGAGTTTCTTGTGCACATCGACGGCGAATTCGTGTATGACCTGCGTGCGGACGGGCTCATCGTCGCAACGCCGACCGGCTCGACCGCGTACGCTCTTTCGTCGGACGGACCCATACTGCAACCAAGCGTGCCGGGCTTCGCCCTGGTACCGATTTGTCCGCACACGCTCTCCAACCGGCCGATCATGGTGAGCGACCGCTCGGTCATCGATATCACCCTGAAGCGTTCGATCGATGCCCGGCTTCACTTCGACGGGCAGATGCAGTGCGATCTGCAGGAAGGAGACCGTGTCTTCGTCCGTCGCGCCGAGCACTCGATCACGTTCGTTCATCCTCCGGGTTACAGCTACTTCGCCATGTTGCGCGAAAAACTGCACTGGGGCGAGGTGCTCTGACCGCGCCGGAGTCCGACGCTGTCTGCCTTCGTGCATTTTCATTCGTTCTTAGCGGAATGCTCTTACATCTGTCCATACGGGACTTTGCCATCGTCGATCAGCTGGACCTCGACTTCCGGCCGGGTTTCACCGCCCTGACGGGAGAGACGGGAGCGGGCAAATCCATCCTGATCGACGCCCTGTCGCTGGCGCTTGGCGAACGCGCCGAAAGCGAGCAGGTGCGCGCCGGCGCCGAGCGGGCGGATGTGACTGCAGAGTTCTCCCTCGAGCCTCAGGCCAAGCTTGGGGAATGGTTGCGGGAACAGGCGCTTGAGGGCGATCAGAACAGATTGCTGCTGCGCCGGGTTGTGGATCGGAACGGGCGTTCGCGCGCGTTCATCAACGGCCATCCGGCGACGGTCAACCAGCTGCGGGAGGCAGGAGACGGCCTAGTCGACATCCACGGTCAGCACGCGCACCAGTCTCTTCTCCGGCCCGACGAACAGCGCCGGGTACTCGACGCGCACGCGGGGCTGGTTTCTCTCGCAAGGGAAGTCGCCGAGGCGTATCGCGAGTGGGAGAGACTTTCCCGGATGAGACTCGACAGTGAAAGCAACGCCGCGGCCCGGGACGCGGAACGGGAGCAGCTGACGTGGCAAGTCGATGAGCTGGCCAGGCTTGCCCTCCAGCCTGGAGAATGGGAGGCGATCCAGTCAGAGCACGGACGGCTCGCTCATGCTGCGAGCCTGTTGGAGGGCGGGCGCGGGGCGATCGACGCGCTCTCGGAATCGGAGGACGCCGCACTTGGTGTGCTGTCGGGAGTGCTGTCGCGACTGCGCCCACTCGTCGAATACGATGCTGCGCTGCGCGAAACGATGGCTCTGCTCGAATCGGGGGAGGCGCAATTGCGCGAAGCGGCTCATGCGCTTCGGCACTACATCGATCGAATCGAGATAGACCCAGGGCGCCTAAGCGAAGTCGAGCAGCGCCTCGAGGCTGTGCACAATGCTGCGCGCAAGTTTCGCGCGAAACCTGAAGCCCTGCCCGTTCTGCTCGCCTCGCTGCGGTCGCGGCTCGACGATTTGCAGATTGCCGCGGACGTCGACGCGCTTTCCAGGCAAGAGGAGGCAGCGCGCTCACAGTATGACGGCCTCGCGGTGCGCCTTTCCGTCGAGCGTGGAAAGGCCGCGACGAAGCTCGGACGGGAAGTAAGTGCCGCGATGAAAGAGCTCGCGATGGCGGGAGGGCGGCTCGAAGTGGACCTGCGCCCGCTCCTCGCCGAAGGCAGTGTGTGCGGTAACGAGCAAATCGAATTTCTCGTTACGACTAACCCCGGCGTAGAACCCCGCCCTCTGTCCAAGGTGGCCTCCGGGGGCGAACTGTCCCGCATCAGTCTGGCGATTCAAGTGATAACGAGCCGGGCTGCGGCGGTGCCCACGCTTATCTTCGATGAAGTCGATGCAGGAATAGGCGGAGCGGTAGCCGAAATCGTCGGCAAGAAGCTCAGGACCTTGGGTGAGGAGCGTCAAGTCTTGTGCGTAACGCACCTGCCCCAAGTCGCGTCTCAGGCAGGCGAGCAATGGTCGGTCGCGAAGGGCACGGACAGCGGTGGCGCGAGAAGCCGGGTCGCAGTCCTCGATCAGAAATCACGAATCGAGGAAATCGCGCGCATGCTCGGCGGTGTCGCGATTACGGCGACCACTCGCAAGCATGCGGCGGAAATGCTTGGATTGCGGTAGTGGTACTATTTGCCGTTCGTTGACATCTCTCAGCCCCGGAGCCAGAGAATGGGCCACAAGAAACTTCAGAGAGGCGTGGGTCAGGTCGTTCCGCTCGCCATCGTCGCCGGATTTCTTCTGATCGGATATATCGCCATCGAGATATACAGCGAGGACCAGAAGGAGAGATTGATCGTCGAAACGCGCGGCTCTCAGATGATATCCGCGCTGGCGGCACACAAGCGAGAGAACGGCACTTATCCGGAAAACCTCGACAAGCTCGTACCAAAATACATTCTGACGGTGGGGAAATGCCCCGGCGGCACGCTTATGGCCTACTCCGTCTCGGGCGGCGAGTACTCGCTCTCCTGCCGGAACGTGGTCTTCAAATACAAACCGTACGTCTACAGTTCGCGATCGCGGAGTTGGAGCGGATGAGTTGTTGAGGCACGGTGAAGGGTCCCGGGTTTGTGCGTGGGCGGGCCTTCCGATAGAATTCGGCGCTCTCCAGGCGCGTAGCTCAGCTGGCTAGAGCACCACCTTGACATGGTGGGGGTCGTTGGTTCGAGTCCAATCGCGCCTACCAAGTTGATTTGTTGTGCCGGGCGCGGGGCGCCGGCTTGACTGCTGGCGAGGATCACGGGATGTACTCTTCAGCGCTCGAAGCCGGAGACAGGGCACCGGCTAACTACTCGTGTTCGGCATCTAAGACCTATAGAAATGGATCAGCAGGCAGTTCAACGCGTCTACCGGCGATACGCTCCACTTTACGACATCGTTTTCGGATCCTTGCTGCAGCATGGGCGCCGGAAGCTTGGGCGCACGCTCCGAGCCCTGCCTGGCCAGCGAGTCCTCGAGATCGGCGTAGGGACGGGACTGCTCCTGCCTCTCTATCCCGACGGCGTATCCGTAGTGGGAATCGATATCTCGGAGGAAATGCTGGCCGTGGCGAGACGCCGTGCGGAGCGGCTGGGCCTAGAAAAAGTCGAGCTCCATCTCATGGATGCCGAGCGGACCACGTTTCCGGACGGGGCGTTCGATCACGTGGTGATTCCGTACGTGTACTCGGTCACGCCCAACCCGTACGGGTTGATACGGGAAGCGCGCCGGGTGTGCAAGCCCGGCGGTGATATCTATCTGCTCAACCATTTCAGCGGCAACGGGATCTGGTGGAGGTGGGGTGAAGCGCTGCTGCGTCCTTTCGCGTCTCGGATCGGATTCCGCTCCGATTTTTCGATAGAGACCTACGTCAATAGCATGAACTGGAACATCGTCAACATCCAGCCGGTGAATCTGCTCGGCCTGTCGCGACTCGTTCATTTCAAGAACACCGACTCGAACTAGGGGCGGTCCGGTGCTGCGAGATCCGGATGTGAGTTCGGGAATCCGAATACCATGGTGAAGATCACGCTTCCTGACGGATCTACCCGTCAGTTCGAGAACGCGCCGTCGGTTCTGGAAGTGGCCGCGGCCCTGGGCCCCGGCCTCGCGCGCGCAGCGCTCGCAGGTCGGGTGAATGGAAAGCTCGTCGACACTTCGTTTCGCATCGAGCAGGACGCCGAGCTCGCCATCATCACCGAGCGCGACAAGGGTGGCATCGAGATACTGCGGCACTCCACCGCGCACCTGCTCGCCTACGCAGTCAAGGAGCTCTTCCCGGATGCGCAAGTGACGATCGGGCCGGTGATCGAAAACGGCTTCTACTACGACTTTTCCTTCAAGCGGCCGTTTACGCCGGACGATTTGGAAGCGATCGAAAGGCGCATGGCCGAGCTCGCAAGAAAGGACCTTCCGGTAACTCGCGAGGTGTGGCCTCGCGACCGGGCGGTTGAGCATTTCAAGTCGATCGGCGAGCACTACAAGGCCGAGATCATCGCTTCAATCCCCGCTGGCGAAGAGGTTTCGCTGTACCGAGAGGGCGATTTCATCGATTTGTGCCGCGGTCCGCATGTTCCCTCGACTGGCAAGCTCAAGGTCTTCAAGCTGACGAAGGTCGCGGGCGCCTACTGGCGCGGCAACCCGAAGAACGAAATGCTTCAGCGAATCTACGGCACTGCTTGGGCACGGAAGGAGGAGCAGGAAGCCTATCTGAGGATGCTCGAGGAAGCGGAAAAGCGTGATCATCGGCGTCTGGGCGTGCAACTCGATCTGTTTCACATTCAGGAAGAGTCGCCCGGAATGGTGTTCTGGCATGCGAAGGGCTGGGCGATCTGGCAGCAGGTCGAGCAGTACATGCGTCGGGTTTACCTGGAAAACGGTTATCTCGAGGTGCGCTGCCCGCAGATCCTCGATCGGAGCCTGTGGGAGAAGTCGGGCCACTGGGAGAACTACAAGGAGCTGATGTTCACGACAGAGTCGGAAAAGCGCGATTACGCCATCAAACCGATGAACTGCCCCGGGCACGTCCAGATCTACAACAAAGGACTGCACAGCTACCGCGACCTCCCGCTTCGATATGGTGAGTTCGGGGCTTGCCATCGCAATGAGCCCTCGGGGGCCCTACACGGAATCATGCGGATACGGGCGTTTACGCAAGACGACGGTCACATCTTCTGCACCGAGGAGCAGATACAGCCGGAAGTCGTCGCATTTACCGCTTTGCTGCAAAGGGTGTACGCGGAATTCGGTTTTACCGAAGTCGCGTACAAGCTCGCTACACGCCCGCCAAAGCGGGTGGGCACCGATGAAATGTGGGACAAGGCCGAGCGCGCTCTCGGGGCCGCCCTGAAGAGCAGCAGCCTCGCTTTCGAAGTGCTGCCGGGAGAAGGGGCGTTCTATGGCCCCAAGATTGAATACCACCTGAAGGACAGCATTGGTCGGTCCTGGCAATGCGGGACCATGCAGGTGGACTTCTCGATGCCGGGCCGCCTTGGGGCGGAATACGTCGCCGAGAACAACGCGCGCAAGATTCCCGTCATGCTCCATCGGGCCATCGTCGGTTCCATGGAACGTTTCATCGGCATTCTCATCGAGCACTACGCCGGCGCCATGCCGCTGTGGCTCGCCCCTATCCAGGTCGTGGTGCTGAATATTTCCGAGGGCCAGGCGGACTACGCGAACGGGGTCGCGAGGGCCCTGAAACGCGCAGGCATGCGTTGCGAGGCGGACTTGAGGAACGAGAAAATAGCCTATAAAATTCGGGAACATAGCTTGCAGAAGCTGCCTTACCAACTGATCGTCGGTGAAAAGGAAAAGGCAGCCGAAAAGGTGGCCGTGCGCACCCGCAGCGGTGAAGACCTCGGGCAGATTTCACTGCCCGATTTCATCGCCCGCCTCCGTAGTGAGGCGCAACCGGGGAGTACGGCCTAGTTTTTCAACTATTTGGAGAGATAGACATCGCCACGGACAGAACGCAGCGCATCAACATCGAGATCAACGCACCGGAGGTGCGGCTGATCGGAGCGGCGGGTGAGCAGGTCGGCATCGTCCCGATTGCTCAAGCCATGAAGATGGCCGAGGAAGCCGAAGTGGACCTCGTGGAAATCGCCCCCCTCGCCAAGCCGCCGGTATGCAAGCTGATGGACTACGGCAAGTTCAAGTACCGCGAGGCGAAGAAAGCCCACGAGGCGAAGCTCAAACAGAAGCAGATACACGTCAAGGAAGTGAAATTCCGACCTGGAACCGACCAGGGCGATTACCAGATCAAGCTGCGCAACCTGATCAAATTTCTGGAAGAAGGGGACAAGGCAAAGATCACGCTGCGGTACCGCGGCCGCGAGATGGCGCATCAGGAATTCGGCGTGCGATTGATCGAACGAGTCAAGCTTGATCTTGAACCTTATGCCGTGGTGGAGCAGTTTCCGAAGATGGAGGGGCGGCAGCTCGTGATGGTGCTGGCACCCAAGAAAGGCAAGAAGGAAGTCAAGAAGACGGTCAAAGCGAAGAAGGAACCCAAACCGGCCGCCGCTCCGTAGGCTGCTTCCCGACCGGTTCACAAGAAGTGGTGCCGAGGTTTACAAGCGCTCCGCGGGAGCCACCTGTCGCCATGTCAAAACAGGAGTATGCAATGCCCAAGATGAAAACCAAGCGCGCTGCCGCCAAGCGCTTCAAAGTGCGCTCCGGCGGGAGCATCAAGCGCTCTCAGGCGTTCAAACGCCACATCCTCACGAAGAAGACAACCAAGAACAAGCGCCATTTGCGCGGCACGGCCGAAGTGCATTCCACCGACAAGCAGCATGTCCGCGCCATGCTGCCTTACGCTTAAGGAGACCGGCCATGCCAAGAGTAAAACGCGGCGTCACCGCGCGCGCCAAGCACAAGAAAGTCATCGGTTTAGCCAAGGGATTCCGCGGCCGGCGCGGCAATGTTTTCAACATTGCCAAAGAAGCGGTCATGAAGGCCCAGCAGTATGCCTACCGAGATCGCAAGCAGCGCAAGCGCCAGTTCCGGGCGTTGTGGATCGCTCGCATCAACGCTGCCGTGCGCGAGCACGGGATGACGTATTCGGTGTTCATGAACGCGCTCAGGAAAGCGGCGATCGAGGTGGACCGCAAGGTGCTCGCTGACCTGGCGGTCGCCGACAAGGCGGCCTTTGCTCAATTGGCGGGGCAGGCGAAGGCGAAGCTCGGCGCCTGACAGTCTTGAACGGTCCCCAGCGTAGGGGAAGGCGCAAGTCCGTGAGAGACGTTGCCATCGCCACCTCGCACGGATGGAGGCCTAGGCAGCATTCCCCGCTTTTCGTGGGAATAATGCGGCTTCTCGCAGCTCATCTCTCTCGCTGAGTCGGAGTCCGCAGCGTGGCCGATCTCGACAAAATTGTTTCGAAGGCAATCGCCGAATTCGACGGCACGAAAGACGCCGCAGAGCTCGAGAGAATCAAGGCCCATTACCTCGGCAGGTCCGGGGTTCTCTCTCAGGCGATGAAGGATTTGGCAAAGCTCGCGCCGGAGGCTCGTCGCGAGGCGGGGACGCGTATCAATGCGGCCAAGGACGGGATCGAAGCCGCGCTGACGGCCCGTCGCGAACAGCTCGCTTCCGCCAGGCTCGATGCGCAACTTGCCGAAGAGGCCCTTGATATCACTCTCCCAGGGCGTGGGCGCGGCAGAGGCGGCATCCACCCGGTTACCCGCACTTCTCAGCGGATCGAGGCAATCTTCGGATCGATCGGGTTCGATGTGGCCGACGGCCCCGAAATCGAGACCGACTGGTTCAACTTCACCGCCCTCAATCAACCGGAGAACCATCCCGCGCGCTCGATGCACGACACCTTCTACGTGGAAGGAGGCCTGCTGCTTCGCACGCACACGAGCCCGATACAAGTGCGCTACGCCCGGACGCACAAGCCACCGATCAAGGTAATTGCACCGGGCCGGTCCTATCGCGTCGATTCGGATGCCACCCATTCACCGATGTTCCATCAGGTCGAGGGCTTGTGGATCGACGAGGACATAAGTTTTGCCGACCTGAAAGGCGTCTATATCGACTTTCTGCGTAGATTCTTTGAGACCGATGACCTGCAAGTGCGCTTTCGTCCTTCCTTCTTTCCGTTCACCGAACCGTCTGCCGAAATCGACATGATGTTCAGCTCGGGTCCGAATCGGGGAAAGTGGCTGGAGATCTCCGGGGCGGGACAAGTGCATCCGAATGTCGTGCGTAACTTCGGCCTTGATCCCGAGCGTTACATGGGTTTTGCTTTCGGATCCGGAGTCGAGCGGCTCACGATGCTTCGGTATGGTATCGACGATCTGCGACTGTTTTTCGAAGGGGATCTGCGGTTTCTGGGGCAGTTTTCCTGAATGCTGATCCTGTACTGACGAAATCCCATGCAGTTTTCGGAGCGCTGGCTGCGTACTCTAGTCGATCCGCCACTTGACTCGGAGAGGCTTGCGCGGCTGCTCACCATGTCTGGCGTCGAGGTCGAAGGCTGCGACCCTGTCGCTCCGCCATTCTCGGGAGTCGTCGTCGGCCACATTCGTTCAGTGGAGAAGCACCCCAACGCCGATCGGCTCACTGTCTGCGGCGTTGATGCCGGAACTGGCGAAACGCTCAAGGTCGTTTGCGGCGCGCCCAATGTGGCTGTGGGAATGAAAGTACCCTGTGCACTGATCGGCGCGAGGCTTCCGGGTGAATTACCGGACAAGCCCTTCGAAATCCGGGCGGCGAGCATGCGCGGGGTGGATAGTCGAGGGATGCTGTGCTCGGCGCGCGAGTTGGGGCTTTCCGCCGATCATAGCGGGCTTCTAGCGCTGCCCTCCGATGCGCCGGTGGGGCGCGACATACGCGATGTACTCGCGCTTGACGACAGGCTGTTCAAGCTCAAGCTCACACCCAATCGCGCCGATTGCCTGTCCGTCTTGGGCGTCGCGCGTGAGGTAGCGGCCCTGACGCGCTCCACGCTCAAGCCGCCCGCAATCAGACCGGTCGCGCCGGTGAACGAGGCCGTCTTTCCGGTAAAGATCACGCATGGAGAAGGCTGCGGCCGTTTTGCCGGACGAGTCATTCGCAACGTCAATGCCGCCGCCCCGACGCCCGCCTGGATGAGAGAGCGACTTGAGCGGTCCGGCCAGCGCTCGATCTCGGCGCTTGTCGACGTGACCAATTACGTGATGCTCGAGCTGGGACGACCACTCCACGTCTATGATCTTGACAAGCTGGCCGGCGGTATCGACGTCCGCTGGGGAAAGAAGGGCGAGCGACTGAAGCTCCTGAACGAGCAGGTCGTGGAAGTGGACCAGACGGTGCTGTGCATCACCGACCGCTCCGGTCCGATCGGCCTCGGGGGCGTCATGGGCGGGGATTCGACCAAGGCGGAACTCGCCACGCGCAACATCTTCCTCGAATCGGCGTTCTTTTTCCCAGAAGCCATTGCCGGACGGGCCCGCCGTTACAACTTAACAAGCGACGCGTCGCACCGTTTCGAACGAGGCGTTGACTTCGACAACAACCTGACAGGGATTGAGCGTGCGACCGGGCTGATTCTGGATATCTGCGGCGGCGAGCCAGGACCCACGGTCGATACCGTAGCCAAGCTCCCGGAGCGCCGTCCCGTGCGCATGCGCGCGACGCGCGCGCACAAAGTGATCGGCGTGCCCGTGCCCGCAGCGGACATGGCCGATATCTTCGCGAGGCTGAGTTTGTCGCATGCGTGCGAGGGCGCGGCCGGCAGTGAGGTGTTCCTCGTGACTCCGCCGTCCTTCCGGTTCGATATCGCGATCGAGGAGGATCTGATCGAGGAGGTCGCGCGCGTGTATGGCTTCGAGCGGATCCCGGCCCGCCCGCCGCTCGCGCCCGCGGTCATGCGCCCACAGCCGGAAGGACACCGCTCGCCGCACGCACTCCGGCAACAGCTTGCCGACCGCGACTACCAAGAGGTGATCAACTTCGGTTTCGTGGATCCGCAGTGGGAGGCCGATTTTTCCGGCGAGTCGAACGCCCTGCGGATTGTCAACCCGATCGCGAGTCACCTCGCGGTGATGCGCACCAGCTTGATCGGCGGGCTGGTGTGGAACCTTCGCTTCAATCTTGGGCGCAAGCTCGGCCGCGTCCGGATATTCGAGCTCGGCAGGGTCTACCTGCGGGACACCGCCGTAAAGGAGGGCGATCTCGATGTCGCAGGGGTGCGCCAGCCGGCGCGCGTCGGTGCTCTGGCGTACGGTCCCGCGCTCGAGGAGCAATGGGGAACTCCGAATCGCAGCGTCGACTTCTTCGACGTCAAGGCCGACGTGGAATCGCTGCTCGCCCCACGTACCGCCCGATTCGAGCGCACGAGCCACCCGGCACTCCACCCCGGTCGAGCGGCACGCGTGATCGTGGAAGAGGGCGAAATCGGCTGGCTGGGCGAGTTGCACCCACGCTGGCAACAGAAATATGAATTGCCGCTGGCGCCGGTCCTGTTCGAGGTGGAAGTGCCGAGCTGGGACAAGCTGCCGAAATATCGGGAGGTGTCGAAGTTTCCCCCGATCATCCGGGACCTTGCCATGGAATTCGAGGAGAGTCTCCCGGCGGCCCAGATTTTGGAGGAATTGACCCGAAATCGCCCCGTCCTGGTGCAGGAAATACGGCTCTTTGACGTATTTCGCGGGCAGAATCTCGGTCGAGGCAGAAAAAGCCTTGCGTTTCGGGTAGTTATGCAAGATACTGCAAGGACGTTGACCGATGCGGAGGCGGACGCCGCAATGGCGCAACTGACGGGGCTTCTTTCCGCTAAATTCGGTGCAAAATTACGTACTTAGGTAGGTTGGGAGAAGGCTTTGCCCTCCCAAGGGAGCGAAAAATGACGCTTACGAAGGCCGAGCTGGCGGACATGCTTTTTGAGAAGGTAGGGCTCAACAAGCGCGAGGCTAAGGACATGGTCGAGACGTTCTTCGAAGAGATCCGCCTGGCGCTCGAAAACGGGGAGAGCGTCAAGCTTTCCGGATTCGGCAACTTCCAACTGCGCGACAAGCCGCAACGGCCCGGTCGTAATCCCAAGACCGGCGAGGAGATTCCCATCACCGCGCGGCGCGTGGTCACATTCCACGCCAGCCAGAAACTGAAGGCGCTGGTCGAGCAGAACCATGGAAAGCAAGGCGACTAAGGACAGCCTTCCGCCGATTCCGGCGAAGCGCTACTTCACCATAGGAGAGGTGAGCGAGCTGTGTGGCGTCAAGCCGCACGTGCTGCGCTACTGGGAGCAGGAGTTTACCCAGCTTCGGCCCGTGAAGCGCCGCGGTAACCGGCGCTACTACCAGCACCACGAGGTGTTGCTGATCCGCCGCATCCGCGAACTGCTCTATGAGCAGGGTTTCACCATCAGCGGTGCGCGCAACCGTCTCGACGAAAGCCTGAGCGGCTCGCCGCCGCGGTCCGCGGGTTCTACGGCAGCGCGCGCCCAGGAAACGCGGGGCGTGAACCTTGTAACCCTCAAGCAGGAACTGAAGAGCCTCATCGAGCTCCTGCGTTGATGGGCGCGGCGCGCTGGCAGGTGTCTGCTATACTTTTCTGCAAGTCGGGGCGTAGCGCAGCCTGGTAGCGTACCTGCATGGGGTGCAGGTGGTCGCGTGTTCGAATCACGCCGCCCCGACCAACCCTCCTAATCAATATTCCCTTCGTGAAAGGTCCTGGCATGCGAGCCGTTTTTTCCGCGCGATGGATTTGCATATTCACACTGGCTGTCGCGTCCATTCCGAGTTTTGCTCAAAACTTTCCTACTCGCCCGGTTCGGATCCTTGTTCCCTTTGCAGCGGGTGGAGTGGCGGACATCACTGCGCGGGTACTCTCGCAGAAAATGAGCGAGGGCCTCGGGCAGCAGGTCCTCGTCGAGAACCGGCCGAGCGCGGGCGGTATTGTCGCCTCGGAAGCCGTTGCGAAGGCCGAGCCCGACGGCCATACGCTGCTCTTCATCACCAACGGCAACGCGGTCAGCGTTTCGCTTTTCAAATCGCTACCCTACGACACCATAAATGATTTTGCGCCGGTTTCGACCGTGGGCTTCTTCGATCTGGTGCTGGCGGTAGATTCGGCTTCGAAGATCGGTTCGGTGCGGGAACTCATCGCTGTGGCGAAAGCAAACCCGAACAAATTCAACATCGGCACGATCAACCCGGGAAGCACGCAGAACCTCGCCGCCGAGCTGTTCAAGTCGATGGCAGGGGTCGATGCGCAGGTCGTGCCGTTCAAGGCGACTCCCGCCGTCATCGTGGCGCTCAAGGCTAACGATGTCCAGGCGGCTTTCGAGTTCCTCACTCCCGTACTGCCACAGATCAAGGGCGGTACACTGCGCGCACTGGCAGTCACCTCGGCGAAGCGTTTTCCCGGCCTGCCCGATGTGCCGACCGTCGCCGAAAGCGGCGTGCCCGGCTACCAGGCTTCATCGTGGAACGGCGTCGCCGCCCCGGCGAAAACTCCGAGAACCGTGATCGAGCGCCTCAACCGCGAGGTCAACACCGCGCTCGCCGACCCCGCAGCCCGCAAGCGCCTTTCGGAGCTGGGTGTCGACGTGCGTCCCGGAACGCCTGAGGCTCTGCGCGATCTGCTCGTCTCCGAAATCGCCAAATGGAAGGCTGTAATCGAGCGGGCGAAGATTCCCAAGCAGTAGATCCTCGTGGACAATCCCGCGCGGCTCTACTGGATCGGCGGGTAGGGCGGTTTTCAGCCGGCGCTTCGTCGTCCCCAATGTAAGACGCCGCCCCGAAGGGCGGCGTCCGCATGACCGACTGGCGAAACCGGTCAATCTTCGATTTCAACCTCTTTGACGGTGGTCAGCCCGTCGTTGAAGATCACTTTCACCAGCGTTCCCGGGACGGATCCGCCTGCGTTGGTCGTCGCAGCCGTGACCGTATTGAAGAATACGGTTCGCGTGATCGGCTGGTCGTTGACGTCCTTATACCCGTCCGTAGGGACGCTGACGTTGAGGAGGAACCCAAGCAAGGTGATGTTGATCTCGGGAAGCTCGGCTTCGACCGGCGCCTGGACAAAGTGCCTATCGCTGTTGCTACAGGATGACCTGATTTCACCGGCAGTCACCACGACGCCACCTCCAGCCTTGCGCTGACCTCGCACCTGTACGCATCCCGCAGCAACCGGAGGCACTGCGCCGCCAGCAAAATCGCCGCTTGTTAGGCTGTCGGCTTGCACGGTTATCGCGCCGGCGCCGGTCACGGTCAACGTAAACGACGGGGCAGCGGAAGCCGTAACTACGCCCTGCAATCGGATCACCGAGCGCTTGAACTCGATCTTGCTCGCGGCCAGCGCAGACCCGTTCCAGGTGCCTTCCGCTTCGACCTTGATATCGTTGGCGAGATCGGTCGCGATGCCGCCTTTGAAACGGGTGGAGCTAGTCGTGGTTACCGGAGTGCCTGCGACGAAGAAATTGCCGGGATGCGTGGTGAAGCCGGAGATCAGACCCTCGACCTCGCGCCGCTGTCCGGAGCTCGGCTGGAAGGCCGAATCCTGGGCGTCCTCGACCTTGACGATGGAGGCCTGGAAGACACCGGGGGTGCAGGGCCGGGTGCAGTACACCTCGACCACCGTGCCGTTCTGATAGCTCGCGCCGGTCGGAACGATCGTCGCCGCGCTCGCGTTGATCGCTTGCGCGCCGATGCTGAACGAGGTCGCATTCGGGGCGGCCGCTCCGCTCACGACGCCACGGATCTCGTCCGTGGTGGCATCGCCCATCTGTAGCGTTTTGTCCTCGATCCGGGTCGCGCGGATGTTGCCGCCCGCATCGCGAAGCCCGTGCACTTCGATCAGAGTCGACGTGGTGATGGCGCTGAAACCCGCGAGGTTCGAGTACGCGGTCTGATCATCGACAAAGACGGTCTGGCCCAGCAGGACGAGATTCTGCGGGTTCGCGCCGGAATTGACCGCAATCGGCGTTCCGCGCACCTCGATCAGCGCCTTGACGCGCTGTGCGGTGCCGGTGATGCCGTCGGCGTTGACGGTACCGGCCACCTTCACGACCATGCCGTCGCGAGTGTCGATCGTCGCCGTCTTGGGCGTGTCGTCGATAGTGATAATTGCGGCGTTGTCCTCGAAGCGCACGCCGTTGACGATCACGCTCCCTTTGGCCATGACCCCGGTCGAGACGGCGCTGGTGGGCGTGTCTCCGCCTGACCCGGTTCCGCCGGTGCCGCCACCGCATCCGGAGATAGTCAACGCGGCTGCCGCCGCAAGAAACACGAATCGTACAGTCTTCATGATAGTTGGTCCTTTTGTGTATTTGAAAGGGCGATTCCCTGAGAGTTATGAGTGCTAATATCGGCGCGCCTTCGCTCGGGTTTGGCGCGGCCCTTTCGGGTGTCCCGATTCCTTTGCGACATCCACGTACTAAGCTGCGCGAGTAGCGCATTTGCCTGGACGGTTCCCAGGCGGTCGAGCAATGCATCGATCAAAAGGGTTCCTGACGGAGTCCTCATGATTCTGAATCCTTTGAATTGTCTGACGCCATGTTTTCCTCGAAGTAATAGATGCCAATGCCCGTGCGCACTCGCCCGGTCCCGCTCGTTTCCGGATTCGTATCGCGGTCGTGCTGTGACAGCCACTTGTCCAGCCGCTCGAGCAGCGTCTGGGCCTGGGCATTGCTCAGGCGACGAAACTCCTCCACGGCCTCGACCGGGACGTTGTCGTACATCACCTTTCTTTGGAAGAACCGATCGTCGCCGCCGTGCTGAAGGTTGTGATCGATCGTCCCAATGAGGTCGGATACGTCGGTTCCGAGTATGTTCAGCTTGTCGGTGTCGCCGCTTTCCGGAACATAGGCGCGCGACTTGAGCTGGACCGCGCCGTCGGCGAGTTTCTCGACGACTCCAACGCGGAGCAGTTCGTCGAGGACGGCGCGAAACGGAATGTCGCCGCTAAAACGGCGTACTAGGTCGGCGAAGCTCGCCCGGTCCGTCGAATCGCCCTCCTGGAGTGTGAGTGCTCTGGGATGACCAGCGTCGTCTGCGAAATCCTTGTCACGCACCCAGCCGGCGACGACGCGTGCGGCGCGGTTATAGCGCTCGCCCGCGTCGCTGTCGTCCGCTGTATGAGCCTCGAGCAGGCGCTGCACTTCCTTCCGTGTCAGGCCGGAAAGCAGCGCGATGCGAGAAACCGACTGCTTTTTGCCGGGGATGCCGAACTCGCTCGCCGCAACCTCTATGTAGGCGCGCTTGGCGACATCCAGGAAAGCTTTGAAAGACATGTGATTACGCAGAACGACCCGGAACAAGGGACGGAGAACTCGCGCTAGTGCGGTTGCGAGAGCCTGCCCGACTCGGGGTTTGCTCGATGACTTCCGTTGCATGATTTGGGAAAAATATCCCAAAACAATGCCCCTGTCAAGGGCTGCCTGGGCCTGGCGCTGGACTGGTCGAGGGGGCGCCAGGCTGAATCGCAAGGCACGTCAAGCAGTTAGCCTGGCGCGGATCGAGTTCCACAAGTCCTGCCTTGACTTTGGTGATGGTGCGGCGCAATATGCCGCCACATCTTCAACAATTTCAGGGCCTTCCAGTAAAGTGGAGTCCGAAACCCCAACCCCATCCCCGGCCGAGGCATTCTCCGAAGCCGCCCAGGCGTTCATGAAGACTCTCCTCGGTCCGATGGGGTCGACGCCTGATTCGGCCCCCTCCGTTCAGGTCGACCCCGGTAAGCTCGCCGCGTTGCAGGCGGAATGTCTGCAGAAGCACGCGGCGCTATGGCACTCGATGCTGACGCGGCAGGCTGGCGGAGACGCGGCGCCCATCGTAAGTCCCGAGCCCGGCGACCGGCGCTTCTCCTCGACGGATTGGCAGAGCAACCCCTGGTTCGATTACCTTCGCCAGAGCTATCTCATCAACTCCCGCTTTCTCAGCGAGTGGGTCGAGGCGCTGAATGCCGAACCGCTTGCCAAAGAGCGCCTTCGCTTCGTCGTGCGCCAGTTCGCCGACGCCGTGAGCCCGGCGAACTTCGTTGCGACCAACCCCGAGGCGCTGAAGCTCGCGATGGCGACGCAGGGCGAGAGCCTCGCGAAGGGCGTTCGCCAGCTGGTCGAGGACGTGCAAAAGGGACGCATCTCCAACAATGACGAATCGGCATTCGAGGTCGGAAAGAATCTCGCCGTAACCGAAGGCTCGGTGGTCTTCGAGAACGATCTGATCCAGCTCATCCAGTACAAGCCGCGGACCCCGAAGGTCTTTGCGCGGCCGCTGGTGATGATCCCGCCCTGCATCAACAAGTACTACATCCTCGATCTGCGGCCGGAGAACTCCTTCGTTCGCTATGCGCTGGAGCAGGGGCACATGGTCTTCATGGTGTCCTGGCGCAATATCACCGGGGAGGTTGGCCACTTCACCTGGGACGACTACGTGGAAAAGGGCGCACTCAAGGCGCTCGAAGTCGCGCGCGCGATTGCGGGCACCGAGGAGGTCAACGCACTCGGATTCTGCGTGGGGGGGACGATTCTGGGAACGGCGCTTGCAGTGCTGGCCGCGAACGGCGACAAGTGCGTCAAGAGCGCGACCTTTCTGGCTTCGATGCTCGATTTTTCCGATACCGGCGATATCCGCGTATTCATCGACGAGCGGAGCATCGCGGCCCGGGAAGCCGAGATCGGCGGGGGCGGAGTCATGTCCGGCAGGGATATCGCGATGGCGTTCACCGCGCTTCGTGCAAACGACTTGGTTTGGTCCTACGTCGTCAACGGCTATCTCAAGGGGCAGCGGCCCGAGGCGTTGGATCTCCTCTTCTGGAACGCGGACGGGACCAACCTCCCGGGGCCGATGTATTGCTGGTACGTACGCAATACCTATCTTGAGAACAGGCTGCGCGAGCCGGGCAGGAGCAGCGTGCTGGGCGTGCCGGTGGATCTCGGCAAGGTCACGGTTCCCGCCTATGTGCTCGCAACGCGCGAAGACCACATTGTCCCCTGGCGCACCGCTTACCAGACGACGCAGCTCCTTCAGGGCGAGGCGCGCTTCGTCCTTGGAGCGAGCGGCCATGTCGCGGGGGTCATCAATCCCCCGGCGAAGAACAAGCGCAGCCACTGGGTGGGAGGAAAGGCGACGGCGAGCGCGGAAACCTGGTTCGCGGCCGCGACGGAGAGAGCCGGAAGCTGGTGGACAGACTGGAGCCGGTGGCTGGAGGGTTTCGGCGGCGAAAACGTACCCGCGCCGTCTCGGCTCGGCAACGCGGAATTCAACCCGATCGAACCCGCCCCGGGACGGTACGTAAGACAGCGTATCACCTGACGACTCCGGATTCGGAGGGACGCACGCCCATCATGGGAGACAATCCAAAATGACGATCGCGACAGCCGCAAATACCGCCACCGCGCACAAGGATGCCGGATCCCCGCGCAGCGCCAGCCCCGTCAAGCAGCGCATCGCTTTCGTGAGCGGGGGCATGGGCGGGATCGGTACCGCCGTGTGCCGGCGCCTCGGCCGGGACGGCGTCAAGGTCGTGGCGGGCTGCCTGCCCGCATACGAGAAGAAGGACAGCTGGCTCGCAACGATGCGAAGCGAAGGGTTGCAGGTGTACGCGGCCGAGGGCGACGTCGACGACTATGAGTCCTGCGCCGACATGTTCTATCAGATCAGCTCGGTGGTGGGGTCGGTGGATATCCTCGTCAACAACGCCGGCATCACCCGCGACGGCGTTCTCAAGCGCATGTCATCCGCCGACTGGTACGCGGTGATCAATACCAACCTGAACAGCGTTTTCAACGTCACGCGCCAAGTGATCGAGGGCATGACCGAGCGCGGCTGGGGCCGCATCATCAACATCTCCTCGGTGAATGCGCTCAAGGGCCAGTTCGGGCAGACCAACTACGCTGCGGCCAAGGCCGGCATGCACGGGTTCTCGAAGGCCCTCGCGCAGGAAGTGGTCAAGAGAGGGGTCACCGTGAATACTGTATCGCCCGGCTACGTGGAGACGGACATGGTGCGGGCGATGAAGCCCGAGGTCCTGCAGTCGATCGTGGGGCAGATTCCGATGGGACGGCTCGCGCAACCCGACGAGATCGCCAGTCTAGTCGCCTACCTGGCCTCGGATGAGGCGGGCTACGTTACCGGGGCGAACATATCGATCAACGGCGGCCTGCACATGGTTTGACCCGGAATGCAGTAATCTTGGGGCCTGAGGCGGATAAACCGAGGGCGCGGGAGGAAACCATGGCTAAGCGACTGGCGCTCATTACGGGCGGCATGGGAGGGCTGGGCGAGACCATCAGCACCAAGATGGCCGACGCCGGTTACGGCGTCGCGGTGACGTTCTCGCCTGCGAACAAGACGGCAAGCCGTTGGACCGCGGAAATGAAGTCGCGTGGCTACGACTTCCGCGCCTATCCCTGCGACGTCGCCGACTACGAGTCGTGCAAAGCCTGCGTGGAAGGCGTGACCAAGGATCTGGGTCCAGTGGACATCCTGGTCAACAACGCCGGCATCACCCGCGACATGACCTTCAGGAAGATGGGCAAGGGTGATTGGGACGCAGTCCTGCACACCAACCTCGATTCCGTGTTCAACATGACCAAGCAAGTCTGCGACGGCATGGTCGACCGTGGCTGGGGCCGCGTGATCAATGTATCCTCGGTCAACGGCTCGAAGGGGGCGTTCGGGCAGACGAACTATGCCGCGGCCAAAGCCGGTATGCACGGCTTCACCAAGTCGCTTGCGCTCGAGGTCGCAAAAAAGGGCGTGACAGTCAACACGATTTCGCCCGGCTACATCGGTACGAAGATGGTGACCGCGATTCCAAAGGAAATCCTAGATTCGAAAATCCTGCCGCAGATCCCCATCGGTCGCCTCGGCAAACCCGAAGAGGTCGCAGGCTTGATCATCTACCTCTGCTCGGAGGAAGCCGCCTTCGTCAACGGAGCCAACATCGCAATCAACGGCGGCCAGCACATGGCGTAAGCGTACCCGGCGAGCGAATCTCCAGTATGATGCACCGCACACGCACTTTCAGCGACGCTAGGTAGTTCCGTGGCCGATCCCGCAAGACTGATCAAGAAATACCCCAACCGCAGGCTCTACGACACGAAGTCGAGCACCTACATTACGCTCGCCGACGTGAAAAAGCTCGTGCTGGAGGGGCAGGAATTCCAGGTCATCGACGACAAGACCAAGGAAGATCTGACGCGAGCGATCCTGCTGCAGATCATCCTCGAGGAGGAGAGCGGCGGCGCGCCGATGTTTTCCTCGGACATCCTCACTCAGTTCATTCGCTCCTACGGCAACGCCATGCAGGGGATGCTCGGGGCCTATCTCGAGCGCAACATGCAGCTGTTCGGCGAGATCCAGAAGCGATTGCAGGAACAGTCGCAGAAGCTCTACGGCGAACCGGGCAAGCTGAACGAAGAGCTCTGGAAGCAGTTCATGAGCTTTCAGGCTCCCGCGATGCAGGGTCTGGTCTCCGCGTACATGGAGCAGAGCCGTAACCTGTTCCTGCAGATGCAGGAACAGCTTCAGAACCAGACACGCAGCATGTTCTCCGGGTTTACGATGCCTGGATTCGGCGCGCCGCCGGGCGCGACGCAGAAGCCCAATGGCGACAAGACGCCGGGTGAGGGAAAGAAGAGTTGAAGCGCCGAAGCCGGTTTGCGCGTCCGATGTCCGCGGCACCCAAGGTAGGCTTCGTCTCTCTCGGCTGTCCCAAAGCCCTGGTCGATTCGGAAGGCATCCTCACGCGCCTGCGCGCAGAGGGCTACGCGATTTCGCCTTCGTATGACGGCGCGGACCTCGTCGTAGTCAACACCTGCGGCTTCATCGAGTCCGCGGTGAAGGAGTCGCTCGACGCCATAGGCGAGGCATTGGCGGAAAACGGCCGTGTCATCGTCACCGGATGCCTGGGGGCGAAGGGTGAAACCGTCCGGAACGCGCACCCGAAGGTGCTCGCGGTCACCGGTCCGCACGCCCTGGAAGAGGTGATGACTGCAGTGCACGAGCACCTTCCCAAGCCGCACGATCCTTTCAGCGATCTCGTGCCTCCTCAAGGAATCAAGCTCACGCCACGGCATTACGCGTACCTGAAGATCTCCGAGGGCTGCAATCACAGTTGCACGTTCTGCATCATCCCGTCGCTGCGCGGCGGTCTGGTGAGCCGGCCGATAGGCGAAGTGCTGCGGGAAGCGGAAAACCTCGTAGCGGCGGGCGTAAGGGAGCTGCTCGTGATCTCGCAGGACACGAGTGCCTACGGAGTCGACCTCAGATACCGTACCGGGTTTTGGGGCGGACGGCCGCTCAGGACCCGCCTTCTCGATCTGGCGTCGGCGCTCGGAGAACTGGGCGTGTGGGTGAGGCTGCACTATGTCTATCCCTATCCGCATGTTGACGATGTGATCCCGCTCATGGCTGACGGCAAGGTCCTCCCGTACATCGACGTGCCTTTCCAGCACGCAAGCCGCCGGATCCTGAAACTCATGAAACGCCCCGCGAGCGGGGAGGACAACCTCGAGCGAATACGCGCTTGGCGCAAGGTCTGCCCGGACATGACGATACGCAGCACCTTCATCACGGGCTTTCCGGGCGAGACCGAAAGCGAATTCCAGGAGCTGCTCGATTTCTTGAACGAGGCCGAGCTCGATCGCGTCGGGTGCTTCGCCTATTCGGCGGTAGAGGGTGCCAGCGCGAACGAACTGCCCGGTGCGCTGCCCGGCGAGCTCCGCGAAGAACGGCGCAGGAGGCTGATGGAACTTCAGGAAGAGATCAGCGCGCGGCGTCTGAAGCGCAAGATCGGGAAGACCATCAAGGTATTGGTGGATGAAGCGCAGCCGCAGGGGGCCGTTGCACGCTCGTCTGCCGATGCTCCCGAGATCGACGGAGTGGTGCACATCGAAGGCGCAGCTAAACTCGCGGCGGGCGACTGGGCGCAGGTGAAGGTGCTGCGTTCCGACGCTCACGACCTATTTGCGCGTCCAGTCGCTTCCCGGCGGCTCGCGGCATGATCGAGTGAACCGTGGCGCGCAGACCCAAGATCGGTTTCGTCCTGGGCGCAGGCTCCGCTCGCGGATGGGCACACATCGGCGTCCTGCGCGCGCTTACCGAAGAGCGCATCAGGCCCGATTTCATTGCCGGTTCTTCGGTCGGTGCGCTCGTCGGGGCAGCGTTTGCCGCGGGCCGGCTCGATCAGCTGGAAAGCCTGGGCGCTCGGCCTGGACTGGAAACGCATCCTTCGGCTCGCGGACTTCGGCCTGCGCGGCGGACTCATCAGAGGCCGGCGCATGCGGGAAGTATTCAGCGAACAATTCGTCGAGCGGAACTTCTCGGAGTTGTCCGTGCCGTTCGGCGCCGTCGCGACCGACCTTCATTCCGGCCAGGAGATATGGTTGCGCGAGGGCAAAGTGTCGGATGCGATCGGCGCGTCGATCGCAGTACCGGGCCTATTTCAGCCGGTCCTTTACGAGGATCGCTTTCTCGTTGATGGCAGCGTGGTCAACCCTATTCCGGTCTCATTGTGCCGGGCAATGGGCGCGGACATCGTCGTCGCGGTCGATCTCGGGTCGGACCTTGTCGGGCGCTACGTCCGCGACGACGATCGGGCGCCGACGCAGACAACGCCGCGAAGCTTCATGAGCAGGTTCCTTCCCGGGTACTCGAAAACGAGCGACACGGTCGCGGAGACGCAGGTCCCCGCGCCGTCGTTGATGGAAACGCTTATGGGCTCGATCAATATCATGCAACTGCGAATCGCGAGGAGTCGCCTCGCGGGTGAACCGCCTGATGTACTCCTCACTCCTCGGCTCGGCCATCTCGGTCTGCTCGACTATCACCACGCCAAAGTAGCGATCGCAGAGGGACGCGAAGCGGTCGCGCGGATGCTGCCCGCCATCCGCAACGCGATTCCGCTCTAGACCGCCCGCGGGCCTCAGACGGACGCTCGCGTTCAGCCTATCTGCAGGTGACGGACGAACCCCTCGATCCCCCGCAGCAGCATCTCGACTGCGATCGCTGTGAGCAGAAGGCCCATGAGGCGCTCGAAGGCGGTGAGCACCTGTTTGCCGAGACGTCGACTGATGCGTTCGGCGAGAAGCAGGGTGAAGAGAGAAAACGCCATTGCCACGGTAACAGCCGCGAGCCATTCGGGCAGCCGTTGGGGTGCGCGGGAGACCAGTAGTATCACGGTGGCGATCGCGGCGGGACCGGCGATCGACGGAATCGCCAGCGGCACGATGAACGGTTCACCAGCAGGCAGCGCGCCGAATATGCCCTCTTCGCTGCTGAAAATCATGCGCAGCGCGATCAAGAACAGGATGATGCCGCCGGCGAGGTTGAGCGAGCGGTCGGAGAGTCCGAACAGTTCGAGAAGAAACCTGCCGAAGATGGCAGACAGCAGCATCACGGCAAGCGCGATGGCGCACTCCCGGACGATCACGCGAACACGGCGTTTAGGGTCGACCTGCCGGAGCAGCGAGACGAAGAGCGGAATATTGCCGATCGGATCCATGACAAGCAGCAGGATGACGACCGCCGAGACGAAGGAGAGATCCATGGCGATACCTGGCGGGCGTTGCCTTATCCGATCGCCAGTGCGACTACACCCAGCGCCATGGCGCACGCGGCGGCGATACGGCGCGGGACGTCGCCTTCCTGGAGCCAGTGCGCTCCCATGAGCGCGGCGATGAGGATGCTGATCTCGCGAGCCGGCGCGACGTAGCTGACCGGCGTGAACACCATGGCGGTGAGCACGAGGATATAGGAAAGCGGACACAGCACGGCGACGAGGATCACCGCTTTCCTTTGCCGCGCCCAGGCTGTCCTGACCTCGTCGCGGCGCCTGAGCGCAAGCGGCGCCATCACGATGACGCGGCCGAGATTCGCGCCCCAATCCTGGAGTATGGGCGGAACGAGTAGGGCGCTGACCGACTGCTTGTCGACCACGGTGTAGGCCGCGATCATGCAGCCGGTGAGGAGTGCGAACGCGATGCCCCGCGCGGCGCCTGCTTTGCGCAGCTTTGCCGGGCTTGCCGCGAGAAAGAACGCGCCGCCGACGATGAGCGCGGCGCCGCCCATCGCGACCATGCCCGGCCGTTCGCCCAGCAGGGCGATCGCGATGATCACGGTGAGAAAGGGGCCAGTCGCCCGAGCGAGCGGATAGACCACTGAAAGATCGCCGTACCGGTAGCCGCGGTCGAGCAGCAGGTAGTAGGCGGTGTGGAGCACGGCGCTCGCGAAAATGAAACCCACAGCCTCGATTGTGAGCCGGAAATCCTGGAAGATCGCCGCGCCGACGGCGAGTGGCGCGTAGATGAGCGAAGAGAGGGCGGCGAACGCCCAGACGAAGCCGATTCCGCCGCCGCTCTTCTTGAGAATATAGTTCCAGCCGGCGTGGATGAACGCGGCGCCCAGCACCAGCGAGATTGCAAGGCCCGTCATGCCGGGCGCAGATGCGGGAAGAGCAGCACGTCGCGGATGCTCGGACTATCGGTGAAGAGCATCACGAGGCGATCTATCCCTATTCCTTCCCCGGCGGTGGGCGGCAGGCCGTATTCGAGCGCGCGAATGTAATCGGCGTCGTAGTACATCGATTCCTCGTTGCCCGCCGCCTTGGCTTTCGCCTGTTCCTCGAAGCGCGCAGCCTGATCCTCGGGATCGTTCAGCTCGGAAAAGCCGTTCGCGATCTCTCGTCCCGCGATGTACAGCTCGAAGCGGTCGGTGACCTCGGGATTGGCATCGTTTCGCCGCGCGAGCGGGGAAACCTCGGCCGGATAGTCCAGGACGAAGGTCGGCTGGATGAGCTGCTGTTCCGTCGTCTCCTCGAACAGGTGCAGCTGGAGCGCGCCCACGCCGGCCTTGGCGTGCTGGCCGAATTCGATGCCGCGCTTCTTGAGCACGGCGATCACGCCGTCGCGGGTCGCAAGTTCGCGCTCGGCGATCTCCGGATGAAACTTGCGAATCGCCTGCAGGATCGTGAGGCGCTCGAACGGCTTCCCGAGATCGATCGAGTGGGCCCCGTAGCGAATCTGAAGGCTGCCAAGCGCTGCCTTCGCCACTTCGCGAAGCATCTCCTCGGTGAAGTCCATGAGGTAGCGGTAGTCGCGGTAGGCCTCGTAGAACTCGAGCATGGTGAACTCGGGGTTGTGCCGGGTGGAGATGCCCTCGTTCCTGAAGTTGCGGTTGATCTCGAACACCTTTTCGAATCCGCCCACGACGAGGCGCTTGAGATAGAGCTCCGGGGCCACGCGCAGGTAGAGATCCATGTCGAGTGCGTTGTGATGCGTCCTGAACGGGCGCGCGACGGCGCCGCCGGGAATCGGCTGCATCATGGGTGTCTCGACCTCGAGGAAGCCCTTGCCGGTCATGTGCTCGCGGATCGCCTGCACGATGCGGCTGCGCACGCGGAACACCTCGCGTGTCTCCTCGCTCATGATGAGATCGACGTAGCGCTGGCGGTACTTTTGCTCCTGGTCTGCAAGGCCGTGGAACTTCTCGGGCAGGGGCCGAATCGCCTTCACGAGCAGGCGCAGGTCGGCCACCTTCAGCGAAAGCTCGCCGGTCTTGGTCTTGAACAGCGTTCCGCGCGCCCCGAGGATATCGCCGAGGTCGTGGTGCTTGAAGCCCTCGTAGGCTGCCTCGCCGATGCCGTCCCGCGTGACGTAGAGCTGGATGCGGCCGCTTTCGTCCTGGATCGTGGCGAAGCTCGCCTTGCCCATGACGCGTTTCAGCATCATGCGGCCGGCGACCGTCGCGGCCACGGCCTTGGGCTCGATCTCCTCGTTCGATTTTCCTCCCCAGGCTCGGTGCAACTCGTCGGCGAGGTGCTCGCGTCGGAAGTCGTTCGGAAACGCGGCGCTGCGCTTGCGCAGCTCGGCGAGCTTCGCGCGCCGCTCCGCGATGATCTGGTTTTCGTCCTGCTGCGGCTGCCGCTCGTCCATGGTCTCGGCTAGACGCCCTGCTTCAGGCTCGCCGTGATGAAATCGTCGAGATCGCCGTCGAGTATCTTCTGGGTGTTGCCGAATTCGACGCCGGTACGCAGGTCCTTGATGCGCGACTGATCAAGCACGTAGGAGCGTATCTGGTGTCCCCACTCGATGTCGGTCTTGGCGGCTTCGAGCTTGTTGCGCTCGGCCTGGAGCTTGCGCAGCTCCAGCTCGTACAGCCGCGACTTCAGCATCGCCATGGCTTCCGCGCGGTTGCGGTGCTGCGAGCGGTCATTTTGGCACTGTACCACGATGCCGGTGGGCAAATGGGTGATGCGCACCGCGGAATCGGTCTTGTTGACGTGCTGTCCGCCGGCGCCCGAGGCGCGGTAGGTGTCGATGCGCAGATCGGCCGGATTCACCGCGACCTCGATGTTCTCGTCCACTTCCGGATAGACGAACACGCTCGCGAACGAAGTATGGCGCCGGGCGTTCGAATCGAACGGAGACTTGCGCACCAGGCGGTGCACGCCCGATTCGGTGCGCAGGTGCCCGTAGGCGTAGCTTCCGGTGATCTTGAGCGAGGCGCTCTTGATGCCTGCGACCTCGCCCGGCGACTCTTCGAGCACTTCCATGCCGTAGCCCTTGCGGTCGCAGTACTTGGCGTACATGCGCTCGAGCATCTGCGCCCAGTCCTGCGCTTCGGTGCCGCCCGAACCCGACTGGATGTCCATGAAGCAGTTGTTGGGGTCGAGCGGATCGGAGAACATGCGGCGGAACTCGAGGTCGGCGACCTCCTTTTCGACCTTGGCGACATCGGCGGCGACTGCGACGAGCGTCGCGTCGTCGTTTTCGGTCCGCGCCATCTCGAAAAGTTCGCGCGCGTCGCGCAGGCTCGCGGCGATCGAGGCGAGCCCGGAGACGGTCGCGTCGACCGATTTCTTTTCCCTGCCGAGATCCTGGGCGCGCTTCGGGTCGCTCCAGACCTTGGGATCGGTCGAGGAGCGTTTCGACTTCCGCTAGGCGCTTCTGCTTGCCTTCGAAGTCAAAGATACCTCCGCAACTCTGCCGACCGCTTGTCCAGGTCTGAGAGCGTCGAGGCGATTTGGTTGATGCGTTCGGCTTCCATGGAGCTTCTCTGGAAAACGCGCATTATAGGGCAGGCGGCTCACTTCAGGCGGGTCGAGGAAAAGCTCTCGTCGATCTTGTCCTCGAAGAAGCTGGTGGGGGAGGGCGCCGCCATGAACTGGCGGTGCACCTCGGGAGACACGCCGCGGTACTGGAGGACCCTGCCGTCAGAGAATTCGATTTCGAGCAGCTGCGACTTCGGGTCGTAGCCTGCCGAGCGGATCTTGCTCGAGTTGATTCGTTTGCGTTCCATGCTCACTCCGTCGAAATCGTGATCGCATCGCCCGAGCGCACCGAAGCGAGCTGTTTCGCGTCGCCGTCGATCTTGCCGAGCACGTTGCAGCGGGTCACGAGCTTCGGTTCGTCGCCTTCCGATATCGGCGTGCGGCCCCAGGGCAGGGCGAGCGAGCTGCCTTCCACCCAGAAGCACACCGTTCCGGGCGGGACGACCTGCTTCGGCGTCCGGCTCGAGCTTCGCCTTCACCGGGATCTCGAAATAGACTTCCTCGCCCCAGGTTTGAGCTCTCGCCTTGAGCGGCAGCGCCTTGACCAGCGCGCGCGCAGTGGGCGTGTCGTTCAGCGCGGCGCTTGCGGCGCCCTTGGGCCAGGCGATTCTGATTCTCGCGTAGTGAGTCATGCTCCGATCCCCTCCCAATGCTCGATCACGAGCTGCAGGTTCTGCGCGCCGTTGAACTCGTTGACCGAGAGCCGGTACGCGGCGCGCACGGAAGAGGGCAGAGGGTCGAGCGCGTTGAACCGCATCGCCTCGATGCTGCGCCCGCCGCGCGCGAGCTTGAGCTTCAGGTGCTTCTCGCCGACGACGCGCTGGCCAAGGACCTCGAACTCGTCGCAGAAGAGCGGCTGCGGGAAGCCCTGGCCCCAGATCTGCTCCTCGAGCAGCTGCGCGAGGCCGAGGTTGAGATAGGCGGTCTCCAGCGAACCGTCGGTCTCGCACCGTCCGCGCGAGTTGCTCGGGCAGGAGGAGCTTCGCGCGCGACCGCCTCGAAGGCTTCCGTGAAGCGGGCGAAAGTCCGCGGCGCGCAGCGTCGCTCCCGCCGCCGCGGCATGGCCGCCGAAGCGCAGCAGCAGGCCCGGTTCCAGCTTCGTCACCAGATCGAGGGCATCGCGCAGGTGCAGCCCGGAAATCGAGCGGCCCGAGCCCCTGATTTCGCCCTCCGCTCCGGGCGCGAAAGCGAAGGTCGGGCGGTGATAGCGGTCCTTGACCCGGCCGGCCAGAATGCCGATCACCCCCTGGTGCCACGACGGATCGTAAAGGCTGATGCTGCTCGAGTCGCCCACGGAGAGCCTTGAGAGAAGCTCGTCGGCCTGCGACTGCATGTCCGCTTCGATCGCGCGCCGTTCCCGGTTGAGATCGTCGAGCCGGCGCGCGATGTCGAGGGCGCGTCCGCGGTCGTCGGTGACGAGCAGCTCGATGCCGAGGCTCATGTCGGCCAGCCGTCCGGCAGCGTTCAGCCGCGGTCCGAGCAGGAACCCGAGATCGAACGCGCTCGCGCGCGACGGATCGCGCCCGGCGACCGCGAAGAGCGCGCGCACGCCCTCCTGCATGCGTCCGGCGCGGATGCGCCTCAGGCCCTGCGAGACAAGCACGCGGTTGTTGAAGTCGAGCGGCACGACGTCGGCGACCGTGCCGAGCGCGACGAGGTCGAGGAGATCGGCGAGGACGGGTTCTTCCTTTCCGGAGAATTTCTCCCGCCTTCTCATCTCGGCGCGCAGGGCGAGCATGACGTAGAACATGACCCCCACGCCCGCGAGGCTCTTGCTCGGGAAACCGCAACCGGGCTGGTTGGGATTGACGATGGCCGAAGCGCGCGGCAGCTCGGGGCCGGGCAGATGATGATCGGTGACGATCACGTCGATCCCGAGCTGTCTCGCCGCGTCGACGCCCTCGACGCTCGCGATGCCGTTGTCCACCGTGATCAGAAGGTCGGGTTTCGATCCTGCGGCGAGCGCCACGATCTCAGGAGTCAGCCCGTAGCCGTGCTCGAAGCGGTTCGGCACGAGGTAGCCGACATTCGCCCCGAGAGCCGCGAGCGCGCGCACGCCGAGCGCGCAGGCGGTAGCGCCGTCGCAGTCGTAGTCGGCGACGATCAGCATGCGCTTGCCCGCCTCGATCGCATCGGCGAGCAGCGCCGCGGCGCGCTCGGCGTGGAGCAGCTCCGAGGGCGGAATCAGCCCGGAGAGCGCGTTGTCGATTTCGCCGCGGCGGCTGATCCCGCGCGCGGCGCAAACGCGGGCGAGCACCGGGTGCAGTCCTTCGCGCACGAGCTGGTCGTGCGAGCGGAGCGGGACCCTGCGGGTGACGATATTGGAGGGCGTCAACGGAGTCCTCGGTGCATTCGGTCCGCTCAGGAATACGTGGTCAGAGGCTTGCGGAGCCGCCAGAAGTGGCGCAGGTCGGAGCGCACGGTTTCGACCTCGAAGAGGGAGTCCGCGCCGGGCAGGGACAAGCTCAGCATGCCGATTCGTCTAGAACGCAGCGCCGCGAGGAGCGGCTCGAACCAATCGCGCTCGAGCGCGGCGAGTTCTGTCGCGCTGCGGGGCGGGTCGAACGCAACGAGCACTACGCCGTCGCCTGCCGGCAGCGGAGAGCATGGCGCCGGCATGTTCCGGCATTGACCGGGCGGGGATCTTCGCGGCGAGCGCGAGACCGCGCACGAGAGGATCGCTGCCGAAGACTGCCGAGAAAGGCCGGGTACCGGGGCTTTCCATCGTTCCCCCGCCCCAGAACCAGATGCTGTTCAGCACCGGCTCCCCGCGCGTCTCGCGCGCGGCGTTGACGGGATGCTCGTGAAACAGCATCTGTGCCTCGTTCATCCTTGCCTGAAAGAGCATCGCGTCGGGTCCGCTCGGGAGCTTGTCGCCGATCGGCGCTTCGCATGCAAAGGAAGGCGGCGTGGTCTGGACGTCAGGGGCGTGCGGAAGCCGCACATGCCAGCGCGTCGGCTCGATGGCTTGGAAGAGCATGGCCTCGCCGAAATGACGGTTGAGCGTCTCGATGAGCGCCGCGGCTTCTTCGTGCGATACGTCGAACCCGGAGCCTGCGAGGACCAAGCTGTCGTGACTCGCGCGCAAATGCACCGGATCGGCGCGCATCCAGAAGTGCCGCTTCGGGTGACCCGCCGTCCGCAAGCAGCGTATAGGGAGCGACGGGCCAGTCGCGCTGTTTCTGCACCGCGAAGCGCTCGAACAGCCAGGTCTCGCGCGAAACGGCGCCGCTGCGTCTGCGGTGTCCCCTGGCGATCAGCATCTCCGCAGCCGCGGCGCGGGCGCCGGGAAGCGTTCCCTCGTCAGGCAAGAAATCGGGAATCAACAGGTGGCAGTGCATCGGCTTTCGAGTTTAGCACCGCTTATGGCACACTTCGCCCGTGCGCTACGAATTGTTCGTCGGACTGCGCTTCACCCGCGCCCGAAAAAGAAACACCGGCCGCAATCACTTCATCTCGTTCATCTCCCTGGTTTCGATGCTCGGCATCGCGCTCGGCGTGGCGGCGCTGATCGTAGTGCTTTCGGTGATGAACGGGTTCCAGAAGGAAGTGCGCGCGCGTATCCTCGGTGTCGCATCGCACGTGCAGCTCACCGGGGCCGACAATCGCTTGGCCGACTGGCCGGCGGTGGCCGGAGAAGCCGCCGCCCATCCTCAGGTCGTCGCGGCGGCCCCATTCGTGAACGCGCAGGGGATGCTCCTGTTCGGCGCGGCGGTTCGGGGTGCGGTGGTGCGCGGAATCGTTCCGCAGCTCGAGGACAAGGTCGCCGACCTCGGCCGGAGCATGGTGGCGGGCGAGATCGAGGCGCTCGTCCCCGGGGAGTTCCGTATCGTGCTCGGCGCGGAGCTCGCCCGTGCCCTGGGCACGATCCCGGGGACAAGGTCACGTTGATCGCGCCGCAAGGCCTGGTGACGGCGGCGGGCATCCTCCCGCGGCTCAAACAGTTCACCGTGGCGGGCATGTTCGAGGTGGGAATGTTCGAGTACGACTCGGGCCTCGCTCTCATCCACTTGCAGGACGCGCAGAAGCTCTACAGCATGGCGGACGACGTCTCGGGCGTGCGCCTGAAGCTCAAGGACCTGTTCGAGTCGAGGGCGGTCGCGCGCGAGCTGATGACGCGGCTGCGCGGGGACATCTACGTTTCGGACTGGACCCGCAGTCACGCCAATTTCTTCCGCGCGGTGCAGATCGAGAAAACGATGATGTTCATCATCCTGCTCCTCATTGTCGCGGTGGCGGCCTTCAACATCGTCTCGACCCTGGTCATGGCGGTGACCGACAAGCAGCCCGATATCGCCATCCTGAGAACGCTGGGTGCGAGTCCCGGCTCGATCATGCAGATCTTCATCGTCCAGGGCGCGCTGATCGGTGTGATCGGCATGCTGATCGGCGTGGCGGGCGGCATCGCGCTCGCGGTGAACATCGATGTGGTCGTGCCGTTCCTCGAGCGCCTGCTCAACATCAGGTTTCTGTCGCGCGAGGTGTACTACATCACCGAGCTTCCCTCCGACCTGCAGCGCGGCGACGTCGCCGTGATCGCCCTCGTGTCGCTCGCGCTCTCGCTGCTCGCGACCCTTTATCCCAGCTGGCGGGCCTCGCGTGTCAATCCCGCCGAGGCGCTGCGCTATGAGTGAAGTTCTGGCGTGCCGCGATCTGCACAAGACCTTCCGCGAGGGAAGGGAGGCGGTGCGCGTACTCCAGGGGGTTTCGCTGAAAGTCGCGCAAGGGGAGATCGTCGCCATCGTCGGCGCTTCGGGTTCGGGAAAGAGCACGCTGCTGCACCTGCTCGGCGGACTCGACAATCCGAGCGCGGGCGAAGTCGAAGTCCTGGGGCGGCCGATGCACAGCCTTTCGGACGCCGAACGCGGGCGCGTGCGCAACCGCTCGCTCGGATTCGTGTACCAGTTTCACCACCTGCTGATGGAGTTCACCGCACTGGAAAACGTCGCCATGCCACTCCTCATCCGGCGCAGTGTTCCCAGGGAGGCACACGCTGCGGCCGCGTCGATCCTGAAGGAAGTCGGACTGGGCGAACGCTTGAGCCACACTCCTGGCGAACTTTCCGGTGGTGAGCGCCAGCGGGCGGCGCTCGCCCGCGCGCTCGTGACCGCGCCCGCATGCGTGCTCGCCGACGAGCCCACCGGGAACCTCGACCGCCGCACGGCGGATTCCGTGTTCGGGCTGATGCTCGAGCTCAACCGCGCGCACCGCACCAGCTTCGTCATCGTTACCCATGAACCCGCGCTCGCCGCGAAGGCGCACCGGGTGATGAGACTCCAGGACGGGGTGCTTTCGGCCGCGGGCTGAAAGCGACTAGGCGCGAGTCGCGCGCTTCGCCCTGCGCCGGCGCCACGCGAGGATCGTGTGCGTGCGCCAGGCGACCTGGACGGCCACGTACCCGACGACGGCGAGCCCGGCGGCGAGCACGAAGAGGCCGAGCGCAAGCGGCTTGCCGAGCGCCAGGAGCCACGTAAAGTAAGCCTCGATCGAGGCGCCGAGCTGGGACCAACTGACTTCGGGCGGGTAACTGAGCGCCGCCTGATTGTTCGCAAAGAAGAGAGAACCGATTTCGTAGGCGAGAACGTACAGCGGGACAATGGTGAAGGGATTGGTGTAGAGCGTCACGGCGACGGCCACGGGCAAATTGACGCGGAAAGCGATCGCGAACAACGCCGCAGCGGCGAACTGTACCGGGTTGCTTCCCGGAACCAGCCCCGCGAACAGGCCTGCCGCGACGCCGCCCGACACCGATTTGCGGTTGAGGTGCCAGAGGTTCGGGTGGTGCAGGAGCGAGCCGAAGCGCGCGACGTGCCGATTTCCTCGGATCGCCTCGTGGCTGGGGAGGTACTTGCGGAGGAATTTTCGCGCCATCGCCTCCAAGCATATCAACCCCCGCGATTCTCAACCGTTGTTGTCGGAATGAATGCTGCCGCTGGCCGAAGATGAGATTCGCCGCGCTGGGCCTCGCGGCGGGCGTCTGGCTGCTCCAGCAGCAAAGCGCGTTGCCGGGGACGGGGTGGCTCACGGTGGCCTTTGTGGTGGCGGCAATCGCCGCGGCGGGGTTCTCGAAGCGCGTGCCGCCAGCCGCAGCGGCCGGAGCCATGTTCCTCGGTTTTGCGGCCCTCGGTTTTGCATGGGCTGCGTCGCTTGCGCACCTGCGCCTTTCGGATCGACTGGATGCAGAGCTCGAAGGACGCGACGTTGTCGTGACCGGGGTCGTTGCCGGGCTGCCACAGGATTTCGAGCGCGGCGTTCGCTTCGATTTCGACGTGGAGTCTGCTCCGGCGGGAGTCCCCCGGCGTGTCGCGCTCTCCTGGTACGGCAGCCTCACATCGGAGGAATCCAAGGACCTGCTCCGGGTGCGGGCCGGTGAGCGCTGGCGCTTCACGGTACGGCTGCGCCGGCCGCATGGCAGCAGCAATCCGCACGGCTTCGACTACGAAGCGTGGCTCCTCGAGCGAGGTGTGCGCGCCACCGGATACGTGAGACCCAAGGCCGACTGCGAGCGGCTTTCGGAGCGGGCGCCGGGATACGCAATCGATCGGCTTCGGGAAGCCGTGCGCGAAAGATTCCGGGCTTCACTTCCCGATCACCGCTATGCCGGGATCCTCGTTGCGCTCGCGATCGGCGACCAGCGCGCGATCGATCCCGGGGAGTGGCAACTCTTCGCCCGCACCGGCGTGAGCCACCTGATGAGCATTTCCGGCCTGCACGTCACCATGATCGCGGGCCTCGCCGCGATGCTCGTTTCCTGGTGCTGGAGACGCAGCGAGACTCTGGCGCTCGCGCTGCCAGCGCAGAAGGCCGCGGCGCTCGCGGGATTTCTCGCCGCGCTCGCCTACTGCCTGATCTCCGGGTTTGCGGTTCCCGCCCAGCGCACGCTCTACATGGTCGGCGTGGTTGCAGCCGCGCTATGGATGGGGCGCGCGTTGAGCGCCTCGCGCGTGCTCGCCGCGGCGCTTTTTTTCGTTCTCATTCTCGATCCCTGGGCGGTCCTTTCTCCGGGTTTCTGGCTCTCGTTCGCCGCGGTCGCGGTGATCTTCTACGTCGGCGCCTCGCGCACTGCGCGAACGCACTGGCTCACGCAGTGGGGGCGGGTACAGTGGGCGGTGACAGTCGGTCTCGTTCCTTTGCTCCTCGTCATCTTCCAGCAGGTATCGCTGGTTTCTCCGATTGCCAACGCGGTTGCGATTCCCGTGGTGAGCCTGGTGGTCACGCCCTCTTGCGCTCGCGGGCGCGGTGCTGCCCTTCGCCTGGCCCCTCGAGACTCGGACACGCGATCCTTGAAGCTCTGATGGCGACGCTCGGCTGGCTTGCCGGCTTGCCAGTCGCAGTCTGGCAGCAGCATGCCCCGCCTGCGTGGACTCTGCCGCTCGCGCTTGCCGGCGTCGCCTGGCTGCTAATCCCGCGCGGAGTCCCGGCCCGCGGGCTGGGACTCGTACTCCTGCTGCCGCTGTTCGCCATGGCCCCGCGGGGCCCGCGCCCGGGCGACCTCTGGATCACCGTGTTGGATGTCGGACAGGGGCTTTCGGTGCTGGCGCGCACCGAGCGGCATGCGCTGCTCTACGACGCTGGCCCCGCGTTCAACGCATTCTCGGACAGCGGCAGCCGTGTCGTTCTTCCCTACCTGCGGGGCGAAGGGATACCGCGGCTGGACGCGCTCGTCGTGTCCCACGACGACGGCGACCATTCGGGCGGCGCCGCCTCCGTTTTCCAAGCGATCCCGGTCGGTCTGCTCTGGTCCTCGCTTTCATCCGGCCACGCGCTCCTCGAGACGGCGACCTGGCGCGCGCCCTGTATCGCAGGGCGAAGATGGGTCTGGGATGCAGTGTCCTTCGAGTTTCTCCACCCGCGAGAGGAAGCTCTCGCCGCGCGCAGCGTGCGGGCGAACGACCGGAGCTGCGTACTGCGCATCGAGGCGAAAGGCGGTCGCGTGCTGCTCACAGGGGACATCGAACGGACTGGCGAGCGCGAGTTGCTGCAGCGTGCGCCGGCGCTACTGACTGCGGAGGCCCTGCTCGCGCCGCACCACGGGAGCGCGAGCTCCTCGTCGCCCGGGTTTGTAAAGCAGGTGGCGCCTCGCTATGCGATTTTTTCAGTGGGCTACCGCAACCGCTTCGGCCATCCGCGTGAGAATGTGCTCGCGCGATATCGCGAGGCGGGAAGCGAGCTCTTGCGCACCGATTCGGGCGGCGCGATCCAGATACGCCTCGAACCGGAGGGAATCCGGATCGAGACGCAGCGCGAGCGGGCACGGCGCTACTGGCACGAGTAGGGTGCCGGTTATACTCCCGTGCGGAGATTAGGGCTTGAATCTCACGGCGACCGTCATAGTCAAGGGCGATCCTGCGCTGCTGCGGGAATTCCGAAGCCGCGTCAACGAGCTGCTCGCCGAGGAGGGCGCCGGCCCTTACCGCGAGCTGCACGCGGAGAACCAGCTCGAGTACCGCCTGACGCCGCGCGGCGGAATTCCGTTTCCGCCTTTCGTCGCGGCGTCGCAGGCATTCCCGGATCTGACCGTCGAGGTCGAGTGGACGGCGGCGAACGAGGGCCGCAGCGGCCGCGCGATCATCCAGAACGGCGTCCTTCGCGAACAGGCGGCGCAGACGCAAACCCCGGGCGGTGCGCTTTTCGATGTTCGCGCCGGGAGCGACGGCCGCCTGCGGCTCGCGGTCGTCTGCGAGCGCTGGCGCGAATTCTGGCACGGCTACCTGATTGCTGCGGACCAGCACGCTTTTTTCCGCATCGCGGGTACGCAAGGCGCCTGCGAGCTTTGCGCCTCGGACGGCGTCGAGGCCGAGTGGGCGGAGCGCTGGACCGTGTCTTCCGATGAGGCGGCCTACAGCGAGCTCGCCAAGCGCGAGCCGATCGCGAAGGACGAATTGCGCGAGCTCGACCGGATCGCCGAAGGATTCTCGCGCGAGTGGCTGTGGTCCAGCGAGAGCCCGCCCGAGGAAACTGCAGTGGAGCGCCAGCGCTTCGAGGCGTACGGATATCCGGTGCTCGCCGCGAACCTGCGCTCGGAAAAACTCCGCAAGGTGCTGCGGCCCGAGAACGGCGGACTTGCGCTCGGCTCGTTCGGGGAAGGCACGCGCTGGATTCCGCAACTTCTCGCCCGGTGGTGGCTGCGCTCTGAGAAGGAACCGGGTTGAGCGAACCGTTTCGCCGCCGCAAGGTGCAGTGCTCGAGCGCGGGCGGCCTGCACCGCATGGCCTATCTCGAATGGGGAGACCCGAGAGCGGCGAACACTCTCATCTGCGTTCATGGGCTGACGCGGTGCGCGCGCGATTTCGATCGCCTCGCCGCGGAGATGGTTCGCGCCGGCTATCGGGTAGTCTGTCCCGACGTCGCCGGTCGCGGCGACTCCGATTGGCTGAAGAATGCCGCGGAATACGCCGTGCCTACTTATGCGAACGACATGGTGGCGCTGATCGCTCGGCTCGACGTGGAATCGGTACAGTGGGTGGGGACATCGCTCGGGGGCTTGATCGGAATGACACTTGCGGCGATCCCCGACTCGCCGGTGAAGAAGCTGGTCCTGAACGATATCGGGCCGGTGCTCCCGGCAGCAGCGCTCGACCGCATCGGTTCGTACATCGGCAAGTGGCCGCCGCTGCCTAACATGGACGCGGCGGAGGCATACGTGCGCTCGGTCAGCGCCCCCTTCGGCAAGCACACCGACGCCGAGTGGCGTTTCCTGACCGAGCACGTCGTGCGCGAGAACCCGGACGGCACGCTGCGCATGCACTACGATCCGGCGATCGCCGTGCCTTTCAACGCGGAGCTGCCTCACAAGGACGTCGAGCTGTGGAAATCCTACGACGTGATCCGCTGCCCGACGCTCGTTCTGCGCGGCGAACAGTCGGACCTGCTCACGCGCGATACGGCAAGGCAGATGGCCTTGCGGGGCCCGCGCGCAAAGGTGGTGGAGATTCCGGACGTGGGACACGCGCCGACGCTGGTTCATGGCGATCAGATCGCGGTCGTGCGCAAGTTCCTGCTCGGGAGTTAGCCGAAGCTCGCGGGTGCACTATGGGCGCTGCCCCTTGGCCGTGCCCTCGATGGAAGCGTTATGTGTCTGGTTGAGCAGTAGCTCTGCTGCCAGAAGGTTCGGCAGAACTGCTCGTTGCTCCTGGCGACCCCATGCGCGAGATCCGCTGCGCAAACGCCTCCACTTTCTCCCAGTTCGTGAACTCGATGCAAGCTTTAGGGTCCGTCGGGCCGCTCGTCAGCCACATGATGAATCTGATGACTTGACGGTCCAGGAATCCGTACTTCGGGTAGTCGAGCTTCCCGGCGAAGACGGCCACTTCTCCGGGTGCCCACGTCGTCGTTCGTCTAAACGCCTTGATGTACGGATTCGATTCTGGGGAGTCCCTGCCGGGCTTGCGAGCGACCACGTTGACCGAGAAGAACGCGCTCGGTTTCTGTTCGAGCGCGCGGCGATTGGCCTCGATAAAGCTGTAGACAGCGGGGCGGTACTTTCCGTAACGGATGCTGGCTCCGATCACGATCTGGTCGAAGGACTCAGGGTCGAGGCCGACGCCCTGGCCGATCTCGACCAAGGTCGCGGCATGGCCGATTCGTTCGAGCGACTGTTTCAGTCTGCTGCAGATTGTCAGGGTATGCCCATCGACAGTCGAGTAGGCAATGAGGATCCGCGCCATCGGGTGCGAGGCCTGACGTCAGCTTTCTCTGGTGTACAACTCGTACCCGAGCCTCCGCGCCGGCGCGAAGTCGGCCAGGACTCCCCGATGAATCCGCCGGACGTTCTTCCACGGATCGGGGTCCCTGAAGAAGCGCCGCAGGAAAAGCAGGTCCGTCATCATGCTGTCCATCCAGTCGATATCGGTGGTGTAGCCGAGGATGGCGCGGCACTGCGATGCCGCGAGGAAGTCGCGCGCGAACTTGCGCCCGGCGCGCCCGGCGAACACGCTGCACGCGCCGAAGTGCACGAGGTTCTTGTATTGTCCACCCCAGTCTTCAAATGCCTTGCACAGGGCGCCTGCGTCCATATTCTCCAGCGAGCTTCGCAAGGTCCCGGGCGAGCCGTGAAAGGAGAGGTAGAAGACCGGTGCGTCGAAAGTTTCCCCGTCACGCCACAGGAGCCCATCGGGGTAGGAGGTGTAGTTTGACATTTGCGCCGTGGACTCGACGAACCGATGGGCGATCCGGATGGGCGGGTCGAACTGCGACGACAGGGCCTCGAGGAAAGGCAGCACCGAGGTGTTCTGGAAGAGCCGTGTGTTATGGTCGCCCCAATAGGTCTCCAGGCAAACCATCTTTCGGGGCGCGCCCTTTTTCTTTGCTCCTTTCCTGCGTTCCCTCGGCATCGCGTCTAGGTCTCCGCCCGTCCCGCCGGGTCCTGCCGGTAGAACAGGGCGAGCTGCTCGTAGAGATCCGGCCAGTCGCGCGCGAGGACGGCCGATTCGGTGAAAAAGGCCTCGCTCATGACGGCGAAGAACTCGGCCGGATGTTCTGCGGCATAGGGGTCGATGAAAGTCGGCCGGCCTGTGTCGATATCGCGGCCGAAGCGCCGGTAGGATTCCTCGAGCGCGCTGCGCCACGTCGCGGCGTCCATACCGGGTCGAGCCGCCGGAAAATCCTCGTCACCCCCTCCGTCCATGTGGAGCTTGTGGGCGAACTCGTGGATCACCACGTTGTAGCCACGCTCGGAGAGGCGCACGTCTTCCCAGGACAGGATCACCGGCCCTCCGGGCCAGGCTTCCCCCGCGAGATCCTCGTCGAAAGTGTGCACGACGCCGCTTTCGTCCATTTCCTCCTTGCGCACGCGAAACTCCCCGGGATAGACGACCACGCCGACCCAGCCGCTGTAGGCGTCAAGGCCGAGGTTGAGAATCGGCAGGCAGGCTTGAACAGCGATCGAGAGGCGCACTTCGTCGGTGAGCTTGAGACCCTGAGCACCGTGCATTTCCTTTTCCGAAAGAAAGAGAAGCACGAGCTCTTTGAGCCGTGAGGTCTCCTCCGCCGACAGGCCGCGAAGGAACGAAAGCCCGGAGGCAACGCGGGTCCACAGCGCCTCGTCGATCCTCGTGCTCTTCAGCAGGCGCCTGCGCCGCCACCTGCGAACGAAGCCCATAGCCTTACGCTTGCTTCCGGGAAAGGGAGAATTATCCGGGAGGACGCCCTCCGGCGCCACAGCGCTGCGCTAGACTTGGTGCATGGTATCGACAACACGCTCGGATCTCTCCGAAATCCGCGAATCCGACGTTCTGCATTCCGGGATTTCCGAGGAAGACCGGCGCGCCATCGGCCGGGCCCTCGATTTCGCCGCAGACCTCTACGGCGAAAAGCTGCTCGGCACGGGCGAGCCCGTATACAGCCACGCCCTGGGGCTGGCGCGCAACGTGGCCGAGCTGAACGTCGACGTCGATACGCGCGCTGCCGGGTTGCTGTTTGCCGCTCCGGCCTATCTCGCCGAATCCGGGGAGAAGCTCAAGTCCATATTCGGGGCGACCGTCGCTGCGCTGGTCGCCGGCATCAGCCGCATCAACGAGCTGCGCGTACTCACGCGGACAACGCTTGCCAAGGGCTCTGGTCCGCAAAACGAAGTCCTGCGCAAGATGCTGCTCGCCATGGTCGAGGACATCCGCGTGGTGCTCCTGCGCCTTGCGAGCCGCACGCAGACTCTGCGCTGGCTTGCTCGCGCCCCCGAAGACGAGCGCCGCGCGGTCGCCCGGGAGACCCTCGACATCTACGCTCCGCTCGCCAACCGGCTGGGCGTATGGCGCCTCAAGTGGGAGCTCGAGGACCTGTCGTTCCGCTATCTCGAGCCGGAACTCTACAAGCGCGTGGCTGGCATGTTGGTTGCGCGGCGCGAAGAACGCGAAGCTCTGGTCGAGCGGGCGATGAAGGAACTCTCCGCCGAGCTCGCGCGGGCCGGTGTGCGCGCCGAGGTCAGCGGCCGGCCGAAGCATCTCTACAGTATCTATACAAAGATGCGCGCCAAGTCGCTCGATTTCTCCGAGATCCACGACACGAGCGGGCTGCGCGTGCTGGTGGACTCGGTGCCGGACTGCTACACGGCGCTCGGCGTTTCGCACAACCTGTGGGCGCCGATCGCCAGGGAATTCGATGATTACATATCGCGCCCGAAGACGAACGGCTACCGGTCGCTCCACACGGCCGTGATCGGCCCGGAAGGCAAGGCCCTTGAAGTGCAGATCCGCACCCATGAGATGCACCGTGAAGCCGAGCTCGGGTTCGCCGCGCACTGGCGCTACAAGGAAGGTGTGAAGCGCCCCGCCGCCAGGGGCGACCCTTTCGGGGAGAAGATCGCCCTGCTGCGGCAGATGCTCGCGTGGCGCGACGAGGTCGTCGATACATCCGACTGGATCCAGCAGTCCAAGCGCGCCGCGCTCGACGATACGGTCTATGCGCTCACTCCCCAGGGCAAAGTGATCGACCTCCCTCAAGGGTCGACCCCGGTGGACTTCGCCTACGCGCTGCATTCCGACATCGGCCACCGCTGCCGGGGCGCCAAGGTCAACGGCGCCATCGTGCCGCTCGACTACAGGCTGAAGAACGCGGACGTGGTCGAGATCATCGCGGCGAAATCCGGCGGTCCGAGCCGCGACTGGTTGAATCCGGCGCTCGGCTACGTCCAGAGCTCGCGAGCGCGCAACAAGATCCGGCAGTGGTTCAACAGCCTTGAAGTTGCGACCGTGGTCGCAGCGGGCCGCGCGGCGGTCGAGCGCGAACTGCATCGCGAGGGAAAGCGCGCTGCCAGCCTGGAGGACCTGGCGCGGCGCCTGGGCTTCGATCGAACCGACGAGTTTTTCGCGGCGGTGGGACGCGAACAAGTCGGCGCGCGCCGCCTCCAGACCGGGATACGGGGCGACGCCGAGCCGCCGCCGCCCCAGCCGCCGCAGGTGCGTTCTCCCACAGGGGGAGAGCCCGGGAGCGGGATCCTGGTCGTAGGCGTGGAGCGCGTGCTGTCGCAACTCGCGGGCTGCTGCAAGCCGGCGCCGCCCGACCGGATCTCGGGTTTCGTGACCAAGGGGCGCGGAGTTTCCGTTCACCGCCGCGACTGTCCCAGCCTCGCACGGATGCTTGCGCGCCATCCGGAACGCGGCATCGTCACGGAGTGGGGCGAGCGCGGGACGCGGCTCTATCCGGTGGAAATCGTCGTGCGCGGGAACGACCGGCAGGGGCTGCTGCGCGACGTCACGGAAGCGCTGACCCGGGAGAAGACGAACGTGATTGCGGCCCGGACGCAGACGCGCGACAGCCTTGCTTCGATGCATTTCACCGTGGAAGTGTCGGACACCGATCACCTGCAACGCGCTTTGTCTGCGATTGCGGGCCTGAGCGGCGTGCTCGCCGCCACGCGGCGCTGATCCCCGCGCGACGCAGCCCGCGATCGCGACCAGGAGCACTTGTCGCTCCTGCGAAGCACTCCCGTGCGGCAGATTGCCGCGCCCTTCGGAGCAACTTCGGCCCGGAAATTGCTGCCCTTACACGTGCCCGCAACAGAGGGGGGAAAGAATGAAAGCCGAGGCTAGGCAGGAGTTCAGAGATTTGGCGCAGAAGAACGGCTGGTCGCACGCCTTTGCCGAAGGCTATGTCGACGGGAGGGCGGTGCGAACGCACGGGAGGTTGGTGGCGAGCTATCCGCTTGCCGACCTCGACCAGTATCGGGAGGGATTCCTGGCCGGGTACTCCCTGGTATCCGAGAGGAGATGCGGTGCGCCCGCGTGGTCGCGTTCCGAGAACCGTGGCGCACCGACCTAGGTGACTGGCACGGCGCTTGCTCACCCTATCTTCATACCGAATGCATTGTTGGGGGGATCATGGGAGCAGTAGTTGAATTCAAAATTCCGGGGAACGTCGAAGTGGGCTTTGCGGAAGGACTTTCGGCCGGAAGGCAGGCGAGGGAAGAGGGCTTAGAGCTGACGCTCTATCACGAAGTCGGAATTGACGACTACGCCAAGGGGTTCAGGGCCGGCTTTTTCAACCAGATGGGCCTCACAGGAACTTGGGCGGGCCGTTAGACGCCCCGGGGACAACAAGGCGTCGCGTAGAGATGAGCAGGCCCGGGGGGTCGGAGACCGGCGTGGAGAATCCGACACCCCTCTGACGCCCTCTCAACACTGATGGAGAGCGGTCGCGCTGGCGGCGTACCGGCGCGGCTAGGACGTGGTTTCCTCGTTCTTGGGCCGGCTGAAGGCTGGAAACGGGAAGTGGCCGGCGCCGTTTCGGGCCGAAACCGGGGGTCGCGCGTAGTATCCGGCCCGGAATCCCTCCGAGTATTCGTCCATTCCGACCAAGGCGTGGGGCGGCGGCGTCTTGCCCCTCTTCCGGAATGCCTCGCCGTCGACATAGCCTTCCGCGACAGTCAGCGGCCACCCGTGCAGCTCCGCGAGCACCTTGGATTTTTCTCTGGACAAGACCTGCACAGCCCCTCTCGGCTCAACGCATCACTCCGGAAAGAGCAAATGCCGGGCCAGGAAGGGAAGCCCTTCCTGCCGTTGCGCTTTCTCCAATATTTCAGTAAGTTACTCGCTGCATGCGCATTCTGCTCAGCAACGACGACGGGTACTTCGCGCCCGGCATTGCGATCCTTGCAGAAGTGCTGACCCCCCTCGGAGACATCACCGTGGTCGCGCCTGAGCGGGACCGCAGCGGCGCTTCCAACTCGCTCACGCTCGATCGACCGCTCTCGGTGCGCAAGTCTGCGAACGGTTTCTTCTTCGTGAACGGCACGCCGACCGACTGCGTGCATCTCGCAGTCACGGGCTTGCTCGAGGAACTGCCCGACATGATCGTCTCGGGCATCAATCTGGGCGCCAACATGGGCGACGACACCATCTATTCGGGCACCGTGGCGGCAGCGACCGAGGGGTATCTGCTCGGGATTCCGTCGCTGGCGGTTTCGCTTGCGAGCAAGGCCGGCAAACACTACGCCACCGCAGCGCGGGTGGCCGCCGAGCTCGTGGAGCGCTTCCAGAAGCGCCCACCTCCCGAGCCGGTGCTGCTCAACGTCAATGTGCCCGACATCGCGTACGAAGCCCTCAAAGGGTTTGAGGTGACGCGGCTCGGCAAGCGCCACAAGGCCGAGCCCGTCATCAAGACGGTGACCCCGCGAAACGAAACCGTGTACTGGGTCGGCGCCGCGGGAAGCGCCCAAGACGCGGGACCCGGGACAGATTTCTATGCCGTCGCCGCAGACCGCGTTTCGATGACTCCGCTGCAGATGGACCTGTCGCACCAGCTGCAGATTCCCATGATCAGGAAGTGGCTGGCGGCATGAGCAGGGAGCAGGGCCCCGCATCGCGGGGATGCGACCGCCCGCGATTGCCGCCCGCCGACGACTCCCTGCATTCTTCGCGAGAACGGATCGGAGGCGCCCAATGACGCCCACCTCCAGGGCGCGCGGCATCGGAATGACCTCGCAGCGCACGCGCGACCGCATGGTTGCGCGCCTGCGGGACAAGGGCATACACGACGAGGCGGTCCTCGCCGCCATTGCAGCCGTTCCCCGCCACATCTTCGTCGAGGAGGCGCTGGCGAGCCGCGCCTACGAGGACACGGCGCTGCCCATCGGTTTCGAGCAGACCATCTCGCAACCCTTCATCGTGGCGCGCATGCTCGAGGCCTTGGGCGTCCAAGGACGGCTCGGTACCGTGCTCGAGATCGGCACGGGATGCGGGTACCAGGCGGCGGTCCTGGCGCGGCTTGCGAAGGAGGTCTATTCGGTCGAGCGCATCGCGGGACTGCTCGAGAAGGCGCGCAGCAACTTGCGCTCGCTGAGGTTGTCGAACCTGCGGCTGGTGCACGCGGACGGCAATCAGGGCCTGCCGGAAGCAGCGCCGTTCGACGGCATCATCGTCGCGGCGGCGGCCCGCGGCGTTCCGCCGGCGCTTTTGCAGCAGCTTGCCTCGGGTGGCAGAATGATCGTGCCTGTGGGAGCCGATAATCAGGCTCTTTGCCTCATTGAAAGAACCTCGACCGGATTGACCGAAAAATGGCTCGACCCCGTGCGTTTCGTGCCCCTGAGGAGCGGCAGGCAGTGAAACCCTTCCTCTCGGTGCTTGGCGCCCTCCTTCTCGCGGGATGCGCAGGGACGTACCAGGCGCCGGTCATCGACCGGAGCGTCACGCGTCCCGCGGCGCCCGCGGAAAAGCGGCCCGAGACCTACACCGTCAAGAGCGGCGACACCCTCTACAGCATCGCGCTCAACAACGGCGTTGACCACAAGGATCTGGCAGCCTGGAACAACCTCAGCGATCCAACCCTGATCCGGCCGGGACAGACCTTGAGCCTGCGGCCCCCGGTATCGCCGGCGCCTGCGCAGGCCGCGGTTCTAGTGCAGCCGGCGATCGCTCCCGGCGCGGTGGAAGTACGCCCCCTCGGGGGCGAGCAGCGCCCGAAAGCGGATGCTCCGCGGATCGTGCCGGAGCTTCTCAAGACCGGACCCAAGGCGGTGAAGCTGCCCTATTCGGAAGAAAACCTCGCCATGCTCCAGCGCCAGTCTCCGCCGCCGGTGAAGCCGGAGGCGGGGACCGAGCCGCAGGCGCCGCTCGACGGTGCGGACAGCGTTGCCTGGATTTGGCCTGCTACGGGCCGCGTACTCGCCGGTTTCTCGGAAGCGACCAACAAGGGGCTGGACATCGTCGGCAAGATCGGCGACCCGGTCTATGCATCGGCTTCCGGCCGCGTCGTATTCAGCGGTACCGCGAAGGGCTACGGCAAGCTCGTGATCATCAAGCACAACGAGACCTATCTGTCGGCCTACATGCACAACAGCAACGTGCTGGTGAAGCAAGACCAGAACGTGGTCAGGGGCCAGAAGATCGCCGAGATCGGCGACACGGACTCCCCGCAGGCGAAGCTGCATTTCGAAATCCGCCGCCAGGGCAAGCCGGTCGATCCCTTGAAGCTCCTGCCGGCGCGGCCGTCGTGAGCTCGGACAGCGCCGAGCGCGAACTCCGTGCCGATGGTGCCGACCTCGGCGATGCGCCGACGCTCTGCTCCCCGGAGGAGGCGGAAGTCGATCCCGCCGGGAGCGAAAGCGGCTTATCGCTTCGCGCTGAGCCGGAAGGTGCGGCCGCGCAACCTGCCCTGAGCGACGCGACCCGGCTCTACCTTCATCAGATCGGCCTCAATCGGCTTTTCACGCCTGAGGAGGAGCTGCGCTTCGCGCGGGGCGCCGCGGCCGGGGATTTCGCCGCGCGCCAGAAGATGATCGAACACAACCTGCGCCTGGTCGTGAATATCGCCAAGGCTTATCTCAACCGCGGCATGCCCCTGCTCGACCTCGTGGAGGAGGGAAACCTCGGTCTGATGCACGCGCTCGACAAGTTCGACCCCGAACGTGGCTTTCGCTTCTCCACCTACGCCACCTGGTGGATCCGGCAGAACATCGAGCGGGCGATCATGAACCAGTCGCGCACCATCCGGCTGCCGGTCCACGTCATCAGGGAACTGAATATGGTGCTTCGGGCGAAGCGCCACCTGGAAGCGCACTCCACGCGCGAGCCCACGGCGGAGGACATCGCCCACCTTGTCGGCAGGGACGCCGAGGAAGTGCGCCAAGTGCTCGTGCGCAGCGAGCACACCGCTTCGCTCGATTCTCCGCTTGACATCGATTCAGTGCTTTCCGTCGGCGAGTCGATCGCCGACGAAGCGAGCGCGAGCCCCGAGCTGCAGCTCCATGCGGCCGAGGTGGAGTCGCTCGTCGGCGAATGGCTCGCGCAGCTCACCGAAAAGCAGCGCATGGTCATCGAGGGTCGCTTCGGGCTGAACGGGAGGGAGCCGCTCACGCTCGAGCGGATCGCCCTGGCGCTCGATCTGACCCGCGAGCGGGTGCGCCAGATCCAGATCGAGTCCCTCGCGCAACTGCGCAATATCCTCGGTCGGCGCGGCCTGTCGAAAGAGGTGCTCCTGTAGGCCTCGGACGGGCGCCCGGCAACCTCGATAACGTATGTCCGATCCGGCATGAAAACGCTGCCTCACACGGGGCGCCGCCTCGTCGACGAAACCGGGCTCTATCGCTCGCTCGCCGAATCGAGCGTCGATGCGATCTACGTTCACAAGGGCGACGAGGTCCTCTACGCCAATCCCGCCTTCGCGCGGCTGCTCCGGGCCGACTCTGTCGAGGACGTCATCGGCATGTCGATTTTCGATTTCATCCATCCGGACGATCAGGCGCAAGCGCGAGAGCGCATGCAGGCGATTCGGAACCATCCCGAACCGGCGCCTTTCCAGAAGCGGCGGTGGATTCGGCGCGACGGCAGCACGGTCGAGGTGGAGGTGGGAGCCACGCGATTCACGGATGGGAACGAAGTCGCGCTTCTCGTCATCGCACGCGATCTCACGGAGCGCCGCCTGGCCGAGGAGGCGTTGCGTGCCGCGCAGGAGCGTCTGCGCACGGTCGTATCGGGGGCCCCGATCGTCCTGTTCGCGATCGATCGCGAGGGCCTGTTCACCCTTTCCGAAGGCAAGGGACTGGAGGGCCTCGGCCTCAAGCCGGGACAGGTCGTCGGTCTTTCCGTTTTCGACGTCTACAAGGACTCCCCGCAGGTTCTCGCGAACATCCGCCGCGCCATGGCCGGGGAGACTTTTTCGGAATCATTGGACATAAAGGGAGGACCAGGCGCTGGACTGGTGTTTGAAACACGCTTTACCCCGCTTTTCGATCAGAAGGGCAGGGTGACCGGAGTGTCCGGGGTTGCGACCGATGTCACCGAGCACAGACGAGCAGCGACGGCCCTGCGGACGAGCGAGGAGCGGCTGCGCTCTATCGTCCAGAGCGAGCCGGAGTGTGTGAAGCTCGTAGGGCCCGCGGGCACTTTGCTGGACATGAATCCGGCGGGCCTGCGCATGATCGAGGCCGAGACGCTCGCGCAAGTGGCGAACCAGCCGATCCTCCCGCTCGTGACTCCGGAGCATCGCGCGGCTTTCGCGGATCTGCACCGGCACGTGATGGCTGGCGGGAGTGGCGAGCTCGAGTTCCAGATCGTAGGCTTGAAAGGAACGCAGCGTTGGATGGACACGAGAGCGGTGCCGTTGCGCAACGCGGACGGTGAGGTCACTGCTCTTCTGGGAATCACGCGCGACATCACCGAGCGCAAGCAGGCCGAAGAAGCGAGACTTCGGCTCGAAGCGCAGCTCACGCAGGCGCACAAGATGGAGGCGATCGGCACGCTCGCCGGCGGCATCGCGCACGACTTCAACAATATCCTCGGGGCGATCATCGGCAACGTGGAACTCGCGACCCAGGACGTGGGCGTCGCGCATCCGTCGATGGGCAGCCTGAATGAGATCCGCAAGGCCGCGCAGCGCGCGAAGGGCCTGGTCCAGCAGATTCTCGCCTTCACGCGCCAGCAGGCGCTCGAACGCCGGGTCGTCGCGCTGCGCCCGCTGGTCGAGGAAGCCGCCAAGCTCCTGCGCGCCACGCTCCCGGCTAGCGCCGAGCTCAACGTTCGGTGCGGGAATGACGTCCCCAACGTTCTCGCCGATCCCGTCCAGGTCGAGCAGATTCTTCTCAATCTGGTCACCAATGCGTGGCATGCGCTGGAAGGGCGGCCCGGCGCGATTACGATAGACCTGCGCGTCTCCTCGGTACGGCCCGGATCGACGGGCGCTCGCTCCGGGATGAAGGCTGGAAGCTACGCCCGAATATCGGTCAGCGACACCGGGCACGGCATGGACGAGGCGACGCTCCAGCGCATTTTCGACCCCTTCTTCACGACCAAGGCTCCGGGCCAGGGGACAGGTCTTGGGTTGTCGGTCGTGCACGGTATCGTCAGCGGCTACGGCGGCGCGATCGAGGTCGCGAGCGCGCCGGGGCGCGGAACGACTTTCGATCTCTACTTTCCCGCCGTCACGAGCGAAATGGAGCCGGCGCGGCCGAACAAGGCAGGGCTGCTCCGCGGAGAAGGCCAGCACATCCTCTACCTCGACGATGAGGAAGCGCTGGTGCGCCTCAGCACCCGGATGTTCGAGCGATTGGGCTACAGAGTGAGCGGCTACACGAAAGCGCTTGACGCACTCGCGGCGTTCCGCGCCGCCCCTGACTCATTCGATATCGCCGTGACCGACTACAACATGCCGGGCGCATCGGGCCTGGATGTGGCCCGGGATCTCCTGGAAGTCCGCGCCGACCTGCCGGTTGTGCTCGCCTCCGGCTTCATCACCGACGAGCTTCAGGCTCACGCGCTGCGGATCGGAGTGCGCCATCTCCTTTACAAGCCGAACACCGTGGAAGAGCTGTGCGAAGTGGTGCACCGGCTTGTCGGGAATTTCGCGCATCAGGCCAGTCCGTAGGGTCCGGCATCCGAGGGCGAATCTCGCCGCTTTCGCGGCGGCAAATCCTGCCTCTAACTTTTCTCGCCCCGGATCGTGCTTGGGGGGGTGCGTTTCAGCGCGATCCGGTCGGCTTCGTCCTTGATCGCCCGCGCGAACTCGATGTTCTTCTTCAGCTCCTCCATGTAGAGGTTCTGGCCGCCGAAGTGGTCCTGCGCGTACCGGTGCGCTCCTCCGAGGTCCGTGTTCAGGCGCCGCGTCGCGCCCTGGTAGAAGAACGGGGTTTTCCTCACGAGATCGTCCCCGGACCGATAGAGGACTTCCTCCTTGCCGTCGGGAAGGCGCCTGCGCGCGATTCCGCCGGCGAGGAATTCAGGGTAGAGACGGTCGCGGCATTTTTCCAGGTAGCACCGGTCCGACATCTGCGCGATGATGTCCGCGGAGCCGAGCAGGCGGCCGAGCAGCTGGTGCGCGAGCGTCGGCACCTTGATTTGCGCGACCGGGGTCTCGTACCCCGTGAAATGAATCAGCGCCGCCGCGATATCCACGACGTCGCTCATCCCGATTCGGGGAAGGTAGTCCTTGAGGAAGCGCGCCCCGCGCGAAACGTGCGTGAGCGTGAGTTCCGCCCCGGTCTTGTGCTCGGTGTCATTCAGCGTCCGGACGTAACCGCAATCGTGGAACAGCGCGGCGATCACCCCGAGCCGGAACATGCCCGCGTCGAGTGGCTCCAGGCCGACCCGGCCGCGCTCGTAGCCGTCGATCAGCCGCGCCATGGCGAGCGTCACGTCGAGCACGTGCTGGACGTCGTGATAGGCCGTATCGCAGGCGTGATAGCCCGGATACTCGCCCTTATAGAGCGCGGCAAGGTCGCGAAACGCCTGATCCATCGCGGCGGTTGATGCCGTGGGATACAGCTCGTGAAAAATCCGGTTGATCTCGGCGTTGACGACGGTTGGCTCGGTGGTGTTGACGAGACAAGATACGTCGTATTCGCTACCGCGTCGGTTCACCCATCCTCCCGGGAATCCGAAACCTCCTCGTGCAAGAGTCGAGCCATTCTACTGCTGATTTCGCGGGTTATGGGCGCAGGCGTCGTGAATTCTTGGCACTTCGTGATCAGGTCTTGAGCGTAAACGGATTGAAATCGGTGTGCCTGTCGTAGTAGTCCTCCTGCTCCGCACGCTTGAGCCAGGCGACGACCGCATAGGTCACCGGAGTAAACACGACCTCTACACCGACCTTGGTCAGAAACTGGACCAGCATGATCTGCGGCAGCCTGTCATCCGGAATCAATCCGCTTCCCCAGAAGGCGAGCGGATAGAAGATGAGCGAGTCGACGCCTTCGCCGAGGATCGTCGATCCGATGGTGCGCGTCCACAGCCACTTCCCCCGGGTGAGAATCTTCATCTTTGCCAGCACGAACGAATTGACGAACTCCCCGCACAGGAACCCGATCAGGGAGGCCGCGGCGATGCGCCAGGTCGAGCCGAAGGCGATCTCGTAGGCGGACTGGTTCTTCCAGAAGGGCGCCGGGGGCAGCCAGACCACGATCCACGCCATCAGGGCCGCAAAGGCGAGGCCGGCGAAGCCGGCCCAGATGACCCGACGGGAGCGCGCGTAGCCATAGACTTCGGTCAGGATGTCGCCGAATACATAGGAGATCGGAAAGAACAACACTCCGGCCCCGAACGACACCGCCCCGATCAGCGGGAGATCGACCTGCGCGATCTTGGCCGGACCGATGAGGTTCGAGCAGATGAGGACCGTGACGAAGGCCGCCATCACGAACTCGTAGTAGCGGTAGGGGCGGGCCGCGGAGCTCAAGGGGCTTCCTTCCGGCCGTTCGAGTTGGCGAGAGGAGGGAACCCGGATCGGGCCCTGACGAGCTCAGCGGCCAGATCGATCACCGCCGTGGCATAGAAGCTGGAGCGGTTATAGCGGGTCAGCACGTAGAAGTTCTGCAGGGTCACGCGGAAGTCGGATGGCTGTCCCTGCGATTCCAGCTCGATCAGCGCGCACAACACCTCGGCGGGCACGGGAGCGGCGGGCTTCACTCCGAACTCGGGAAGGTCGCCGGCGCGATACACGGGAATCACTCCGCCGTCGACGAGCCAGCGCCACGCCTCGCCGGTGACCTGCGCGCCGAATGCCACCGGCTCGCCGCGCATCCAGCCGTGCGCCCTCAGGAAATTGCCCACGCTGCCTATGGCGTCGGCGGGACTCGCCGCGAGATCGACGCGGCCGTCGCCGTCGTAGTCCACCGCGAAACGCCGGTAGCTTCCCGGCATGAACTGGGGAATGCCGATCGCTCCCGCGTAGGAACCCTTGATCGCCAGCGGATCGATGCTCATCTCGCGAGCGAAGACCAGGTAGTTCTCGAGCTCCTCCCTGAAGAATTCCGCGCGCTTCGGATAATCGAAGGTGAGCGTCGCGAGAGCGTCGATCACGCGGTAAGACCCGACATTGCGGCCGTAGACGGTTTCCACCCCGAGGATGGCGACGATGATTTCTCCGGGGACGCCGAACTCGGCCACGGCGCGACCGATCGCCTCGGCGTGCCGAGTCCAGAACTGGACGCCGGCTTCGACGCGTTGCGAATTGAGAAAGACCGCGCGGTATACCTGCCAGGAAGACAGCGGCGATTCGGGGAGACGCTCCATGGCCTTGATGACCGCGGGCTGAAACTGGGCCTGCCCGAGAACTCGGCCGAGCTCCTGGTGGGTGAACCCGTGCTTCTGCGCCATCTCGTCGATGAACTGCGCAACCTCCTTGCGCTGGAGGTAGGCGGGCGGCTCCGCGGCCGACGCCGCTGCCTGCCATGCGAGTGCGAGAGCGAAGAGGATGCGCTTCAGCGCGATCACGGCCTGAATTCCCGGACGAGCCGCTTCAGGCGCGCAACCGACTCAAGCTCTGCGCGCGGGCCATAGCGTAAATCGACGTAAAGCGAAACGATGGCGCGCACCGCGGCCTCTCTGGACGGAATGCGGCCGGCGATGCGCCTGGCGTAGTCGAGCGGCCCCTCGGCGCTTGTGCGCGCCAGTCCCGCGCGGGCGAGCTTTCCGCAGAAACGGGACCATGCTTGCTGCACCGCGTCCTGGCGCTGGATGCCGCGAAGCAGCCACAGCGCGATCAGGAGCAGCGTCCCGGCGACGCCCCAGAACAGCATCACGGTCAAGGTCTGCCAGCTCGGCTCGCGCACGCCCAGCCACGAGAGCATCTCGCGCTGCCGGTCCGGATTGTAGCCGAGCACCCACTGGTTCCATTGGTTGGTCAGCGCTTCCCAGTTGTTGCGCAACCCCCTCAGCCAGGTCATGTTGGCGCGCATCAGGAGCGGCAGGGCTGCTCCGGCGGGCGCCGCTGCGGTGATTCCGAGTTCGACGCGGATCGGGACCGCGGCGGCGGTGGGATCGACGCGCGTCCAGCCGCTGCCCCCGAGCCACACCTCCGCCCAGGCGTGGGCTTCGGCGTGACGAACGACCATGTAGCCGTCCACCGGGTTGGTGTCGCCTCCCTGATACCCGGTCACGACGCGAGCGGGAACGCCCGCGGCGCGCATCAGGAACACGAAGCTCGATGCGAAGTGCTCGCAGAATCCCTGCCTGGTGTTGAACAGGAACTCGTCCACGGAGTTTGCGCCCAGCAGGGGCGGCTCGAGGGTGTACTCGAAGCGGTTCCCGCGGAAGAATTCGATCGCGCGGCCGACGATCGCCGAATCTTCGCCCGCCGAATCGCGCCACTCGCCGGCGAGGGCGCGCGCGCGGGGATTGACGTCGCGCGGGAGCCGCAGCGCGATCCGGAGGTCCTGGGCGTTGCCGCCGCCGCTCGCGCGGTAGTCGGGGTGGGAGCGCATCGCGTAGCGGTACCGGGTTCGAACCGGCGTCAGGGATATCACGAGGTACTCGCTGGTCACGCGGGCGGTGGATGGGATGCCGACCGGCATTTCGAGCGGGAACAGCCAGCTGTGGTTGTGCGGCTCCAGGGTGACTTCGTATTCGATCGGCGCGCCGCTGACTTCGAGGCCCAGGTCCTTGCGAAGTTGAGGGAGTCCCGCCTTCCAGGTGTAGCCGTCGAAATCCGAAAGCACCGGCCCGCGCCAGTACAGCCGGGCGCGCGGCGGAGGTGTGCCGGCGAACTTCACCCTGAAAGCGATCGCGTCCGAGAGGGACAGCGCGCTGATCGACCCCGGCGACATGCTGTCGGAGAGACCGGTGACTCCCGTGTAGGCATCCTGGGGCATTCCCCAGAGAGGACCCTGCACGCGCGGAAAAAGAACGAAAAGGAGCAGCATCACCGGTCCCGCCTGGGCGAGCATGCGGCCCGCCGTCTTGAAGTAATCGGCGATGGGCCGCTGCGGCGCGCTGAATCCGACGAGTGCCGCCGTGGTGACGAGAGCGGTGAGCAGGGTCAGTCCGGCGACCTGGATCGACTGTGAATAGAAGAAATTCGCGAGGGTGACGAAGTAGGAAAGGAAGGCCACCACGAACACGTCCCGCCGGGCGCGTGTTTCCATCAGCTTGAGAAAAAGAAGGAGCACGAGCAGCGTCACGCCCGGGTCGCGGCCCATGAACCTGCCGTAGGAAAAATACACTCCTACCGCGGCCGCCAGCGACAGGAGGACCAGCAGCACCCGGTGCGGCAGGGCGCCTGAGCGCAGCAGGATCGCGGCGCGCCAAAGGAGCAATGTCCCCGCCGTCGCGTTGACCCACCAGGGCAGCCACAGCGTGTGGGGAGCCGCCGTGAGCGTCGCGCCGGCGATGAGCACCGCGAAGGGCAGCGGCGCCAGCCCCGTTCTGGAGTCCCGGTCAGCCATTGAAGATCGCCAGTTCCTTCAGGCAGCGCTCCCTGTGCGGGAAGCCCTCGCCGAGCGGCACCATGACGCCGGGGAGCTTCAGGCCGTAGCGCAGGCCTTGCTCTTCCGCGAGCAGCACCCAGCGCGCAAGCCGCGACAGCCGCGCCTCGACGTGCATGTTCGCGGGAAGCTGCTGCCAGTCGAACCACAGCTCTGCGGCTGCGCGTCCGGCGAAGAGCTTGGTGAGCAGAAGCTCGCTGCGGGCGGAGGTTTTCCAGGCGACATGGCGCGGGGAGTCGCTCGCCTGGTAGGGACGCAGGCCGGAGAAATCGTCGGTTCCGGTTCCGCTCGATACCGTGTCGCCCCTGTCCGCTTCCGAGGTGTGCTCGGGCAGAGGGGCGGTATCGGGCCGCGGGTACACGAGCGCGCGAACGTCCGGCTGCACGTAGCTCCAGGCGCGCATCAGGCCGAGCGGAAAGCGCGTGTCTATCGTCACCCGTTCGAGCTGCAGCCAGCCGCGCTTTTCGGCCTTGAGCGGAATGGTGACCGAGCAATGCTGCCGCGCGGGCGCGTCGCAGCCCGCCGTCGCGCCGCGGCAGGCGAGAACCAGCGAGTAGCGGTCGAAGTCGCTCTTGTTCTCCAGCACGAGCTCGAACTTGGCGGTATCTCCCGCGAATACCGGCGCCGCGCGTCCCGCGGAAACGTAGAGGTGCGCGAGATTCCTGAACGTGTGCAGGATCGAGACGATGCCCAGGCCCGCGAGCAGGAAGGTGAGGATGTAGCCGAGGGAGAGGTTGTAGTTGATCGAGCCGATCAGCATGAAGACGATCGCGGCTCCGAACGTGAGGCCGTGGCGGGTGGGCAGTATGTAGACCCGGCGCTGGGAGAGGAACACGACGCCGGGTTCCGGCGCGTGCCGCCTGAACACCCATTGGTAGAAGTTGTAGGCCTGCGAGTACTGAAGGATGCGGGCCAGCGTCACGGGATGGGGACGGCCGCGATCAGGCCGCTCGCCTTGTCGAGGCTCGAGGCGCGGACGCCGTCGTGCACGGGGCGCAGCCGGTGGCCGGCGACCCCGGGAAGCACCGCCTGCACGTCCTCGGGGACCACCTTGTCGCGGCCCTCGAGCAGCGCCCAGGCGCGCGACGCGTGGACGAGCGCGAGCGCCGCACGCGGAGAGAGGCCCGTCGCGTACTCCGGTGAGCGGCGCGAGTGCTCGACCAGCGCCTGGATGTAGTCGAGAAGGGGCGCGGCGACGTGCACGGTCTTCACCATCGCCTGAAGGTTCATCAGGTCGCCGGGCGCAAGGCAGGCGTCGAGCCCGGCGATCATGTCGCGGCGGTCCGCGCCTTGGAGCAGGGTGCGCTCGGCGTCGCGGTCGGGATAGCCCAGCTCGATCCGCATGAGAAACCTGTCGAGCTGCGATTCGGGCAAGGGGAAGGTGCCCACGAGGTGCGAGGGATTCTGCGTCGCGACGACGAAGAAGGGCTCCGGCAAACGGCGCGTTTCGCCTTCTGCGGTGACCTGGTGCTCCTCCATCGCCTCGAGCAGCGCCGACTGCGTCTTGGGCGTGGCGCGGTTCACCTCGTCGGCGAGAATCAGCTGCGCGAAGATCGGCCCCGCGTGGAACTTGAAGCTCGCGCTTTCACGCTCGTACACCGATACGCCGATGATGTCTGCGGGAAGCATGTCGCTCGTGAACTGTATGCGGTGGAAATTCAGTCCGAGGAGCTTCGCGAGCACTTGCGCGAGCGTGGTCTTGCCGACTCCCGGAAGATCCTCGATGAGAAGATGCCCGTGCGCGAGCAGGCAGGCGAGCGCGAGGCGGATCTGGTGTTCCTTGCCGAGAATGACTTTTCCCGCCTGCTGAACCACGCCCTGAATGAGTGGAAAGGACATGTCGTGCGTTTGTACCGGTAAACCGTCTCGTTGAAAGTCGTAAGTTTAATGGAAAGCCGCTATGATTGATCGGACGAAGGGATTAAAGTTCATGCCGACGGCGTTTATCACGCATGCGGACTGCGCGAAACACGACATGGGCCGCCACCATCCGGAGAGCCCGGCGCGGCTCGCCGCGATCGAAGACCATCTCATTTCCTCCGGCATCGTCGGCCTCATCGAGCGCCACGACGCGCCCGCGGCCAAGGAGAGCGAGCTCGCGCGCGTTCATCCGCCCGAGTACATCGAAGCGCTTCGCAATGCCTCGCCGCAATCCGGGATCGTGCATCTCGATCCCGACACCGCGATGTGCCCGCACACCTGGGATGCGGCGCTGCGGGCGGCGGGCGCCGCCGTGCTCGCCGCGGATCTGGTCATCGGCGGGCGTGCCGAGAGCGCCTTCTGCGCCGTGCGCCCGCCCGGGCATCACGCGACGCGCACGCGCGCGATGGGTTTTTGCCTGTTCAACAACGTCGCCGTGGGGGCCATGCACGCGCTCGAGCAGCACGGCGTCGAGCGCGTCGCCATCATCGACTTCGACGTGCACCACGGCAACGGCACCGAGGACATCTTCAGCGACGACGAGCGCGTGGTGATGGCGAGCATCTTCCAGCACCCGTTCTACCCCTACAGCGGCACCGAAGACGTCGCGCCCAACATGGCGAACGTGCCGCTGCCGGCGGGCGCCGACGGCAGGGCGCTGCGGACCGCGGTCGAAAAAATCTGGATGCCGGCGCTCGACGAATTGAGGCCGCAGGCGATCTTCATCTCCGCGGGCTTCGACGCGCACGTCGAGGACGACATGGCGATGCTGCGCTTCACCGAAGGCGACTACGCCTGGGTCACGCAGCGCATCAAGGAGGTCGCCGACAAATACGCCGGCGGCAGGATCGTTTCGATGCTGGAGGGAGGCTACGCGCTCTCGGCGCTCGGCAGGAGCGTCGTGACGCACCTGAAGGTGCTGGGCGGGATCTAGACGCGCAGCGGTGGTCGCCGATACCGGGCGCTCTCGGGTTTCCTATTCCGCCTCGGCGCGCTTGAAGCTGCCGACGACGCTCCGCCAGGCGTCCATCACGGTCGTTTTCACCGAGCTCTCGGGAGTGAGCTCGCCCCTGAGCGCGCCCTTGGCTTCGAGCGCGCCGATTTCGGCGCAGGCGTTCAGGAAATCCGCCGCGTCGCCCACCGCCACGCCGCAGGCTTCGCCTACCGCCCTGACGAGCGCGTCGCGTTCTTTCAGCATCGCCGCCATCTTCAGGTGGCATTGCCGATAGGGAAGCGATGCGAAATCCGGCCATCGGCTGAGCCGTACGGGCTCGTGCGGGTCCCAGCCTCCGAGGGACTCTCCGCCGCCGGCGACGAGGCCCGTCAGCCACAGCAGCTGCTCGAGCGGGCGCGGCGCTATGCCCCAGCGGGCGAGCCGCACGGCGAACTTGTCCGGCTCGGGGACCGGAACCACCTTCCCGTCGAGGCGGCGCCGGTTGCGCAGCAGCGCGACCAGCTCGTCGGTGGTCCTCGAGGAGTAGAAGACCTGCTTCGCCGAATCGATCACCAGGACCGAGCCGGTCGCGAAGCACGAGATCCGCGGGGTAGGGCTTGTGGTAGGCCTTGCGCGCCAGAGCGGCGAACCTCAGCTTCTTGCTCACGGTTTCCGCGCGCGCAGGATCCGACAACTGCAGCTTGCCCGCGACCGAGGTGAGAACCTCGGTCACGCTGTGCGGGCCGCCGGGGCGGATCGGCTTGAGCAGAGTCCACTCCGCGCCGAGCACCTGGTCGCGGCTGAGCGCGATGCGCGGCATGTCGCTGAAGTCCACGTTCTCCCACACCTGCCGCCCTTCCGGTGCGTCCATGTCCACGAGAACCGCATCCGGCAGGTCGCCCAGGCGCCCCGCGAGGCACCACTGCGGCTCCAGATAGGACTTGAGCAGCGCGAGCAGGTGGCGCAGATGACGTTCTTCGTCGGTGCCGACGCTCGCGAGCGACAGCACCATCGGGTGCGGCATATCGTCTGTGATCTTCATTGTTTTTCGCTGGTGGTTGGGGTGGGAGGGGGGCGCCTCGCACGACGGGCAATCCGGCGACGTCCAGGCGTTGGTGCCGCCGTCCACGTGCACGATGCGCCGGAATCCCGGCCGCACGCAGCATTGGCGGCGGCGAGCTGGCTGCGCGTCCCGGTCTGGCAGACGCAATACAGGGGATCGTCCGCGCCGTAGGCCGCGAGCAGGGCGGCGGGGTCGAGCCGGTCCATCGGGACGTTGGTCGCGCCCGCGATCCTGACCGTCTCGAATTCCTTCGGTGTGCGCACGTCCAGCAGATGGACCGGGCCCGAGGCCAGTATTTCGGAGAGCTGTTTCGCCGATACGTTCTGGATCGCGACGCCTTCCAGCTCGGCCCATTGCCTGGGCGCGCTCTCCACGGCAGCCTGGTTTGCGCCCCCTTCGAGATTGGCGGGGACCGCTTCCTGGATGCGCGAGGGCATGGGCAGGTTGAGGTTTTTCATGATGAAAAGGAATTCCTCGCGCGTCTTGCCGGCGACGCGCGCGTTGAAGCGTTTCTCCTCGCCGATGCTGCTCACCCGGCGTCCCTTGTAGTCGTGGCCCGGATAGACGAGGGTCTGGTCGTCGAGTGCGAAGAGCCGCCCGGTGATGCTCTCCCACAGCGCCTCGGCGCTGCCGTTCTGGAAGTCGGTGCGCCCGCAGCCGCCGATCAAGAGCGTGTCGCCGGTGAACACGCGGTCGCGCCACAGGTAGGAGGTGCTTCCCGGAGTGTGACCCGGCGTGGCGATGGCGAGAATCTCCTCGCTGCCGAAGAGGATCACGTCGCCGTTCTTGAGGAGCCGGTCGTAGCCCTGCGCGTTGCAGTCGACCGACACCGCGGTCTGCGCGCCGGTGGCGCGCTTCAACGCATGCGCCGCAGTCACGTGGTCGGCGTGCACGTGGGTCTCGAGCGTGTACTTGAGCGAGAGGCCGTGCTCGCGCAGCAGGCGCACGTCCCGCTCGACCTGCTCGGCCACCGGATCGATGAGGACGGCTTCGTGCGCCGTGTCGTCGGCGATGAGATAGGTGAGCGTGGACGACGCCGGGTCGAAAAGCTGCCTGAAGAACATATCCCCTCCGCTCTCCGTCGCCCCTGCTCTAGACCGCGGAGCCCGCGAGCTCCGCGGCGGCGCTTCTTATTCCCGGCTCGTCGAGGCGTTCGATGGAAAGCCGTATGCCATTATCATAATGCAAATAGTTGCGCGCGGTCGCGCGCAGATACGCGGGATCGTAGTGCGTGGCGAGGAGATCCGCGACCAGCTCCTCCCAGGCGCCGGCGTCGGACCTGCGCCAGCCAGCGCTCGATCACCGCGTGGCCGTAGCGGGTCGTCAGGCCGCGGAGTTTCTCCTCCAGTACCCGGGGTTCTCCGAGAAAGTGCCGGTACTCCGCGAGGAGGAAGCGCACGCGCTCGGGGAGAGGCACTTCCAGGCGCAGGCATTCCCCCTCGCGCATGCGCTCGAGGAGTTTTCGCCGGGACCTGCACCTCGCCGATTTTCTTGCTCTCCGCCTCGGCGAAGACGGTCCGGGCGGGGTCGAGGCGCTTCAACGCGTCCCAGACGAGGCTGTCGAACATCTTCTGCGAAGGCTGGGGCTCGTCGGGAAGCTCCCCGAGCAATGAGCCGCGGTGGCTGGCGAGGCGCTCCAGATCCAGCACCTGCGCGCCCTGCGCGGCGAGCGTTTCCAGCAGCCGGCTCTTGCCGCTTCCCGTCGCGCCGCAGACCACGCGGAAATCGAACCGGGCGGGAAGCGCCTCGAGCTGCACGAGCACTTCGCGCCGGTAGCCGCGGTAGCCGCCGGCGAGCGTCGCCGCGTCCCAGCCGACCTGGCGCAGCACGTGCGCCATCGCGCCCGAGCGCTGCCCGCCGCGCCAGCAGTAGACGAGCGGGCGCCAGCTCTTCTCCTTGCCGCGGAAGCGCTCCTCGATGTGCCGCGCGATGTTCTTCGACACCAGCGCCGCGCCCAGTCTTCTTCGCGTCGAAGGGCGAGACCTGCGCGTAGAGCGTTCCCACTTTCGCGCGCTCGGCGTCGTCGAGCACCGGGCAGTTCACCGCGTTCGGGACGTGGTCGAGCGCGAATTCTGCGGGCGAGCGCACGTCGATCACCTCGTCAAAGGCATCGAGCTGTGCTACGGTAACAGCGTTCGAACGCTTCGCATCCATGGCTTCATTCTATCCATGAACGCTCCCGCCGAACTCATCCGCCTGACGCAGTTTTCCCACGGAGGCGGCTGCGGCTGCAAGATCGCGCCCGCGGTTCTTTCCGAGATCCTCGCGCAAGACGCCGATCCGCGGGCTGCCGAAGGATCTGCTCGTCGGCATCGAGTCGAGCGACGACGCGGCGGTGTACCGCCTGAACGACGAGCAGGCGATCGTCGCCACCACCGATTTCTTCACGCCCATCGTCGACGACCCGTACGATTTCGGGCGCATCGCCGCGACCAACGCGCTCTCGGACGTGTACGCGATGGGCGGGAAGCCGATCTTCGCGCTCGCGATCGTCGGCATGCCGCTCGAAAAGATGCCGGTCGAAGTCATCCAGAGAATCGTCTCGGGCGGCGAGTCGGTGTGCGCGCAGATCGGAATCCCGATCGCCGGCGGGCACTCGATCGACACGCTCGAGCCGATCTACGGCCTCGTGGCGCTCGGGCTCGTGCACCCGAAGAACGTCAAGCGGAACGACCGCGCGAAGCGCGGGCGACGTGCTCATCCTCGGCAAGCCGCTCGGCGTCGGCATCCTTTCCGCGGCGCTGAAGAAGGGCAACTCTGTCTCCGGAAGGCTACAAGCAGATGCTGGAGGTCACCACCCAGCTCAATACCCCGGGCATTGCGCTCGCGGAGATGGAAGAGGTGCACGCGATGACCGACGTCACCGGCTTCGGCCTCGCGGGACACCTGCTCGAAATCTGCCGCGGCTCGAAGCTCGGGGCGGAAATCCGTTTCGACGACCTGCCGGTGCTGCCCGAGGCGCTCGAGTGGGTGAAGCAGGGCACCGCGACCGGAGCGTCGGACCGCAACTGGAAGGGTATACGGATGGCAAACGGCGAAGCCATTCCCATCAGTGTTATCGGGACAATAAGCAAAATCAGCACCGACGCAAATGACCCTCCCAGGATACCCATCTGTAACGCATCAAATGCAGCTGCAGCCACCCGCAGGACCGGCCCGGCAATAAAAGGGACGATCCCGAGTGAAAATCCCCCCCACGCGATCACCATGAACATGGTTTTGGGATAAGGGGATTTATCCGCCCAACGACCACCAATAAAATAACCAAGGGTCAGATAGATAAGGATTAATCCAATGATACTTGCCCAGACGATATTACTCGTCCCAAAAACATTACCGAGCAGACGGCTGGCGGCAAACTCAGCGGCAAGTGAGGTCATCCCCGAGATGAAAACGGTCAGGTAAATATATCGGCGCATGGTCAATCCAGATGATGCATTATACCTTTGACTGGTGAGCGATTAATTAATCGCGCGTGCCATTTAATCGACGATCAATATGTCTATTCACTTTTCATGTTTTATTTTTCACCATAATGCATCTTTCGAATACTTGACGTTTACGCCCTAGGCGGCTAAAATCCTTATCCGCCAATGCCAACGCCTCCGCGTGGAGGCTTGATTTTTACCTGGAGAAACCATGGAATCTGAAATTTCCCGCCCTCGAAAGCGAATATCCGGAAGTCGTTAACCTAAGTAACGCTCAGGTAAATACCATTCAAGCCGAGTTGGTCCGCGCCAGTACTTCGCGGATCAAACAAGTCACAGCCCAGGAAGTTGACCTGCGGGACAGCCTTGCATTCGTCATCGACGCGGATACCGTCAATGCCCGCAAGGCAGAGATTGCCCATGTCGAAGCGGGAAATCTTACCCTGTTGGATGGAAACGTGCTGGCTGCCAAAACCGATTCGCTGGTACTAAAGGGAGGACGCGCTGGAATTGTGGTCGCTAATTCCGCAGAACTGGAAAATGGGTATGCCGGCATAATGGTTGGCCGCGACGTTCGCGGAGAGAATATCCACACCGGGATCCTAATTTCCCGAAATGTCCAGGGAAATGTCGAGACCACCATGGATACACGGACGGCAGTCTTGACCGGTGTCGTCGCCGGCGCGGTGGTCGGCACCCTGCTCATGCTGGGGCAGTTCCTGTTCCGGCGCAAATAGTCAATATGCGCGGCACCCGCCGCCATAATTATTCATAAGGGCGAAGGTAATCCCGGCAGACGGGGTGAGAGGCGCCCGAGGAGATAAAGATGGAAAAGGAAGTTCTGAAAGCCACAAAACGGTCCGTAACAGGCAAGCAGGTCAGGCAGTTGCGCCGCGCCGGCCAGCTCCCCGCCGTGATCTACGGGCATCATGTCGAGCCGGTCGTTATCACACTCGATTCCCATGATGCGACGCTCGCACTCACACGGGTTTCATCCTCCACTCTCATTACAATCGATGTGGAAGGAAAGGAATACCCAACTCTGGTACGTGAAAAACAGCGCGATTTCATCAAGAATGTATTGACGCATGTGGATTTTCTGGCAGTCTCGCTCATGGAAAAATTACGCGCAGAAGTCAGCATTGATCTCGTCGGTGCTTCACCGGCAGTCAAAGATTTCATGGCCATTCTGGTCAACGGCTTAACCACGTTGACCGTTGAGTGCCTGCCCGGCGACCTCCCGGAAAAATTCGTCGTTGATATTTCCGGGCTGGCAGTGATCGGCAATGGCATCCATGTCCGCGATGTCCCTGCCCCTGAAAATGTAAGAATCATGGATGACCCTGACGAAATGATCGTAGTCGCCACGGCGCCTGCCAAGGAAGAAGTCGTCGAAGTTGCAGTTGTTGCTCCTGTGGAAGGTGAAGAAGGCGAGCCCGAAGTTATCGAAAAAGGCAAGAAGGAAGAAGGAGAGGGCGAAGAGTCCGCTCCGGAGAAGTAAATTTATTCCAAATGAAAACGGGACGCATAATACGCGTCCCGTTTTTTTATATTTGCAAGAAATCACTATTCATATATTCCCTTCAGTTATTGGGTGTCTCTACGCCAACCCAAGTGCTTTCAAAAAACTGACTGTGATTCGCGCCGTTACACCCCACAACAATTCCCCGTCATACGGCAGGTAGGTGATTACCCCGTTTCCGCTTTCCTGGCGGAAAAATTCATGACGATGGGCTGAGTCCGCCAGCCAGGATAATGGGATTGTGAAAACGCGCCCCACCTCCCGGGTATGGACCATGAAGCAATAAGGCCATGGAATGATACCCACTACGGGAGTTATCAGGTAGTTGGTTACTGTAAGATACTCACCCAGCGTCCCAAGCAGGCGTACGTCTGCCGGCGACACACCGATTTCTTCATTCGCCTCCCGCAAGGCTGTAGCTGTTGGGGAGACATCCTCCGGATCAGTTCGACCGCCAGGGAAAGAGACCTGTCCTTTGTGGTGGTCAACAATATCGGTGCGGCGCGTAAATAACAAATGCCATTCTTCGTCCACCAATGCCAGCGGGATTAAAACGGCTGCCCTTCGCATGGGTCCTTTGAATTCCTCAAACGGCGTTTCGGCAAAGGAAGCATGCTCCATGGTTTGGAGACGTTCTTTAATAAATCCTTCGGTCAGATGAGGGAACATACTTACAGGAATAGTAGCAAGACTTTCTTAAGTAGAACTAAAAGAAGCAACAAGCAATAACTATTAACTATAAAAGAATTCAAACGAGTCTATCTATGAATGGCAATTAACTAATCGATGGGCAGCGTCTCATCCGGTTCAGGTTTTTCATCATCCGAGTCATCACCGCCTACTCCCGCCTCAGCCAGCAGATCTTTTGCACGGGGGTCATCGGCCAGTTCGATCCGGCGGGCAAAGATGAGATATCCCGTATGCGCGACCATCCGGTCGGTCGGACGCAACCGCTCCGGCTCGGGTTTGTAATAGCGCAGGAGGAGCTCACAGACTTCGATGAAGGCAAAGTGCTGACGGCGCAGGGAATAAAGAAGAATAGAAACCTGGTTCATGGTCGGCAGCAAACCACAGAAAAAACCTCCAGGTTTTAATGCGGCGCGCACCTGCTCCATATAGTCGTAGGGATTCGGCACATCCAGGAAAAAAGCATCCACGTTCGTTTCCTCAAACCCGTCTGCGATATCCCCAATCTTGAAATCGACACGATTATCCAAACCGAGGCGGGTGAGATTCTTACGGGCAAGCTGCTGCATTTCCGGCCGACGTTCGTACGAAATGACTCTTCCTGACGACCCAACCGCATAAGCCAGAGCAATGGTCATGGATCCTGAACCTGTCCCCGCTTCCATCACCTGTTGCCCTTCGCCCACACCCATCGTGACAAGGATGTAACCAATATCCTTGGGATACATAATTTGGGTATTGCGAGGCAGGTCGATCAGTATATCGCCAAGCGCTGGTTGAAGGAGAAAGAATGGCGACCCCAGGTGACTGAACACCTGGCTGCCCCAGGGCAGGCCAATCAAATCGTCATGCTTGACAATGCCGCGATGGGTGTGGAATGATCCTCCGGTGCTGAGAGGGAAGATGAAATGCTTATGGCGCAGTCCAACGAGCTGAACGATATCGCCAACCTGCGTGTGAGTTGATCTCAAATTCCAGGGCATATTTATCACAAAGGGAGCAGTAAACCCAGAGTAACCGCTCCAACTCCGCCCATTTATGGTTTCAAGTGTTTCGTAAAGAAGTCGGTGATGGCATTATAGCAAGTCACCCGGTTGTCATACTTCAGGACATCATGTCCCTCATCTTCAAACACCAGCAACTCTATCTGTTTTCCTTTCGCGCGAAGCTCATCCACAAGTTCTTCTGATTCTTTCGCAACTACGCGTGGATCATTACGGCCTTGAATCACAAGCATCGGACAGGACAGCTGATCCATGTATGTCTTCGGTGACCGTTCAGTAAGAAAGGTTTTTTCCTCAGGCTTTTCCGGATCACCAAGGGCAATCTTAAAATACGGTTTCCAAGTTTCAGGAAGACGGTCGGAGAAGGTCAACAGGTCGTAAGGGCCGAACATATCGCATGCCGCTTTCCACAAATCAGGGTGCTGGCCTGCCAGGGTCAGTGTCATATAGCCGCCGTACGACCGGCCAACGACTGCTGTACGGGAGACATCAAGCCTTTTGTCTTTGGGTAACACCTTTGTCATAGCGTGAACATGGTCTAGGCGATCCTTGCCGCCCCAATCCCTGTCCACATGTTTGGTGAAACTCAAGCCATAACCGGTGGATCCGCGTACATTGGGGACGAAAACTGCAAACCCGTGCAACGTAAGGAACTGGATCAGGGGCATTGAGAACCAGGCAAAGTCAGGCCGTTCCTGGCTTTGTGGTCCGCCATGGACATAATACACCAGCGGCCGTTTGCCCTTGAAACCAAGTTCACGGGCAGGCAGGTACAGCCTGGCTGACATGCGCAGACCATCAAACGAGACAAAGGACGCGTCCTCTCCGCTCGAAAGATATTCATCGGGGATACCGAGAACTTTCTCAGCAGTATGCATGACGATCACATCCCTCTTTTTTCCTTCGACCGTGTAAATCTGGGTTGGGGCGATTGCATTCGAAAATGAAAGGGTAAAGACATCGTCTTTTTTATTGTATTGAGAGTGCTCCAGCACACCGTTGTCAAGAGGGTCTTCGCCTATAATGACATGCTTCAATTTCATGACCTTTTTCTTCTCATTGAAAACCCCTTCATAGAGCCATGAACATCCGTCGATATTAAAAGAGACGCCATATCGAGCCCCTTTCAAGCGTTCAATGCCTGTCATCTCGCCCATGCCTGAGTGGGAAACACCTTTTAGTTTGACCGGATACATCCTGCCTGGTTCCTCCAGCGGGATATAACCCAATGAAAATGTATCTTCAAACACTGAGGATGTTGTCAGGACCCCTTTCCCGCTCGAGGTCAACACCTGGGAGCCCAGACCGTTAAGCGGCACTTGTTCCCCCTCTTTCCGTTTTGTGAGGGGTTTACCGAAAAGCACTCGTTTCCTCCTCCCCTCCAACAGGTACAACACATTATCACCAACGGTATAACCCTCCGCAATGAGTGTTTGTGTATGATCCTTGTTGTGACCGGCTGGAATCGCACCCCAGGGAGATTCGTCGAGCTTGGTGAGCTTGTTATTTCCCAGGTTGCCTCGATATCCTTCATTCATGGCCTTATCGCGTCGTTCGGCAAAGAAGTAAGCAATGTTGTTTTCAGGATCGCATTCGCCCAAATGGACGCGATACTTCTCGAAGTAATTGTTGAATGCAGGTTCCGGAAACCCACCTTCCAAAGGAATGAGCATCGGTTGATAGTTTTCATCCCCGTCCTGATCTATCATCACTAAAATTTTCCCTATTTCCGGGAAAACATAAAATGAATAACCGCCAATTAGATGTGGATTCTGGAGAGCAATATTTGAAGGTAGCAAGGGTTCAGGTACGCTGCCTCCGTAATACATGACATACAGGCTGAGGTGTCCGGTGAGATTGCTCAGGAAGTAAATTCGTCCATCCACGAGTTGCGGAACAACAAATAAACGGGCGGAGAGCAGGGATTCAATTCGAGGTGTCATAGGGATCCTTTCCTTACAACCACAGTTTTACATTCCAATCTTACCATAATGCAACCTTGACACACTTTGTCCACTTTGATAAACTGTGCTCGTAAGGTGTCAGAGTTCTTGTTGTACCTCGTAAGAAGCAGCCTGAACAGTCCCACCGTTCGGGCTGTTGGTTAAAAACCACGACCGTACCAGAAGACCTGCACCAAAAATCAAACCGTTTTCTTTATCAAAAGGAGAAATAGCAATGAGCGAACGAGTTGTCGGCACGGTAAAGTGGTTCAATAGCAGTAAAGGCTATGGATTCATCCAGCGCGAGGGTGGACCGGATGTCTTCGTCCACTTTTCCGCCATCAAAGTGGATGGCTACAAGTCGCTGACCGAAGGACAGCAGGTGGAATTCTCCATCGAGCAAGGTCCCAAGGGGTTGCAAGCTGCAGACGTCAAACCAGTCTGACCTTAAACACTTAAATCAAATCCCCCGCAATTGCGGGGGATTTTTCTTATCGATCAGGTTATTTCTTATCTATTTCAACCAGACTTAACCAATATCCCGCTCCCATGAGGAGAAACGCACCCAAAGTTGCCATGCCGATATTAAGCGGACCCACCGCTGCAAACGTCCATCCCAGGCGGGAGCCCAATAACTGCCCTATCCAGAAGCCTGACCAGCTCAGAAGAAGGTAAAGTATTAATCTTTTGGTATCGCCACCGCGCCAGAAGTGAAAAGCTGCGCCATACAGCGTGGAAAGGACAATGCCGAAAAGTGCCGCAGGAATCGTCATGATCTCTCCCTACCTCGATGAAGTAATGATACCGCCACCCAGGACTATGTCCCCATTATAAAACACTGCCGCTTGACCCGGAGTTATGTCCCGCTGGGGAGAATCGAAGACGACACGCACCTTTTTCCCCATCTCAAGTGGAAATACCTCAGCCGGGGATTCCTGGGCAGTATAACGGCTTTTAACTTGAGCGCGAAATGGATCTGCAGAGGAAATGCCATCCATCCAATTTACATTTACCGCGATTAATTCACATGTGCCGAGTTCATTTTCCCTTCCGACAAGTAGGGTATTCCTGTGAGCATCCTTCGAGATAACATAGAGAGGAATCGGGGATGAAACCCCGAGACCTTTCCTTTGCCCGATCGTGTAGTTTGGTAATCCGCTGTGCTGACCGAGGACCTGACCGGTTTTATCGATAATATCGCCGGGAATGAGCATTTCAGGAGAAATACGCTTGAGGAAATCCCTGTAATCCTCCACCCGCCAGGAAACACAGATCCTGACTGTCATGACGCGTCGCCACAGCCAGGTTGTGCTCAGCGGCAATCCGGCGAATCTCGGGCTTTGGATAATCTCCCACCGGGAAAAGTGCCTTTGCCAATTTATCCTGCGTTAAAACATGCAGGACATAGGACTGATCCTTCGTTCGATCAACCGCACGGAGCAATTGAATCATTCCATCGTGAGATCCTTAGTGTTCTAACATAGTGCCCGGTCGCCATGAAATCCGCTCCAAGTGCCAGCGCATGGTTGAGCAGGAAATCCCATCGTATTTGACGATTGCACACCAGGCATGGGTTAGGCGTTCCGCCGTCAGCATAACCTTCTAGGAAGTAACCAACTACGGTCTTTTGGAAAATCTCCTTTGCGTCTATCACGTAGAACGGGATATCCAGTTTTGCGGCGACACGTCTCGCCAGCGCCATCGAATCAGGTGTGCAACAGCGGTTGGAGTCTTCCCTGCCCGGTTCACTCCACAAGCGCAGCATCATCCCGATGACTTCATAACCCTGTTGCTTAAGCAAAACGGCTGCAACAGAAGAATCCACACCTCCAGACATGGCAACAACAACTTTAGTCACTAATTCACCACTACCATAATTGATGATTTCGTCGTTTTTATTTTTCCGTTTATATGGAAGAAATTGACGATGCCGTATACTTTATACTTTAACTAAGCTGAATTCCGGCATAACGCTAGTCTTTCTGTATCTTTCTTGCCTTTTCAACCAATGATGGCAAAATCGCCAATAATGCATCAACATGTTCAGGTGTGGAGCCGGAACCTAACGTAATTCGCAACGAACCCAGACCCCATTCACGGATCAAGCCAATCGCATTCATAACCTCACTCGGCTCCGGGTTGCCGGTCTTGCAGGCAGAGCCGGACGAGCAGGCAAACCCTGCCGCATCCAACAGAGTCAGAAGAAGGTTACCGTCCGCATTCCTAAACGCAAAACTCGCATGTTGAGGCAGTCTCATTTCAGGGTGTCCGGTAAGGCGTGATTCCGGGATTTCCTCCAGTACAGTGCCGATAATACGGTCGCGAAGTGGTTGAACGTGGGTAGTACGTTGTTCGCGTTCTTCAGTGGTCAATCGTAATGCCTCGGCGAAACCGACTATGTAAGGCACGTTCTGCGTCCCGGCGCGAAAACCGAATTCCTGCCCTCCTCCAGTCTGCGAAGAAGCCAGTGGTGTCCCTTTTCGGACATAAAGTGCTCCGACACCTTTTGGCCCATAGAATTTGTGCCCGCCGAGCGAGAGCAAATCAACACCAAGCAATTGAACATCCACTGGTAGATAGGCGCCTGCCTGAACCGCATCCGTGTGGAATAAAACACCCTTCCTGTGACAAACTTCCGCAATTTCCTTAATTGGATTGATGGTGCCGATCTCGTTGTTGGCATACATGACTGATACCAGCGCAGTCTCGCTACAAATGGCTTTTTCCACGGCTTCCGGCAAAACCATTCCGTGCTCATCCAGGTCGAGCCACTCAACTTGAAAACCGTAAAGTCGTTCAAGTTGGTCCGCCGTTTTGCTGACAGCCGGGTGTTCAGCTTTGGAAGTGATCAGCCACCTGGCATTATTCCTGCTCCTCATCGCCATGGCTGCTCCGCGCAGCGCAAGGTTATCCGATTCCGAACCACACGAGGTAAAAATAACTTCAGCGGATTGGCAATTTAATACCTCCGCAACTGCCTCTCGGGCGGCTTCAATCGCGGCTTCCGCCTTCTGTCCATAACGGTGGACAGAAGAAGGGTTGCCAAACGAGACGCTGAAATATGGCAGCATCGCGTCGAGGACACGTTTATCCACAGGAGTGGTAGCGGCATAATCCATGTAAATCATGGGTGAAATTATACCGTTATTATCGAATTGAACACGGGTAATCAATTCATGAAAATAAGAGTGCCTTGCAGAAGCCATTTTGACAAAAAAAATTTGCGAGTTCACCCGGTCCAGGTCATTGAGGTTTCTTTCTTCGAATGAAAAATAAAGTGGTCATCACCGGCGATTGAAACCCCGGATATTCCATTGCAATTCAAATCCATGGAACCAAAATAGTTTCAAATTAAACGGGAAGGGAAACAGGCGCGAGGCGGGCCACCACCGCCCGGTGGTCCGAGTGAGGTCCACCAGGTGCATCCAGGTGGCAAACATCCAGGACCCGCCAGACAGGGTTTCCTGGCTGTAGAAAAATGTAATCGATCCGATGGTTCAATAATTTACTCCCCCATGGCCAATTCAACGTATGTGTGCTGGAATGGCCGGTAGGTTTTACTTCTCGATAAGTATCCTGCCAGTAGTTGCGCACCTTGCGGATTTGGCGACTTTGTTCCAGGGCATTAAAGTCTCCGCCAATAACCACCGAACGATCCCCCGGCAGGTGGCTTATCCAATGATGCAACTCGCTTAGTTGGTGTGCATTATGTTTGCGAATCAAACCCAGGTGAGCTGAAAATGCGAGGATCTCACCAAAGGGAGTTTCGACCGTGACACCAAGCGCCATTCGACGGACAAAAGGAATGGAAATTCGACTGACTTGACGTAAAAAAGGCAGTCGCGTCAACGGAAAACGACTAAAGACACCCAGCCCTTCCTCAAACCCAATATTTTCAGAGCCGTTTGAACGCGAATAAACATAGGACATGTTTAACCTTTCCGCCAGCCAGGAATCTACTTTCAAGAATGGAGTCCGGGCCATTTCTTGAAGCAGGACCAGATCGACCTGCTCCTCTTCCACAAGTTTGGCGAATGCTTCAAGGCGGTTCTCAATTTCCCTAAACCGAGGCCAGTCATGCCACAAATTCGCACTCAGAACAGACAGGACAGTGCTTTCCACCACGGGAACATACGCCGGGCGGCTGCTCATAAAGACACGACCGGCGGGTTCAGCCACCGAAATTATTTTCTTAACCCAATCAGTGATTCGTCTGAGTCCGAGCTTGCTTGCGATTCTTCCAAGTTCCGACCATATACGGTTGTATGGATCTTCTTCCCCATCCTTTTGGGAATTAATATAATAAAATTTGTTTTTTGGCAATCGAATAATACCTTTATTCAAGTATTAGGGATTATGAGGAGTCCCGCTATTTCGCCAGATGGACCTCATACCATGAATAAACTCCGGAACGACCTGGTTTGAAAATCTCCGCCAGCTCAAAGCCGTGGCTGCCAACACCCACGCGATCAGCCAGCGCCCGGTTTGAGGAAGTTCCCTCCATGCCACCCAGATGAAATAACCATATATGAAAGCCTGAACCAGCATCAGCAGGTTTCGATCCGGTCCAAAACGCCAGACAGCCAGACCGCATACAATCAGATAGCCACAAGCAATATACCAGTTTAGTAATCCCGCCCCCACCAGGTAGGCACCCAGACCCAAAGACACGAACAAGTCCACCTGAAGATCATGATCACCGAGCCAGCTCGTTCTTCGAGGTTGATTGAGGCGTGCAATTCCTCCATCCACAAAGTCACCCGTCCAGCAAAATAGCATGAGCAGAATTGCCAGTGGCAATGCTTCAGACTCCACGGGTAAATCCCAGCCAGGCCAGCAAGAAGGCCATCAGGCCTCGGCATAAGGTAATAAGGTCTGCAATCCCCTTTGGGTTAAGCATAAGGACCTCCTTCCTGATCAGAACTCGGCGGATCCATCCCTTGATTGAATTGTAGCAAATTAAACCTGGAATACATTAGAACATGAGAGAAATTATTATTCCGGATTAGCAAAGATGAATAGGATGCTTTTCCATGACTCTTTAGGCAAAGATCAACTAACAATTTCCCGCTATTAAAACTGGTCATTGATTGCTCGTCACTGATATAATACCCCCTACGACTCTCATCTAGGAGATTTTTATGGCTGCTGACATCAGAGTTTGGCACAGATGGCTGGCGCGGTGTCATCGCTGAAGATTACACTTTCGACAATGTACGCCGCTGTGCGCAGGGATTTGCCTCCTATCTGCTGGAAAAAGGCAAAAAAGGTGAATGGGTCGTGGTCGGATCACGACAAGCGCTTCGGCTCGGAAAATTTCGCAGCCGCGGTTGCTGAAGTGCTGGCTGGCAACGGGTTGAGAGTCCATCTCACAGATGGCGCAACCCCCACTCCTGTGATCGCTTTTGCAGTTGTAAATCGAAAGCGTGCGGCGCGGTCAACATCACCGCATCGCACAACCCGCCACCGATAACGGATTCAAGGTTCGCGACGAGAATGGCGGGGCAATCGACCCTGAAGGTCTGCTCACAGATAGAGGCGCTGATCCCCGATTCAGTTGCATCCGTAAAACGGTTCTCCTTCCGAGAAGGGGAATCGACCGGCAAAATTGTCAAATTCGATCCGCACACCCCTTATATCGAACATATCCTGAAAACTGATCGACCTGCAACCCATCAAAGACGCCGGTCTGACCGTGATGGTCGATACGATGTGGGGCAACGGCGCGGGTTATTTCCCCCGCCTGCTCGGCGGCGGCAAAACCAAAATCATCGAAATCCACAACGAACGCAATCCATCCTTCCCCGAAATGAAGCGGCCTGAACCCATCCAACCGAACATTGACGTCGGTCTCAAAGCAACCGTTGACAACCATGCGGATGTGCTGCTCATTACCGATGGAGATGCCGACCGCTGCGGTATCGGGGACGAGAACGGACACTTCGTCAACCAGCTGCGTGTTTATGCCTTGCTGGCCTATTACCTGCTCGAGGTACGCGGACAACGCGGCGCCATTGTCAAAACACTTTCCACAACCGGCATGTTGAACAAACTTGGCGCAGCCTACGGCGTTCCGGTCTATGAAACCGGCGTGGGATTCAAGTATGTTGCACCCAAGATGATCGAGACGAACGCATTGATCGGCGGCGAGGAAAGCGGTGGTTATGCCTTCCGCGGCAACGTTCCTGAACGAGACGGTATTCTGGCTGGTTTGTACATGCTTGACCTGATGGTACGTCTCGGTAAAAAACCGACCGAACTTGCTCAAAGTCCTCTTTGACAAAGTCGGCAGTGAATATTTTTATGACCGCATTGACACGGCTTTTTAACGGCGAATCGTAAAGATCGTGAAGCTGCCATCCTGGCTGCCAAACCTTCCACGTTGGGCGGGTCTGAAGGTCACCGAACTCGTCACCATCGACGGGTTTCAATTCAAGCTCGAAGATGGCGGTTGGATGCTGATCCGCTTTTCCGGCACAGAACCGATCATGCGCGTCTATTGCGAGACAACTCACGGCGATAAAGTCAAGGCAATTCTTCAGGATGGGCTGAAAGTCGCCGGTTTAAAGTAGTGCTTACAGATACCCATTGTCATCTGGATTTCGAAAAATTTGATGGCGACCGCCAGGATGTCTTGACGAGGGCATGGGATGCAGGACTCGACCCGCATATTGATCCCGGGGCTGGATTTGAATTCCAGCCTGCAGGCCGTCAAACTGGCTGAATCGCATCCCAATCTTTTTGCCGCCATCGGTCTTCACCCGGGTGATTCGCTGAAATGGGATGCACAAACAATCCCTGCCTTGCGCGAACTATCCATCAACCAAAAAGTAGTCGCCATGGGTGAAATCGGCCTGGATTATTATTGGGATACAGCACCGCATGATCACCAACAATTGGTGTTACAAGAGCAGCTTGGTCTGGCGAATGAACTTCAACTCCCGGTGGTGATCCATTTGAGGGAAAAAGAAGATGCCGCTTATGGAGACTGCGCCAGGGATATGATTCAAATTCTGGATGTTTGGACCAGACAACTTCGGAAAGATATAAATCCGCTTTTTGATCGGCCGGGAGTATTACACTCTTTTAGCGGAACCACTCAAACCGCGGAAAAAGCCATAAGTATGAATTTCCTTATCGGGGTAACTGGCCCAGTCACATATAAAAATGCATTGGATAGACAGATGCTTGTCTCAAGCCTGCCAATTGAGAAGGATGCTTATTGAAACGGACTCTCCTTTCCTCACTCCGGCTTCCAAAACGCGGAAAACGTAACGAACCTGCTTACGTGACGTTTATTGCTGATAAAATTGCAGAAATCCATTCCACTACCCGTGATCAGGTGTCAGAAATCACATCAGCCAATGCTGCCCGTTTGTTCAATTGGGGAGGCTAGAAATTGAGCACGGCATCATTTTTCACAGCGGTTCAAGATGAAGTGACTCTCGTCGAAGAACGTATGCGCGCTCAGACCGGGACGGAACATCACCCGGACCTGCGTGTTGCACTGGAGCATCTGCTTTCTTCCGGGGGTAAACGTATACGTCCCGACCGTCGTATTTCTGGTAGGGAATATGCTTGGTGCACCACAGGAAAAGCTGGTTACGCTTGGTGCATCCGTGGAAATGCTGCACACAGCCACTCTTGTCCACGATGACCTGATTGATGGTTCGCTCTTCAGGCGAGGGAATGCCCACGCTCAATGCACGCTGGTCTCCTGCTGCCACCGTCCTCACAGGCGATTATCTTTTTTCACGTGCCGCCAAGCTCGCTGCGGAAACTGACTATCTTCCGCTGATGAAATTATTTGCAGAAACTCTCTCAGTGATTGTCAACGGGGAATTGACTCAATTGTTTGCTGCACATGGTGTCATTGATCGCACCAACTATTACCGCCGAATTTATGCCAAGACCGCATCACTCTTTGAAATGTCCGCCCTGGCTGCCGCCATGGTAAGTACTGAGGATGAAATCGTTCGGACAATGATGAAGACCTATGGGTATGAAATTGGGATGGCCTTCCAGATCATGGATGATGTCCTCGATTTCACCGGAGAACAGGCAACGGTTGGTAAACCTGTCGGTTCTGATCTGCTCCAAGGCCTGGTGACCCTCCCGGCAATCTATTATGCAGAGTCTCATCCAGATGATCCTGATGTTAAATTGCTGGCTGAGGGAGGGTGGGGAAACCAGGAACGCATGGACAGGCTGGTAGAAGCTATCCGCAATTCTAATTCGAACTCAAAAGCAGTTTCTGAAGCCCGCCATCATGTTGATATGGGGTTGGATGCTTTGAAAAAATTCCCGTGGTCACAAGAGCGCGAGTCGCTCGAAAGCCTGGCACGATATATCATCGATCGAAATGTATAACAATTTAATAATGCCCTGAAAAATGGGCATTTTTCTTTGTGTATCCCCCCCATTTTTTCTTTATACGCAATCTTTTTTGATGTATACACGCAATTTATCTTGACGTATGAATCCGCTTGTGCTAGAATGTACATAACTTTTTATCCCCGAGTATGAAAAGGTGACAAGTCCTCGCAAACCCCTGCGGCTGAATGTCGGATTTCTAATAAATTCTCCGATTGGCATCAGTCGCATATTTGAATTTGATTATGCGAGCATGCCAGTCGGAGATGACCTGGTGTTGACAGATTTCACCGGCATCGTCAAAAATTAGCCGCACTCCTCAAGGGTTGCTCGTACAGGGAGATTTTCTAGGGACAATCCCCTTGGAATGTGTGAGATGTCTGGATGAATTTTCACAAAGAATGCACTGGGATTTTACTGAATTATACGCGTTCAAAAAGGAAAACATTACTGATTCAGGTCTCCTGATGCCGGAAGATGCTCATATTGACCTGCAACCGTTGATACGCGAATATGCTCTGCTGGAAATTCCGATTAAACCACTCTGCAAACCAGATTGCAAAGGCTTGTGCGTCGAATGCGGCGAAAACCGTAATGAAGTCGATTGCGGACATGGAAACAACAGGGATGACACTCCTTCTCCAATCTGAGTGAAATTCTGAAATAAGAAAAATTATTTAGAACCGGTGGTTGGGGGAGGTCACAAATTACAGGTAGCAAGTAAAGAAAGCACAATATAAGAGAATATGCATCGCAACCATTATTGATTAACGGAGGCCAGGCGTGACTCCAAGGCGAAAAGAAGCATTGCATATGCTGCTTGAAAAAGCAGGGGTCCAAGGTTATATCACCACAGAAGATTTAATGGAAATTTACCCGGACGTAAGCGAGGATTCGGAACGCCTGAGTGTCCTTCTACTCGCACTGCGACGGCGTGGGGTGGATATCCTCGATTCTGATGCGGAATTCGAATCCCAAACGGATGAAATACCGCTAAGCACGGATTTTGAATCATGGGCCAATCCCGTCGAAAACATCTCATCTGACGACACGGTGGGATTGTATCTGAAGGAGATGTCCCGTGTCCCGCTTGCTGACTGTGGATGAGGAACTGGATCCATCGCCCACCGCATCGAAGCTGGTCTGCATGCAAAAAAGACTTCTCATCGTGACAGGCGTCTGCCTGTTGCCCACCGGCGTGAGCTGGATACGACCATCCAGGACGGCGTCCTTGCCCGTGAGCACCTCATAAAAGCCAACACCCGGCTGGTTGTCTCCATCGCAAAACGATACATGGGACGCGGCGTGCATTTCCTTGACCTGATCCAGGAAGGCAACCTCGGATTGATGAAAGCGGTCGAAAAATATGATTATCACCGGGGATTTCGCTTTTCCACCTATGCCACCTGGTGGATCCGGCAGACGATCACGACGGGCAATCGCCGATCAGGCGCGCACCATCCGCGTGCCTGTCCATATGATCGACCGCATCCGCCAGATGTACAAAGTGACCCACGAATTGGAACAGAAGCTGGGACGCGCACCGACTGCCGAGGAGTTGGCAGGAAGCGAGTCGGATTGACCACCCGCAAGGTGCAGTGGATCATGAAAGTCTCCTGGCTCCCCCTCTCGCTGGAAAGTCCTGTCGGTGATGACGAAGAATCCGAACTGGGCATGTTCATCGAGGATGAATTCAGTCCGACGCCCATGCAGAGCGCGTACCAGTCCATGCTGCGGGACAAGATCGAAGAAGTGCTCACCACACTTTCTCCGCGCGAAGCGCGCGTCCTCCGCCTGCGCTTTGGTCTCGATGACGGGAATGTTTACACCCTCGAAGAGGTGGGAAAGAAATTCGGGCTGACCCGGGAGAGGATTCGCCAGATCGAAGGCAAAGCCCTTCGCCGGCTTCGCCATCCACGGCGTGCCAGGCAGTTGAAGGAATACTTATAACCTGCATTGACAGACTGGACTTCACAGTTTAAACTTTATCTCATGAACTGTATATTTATTACTCCGCTTCATTGAATACGACTGGCATGGCCACTGATGGCCATGCCATGCCGGATCCGGACAGCTGAACGGGAAGTGTAAATTGTCGCACTTCGACTCATTAGGCTGTCCAGAACGCGGACAGCCTTTTTTTTGTAAGTCCTGAGTTAATGAAACTCAATCGCCCAAATAAGTACATCTTAGATTTGACTTCACATAGTTTTCCTTATCTTCTTCGTAGAAATAGAATCCTGGAGGCACAAATGCCCGAAAATATCTTAATCGCCATTGCCTGGCCTTACTCCAATGCTGAAATCCATGTCGGAAATATTACCGGTTCTCATTTGCCCGGTGATATCGTCGCGCGCTATCACCGACTCAAGGGGGACAATGTCCTGATGGTCAGCGGAACGGATTCACATGGCACGCCTGTCATCCTGGCGGCAGACAAGGAAGGCAAGCCAGTCGAAGAAGTGTACAAGAGATACCATGACGGTTTCCTGGAATTGTTCAAAGGATTCGGCATCACCTACGATTTGTTTACCACGACGCACACCGAAAACCATTTCAAGGTTTCGCAAGCCATCTTCCTGGCCTTGCAAAAAAATGGTTTCGTATTCAAGCAATTCAGCCAGCAGTGGTATTCGCCCTCATTAAAAAGGTTCCTGCCTGATAGATACGTTGAAGGCACCTGCTACATCTGTGGATACGAGAGCGCCCGATCCGATCAATGTGACCGCTGCGGCAACGTGCTCGAGCCTGAGAAATTGATCAATCCGCGCGCCAAGACTGGGGACGGCTCGTTGGAATTACGCGAAACCGAGCATTTCTATCTCGACCTCTCCAAACTTGAACCCGAGGTCAAGAAATTTCTCAAGGAACGTGCCGACCATATGCGCGATACGGTTTTAGGTGAGTCGCTGGGTAAGATCGAAGCAGAAGGCCTCAAGCCGCGTCCGATCACGCGTGACCTCGACTGGGGTATCCCCGTACCGGTTGAAGGCTGGGACGGAAAGTGCCTGTACGTTTGGTTCGAGGCAGTAATCGGCTACCTCTCCGCACCTATTGAATGGGGTCAATTCCAAACCGAGAAGGAAGAGTGGCGGGAGTGGTGGATAAATCCCAAAGCGAAACAATTCCACTTTATCGGCAAGGACAACATCTTCTTCCACACTTCACTCTGGCCAGCTGAGTTGATGGGAGTCGGGAGTGCATTCATGGAATTGTTTGCGGGAGATGAAGTCCCGTTGATCCTCCCATATGATGTGCCTGCCAACCAATTCATGAACCTCGAAGGTGAAAAAATCAGCGGCTCGCGCAACTGGGCGGTGTGGGGGCGCGACGCGTTGACGCGATACGACCCCGATGCGTTGCGTTATTACCTGACCGTGAACATGCCCGAAGCAAAGGACAGCGATTGGGACTGGGCTGAGTTTGTGGCGCGTAACAACAACGAACTGGTGGCGACCTGGGGCAACCTTGCGAACCGTGTTCTGCCTTTTAGTTACAAGCACTGGGACGGGCATGTCCCCAATGTCGATATGAAGAACCTGCGCGAATCAGACCGGAACCTGCTGGCCATCATCGAAAACGGATTCAACACTGTGGGCGATGAACTCGAAGCCGTGCACCTGCGCTCGGCCATTGATGAAGCAATGAAACTCGCCACGGTAGTCAACCAATACCTGGATGTCAATGCGCCCTGGCACACAATCAAGAACAGATAGGGATGCTGCAGCATTGACTATATTCACCGCCGCGAAAGCCATCGATTCGCTCAAAGTCATGTTCGCCCCCTTCCTGCCGTTCACATCAGAGCGGCTGCACGGATTCTTCGGCTACGAGACTCCCCTCTTTGGCGAGCAGTACACCGAAGACGTGAGCGACTCGCTTGGGTCGCATAAGGTATTGAGATATCGAGGGAATTGAGGGATTGCAATGGAAACCGAGTGAGTTAAAGCCTGGTGTGAAGTTGAAATCAGCCGGGTCCGTTGTTCAAGAAGCTGGAAGAAAAGGTCGTTGAGGAAGAACGAGCCAGACTAGGAAAACGAACTGATTAGGATAATTTACGACGAGAAATCAGCCGCCTTCAACCAATCAGGCAATTGCTCAAGCAATACCTTTCATTACAACCTTTGTCCGTTCTCGAAATAACCTGATATTCCCATAAGCTTCGCCACCCTGCCCACCGACCAGGTCGGTGACCCCGCGCAGGATAAGACAGCGGACATTGTTCTTCCGCGCCACCCAGGCGATCGCACCCGATTCCCAATCGGCAGCGACAGCGCCATATTGCGCCACCAAATTAGGAATATCCTCCACCAGGATATCCCGGTCTGCGGAAACCAGTAAGCCCCTTGCGGACAGGATGGGGATAAGGCTGCTTTGAGCCACGACAGGTCAAGTTCGGTCGTAGTAGTGTGCAATTGCGTCCGCGCTGTCCCCCATCTGCTCAATAATGTCGTAAACGATGGTGCGCTCCACCAGGATGATCGTGCCCGTTTCGATGGAGCTGGCAAATCCGCCGCAGGTACCGATATTAACCAGCAAGTCAGGTTCAAAGTGGTCAATGACGTATTGCGTGGTTGCCGCTGCTGAAATTTTTCCCCAGCCGCCGTGAAAGTAAAGTGCGCCGTCATGTTCAAACCATTCACCCATCGGAGTGGATTGAAGAACTGGTCTTGGAAGCAAGACTCACGGATGGCACGCCATTCAGCATTGGCGGAGATGATGACCACTGGTTTCATTGAACGCGAAAATCCCCTTCCAACGAACGCGATCCCTCGAGATAATCCAGGATAATCTGTAATGCTGCATTCGCAGAACTGGCTTTATTACTTTCCCGGTCGCCGTCGAAGCAATAGACGCGCGCCCATTCCCCGTCCGGTGTTGAAAACCCAATCCACGTCGTGCCGACCGGTTTGTTCGGCAGGCCTCCGCCCGGACCGGCAATCCCGCTCACGCTTACAGCGATATCCGCGCTTAAGGCTTTCCGAACTCCGCGCGCCATCTCCAGCACGGTCTCGCGGCTGACTGCGCCATAAGTCTTGAAGCGTATCCCAGCTCACGCCGAGCAGGGCGACCTTCGCTTCGTAAGCATAGGCCACCACTCCGCCCAGGTAGTAATCGGATGAACCGGGGACGTTCGTAATCGGTCACCGATCAGACCGCCCGTGCAGGATTCGGCGGTCGCCAGCTTTAATCCGCGCTCGCGTAGCAATATTCCCTATCATTAATTCGAGCTGGTTATCCAAATGATGGTCCATTTGCCGGAGACAGGAATATGACGGGTTCATTTTACAGGGGAACGGAAGGGATGGCAAGACGATGCCTGCTGCAACCGTGCTGGCGGAATACTGTAAAATATCTGAAACAAAATCTGCCTTAATCCCTAACTCCAAGTAAATTAAAAACCAGTTTTCCTATAAGAAGCAGTAAAATTATCTCAGATGGAAATTTCCGAACACCTCAAGGGCATCCTCGCCACGCTGCCGGCCAAACCCGGCTGTTACCTGATGAAGAATGCCGAAGGGACGATCATTTACGTCGGCAAGGCGATCAGCCTGAAGAACCGCGTGCGTTCCTATTTCCACGCGGACACCAGCCACGACGACAAAACGCGCCGGCTGGTGCGCGAGATCGCTCGATATCGAATGGATCGTGGTCGGCTCGGAACTGGAGGCGTTGATCCTCGAGATGAACCTGATCAAGAAGCACCGGCCCAAGTACAACATCCGCCTCAAGGATGACAAGCGCTATCCGTACATCAAAATCCACTGGGCGGAGCCTTTCCCGAAGGTGACCGTCACCCGCCAGATGGTCGAAGATGGCTCGCGCTATTTTGGTCCGTACACCTCCGCCTGGGCTGTTTACCAAACCCTGGATGTGCTGCGCCGCATCTTCCCCTACCTGACCTGCGACCGCGAAATCACCGGGCAGGACAAACGCGCCTGTCTTTACTTACGACATCAAGCTGTGTACCGCGCCCTGTATCGGCGCGATCGACCAGGCAGGCTACCGCCAAATGATCTCCGATCTGATGGATTTCCTCAGCGGACACAGCGAAGCCATCGTCGACACGGCTGCAGCAGGAAATGGAAAAGGCCTCCGAGGAAATGCGCTTCGAGAAAGCCGCCGCGCTGCGCGACCAGCTGAAAGCCATCCAATCCATCATCGAACGACAGAAAGTGGTCTTTGCCACCGATTACAAGGATTCGGATGTGCTCGCCATGGCGCGCGCAGACGGCGAAGCCTGCGTGCAGATCTTCTTCATCCGCGGCGGAAAGTTGATCGGGCGCGAATATTTCATCCTTGAAGGCACGGAAGATACCGCAGATGCCGAAGTGATGGCGGAGTTCGTCAAGCAGTTCTATACCGAAGCCGCGACCGTTCCCGCAGCAGGTGATGCTGCCCCAGGAGATCGAAGAAGCCCAGATCATCGGCCAGTGGCTGCGGTCGAGGCGCGGCGGCGAAAAGGTGGAATTCTTCGTCCCGAAGGATGGCCAGCCGCAGGAACTGGTCCAGATGGCCGCCGAAAATGCCGCCGAGACCCTGCAGGCCCTGCGCGCGCAGTGGCAGGCAGATACGCACAAACAGGAACAGGCGCTGGCGAACTGCAATCCGCGCTGGCACTTGCCGCGCCGCCCAACCGCATTGAATGTTATGATATCTCCCACACGCAGGGCGTGGCCACCGTCGGCGCGATGGTGGTTTTCGAGCAGGGCGTGCCCGACAAGAAGCTGTATCGCAAATTCAACATCGACAGCACCAGCCTCGGCGCGCCGGATGACTTCGCCTGCATGGAGGAAGTGCTGACCCGGCGTTTCAAACGCTGGCGCACGGCGCAGGAGATCGAGCGAATGGACCCGGGAGCGAAAACCGGATGCGTCCTTCTCCTTTCTGCCGGACCTGATCATCATCGACGGCGGCAAAGGTCAGCTCGGACGCGCAGTCAAAGTCCTGGAGGAGTTCGAGCTTGTCAGGCAAAGTCCCGGTGGTGGGGCTTGCCAAGCGCGAGGAGGAAATTTTCTTTCCCACACAAATCCGAGTCGCTGCATGCTGCCGCGTCACTCGCAGGGGCTTTACCTTGTCCAGCGCATCCGGGATGAAGCGCATCGCTACGGGATCACCGCCCACCGCGAACGACGCACCAAACATGGGCATGGCTTCCCAATTGGATACCATCCCCGGAATTGGTCCCGCGAGGCGAAAAGCCCTCTTGAAACATTTCGGATCTGTGGATAAGATACGAGTGGCGACCATGGAAGAGTTGACGGTTGTCCCGGGCATCACAAAATCTCTGGCTCAGAGCATCAAAGCGCACCTGGAATAGTCGGATGAAAAAAATCTGGATTGTGGACGACGACGAGGAAATGGCCAAAGCCATCCAGCTGATGCTGAAAATGCTGGATTTCGAGACACGTCATTTCTTCAATGCGCGTTCCGGGGCACAAGCCCTGCTGGATGGAGGGCATCCCGACCTGTTGATCCTTGACATCAACATGCCTGAAGTCTCCGGGCTGGATATGTTGGAATTTGTGCGCCGCCGCACGGAATGGAAAGACCTGCCGATCATCATGCTCTCCTCGGAAGCCGCAGATGTTCTGGTGGATAAAGCGCTATCTCTGGGTGCGGATGCATATGCATTCAAGCCTGTAATGATCGACGAATTGGAATTGGCAATGAACAAGGCATTTCAAAAACATCAATGAAATAACTCTTAACGCTAACAACATTTACAAGAGGTTTTCGAATGGCAAGCAAGACTGCAAAATCAAAATACAAAGCCCAAAATGGATACTCACCAGCGACGCATGAAATGGCTCCAGATTGCTTTCCTCGTGATCTCAGCCCTCTTGGTCCTGTCAATGGTGCTCTCGGCTGTGATAAATACGTAGAACGACAAGGGTCATTCCTGGAGCCACCTTCTAAGGTGGTATAATCGCGGGCGCGGCGTAACTTGCCGCGTTTCTTGTCGCATATTTTCAATATTCATTTGTTCAACCAAGGTAATCATGCTCGATAAACTCTCTGGAATTGAAGATCGCTATGCGGAACTTGACCGCCTGCTCATGGAAGTCGGGAACGATTACCAGCGTGCCGGCGAACTCAACAAGGAACGCATCGAGCTCGAACCGCATCGTCGAAAAGGCCCGCGAATTACCGCCAGGCGATGAAACGTCTGGAGGAAGCGCGCGGCATGCTGCAAACTGAACAGGATGAGGAACTGCGCTCACTGGCTGAACTTGAGATCGGCGGAACTTGAACCGAAGATCAGCAGGCTGGAAAGCGAATTGAAGGCCCTGCTCGTGCCCAAGGATCCGCGGGATGAAAAAAACGTCATCGTCGAAATCCGCGCCGGAACGGGCGGTGACGAAGCCGCCCTATTCGCGGCAAACCTCTTCCGCATGTACATCCGCTACGCCGAACGTCAGGGATGGAAGTCCGAGATCATGTCTGCCAACGAGATCGGCATCGGCGGATTCAAGGAAGTCACCTTTGAGATCAAAGGGAAGCGGCGCTTATCTCCAAACTAAAATACGAATCCGGCGTGCACCGCGTGCAACGGGTTCCGGCCACCGAAGCGCAGGGACGGATCCATACCTCCACTGCAACCGTGGCCGTGCTGGCGGAAGTGGACGATGTGGAAATCCACATCCCCGAACTCCGACATCGAGATCGAAGTCTATCGTTCCTCCGGCGCCGGCGGGCAGAATGTCCAGAAGAACTCCACCGCCGTACGCCTGACCCATAAACCCACCGGCATGGTCATCACCTGCCAGGATGAACGCTCCCAGCTGCAAAACAAGCTGCGTGCCCTGGCCGTGCTGCGCGCCAGACTGTACGAGATTGGAAGATGAAAAGCGCCGCAACGAAATCGATTCAAACCGCCGTTCGCAGATCGGTTCCGGTGAACGCAGCGAGAAGATCCGCACCTACAATTACCCTCAATCCCGCGTGACCGACCATCGCATCGGTGTTTCATCCTATAACCTGCCGGCGGTGATGGACGGTGATATTGACGTTTTCATCGAAGAACTCTCCACCCGCGATGAGGCGGACCGGCTTTCCATTGGCTCGACGGAAGATGATGATTAAACAGGGATGACTCAACGGGTCATCCTTTTATTTTGGACTTATCTAATCTAAAACCGTCACCCTTCGCATTCAACCTTTGTCAATATAATATGGGACGATGAACATTCAGCAAGGATTGGAGCTAACTATATCCCGGCTCGAATTCATTCAGCGATACACCTTCACTGGATGGGCAGGTCCTGCTGGCTCAATTCTCTCCAAACCACGCTCCTGGGTAATGGCGCATTCCGATCATGAATTGACTGCTTATCAGCAAGATGCATTGCTTGCCTCCACCGACCGCCTCGTAAGTGGCGAGCCGCTACCTTACGTTCTCGGTCATTGGGAATTTTTCGGCTTGGAATTGGAAGTCTCACCGGACGTTTTGATACCCCGCCCCGAGACCGAACTTATGGTAGAGAAAGCATTGGATTGGCTCGAAAGCAACCTAGGCTCACGCTCTGCGATTGATGTTGGAACCGGCTCCGGTTGCATTGCAATTTCCCTATTAACGAAAATTCAAGACCTTCACATGGTTGCCACCGATATTTCTTCCCGCGCGATTGCAGTAGCACAACGGAATGCTGCCAGGTTTTCTGTCACCGACCGGATCGATTTCGTTTGCTGCGATTTATTTCCATCTGCAAATCAAGCTTTTAATTTGATCGTTGCCAACCTCCCTTACATTCCCACCGACACGATGAAGACTCTACCAATCCATGGAAAGGAACCTGCTCTGGCGTTGGATGGCGGCAGCGATGGACTGGAAGTGATTCAAAGGTTGATCACGTTCGCTCCTTCATTCCTCTCCCCCGGAGGGCTGATTCTGCTTGAAATCGAATCCGGACAGGGGATGGCTGCGTTTTCACTCGCGTCTGATAATTTCTCACGCGCCTCCATACACGTGCATCGCGATCTGTCAGGGTGCGACCGGTTGCTTGAAATCAGGACCCATTCCTGAATGAATAACCTTGTGTAAATTGACAGGTTACAAATCAACCAAAATGCGCTAATATTGAGACATGCAAACACTCATCCTTCCCATAACCGACTCCAATTCTCTTGCCCATGCATTGGATGTGCTGACCGGCGGAGGTCTTGTCGCTTTTCCCACCGACACCGTTTATGGTCTGGGTGCACTTGCGTTTGATGCCAACGCCGTCAGCAAGATTTATACGGCAAAAGGACGTGGACTGGAAAAAGCCATTCCAATTCTGATAAGTGATGTTGATCAAATCCACCGTGTTGCGGCAGGTGTAAATCGATTTGCAATAACCCTTGGGAAAAAGTTCTGGCCGGGACCATTGACCATTGTCGTTCCACGCCATTCGTCGATTCCCGATGTCGTTTCACCGCTTCCGACCGTCGGTGTTCGAATCCCAAACTTAAATGTCACCCGGGAGCTGCTTCGCCTGACCGGTCCTTTGGCGGTCACCTCTGCCAACTCATCAGGACAGACCAGCCCCTCCACAGCGAAAGGGGTTCAGGCTCAATTGGACGGTAAAATTCCCTTGATCCTGGATGGCGGAGTAACGCCAGGCGGTATTCCTTCCACGGTCGTGGACTGCACAGGTGAGGAACCGGTCATCCTTCGGGAAGGACCCATCTCGATGGAGGAGATCCTGTCCGCACTCGAATAACTCTAATGATGTATTAATTTCCGCCTCATCTTCTCTTAAACTGCAAGCCTATAATAATATTTAGTATTCTTCTCTACAAACCGCCGGGCTCTGGGCAAGCCATGAGGCGGTTTGGGGTTTAAAACGCCGATCTTTTTGATAGAAATCAGGGATTGATCTTTTAATTATTTGAGCAAATCGAGTGCAGCAAGGATGATGTCGTTCTTCGAAGGCAGGATGGTATCTTCAAGCATTTTCGAATTTGCAATGGGGAGGTCGCGCGCAGCCACGCGGCCGATACTCAATCCGGGAAATGCAGCTTCCGCTGCACGGGCAGCCACTTCCGCACCCCAACCCAGCGTCAGGCTGCCTTCTTCAACAGTCAATAACCGGTGTGTACGCCTAAGTGACTCAATCAAAGGGTTTAGTTCGAATGGACTCAATTGCGAAAATATCACGATCTCAGAAAATATTTCGTGTTCGAGCATCAATTCCAAGGCTGCCTGGCGGGCCAGCTCAAAATTATAGCCATAGGTGGTAATGGTCACCGCCGGTTCGTAGTTGCTTCGCAGGACGAAATTAGGGTAAACCCCTCCTCCTGTCTCCATCGTCCAATCCATAAGATCGCCATGACCCGCCTCGAGAAGCGTTCGGGTGTAAAGCAGTTTGTGTTCCACGAATAAAATCGGGTCATCATCGGCGATGGAGGCGAGGAGCAATTCGGCGGGATCCCCAAGGGTGTTGGGAGCAATCACCTTCAACCCCGGTACGCCTAGAAACATCTTTTCGAGTGATTGGCTGTGGGTCGGACCATAGCCACGGTGTCCTCCCATCGGGGTGCGAACCACGATGGGCACCCGCACCTGGTCGTTGTACATCCAGCGGAACTTGGCGGAGTGGTTGACCAGCTGGTCGGCAATCAAAGTGACAAAATCCCCGAACATGATTTCAGCGACCGGTCGCAAGCCGCGCAGAGCCATGCCCGTGGAGATGCCGACGATGGCGGATTCGGAGATGGGAGTGGTCAAGACGCGACCTGGAAACCTGGTGCTCAACCCACGGCTGACTTTAAATGCGCCGCCATACGGATCGAGAATATCCTCCCCGATGACATAAATGCGAGCATCATTTTCCATTGCCTTGTGCAAAGCGTAATTCAGTCTTTCAAGGACGGTCAGCTTCATGAGGTTGAGAGATCTTTCAACACTGGAAACGGGTCAGCGGCTGCCCGGGCGAAAGCATCTTCAATAATGGCAGAGACTTCACGCTCCTCTTTCTGCAATTCCGCTTCTGAGAACCGCCTGGCATGAATGGTCAGAGGATCATTTTCCTTATATCCGGCAATTTCTTTTGGATCACGTACATCGTCTCCCTTGGAATGGGCAGCGAATCGGTTGGTGTTTAGTACCAGGCTGGCAGGTCGTCCGGTTTCGCGTACATGGCGGATGGCAGTCCGCGCCGCCGATTGTATCTCCAGAACATCGCTGGTATCGCGCTCCCAGGTCTCGATCCCAAACGCCATAAAACGCGCCGGAATGGAACCGGCTACAGCAAGAGAAATTGGGGTGGTTTGGGCATATCGGTTGTTTTCAAGAATAAATAGAATCGGGAGCGACCATAAGGAAGCGATGTTGAGACTTTCATAGGTCGCACCTTCCCCCAAAGTTCCATCACCCAGAAACACCAGGACAATGTTGCCGCCTGATCTGATTTTTTCGGCAAATGCCATACCGGTCGCCACCGGAACGATGCCACCTTGGATTCCATTCGAATAAAAATTCCGCCAGTGGATATGCTGGCTGCCGCCTCTTCCACCCACCAGGCCGGTTTCTTTCCCCATCAGCTCTGCCGCCAGCTTGTAGGGGTCTCCCCCGTATGCCAGGAAGTGACCATGGCAGCGATGATTGCTGAAAATAACATCGTCTGCTGCTATTTCGGAAAATATGCCGGCTGCATCAGCTTCCTGACCGATGTAGGCATGGGTCGTCCCCACCAGCCGGCCGGTGGAAAACTCATCCAGCAGGCGCTCTTCGAATCGGCGTATCAACAATATGGTGCGGTACAGGCTTAGATCAGCAGACATGCGGACGAAATTATAACCCACCACAACACAAGAATTATGTTCCCGAGAAAAAATACTATTACCCTGCGTTTACCCTGTTATTGTGGTTATGCGCAAAGCACCAATTATTGACGTGGTATAATGCGGGCGCTATGAGTCCAGAAACAACCAATTCTAAAATCTGCCCAACCTGCGGGACGCGCCTAAGTGAGACCGCAACGCGATGTCTGGTGTGCGGAACGGAAATAACCCCCGCAGCTGGGACGAAATCGATCAAAACCGTTCAGGGCAGCCGTATGCCCACCCTCACGTTATCCCTTCCAGCAGCACTGGGATTGCTTACCTTATTCATCATCATCGGAGCTGTGCTCGTTTTTCTTGCACTAAGAGCGACTGGTAACGTTGCCGTTCCAACTCAGGGTCCCACACCCACAGACACGGCAACCATTACCGTTACACCTACTGAGACGTCCACCCCCACCATCGTCCCCACCCCGACAGATCAACCTCCCCAGGAGTACACTATTCAATCGGGTGATAACTGCATATCCATAGCCCTTGCTTTCAAAGTATCCGTGCAGAGTATCATCATCATGAACAACCTGCCAGCCGCATGCGACAATCTCTTTATCGGTCAAAAAATCAAAGTCCCCTACCCGACTCCGACCCCACTCCCGGCTGCAACTTCAACACTCGAACCTGAGAAAGCCACCCGGGAAGCCTGCGAAAAAGTGGAATACACCGTGCAGAGTGGTGACACGCTATCAATCATCGCAGCCAATTATGCGGTTTCTCAACAGGCGATAAAAGATTTCAACGGCCTGACTACGGATACCGTTTACATCAACATGCCCCTTTTAATCCCGTTATGCATGCGTGCAGCCACGCCCGGACCCACTCCCACGCCGACCATTCCGCCGCCCTATCCTGCGCCGAACCTGCTGCTCCCTCCGGATGGCAAATCCTTCACCCTGGCTGACGATACCGTAACACTGCAATGGGCATCGGTAGGAACGCTGCGCGATAACGAGGCTTATCAGATTGTCGTTGAAGATGTAACGGATGGCCAGGGACGGAAATTGGTGGATTACGCCAAGGATACAAAATACATAGTCCCGTCCACGTTCCGGCCCAATGACTCCATCCCGCATGTGATGCGCTGGTATGTCATCCCTGTCCGTCAGGGTCCAACCGATGAGCAGGGTAAACCCACCTGGCTGCCGGCAGGCGCGCAATCGCTCCAGCGCGTGTTCTCATGGATGAGCGTCGCTGTTCCGGCAACCACCCAGCCCTGATAATGAGTAATGAAAGATTTTGATGACCAACCTCCCTGACCTAAATCAGGGAGGTTTTTAGGCTGTATAATTTTTTTGAAAGTTTATTCATCCCGGGTCAAGGAGTATTAATGGACATCCGCGCTTTCAATCGGGAAGCTTGGGACAAACAAGTCGAATCAGGCCAGAATCCATGGACGCAGCCGGTCAGACCTGAAATTATTGCTGCGGCTCGTCGAGGGGAATTTTCTGTTTTGCTCACGGAACAAAAACAAGTCCCTAAAGATTGGATCCCTCACTTAAAAGGACTGGATGTGTTATGTCTCGCCTGCGGTGGCGGGCAGCAAGCTCCAATTTTTGCTGCAGCAGGTGCGAAAGTCACCGTATTGGACAATTCACCCAAACAACTGGACCGGGACCGGTTTGTCGCCAATAGGGATGGTCTTCAGTTGACTACCGTCGAAGCCGATATGAGTGATTTGTCCTTTTTTGCAGATGAGTCATTCGATTTCATTTTCCATCCTGTCTCGAATGTTTTCTGTCCCGATGTACTTCCTGTCTGGAAGGAAGCCTTCCGGGTTTTGCGGTTTGGCGGGACCATGCTGGCCGGGATGATGAACCCGGTTTACTACATCTTCGATATTTTCAAGATGGAGGAAAATGGCATCCTGGAAGTTAAACATTCCATCCCTTATTCTGATGCCGAAAGTCTATCCCCGGAAAAATTGCAGGAATTTAAAGAAAAAGGCATCCCTCTTGAATTCAGCCATACACTTACTGACTTACTGGGAGGACAGTGTGACGCCGGTTTTCGGATCATTAGTCTCTATGAAGACCATCACACTGGTTGCCTGTTGAGCAAGTACCACCCCACTTATATCGCCACCCGGGCTATTAAACTCTAAACATCACTGCAAATGTCTTTTAGATGTCATTTGGTTTGGGTGTAGGCTTGACGATTTCGCTTCCCCTATAGCAATAGGTTTACTATTATTGTTTAAAAGCAAATCCACCAGTTTGCCCTTTGAAACAACCATTTTCTTAACGAGTAATTTTTGCATATGAGCCAATGTCAACAGATATGAATGCCCATTATCGTTACGTCCATGAGCAATCATTTCAGCAACATCAGTAACCATCCATCCGTCATCAAGAACGGTTCGCAATCGCAAGTAATCCACAGGCAGCCGTTCCCTGTAAACGGGTTTACGCAGGCCGCTCCATGTCATTTTATCTTTAATTTTTAACATTTTATTCTCCATATCTATCACGTGATGATAACACGCAAGCATTAGGGATTGATTAATTACAGGTAAATAAATTGTAAACAAAAGGGATAGAATTAGTGTATAAATAAGCTTAATATACGTGTGGATGAATATACGCAGGGAGGCTTTGAACATGTCAACTTATGAGCGACTGACACAGGTATACCAGAATTCATTTGAAGTCCCTTTTGACCAGACATCAAGATTGATTCTTTTCAGCGATGTCCACCGTGGCGACAACAGCTGGGCGGACGATTTTGCCCACAACCAGAGCCTTTTCTTTTTTGCACTGGAGCATTACTTCAAGGAAGGATTTACTTACATCGAGCTGGGCGACGGCGATGAACTATGGGAGAACAAGCACTTTTCAGATGTCCGTCTGGCGCACAGCCATGTCTTCTGGCGGATGAGTGAATTCTATAAGTTGGGAAGGATGCACCTGCTCCATGGCAACCATGACATGGAACGCAGCGATCCCAATGTGGTGGCAGAGACACTCTTCAGCTACATCGATGAACACACAGGGGAAAAGAAACCACTATTTCCGGATATTAAAATCCACGAGGGGATTATCCTCAGGCACACACCCAGCAATGGAACGATTTTTCTGGTGCACGGTCATCAGGGAGACCCTATCAATGATCAATACTGGAAGATTGCCCGGTTCCTGTGCCGCTCTTTCTGGAGGCAGGCACAGTTGATCGCCGCCCACGACCCCACCAGCCCGGCAACGAACTTCAAAAAACGTGACATCATAGAAAACCGGATCCTGGAGTGGGTACGCTCCCGTAACCAACCGACAATCATCGGGCATACTCACGCGCCCAGCTTCCCCGATGAAGGTACACCACCGTTCTATAACGACGGCTGTAGTGTGCACCCGCGCTGTATCACCGGCATCGAAATCGACCGGGGCGAGATAATGCTCATCAAATGGTGGATTAGACCGGATGAGGACGGCAGGTTGTGTGTAGTCCGAGAGATTCTGGAGGGACCAAGGCAGGTGCAATCCTTGTTTGCGGTCGGATAGGTATGAATTACAGATGAAAACTCCCCTCAACCGAAAATGAACCGTAAAAGACGCACCCTTTAGGTACGTCTTTTTAGAGATTGCCAATCAAAATCATTCAGGAGTTGTAAAGGCTTCGTCTTCCAGCATGTGGGTGGTAAGCGATTTTGGACGTTCGATCGGCTGACCAAGG
>CAVOUJ010000023.1:0-280063 GCA_963699535.1 uncultured beta proteobacterium | reverse complement strand
ACGGTCGGACTGCGACGGCAAGGTGCAGGACGACTTCGAGACCTACGGCGCGGGCATGATGCCCGGTTCACCGACAAGATCCGCGTCGAACTCGACTACACCTACGCCGCGGGTGATTCGAACACGCAGATCAACGGCGCGGGCGCCGGCAACATCCCGACGGTGACCAGCGAACTGAGTTCGTTCAAGGCGGAGAGTGACCTACGGCTACAACGAGCGCACGGACCTGATGCTGACGTGGTGGTACGAGACGCTGTCGACCCGCGACTGGTCGTACGCAGCGAAGCCGGCCGCCATGCCGACGGTGCTCGGCATGGGCGTCGATCCCTACAACTACGACGTCAACTACGTGACGCTGTCGATGCGGTACCGGTTCGGCGGGCCGAACCCGAGGCCGCCGCAGCGGAGTAGTTCAAGGTTGCCGCCCCGTCACGGAGGCGGCAGGCCGATTCAGCGGCTCGCCCGCTCGATGATCGCGCGCGTCAGGCGCGGAAGAGGAACCCGTGCGCGGGGACCAGCACGTACCAGTACATGAGTCCCCAGACGCCCGGCGGATGCCAGTAGGCCGTCACCCTGACGCTGGAGCCGGTTCCCTGCGGCTGCACCACGAATTCCAGCACGCCCGCGCCCGGCGCCTTCATTTCCATCAGCAGCGTGAGCCGCCGTCCCGGTTCGAGTGCGATGACCCGCCACGAGTCCACGACGTCGCCGATGCGCACTCGGTCGGGTGGCGGCGGGTGCGCCGGAAACTCGGACCGCCGACCAGCCAGTCGATCGCGCGCCGCAGCCACCACAGCACGTTCGCGTAGAACCAGCCGTCCTCGCCGCCGATGGTGCAGACCGTTGCGACACGCGGTCCGCGTCTACGGCGACTGCGGCCGTCGCGCCTTCGCGCTTGGCGTAGAACGCGTAGTCGGGGTGGAATTGCGGCAGGCGATCGAGCCCTCGATCCAGCGCGCGACCACCTCGTGCTGCCGCTCGGCGTCGATGGCTGCACCGCTCGCGGCTTCGAGGTCCAGCCGCTGGCGCGGCACGAGCCGCTGCAATTCCGCGTCGTCCGCCACGAAGTCGTGTTCGAGCCCTTCGACCAGCGCCCGCGCGATGCCGACGGGCACCGTGGTGACGAGTCGCAGCCAGTACGACGACAACCGCGGCGTGAGCACCGGCACCGCAAGGATCACCGGGTTGCGGCCGACACTGGCGGGCGTAGCGCGCATGATCGCTTCGTAGGTCACCGTATCGGGCCCGCCAGCGTCGAGCGTCCTGCCGGCCGCTGCGTCGATGTCGGCCACAGCCACCAGGTACCCGAGCAGGTCGTCCAGTGCGATCGGCGTCGAAACGGACTTCACCCAGCGCGGCGTCACCATGACGGGCAGGTGGTTGACCAGGTCGCGGATCACCTCGTAGGCAGCCGAGCCGGGCCCGATGATCATGCCCGCCCGCAGTTCGGTGACGGGCACGCCGCTCTCGCGCAGGACCGCGCCGGTCTCGGCCCGCGAGCGCAAGTGCTCGGACCGTCGGATTCGCCGGGATCAGTCCGCCGAGGTAGACGATGCGACGCACGCCTGCAGCGGCCGCGGCACGGCCGAAATTGCGCGCCGCATCGCGATCCAGCGCACCGAAGTCGCGGCCGGCGGCCATCGAGTGCACCAGGTAATAGGCGACGTCCACGCCCGCAGGGCAGCCGCGAGCGTCGCTGGCTCGAGCGCATCGGCGCCGACGCATTCGACGCCTTGCCAACCGCGGCCTTCGAGCACCTCGACGTTGCGGGCGGCGGCGCGGACGCGCATGCCGCCGCGAGCAAGCGCGGCACGAGATTGCTGCCGATGTAGCCGCTCGCGCCGAAGACGAGCTGCAGGGGGACAGGCCCGGCGGCGGTCACTCTCCGGTCAGCGCGCGAAGATGGAGGCGACAAACAGCAGGATCGAGCCCACGGCCTGCAGCCCGATCGTCATTTCGATGCTCTTGGTCAGCGCGGCCCGGCTGACGTCCTCGCCGATCCCGGCGGCGGCCTTGAAGCCGCCGAGGAGAATCGCGACGCCGCCGACGGCGGCCCACCAAGGCAGCAAGCCGCGGACCACCAGCAGCGCGATCGACGCGAACGCCGCGACGTGCAGCAGGCGGTACCCGAGCCGTGCGCGGTCGAGCCCGAGGCGCACTACGAGCGTGCGCTTGCCGTTGGCCGCGTCGGCCTTGCGATCCGGCACTTCGTTGATCCACAGGATCAGCATGACCCAGATGCCGACGGGGAGCGCGATCAGCAGGCTGCCGAGGTCGAACACCCCGCTCTGCAACCAGGCGGCGCCGCAGACTGGCAGCACGCCAAAGGCGATCATGAGGAAGAACTCGCCGACCCCCTTGCCGCTCAGCTGCACTGCGGGCGCGGAATAGAGCCAGGCGATGGCAATGCCCGCGAGCCCGAGCGCGATGACGATCGGGCCCTTCAGCAGCGCGAGCACGAGCCCGAGCACCGCAGCCATGCCGATCAGGATCCAGCTCCAGCGGTGCATCTCCTGCACGGACATGATGCCGTTGGTGATGAACCGCGAGCCGCCCGTGTACGGATGTATGTAGTCGACGTTCGCGCGGTCGGTGCCCGTGATGTCGTCGCCCACGTCGTTGATGACGTTGCTCGCGCAGTGGACGAGCGCGGTGGCAACCAGTGCGAGCAGGGCGACCCCGAACTCCAGTCCGCCCGCGACCGTGGCTCCCCAGGCGGTGCCGACCAGCACCGGCAGCACCGAGGCCGTCAGGAACTTGGGCCGCGTGGCCAGGAAGAGACGGCGCGCCTTGCGGCCGAACCCATCGCCAGCGAGCTCCTCGTAGCGAGGCTCGAGCGGAGAAACGGCTTCCTTGATCATGCATGCCCTCCCGAAGTAGGCCGCACGCTAGCGACCCGCTGCCCCGGCGGTCAAGCCCAAAAGCTGCCGGATGGGCTCAGTGCGCCCTGGCGGCGTTGCGGACGCGGACGGCTTCTTCCTGGTCCACCGCATCAAGTTGTTCCTCGATGAACCGCAGCGAGCGGTCGATTTCCGGCAGCAGCACGTTCTCCAGGGCGCGGGCGCGCCTCTCGGTGCGCCGGTATTCCTCAATCAACCGCCGTAGGTTGGCCGCCCGCGCCGCTTGCGCCACCAGCTCGACAGTCAGGCGCCGGAACGCGCCGGCGCAGTGTTTCAGCTCGGGCGAGTCATGCACGGGGTGGCGTGGCGGGCACGCAGGCGGTCTGGTCCAGCGCCGCTTCCCCCAGCCTCAGGCCGAGGAACGTCCGCCAGCCCTGGCGCAGCAGGGCTGCGTCGAGCGGGCACGGCGGTTCGACGGTCAGGTCCTCGAAACCGTGGACTTCCGCCGCGCCGGCCAGCGCTGCACGGGCCGCTGGCCAGAGCTGATCTAGCAGCACTTGCGTCGCGGTGTGTTCGCGCAACTGTCGCAGGATTTCCGTCGCGAGCAGCACGCGCTTTTCGTCGAGCAGGTCGTACCCTTCCTGCACCAGCCGCCGTTCGTCGCGCAGCTCCAGCAGCGCAACGCGCGTCGCGGCCACCTCGCCGCCAGTCAGGCATGCGTGTCTGCGCCCAGGTGCCGCCCGATCTGCGCGTTCGAGAGGCGCGTGAGCTCGCCGTGCGGCAGGCCCGTCAGCACTGCCCAGCCCGCCGCCAGGCTTTCCTCCAGTGTGCGGGCGGCCTGCTGGTTGACGAGCTGGCGCTCGAACCGCTCGCCGAACGCGAGGAAACGCCGGTCCGACTCCGGCAGGCCCTGTTCGCCCATCACGCTTGCCAGCACGCGGACGCGCAGCGCGCGTGCGTAGGCGGCGAACAGCTGATGCGCGAGGGCAGGGTGGTCCGGGTCGGTGAAGCCCTCGCCGATGCCCGCATCCATCAGGCGCGACAGGCTCGGCAGCACGCGCACCGGCGGGTAGACGCCGCGCCGGTCGAGTTCACGGTCGAGCACGATCTGGCCCTCGGTGATGTAGCCGGTGAGGTCGGGGATCGGGTGGCCGATGTCGTCGCCCGGCATGGTCAGGATCGGCAGCTGCGTCAGCGTGCCGGGCCGCCCGCGGATGCAGCCGGCGCGCTCGTACAGCGAGGCGAGGTCGGAGTACATGTAGCCGGGGTAGCCCTTGCGGCCGGGAATCTCGCCGTGGCTCGCCGACACCTCGCGCAGCGCCTCGCAGTAGTTGGTCATGTCGGTCAGGATCACGAGCACGTGGCGGCCGTCGTCGAACGCGAGGTATTCGGCCGCCGTGAGCGCGTAGCGCGGCGTGAGCAGGCGCTGCATGCCGGGTTCGTCGGCCAGGTTGAGGAACATCGCGGTGTGGCCGAGCGCGCCGCTCGACTCCATCGCGAGGCGGAACTGCTCGGCCGTGTCGTGCGGCACGCCGATGCCGGCGAAGACCACGGCGAAGCTCTCCTCGCCCGGCGCCCCGCAATCGCGCGCGCTGCGCGATCTCGGCGGCCATCCTGTCGTGCGGCAGGCCGCCGGCGGAGAAGATCGGCAGCTTCTGGCCGCGCACCAGGCTGTTCATCAAGTCGATCGTCGTGATCCCGGTCTCGATGAAGTCGCGCGGCAAAGCGCGCCACGCGGGATTGATCGCGAGACCCTCAATGCGTCGGCGCGAGCGGGCCGCGACGGGCGGTCCGCCGTCGAGCGGGGGCGGCCGACGCTGTCGAACACGCGGCCGAGCAGGTTCGGGCCGACACCGAACAGCAATGGCTCCGGATGCAGGCGGATGCGGGTTCCGTGCAGGCCGAGACCCGAGGTCGACTCCAGTACCTCGATCACCATCGAGGTCTCGTCGAGCGCGGCCACGCGGCCGAGCCGCGGCGGTGCATCGGCTGCCAGCACCTCGACCTGAATTCCGCATCGCCGACACCTTCACCGACAGCCTCGCCCGCCTGACCGGCGACGAGCAGAAGGCCGTCAAGACGACGGCCTTCGACCTGCAGATGAACCCGGCCAATCCGGGCATGAGCTTCCACAAGCTCGACAAGGCGCAGGGACAAGAACTTCTGGTCGGTGCGCGTCAGCAGCGACATCCGGCTGATCGTCCACAAGACGCCCGGCGAGCCTGCTGCTCTGCTACGTCGATCACCACGACAAGGCCTACGCGTGGGCCGAGCGGCGCAAGCTGGAGACGCATCCGAAGACCGGCGCGGCGCAGTTGGTGGAGATTCGCGAGCGCGTCGAGGAGATCGCCGTTCCCAAGTACGTCGAGGTGGCAGCAGCCCGCGCCGCGCCAAGCCGCCGCTGTTTGCGCAGCGTTCCGACGAGGAGTTGCTGGGCTACGGTGTGCCGGCCGAATGGCTGGCCGACGTGCGGCAGGCCGACGAAGACAGCTCTGCTGGACTTGGCCGACCATCTGCCGAGCGAGGCGGCCGAGGCGCTGCTGGAGCTGGCGACCGGCGGTCAGCCGCAGCGTGCGCAGCGCGTCAGCGCCGCGCCGGGACTCGATCCGTTCGAGCATCCCGACGCGCAGCGCCGCTTCCGCGTCATGAGCGATGTCGAGGAGCTGGAGCGCGCGCTCGAGTACCCGTGGGACAAGTGGACGATCTTCCTCCATCCGGCGCAGCGCGCAGTGGGTCGAGCGCGACTACGCCGGCCCGGCGCGGGTCTCCGGCTCGGCCGGCACGGGCAAGACCATCGTCGCGCTGCACCGGGCCGTGTTCCTGGCCCGCAAGCCACCCGGACAGCCGCGTGCTGCTCACCACGTTCTCCGACACGCTGGCGAATGCGCTGCGGACGAGGCTGCGGCGCCTGATCAGCAACGAGCCGCGTCTGGCCGAGCGGCTGGAAGTGCACGCGATGGACGCGATCGGCGAGCGGCTCTATGAGCGGCACTTCGGTCCGCCCGAACATCGCCTCGCGCGATGCAGATCCGCGGCTGGCTCGCCGAGGCGGCCGAGGCGACGGCGGGTCAGAAGTTCAGCCTGCGCTTCCTGCTGACCGAGTGGGAAGAACGTCGTCGACGCCTGGCAGCTGGACAGCTGGGAGGCGTATCGCGACGTCAAGCGCCTGGGCCGGAAGACCCGCCTGCCGGAAGCGCAGCGCGCCGCGCTGTGGGCGATCTTCGAGCGGTGCGTGCGCGACTTGAAGGCCGAAGGGCTTGATGACGCACGCCGCGATGTTCAGCCGGCTCGCCAGCGAGCTGGCGGGCCGCAAGCAGCCGCCCTTCGACTTCGTCGTGGTCGACGAGGCGCAGGACGTGAGCGTTGCCGCAATTGCGCTTCCTCGCCGCGCTCGGCGCGGAGCGCCCGAACGGGCTCTTCTTTGCCGGCGACCTGGGGCAGCGGATCTTCCAGCAGCCGTTCTCGTGGAAGTCGCTCGGCGTCGATATTCGCGGCCGCGCCCGCACCCTGCACATCAACTACCGGACCTCGCATCAGATCGAACGCAGGCCGACCGGCTGCTGGCGCCGGAGGTGTCCGACGTGGACGGCAACACCGAGGAGCGGCGCGGCACCGTCTCGGTGTTCAACGGACCGGCCCCGACGTGCGAGCCTTCGGCACGCCAGGACGAGGAAATCGGCGCCGTCGGCGCCTGGATCGCCGAGCGCGGCAAGGAGGGCGTCGCGCCGCACGAGATCGGCGTCTTCGTGCGCTCCGAGGCCGAACTGGACCGAGCGCGCGCAGCGGTCAGCCAAGGCCGGGCTGCCGTTCAAGGTGCTCGACGAGCACGTCGAGACGACCAGCGGTCACGTTTCGATCGGCACCATGCACCTGGCCAAGGGCCTGGAGTTCCGCGCGGTGGCGGTGATGGCCTGCGACGACGAGATCATTCCCCTGCAATCGCGCATCGAGACCGTGGCCGACGACACCGACCTGGAAGAGGTCTACAACACCGAGCGCCATCTGCTCTACGTCGCCTGCACCCGCGCGCGGGATCACCTGCTGGTGACGAGCGTCGAGCCGGCGTCGGAGTTTCTGGACGATCTGAGGAAGGGTTGAGGCTTTCGACGCAGAAGGGCGCCGGACTAGGCGAGCAGGCCCAGGCTCTGGAATTTCAGGTACAACTCCCGGCAAACCCACGCATCCGTCGCGGCGTAGGCGATCTGCTTCGCGTTGAGGTGGTGCGCGGCCCAGTTGGAGGTGCTGGTGCCTTTGGGGATGCGAAAGCCGAGGTAGATCCCGGCGAGGTTGCGGACGCCGGTCTGGCCCGAGCCGCCCGCGCGCGCGGCGTGCCCCAGGTCGAGGACGTTTTTCTCTTCGAAGGCGAAGACGTTCTTCAGTTTGGAGAGGTCGTACTTCAGTCCCACGCCGGCCTTGACGATGCGCGCATCGCCGAGGAGCTCGGCGAGGACGGGGAAGGCTTCGGTGCGGCGCAGCTGGAAGAGGTACACGGCGCGCGCGGTGGCGATCTGCACCAGGCACGGCAGGTGGCTCTCGCCTTTCTTGAACGCGGGCCGGGTCTCGGTATCGAGGCCGACGACGCTCTCTGAGCGCAGGTCGGCCCGCGCTTCTTCCAGGTCCTCCGGCGTCGCCACCACGCACACCCGGCCCTCGCAGCGGCGGACGGGGAGCTTCACCAGGTCTTCCCGCGAGATGGTGCGGGCGGCTGCGGTTTGCGGATCGGCGGGGTTCATAAAGGCGTGCAGGGTAGCACCACCCCGCCCGCTTCGCGGGCACCCCTCCTCAAGATGAGGAGGGGATTACGACCCCGACACGGCAGCCGAGGCGCTTGAACGCCGCTCCCGATCGGCTAAGCTGGCGCTCCCATGAGCGCGCGTTCCTCCCCGGCCCCGGAATCCGGCGAGCTCCCCCGAAGCGGCGAGCTTCGGCCGGCCGCGGGGCGGCTGGCGGCGCACGCTCTTCGTCGTGATTTTCGAGTCGGACACGCGCGCCGGCAAGGTATTCGACGTCGCGCTGATTCTCGCGATTTTCGCGAGCGTGGCGGTGGTGATGCTCGACAGCATGCAGAGCATCGGCGGGCGCTACCCGCGCCTGTTCTACGCGCTCGAGTGGGGCTTCACGCTGCTCTTTACCGCCGAATACCTGGTGCGGCTCGCCTGCGTCGAGAGGCCGGCGCGCTATGCGAAGAGCTTCTTCGGCGTCGTCGACGTGCTTGCGATCCTGCCGACTTACCTCGCGTTCTTCTTCCCGGGGCTGCGGGCGCTGATGGACGTGCGCCTCTTGCGCGTGTTGCGCGTTTTCCGGATCCTCAAGCTCACCGCCTACATGCGCGAGTACCGCGCGCTCGGCGCGGCGCTCGCCGCGAGCAAGCGCAGGATCCTCGTCTTCATCGGCACGGTGGCGATCGTCGTGTTCGTGCTCGGCACGGTGATGTACGTGGTCGAGGGGCCGGAGAACGGCTTCACCAGCATTCCGGTCGGCATCTATTGGGCGATCTCGACCATGAGCACGGTGGGCTACGGCGACATCGTTCCGAAGACCGGTCTCGGCCGCACGATCGCGAGCTTCATCATGCTGCTCGGCTGGGGCGTCCTCGCGGTGCCGACCGGCATCGTCACCGCCGAGATCACCCGGCAGCGCCTGCAGGAGCCGGAGGAGGAGGGGCCGCGGCGCTGCGACGCCTGCGGAACCGCGAACCACGCCGCGTCGGCGCGCTACTGCCGGGATTGCGGCGCGCCGCTTCCGGAGCGCTGAGCCCCCCGCCGCTTCGGCTGCACCCCGCCTCGAGCTGTCGCGCGGCATCCCCTCCACCACCCCGGCGCTTCGCGCCACCCGCCCCGGCCAGCCGCGCTGCAGCGCCGCTGGCGTTCGGCGGCTCGGACGCGCGCAGGCGCGTCCTTCGAAACCCCGCCTCACCCTCAAGATGAGGAGGGGATGAGGAGGAGAGCATTCACACAATCGAAATATGGCTCCGGTACCGTGCCCCGGCAGGAGAGGTGCCCGCAAGGTCGACGACGGAGGTTCTTGGATACGTGGAGGCCGACATAGGACAGAACGCCGATCTGGAAGATTTTCTCGCGGAGTTTCGCCCGACCCTGCCCGCGCAGAGCAAGACGGCGCAGGCGATCGACCGGCAGGAGCCGTTCGAGAGAATCGCGTTCAAGGCGATCGACGACGGCTATATCGATTTCGCCGACCGGCTCAACAGCTTCATGGAGATCCGTCTGCGGCGGGGCATGTGAGCCCGCTGGCGCCCGCCCCAAGCACGTTGCGCGCTCGCGCCGCGCAGCGCGCGAGCCCCATCCCCGCGACCGGGGCATCCGGCGAGCTCTTCGCCGGGAAACCGCTCCCCCGGCGCAATCCGGTGACGAAACGCAGCCTCGCGCCCGAGCTGACCGCCGCCCGCGTGCTCTGCAATCAGCTCAGGCGCAAGCGGGCGAGCGCGGAGAAAAAGCGCATCGTCCACCTCATCTGCCTCAATCTCCTCGCCGTACTGAATCGCCCCTCGCAGCAGGCGTAGATCCGGCTGGCCGCCACAGCCGCTTTGCAGCATTACTGCATTTCTGCTAGTCTGCGTCGATGAAAGCCACCCTCACCGTCACCAGCCGCGGCGTCGTGACGCTGCCGGCGAAGCTCCGCGCAGCGCTCGGCCTCAAGCCCGACGATCATCTCATCGCCGAAACAACGCCCGAGGGCCTGCTCCTGCGACCCGCGGTGACGCTTCCGGTCGAGATCTACAGCGACAAGCGGATCGGCGAGTTCGACCAAGCCGAGGCCGATCTCGAGAAGGTGCTTCCCCGCAAGAAAAAATCCGCGCGCTGATCGCCGGACGATGCGGGTTTTCCTCGACGCAAACATCCTCTTTTCCGCCGCCAAGTCCGACGGCGCCGTGAGGCGGCTGCTGGATCTGCTGATCGAGGCCGGTCATGAATGCTGGGCCGACGGGTTCGTCGTGGAAGAGGCGCGCCGCAATCTCGCCGCGAAGTCGAGCGGCGGGCCGGCTGCCCTCGACAGGCTGCTCTCGCGCGTGCAGGTCGGACCGATACACGCGCCCGATCCCGCCCTCGAGGGAGCGTTGCCCCTTCCGGAAAAGGATCGGCCGGTGCTCGCTGCGGCGATCCGTCATCGCTGCGAAGCCCTGGTCACGGGCGATCGCACGCATTTCGGCCGGCTCTACGGCAAGGCGATCCACGGCGTGACGATCCATACGCCGCGCTCGATCGCGGAAGCATTGCTGGCGGATGCGCGCCCGGCACCGAGGGTGCTCAAGCAACGACGAGCGCCATACTCGATCGGCGCACGGCCGGCATCCGGAACACGGCGAGCCTTCAGGTAGGCCCTGAAAAAAAGGAAATCCCATGCCCCGCAACATCCTCCCCGAAGAGAGAATCCATCCCGCAGTGCGCGACAAGATCGCGAACTGGAAGACCGACATCGTGAAGGAGGTCCAGGCGGCGGTGGCGGCGAACGACATCGTCGTGGTGGGCATGAGGCAGAATCCGGCGCCGAAGAGGGCGAGGAGGGCGCTGGACGCGGCCGGTCTCGCGTACAAGTATCTCGAATACGGAAGTTATCTCGGCGGATACCGCCGCCGTCTCCCGCTCAAGCTGTGGACCGGGTGGCCGACGTTTCCCATGGTGTTCGTGAAGGGCGTGCTCGTCGGTGGCGCGGACGATCTGTTGCGGCTGATCGAGAAGGGGGAGCTGGGGGGAAAGCGGTAGTGCAAGCAGCTAGACCACCCCGCCCGCTGCGCGGGCACCCCTCCTCAAGATGAGGAGGGGATATCGTGACTAAGTTGCGGCTCGTGCTCGACACCAACGTCTGGCTCGACTGGCTGGTGTTCGACGATCCCTCGATGGCGACGATCAGGGCCACGGTCGCGGCGGGGCGCGCGAATGTTTTCATGGCCGCGGACTGCGAGGCGGAGCTGGAACGTGCGCTCGGCTACGACTTGGGTAAGCGCGTGGTCGACGTCTCAGCCTGCCTCGCCGAGAGCCGGCGACTGGCGCGCCGGATCGAGTGGGTTGTGGAAGAAGCGGAGCGAACGCGCTTGCCCGCCTGCCGCGACCGGGACGATCAGAAGTTCCTGGAGGCGGCGCTCGCCGCGGGCGCGGGGTTTCTCGTCACCCGCGACCGGGCGCTGTTGAAGCTCGCGCGGCGCGCGCTGCCGTTTCGCATCGTGACGCCCGCGGGGTTCGCCGCCGCGCGGTAACGGTTTTTCAGGAAACCGAGAGCAGCTCGACTTCGAAGGTGAGCGTGGCGTTCGGCGGGATGGTGTCGCCGGCGCCGTCCTGGCCGTAGGCGAGCTGCGGCGGGATGACGAGCTTGCGCGTGCCGCCGACTTTCATGCCGGAGCAGGCCTTCTTCCCAGCCGTCCATGACTTCTTTCTTGCCGAGGGTGAACTCGAAGGGGTCCTTCTTTTCCTTGCTCGAGTCGAATTGCGTTCCGTCGGCGAGCCAGCCGGCGTAGTGCACGACGACGTCGCGGCCGGACAAGGCGGTGCGGCCCGCGCCGATGACGGTGTCTTCGATGGTCAGTCCGCTTGCAGTAGTAGTAATGGTGGACATGGGCATTTCCTCATGGTTGAAACTGGGGCGCCAAGCGAAAACCGGGTCCCCGGAAAGACGGGCCGTACGGGGCGGCGGGGACGTTGTTGCGGCGCAGCGGGAGGCGCACTGTACGCCAAATTGCCGCGATTGGCTACAAGTATTTGCCGGCGGGCGACCGCGCAGCATCGAAATCCGGCCGGCGCCGGAACCATCAGAAGGATCGCAGCCCCTCGCTGAATACTCCGTGCCTTTCCACGTGCTCGTTGTAGGCGTCGAGCGCAGCACAATTGTTCTCCAGCCACTGCGCGCGCTCGTGCCGGCGGATGGCTTCGGCGAGACCGGCCTCGACCGCTAGCGACAGGTTGAGCTTGAGGCGCCTCGCCCGCTCGAGCAGATCGTGATCGATGTTCAGGTTGACTTTCTTACGCTTGCGTGCGGTTCTCTCACGGGCCAACATGGCGGTTGTCGCGGAAAATGATGCGCGTAGTTTATGCGCATGTCGGATGGAATGCGATCGCATACCCCCACGCCCGAGCTGATCGCCGCCTACCGAAAGGCGCTCTACGTCGTCTTCGGCAAGCCCGAGCTGGTGCTGCGCATCGGCGAGCACAACGAGGATCTGGACGAGCTGCTCGAGGTCGAGGGCGTGGCCACCGCGGCCTATATCACCGCTGCGAATCCGTACGGCAAGCCTGCGAGCGCATGGCAGAACGAGGTCGCCAACGCGGCGCTGGTCGAGCTGCTGAGCAAGGCGGGCCATCCCTGCTTCGAGGGCGAAGGGCGCGATCCGGAAAAGCGCTGGACGCCCGAGAAGAGCGTCCTGGTGATCGGCATCTCGCGCGAGAACGCGGAGGCGGCGGGGCGGGCGTTCGGGCAGAACGCGATCGTGTTCGTCGAGAAGGGCCGCGCGCCGGAGCTGGTGGTGCTCGGGGTTTGAGGACGGAAGAGCCATGGCGAGAAAGCTGATCCTGCTCTTCGACGGCACCTGGAACAACGAGCAGAGCAGGACGAGCGTGGTGCGCATGCGCGATGCGATCGCCTCGGCGGGCGAAAGCGATCCGGAGCAGCCGATGATGTACGACGCCGGCATCGGCACGCACTGGTCGCGCTGACCACCCCGGCGCTTTCGGCGATCCCCCACCAACCCGCCCGCTTCGCGGGCACCCCCCTCAAGGTGAGGAGGGGATGACCACCCCGGCGCTTCGCGCCACCCCTCCTTTTCAAGGAGGGGACAGACCTTCCCCTCCTCACTCGAGGAGGGGTGCCGCCGCGGGCGGCGGGGTAGTCCAGGCGCAAGCGAGCATTCGGTCACACAATCGGACAGACCTCGGCACGGCACTTGCTCATCCACTTCTCAGGCGGTGGTTGCGGGGGGAGGGAACATGGGACAGCGCGATACGAGTCTCGAGGACCTGATCGCGGAGTTTCGCCGGATGCTGCCGGCGTCGAGCGAGACGGCGCGGGCGATAGACCGGCAGGAACCGTTCGAGAGAATCGCGCTCAAAGCGATCGAGGACGGCTATGTCGAGTTCTCCCACGAGTTCACCGATTTCATCGAAGCCTGCCTGCGGCGGAATGCGTGAAAGCGCAGAAGACCGTGAATGACCCGCGCGTGGCGGGTTTCATGGGGGCGGGCGACCCCGGGAGCCTCTTCTCCGAAAGTTCGTTCAGGCGCACCCCGGGAGCGAGGCGCAGGCTCGCGCCCGAGCTCGCGGCGGCTCGCGTGCTGTGCAATCAGTTGCGGCGCAAGCGCGTCAGCGCGGAAAAGAAGCGCATCGTTCACCTAATCTGCCTGAATCTCCTGGCGGTTCTGAAGCGCAGGCCCTAGCGGGGGCGTCGCCCGCCTAGCGTGCCGCGCCGTACGCGCCCTACCGGGGAAAGCTCCTCGGTTATGATTGCGCCCATGCCTATCGTCGCCGCCTTCGCCACCTCGCACGCCTACACCTTCCAGGAGCCCGAGACCTGGGACGAGCGCCGCACTCGCTCCAAGGCGAATGTCGCGAAAAAGGCCGGCTGGCTCGCGCCCGACACGGCGCAGGCGCAAGCCGAGACCCTCGAAGACAACCTCAAGCGCTACGCGGGCATCCGCAACGCGCACGCGAAGATCCGCGAGCGCCTCGGGCGCTCGAGAGCCGACGCGGTGCTGCTTATCGGCGACGACCAGCTCGAGAACTTCAGCGCGGAGGCGATGCCGCAGCTCCTCGTGTACACGGGCGGGGACTACGTCGCCGATGACTGGGATCGCAAGCGTTCGGCCACAGTTGCGAATCACCCCGAGATCGCGAAGAAACTGGTCGAAGGCTGCATCGAAGAGGGGTTCGACGTCGGCTGGGCGAGCGCGTTCAAGGACGGGAAGCTCCTCTCGCATGCGCACACCGAGCCGATTCTGTATCTCGTGCGCGACACCGGCATCCCGGTGGTGCCGATGTTCGTCAACGCGGTGCACCCGCCGGCGCCCACGGCCGCGCGCTGCTATGCGTTCGGGCAGGCGCTCGCGCGCGTGATCGAGCGCGATCTCGCCGATCGCCGCATCGTGCTGTGCGCATCGGGGGGCCTCTCGCACTTCTCGCCTTCGCATCCCTGGGGTCATCACCTCGGGCCGCGCTACGTGGGCGACATCAGCGTCGAGTTCGACCGCAGGATCGTCGAATGGATGCGCGCGGGTGAAGGCGAGCGCCTGGCGGCGCTGACCTCGCGCGAGCTGATCGAGCACGGCGAGGGCGAGCTGCGCCAGTGGATCGTGCTGCTCGGGGCGCTCGGCGATGCGCGCCCGGAGTTCCTCGTGTACGAGCCGCTCTACCGCAGCATCATGGGGATGGGCGTGGGGTACTGGGAGGTCGGGGCGAAGGCCGCGGCCGAAAAGATGAATGTCCGTTGACGAAAGGAAGAAGCGATGGCCAAAGCCTACTGGGTAGTCTGCTACCACTCGATCGAGAACCCCGACAAGCTTGCCGCCTACGCGAAGCTCGCCGGGCCCGCGCTCGAAGCCGCGGGCGCGCGCTACCTCGCGCGCGGCAACGCGGCCAAGACGTACGAAAACGGGATCATGCAGCGCGTCGTGCTGGTCGAGTTCGATAGCTTGCAAAAGGCGATCGCGGCGCACGACAGCCCGGCGTACCAGGCGGCGCTCAAGGTCTTCGGTGGCGCGGCGAAGCGCGACATGCGGATCGTCGAAGGCCTGGCCTGAGTGTTTCTATCCCCTCCTCATCTTGAGGAGGGGTGCCGGCGAAGCCGGCGGGGTGGTGCTGCAGGTGGCAGATTGGTCAAGAAGTTCGAAAGCTGCCGGCGATTTCTTTCAGCACGCCCTCGAGATTCTCTCGAACCTCTCGATTCTCGAAGCGCAGGACTCTGATTCCCGCTCGACGCAGGAACTCGCTGCGTTGCGCGTCACGGTCTTGGGCCGCTTCATGGTCGTGCGAGGCGCCATCCAATTCCACAGCCAGGTTCTCAGCAGGACAGTAGAAATCCAGAATGTAAATACCTACGCTGTGTTGACGCCTGAACTTTCTCCCCAAGACTTGCTGGCCCTGGAGATGCACCCAAAGCAACGATTCGGCCGGGGTCAATCGCGAACGAAGCGCTCGGCGGCGAATCTTGACGGAAGGTAGGTTGTGAAGCCGCATTCTGCGGAAACGCCGATGTGTCATAGTGGTTGACCACCCCGGCGCTTCGCGCCACCCCTCCTTTACAAGGAGGGGAAAGAAGCCTCAGACCCGCAGCGACTCGTGCGAGAGGTATTGCTGCCGGAAAGTCTCGAAGGGAATCTTGTCCGACGCCTCGATCTCGCTCTGCCTGGCGATCGATTCTTCGGCGAGGCGCGCGAAACGCGCTTCGGCTTCGGCGGGGAGCGGCTCGCTCTGCAGCATGCGCCGGTGCTCCAGCGACCGCGCGAGGGCGAAGCGCAAGTACGAGTTGCCGTGGCGCTCGGCCATTTCCCTCAGCATCCGCGCTGAAGGAAGCGAGTCGGGATCGTCGAGCGCCGAACCGGCCGCCGCGAGTGCTTCGCCGTGTGCGCCCTTCGCCGCGCGTTGCGAGCCCTTCCCGTGCGCGGCGCCGTGCGCCTCGTCGAGCGCGCGCGCGATGGGCGCGCACTCGGCGAGCACCTGGGCGCCCCATTCGCGCAGGCTCAGCTTCTCGCCATAGTGGTCCAGGCGCAGTCCCGGCTCCCGGCCGCGCGAGGCGACGAGCTGCCTGTTTCTGCCGAGCGCTTCGATTTCCTTCTTCGTGTCGGGCGGGCTGTCGTAGAGCAGGCAATGCAGGAGGAAGACGTCGAGGAAGCGCGCCGTCTGCGGCGCAATGCCGATCGGGGAGAACGGATCGAGGTCCATCGCGCGCACTTCGACGTACTCGACGCCGCGCTCGCGCAGCGCGTGCAGCGGCCGCTCGCCCGGGCGGATGACGCGCTTGGGACGGATGGTGCTGTAGAACTCGTTCTCGATCTGAAGGAGGCTGGTGGCGAGCTGCCTGTAGCTGTCCACGCCGTCGCCCGCGACGCGGCCGTCGCGGATGCCGATCGCCTCGTAGGGCGGGTAGGGCTGGGTGAGCGCGTCGTAGAGCGAGGCGGTGTAGCTTGCGATGTCGTTGTAGCTCACCGCGAGCGAGTCCTGCGCCTCGGAGAGGTACCCAAGGCGGCCCATGCGCAGCGATGTGGCGTGCGGGAGGTACATCGTTCCGGGCGTGAGCTCCTTCAGCGGGTGCTGGCGGCCTTCGACGAAGCAGGCGCACACCGCGGGCGAAGCGCCGAAAAGATAGAGCAGCAGCCACGCGTGCCTGCGGAAATTGCGGATCAAGGCGAAGTAGGCCTCGTTCGGGTTGTTCTTGCCGAGGAGCGCCGGCCACGCGGCCTCGGGCAGGGAGAAGTTGTAGTGCAGGCCGGCGATCATCTGCATCCGCTTGCCATAGCGGTGCGAGAGCCCGACGCGGTACACGGTCTTCGCGCGGCCGACATTCGATGTCCCGTAGCGCGCGATCGGTATGGCCTTCTCGTCCAGGAGCTTGCAGGGCATGCTCGCGCCCCACAGGAGCTCTTCCCCGACGTGACGGTAGACGAACTGGTGGATTTGCCTCATTTCCTCGAGACAGGGCTCGACCCCGGTGTGCACCCCGGTGATCAGCTCGATCAGGGCCTCGCTGAAGTCGGTGGTGATGCGCGGGTGCTTGAGCGCCGAGCCGAGCGCGCGCGGGTGGAGCGTCAAAGCGAGCTCGCCGTCCGCCAGCACTCGCAGGCTCTCCTTTTCGATGCCGCGCTTCAGGCCCTTGAGGATGGCGGGCGAAAGCGTGCGCAGACGCTGCTGGAAGGTGTTGGGGATGTCCATCGAGGCGTCCGACCGCGAGACCGGTCCGGGCCAGTTTAGCCGAGCCCGCGGCAGTGTGCCTTCGACCACCCCGCCGGCTGCGCCGGCACCCCTCCTCAAGGGAGGAGGGGATACCACCCCGCCCGCTGCGGGCACCCGAGGAGGGGATTTTGTCTCCCCTCCTTGTCAAGGAGGGGTGGCGCGTAGCGCCGGGGTGGTGACTTTTGCCGAAGCGGCCGGGCCCGAAGGTCAGAGGGAGGAGAACCTCGAACCTTCGGTTTCCCGGCGCCGCGGTTTTCTGCTCTATCCTTTCTTGTCGATTGCCTCGGCGAAGACGACGTAGCGCTGCGGCCCGCCCGCGCGAACCGCGTCGAACGGGTAGCAGGTGATGAGCGTCATGCGTGTGCGCCCGTCCTGCCGCGTGACCCAGATGTCTTTTTCGTCGAGCACCGCGCCGGACTTGACGCGGTAGTGGCGCCAGACGCCGTCCGGACGCTGCGCCCGGAGCTCGGTGCCGGGCTTCGCGTCGCGAAGAAAACTCAAGTGCGTGTCGCGGTGGCCGCCGATCACGCTGTTGCCTTTTTCGCCCGGCAGCGGCGTGCCGAACATGTGGCCGGGGCCGAAGGCGAGGGTGCGGCCGTTCGCTCCCGCGAGTACGTAGAGATCGACGTCGCGGTCGGGCACCGCGAGGCGAGCCACCGGCCAGGTGTCCGCCCAGGGCCAGGGCTTCACCTGGCGCTCGCCCGCGAGCGTGCGCTCCCAGGCGCTGCGCACCAGGATTTGCGCGAGTTGCGCCTTGGCCTGGACGTACAGCCCCTCGCCGAGCTGCCAGACACCCAGAGCGAGAAGCAGCGCGGCAACGGCAAGGCCGAGCTTGCGCGCGGGGCTGGCCTTCTTGAGCCGGCCGAGCGACGGCGGAGTGGGCACCCACGGCAAGGCGCACTCGATGCCGAGCGGGACCTGGTCGGTTGCCCGGCGGTATTCAGGTTTCGGCAGCAGGTGGCCCATGTCCCTAGTCACCGCAAGAAGCATGCCCCGCAATTGTTACGGGAAAACTGTCGCAGACATAACGACTTGCCGCTTTGCAGCACAACGCACGAGGTTCATGCTAGGCATACAGGAACGTCGGGGCGATGTCAGAGTGTTGCCGCCGGTCGCTCCTCACGCCGGCGCAGAAGACCCGACTGCCGGAAGAGCAAAGTCGCGAAGAGGAGCGCGAGCGTTCCGACGAGCAGGTTGAAGCGGCTGTCGGTGGCGCCTTGCGGGAGCCGGCCGGCGAGCGCGAAGTCGGTCTCCTGCGGGCCGAACACCGCCTCGTAGCTCCAGCCTTCGGGGAGATTCACGGGCAGCGGCGCCGTCTTGAGATCCGCGTGCGCAGGCCGCACGGGCGAGCGGTCGATCGCGACGAGGCTCGTGTACTTGGTGACGAGCTGATGCGTGAGCGCGAGCTCGATGATTTTCGCCTGGGTGTCCTCGGCGGACGCCCCTTCGCTCACCGCGTCGATCAGCGACGCGACCTTGTCGCGCGCCCACAGGACGCCGAGGCCCGACCCTTGCGCGCGCTGGTCGAGGAGGAAGGTCTCTTCCCACAGCGCGGCGCCGTGCATCGCGCTCACCCGCGCGCGCCCCTCGGCCCGATCGAGGGCCGTGGTCACGACGACCGGCTCGCCGGCGTAGAGATCGGGGATGCGCGCAGGCCAGGTTTCCGCGCCCGCGCCTTCGGGCCAGTCGATCCTCACGCCTTTCAGCACGGGCGATTCGAGCTTGCCGAAGAGCGCCGCCATTTTTTCGCGCACTTCCTCGACCTTGCCGATGTAGGTGAAGGTGCCGCGCCCGATGCTCGCGGCCTTCGCCATGAAATGGCTGTTCGGCGCGGAGCCGATGCCGACGGTGAAGAGCCGCGAGTCCCCGAGCCTGGCGCGGATCAGCTTGAAAAGCTCGTCCTCGTTGCCGACCTGTCCGTCGGTGAGGAAGACGACCTGCCGGACGCGCTCGCCGCTTTCCCCGCCGTTCAGCGCGAGATTGAGGGCGAGCGCCATCTCGGTTCCGCCCTGCGCGCGCAGTCCCTTGACCCAGCCGCGCGCTTCCGCGCGGTGCTCGCGCGTCGCGGGCCGCGCGTCCTTGAACAGCGGGCGGGCGTAGGAATTGAATTCGATGATGTTGAAGCGGTCCTCCGGGGAGAGGCCGTCGATCGCGAGGAGCAGCGCCTGTTTGGCCTGCGCGATCGAGGTACCGCTCATCGAGCCGGAGGTGTCGATCACATAGATGGCCTCGCGCGGAACGCGTCGGGTTTCGCCGGTCGTGTCCGGCGGCATGATCATGAGCAGGCCGTAAGTCTTGGTGCCGCGCTTTTCGGTGAACCAGGCGGCGCGCGGCTCGGGCTTCGGCGCGGGCGTCCAGGCGAGCTCGAAGTCGCGGTTGGCGGGCGTGACGCCGTCTTCCAACTCGACGATGTCTCTGCGGGGGCCGTCGCTGCGCAGGCTGATGCGGTGGTAAGGGCTGTCGATGCGCTCGAGCGGCCCGCCCGCATCGAGCTCGACGCGGATCGACACCGGGTTGATGGGTCCCTTGGAGGGATGGATCACGGGCGGCGTGATGCGCGAGGCGTCCGAAACGCGGGTGGTGTCGGCAGACCATCCGGTGCCGGCGCTGTCGGCGAGCGGCGCGCCGGGGATGTAGCGCACGCCTACCGTCATGGGGAAGCGGAGAGAAAATCTTCCAGAGTCGTAGCGCAGCGTCTGCTGGTACTCGATCTCGACGGCGATGTCCTCGCGCGGGCCGATGTTGGCGACGCTGGAGGTGAATATGTTTGGGCGCTCCTGCTCGAGGAGCGCCGCGCGCCGCCCGGAGTGCCTGGCCTGCTGGTAGTCCTTTTTCGCCGCGCCACGCTCGCGAATCGCGCCTTCGATGACGCGCTCGCCGATCGTCATCCTGAGACGGTCGACCGCGGAGTTCTCCGGAAGGGGAAAGACGTACACGCCTTCGTACCAGTCGTCTTGAGGGTTGCGGAAGGTCTGCTTCACCTGAGCCCGTGCAACGAGGCCCGAGACCTTGATCACGACGTCGGTGGAGAGGAGCGGCGCGGCAAAGGTTTCCCCGGTCGAGTCCGCCTTGAAGAGCAATGCGCCCTGCCCCGCCTCCGTGGCCTTCATGGCGGCGAGCCCGGGGGTTTCTCCACCGCGCGCCTCGCCCGCCATGAGCACCACGCACGCAGTGAGGACCAGGGCGGTGCCCACGCCTATGCAGAAAGTGACGAAAAGCGTCGCGAGAAAATCGACGACCACCGGACGCAACCTGGACCTGCCGCTTGAAGCTTCCATCTGGATTTCCCCTTTGCCTTTCGATCTGTCGGCTCGTGTCCGGTATTCCAACGCCTGAAAAGGGCGCCGCAGGGGGAGAGGAGTGGCAGGTTGCCGAAGAATTGTGGCGAAAAAAGGGCGCCGCCGCAGGATCGCGAGCATTCCGGCCGGAAATCAGGAATTGCCCTATTGCATGACGGCGGCCGGGGGCCCAGCATGCGGCGCGCTTGCGCTGGCATTCATATTGCTCTTGAACGTGCTTTCCGAGCGCGCGCGGCCGGAATACCCGACGACCGGGAGCTGTCCTCGCCACGAGGCCGACCCCGGGCGAACGGCTGCGCCGCCGCGCCGGCTTGTATCATCCCGGTTCGTGCACCAAGAAAGGAAAAACGTGAAATTGCGCACATCGTTGTCTCTGTTTTCCGGTGCCCTCATACTCGGGGCGCTCGCCGCGCTGCCGGCCCGGGCGCAGAAGGCTCAGCAGGAAATCGTCATCGGGCACGTCGCGGGCTACACCGGTCCGGTGACGAAGGACGCGACCGAGATGGGCGCTGGCGCGCAGGTCTACTTCGACGCGGTCAACGAGAAGGGCGGCGTGCTCGGCAGGAAGCTTCGCCTTCTCGTGGTCGATGACAACTTCAAGCCGGACGAGACCGTCAAGCTGATCGCCTCGGTGAACGGCAAGGTCTCTGCCTTGCTGCCGCCCGTGGGCTCGGCGAACTTCGACAAGGTCATCAAGGAGGGCGTGCTCGAGAAGGTCAACTTCCCGATCCTCGGCGTCATTCCCGGGGTCGAGTCCTTCCGCGAGCCGCTGCGCAGGAACCTGTTCCACTTCCGGGCGGGCGACTTCGACCAGCTCGAAAAGATCGTCGATCTCACCACCACCGTGGGGCAGAACAAGATCGGCGTGCTCGCGACCAACAACCCGAACGGAGATCAGGTCATCGCCTACCTGAATGAAACGCTCGCCAAGCGCAAGCTGAAGCTGGCGGCGAGCGAGAAATACACCATCGGGCCCAAGATCGACTGGGCGCCGATCGTCAAGGGCTACCAGAAGGCGCAGCCGGACGTGATCATCCTGGTCGGGCCGCCGTTCGCGACTGCAGCGTTCATCAAGGAAGCGAAGTCCGCGGGCCTCTCCTCCTCGCTGTACGGCTTGTCGTACACGGATTTCAGGCTGGCCACGAAGGTCGCGGGCAACAAGCTCGCGCGCGGCGTGGCCATCTCGCAGGTGCTGCCGAACCCGAACAACAGGACGCTGCCGCTGATCAAGGAATTCCGCGACAACTTCGAGAAGTACGGCAAGACGAAAGACATCCCCTCGCACTTCAACCTCGAGGGCTATATCGCCGCGAAGCTGATCGTGGAAGCGATCAAGCGGAGCAAGGACGCGTCCCCGCAGGGCGTGATCCGCGGGCTGGAGATGCTGCGCAGCTATGACATGGGCGGCTACGTCGTCGACTTCTCCCCGACCAGGCACACCGGCTCGAAGTTCGTCGACATGTCCATGATCGGTGCGACGGGCGACCTGATCTACTGACCCGCACAGACTCTATTGCACGGCCGGCGCCTTCGGGTCCCGGCCGTTTTTTTTCGCGGCGGATGCGCTATAGTCGGCGCAGACTTCTTATCCCCTCCTTTCTTCAAGGAGGGGTGGCGCGAAGCGCCGGGGTGGTTTTGTAGGCCGCACCACCCCGCCGCCTGCGGCGGCACCCCTCCTCGAGAGAGGAGGGGAAATTCTCTCGACTCGCCGCCACCCCGCCGCTCATGCCGCGCCGCATCGCCATCGTCGAAGACGATCCCGACATCCGCGCCAATTACGCCGATGCGCTGAGAAAGCACGGCTACGAAGTGATCGCGCATGCGGCGCGCAGCGACGCGATGCGCGCGTTCAGGACGCGGCTCCCCGATCTCGCTCTGATCGACATCGGCCTGGGCGACGAGCCCGACGGCGGCTTCGCGCTGTGCCGCGAGCTGCGGAGCATGTCGCCCGGCCTGCCGATCCTTTTTCTCACCGCGCGCGATTCGGACTTCGACGTGGTCGCCGGCCTGCGGCTGGGCGCAGACGACTATGTCACCAAGGACGTGAGCCTGCCGCACCTGCTCGCGCGCATCTCGGCCCTGTTTCGCAGGATCGACGCGCTGCGCGAGCCCAAGGCCGCCGAGGAGGTGCTCGAGCGCGGGGCACTTGCGCCTCGATGCAAAGCGCTTCGCCGCCGCGTGGAAGGACAAGGCCCGTCGAACTGACCCTCACCGAGTTCTGGATGGTGCACGCGCTCGCGAAATTTCCCGGACACGTGAAGGACCGCGAGAGCCTGATGCGCGAGGCGAGCCTGGTCGTGGACGAAGGGACGATCACCTCGCACATCAAGCGCATCCGGAAGAAATTCGCGGCGGTCGATCCTTCTTTCGACCAGATCGACACGGTGTACGGGATGGGTTACCGGTGGAAAGCGTGATGGTTGTATGGGAGGGGTGACAGTCCTTTTCCCCTCCTTACCTAAGGAGGGGTGGCGCGAAGCGCCGGGGTGGTTTGATGTGCCGCTACACCTCCCCGCCGCCTGCGGCGCACCCCTCCTCAAGATGAGGAGGGGAGGGTTCCGGAATGAAGCTCCGTAATCTCCTTCCCCGGCTCAGCCTTCGCACCAAGCTCGCGCTCGTGGCGCTGGTGCTCCTGGTCGCTGCCGTGGGCGGGCTACGAGTACGTGCGCGAGATGGAGCGCTTTCTCCTCGAGGGTCAGGAGCAGGCGCTGCTCGGTGCCGCGCGCGCCGTCGCGACCGCGCTGCACGACCGCCCCGGCCTGATGCGTGCGCCCCCTCTGCGCGACACCGACTTGCGGCGCGAGGCCGAAGAGGAGCTGCGGCGGCTCGCCGCCGAGCGCGGCGAAACGGAGACGGGCGAAGGCGGCGACTCCACGCTGATCATCGACCGCGAGGAGTCCGCAGGACGGCGCGAGACCGAGGAAGTCGGCGAGATCCTTCGAGGCGTGGAGCGCACGACCTCGCGCATCTGGGTGGTGACGCGCGATCTGCGCGTGCTCGCGCTCGCCGGCAGCCTGCGGCGGGACGACGCGGAGGCGCAGGCGCAGGACAATCTCGCGCAGCGCCTGCTCGGGCTCCTGATTCCGCGGCCAAGCGAGGATTTCGACGAAGCCATCGCCGACGACGCGCTCGCCACCGGACGCGAGATTTCAGGCGCGTTCCAGGGAACGCCCGGCTCGCGCCTGCGCAACACGCCGGACGGCAAGGCGGTGGTGATCTCGGCGGCGCATCCGATCTGGATCGGCGACGAGGTCGCCGGCGCGGTCGTCGTCGAGGAGACGACCAACCCGATCCTCTCGGTGCGCAGCCGGGCGCTCGAGCGCCTGCTGCTTGCGACGCTCGCGGTGTTCGCGGTCGCGGCGGCGGTGCTGCTCGGCTTCGCAACCCGGATCTCGACTCGCATCCGCGCACTTCGCGACGAGGCGGAAGGCGCGATCGACGCCCGTGGACGGCTCGCGCACCTGGTCACGGCGCAGAACGCGGGCGACGAGATCGGCGATCTTTCGCGCAGCTTCTCGGTCATGCTGGGGAAATTGTCGCAGCACCACGCCTATCTGGAGAGCATGGCGAGCCGCCTGTCGCACGAGCTGCGCACCCCGATTGCCGTGGTGCGCTCCTCCCTGGAGAACCTGAGGCTCTCCCCCGCGAATGCCCGCGTCTACATCGACCGGGCCGAAGAGGGCTTGCGGCGCCTGGGTACGATCCTCACGCGCATGAGCGAGGCGACCCGCCTGGAGCAGGAACTGGATTCGGTCGAGCGCGAGCGCTTCGACCTCGCCGCAGTCGTCTCGGGCTGCGTCGAAGGCTATCGCCTTGCCTATCCGAAGCAATCCTTCGAGCTCGAGCTGCCGGACGGGAAAGCATTCGCGCTGGGCTCGCCGGACCTCGCGGCCCAGCTCCTGGACAAGCTCGTCGCGAACGCGGTCGATTTCGCAGGCGACGCCAAGCCCGTGCGGATCTCGCTCGCGCTGGCGGAAGGCCGCGCCGAGCTTTGCGTGGAAAACAACGGTCCGCCTCTCCCCGAGGCGATGCGGGACAAGCTCTTTCAGTCCATGGTTTCGGTGCGCCGCGAGCGCGACAGTGAGGGCAGGAGCGGCGAGCCGCACTTGGGACTCGGGCTCTACGTCGCGCGCCTGATCGCCGAGTTCCACGGCGGCACGATAGCCGCGAAGAACCTTCCATCGGGCGACGGCGTCACCGTGACCGCCAGCTTCCGCTCGGCCTAGGAAGATCATCCCCGTGCAGACGGGGATCACGGCAGGACGCGCGACGCATACTCTATAATCCGGCGAGTCTTCCATCCCGGAGCGGCTTTCCCTCGTGGAGCCCGGCGAGCGCTACGACCTGCTGGTTGTCGGCGGCGGCATCAACGGTGCCGGCATAGCCCGCGACGCCGCCGGCCGGGGCCTCCGAGTGCTGCTCGTCGAGCAGAACGACCTCGCTTCGGGCACCTCGTCGGCCTCGACCAAGCTCATCCACGGGGGCCTGCGGTATCTGGAGTACTTCGAGTTTCGCCTCGTGGCCGAGTCGCTCGCCGAGCGCGAGACTCTGCTCAGGATCGCCCCTCATATCGTCTGGCCGCTCGAGTTCGTTCTGCCGCACGAATCGCACTTGAGGCCTGCGTGGATGATCCGCGCGGGGCTCTTCCTCTACGACCATCTCGGGCCCGGATTGCTCAGTTTCGGAAACACCAGCACACTGCCGAAATCGAGGAGCGTGCGGCTCACCCCCGAGGGCTACGGCGCGGGCCTGAAGCCGGAGTTCGAACGCGGGTTTCTCTACTACGACTGCTGGGTGGACGACGCGCGGCTGGTCGTCCTCAACGCGCGCTCGGCCGCCGCTCACGGCGCCACGGTACTCACGCGCACCCGGCTCGTGTTCGCGCAGCGCGCGGGCGACGTGTGGATCGCCACCTTAGGCGGACCCGAGGGCAGGCGCGAAGTGCGCACTAGCGCGATGGTGAACGCAGCCGGGCCCTGGGTCAGGGAAGTGCTAGACGAGTCGCTCAAGCTCAAGCTCAATGCCAGCGTGCGCCTGGTGAGGGGCAGCCACATCGTGGTGCCGCGCATCCACGAGGAGCATCACGCCTTCATCCTGCAGAACCCGGATCGCCGAGTGATCTTCCTCATTCCCTACGAGCGGCAATTCACCCTCGTCGGCACGACCGAAGTTCCAATTCCGCGCGACGAGTTCCGGACCCGGATCTCGCGCGAGGAGATCGCCTACCTGTGCGAGGCGGCGAGCCGGTACACGGCAAAACCCATCAATCCGGGCATGGTGGTGTGGAGCTACTCGGGCGTGCGGCCGCTGTACGACGACGGCAGCGAAAATCCCTCGGCGGTCACGCGCGACTACCACCTGCTGCTCGACACGGCCTCGGGGACCGGGCGGCGCGCCGGTGCTCTCGGTGTTCGGCGGGAAGATCACGACCTACCGCAAGCTCGCCGAGCACGCGCTGGAAAAGCTCTACGGGCGGTCGAAGAGCAACCCCGCCTGGACGCATGCAGAGCCGCTCCCCGGGGGGAATCTGGAAGGGCGGAGCTATCGCGAGCTGCTTCTCGATTTCCGCCGACGCTATCCGAAGCTGCCGAAGGTCTGGCTCGCGCGCCTTCTGCGCCGGCACGGCACGCTCGCCGACGAGATCATCGGGGATGCGCGCGAGGAGAGCGGGCTGGGCCGCAATTTCGGCGGCGGCCTCTACGAGCGCGAACTCGACTATCTCGTCAGGAACGAGTGGGCGCGCGAAGCCGAGGACGTGCTGTGGCGGCGCACGAAATGCGGCCTGCACATGAGTGAAGAGGAAGAGAGGGGAGTGCGCGACTGGCTGGCGGCAAGGGTGTGATGGACCACCCCGGCGCTACGCGATGTACCAGAAGTAATACGTGGCAAAGCCGAGCAGAGCCGTGAGCCAGTAGCCGGCGAGCGCCACGCGCATCAGGTTCTTCCACCACGATACGTGCAGGCTGCGCGGCAGCACGTCGTTCATCTGCAGCACGATCCACAGGCCCGCGAGCGCGGTGAGCGTTCCCACCCCGGCGTGCAGCCAGCTCACGCCGACGCGCCAGTCGGCCAGATCGCTCGCGCCGGAAATCTTCACGTCCTGCATCGAACCCGCCATGACGAGCGCGATGAGGCCGGTATTGAGAATCACCCAGGTTGTCTGGTTCACCTGGTGCGCATCGATGTTGCCGCGCCGCGCGAGCAGGAACCCGTAGCTCAAGCCCGCGAGGAGAATTGTTTCCAGAATCAGGTTGGCGTCGGCGATCAGCGGACCCGGGCCGAAGAAGCCGGGCTTGCCCCCCATGTCCGCAGCATCGATCCCGATCACCCAGGCAAGCGAGCCGGCGATCATGACGGCGGCGCTGACGATTGCAGGGCGTCTGTTGATGGGCATGGTTCCTCCGTTCATTTCCCCTCCTTTTCAAGGAGGGGAATTCTCGAGCGCGCTAGACCACGCCGTCGGCGCGCAGCCTGGCGATTTCCGCGTCGCTCAAATTGAGCACGGCGCGCAGGATCTCGTCGGTGTGCTGCCCGAGCACAGGCGGGGGAAGCGCGTGTTCGACCGGCGTCCGCGAGAACCGCAGCGGGCTGCGCACCAGAGAAACCTTGCCCGCGGCCGGGTGCGGCAGTTCCATCCTCAAGCCCCGCGCGACCGCCTGCGGTTCCTGGAACACGCGGTCGAGCGTATTGATCGGGCCGTTCGGCACGCCGGCCGCCTCGAGCGCTTCGACCCAGTCGCGCGTGGAGCGCTTCGCCATGATCTCCGAGAGAACCCTTGTCAGCTCGGCGCGGTTCTCGACGCGCTTGCCGTTTGTGGCGAAGCGCGGATCGTCCGGGAGCTGCGGGCAGCCCGCGACCTCGCAGAATTTGCGGAACTGGCCGTCGTTGCCGCAGGCGACGATCACATCGCCGTCGGCCGTCTTGAAGGGCTGGTAGGGCACGATGTTGGGGTGCGCGTTGCCGATTCCCCTGGGAACCTTTCCCGTCGCGAGGAAATTCGCGCCCTGGTTGGCGAGTATCGCGACCGAGGAATCGAGCAGCGCGAGATCGAGGTGCTGGCCGGCTCCGGTCTCGGCGCGGTTCGCGAGCGCTGCGCACACCGCGACCGAAGCGTACATGCCGGTGATGATGTCGGAGATCGGGATGCCCGCCTTCTGCGGCCCGCCACCCGGGAGATCGTCGCGCTCGCCGGTGACGCTCATCAGCCCGCTCATGCCTTGGATCATGAAATCGTAGCCGGGACGCTCGCGCCACGGCCCGGTCTGGCCGAACCCCGTGACCGAGCAGTAGATGAGCCCCGGATTGATCTTCGCCAGATCGGCGTAGCCGAGCCCGTAACGGTCGAGATCACCGAACTTGTAGTTCTCCAGGAGCACGTCGCACTTTGCGGCAAGCTCGCGCACGATCCTCTGGCCCTCGGGCTTCGAGATGTTTACCGTGATCGATTTCTTGCCGCGGTTTGCGCTCGCGAAGTAGGCCGACTCGGCCGTGTCCTTGCCGCTCGGGTCCTTGAGCCACGGCGGGGCGAAGGCGCGCGAGTCGTCGCCCGTCTTCGGGCGCTCCACCTTGAAGACCTCGGCGCCCAGATCGGCGAGGATCTGCCCCGCCCACGGCCCCGCGAGTACGCGGGAGAGGTCTAGGACTCGAACGTGCGCAAGAGGTCCTGGCATGGAAGATCTCAGGGTTTGGACGCGCTATCGCACAAAGAAGACGCGAATGAAACTCAAACGCACGTCCTTCCCGAGGAATTTGAACCCGCGCATTCTATCCGAAAGTTTCTCGCCGGCGGCTCATGACGCTAGAATAGCGCGCGAGTTTACGGAACGCCGGATGAGATTCTTCCCAGTGAGAGCAGCGCTCGTTGCTGCATTGTGCGCGCCGCTCGTCGCGTTCGCGCAGCAGGTGCCGTCCGACTACGCAAGGGAGAAGCGCTGGGCGGATGAGATCGTGCCGGCGCTGGTGGTGGGCGAAGCGATCTGGCTCGAGGCGCCGAGGACGGAGAAATTTCTCGGCATCCATACCGAGGTGAAGGACGCCAAGGCCGCGATCATCCTCGCGCACGGGCTGGGCGTGCATCCCGATCACGGCCTGATCGGCGCGCTGCGCACGCGGCTCGCCGACGCCGGCTACACCACGCTCTCGATCCAGATGCCTATCCTCGCAGCGGACGCGCCGGCCGCGCGCTACCCGGTCCTCTTCTGGGAAGCGGACGCGCGCTTCGCGGCGGCGCTCACCTTTCTGCGCCGCAAGCGCTACAACAAGGTCGTGCTGGTCTCGCACAGCATGGGCTCTCGCATGGCGAACCACTATGTCGTCGCGCACCCGCGGGTTCCACTGTCGGGGTGGGTCTCGCTCTCGATCTCGAACGGCGAGTTCACCGGGCTCAAGCGCACGGGCTTTCCGGTGTTCGACGTTTACGCGGAGAAGGATTTCGACGTGGTGCTGCAGGGAGCGCCGAAGCGGGCCGCGGTGCTCAAGCGCATGCGCGGCTCGAGCCAGGCCATGGTCTTCGGGACGGACCATCAGTTCTCGAAGAAGGAGAAGGAGCTCGCATCGCTGATCCGGCTTCTCCTGGAGGGCGAAGGGAAATAAAAAACCCCGCTCGCGCGGGGTTTTTCGGGGAAGCTCAGCCGGATCAGAGATCGATCTTGATCCCGGCGTCCCTGACCACCTTGCCCCATTTCAGAACCTCCTCGTGCACGAATTTGGTGAACTCCGCAGGCGTTTGGCCTCCCAGCGTCGCCCCTTGCGTGTCCCATATCGCCTTGATGTCCGGGGCCTTGAGGACTTTCGCGGTCTCGGCGTACATGCGGTCGATCGCCGCTTGCGGCGTTCCCTTGACCGCCCACAATGCATACCAGGTCGTGACCTCGTAGCCCGGAATGCCCGCCTGCTGCATCGTGGGGACGTCCGGGATCAGCGGCGAGCGCGCCGAAGTCGTCACCGCGAGCGGGCGCAGCTTGCCGGCCTTGATGTGCGGCGCCGACGTTCCCATCCCGTCGAAAGCGAGATCGACCTCGCCGCTCAGCAGGGCCGGTATGAGAGGCCCCGCGCCCTTGTAGGGAACGTGGGTGATCTTGGTGCCGGTCATCATCTTGAAGAGTTCCACCGAGAGATGGTGGGTCGTGCCGTTTCCGGCCGAGCCGTAGTTGAGCTTGCCCGGGTTGGCCTTGGCAAACGCGATGAGCTCGTTTACGTTCTTGAACGGGTGCTTGGGGTTAACGACCACCACGTTGGGTACGTAGGCCGCCACCGTCACCGGGATGAAGTCGCGCTCGAGGGCGTAGGGAAGCTTGGTATACAGCGTCTCGGCGATGGTGTGATGCACCGCGCCCATGAACCAGGTGTAGCCGTCGCCCGCTGCCTTGGCGGCGTTGGCCGCGCCCACGGTGCCGCCCGCGCCGGCCTGATTTTCGATCAGCACGGATTGGCCAAGGGCGTTGGTGAGCTTCACGGCGAGGGGCCGTGCAAAAACGTCGGTGCCGCCGCCCGGCGGAAACGGATTGATGATGCGCACCGGCTTCGTCGGCCAGTTCTGCGCCGACGCCACTCCGGCCAGTGCCGCGGTTAGGCCCGCGAGGACGAGGGAAACAAGCGATCGCAATCTCATGATGGATAGCCTCCTTTTGATTTCGAATCCCTGGGCGTGCTGACCGCCCGTTTGTGGGCCGGTAGTGTGACACAATCCCGAGCGCGCGGGCAGAGCGGCAAGGCATCCCTACCGAGTCCGGACCACTTGGCCGCAGACCTGACCTGGGTCAATTGCAGCTTCCCGGGGGCACGGTCTACACTCACCGATTCAGGGCTGCATGGAAGGGAGGCGCAAATGCCGTTGATCGCAATGACGCGCGAAATGGGTTCCCTCGGTATGGATGTTGCTCGCATCCTCGAATCCGAACTCAAAGTGCCTGTCGTTTATCACGAAATCATCAACCACCTCGCCGACAAGATGCGGGTGAGAAAAAGCCACGTCATCCGGCTGCTGGGCGGCAAGGCCAACCTGTTCGAGCGGCTGACCGCCGACAAGACCAGCCTTTCGATCTACACCGCCGACGAGATGTTGCAGGTTGCAGGCAAAGGTGCGGTGATGCGCGGCTGGGGCGCGGCCCACCTGCTGCGGCCGGTGAGCCACGCGATTTGCGTGCGTATCTGCGCGCCTCTCGAGCTGCGCGTGCAGCGCATGATGGAGCGGCTCGACACCGACGATCGCGGCTCGGTGCTCACCGAGATACGCAACAGCGACGAGGCGCAGAGCGCCATCGCCAGGCGTCACTTCGATATCGACTGGCAGGACCCGGAGGGCTACGACCTTTCGCTCAATACCGAGCGCATGGGCGTCGAGCAATGCGCCGAGGAAATCATGCAGGTCGTCGAGGACCCGCAGTTCCGCGAAACCGAGCGGTCGCGCCGTACGCTCGAGAACCTCGCGCTGCAGGCGAGAATCAAGGCGGCGCTGCGCGCCGACCCGTCGACGCGAAGCCTGAGTCTTGCCGTCGATTCGGAAGGCAGCCTGGCGAGCCTGCGCGGGATCGTCGACACTCGCGAGGAGTCGGACGCCGCCACCCGCGTCGCCAAGTCGGTCGACGGCGTCACGGGCGTTAAGAACGAGCTGAGAGTCACCGAGGAGATCCGCTCGCGGACGACCTTGTGACCGGCACGGCGGGCCGCGCGCGGCCCCCGATCAGAAATTCTTGAGGAGCGGAATGTCCTTCGCCGCGGGCGCGGGCTTGATCGAGCTGAAGTAGGCGTAGAGGTCGGCGACGTCCTGGTTGCTCACCAGCTTTTCTTCGTACGCCGGCATGTCCTGGCGCGGCTTTCTCATCTGCTGAAGAAACCCCGCCCAGGGATAACCCAGCGAGATGGGCGGTTCCGAGTTGCGCCCGCCACCCTGGGCATGCGTGCCGTGGCAGGAGTGGCAATTGAGCTCGACGTAGAGCTTCTTTCCCTTCTCGGTGGATCCCGAGGGCGCCTTGTCCTGCGCTGCGGCGACGCCGACGAGCAGTGCCGACATAACAATCGTTGCGATCAGCCTCACGTCCATTCTCCTGGAGCGCGCTAGCGGAGCTGGCAGATGACGTCGACCAAAGCCGGCGCGCCGCTCTTCACGACCTTGAGCGCGCGCTGCACCGCAGGCCCCACCGCCTTCGGGTCGCTGATGGGCCCTTCGCCCCAGACGCCGAAGGACTGTGCGAGCTTCGCAAAATCGACCTCCGGATCGTAGATCATGGTGCCGATCTTCGCGGTCTTCGGGTCGCGCCGGTGCAGGCCCGCCATGCGTTGCAGGTGCATGACTTCCTGGACGTAGCCGCGGTTGTTGAACATCACGATGAGGAGCGGAATCTTGTGATGCGCCGCGGTCCAGAGCACGCCCGGCGCATAGCACAGGTCGCCGTCGGGCTGCAGCGTCACGGTCAGGATGCCCTTGTCGCGGTTGGCGAGCGCGACGCCCACGGCGCCCGGGGCCGAATAGCCGACTCCCGCCGCGCCCGAGCCGCCCATCATGTTGTGGAACTTGGTCGTCGGCCACAGGCGCTTCGGCCAGGCGATACGGTCGGAGACCGCGAGCGAGTAGTCTTCGTTCTTGATCGCGTTCCACACCTCGGCGCAAAGGCGCGAGGTGCTCACGGGGCTCGCATCCCAGCCCAGCGCCGCGGCCGTCTTCATGCGCTCCTTCATGTCGCGGTGACGCTTCTTCATTCCGTCCGCCTTTCCGGCGATCTCGGCCGCGCGCGTGCCCGACATCTCGCGCTTCACGGCTTCGGTCAGCGGAGCGAGCGAAGTCTGCGCGTCGCCGCTGATGGCGAGGTCGGCCGGCTGGAAGCGCTGGAAGTCCTGGTAGTTGGACTTCATCATGAAGTCGGCAAAGGAAATCTGGATCACCTTGACGTCGGGCTTGGCGGTGCGCCGCACGTCCTTCCAGGGATCGCCCAGGCTGTGCAGGAAGCCCCAGGGGTCCTGCACTTCGAGCATCAGGATCACGTCGGCCGCGCGGATCAGCCCGGCGCGGCTCTCGGAGAGCTCCAGGTGGTGCGTGCTCGGGAAATTCATGCGGTTGCCGGTGGAGATCACGGGGCACTGCAGCGACTCGGCGAGCTTCACCAGCGCATCGACGCCTTCCTGCGAGCGCGCGCAGCGGTCGGCGACGATGACCGGGTTCTGCGCTGCGACGAGCATCCTTGCCGCTTCGCGCAGGGCGCGCTCGTCGGCTTGCGGCGGCGCCGAGAGCGAGAGCTTGGGAATCGACAGCTTCTCCTCGTGGATCGGCTCCTCCTGCAGGTCGATGTCGAGCGTGATCAGCACCGGCTCCTGCGGCGGGGACATCATCATCTTGTAGGCGCGCACCGTCGATTCGGCGAAATGCTGCAGCGACGCCGGCTGGTCGTCCCATTTGATGAAGTCCCGCACCAGGCCGGCGGGATCCTGCACGCAGTGCGTCCACTCGACGCCGGGCCGGCGCTTGGCCGCGTCCATCCCGTTGCCGCCGAACATCAGCACCGGAACGCGATCGGCCCAGGCGTTGTAGACAGCCATCGCTGCGTGCTGCAGCCCGACGCTCGAGTGCGCGAGGATCGCCATCGGCTTGCCGGCCGCCTTGGCATAGCCATGCGCGATGCCCACCGACGATTCCTCGTGCATGCAGGTGAGAAACTCGGGCTTCCTGTTGCCACCGTAGTTGACGATCGACTCGTGCAGGCTGCGGAAGCTCGAGGCGGGGTTGGAGGCGACGTAATCGACGTTGAGCGTCTTGATGACGTCGAGCATGAAATCCGAGCCCGGGCGGGAAACGAAGCTCGCGCCCCGCATGTTGGCCTCGTCTTCCTTCTTCGCGGGCTTCGCCTCGGCGGCGGAGGCGACCTGCGCCGTCGCAGTCATCGCGGCGGCGGTCGCCGCGCCTGCAGCGGCAGCGGTCTTCAGGAAAGTCCGCCGGTCGAGTCCGGATTCGCCGGCGGGGGACTCAGGTTTGCCTGGCTTGGTCATGGGCTCCTCCTCACGCACGAAGCTTGCGTTCATCTTAGCAAAAGCGCGGTCTATCCTTGCTGTTCCGCCAGACGGGAAGTCCGGATCGGTCATGGGTCGCTTTGCATGAGCGACTTGCGCGGCGATGCGCGTTACGGGTGGCCGCGCGCCGACCGCTTCAATGGAGGCGCAAGCGGCCGGGTACCCGTAGCGCATCGTTTGCCGCGCCAGGAGCGAAGGCGAAGCGACCCATGACCCCTGACCGGGCGGGAGAGGCTAGTAGGAGCGCGGCAGGTGCAGCACGTGCTCGGCGAGGTAGGCGAGCACGAGGTTGGTCGAGATCGGCGCGATCTGGTAGAGGCGCGTCTCGCGGAACTTGCGCTCGACGTCGTATTCCTCGGCGAAACCGAAGCCGCCGTGGGTCTGCAGGCACATGTCGCCCGCCTGCCATGAGGCTTCCGCCGCGAGCTGCTTCGCCATGTTCGACTCCGGCCCGCAGGGCTTGCCCCGAGTCGTAGAGCGCGGCGGCGCGCTCGACCATGAGCGCCGCGGCCTCGATCGCCATGTAGGCGCGCGCGATCGGAAACTGCACGCCCTGGTTCTGGCCGATCTGACGGCCGAATACCTTGCGCTCGTTCGCGTAGGCGGTCGCCTTGGCGATGAACCAGCGCGCGTCGCCGATGCATTCCGCGCCGATCAGGATGCGCTCGGCGTTCATGCCGTCGAGAATGTAGCGGAAGCCCTTGCCTTCCTCGCCGACGAGGTTCTCCGCCGGAATCTCGAGGTTGTCGAAGAACACCTCGGTGGTGGCGTGGTTGATCATGGTGCGGATCGGGCGGATCGTGAGGCCGCGCCCGAGCGCAGTCCTTCATGTCCACGATGAAAACCGACATGCCGTCGGTCTTCTTCCGCACCTCCTCGCGCGGCGCGGTGCGCGCGAGGAGCAGCATGATGTCGGAGTGCTCGGCGCGCGAAGTCCAGACCTTCTGGCCGTTGACGACGTAGCGGTCGCCTTTCCTGACCGCAGTGGTGCGGATCGACGAGGTGTCGGTGCCCGCCGAGGGCTCGGTGACGCCGAAGGCCTGAAGGCGCAGCTCGCCCTTTGCGATTTTCGGAAGGTATTTCCTCTTCTGCGCGTCGTTGCAATGGCGCAGCAGCGTTCCCATGGTGTACATCTGCGCGTGACAGGCCGCGCCGTTCGCCCCGCTTTTCTGGATTTCCTCCAGCACCGCCGCGGCCGCGGCGAGCGGAAGCCCCGCGCCGCCGTATTCCTCGGGAATCAGGCAGGAGAGCCAGCCTGCTTGCGTGAGCGCGCGCACGAACTCCGCCGGATAGCGCCGCTCGCGGTCGGTCTCGCGCCAGTATTCCATGGGAAACGTTGCGCAAAGCTTCGCTACCGCTTCGCGGATTTCCCGTAGATCGTGCTCACGCACGGACATTTCGCCTCCGTCGCGACAGGTTATCATAGCGGTCACATCCATCTGCAATTCCGCCTCCGCGATGCCTCACGTTCCCGCCTCCACCGCGCTTGCTCGCTTTCGCGTCCTCGACCTCTCCCGCGTGCGCGCGGGGCCGACCTGCGTGCGGCAGCTCGCCGATTTCGGGGCGGACGTCATCAAGGTCGAGCTTCCGCCTTCGGTCGAGCGCGACACCATGGGCGGCCCGAGGGATGGCCCGGATTTCCAGAACCTGCATCGCAACAAGCGCTCGATCACGCTCAACCTCAAAGACAAGGAGGGCGTCGCGATCTTCATGAAGCTCGTGAAGACCGCCGACGTCGTGGTGGAGAACTACCGGCCCGACGTGAAGTTTCGCCTCGGTATCGACTACGAATCTCTTGCCAAAGCAAATCCGCGCGTCATTCTCGCGAGCATCTCGGGCTTCGGGCAGGACGGCCCGTACCGCGACCGGCCGGGCTTCGACCAGATCGCTCAAGGGATGGGCGGCTTCATGTCGATCACCGGGCTCCCCGGCCAGGGCCCGGTGCGCGCCGGCACCGCGATCGCCGACCTCTCGGCGGGCCTCTTCGCCGCGCTCGGGGTCATGACGGCGCTCCTCGAGCGCGAGAAGTCCGGAAAGGGACAATGGGTGCAATCGAACCTGCTGATGTCGCAGATCGCGCTGCTCGACTTCCAGGCGGCGCGCTACCTGATGACCGGCGTCGCGCCCGGGCAGGCGGGTAACGACCACCCGACCAGCATGCCGACCTCGGCGTACAAGACGAAGGACGGCTACATGAACATCGCGGCGACGGGCGAAGGCATGTGGCGCCGCGTCTGCGACGGCATCGGGCGCCAGGACCTGCTCGAGCGCGAGGATTTCAAGGGCGAGCAGAACCGCTCGAAGAACCGCGTCGCGCTGAACGCCGAGATCAACAAGGCCCTCGCCTCGCGAACGACCGCGGAATGGATCGAGGTCCTGACCGCGGCCGAAGTCCCCTGCGGGCCGATCTATACCCTCGACAAGGTGTTCGAGGATCCGCAGGTGAAGCACCTGGGCGCCGCGGTGAGCGTGAAGAGCAGGAAGCTCGGCGAGATCCGCATTGTCAACCAGGCCGTGGGGCTGTCGCGCACGCCGGCGAGCATCGCGGTCGCGCCGCCTGAGCTCGGCGAGCACACCGCCGAAATCATGGCGGAGCTGGGTTACGGTGCGGCGGAGATCGAGGATCTGCGGAAGAAGAAGGTAGTATAGGGTCGCAGAGGCGGCATCTCTCTGTTACTCTGGCGTCGAGGGCACTCGCAAGCCATGTCGCTGCGCCGCTCTATTGGCATCTTCCTTTCCGCCGCGGGAGCGCTGCTCCTCGCGGTCCTGCTCTACCTCGCTTTCGGCGACCTGAGCCGTCACAAGGGACGCATCGAGGCGCTCGTCACGGGACTGATCGGCCGGCCGTTTGCCATCGACGGGGCATTTCAGCTCGAGGTGCTGCCGTCGATCCTCGTCCGCGCGGAGCGAGTCCGCGTCGGCAACGCGCCCGGGGGCTCGACGCCGCATATGGTCGAGATCGGGCGCTTTTCGACGCAGGTCGGCCTCTGGTCGCTGATCTCGGGGCCGGTGGACATTCGCTCTTTCGAGCTGGGCGACGTTGCCGTCGTCCTCGAGAAGGACGCCGAGGGCAAGGGGAACTGGGTGTTCGGCGACGAGACTGCGCCGGATGAGGACGTGGACTCGCGCGGCGTGGAGGCCACCAAGGTGCCGGCCGTGATACTGCACGCCAGGCTCGACAACGTGCGGGTCGCGTATCGCGAGCCCGGGAAGCCTGAGCGCGTCGCGCTCCTCGAGACCTTCACCATCGCGTCCGCGGCGGACAGCCTGTTCGCGCTCGCCGGCAAGGGCAGGCTCAACGACTACCCGGCGACCCTGAAGGGTGACATCGGGCCGCTCGCCGCGCTCGTCTCCGGGCGCGACATCCGCATGGCGATCCAGGCTTCATTGGGGAACCTGCGGCTCGACCTCAAGGGCGTACTCGGCAGTCTCGATCCGCTGGATGGCGCCGACCTCACGCTGAAGGTCGAGAACCCGGACCTCGGCGCCATGCTCAAGAACCTCCGCCTGCCGGTGTTTGCCGCCGGCGCCTTGCGCTTCGACGCGCGGCTGACCGACGCGGGAAAGCTCACCCGGCTCGATGTCGACGCGAAGCTTGGCGACATCTCGGCAAAGATGGACGGCACGCTCCGCATCCTCGGCCTACCGGGGTCGGACCTGCGGTTCGAGGCGTCGGTGGCGGACGCGGCGCGTCTCGCGGCGGCGTTCGGCGTGACGGGCCTGCCTGCAGGAGCCGTCAAGGCTCAAGGGCGTATGGTGTCCTCGCGCACGGAGATCAGGCTCGATGGGGTGAGCGCGCAGTACGCCGGCGCGAAAGCGACGGCGGATGGGACCCTGCGCACAGGCGGCAACCGTGGCACCGCGATCCGCTTCAAGCTCGCCGCCGAGAGCCTGGCGACGCTGCGGGAGGGGCTGCCCGCGATTCCCTTGCAGATGAGCGGCGACTACGCCGGCAGCCGCGCCAAGCTCGAGGTGAAGGACCTCAAGGCACGCGTCGGCGAGAGCGAGATCTCGGGATGGGCGTCCATGACGCGCACCGGCAAGCGCCGCGTCGAGGCCGACCTCAACTTGCCGGTCTTCGATCTGACGCCGTTCCTGGTGGTCGAAACGAAGACGAAGGCGAAACCGCCGCCGAAAGCGGCGGCGAAGAAGTTCGTTTTCGGCGAGGAGCCGCTGCCGTTTGGCATGCTGAAGGGACCTGAAGTCAGACTGCATCTTGCGGTCGGCGAGCTGAAGCTTGCCGCGGGAGCCTTGAAGGACGTGGACGGCACGGTGAACGTCGGCGGCGGTCAGCTGGTGTTCGAGGGCCGCGCGCGTGGCGGAGTCGAGGGCAGCTTGAGCGGCTCGGTGGCGCTGACGTCGCAGGGTGACGGCGCCGACCTCGACCTGAAGATCGCGGCCAGTCGCCTGCGCGCGGGCTTCGGCGCCGAGGGCGCGGTCCAACCGGGCGAGACGCCGGCGACTGGCTTGGATGCGAGCGTCCGTGCGAGGGGAGTCTCCGCGCGGCAGATGGCATCGAGCGCCAGCGGCCGGTTGCTGGTGACGCTCGGCCCGGGCAAGGTGAAAAGCGGCCTGGTGGGCGTCATCGGCGGCGACCTGATCGGCGAGCTCGCGGGGAAGCTCAACCCGTTTGCGGCGCAGGACCCCTACACGCAGCTCGATTGCGTGGTGACCCGGGCCGACCTCGCGGACGGCCACGTCACGGTCAATCCCGTCCTCATGCAGGCCGAGAAGGTCACCGTCGTCGCGAGCGGCAAGGTCGATCTGCACACGGAGGCGCTGGTGCTCAACTTCAACACCCGTCCGCGCGAGGGCGTCGGTATCAGCGCCGGAATGTTCACGAACCCGTTCATCGAGCTGGCCGGCACCCTGGCGAGTCCGCGTATCGCGATGAGCGCCAAGGGCACAGCCGCCGCTGCGGCCACGGGCGGAATGACGGTGCTGGCGCAGGGCCTGTGGGACCGGATACGAGGCGCGCAGGACGTCTGCAAGCAGACGCTCACCGAGGCCACCGCGACCCCGAAGTGACGCTCAGGCGCCGCGGCGCAGGCGATCGCGGTCGGGGATGCGCACCGCGCGGCCGCTGGCTCAAACGATTACTTACCTTTGAATTCCGGTTTCTGCTTCGCGAGAAACGCCTTCACGCCGATCCGGAAGTCCTCGGTATCGTAGCAGGCGTAGGCTTCGTCGCGTTCGCTGGCCCCGACCGGACGCGTCTGGGCAAGGCGCCGGGCGAACTTCTTGTGCCAGCGGGCCACCAAGGGGGCACCCTCGGCGATGCGCCGCGCCGCCGCCATCGCTTCCTCCTCGACCTTGTCGTCGGCAACGATGCGGTTCACCAGGCCCTTGTCTTTCGCCTCCTCGGCGCCGAACACGCGGCCCTCGAGCAGGATCTCGATCGCCGTGGCGCGGCCTACGAGATCGATCAAGCCCTTCATCTCGCCGTAGCCGACCACGAGCCCGAGTTTCGCGATCGGCACACCGAAGCGGCTGGAGGCGCCGCATATCCTGAGGTCGCACAGGGAAATGATCTCGAGGCCCCCGCCGACGCAAGCTCCGTGGATCATCGCCACGACCGGATGCCGGCAGCGGCCGATCGCGGCCATGGTCGCCTCGAGCACGGCCCCGTATTTCTTGCCGTTCTTTGAGTTGTTCCGAGTCTTTTCGAACTCGGCGATATCCGCGCCGGCGGCGAAGGCTTTCTCGCCCGCACCCCGTATCACGACGCAGCGCAGCGACTTGTCGGAATCCAGCTCGCGCATGACTTCGCCCAGCCGTTTCCACGACGCGAGGCCGAGCGCGTTGAGCTTCTCGGGGTTGTTGAGCGTAACGATCGCGATGGAATCCGCGCGATCGACTTGGATCGGTGATGACACGGTTTCCCCCATCGACTTATTTGTAGAACAGGTCCACGAGACCCAGCGTGACGACGGGTACGTAGGTGATCAGGAGAAGTGTGGCGAGGAGGACGCCGATGAAAGGGATGTTCGCCTTGGTCACGTCCCAGACGCTCTCCTTCGCGATCGAGCAGGTGAGCAGGAGGACGCTCGCCACGGGCGGCGTCTGCTGGCCGATGGCGAGGTTGAGCGTCACGATCACGCCGAAATGGACCGGATCGATCCCCGCCGCGGTCACCGCCGGCATCACGATCGGCACCACCAGGACGATCGCGGCCGCCGAGTGCAGGAACATCCCGATGATGAGGAAGAAGACATTGAGGATCGCGAGAATGGCCCACTTCTCGCTCGTGATGGAGAGCATCGCCGCCGCGATGCGTTGCGGAAGCTGCACCTCCGTGAGATAGAGGCCGAGCAGGGCCGAGGCCGCGACCAGCAGCATCACGGCGCCGGTCTGCACCGTCCCGTCGATGATCGCCTCGCGCAGCCGCGCCCAGTTGAGCTCGCGATAGACCAGCCCGCCCACCAGGAGAGCCGCGACGACGGCGAGCGCCGCACCTTCGGTCGCCGTGACCACGCCGCCGAAGATGCCGCCGAGGATGATGACCGGCAGCGTGAGCGCCCAAAACGCGTCCTTGAAGGCCGTCCAGAGCTTGCCCCACTGGAAGATCTGCTCCACCGGCCAGTTGTACTTGACCGCGTACCAGTAGCACAGGCCCATAAAGCCGAATGCGGTGAGGAGGCCGGGCACGATGCCCGCGACGAACATCTGCACCACCGAAGTGCCCGCCATGACCGCGTAAAGGATCATCGGGATCGATGGCGGGATGATGATCGCGAGCGTGGCCGTGGAGGAGGTCACCGCGGCCGTGAAGGGGCCCGGATAACCGCGCTTCTTCATGGCCGGCATGATGATGGACGCGGTGGCGGCCACCCCCGCGACTGCCGAGCCCGAGATCTCCGCGAAGAACATGTGGCTCAACACGTTCACCTGGGCGAGAGCGCCTCTCATCCAGCCGACGAGCGCCTGGCAGAAGTCGATCAGCCGGTGCGAGATCCCCGAGGTGTTCATGATGGCGGCGGCGAGGATGAAGAGCGGGATCGCGATGAGCGGAAAGCTGGTCGCGCCCTGGTAGAGCGCGAGCGGCACGTTGGGCAGGCTCGCGACACCCTGGGTCGCGAGCATCGCCGCGACCGACGCGATGCAAAGCGCCACGGCGATCGGAACGTTGATCAGCACCAGTACGACCACGCAGACCAGGACGAGGAATCCGATCATGCGGACTCCTCCGCGCGCCTCGCTTCGCCGCGCGCTTCGCGCAGCACCTCGGGAAACACCAGCACCTGGCCCACCACGAACAGGACGGCGCTGATCGGGATCACCGAGTTCGCATAAGCCACCGAGACCTGCGGCAGCGAAACGAGCCGGTCCGCCACGAGGATCTCGAGGATCGAATAGCCCACCCAGGCGAGCAGCGCGAAGAAGGCGAGCGTGCACAACTGCGCCAGGACGGTGACGGCGACCCGCGGGCCGGGCGGGAGCATCCTCACGATCTCGGGCACGCCCATGTGGGCGTGCTTGAGGACCGCCAGCGCCGAGCCGTAGAACGTCACCCAGGCGAGGAGGATGGTGGCGACCTCGTCATACCAGACGAGGGAATGGCCGGAGTAACGGAAGACCACGCCCGCCGTCACCTCGGCGGCGAGCGCGGCCATGAGCGCGATGCAGATCCACTCGAGGAAGCGCTCGTATCCCCGGCGGAACGACCGGAAAGTCATCCCCTACTTGCCGAGGGCGATGGCTCGATCGATGACTTCCTTCGCGCCTTTGACTTCCTTGGCGAACTCCTCGTACACCGGCTTCGAGGCGGCGATGAATGCGTCCTTGTTGGGCGTGTTCACCTGCACGCCCGCCGCCTTGATCTTGCCGAGCAGCTCCTCGTCGTCCTTGGCGGCTTTGGTATAGACGAACGACTGCGTTTCCTTGGCCGTATCCTCCAGAATCTTGCGAACGTCGGCCGGCAGGCCCGACCACTTCTTCGACCCCACCGTGGCGTAGGCCGGCGTGTAGACATGCCCGGTGAGCGACAGGAACTTCTGTACCTCCTGGAACTTCGCGCTGTAGATCTGTGTGAAGGGATTTTCCTGTCCGTCCATCACACCGGTTTGCAGCGCGGTGAACACTTCGGAGAATTTCATCGGCGACGGGTTTGCACCGTAGGCCTGGAACATCTTGACCCGCCATTTACCTTCGGGCACGCGCAGCTTGATCCCCTGGAGGTCCGCCGGCGTGTTGATCGGTCGCTTGGAGTTGGTGATGTGGCGGTAGCCGTTCTCCCACACTGCGATCACCTTGAGGCCCTTCTTCTCGGCCTCGGGCGCGAGCTTCGACCAAAAGACGTCCTTCTCGATCTTCGCCATGTGGCCGCGGTCCTTCACGAGGTAGGGCATCTCGAAGACGCCGAAGAGGTCGGCCTCGGAGGACATCACCGTTGAGGGCAGGGCCATGTCGACGGTGCCGAGCTTCAGCTTCTGCAGTAGCTCCTTGTCGCCGCCGAGCTGGCTCGAGCCGAAGACGACAACCTTGGCTTTGCTGCCGAGCTTGGCGTTGGCGCGCTTCGCGAACTCGTCGGCGGAAGCCGCAAAGAGCGAGCCGGGCTCGCCCACATGGCCGAACTTGATCTCGCTCTGGGCCAGCGCGGACCCGGCTGCGAGCAGCGCGATTGGCAGCGTGTAGTGCAGGGCTTTCAGGAATTTCATGGTGCTCCTCCTGTTATCGGTGTATTGGAAGTCCTCCGTGTCGTAGCAGGCGTAGGCTTCGTTGCTCTCGGCGCGCGTCGGCGGGCGGGGCTCTGCATCTACGCCGCCTTGCGCGGGGCCGCGCGCGCAGCCTCGGCGAGGTGATCCAGGGCGGCGAGCACGCCGCCCTTCTTGTGCGGGACACCGGCGAGCGCGAGGCCCATCTCGATCCCGGCGAGCGTGCCCGCGAGCGCGAGATCGTTGAAGTCGCCCAGGTGCCCGATGCGGAACACCTTGCCCGCGAGCCTTCCGAGGCCCGTGCCGAGCGACATGTCGTAGGCCTCGAGGATCAACTTGCGAAGCTTGTCGGCGTCGTGGCCGGCGGGCGTCATCACGGCGGTGAGCGAGTTCGAGTACTCCTCGGGCACGGCGCACAGGATCTCCAGGCCCCAGGCGCGCACCGCGCGGCGCGTGGCTTCCGCGTGGCGCGCGTGGCGCGCAAAGACGTTCTGCAGGCCTTCCTCCATCAGCATCGCGAGCGATTCGCGCAGTCCGTACAGAAGATTGGTCGCCGGCGTGTAGGGGAAGAAGCCGCTCTTGTTGTTGGTGATGCATCTCCTCCCAGTTCCAGTAGGAGCGCGGGAGCTTCGCGCCTTGCGAGGCCTTGAGCGCCTTTTCGCTCACCGCGTTGAAGGAGAGTCCCGGCGGCAGCATCAGGCCTTTCTGCGAGCCGGCGACCGTGACGTCCACGCCCCACTCGTCGTGGCGGTAGTCGATCGAGGCGAGCGACGAGATCGTATCGACCATGTAGAGGGCGGGGTGCTTCGCGGCGTCGATCGCCTTGCGGATCGCGCCGATGCGGCTCGTGACGCCGGTGGAAGTCTCGTTGTGCACCACGCACACTGCCTTGATCGCGTGGGCGCGGTCCTCCTTCAGTTTCGCCTCGACCGCTGCGGGATCGACCCCGCGGCGCCAGTCGGTGGGAACGAGATCCACGGCAATGCCCAGACGCCTCGCCATCCTTTGCCACAGCGTCGCGAAGTGGCCGGTTTCGAACATCAGCACGCGATCGCCGGGCGAGAGCGTGTTCACGAGCGCCGCTTCCCAGGCGCCCGTGCCCGAGGCCGGGAAGATCACCACGGGCTGCTTTGTCTGGAACACCGCTTTCAGGCCTTCGAGTATTTCCAGGCCCAGCTTCCCGAATTCCGGGCCGCGGTGGTCGATGGTCGCGCGGTCGATCGCGCGCAAAACCCGGTCGGGCACGTTGGTGGGACCGGGGATCTGCAGGAAATGGCGTCCGCTGCGATGGGTCACGGGGTTCGCTCGCGTCGGTGGAAAGGGCTACGTTAATCGAAATGCACGAAAGCCACAATTGATCCGGCTCAAGGCTGGGTTATCATCCCCTGTCCCCTCCCCCTGAGGAATGCCGACGTGAGCCTTTCCATCGATATCATTTCCGACGTCGTCTGCCCGTGGTGCTTCATCGGCAAGCGGCGCCTGGAGGCCGCGCTCGAGCTCTATCGCGAGCGCGATCCCAAGGCCCCGGCGCCGCAGGTCGCCTACCATCCCTTCGAGCTGAACCCCGACCTTCCGCGCGAAGGCATCTCCCGCGCCGACTACATCGCGAAGAAGTTCGGTGCACGCGGCTACAGCGCCCACGACCGGCTGGTGGGCATAGGCGCGCAGCTCGGCATTCCGTTCGCCTTCGACAAGATCGCGCGTCAGCCGAATACGCTCGCTGCTCACGCGCTGATCGAGCGCTCGCGCGCGAGCGGCGTTCAGGGCGCGGTGAAGGAGGCCCTGATGAAGGCCTTCTTCGTCGACGGCCTCGATCTCACCGACCCGGCGATACGCTCGGTCCAGGTCGCGGTCGGAGGCGGGCCTCGATCGCGAAGAGGCGAGGCCTGCATCGCCGACGAGGAGCTGCGCCGCGCGGTCGCCGAAGAGGAGGACAAGGCGCGGAGCATGGGCGTGCAGGGCGTTCCCTTTTTCATCTTCAACAACAGAATTGCGGTCTCGGGGGCTCACGAGCCCGAGAGCCTGCTCGAGGCGATGCTGGAAGCCGAGAAGGAATCCGCGGCTGCGTAACGCATGGACCGCGCGCCTCCGACGGTCGCCACCGTTTCATTTCACCCGCGCTCAGGCGACAGCGCGCTCGCAGCCCGCTTGAGGCGCGAGATCGAAGGCGAAGTCCTGTTCGACGCCGCCAGCCGCGGCCGCTACTCGACCGACGCTTCGATCTACCAGATCGACCCGGTCGGCGTTGTGGTGCCGAAGACCGCGCGCGACGCGCGGATCGCGCTGCAGATCGCCTTCGATGAAGGTGTTCCGGTCCTCCCGCGCGGCGCGGGCAGCTCGCAGTGCGGCCAGACGGTCGGCGCGGCGCTGGTCATCGATCACTCGAAATATCTCAACCGGATCGTCTCGTTCGACGCGCAGGCGGCGACGGCGGTCGTCGAGCCCGGGCTCGTGCTCGATGCGCTGAACGCGCACCTGCGCCCGCACGGCCTGTGGTTCCCGGTGGACGTATCGACGAGCGCGCAGGCCACCCTCGGCGGCATGGCCGGCAACAATTCCTGCGGCTCCCGCTCGATCCGCTACGGCAACATGGTGCACAACGTCCTGGCGATCGATGCGCTGCTCGCCGACGGCTCGGAATATCGCTTCGGTCCGGTGACCGGCAGCCTCGAGCGCCTTTCCGCGCCTGCGGGATACGTGGAGCTCGCGCGCAAGATCACCCGCATCGCCGAGCGCGAGGCCGACGAGATCGAGGCGCGCTGGCCGAAGGTGCTGCGCCGCGTGCAGGGCTACAACCTCGACCTGGTGAAACCGGCGGCCGACTGGAATTTCGCGCAGCTCCTGGTCGGATCCGAGGGCACGCTCGCCTGGTCGCAGCGGATTCATCTGAAGCTCTCGCCGCTGCCCAAGGCGAGGGCGCTCGGCGTGTGCCATTTCGCGACCTTCCGCGCCGCGATGGAGGCGCCGCAGCACATCGTCAAGCTCTCGCCCACCGCCGTGGAGCTGGTGGACCGCACCATGATCGGACTTGCGCGCGGCAACGCCGCCTTTCGCGCCACCGTCGAGCGGTTCAGCAAGGGCGATCCGGACGCCATTCTTCTTGTCGAGTTTGCCGGCGAAGAGCGCGACGAGCAGCTCCGAAAGCTCAAGCAGCTCTCCGAGCTGATGGGCGACCTCGGCCATCCGGGCGGGGTGGTGGAGATCGCCGACGCCGCGCTTCAGCGCGAAGTGTGGGAGGTGAGGAAAGCGGGCCTCAACATCATGATGTCGATGAAGGGCGACGGCAAGCCGGTGTCCTTCATCGAGGACTGCGCCGTGCCCCTCGAGAACCTCGCGGAGTACACCGATTCCCTGACGCAGGTTTTCCGCAAGCACGGCACCGAGGGCACCTGGTACGCGCACGCCTCGGTCGGCACGCTGCACGTGCGGCCCATCCTCGACATGAAGACCGACGGGGCGAAGAAGATGCGCGCGATCGCCGAGGAAGCCTGCGCGCTGGTGAAGCGCTACAAGGGTGCGGCGTACTCGGGCGAGCACGGTGACGGCCTGGTGCGCTCGGAGTGGATCGCGCCCATCCTCGGCGCGCGGCTCGCCGCTGCGCTCGCGGAAGTGAAGGACTTGTTCGATCCGAAGGGCCTGATGAACCCGGGCAAGATCGTGCGAGCGTCGAAGCAGGACGATCGCAGCCTTTTCCGCTTCAAGCCCGGCTATGCGGCGGCGAAGATCGATACGGTTCTCGACTGGAGCGAATGGAGCGCGCCGGGCGCGGCAAGCCAGGGTTTCGCCGCCGCGGTAGAGATGTGCAACAACAACGGACATTGCCGCAAGTTCGACGCCGGCACCATGTGTCCCTCATTCCGCGCGACCGGCGACGAGCGTCACCTGACTCGCGGGCGCGCGAATTCGCTCCGCCTTGCGCTTTCCGGTCAGCTCGGCCCCGAGGCGTTCACCTCGGACGAAATGCACGCGACGCTCGATCTATGCGTCTCGTGCAAGGGCTGCAGGCGCGAATGCCCGACCGGCGTGGACATGGCGAAGATGAAGATTGAGTTTCTCCACCATTACCACCGCCGGCACGGCTACTCGTTGAAAGACAGGCTGATTGCCCATCTGCCGCGCTACGCGCCGCTTGCCGCGCGCTTTCCGAGGACGGCGAACGCGCTGCAGGCCGCCGGCAAGCGCTGGCTCGGCTTTGCCGCCCGGCGCTCGCTCCCAAAGTGGCGGCGCGACGCGTTTCTCGGCTCGCTGCGCAATTTCAGCGGCCCGGGAAAGAGCGCCGAGGTGGTGCTGTTCGCCGACACCTTCAACAACTATTTCGAGCCGGAGAACGCGCGCGCCGCGCTCGCGGTGCTCGACCGCGCCGGCTACGCCGTCCAGGTCGCCCGCGCCGCGGATGGTATGCGGCCGCTCTGCTGCGGCCGCACGTTTCTCGCAGCGGGCATGGTGGACGAAGCGAAAATCGAAGCGCGGCGAACAATCGCGGCGCTCAAACCCTACGTGGAGCGAGGCGTTCCCATCGTCGGCCTCGAGCCCTCATGTCTCCTTGGCTTGCGCGATGAATTCAAGTCGATGTTTCCTGGCGAGGGCACAGAGGCGCTCTCCGCGCAGGCGCTGCTCTTCGAGGAATTCCTCGCGCGCGAGAGCGAAGCGGGCCGTCTCGCCCTCAAGCTGAAGCCGCTTCGCCGAGAAGCGCGCGCTCCTTCACGGCCACTGCCACCAGAAGGCGTTCGGCGCGATGCCGGCGGTGCAGCAAGCGCTGTCCCTCGTGCCGGAGCTGCAGGTGGAGACGATCGAATCCTCCTGCTGCGGAATGGCCGGAAGCTTCGGATACGAGGCGGCACACTACGAGGTGTCGATGCGGATGGCCGAGCTCGCGCTACTGCCCAAGGTGCGCTCGGCGGGCACCGAAACGATCATCGTCGCCGACGGCACCAGCTGCCGCCATCAGATCGAGGACGGCGCGGCGCGGCCGGCGGTGCACGTCGCGCGGGTGCTGGCGCGCGCGCTTGCCTGACCCCAGGTCCGCGGGATGAACCTCGAAGGCGCCGCGGCGGCGCTCGCCCTCGCGCCGATCGCTTTCGCGGCCGGCTTCATCCAGGGGATCACGGGCTTCGGCTCGGCGCTCGTATCCATTCCGCTCGCCACGTTCTTCGTTCCCTGCCGTTCGCCCTCGCGGTGTTCGCGATCGTGGATTTCGTGAACGGGTTGCGGCTGGGGCTCGAGAACCCGCGCAACGCCGACCTCCAGGATGTCGCGCGCATGGTGCCCCTGATGATCGCCGGGATCGTCACGGGGACGACGCTGCTCGTCAACTTGCCGCGCAACGCGTCCCTTGTCGCGCTCGGAATCTTCGTCCTCGGCTACGCGCTCTACAGCCTCGCCCGGCGCGGAACTCTCGGAGTCGTCAGCCGGCGCTGGGCCTATGTCGCGGGGTTCTGCGGAGGGCTCTCCGGAACGCTCTTCGGCGCGGGCGGTCCGCCGTACGCCATCTACCTGTCGCACCGCCCTCTGACCAAGGAGCAGTTCCGCGCGACGATGACCCTGTCGACGATTTTCAGCATTGGGCTGCGGCTCGTCGCGTTCGCGATCACCGGGCTGCTCATGCAGGACGGAGTGTGGATCACCGCCGCAGCGGCGATCCCGGCGGGACTTCTGGCCGTCTACCTCGCGTCGAAGGTTTTCCGCGCGATCTCACGCGAGATGGTCATGCGCGCGGTGGCAGTCCTGCTGCTCGCGAGCGGCGCGTCGCTTCTCGTGCGGGGCCTAAGCTAAGAGCGACTTGTCAGGCGGGAATGTCGGGATCGAGCTGCCTCTCGATCCACGCGATCTGATCCTTGAGTAGGAGTTTGCGCCGCTTCATTCGCGTGAGGGCCAGCTGATCGTGGGAGGGGTTGTCGGCGATCCGATGGATCGCCGCATCCAGGTCGCGGTGCTCGAGCTGCAGCTCGTGCAGCCGCTGCTGCATCATTTGCGCCTGCATGGGTTCATCCCCCGCTTGGGCCATGGCACGCTTTATTCTAGACCTTCTGTGGCCTGCGCCAAGCCCAGATCAGCATGCCGATGCCGATCAAGATCATCGGCGCCGACAGCCACTGGCCCATGGACAGGTTGAGTGCGAGAAGCCCAAGAAAATCATCGGGCTCGCGAAAGTACTCGGCGGCGAAACGCAACATCCCGTAGCCGAGGAGGAACGCGCCCGACACCGCACCCACCGGCCGCAGCTTCGCTGAGAAGACCCACAGGATTACGAACAGGAGCACCCCCTCGAGGGCGAACTGGTAGAGCTGCGAGGGATGGCGGGGTAGCGGCCCGGCCCCGCGGAACAGCATGCCCCAGGGCACGTCGGTGACCCGGCCGTAGAGCTCGCCGTTGATGAAATTGCCGAGCCGCCCCGCGGCGAAGGCAAGCGGGGCCAGTGGTGCAAAGAAATCCGTGAGCTCGATCCAGCGCAGACCGTGCTTCCGGGCCACCCACCAGAGCGCGAGCAGCACGCCGAGGAATCCTCCGTGGAAGGACATGCCGCCATGCCAGACAAAGAGAATCTCCAGCGGGTTGGCGAAATAGAAGGCCGGCTTGTAGAAGAGCACGTAGCCGAGCCTTCCTCCCAGAACCACGCCGAGCACGCAGAAAAACAGCAGGTCGTCGAGCGTGGTGACGGTGATGCGTTCCGGTCTTGCGCGGGCGATGCGCAGCCGTCCCAGCCCGTAGGACACCGCGAAAGCGACCAGATACATCAGCCCGTACCAGCGGATCGCGATCGGTCCGATCGCGATGGCGACCGGATCGAAGTTCGGATGGACGAGCATGGAAGTGCGCACGCGTTCGAGTAGAATGCGGGAAGCGTAACCGAAAGTAGGTTTTCCCGCATACGGAGTTCAGGCGCATGTCCGACAACTGGAGAAGCAGGACCATCACACAGGGCGACGCACGCTCGCCCAACCGCGCGATGCTGCGCGCCGTGGGTTTCGGCGACGGCGATTTCGAAAAGGCGATCGTCGGCGTCGCCAACGGCCACTCGACCATGAACCCGTGCAACGCCGGCATTCAGCCGCTGGTCGATTCGCGCGATGGCGGCGTTGAAGGCGGCGGGCGCAATGCCGCAGGTATTCGGCTTTCCGACGGTCACCGACGGCATCGGCATGGGCACCGAGGGCATGAAGTATTCGCTTGTCTCGCGCGAGGTGATCGCCGACGCGATCGAGACCGCCGGTGAACGGTCAGCTGATGGACGGCGTGATCTGCGTGGGCGGCTGCGACAAGAACATGCCCGGGGCGATGATGGCGATGGCGCGCATCAACGTTCCGGGGATCTTCGTCTACGCCGGGACCATCAAGCCGGGAAACTGGAAGGGACAGAAGCTCACCATCGTCTCGCGCGTTCGAGGCGGTGGGCGCGCGCGCCGCGGGCAAGATGTCGAAGGAGGACTTCGACGGCATCGAGAAGAACGCCTGCCCCTCGGTGGGCGCCTGCGGCGGCCAGTACACCGCGAACACCATGTCCTCCTCGTTCGAGGCGCTGGGCATGAGCCTGCTCGGCTCCTCGCAGATGGCCTCGCCGGACCCGGAGAAGGCGGACTCCGCGGCGGAATCGGCGAAGGTCCTGGTGACCGCGATCCGCAACAACCTGCGCCCGCGCGACATCATCACCAGAAAGTCGATCGAGAACGCGGTCGCACTCGTAATGGCGACCGGCGGCTCGACCAACGCGGTGCTCCACTATCTCGCCATCGCCTCGGCCGCAGGCGTGAAGTGGACGATCGACGATTTCGAGCGCGTGCGCCGGAAGGTGCCGGTGCTGTGCAACCTGAAGCCCTCCGGCCAGTACGTCGCGACCGATTTCCACTCTGCGGGCGGCGTGCCGCAGGTGCTGAAGATGCTGCTCGCGCACGGCGCGCTTCACGGCGAATGCATGACCATCACCGGGCGCACCATGGCCGAGGAGCTCGCGAACGTGCCCGACGAGCCGCGCCGCGACCAGGACGTCATCCGCCCCTGGAACAACCCGATGTATGCGCAAGGGCACCTCGCGATCCTGAAGGGCAATCTCGCGCCCGAAGGCTGCGTCGCGAAGATCACGGGCCTCAAGCAGACCTCGATCACGGGGCCGGCGCGCGTGTTCGACTCGGAGCCCACCGCGATGAAAGCGATCCTCGCGAAGAGAATCAAGGCGGGCGACGTGATCGTGATCCGCTACGAAGGGCCGAAAGGCGGGCCGGGAATGCAGGAGATGCTCGCGCCGACATCCGCGCTCATCGGCCAGGGGCTCGGCGACTCGGTCGGCCTCATCACCGACGGCCGTTTCTCGGGCGGCACCTGGGGCATGGTCGTGGGGCACGTCGCGCCGGAAGCTTTTGTCGGCGGCCTGATAGCATTCGTGAAAGAAGGCGACTTCATCACGATCGACGCCAAGAAGCGGCTGATCCAGCTCAACGTCCCTTCGAAGGAACTCGCCGCGCGAAAAAAGAAGTGGAAACAGCCCAAGCCGCGCTACACGAGCGGGCTCATGGGAAAGTACATGAAGCTGGTATCCACCGCGACCCGAGGCGCGATCACCGACGGCTGACTTTGTCTAGTATCGTCCCCCGCCCATCATGAACTCCGTCGGCGGGAAGCGGCCGACCAGCGATTCGAGCAGCATCAGCTCGCTGTCGGTGTGGTTGGACATGTACGCCGGGGCGATCGCGCGGCTGCGTCCGTCGCCGTAGATGTAGCGCGGCGACTCGTGGTGTGTCGTCGTGACCGTTTCCTGCGCGCCGCCCGTCGTGGCGGCAACGTCGGCGGTGCCGTAGCAGAGGCAGAAGTAAGTGCGCGCCGGCTCGGCTTCGAGGTAGGCGCCGGTGCCCCGGATGCCGATGCTCGCCGTCGCAGTTACGAGGCGCCGCGCCCTGCCGCTGCCGAAGACGCTGAGCAGCTTCCCCGTCACCAGTTGCATCGCGCTTATCAGCGCCCCGCTCCCGATCAGCTCAGCGCGGCTGTTCGCGCGCACGAGGAACGCATCCTCTCCGACGACGAACGTGGCGTAGCCGCGCCGGCCGGTCTCGATGGCATCGCCCGGGAGCACCGAGACCCTTCCTCGGCGGGCTTTCCGTTGATCCTGACCTCTCCCCTCGTATTGCGCACGCCCTGGGCAGCGGAGGACTGTGCAAGCGCCAGGCGGAGCGCCACGGGCATGCTCATCGCCGCGCCCAGGGCGAGCAGAGCGCGGCGACGCGATCGGGTATCTGCTCTCATCGCCTGCTAGTTTAATGCAGTGCTACACTGAAATGGCATTGCTGCACCTTCGATCATGCCCAATCGCCTAGCCCGGGAAACCAGTCCCTACCTTCAGCAGCACGCGACGAATCCGGTGGACTGGCACGCCTGGAACGAGGACGCGCTGCGTCGCGCGCGGGAAGAGGACAAACCGATCCTCCTCTCGGTCGGCTACTCGGCGTGCCACTGGTGCCATGTGATGGCGCACGAGTCCTTCGAGGACCCGGCGGTGGCCGAAGTGATGAATCGCTTGTTCGTGAACGTGAAGGTGGACCGCGAGGAAAGGCCCGATCTCGACCAGATCTACCAGCTCGCCCATCAGATGCTCGCCCGCCGGCCGGGCGGCTGGCCGCTGACGATGTTCCTCACGCCGGACGGTGCGCCCTTTTTCGGCGGCACGTATTTTCCGAAAGAACCGCGTTACAACCTGCCGGGATTCCCGCAGCTCCTCGAGCGCATCGCGCAGGCTTACCGCGAGCAGCGCGCCGAAATCGGCCGCCAGAACGAGACCCTACTCGCGACGTTCCAGAATATGCACGGCGGAGTGCCGGCGCATCACTCGGAGCTTTCTGCGGCGCCGATCGACGAGGGGCTGCGCAGCCTGAAGACGAGCTTCGATTCGCGCTACGGAGGATTCGGCGGCGCGCCCAAGTTCCCGCACCCGGCCGAGCTCGAATTCTGCCTGCGGCGCTCGGCAGCCGCAGGGGACGGTGCGGCGCAGCGCGTCGCGACCACGACGCTCGAGCGCATGGCGCTCGGGGGAATCTACGATCAGCTCGGCGGCGGGTTCGCCCGCTACAGCGTGGACGCGCAGTGGGAGATCCCTCATTTCGAGAAAATGCTCTACGACAACGGCCCGCTGCTTCGCCTGTACGCCGATGCGTGGACGGCCACGCGAAATCCGCTCTTTGCCCGGGTCGCGGAAGAGACCGCGGCCTGGGTCATGCGCGAGATGCAGTCGCCCGAGGGGGGCTATTACTCTTCCCTCGACGCCGATTCGGAGCACGAGGAGGGCAAGTTCTACGTGTGGACGCCCGAGGAAGTGCAGGCGCTCGCGTCCGCGGAGGAGTACGCAGTGCTGGCGCCTTACTACGGCCTGGACGGGCCTCCCAATTTCGAGAACACGCACTGGCATCTGCGCGTGGTATCCACGCTCGGCGCGGTGGCCGAACGAATCAAGAGAAGCGAGGGCGAGTGCGCTCGCCTGCTCGAATCGGGCAAGGGGAAACTCTTCGCGGCTCGCGAGAAGCGCGTGCGCCCGGGGCGCGACGAGAAAGTGCTGGTCAGCTGGAACGCGCTCATGATCGCGGGAATGGCGCGCGCGGCCGTGGTGTTCGGCCGCAGCGAGTGGCTGCGATCGGCCAAGAGCGCCTTTTCCTTCATCCGCGGCACGATGTGGAAGGACGAGCGCCTGCTCGCCACCTACAAGGACGGTCGGGCCCATCTCAACGCCTACCTGGACGACTACGCTTTCCTGTTGTTCGCGACGATCGAGCTGCTGCAGGCCGAGTTCGACCAGGGCGCTCTCGCTTTTGCCGAGGAACTTGCCGAAGTCCTGCTCGAGCAGTTCGAGGACAAGGCAAACGGAGGCTTTTTCTTTACCAGCCACGATCACGAACGGCTGATCCACCGGCCCAAGCCCGGATACGACAACGCCACGCCTTCGGGCAACGGCATGGCGGCGCTGGCGCTGCAGCGCCTGCACTTTCTCACCGGAGAGTCGCGCTACGCGCTCGCCTCCGAGCGCACACTCGCCCAATTTCATTCGGCCGTGAGCGAACAGCCGGGCGGTCACGCGACGCTGCTCGCCGCGCTGGAAGAGCACCTGATGCCGACCCGCACGATCATCCTGCGCGGTCCCCCGGAGGACCTGCGAAACTGGAGAACCGCGCTCGCCAGACACTATCTGCCCCATACCGTCGTGCTGGCGATCGGAAACGATGCGGCGGATCTGCCGCCGGTGTTGGCCAAGCCCGCGGGCGGCGGAGTCAAGGCCTGGGTCTGTGAGGGTGTCAGCTGTCGCGCGCCCATCGATCGCCTGGAAAACCTGATCGAGCAGGTTTCCAACTCGGAAAAAATCCAGTAGCATGGCGCACTTTTTTTTAACTTCCCCGGAGAAATTCATGAAGCCCTTCGCGATCTTCGTAGTCGCCGCCGCCGCATCCCTTTCCGGCGCCGCGGCGCTTGCTGCCGACGCTCAGCAATTGTTGAAGGACAAGGCCTGCCTCGCCTGCCATACCGTGGACAAGAAGCTGGTCGGCCCTGCGTACAAGGAAGTCGGTGCCAAGTACCGGTCCCGCAAGGACGGCCAGGCCTACCTCGTCAAGAAGATCAAGGAAGGTTCGACCGGCGTCTGGGGTCAAGTGCCCATGCCCCCGAACGCCGTGAGCGACGCGGACGCTGCGACTCTCGCCAAGTACATTCTCTCCCTGAAATAGCGCTTGCGCGCACGGCGAGTTCGACGGGCTGTCAAATTGACAGCCCCCCATGCGGTGCGCATAATCAGTCGCCGATCGCGCTGTTTCCCGATCTGGAGGTCCCCATGATTCGCACCCGATTTGGCATAGCAGCCGTCGCCGTTATCGCCGCTGTTTCAGGCTGCGGCGAGGACAAGAAAGCGCAGGTCTACCGGGGGTATACCATTGCGATCGGCAGCGTGGCACCGTTGACCGGTGGCATCGCCCATCTCGGCAAGGACAACGAGAACGGCGCACGGCTCGCGATCGAGGAAGCCAACGCGGCGAAAATCAAGATCGGCAGCAAGGACGCAGCGTTCGAGCTGATTTCCTACGACGACCAGGCCGATCCCAAGGTGGGCACGACTGTCGCCCAGAAACTGGTCGACGCCAAGGTCGCCGGCGTGGTCGGTCACCTGAATTCCGGGACTTCGATTCCGGCATCTCCGATCTACGCCCAGGCAAACATCCCGGTGATCTCGGGTTCGGCGACCAACCCCAAGCTCACCGAGCAGGGCTTCAAGACGCAGTTCCGCGTTGTCGGCAGGGACGACCAGCAGGGCCCGGCGATCGCGAGCTATCTCGCCGCAACGACCAAGCCGAAGGTCGTCGCGGTCATCGACGACGCCACGGCCTACGGCGAGGGGATAGCCAACGAAGTCGAGAAGACTCTCAAGAGCGCGGGGATCAACGTGCTTGCGCGCGAAAAGGGAACCGACAAGACCACCGACTGGAAGGCCGTGCTGACGAAGGTCAAGGGGCGCAGTCCCGATGCGGTCTTCTACGGCGGCATGGATGCGACCGGGGGACCGCTGCTCAAGCAGGGGAGGGAGCTCGGAATCAAGGCGGTGTTCTCCTTCGGCGACGGCGCCTGCACCGACAAGATGAAGGACCTGGCGGGCGATTCCGCGAACGGGCTGCTGTGCTCGCAGGCGGGAATTCCGGCGCAGGCGGCCTCCAAGAAGTTTCTCGAAGCCTACAAGAAGCGCTTCAACATCGATCCTATCCTGTACTCGCCGTTCACTTACGACGCGGCAAACATCCTGATCGAGGCGATGAAGAAGGCGGACTCGGCCGATCCGGCGAAGTACCTTCCTGTGCTGCAGAACATGGAGTTTTCCGGTGCGACCGGAAAGATCAGGTTCGACGCGAAGGGTGACCGCAGTGATGCGGAGATGACGATCTTCACCATGAGGGCCGGCAAGCTCGAGCCCATCGCGATCATCAAGAGCGGCAAGACCGTGAGCTACGAGGATTTCATCGCGCAGGCCGCGGCACCACAGGCTGGAGATGCCGCGAAGAAATAAGGGGCTCCTGGGCGAGGAGAAGAAAACGGCACCTGCGGGTGCCGTTTTTCTTGCTGTTGCTCCGCCGCTCGGATTCGGCTGAGCGGGTGGCTGGCGTGGACATCTTCATTCAGCAGATCATCAACGGCCTGACGCTGGGCGCCGTGTATGCGGTGGTCGCGCTCGGCTACACCATGGTCTACGGCATCATCCAGCTCATCAATTTCGCCCACGGCGAAGTGGTGATGATCGGCGCGATGGTCGCGTTCTCGGTGATCGGCGCGCTCGCGCCGGGGGGCTTGCCGCCGGGCCTTGTCGTGCTCGCCGCCACAGGCTGCGCGATTCCCGTGTGCATGCTCGTGGGCTACGCGATGGAAAGGATGGCGTACCGGCCTTTGCGCGGCGCGCCGCGCCTCGCCCCGCTCATCACAGCGATCGGCATCTCGATCATTCTTCAGCACGTTGCGATGATGATCTGGAGTCGCAACCCGCTCGCCTTCCCGCAGATCATCAAGGCGCAATCGTACGAGCTGGGTGGGGCCACGATCACAAGCGTTCAGATCGCAATCCTCGCGATCTCGGTGGCGATGATGGCGGGTCTCGCCGTGTTGGTGTACCGCACCAAGCTCGGCACGGCGATGCGCGCGACCGCTCAGAACCCTCAGATCGCAGGTCTCATGGGCATTGATGCCAACCGCGTCATCGCATTTACCTTCGTCGTCGGCGCAGCGCTCGCCGCCGTAGCCGGGGTCATGGTGGCGAGCTACTACGGTATCGTGCACTACACCATGGGCTCGCACCTCGGCCTGAAGGCGTTCTGCGCCGCGGTGCTCGGCGGAATCGGCAACATCCCCGGAGCGATGCTGGGCGGCGTGCTGCTTGGCCTCGTGGAAGCGCTCGGGGCCGGCTACATCGGCGATCTGACGGGCAACGTATTCGGCTCCAACTACCAGGATGTGTTCGCCTTCATCGTGCTGATCGCAGTGCTGGTGCTTAGGCCGTCGGGTTTGCTCGGCGAGCGGGTGGGAGACAGGGCGTGAATGCTAACGCGATCGGTCCGCTGAAGAACGAGCGGGCGCTGCTTTGGGGCGGCATCGCGCTCGTCGCGCTCGCGCTGCTCGCATTGCCGTTTGCGCTCGCGTCCGTAGGGACCACGTGGGTGCGGATCACCAATCTCGCGATCCTGTTCGTGCTTCTCGCGCTCGGTCTCAACATCGTGGTCGGATTCGCAGGACTGCTCGACCTCGGATATGTCGCCTTCTATGCGGTCGGCGCCTATGTTTATGCGCTGCTCGCTTCGCCACACTTCGATATCCACTGGCCGTTCTGGGTGGTCCTGCCGATCGGTGCGGCGGTCGCGGCGCTGTTCGGGGTCCTGCTTGGAGTGCCGACGCTCAAGCTGCGCGGCGACTACCTTGCGATCGTGACTTTGGGCTTCGGCGAGATCGTGCGGATCTTTCTCAACAATCTTTCGCGGCCAATCAACATCACCAACGGCCCGCAGGGCATAGCGCGAATCGACCCGTTTACCCTCGGCGAGTTGGATTTTTCGAGGACCGAGACCTATCTCGGGCTCGCGTTCAGCGGCCCGATCAAGTACTACTACCTGCTGCTTCTCGTGCTGCTCGCGGTGATCTTCGTCAACGTGAGGCTCCAGAATTCGCGCATAGGCCGCGCGTGGGAGGCGGTGCGCGAGGACGAGGTCGCAGCCCGCGCGATGGGCATCGACACGAGGAACATCAAGCTGCTCGCTTTCGCTATGGGTGCCTCGTTCGGCGGGGTTGCGGGCGGCATGTTTTCGGCGATCCAGGGCTTCATCTCGCCGGAAAGCTTTGTCCTCGTTGAGTCCATCATGGTGCTATCTATGGTCGTGCTGGGCGGCATGGGCAATATCTGGGGCGTGATCCTCGGCGCGGTGCTCCTGTCCTTCGTGCCGGAAATCCTGCGCTTCACCGTCGAGCCCGTGCAGATGCGGCTCTTCGGCCGGATGCTCGTCGAGCCGGAAGTCATCCGTATGCTGATCTTCGGCTTCGCGCTGGTTCTCGTCATGGCGTTGCGACCGGGGGGCTTGTGGCCTTCCGCCGTGCGCAAACGCGAGCTCGCCGAGCGCAGACAGTGAGCGCTCTGCTCGAAGCGCGAAGTCTCAGCAAACGCTTCGGCGGCGTCGAAGCCTTGATCGACGCGAGCTTTTCCATAGAGCAGGGCGAAATCTACGGGCTGATCGGTCCCAACGGCGCCGGAAAGACCACGCTCTTCAACCTGCTCACGGGAATCTATCCCCCCGACCGGGGGCGCTTCGTCTTCGAAGGCCGAAACCTCTCCGGCCTGAAACCGGACGAGGTCGCCGAACGCGGCATCGCCCGCACGTTTCAGAATATCCGCCTGTTTGCCAACCTCTCCGCACTCGAGAACGTGATGATCGGTCGCCACGTGCGCACGCGCGCCGGCGTGATCGGCGCGATCCTGCAAGACTCGGCGACCCGCGCCGAGGAGGCGGGAATCGAGCGGCGCGCGGCGGAGCTGCTCGACTACGTCGGCATACGCGACCGCGCGAACGACGCGGCGGGGAGCCTGCCCTACGGCGATCAGCGCCGTCTCGAGATCGCCCGGGCGCTCGCCACCGATCCGCGGCTGCTTGCGCTGGATGAGCCTGCTGCGGGGATGAACCCTTCGGAAACGCGCTCGCTTCAGGGCTTGCTGGAGCGCGCTCGCAAGGATGGAACAACGCTCCTCTTGATCGAGCATGACATGCGGCTGGTCATGAACGTCTGCGATCGCGTGCTCGTGCTCGATCACGGCGAGCGCATCGCCGAAGGCGCCCCGCGGAACGTGCAGCGCGACCCGAAGGTCATCGAAGCCTACCTCGGTGCGCCGCACGCCGCATGAACCTCCTCGAAGTCCGAGCCCTCGAAGTCCGCTACGGTGGGATCGCCGCGGTGAAGGGCATCGATCTCGAAGTCGGGGAAGGCGAGATGGTCTGCCTGATCGGCGCCAACGGCGCCGGGAAGTCCTCCACCTTGCGTGCTGTAGCGGGCGTTTTTCCGCCCAAGTCCGGGGTGGTCCGGTTTCGCGGGCGCGACCTCGCCGGCGTGCCTGCGTTTAAGCGCGCGCGCGCCGGACTGATCATGGTGCCGGAAGGACGCGGTGTTTTCGCGCAGCTCACCGTCGAGGAGAACCTGTCGATGGGCGCTTATCCCCGCACGGACGGCGAAGTCGAATCGGACCGCGTCCGCGTGCTCAAGCTCTTCCCGCATCTGGCGGAGCGCCGCAGGCAGAGCGCGGGGACGCTTTCTGGAGGTGAGCAGCAGATGCTTGCGATTGGCCGGGCGCTGATGAGCCGCCCGACGCTGCTTGCCCTCGATGAGCCGAGCATGGGGCTCGCGCCTATCGTTGCGGCGAAGATCTTCGAGGTGATCAGCGACATCAACCGTGGAGGCGTTTCGGTGCTCCTCGTCGAGCAGAACGCGCGCGCGGCGCTAGCGCTCGCTGGTCGTGCCTATGTCATGGAAAGCGGGACGATCACGCTGTCGGGTGACGCTCGCGCGCTGCTGGCCGACCCCAGGGTGCGCGAGGCCTATCTCGGCGAAACAATCTCCGGGAACTAGGTCGCGAGGGAGTGGGCTACCTTGCCTTCGCTCCTGGCGCGGCCAACGACACGCTACGGGTACCCGGCCGCTTGCGCCCCCATTGAAGCGGTAGTCGCGCGGCCGCCCCGCAGTTTAGATATCGAAGCGTGTCGCCGCGCAAGTCGCTCCTGCAAGGTAGCCCACTCCCAAACGTTGCATATCACGGGGCCTTGTCGGCAGCGGTTGTGAAGGAATCGGCGAAGAACTCGTTTTCGGGAAGCCTGCACTTCTGGGTGAAGTCGCGCCGCGCCGAATCCACCATGATAGGCACGCCGCAGGCGTACACCTGGTAGCCGGAAAGATCCGGGAAGTCCTCCATCACGGCCCGATGCACGAAGCCGGTTCGCCCTGTCCAGCTGTCCTCCGGAAGCGCGTCTGAAATCACCGGCACGTACTTGAAGCCGGGATGCTCGGCCGTCCAGCGCAGGGGCAGATCGTTGAGATAGAGGTCTTTCGGGCGCCGCGCGCCCCAGTAGAGCGTCATCGGCCGGGCGATGCCCTTCTTGAACGCGGCCTCGATGACCGACTTGATCGGCGCGAAGCCCGTTCCGGAGGCGACGAATACGACGGGCTTGTCGGACTCCTCGCGCAGGAAAAACGTGCCGAAGGGTCCCTCGAAGCGCAGGATCTCGCGCTCCTTCATGGTCTTGAAGACGTGGTCGGTGAAGGACCCGCCGGGGACATGGCGGATGTGCAGCTGCACGAACTGGTCGTCGTGCGGCGCATTCGCCATCGAGAAGCTGCGCCGCGTGCCGTCTTTGAGAAGAATATCGATGTACTGGCCCGGGAGAAACATCAGGCGCTCGTTCGCCGGCAGCGTGAGGCAGAGGATCATGGCGTCGTCGGCCGCGCGCTCGAGCTTTTGCACCCGCGCGGGCAACTTCCTCACCTGGATGTCGCCGGCCTTCCTGACTTCGCGCGCCTCGATCACGACGTCGGTAAGCGGCTTCGCCTGGCAGAAGAGCGCGAACCCCTGTTCGCGCTCCGCGCCGGGAAGAGCCTTTTCCGAATAGTGGCCGTAGTCGATGCGGCCTTCGATCAGCTTGCCCTTGCAGCTGCCGCACGCACCGTCGCGGCAACCATAGGGGAGAACGAGACCCGCGTTGAGGGCTGCCTGGAGGATGCTCTCGGCGTCTTGCGCAACGAATTGGTGGCCCGTATTGCGGATGGTGACCTGATGTGTCATCGAGGTGCGGGGTAAGATTGGTCCGTGGAACGGTTATTGATCGTCGGTTGCGGCGATATCGCGCGCCGAGCCTTGCCGGAGCTGTGCAAGCGCTATCGGGTCATGGCCCTGGTGCGCTCGCGCGAACCGGCACTCGAGGCTTCCGGTATCGAGCTCATCGAAGCCGATCTCGACAGAGCCGAATCACTCGCGCCCCTTGCGGGCCGCACCGAGTGCATCGCACACTTTGCTCCGCCGGCCGGGAACGGTTCCGTCGATGTCCGTACGCGTAATCTGATTGCGGCTCTGGGTCCCCGCGGACGCGGCGCCATGTTACCACAGCGATTTCTGTACCTCTCCACGAGCGGCGTCTACGGGGATTGCGGGGGCGAATGGGTGGACGAGGAGCACCCGCCCAGGCCCATGACCGACCGCGCCCGGCGGCGCCTCGATGCGGAGCGCGCGATCGGCGACTGGGGCGACCGCAATAAAGTCGAGATCGTGATCCTGCGCGTGCCGGGTATCTACGCGTCCGATCGTCTGCCGCTTGATCGCCTGACTCGCGGGACGCCGGCGCTCGCCGCCGAGCAGGACGTCTACACCAATCACGTTCACGCTGACGACCTCGCCGCGATTGTCGTTGCCGCGCTGCGAGCGGGGCGCGGCGTCTACAACGCGAGCGACGACGGCCCCATGAAAATGGGGGATTTCTTCGACCTCGTTGCCGATCGCGCGGGCCTTTCACGGCCGCCGCGGGTTTCGCGTGACGAAGCCGAGCGCCGGGTTCCCAAGGAACTCTTCTCCTTCATGAGCGAGTCGCGGCGGCTGGTGAACAAGAGAATGAAGGAGGAACTCGGAGTACGGCTGCGCTACCCGACCGTTGCCGAAGGCGTCCCGACGGCAGCACAGGCGGCATGATCATGGATGTCTACCTCGTCATCACCAATCTCCCGGACCGAGACAGCGCGACGAAGCTCGCGCATGTCCTCGTGGAACGGCGGCTGGCGGCGTGCGTCAACATTCTTTCGCCATGCCGCTCGGTGTACCGTTGGCAGGACAAGATCGAGGACGCCGAGGAGTTCCCGATGCTGATCAAGACCACGAAGGACCGCTATGAGGATCTGGAAGCGGCAATCCGCGCAGGCCACCCGTATAGCCTTCCCGAAATCATCGCGATGCCTCTCGCGGGAGGACTGTCCAAGTACCTCGAGTGGGTCGAGTCGGAGACCCGCCGCCCCTAGACTCCGCAGACAGGCGCCCGCGGATCGCGGACGAGACAATCAGCGTCTTCCCGCGAGCCAAGCCGCTGCGTCGAGAGCGAAGTAGGTGAGGATGCCGTCTGCGCCGGCGCGCTTGAAGCAGGTGAGCGTCTCCATAACGCACTGCTTTTCGCTCAACCAGCCGTTCTTGAATGCGGCCTTCAGCATCGAATACTCGCCGCTCACCTGATAGACGTAGGTGGGCGCCTTGAACGTGTCCTTCACCCGCCTGACGATGTCGAGGTAAGGCATGCCGGGCTTCACCATCACCATGTCCGCGCCTTCCTGCAGGTCGAGCCCCACCTCCCAAAGCGCTTCGTCGCTGTTGGCGGGGTCCATCTGATAAGTGAACTTGTTTCCCTTCCCCAGGTTCGCCGCTGAACCGACGGCATCGCGGAACGGACCGTAATATCCCGAGGCGTACTTCGCCGAGTAGGCCATGATGCGGGTGTGGATGAAGTTTTCAGCTTCGAGTGCCGTGCGGATGCGCCCGATTCGGCCATCCATCATGTCCGAAGGAGCGACGATGTCCACGCCTGCGGCTGCCTGAACGAGCGCCTGCTTCTCCAGGACGGCCAGCGTTTCGTCGTTGAGGATGTAGCCCTCCGAGTCGACCAGTCCGTCCTGCCCGTGGCTCGTATAGGGATCGAGAGCCACGTCGGTCATGATCCCGAGGCCCGGAAAGCGCTTCTTCAGCGCGCTCACAGTGCGAGGTATGAGGCCATCGGGATTGGTGGCTTCGCCACCCTCGGGATTCTTCAGAGAAGCCTCGATCGCCGGGAAGAGCGCCATTACCGGGATGCCGAGTTTCAGGCAGCGCTCGGCGACCGGCAGAAGCTTGTCGGGGGTGTAGCGTGATACCCCGGGCATGGACGCTACGGCTTGCGTCCGGCCCTTGCCCTCCACCACGAAGACCGGATAGATGAGGTCATCGGGTGTAAGCACGTTCTCACGCATCAGCCGGCGCGAGAACTCGTCGTGCCGCATGCGGCGCATGCGGACCGCGGGAAAGCTGCCATAGACCTGCATTAGTTGCTCCTTTTATTAGGCGGATCAGTGACCTGGAAATTCCTTCAGCGTCTTGCCCAAGAGGAGGGAACCTTTCTGTACACGGCCACTCTTAGGCTATAGGCGACTTCGGTCGTCTCCCGCTTCTCCTCCCTGAGCGGGGTGCCTTAAACCTTAAGGCATTTGCCCCGGGCTGATTTCCCCTTATAGCCCGGGGATTTTTATTCCTAGACCCCTGGTCGCGGCCGGGGGGGCTCGTTGCAGGTCCCTGCCTGGTGGCCGGGGCCTGAGCGAAGCCCAGCCATCGTCCGAAGACTTTCTCGGCTTCTTCCAGTCCGGATTTCTTCAGGCTCGAAAAGAGCTGGACGGAGAAATTCGGCGCAAACGCCGCGATTTCCCCTTCGACCCGGTGCAGGATCTTCTGCGCGGCTGCCCGCGACAGCTTGTCCGCCTTGGTGAGCAGCACGTGTACGGGCTTTCCGGTGGGAGAGAACCAATCTAGCAGCATCTGATCAAGCCGGGTAAGCGGGTGGCGCACGTCCATGACCAGGACCAAACCACGCAGCGGAGCGCGCCCGCGGAGATAGTCACCGAGGAAATCCTCCCACGAAGCCAGCGTCGCACCGGCAGCCTTGGCGTAGCCGTAGCCGGGAAGGTCCACGAGGAAGCGGTCCGCTCCCAGTGCGTAGAAATTGACGAGCCGCGTGCGCCCCGGAGTCTTGCTCACGAAAGCGATGCGGCCGCCAACGAGCGCATTGATGGCGCTCGACTTTCCGGCGTTCGACCGGCCGGCAAACGCGATTTCGGCCGAGCTCGCAGGAACATCCTGAGAGGCCGCAGCGCTCTTGAGGAACGCCGCTTTGTGAAACAGCGACATGCGGAGAAGCGTGCAAATTTGCTAGAATATCAGCCTTTTGAGCGACGATTGAAGGCTGTCACAGGGCTTTGTGACAGCCTTCGGCTTACTGGGAAGACAACACGCGCGATTGCTCGTGCGTTGCACCTCGCTGACTGGAGAGAAATCGATGAAACGAGCCTTGGCGCTGTTGAGTCTCGGTATTTGCGCCGGCTCAGTCCAGCTTGCCGCGGCCGCCGAGCCGGCCCGAGGCGATTCCGCCAAGGGCCAGAGCATCGCCAACAAGATTTGCGCCCCATGCCATGGCGCGGACGGCAACAGTCCGACCCCCGCCAATCCCAACCTCGCCAGCCAGATACCCGAATACCTGTACAAACAGCTCGTCAACTTCAAGGCCGTGCCCGGAAAGAAGGTAGAGCGCGAGAATCCCGTGATGGCCGGCATGGCAGCGACCCTCTCCGTCGAAGACATGCGGAACGTCGCGGCGTACTTCGCCGCTCAGCCGGCAAAGCCCGGCACCGCAAGAAACAAGGACACGCTTGCTCTCGGCCGCAAAATTTGGCGCGGTGGCGATCTTGCAAAGGGGCTCCCCGCGTGCGCGGGCTGCCATGGCGCCGCAGGGACGGGTGTCCCCGCACAGTATCCCCGCCTTGCCGGCCAACACGCCGGATACACCGAAGCGCAATTGAAAGCGTTTCGCGCGGGCGATCGCGGTAACGACATGAACAAGATGATGCAAGGTATCGCGGCAAGGATGAGCGACCCGGAAATCCGGGCCGTTGCCGATTTCATCGCCGGACTCCGCTGATTCCCGTTTCCTCGTCATCCGGGCACAGGGCCCTGGTCCCAGCCTTGCTCGGGTTGCATCGAGCAATCCGTCACGCCCGCGAGGAATAAACGCGTCGATCCGCGTGTTTATTGAGCGGATTCGCGTTTCTGGCAAGGGAGGCCGTGAGCACAGATTCTTTGTGCCGTGCGGTCCGCAGACTCGCCGCCGGCGGGGGCGCCCTGCGAATTCGGCGGCACGTTAGAATGCCGCGGAACAAATGGACCGCCATTCGATCACGGAGCACATTCCACGGCTGCGGCGCTATGCGCGCGCGCTCGTCGGCGACCGCTACGTCGCGGACGACCTCGTCCAGGACACCCTGGAACGTGCCTGGAACAAGTTCTACCTTTGGCGCCCGGGGAGCGACCTGCGGGCGTGGCTGTTTACGATCATGCATAACGTTTTTGTCAATCAGGCAAGGCGCAGGCGTTACGAGTCCGAGGAATTGACGGACGAAATGCCCGCGACAGGGGTTCGGGCGACCCAGGGCGACCAGCTCGAGCTACAGGATGTCGATCGCGTGCTGCGTTCGATCTCGACCGAGCAGCGGGAGGTCGTGCTCCTCGTCGCTGTGGAGCAGCTCACCTACGAAGAGGTCAGCCGGGCCCTGGAAATTCCGATCGGCACAGTGATGTCGCGTCTTTCGCGCGGGCGTGAGCGCATACGGCAGGCGCTCGGCGGCCAGGTAACGGTGCCTCTGAAGGTCGTCAAGTGAAGACCATCGCCGAAGCCGAACTGCACGCGTACGTCGACGGCGGGCTCACCGAGAGCGACCGAGCCGCGGTGGAGGCGTGGCTCGTGGCGCATCCGGAGGAGGCGGAGCGGCTGCGCGCGTACGCTGAGCAGAACACCCTGCTCCGCTCGTTCTACAACCCGGTTCTGGACGAGCCCGTCCCGGCAAAGCTGCTCGCCGTGCGCCCGCGCGACTGGCGAGGCTACGCGGCCGCTGCGGGGATTTTCGCGCTTGGGATCGGTCTGGGCTGGTTCGGTCGCGGGATGTTCACTACGCCGCAGTTCCTGCCGGTGCCGCTCGCGCGGCAGGCGGCGACTGCGCACATCGTGTATTCCCCCGAGGTGCGCCATCCCGTCGAGGTGACCGCGGCCGAAGAAGAGCATCTGGTGAGGTGGCTTTCCAAGCGCCTCGGCACTGAGTTGAAGGCGCCCAAACTCGCCCCGCTCGGCTACGAACTCGTGGGTGGTCGCCTGCTTTCAGGCCCGCAGGGCCCGGTTGCGCACTTCATGTACCAGGATGGGCGCGGCCAGCGCCTGACGCTCTACGTCTCAAGGCAGAGAGGGGAGCCGCGCGATACGGCCTTCCGCTTCAGCCAGGAAGACCGCGTATCGGTGTTCTACTGGGTGGACGGTAATTTCGGCTATGCGCTTTCCGGCGAGTTGAGGAGAGATCAGCTCCTCAAAGTCGCCGACGATGTCTACAAGCAGTTAAACCCGTAACCGCCGCGAGCGGCGGTACGGTTTAACTCATCGAGTTCGACGGGACTGTAAGCAGCCCGTCAGCTCGATGAAGGTTCCAATGGATCTGTAAGGAATTCCCGCACTGACGAACCTAGTCCGCCGCGAGCGCTGCCGCCCGGCGTGGCTCGTGCCGCCGCCCAAGCCATTGCTGGAGCCTCTCGAAATAAAGGTAGATGACCGGTGTGATGTACAGGGTCAGGAACTGCGACAGTACGAGCCCTCCGACCACGGCGAGTCCGAGCGGCATGCGCGCGCCGCCGCCCGCGCCCAGGCCGATCGCGATCGGCAGGCTCCCCATCAGCGCGGCCATACTCGTCATCATGATGGGCCGGAAGCGGATCAAGCCGGCCTGATAGATTGCTTCTTCGGGCGATCTGCCTTCCTTACGCTGCGCCTCGATCGCAAAGTCGATCATCATGATGGCATTCTTTTTCACGATGCCGACCAGCATGATGATCCCGACAAAGGCATACATATTGAGCTCGATCCCGAACGCCATCAGCGTGAGCAAGGCGCCCAGCCCCGCGGTCGGCAGTCCGGAGAGGATCGTGAGCGGGTGGATAAAGCTCTCGTAGAGAATCCCGAGGACCAGGTAGATCACGAAGATGGAGAGGACGATCAGGATCCCCATGCCCTGCAGCGAACTCTGATAGGCCTGCGCGGTACCGGAGAAAGAGCCGCTCAAGGTCGCGGGCACCTGCAGCTCGCGCATCGCGCCATTGAGCTGCGCGATCGCCTCCGAGAGCGCAATGCCTGGGCGTAGGTCGAACGAAAACGTGACCGAAGTGAGCTGCCCGAGGTGCGAAATCTGCATGGGCCCTACGCCGAAGTTGAGTCTTGCCACGGCGTTGAGCGGGACGAGAGCACCCGTGGAGGACCGCACGTAGAGCAGAGGCATGACCGATGGATCGGTCTGGTAGCGCGGCGCGAGCTCCAGGATTACCCAGTACTGATTGGTCGAGGAGTAGATCGTCGAGACCTGGCGCGAGCCATAGGCGTTGTTGAGGGCCAGTTCGATCGACTGCACCGACACGCCGAGCGCCGCAGCCTTCTCGCGCTCGATCTCGACCGTCACCTGTGGGCGGGTGATCTGCAGGTCGCTCGACACGTCCACCAGCATGGGAAGCGAGCGCATCTTCTGCTCGATTGCCGGCGCCCATTGATACAGCTCGTCGATGCTCGTGCTTCGCACGACGTACTGGTAGGGGCTCTGTGTGAGCTGACCACCGATACGAATCGCCGGAACGTTTTGCAGGAAAACCTTGGCCCCAAGCACGCTGGCGAGCTTCGGACGCAATTCCCGCACGACCTGGTCCGCCGGCTTGCGCTCCTTGAAGGGCTTGAGCGTGATGGTGATGCGCCCACGGTTGAGCGACGGAGAGAATCCAGTGGCGCCGACGAAGGACATCGCCGCTTCGACGTTGGGATCCCTGCGGATGATCTCGGCGACGCGCCCCTGCAGTTCGGCCATGGCCTCGAACGAGACGTCCTGCGGGCCCTCGACGAAGCAGAACAGCTGCCCGGAGTCCTCGCTGGGGAGAAAACCCTTGGGTGTGCGCCAGAACAGCACGCCGGTCACTACGCAGATCGCAAGGAATCCAATGAGAACTGCGCGCTGATGCGCAAGCGTCCAGCGCAAGCTCGTGTCGTAAGCGTGCTTCCAGGCGTCGAAGCCGCGCTCGAAGGCCATGTATAGCCAGCCGTGTTTCTTGTCGGAGCGGTGCGGCTTCAGGAGGCGGCTGCACATCATCGGAGTGAGGGTCAGGGAAACGAAGCCCGAAATCAACACCGCGGCGATGATGGTCACCGCGAACTCGTTGAGTAGCCGCCCGAGAATCCCGCCCATGAACAGCACCGGAATGAACACCGCGGCAAGCGATACCGTCATCGAAATGATGGTGAATACGATCTCCTTCGAGCCGTCGAGCGTCGCCTGCATCACGCTCTTGCCCTGCTCGATGTGCCGGCTGACGTTCTCCAGCATCACGATGGCGTCGTCGACGACGAACCCGACGCACAGGGTGAGCGCCATGAGCGAAATGTTGTCGAGGCTGAAGCCGAACAGATACATCACCGCGAAAGTCCCGATGATCGACATCGGCAGCGCAAGGGCGGGAATCACCGTCGCGGGAATGTTGCGCAGGAAGAGGAAGATCACCAGCACCACCAGTATGAGCGCGAGGTAGAGCGCAAATTGCACTTCCTCGACTGAGGCGCGGATCGATACCGAGCGGTCGTAGAGCGTCTCGATCTCGACTGCGGGCGGCACTTCGGCGCGGAAAGTCGGCAGCAGTTCCTTGATCGAATCGACTACCTCGATAGTGTTGGTTCCGGGCTGCCGCTGGATCGCGAGCACGATGCCGCGCTTGCCCTTGAACCAGGCGGCGACCTTGTCGTTCTGCACGCCATCGATGATCGTGCCGAGCTCCCGCAGCCGGATCGGCGACCCGTTCCTGTATGTGACGATGACCGGACGGAACGAGGCCGCGTCCTGCAGCTGCCCAGTCGCCTGCACGGCGAAGACCCGTTCCTTGCCGTAGAGGGTTCCTGTGGGGAGATTGACGTTCGCCTGCGATACCGCCTGTTCGACCTCGTTGATGCCGACCCCGCGCGCTGCGAGCGCATTCGGGTCCACCTGCACCCGCACTGCGTATTTCTGCTGTCCAAATACCTGGACCTGGGCGACTCCGTTGATGGTCGAGATGCGCTGGGCCAGATAGGTCTCGGCGTATTCGTTCACCGCGGACAGTGGAAGGGTCTCCGAGGTGAGCGCGAGGTAGTAGACCGGAAAATCGGCCGGGTTCACCTTGCGAAACGAGGGCGGCGCCGGCATCGTGGCTGGAAGCTGCCGCGCCGCCGAGGCGATCGCCGAGTTCACGTCCTGCGCCGCGGCGTCGATGTCGCGTTCGAGCGCGAACTGGATGGTGATGCGCGTCACCCCTTGGCCGCTCACCGAGCTCATCTCATCGATTCCGGCGATGGTCGAGAACTGGCGCTCGAGCACCGTCGCCACGGCCGATGCCATCGTTTCCGGACTCGCACCCGGGAGCTCGGCCGTGACCTGGATACTCGGGAAATCCACCTGGGGCAGCGTCGAGACCGGGAGCAAACGGTAGGCGGCCAGGCCAAAAATGAGGATTCCCGCCATGACGAGAACCGTCATGACGGGGCGGCGGACGAAAAGCTCGCAGACGTTCGTATTCATGAGCTCTCGGCGGCTGGTTTGCCGATCTGCACGCGCGTTTTCGGTCCGAGGCGCAGCTGGCCGCGCGTGACGACCCGCTCGCCCTTAGCCAGTCCGGTCGCGATTACGCTGCGTTCGCCCTCGTTTCGCTGCACGGTGACCCGGCGCACCTGGGCGAGCATGTCTTCGCCTACGACGTACACGTACTGGCCCTGCGGACCGGTTTGCACCGCTTGCGACGGGATGACGATGGCGTCCACCTGCTCGAACAGGCGCAGGCTCACGTTGACGAATTGTCCGGGCCAAAGCGTGTTTTCCCTGTTCGCAAAGCGCGCACGGAGGCGGATGGTGCCGGTGCTCGGATCCACGGCGTTGTCGACGAATATGAGCGTTCCCGAGTCGGCAGGCTGATCGGACCCGGGGGCCAGGACCTGAACGGAGAGCGGGCCCGACCTCATGTGTTCGCGCACTTCGGTCAGTCGTTGTTCGGGCACCGCGAAGTTGACGTAGATGGGATGGACCTGGTTGATCACGACGAGGGGAGTGACGTCGTTTGCCCTGACCAGGTTTCCAATCTGGACCTGGATCTTGCCCGCGTACCCGTCGATCGGTGCATGGACAGTGCAATACTCGAGGTTGAGCTTGGCGTTGTCCAAGGCTGCCTGGCTCGCCTGGGCGGTGGCCTCGGCGGTCGCGGCATTGGTGTGGATCTGAGCGTACGCCTCCTTGGAAATGAAGTTCTTCTCGAGCAACTCCTTGTATCGGCGCTCCTGTGAGCGCGCCTGGTCGCGCGCCGCGGCGTCGCGCAGCGCGTTCGCCTCGGCTTGCCGCAGCGCGGCCTCGAACGAGCGAGGATCGATCCGGAAGAGCACCTGTCCCTTCCTCACTTCCTGGCCTTCCTTGAATCCGGCCTCGACGATCTGGCCGTCGACACGCGCCCTCAGCGACACCGTCGCGTAGGCCTCGACGTTGCCGATCGCTTGGATGCGCACAGGCACCGTCTCCTGCGCGGCCTGCACCACGGTCACCGGAATCACTGGCGGCCCCTTTGAACCCCTGCGCTCATTGGCGCGGATCTCGGAGCCGAGGTACGCGAAGAGGACAACCGCAAGGACGACCAGCCCGACTCCCCCGAGGAGGATCAGCCGCCATGCGGCGCGGGGCGCGAATTGGGGTGGCAGCAGGGAACTCATTGATTCGAAAACGCCAAAAGCCTATTTCCTACGTCCTACGGGAGAACCATTAAATCTACGGCAAAAGGCGCTCCGACGCAAAGAGGCTCTCCTCGCTTTCCCGCTCGCGGACGAGGTGAGTCGTGTCGCCGTCCACAATGACCTCAGGGGGGCGGGGCCGGGAATTGTAGTTCGAGCTCATCGTCATGCCGTAGGCGCCTGCAGACATGACTGCGAGCAGGTCTCCGGGCGCGAGCGCTAGGGTGCGGTCCCGGGCGAGAAAATCGGCTGATTCACAGATCGGACCGACCACATCGTAGCGTTTCGCCGGGCCGTCGTGCCGGACTACTGGAAGCACGTCGTGCCAGGCGTCGTACAGCGCCGGCCGCAAGAGATCGTTCATCGCTGCGTCGGTCACCACGAAGTTCTTTGCGGGGCCGTGCTTGAGGTATTCGACGCGGGTGAGAAGGATCCCGGTGTTTCCCACCAGGGAGCGGCCCGGCTCGAACAGAATCCGGAGTTTACGGGTCCCGAGGCGCTGAAACAGCGGTCCGAGGTAGTCCCTCACCGCCGGAGGCGCTTCATCGCGATAGCGTATGCCGAGTCCGCCGCCGAGATCCAGATGATCGAGGTGAACCCCGGTGGCGTCCAATACGTCGATAAATTCGAGCACTCTTCCGAGCGCTGCGACGAACGGTTCGACCTCGGTGATCTGGGAGCCGATGTGGACGTCGATCCCGATGACGCGCAAACCCGGGAGTTGCGTCGCCCTGCGGTAGAGCGGGAGGGCTTGGTCGTACGCAACCCCGAACTTGCTTTCCTGCAAGCCGGTGGCAATGTACGGATGGGTCTTCGGATCGACATCCGGATTGATGCGCAAGGACACGGGCGCGACCTTTCCGCTCCGCGCCGCCAGGGCGGCCAGCCGATCCAGCTCTCCTTCGGATTCCACGTTGAAACACAGCACGCCGGCGTCGAGCGCAGTGCGTATCTCGGCTTCGCTCTTTCCTACGCCGGAAAAAACCGTCTTCGCCGCGCTGCCTCCGGCGGCGAGGACGCGCGCGAGCTCGCCCCCCGAAACGATGTCGAAACCCGAGCCGAGGCGCGCGAGGAGATTGAGCACGGCGAGATTGGAGTTGGCCTTGACCGCATAACAGATGAGGACGTCACGCTCTCCGCAAGCGAGCTCGAATTCACGATAGGCGGATTCAAGCGCGGCGCGCGAGTAGATGTAGCACGGCGTCCCGAAGCGCGCGGCGATCAAATCGAGCGGCACGTTCTCCGCGCGAAGCGTGCCGTCCCGATAGGAAAAAAAACTCACTTGCGGGGAGCGGGTTTGCTATCCTGCTTGGGATCTTGCTCAGGTTTGGGCAGGTACAGCGCCCCCCTGTTGCCGCAGGCGGATAGAAACAGGAAGACGAGGACGAGACCAGCAACGCGGCGGCGCATGGTGCTGCAGGGAAATTGGACTCTCGAAGAAGTTTATCACGCTGATGACCGCCAGCGAGTTCGACAGCATGGCCGACGCGGCGCTGGAGCGGATTGCGCAGGCACTCGACGAAAGCGGAGTCGACTGTGACTGCGAGCCCAAGGGCGATGGCGTGCTCGAGCTCGAGTTCCCGGACGCAAGCCGCATTATCGTGAACCGCCAGTCCGCGGCGCAGGAGATCTGGGTCGCCGCGAAATCGGGGGGCTACCATTTCCGCTGGAACGGCTCGAAATGGGTCGACACCCGCGTTGGGGGCGAGCTGTTCGCGATACTTTCGAAGCTGGTGAGCGGGCAGTCCGGCAGCCAGGTGGTTCTGGAAAGCGAGTGAGCCTCTTGCTGGAGGGATCAGGGCTTGCCAAAGACGCGGAAACGAGCGCTGGGATCAAAAGAGCTGATTCTTGACTTCCTCCGCCGTCCGCGCCGTGGGATCGCTTTGAACCTGCATGGGCGGCACGTTTTCGCGAAAGAAAAACTCCGGTTTTCCATCGGGAGATTGAAAGCCGTTTTCGTTGACCTTCGCGATGGCTATGCCTTCCGGACTGCGTAGGACCATTTCCGGCGTGCCCTTGAGAATCTTGCTCATGTAATTGATCCAGATCGGCAGCGCTGTGACCGAACCGGTCTCACCGGGCCCGAGTTTCTTCGGCTGATCGAAGCCCACCCAGGCGACGGCGAGCAGGGTGGGCTGGTAGCCGCTGAACCAGGCATCGATGTAGTCGTTGGTCGTGCCGGTCTTTCCGGCGAGATCCTGCCGTTGAAGAGCCATGGCGCGTGCTGCGGTCCCGACGCGGATGACGTCGTGCATCATGCTGTCCATAATGAAGGCGTTACGGGCGTCGATGACGCGCAGGGACTCGTCTCCGGCAAGCGCAGGCTGCGCCTGCGCGAGCACGTTGCCGCGATCATCGACGATTCTCTGGATTACGTAGGGTTCGGTTCGATAGCCCCCTGTGGCAAATACCGAAAAGGCGCGCGCCATCTGCAGCGGAGTCGCCGAACCTGCCCCGAGCGCCATGGTGAGATAGGGCGGATGCCGGTCGGCGTCGAAGCCGAAACGCGTGATGTAGTCCTGGGCGTACTGCGGGGTGATAGCCTGAAGGATCCGGATCGACACCATGTTTTTCGACTTGGCGAGCGCCGTCCGCAAGCTCATGGGACCTTCGTACCTGCCGTCGTAGTTCTTGGGTTCCCAAACCTGCCCGCCAGTGAGCGCCGCGTCGACCACCACGGGAGCGTCGTTGATGACGGTGGCCGGCGTGAAGCCTCTCTCCAGCGCGGACGAATAGATGAAGGGCTTGAAGCCCGAGCCCGGCTGGCGCCACGCCTGGGTCACGTGGTTGAACTGGTTTCGATTGAAGTCGAAGCCGCCGACGAGCGAGCGCACGGCGCCATCTTGCGGGTTGACCGAGATAAAGGCACCCTCGGTCTCGGGAATCTGTACGATCTGCCAGCTGTCTTTGTCGTCTTTCTGGATCCGGATCACCGCTCCGGGCCGGATCCTGCGATTCGGGGGGGTGCGGGAATCGAGCATGCGCTCGACGAACTTGAGCCCCTCGCCGGACAGGACGACCGTTTCTCCGCCGCGCCGGTAGGCTTTCACCCGCTTCGGCGCCGCCTCCAGGACGACCGCCGCGAGGATGTCATCGCTGTCGGGATAGTCCTGCAGCGCCTCCTCGTAATCCTCTTCCTGCTCGCGTTTCAAGTCGACGAAACCCTCCGGGCCGCGGTATCCATGGCGCCGGTCGTATTCGAGCAGCCCTTGGCGGAGGGCCGCGTACGCGGCCTCCTGATCAGCTCGCCGGATCGTCGTGTAGACGCGAAATCCGCGCGAATAGACGTCCTCGGGATAGCGTTCGTAGAGCGTTTGGCGGACCATTTCGGCGACGAATTCGGCGTGAATCCCGTAGTCCGTAATGGCTTCGCGCCGGACGCTGAGCGGCGCGGTCTGCGCCTGCTCGTATTGCTCGTCATCGAGCAAGTTGAGCGCGTGCATGCGCCGAAGGACGTAGAGCTGGCGCTGCTTCGCGCGCTTCGGGTTGATGACAGGGTTGAAGGAGGACGGGGCCTTGGGCAGTCCTGCAAGCATTGCGATTTCCGCTGCGTTCAGCTGTGAGAGCGTCTTGGCAAAATAGACTTGCGCGGCTGAACCGAAGCCGTAGGCTTTCTGGCCAAGGTAGATCTGGTTGATGTAGATCTCCAGGATCTGGTCCTTGGTGAGGCTCGCTTCGATCTTGAAGGCGAGCAAGGCCTCATACAGCTTGCGCGTGAGGGTTTTTTCGCGAGACAGAAAGAAATTTCGCGCCACCTGCATGGTGATGGTCGAGGCCCCCTGGGTTGTCCCGCGGCTTACCAGGTTTGCGTAGGCTGCCCGCACGACGCCTTGGTAATCAACGCCCGTGTGCTGGTAGAAGCGCTCGTCCTCTGCGGCAAGAATCGCCTGTTTCATCAGGGCTGGAACCTCGTCCATGCGCACCAGCGAACGGCGTTCTTCACCGAACTCCCCGATCAGGACCCCGTCCGCGGTGTAGACGCGAAGCGGGATCTTCGGATGGTAGGCAGTGAGCGCCTCGATCGAAGGCAGGTTGGGGTACGCAAGCAGCACGATGAATCCTGCCAGCGCCAAACCCAGCACGGCGAGCCCCGCCAGCGCTAGAGCCGGGAAGGCGAGCCAACGAAGCCACATTCAGGGGATGTCCAAGGAAAAGGCGTTCATTATAGAGAGCCGAGCTGGCGCTAAGTTCGGGATAAGCGCTTAATACCCCAGGTGAATAATATGCTTTACAGCGTGGGGAGTTGTTGCTAGCATTTAACGTAAATTATACCAATCGCGTCTAACCGGCCATACCTGAAGGAGAATTCTGGGTTGCCGCTAAGTCTTAATTTGGATTTCTTCAAGCCGAAAGCCCCGCCGCTTTTCGGCCTGGATATCTCATCGTCCTCGGTAAAGCTGGTCGAGCTCGCGGATGCGGGCAGGGGAACCCCCCGCGTTGAGCGCTACGCCATCGAGGCCTTGCCCAAGGACGCCGTGCTGGACGGGAACATCACCAACCTCGACGCCGTGGTCGATTCTGTCCAGCGCGGCTGGAGAAGAATGGCGACGCGCACGAAGAACGTTGCCTTGGCCTTGCCTTCGGCCGCGGTGATCACCAAGAAGATCATCGTCCCCGCGGGTCTTCGAGACGAAGAGCTCGAAGTGCAGGTCGAAACCGAGGCCAATCAGTACATTCCGTTTGCGCTCGAGGAAGTCAACCTCGACTTTCAGGTCATAGGGCCCGCCCCCTCGGGGCCCGAGGAGGTCGAGGTCCTGCTCGCGGCCTCGCGCAAGGAAAAGGTCGAAGACCGCGTCGCCGTGGCCGAGGCCTCGGGCCTAAAGGCCATCGTCATGGACGTCGAGTCCTACGCCGTTCAGGCGTCGTTCGAACTTATTCAGGAGCAGTTTCCGGAGCACGGCAAGGATCAGAACATCGTCCTGGTCGATCTCGGCGCGAACGTGATGAACATCACCGTGCTGCGCAACGATCAGACCGTGTACACACGCGAACAGGCTTTTGGCGGCAGTCAGCTGACGCAGGACATCATGCGCCAATACGGAATGAGCCTGGAGGAGGCCGAAGCGGCTAAACGCTCGGGGGGATTGCCGGAGAACTACGAGTCGGAGGTGCTCAAGCCCTTCATGGAGAACGCGGCGCTCGAGATGCAGCGGGCGATCCAGTTCTTCTTCACCTCGACTCAGTACACCACGGTGGAGCACGTGCTGCTCACCGGTGGATCCGCGGTGATACCGGGACTCGATGAGATGGTCCAGAGCAGGACCCAGATCAATACGCTGGTCGCCAACCCCTTCGCCAACATGGCGATCTCGCCGCGCATACAACTGAAGAAGCTCGTGGCCGATGCGCCCTCGCTCATGGTGGCCTGCGGGCTGGCGCTGCGGAGATTCGATCCGTGATTCGCATCAATCTGCTCCCCTGGCGCGAAGCGCGCCGCAAGGCACAGCGCCAGCATCTCGGCGTGCTTGGCGGGATGGTGGCCGCACTCGGGCTCCTGGTCGTGGGCGCGGTGTATCTCACGATCGCAGGCTATATCGCCGAGCAGACCGCGCGCAACGAGTTCCTAAAGAGGGAAAACGTCCGACTCGACAAAGAGATCGAGGAGATCAGGAAACTGAGAGGAGAGATCGCGGCCCTGCTTGCGCGCAAGCAGGTCATAGAACGGCTGCAGGCAGACCGCGCGCAGGCGGTCCACCTGCTTGAGGAGCTGGTCCAGCAGGTACCCGACGGTGTGTACCTCAAGGCGATCAGGCAGACTGCGCTGAAGGTCAACCTGGTGGGCTATTCGCAGTCGAACGCGCGCGTGTCGACTCTCATGCGCAACTTCGCCGCATCGCCGCACCTCGAGAACCCTGAGCTGGTCGAAATCAAGGCTGTGAATGTCAGCAACAAGCGCGTATCCGAATTCAACATGAATGTAAGCCTCAAGCGCTTGCAGACCGAGGATGCCAGCAAGGCGGGCAAGGCGGCCCCCAAAGCTGCGCCCAAGGCAGGAGAGAAGAGCTAGGACGCCATGAAGCAGCTGCAGAAGCTCCTCGAGCAGTTCAAGCACCTCAACCTGCGCGATCCGGGCGCCTGGCCACCGGCGCCTCAGGCTGCGCTCCTGATCGGCGTACTGGTCGCCATCGTTTTCCTGGGTCACTTCCTCGTTTGGCAAGACCAGTTGGAGTCGCTCGAGGCCGGACGCAACCAAGAAATCAAGCTCAAGGACGAGTACGTGGCCAAGCAGCATCAGGCGATCAACCTGGACCTGTACCGCCAGCAGTTGCGCGAGATCGACAGCTCCTTCGGGGCGCTGCTGAAGCAGCTTCCGAACAGGTCGCAGATGGACGCTCTGCTCGTCGACATCAATCAGGCGGGGCTGGGCCGCGGTTTGCAATTCGACCTCTTCAGGCCGGCGCCGTCGGAGATCAAGCGCGAGTTCTACGCCGAACTGCCGGTGACGCTGAAGCTCAACGGCAGCTATCACGACATGGGACAGTTCGCGAGCGATATCGGCCAGCTGTCGCGCATCGTGACGCTGAATGACATCAGCCTCACCGCCGGCAAGGACGGCAATCTGGTCATGGACGCGATCGCGAAGACGTTCCGTTATCTGGACGAGGAGGAGGTGGCGGCGCAGGCGCGGGCAGCGAAGGGCGCCAAAGCGGGGAAGAAATGAGAACGATGCTCGTCCTCGCGCTCGGGGTCATGCTCGCTGGGTGCTTCGGCGAGGAATTCGGCGACCTCAAAGCCGAGCTCAAGGAAAAGACCAAGGATCTGCGCGGCAAGATAGACCCGCTGCCGGTCGTGAAACCGTACGAGCCGGTGCCGTACAAGGCGTTCGATCAAGCCGATCCGTTCAGCACTGCGAAGATCGAGCTGGTCACAAAATCGGCGAGCAGTGGCGGCGGCGGACTCAAGCCCGACTTCAATCGCCCGAAGGAGCCGCTCGAAGCCTATCCGCTGGAGTCGCTGAAGATGGTCGGTGTGCTGCAGCAGAAGAAGGCCAGTTTCGCTTTGATCAAGGCCGATATCGGCCTGTATCGAGTCAAAGTGGGCAACTACATGGGCCAGAATTTTGGACTCATCACGAGCATCAGCGAGAGCCAGGTCCAGTTGCGTGAGCTGATCCAGGACCCGGCGGGCGATTGGACCGAACGCCAAAGCACCTTGCAGCTGCAGGAAGTAGGAGGAGGAAAATGATGAACAACGAACCCATGCGAAGGCTCCTTCGGCTCGCCGTTTGCTCGCTCGGCATCCTGGTGCTTGCGCCGCACTCCTGGGCGCAGCAGAACAGCATCGAAAACCTCGAAGTCACCCAGGCGTCGGGCCAGGTGCTGGTGCGCGTGACGCTGAAGAAGCCTCTCGAAGCCGCACCCGGCAGTTTTACGATAGCCAATCCGGCCCGGATCGCGCTGGACTTTCCCGGAACCGCAAATGCCTTGGGACGCAACAGCCAGGAGGTCGGCGAGAACGTGCTGCGTTCCATGAACGTCGTACAAGCAGGGGATAGGACACGCTTGGTGCTCAATCTCCGTAACATGGTTCCCTACGAGACCAAGATCGAGGGCAGCGCCTTGCTGATCACCCTTGCCGCGTCGGGCGGCGCGCCCCAGGTCGCAGCCGGCGGACCCGCACGCTTCGCTGAAGGCAGATCCGACCTCCAGCACGCGGTGAGGGACATCAATTTCCGGCGTGGACGCGGCGGCGAAGGGCGGGTCGTCGTGGAGCTGTCAGACGCTTCGACCGGCGTAGATATCCGCCTGCAGGGCCAGACCGTGGTTGTCGACTTTCTCAAGGCGAACCTTCCGGATGTCCTGCGAAAGCGATATGACGTTGTGGATTTCGCCACCCCGGTGCAGACAGTCAGCGTTTTCCCGCAGGGCGAGAACGTGCGTATGGTGATCGAACCGCGCGGTCTTTGGGAGCACAACGCCTACCAGACCGACACGCAGTTCGTGCTCGAGGTGAAACCGCTCGCCTACGATCCGAATAAGCTGGTGCAGGGCACGCGCGCCGGGTATACGGGCGAGAAACTGTCGCTCAACTTTCAGAACGTCGAAGTCAGGAGCGTACTCAACGTCATCGCGGATTTCACCGACCTGAATATCATCACCAGCGACACGGTGAGCGGCAACCTCACGCTGAGGCTCAAAGACGTGCCCTGGGATCAGGCACTGGACATCATCCTGCAGACCCGGGGCCTGGACATGCGCAAGAACGGCAACGTGATCTGGATTGCACCGCGCGACGAACTCGCCACCAAGGAAAAACTCGCGCTGGAGTCCTCCGCGCAAATCACGGAGCTGGAGCAATTGCGCACCGAAACCTTCCAGCTCAACTACGCGAAGGCCGACATCATTGCGAAGCTCTTGAAAGATCCCCAGCAGAGCATCCTATCGAAGCGCGGCAGCGCCACCTTTGATCTGCGTACCAACCAGCTGTTCGTGCAGGATGTCTCCATCCGGTTGGAAGAGGTGAGGAAGCTGCTCACTCAGGTCGATGTCTCTGTCAAGCAGGTACTGATCGAGGCGCGCATCGTCGAGGCAAACGACCAGTTCGCAAAGAACCTCGGCGTCCGCATGGGCAACGTCGGCCGGCCGATCGGCCAGAGCAGCAGCAGTTCCGGCCCGAGTCCGGTGGGCACCAATAACACGTCGGGCTCGGCAGTGACGCAAACCGGAACGCTGAACGATTTTCCGAATCTGTTTCCCGCTCCGGGCGCGCCCATCACCACCAAGACGCCGGACAACCTGAGCGTCAACTTGCCTGCCGCGCCGGTCGGAAACGCGGCGGCGGCAGGGGCCATAGCGCTGCTGTTCACCAACGCGGTCACCGGTGCGCTGCATCTGGAGCTTTCTGCGCTTGAGGCCGACGGCAAGGGCAAGATCGTTTCGAGTCCGCGGGTGATGACCGCCAACAATGTCGAGGCGCTGATCGAGCAAGGGACGGAACTTCCCTACCAGCAGGCAACCTCGAGCGGCGCGACCTCGGTGTCGTTTCGAAAAGCGAACCTGTCGCTCAAGGTGACGCCTCAGATCACGCCGGACGGCAACATCATCATGAAACTGGACATCAACAAGGACTCGGTGGGGCAGAGCACCAACGCCGGTTTCGCGATCGACACCAGGCACGTTCAGACCCAGGTGCTGGTGGAAAACGGCGGCACCGTCGTGATCGGCGGAATCTACACTCAGGACCAGCAGGTGACGATCACCAAAGTGCCTTTCTTCGGGGACATTCCCTTCCTGGGGGTGTTGTTCCGGGGCAGCTCGCGGCGCGACCTCAAGACCGAGCTGCTCGTGTTCATCACGCCGCGCATCGTCGAGCAGCGGGCCAGCCTGCGCTAAATCGGCAGGCGAGCATCCGCAAGAGGGCCGGCGTATCGCCGGCCTTTTTGTTTTCCGGTCTGCCGCGGACGGGTTGTTACAATACTCCGGTGAAGACGAATCGCAGGCTTTTCCTCGTGGGCATGATGGGCGCCGGCAAGACCACCGTGGGGCGCCAGCTCGCCAAGCGTCTGGGGAAGCCATACTGCGACTCCGACCGCGAAATCGAGACCCGCACCGGGGTGCGCGTCGCCGTGATCTTCGACATCGAGGGCGAAGCGGGTTTCCGCAGGCGCGAAGCCGAGGTCATCGAACAGATGACCGGGCTCGAAGACGTTGTGCTCGCGACCGGTGGCGGTGCGGTAATCGATCCGCGGAACCGCGAGCTACTCAAAACCCGCGGTTTCGTGATCTATCTGCACGCGCAACCCACGGTGTTGGGCCAGCGAACCCGTAGCGACAAGTCACGCCCCCTACTGCAAGGCGGCGATCCGCTCGACCGGATCGAGAAGCTCTATTCGGAACGCGATCCTCTGTATCGCGAGGTCGCGGACCAAGTCATTGATACGGGCCGACAAAGCGTTAGCTCGCTCGTCGCGTTGGTACTGGCCAAATTCGACGAAGCATGCAGACTCTCGGCGTAGCGCTCTCCGAGCGCTCCTATCCGATACACATCGGCGCCGGGCTGCTCTCCCGGTCCGATCTCGTTCTGCCTTTTCTGGCGCGAAAACAGGTTGCCGTTGTGACCAATGCCACCGTGGCTCCGCTTTTCCTGGAGCACTTGTCCGGCGCGCTCGCCCGGGCCGGCATTGAGGTCGTGCGCATCATCCTTCCCGACGGCGAAGAGCACAAGGACTGGTCCACGCTCAACACAATCTTCGACGCGTTGCTCAGGCAGGGTTGCGGGCGCGATTGCACGCTCGTCGCCCTCGGGGGCGGGGTGATCGGGGATCTAACCGGCTTCGCCGCGGCCCTCTATCAGCGCGGCGTGCAGCATATCCAGATTCCCACAACACTTCTCGCCCAAGTGGACTCCTCAGTGGGCGGCAAGACCGCGATCAACCATCCGCTTGGCAAGAACATGATCGGGGCCTTCCATCAGCCGAGGCTCGTGCTGGCGGATACGGACACGCTGAAGACGCTTCCCGACCGGGAATTGCGCGCTGGCCTAGCGGAAGTGATCAAGCACGGTCTGATTCGCGATCATGAGTTCTTCGCTTGGCTCGATACGAATCTCGATCGCCTGCTCGCGCGCGACCCGGAGGCGCTGGCCCACGCGGTGCTGCGCTCGGTCGCGATAAAGGCCGAGATCGTCGGCAAGGACGAGCGTGAGAGCGGCTTGCGCGAGCTGCTCAATTTCGGCCATACCTTCGGCCACGCGATCGAGAACGGGCTCGGCTACGGCGCCTGGCTCCATGGTGAGGCGGTCGCGGCGGGTATGGTCATGGCAGCGGATTTGTCGCGCCAGCTGGGGTCTCTTTCGCAGAGCGATTGCGAACGCATCCGATCGCTGCTCGCGCGAGCCGGGCTGCCAACCATTGTGAAAGGAATAACTCCGGAGCGGATGCGGAGGCTGATGAGCCTGGACAAGAAGGTGAGAGACGGCCGCGTCCGTTTCGTGCTGCTGGATAAGCTGGGTGCCGCTTCGATTCGCGGCGACGTGCCTGCCTCTGCCCTCGATCACACGCTGTCCCGGCTGACGGCCTGAGCGTTCCCGGATGCGTCGGAGTACCGCCCTGCAGCCTTTCTAACCACTTGAGGCAGCAAGGAAACGCAGGTATAGTCGAAAGTCCGGCAGTGATTGGCTCCGAGTCATCGGATTCGTCCGCCGCATTGTGATTCGTGGGACAGCCGTGACCCAGCCGCTCCACCCTGGCCCCCAGGGCCTGTATCACCCCGCCAACGAGCACGATGCCTGCGGCGTGGGCTTCGTCGCCCACATCAAAGGCAGGAAGTCGCATTCGATCGTCGAGCAGGGGCTCACGGTTCTTCGCAATCTCACTCACCGCGGCGCGGTGGGGTGGGATCCGAAGCTCTCCGACGGCGCGGGTTGCCTGATCCAGCTTCCCGACACGTTCTTCCGCGAGGTCATGGACGAGCAGGGGGTGAAGCTGCCTCCCCCGGGCCAGTACGGTGTGGGCATGGTGTTCCTGCCGCGGGATCCCGCCTCGCGCTTTGCCTGCGAATACGAGATTGAGCGGGCGATCAAGGACGAGGGGCAAGTTCTCCTCGGCTGGCGGGATGTTCCCGTGGACAACAGCGACCTCGCGGTACCTGCGAAGCGCATCGAGCCGACGATCCGCCAAGTGTTCATCGGACCCGGCAAGGGAGTGACGGTTACCGACGCGCTGGAGCGCAAGCTCTACATCATCCGGAAGAGCTCGGGGCACGCGATCCAGGCGCTGAAGCTCGCGCATGGCAAGGAGTTCTACGTTCCCTCGATGTCGGCGCGCACCGTGTGCTACAAGGGCATGCTGCTCGCGCACCAGGTCGGCGAGTACTACGAGGACCTGCAGGACGCGCGTGTCGAGTCCGCGCTCGCTCTCGTCCACCAGCGCTTTTCCACGAACACCTTTCCGTCCTGGGACCTGGCGCACCCCTTCCGCATGATCTGCCACAACGGCGAGATCAACACGCTGCGAGGCAACGTCAACTGGATCCGAGCGCGCCAGGGCGCGATATCGAGTCCGGTGCTCGGCCGGGACCTCGAAAAGATCTGGCCGCTCATCTACCCCGGACAGTCCGACTCCGCCTCGTTCGACAACGCGCTCGAACTCCTGGTCATGGGAGGTTATTCGGTCGCACACGCGATGATGATGATGATCCCCGAGGCCTGGGAGAACCACACGTTGATGGACCCGGTGCGGCGCGCATTCTACGAGTACCACGCCGCGATGATGGAGCCCTGGGACGGCCCGGCGTCCATCGCGTTTACCGACGGCCGCCAGATCGGCGCCACGCTCGACCGCAACGGCCTGCGGCCCTCGCGCTACATCGTCACCGCGGACGACCTGGTGATCATGGGGTCGGAGTGCGGTTGCCTGCCGGTGCCTGAGGAGAAGATCGTCAAGAAGTGGCGCCTGCAGCCCGGCAGGATGTTCCTCGTCGACCTGGAGAAGGGCCGGATCGTCGACGACGAGGAGCTGAAGAACACGCTCGCGAACGCGAAGCCCTATTCGGAGTGGATCGAGCGCATCCGCGTCAAGCTCGACGAAGTCGAGACCGAGAAGACCCCGCCGCTCAAGAGCGCGGTGCGGCTGCTCGACCGTCAGCAGGCGTTCGGCTACACGCAGGAGGACGTCAAGTTCATCATGACCCCGATGGCGGTGAACGGCGAGGAACCCGTCGGCTCGATGGGCAACGACTCGCCGCTTGCCGTGCTGTCGGACAAGAACAAGACGCTGTACCACTACTTCAAGCAGCTCTTCGCGCAGGTCACCAACCCTCCGATCGACCCGATACGCGAGGAGCTGGTCACGTCTCTGGTGTCTTTCATCGGGCCGAAGCCGAACCTCCTCGGTATCGATGAAATGAATCCGCCTCTGCGGCTCGAGGTGTCGCAGCCGGTGCTCGATTTCTTCGAGATGGAGAAGATCCGGCATATCGAGCGCTACACCGGCGGCAAGTTCCGCTCGCTCGAGCTGGACATCACTTATCCCCTGGCCTGGGGCAAGCAGGCGGTCGAGGCTCGACTCGCGTCGCTTTGCGCTCAGGCCGAGGACGCAGTCCGCGGGGGCTATTCGATCATCGTGATTTCCGACCGGCTCGTGGAACGGGACCGTGTCGCGATCCCGGCGCTTCTGGCATTGTCGGCGATCCACCAGCACCTGGTGGGGAAGGGCCTGCGCACGAGCGCGGGCCTGGTTGTGGAGACGGGGTCGGCGCGCGAAGTGCATCATTTCGCGCTGCTCGGAGGCTACGGAGCCGAAGCCGTTCACCCGTATCTCGCGCTCGAGTCGCTACTCGATCTTGCGGCGAAAGGCCAGTTCGGTCCGGAGCTCGACGGCAGGAAAGCGATCAAGAATTTCGTGAAAGCAATCGGCAAGGGCCTCAAGAAGGTGATGTCGAAGATGGGCACCTCGACTTACATGTCCTACACCGGGGCCCAGATCTTCGAGGCCGTGGGACTCGCGAGGTCGCTGGTGGACAAGTATTTCACGGGCACCACCTCTTCGATCGAAGGCATCGGCCTGTTCGAAGTCGCCGAGGAAGCGATCCGCATACACAACGCCGCGTTCGATGACACCGACCCGGTGTTGCAGGGGATGCTGGACGCGGGTGGCGAGTACGCCTGGCGCGTTCGCGGCGAGGAGCACATGTGGACGCCCGACGCGATCGCAAAGCTGCAGCGCTCGGCGCGGCAGAACTCGCCCGAGGCCTACAGGGAGTACGCGGCGATCATCAACGACCAGTCCCGGCGCCACATGACTTTCCGCGGGCTGTTCGAATTCCGCCTCGATCGCTTGAAACCCATTCCGATCGAAGAGGTCGAGCCTGCAGCCGAGATCGTCAAGCGTTTTTCGACCGGCGCAATGTCACACGGCTCGATCTCGGTCGAAGCGCACACCACGCTCGCGGTGGCGATGAACCGCATCGGCGGGAAATCGAACACCGGCGAGGGCGGCGAGGACCGCAAGCGCTACGCGACGGTGAAAGCCGGCGAGACGCTGCGCTCGCGCCTCGGAGCGAACCGTGTCGCGCGAGACATCGAATTGCGCGAAGGCGACGTGCTCAAGTCCAAGATCAAGCAGGTCGCTTCGGGGCGCTTCGGGGTGACCGCCGAATACCTCGCAAGCGCCGAGCAGATCCAGATCAAGATCGCACAGGGCGCGAAGCCCGGCGAGGGTGGCCAATTGCCCGGGCGCAAGGTCTCCGATTACATCGCCGAGATCCGCTATTCGACTCCCGGGGTCGAGCTGATCTCGCCGCCGCCGCACCACGACATCTATTCGATCGAAGACCTGGCGCAGCTGATCCACGACCTCAAGAACGCGAACCCCTCCGCGTCGATCTCGGTGAAGCTCGTATCGGAAGTGGGCGTCGGCACCGTCGCCGCGGGCGTATCCAAAGCCAAATCCGACCACGTCACCATCTCCGGCCACGATGGCGGCACGGGTGCCTCGCCCTGGTCGTCGATCAAGCACGCGGGCACGCCTTGGGAGCTGGGCCTGGCGGAAACGCAACAGACGCTGGTGCTCAATCGCTTGCGCGGCCGGATCGCGGTGCAGGTGGATGGACAGATCAAGACCGGCCGCGACGTGGTGATCGGGGCGATCCTCGGCGCCGATGAATTTGGGTTCGCGACCGCGCCGCTCGTCGTGAGCGGCTGCATCATGATGCGCAAATGCCACCTGAATACATGCCCGGTGGGCGTCGCGACCCAGGACCCGGTGCTGCGCAGGAAGTTCTCCGGAAAGCCGGAGTACATCGTGAACTACTTCTTCCTCGTCGCCGAGGAGGCAAGAGAACTGATGGCCCGGCTTGGCGTGCGCAAGGTCAGCGAGCTGATCGGCCGCACCGATCTGCTCGACATGAAAAAAGGCATCGAGCACTGGAAAGCGAAAGGGCTCGATTTCTCCAGGATTTTCGCGATGCCCGACATGCCCGCGGAAGTCGCGCGCTATCACTCGGAAAAACAGGATCATGGGCTCGAAAAAGCCCTTGACGTGCGGCTGATCGAGCTTGCTCGGCCGGCTCTCGAGCGTGGCGAGAAGGTTTCGATCGAGATGCCCATCCGGAACGGCAACCGTACCGTCGGAACGATGCTTTCCTACGAGATCGCGCGGCGTTACGGGCACGACGGGCTGCCCGATGGCACGATCCACGCCCGATTTGCCGGATCTGCGGGGCAAAGCTTCGGGGCGTTCCTCGCGAAGGGTGTCACGCTCGAACTTGTCGGCGACACGAACGATTATTGCGGAAAGGGCCTTTCGGGTGGGCACATCGTCGTATCGCCCTCGCCCAAGTTCCGCGGCGAACCGACCGAGAACATCATCACGGGTAACGTTGTGCTCTACGGCGCGATCGCCGGAGACGCTTATTTCCGCGGCGTCGCCGGTGAGCGCTTCGCGGTGCGCAATTCCGGGGCCCGGGCCGTGGTCGAGGGCGTCGGTGACCACGGGTGCGAATACATGACCGGCGGCACCGTGGCGGTCCTGGGCACAACCGGGCGCAACTTCGCGGCAGGAATGTCCGGCGGCATCGCCTATGTGCTCGACCTCGACGGTGGGTTCGCGAAGCGCTGCAACACCGCGATGGTGGACCTGGAGCCCGTGCTTTCCGAGTTCGAGCAACAGGGAAAGCTGGCGCGCGAGCTCTGGCACTTGGGCCGGGCGGACGAGGTGATTCTGAAAGAAATCATCGAGCGCCACTCAAAGCTCACCAACAGCCGGCGCGGAAGGGAGATCCTCGAAAAATGGGGTGACTACCGGGCGCGTTTCGTCAAGATTTTCCCCAAGGAATACCGTCGCGCTCTGGGCGAGCTCGCCGCTGCGCAGAAGAAAGCAGCGGCCTGAGAGAGATGAACAAGCAAGGGGCCAGGCCCCTTGTATATCCCCGACTTCAGTCTGAGTACCCTAGATAGAGAATGGGCAAGGTCACCGGGTTTCTGGAATACGCACGACTTCGGGAGGCGGCCGAAGACGCGGAGTCGCGCAAGAAGCACTACCACGAGTTCGTCCTGCGCCTCGGCGACGAGGAAGCGGGGATCCAAGGCGCGCGCTGCATGGACTGCGGCACCCCGTTCTGCATGTCCGGATGCCCGATCAACAACATCATCCCGGACTGGAACGATCTGGTCTGGAAGCAGGACTGGCGGCGCGCGATCGACACGCTTCACTCGACCAACAACTTCCCGGAGTTTACCGGGCGCGTGTGCCCCGCGCCTTGCGAAGAGGCTTGCGTACTGCGCATCAACGCCGATCCTGTGGGCATCAAGTCGATCGAGCACGCGATCATCGACAAGGCGTTCGAGCAAGGTTGGGTCAAGCCGGAGCCGCCGGAACATCGCAGCGGCAGGAAAGTCGCGGTGATCGGCTCCGGACCCGCGGGCCTATCTTGCGCCCAGCAGCTTGCGCGCGCCGGACACGACGTGATGGTCTTCGAAAAGAACGACCGCGTCGGCGGCCTGCTGCGCTACGGCATTCCTGATTTCAAGATGGAGAAGGCCCAGATCGACAGGCGCGTGGAGCAGATGAAGGCTGAAGGTGTGACCTTCCGAACCAGCGCCTTTATCGGCAAGTCTCGCCCCGGCAAGGGCATCACCGACTGGGCCGCTGAGACCATGGCACCGGAGAAACTCATCGGCGAATTCGACGCGGTGGTGCTCGCCGGCGGGGCCGAGCAGCCGAGGGATCTTCCCGTCCCGGGCCGGCAGCTCGAGGGGGTGCACTTCGCAATGGAGTTCCTGCCGCTGCAGAACAAGCGCGTCGCGGGGGACAAGAGCGTTCAGGACCTCTGGGCCACCGGCAAGGACGTCGTGGTCATTGGCGGCGGGGACACCGGCAGCGACTGCATCGGAACATCCAACCGCCACGGCGCGAAGTCGGTGACTAATTTCGAGCTCTTGCCGATGCCGCCGGATGTGGACAGCAACCCGGTATGGCCATACTGGCCGCAACGGCTGCGCACCTCCTCTTCACACGAAGAAGGAGTCGAGCGCGACTGGTCGGTCGGCACCAAGGAATTCATTGGGGAGAACGGCAAGGTGAAGGCCCTCAAGGTGGTGCGGCTCGCATGGCAAGACGGAAAGATGAGCGAGCTGCCGGGCTCGGAATTCACCCTCCCCGCCGATCTGGTGCTGCTCGCGATGGGTTTCGTCTCCCCGTTGCAATCGATGCTCGACGAATTCGGCGTGCAGAAGGACGCGCGTGGAAACGCAAGAGCGGCCACAGACGGGCCCGGCTGCTATGCGACCAGCGTCCCCAAGGTTTTCGCCGCGGGCGATATGCGCCGCGGGCAGTCCCTTGTCGTGTGGGCGATCCGCGAGGGCCGGCAGAGCGCCCGGGCCGTCGACGAGTTCCTGATGGGGCATTCGGAATTGCCGCGTTAGGGCAGAACTTCAGAAAAAAGCGCTAGGTTGTCGGAACTTCGAGCCGGGGGGCGCGAAAGCAGGCCTTGGCGGGCTCAGCTTGGGCACGGGCCGAATCGGAGGCCTCGGGCGGAAGTGCGGATGCGGCCGGGACGCGACGACGGTAGTCCAGTAGGGTGCGTAATAGGGATCGAGCCCTCCCAGATCGCAATCCACCCGGCGGTCACGCGAGCACTGTTCGAAGCGCTGCTCCGACAAGCGCATCTGCGCATCCGCGAGAATCTGCCGGGAGTAGCGCTCGGCCTCGAGCCTGCGCTCCAGACTGGCGATGCGCTCTTCGAGCGCTTTGTCGCTCGCGTTCGGCGTCGCGCGCACCGCCCGCGACAGCGATTCGTGGGGCGTGTAGACGGAAACGGAGACCGAGTTCGGGTCGAGCAGCGCGGACTTGCGGTTCGCGGGGGGCTGGCTCGAATAGTTGACCACGCCCTTGTCGTCCACCCACTTGTACACTTGCGCCCATGCGGGCGCGGCAGCAAGGAGGGCGGTCACGAGAGCCGCTGATCGAGAGAGCCGGAACATGGGCTCACTAACGGGACGAGGACAGATTCAGATTACACGAGTTTCGCGCTGCGCAGGCCCCTTCAGCATAGCCGTCATGCTAACATCGCGCATCCGGCTGAATTCCCTCCGTTTTTCGTGAATATCGTCATTCTTGCGGCAGGTCTTGGCAGGCGCATGCACTCGGATACGCCCAAGGTGCTCCACCGCCTTGCGGGGCGGCCGCTTCTTTCGCATGTCATCGACACTGCGAAGTCCCTGTCGCCGGAGGTCGTCTGCATCGTTTACGGCAGCGGGGGTGAAGCCGTGCGCAAAACCTTGGGGGAGAACGGCGCCGTCTGGGTCAAGCAGGAGCCACAGCTCGGAACCGGCCACGCCGTGATGCAGGTCGTGCCGCATCTGGACGAGCGTTGGCCGACCTTGGTGCTCTGCGGCGACGTTCCGCTCATTCGCGCGGAGACGCTCAAGCAGCTGATCAACGCGGCCGGAAGCGGGCTTGCCCTCCTTACTGCGACCTTGGACGATCCCCATGGGTACGGCCGCATCGTTCGAAACGGCAAACGAGTGGTCCGCATCGTCGAAGAGCGGGACGCCACGGCACGCCAACGCGCGATTCGCGAAACCAACACCGGCATCATCGTCGCGCCGACGAAGAAACTGAAAGGCTGGCTGGCGGAGCTGAAAAACGACAACGCGCAAAAGGAGTACTACCTTACCGATATCGTTGCGCTCGCGGTCAAGCAACGCGTCCCCGTGACGGCCGCTCAGGCAGACGCAGCGTGGGAGACTCTGGGCGTGAACAGCCGCGGGCAGCTCGCGGAGCTGGAGCGGATCTACCAGCTCAACTCTGCCAAGGCGCTGATGGAAAAGGGTGTGGCGCTCGCCGATCCGGGGCGCTTCGATGTACGCGGCAATCTTGCCTGCGGACGTGATGTCGCCATAGACGTCAACTGCGTTTTCGAGGGCGACGTTGAGCTGGGCGATGGCGTCTCGATCGGCGCAAACTGCGTGCTCAAGCGCGTGGTGATCGCCGACGGCACGCGAGTCGAACCATTCTGCCATCTCGAGGACGCCGACATAGGCGCGAACTGCTCAATCGGTCCCTACACGCGCATTCGTCCGGGCGCGCGCAACCGCCTCGCAGACGGCGTGCATCTGGGCAATTTTGTTGAGGTCAAGGCAAGCAACATCGGGACGGGGTCCAAGGCGAACCACCTTTCGTACATCGGCGACACCGAGATGGGGAGCAACGTCAACATCGGCGCGGGTACGATCGTGTGCAATTACGACGGTGCGAACAAGCACCGCACGGTCATCGAAGACGACGTCTTCATCGGCTCGGACACGCAGCTCGTCGCGCCGGTGAGGGTGGGCCGGGGTGCCACGCTCGGCGCAGGAACCACGCTCACCAAGGACGCGCCGCCCGGAGAGCTCACCATCTCGCGGGCGAAGCAGACGGTCATCCCTGGCTGGAAAAGGCCAGTGAAGAAGAAATAGGACTGGAACCATGTGCGGAATAGTCGGGGCTGTGGCGAAACGCAACGTCGTGCCCATTCTCATCGAGGGGTTGAAGCGACTCGAGTACCGCGGCTACGACTCCGCAGGTGTCGCGGTACTCTACGGCAATTCAGGAACCTCGCGGGCGAGCTTGCGGCGCGTGCGCTCCACCGGTCGGGTCGCCGAGCTGGAAAAGCTCGCGGGAGCGCAGGGTCTGTCCGGCGACCTCGGTATCGCGCATACCCGCTGGGCGACGCACGGCGTACCCTCCGAGAAGAACGCGCACCCGCACATCTCCGGCGGCATATCGGTGGTGCACAACGGAATCATCGAAAACCACGAGGAGATGCGCAAGCGCCTGCGCGCAAAGGGCTACGAATTCGTTTCCGATACGGACACCGAGGTCATCGCCCACCTCATTCATTCGAACGCGGCTTCCGGCGCGACGCTGTTCGACGCGGTGAAAAAGAGCGTGGTCGATCTGGTCGGCGCATACGCGATAGCGGTAGTGAGCGAGTCCGATCCGTCGCGGCTCGTTGTCGCGCGGCGCGGGGCGCCGCTCCTGCTCGGTCTGGGCGACGGAGAGAATTTCGCGGCTTCGGACACCTCGGCCCTGATCCAGGTGACGCAGCGAATCGTCTATCTCGAGGACGGCGACTGCGCGGAAATTGCACTCGGGGGCGTGCGCATCGCCGACGCGAAGGGCAATCCCGTCGAGCGTCCGGTCCAGGTCAGCCAGCTCACCGCCGCCGCAGTGGAGCTCGGACCGTACCGGCACTATATGCAGAAGGAGATCTTCGAGCAGCCCATGGCTGTGGCGAACACACTGGAGATGGTTACCGGAGCGCAATCCGTGCTGCCGCAGCTTTTCGGCGCGGACGCGGAGCGGATTTTCCGCGAGATCGACTCGGTGCTGATACTCGCCTGCGGCACGAGTTACCACGCCGGCATGGTGGCGCGCTACTGGATAGAAGGGCTCGCAGGGATTCCATGCAACGTCGAGATCGCGAGCGAGTACCGCTATCGGCAGTCCGTGCCGAATCCGAAGAGCCTGGTGGTCACCATCTCGCAGTCCGGCGAAACGGCTGACACGATCGCGGCACTGCAGTACGCCAAGTCGCTGGGTCACCGCTATGCGCTCTCGATCTGCAACGTACCGGAATCCGCGCTGGTGCGCGCGTCAGAGCTGCGCTTTCTCACGCGCGCGGGGCCGGAGATAGGCGTGGCTTCGACCAAGGCGTTCACCACGCAGCTCGCAGCTCTGGTCCTGCTCACCATGATTCTCGCCAAGATTCGCGGCAGGCTGTCTGCGGAACGTGAATCGGAGCTCCTGCATTCGCTGAGGCATTTGCCGCGCGCCCTCGAGAGCGTGCTGAACGTGGAGCCGCAGGTAAAGATGTGGTCGGAGAAGTTCGCCCAGCTCGAGCATGCGCTTTTCCTCGGGCGGGGCATACACTACCCGATCGCGATGGAGGGGGCGCTCAAGCTGAAGGAGATCTCCTACATCCATGCCGAGGCCTACGCCGCGGGGGAGCTCAAGCACGGGCCGCTCGCGCTCGTCGACAAGAACATGCCGGTGATCGCGATTGCGCCCAAAGACGCGCTGCTGGAGAAGCTCAAGTCGAACCTTCAGGAAGTGCGCGCCAGAGGCGGCGAACTGCACGTGTTCGCCGACCAGGACACGCGCATGGTCGCAAGCGAAGGCGTTCACGTCATCCGCATGCCCGATCATGCCGGCATCCTCTCTCCGATCTTGCACACCGTGCCGCTGCAGTTGCTCGCCTATCACGCGGCGCTGGAACGGGGCAACGACGTCGACAAACCGCGGAACCTGGCGAAGTCGGTCACTGTCGAGTAAGGAATCGCTCGTCCTTCAGCCGGTGGAGCAGCACTCTCGCCCGGCATCGATCTCGATGCGGGTCGGGATCAGGCCTCATCTACCCGCACCGGGCTGCGCCTTTGATCAGTGTCAAGCGTCGGAGCGGGTGGCCGCGTATCGTAAGGGATCGGGGCATGCGAGGCTCTGATACACCAACATCACAACAGTTGGCCGATCTGGTCGAGCCCTAGAACAGCAGGGTGAAGAATGGAAAAACAGACGAAATTCACCATCTGGTACCTGATCATCGCGGTGCTCGGCGTGCTCTGGCTGCGCGACATCTGGGTGACCGCGACGCAAATCGAGCCGATTCCCTACAGCGAGTTCCAGCATCACATGAAAGAGGGACGAATCAAGGAGATTTCCGTCTCGAGCAACACGATAACGGGAACTTACAAGGAACCCCAGACTGGAGGCCGCACGCGCTTCGTCACGACGCGGGTGGATCCGGAACTCGCCAAGGACTTGTCCCAGTACGACGTCAAATTCACCGGCGTCACCGAGAGCACCTTCGTGAGGGACATCTTGTCGTGGGTGATCCCTGCGCTCGTTTTCTACGTGGTGTGGATGTTTCTCGCGAAGCGGGTCGCGGAGCAGGGCGGCATTGGAGGCGGGCTGCTGTCGATAGGCAAGAGCAAGGCCAAGGTCTACATGGAGACCGACACGAAGGTGACCTTCGAGGACGTGGCGGGAGTCGATGAGGCCAAGGAGGAGCTGAAAGAGATCGTTTCCTTCCTCAAGGAGCCCCAGCGCTACGGCCGCCTCGGCGGGCGGATACCCAAAGGCGTGTTGTTGGTCGGGCCCCCGGGAACAGGCAAGACGCTCCTCGCTCGAGCGGTCGCGGGCGAGGCCGGCGTGCCGTTTTTCTCCATCAGCGGCTCGGAGTTTGTCGAGATGTTCGTGGGCGTCGGCGCCGCCCGCGTCCGCGATCTGTTCGAGCAAGCCCGCCAGAGGGCGCCGGCCATCATCTTCATCGACGAGCTGGATGCGCTCGGCCGGGCGCGAGGGGCGTATTCACTGGGTGGTCACGACGAGAAGGAACAGACGCTGAACCAGTTGCTCGCCGAGCTGGATGGGTTCGACCCCAGCCGTGGTCTGATCCTGCTCGCCGCTACGAACCGGCCCGAAATTCTCGATGCGGCGCTCCTGCGCGCCGGCCGCTTCGACCGGCAGGTGCTCGTGGACCGGCCGGACAAGAAGGGCCGGGTGCAGATCCTGCAGGTGCACCTGAAAAGAGTGCGGCTCTCCACGGATTTCGACCCGGAGCAGATCGCGGCGCTCACGCCCGGGTTTACCGGCGCCGATCTCGCCAACCTCGTCAATGAGGCCGCACTGCTCGCAACGCGGCGCGGCGGGGATTCCGTGACCCTCGCCGATTTCACCGCGGCGGTGGAGCGCATTGTGGCGGGGCTCGAAAAGAAGAACCGGCTGCTCAACCCGTTCGAGCGCAAAGTCATCGCCCATCATGAAATGGGACATGCCCTCGTCGCGCTGTCGATTCCCGGGTCGGACCCCGTGCACAAAGTGTCGATCATTCCGCGGGGGATCGGTGCGCTGGGTTACACCATCCAGCGGCCGACAGAGGACCGCTTTCTCATGACGCGCGAAGAGCTGGACAACAAGATGACGGTGCTCCTCGGAGGCCGAGCGGCCGAGCACGTCGTCTTCCAGCACTACTCGACCGGCGCCGCCGACGACCTTGCCAAGGTCACGGACATCGCGCGCAGCATGGTGATGCGCTACGGCATGGACGAGAAGCTGGGGCACGTCGCGTACGAAGGGGAGCGCGCCGTGTTTCTCAACGCGCCGCCCGCTTTTCAGGAACGGCACTACAGCGAAGACACGGCGCGCGAGATCGACCGCGCGGTGAGGGAAACCGTGGACAAGGCGTTCCGAAAGGCGGTCGGAATTCTCGAGGGGCAGCGCAAGACACTCGAGCAGGGCGCGCAAACGCTCCTGCAAAAGGAGACGATGACGGAGGAGGATCTGCAGCGCCTCGTCGGTGTTCGCGCAACGGGGGCGCAGTCAGCGGCATGAGGCTCACGACCGCGGCCTGCGCGGCATTGACGTTGCGGTGAACGCCACGTAGGCTCTTCTTTCTTCACACGAGGCGAGCCTGGGCAGCCCATGACCGACCTGAGCGCTGGGTCTCAGCGCACCGAGTACAGGGCGAAGAACAAGATCCGCTTCGTGACCGCGGCCTCGTTGTTCGACGGCCACGACGCCTCCATCAACATCATGCGCCGCATCCTTCAGGCGAGCGGTTGCGAGGTGATCCACCTCGGCCACAACCGCGCGGTGGAGGAGGTCGTCACCGCGGCGTTGCAGGAGGACGTGCAGGGCATCGCGGTTTCCTCCTACCAGGGCGGCCACATCGAGTACTTCAAGTACATGATCGATTCTCTGCGCGAGCACGGCGGCGGCAACATCAAGGTGTTCGGCGGAGGCGGCGGAGTGATCGTGCCCGACGAGATCCGCGAGCTCGAGTCCTACGGCGTCGCTCGCATCTACTCCCCCGAGGACGGCCAGAAGATGGGCCTGCAGGGAATGATCGACGACATGCTGTCGCGCTGTGACGAAGACCTTTCGCGTCACGCGCACGACCTGGCCGCGGTGAAATCCGGAGATCGGCGCGCTCTTTCGCGCCTGATCACGGGGCTCGAAAACGGCACGATCGGCAAGCTTCGCGAACAGCTCATTCGCGAAGCCGACCTGCTTTCGGTGCCGGCGCTCGGCATCACCGGGACCGGCGGCTCGGGGAAATCGTCGTTGACCGACGAGCTTATCCGCCGATTCCGGCTCGACCAGAACGACAGGCTGAACATCGCCGTGCTCGCGGTCGATCCATCGCGGCGGAAAAGCGGCGGGGCGCTGCTCGGCGACCGCATCCGCATGAATGCGATCGGCCCGGGAAGCGGCGGGCCGCGGGTATTCATGCGCTCGCTCGCGACGCGCGGCGCAGGAAACGAAATCTCGGCGGCCCTCGCCGACGTGATCGCCGCGTGCCGGGTCTCAGGTTTCGATCTGATCGTGGTCGAGACTTCCGGCATCGGCCAGGGCGATGCCGCGATCGTTCCGCTGGTGGACGTTTCGCTCTACGTCATGACCCCCGAATACGGCGCAGCGAGCCAGCTCGAGAAGATCGACATGCTGGATTTCGCTGACTTCGTGTCGATCAACAAGTTCGACCGGCGCGGGGCGGAAGATGCCCTGCGCGACGTGAGAAAACAGGTGCAGCGCAACCGCAAGCTCTTCGCCGAGCCGGCCGAGCGGATGCCCGTCTACGGCACGATCGCCTCGCGCTTCAACGACGACGGCGTGACCGCGCTCTATCAGGGAATCCTGCCCAGGCTCGCCGACTTCGGGCTCGAGCTGCAGCAGGGGAAACTGCCTGCGGTTGCCGTGCGCGCTCCCTCGGGCGCGAACGTGATCGTCCCGCCCGCGCGCGTGCGCTACCTCGCCGAGATCGCCGAGGCGGTACGCGGCTATCGGCGTCACGCAGCTGACCAGTCGCGCCTCGCGCGCGAGCGGCAGCAGCTCGAGGCATCCAAGCGAATGCTCGCGCAGGCCGGAAAGGACGCGGGCGCGCTCGACAGCCTGATCGAGGAGAGGAATTCCGGGCTCGACGAGCGCTCGAGGAGTCTCATCGAGACCTGGCCGGACACGGTGCGGGCGTACTCGGGCGACGAGTACATCGTCCGCGTGCGCGGCGCCGAGCGGCGCACCGGTCTCACCAGCACCTCTCTTTCAGGCACGAAAGTCCCGAAGGTGGCGCTGCCAAAGTACGAGGACCACGGGGAGATCCTGCGCTGGCGGCTGCGGGAGAATCTGCCCGGTTCGTTCCCGTATACGGCGGGCGTTTTCGCCTTCAAGCGGGAAAACGAAGATCCCACGCGGATGTTCGCCGGGGAAGGAGACCCGTTCCGCACCAACCGGCGCTTCCATCTGCTCTCGAAGGGCATGCCGGCAAAGCGCCTATCCACGGCTTTCGATTCGGTGACGCTGTACGGCTTCGATCCAGACCCGCGTCCGGACATCTATGGAAAAGTGGGGAATTCAGGTGTGTCCATCGCCACGCTCGACGACATGAAGGCGCTCTACTCGGGATTCGATCTTTGCGACCCGGCGACGAGCGTCAGCATGACCATCAATGGCCCGGCACCGACGATTCTCGCCATGTTCTTCAATTCGGCGATCGACCAGCAAGTCGACAAATTCAGGAGTCAAACGGGCCGCCAGCCCAACAACAACGAATACGGGAAGCTCAGGGACGAGACGCTCTCCACGGTGCGCGGCACGGTGCAGGCGGACATCCTCAAGGAGGATCAGGGACAGAACACCTGCATCTTCTCCACGGAGTTCTCGCTCAAGGTCATGGGCGACATCCAGGAGTATTTCATCGAGCACGATGTACGGAACTTCTATTCGGCGTCGATTTCCGGGTACCACATTGCCGAGGCGGGCGCGAACCCGATCTCGCAGCTTGCATTCACTCTCGCAAACGGCTTTACCTTCGTCGAGGCGTACCTCGCGCGCGGCATGAAGATCGACGAATTCGCGCCCAGCCTGTCTTTTTTCTTCAGCTACGGCATGGACCCGGAGTACGCGGTGCTGGGCCGCGTGGCGCGCCGCATCTGGGCGGTCGCGATGCGGGAGAAGTACAGCGCGAACGAACGCAGCCAGCGTCTGAAGTTCCACTCGCAGACCTCGGGCCGCTCGCTCCACGCGCAGGAGATCGCCTTCAACGACATCCGCACTACGCTCCAGGCGTTGATCGCGACGTACGACAACACCAATTCGCTCCATACCAACGCCTACGACGAAGCGATCACGACGCCGACCGAGGAGTCAGTGCGGCGCGCGATGGCGATCCAGCTCGTCATCAACAGGGAATGGGGCCTCGGAAAGACGGAAAACCCCAACCAGGGGAGCTTCATCATCGAAGAGCTGACCGACCTGGTCGAGGAGGCGGTGCTGAAGGAATTCGAGGCGATCTCGGAACGCGGCGGCGTGCTGGGAGCGATGGAAACCGGCTATCAGCGCGGAAGGATCCAGGAGGATTCGCTGTACTACGAGCACAAGAAGCACGACGGGTCGTATCCGATCATAGGCGTCAATACCTTCCGCAACCCCCACGGAGAAGGGGCGCTGCGGAAGATCGAGCTGATACGCTCGACCGAGGATGAGAAGAAGAGCCAGCTGGAACGCTTGCGACAGTTCCAGGAGCGTCACCAAGCCGCTGCGCCCGCCATGCTCGAGCGCTTGCGCCAGGCGGTTATGCGAAACGAAAACGTGTTCGCGGTGCTGATGGACGCCGTGCGGGTCTGTTCGCTGGGCCAAATCACGCACGCGCTCTTCGAGGTGGGCGGGCAGTACCGGCGCAGCATGTGACCGGCGGGGGGCTGTTCTTGTGACTCCTCGCCTCGTAGTTGACCGTCAGTCCGCCGGCGTCGCATCGGTGAGCGCGACGGTCTGTCCGATCGGGCACGTGGGTTAACGTGACCACGCAGTAATACCGGCCTTGCCGCGTACATTTCTTGCGCGAGCGCACGGAGGCTACTGAGTCGCAAAACCAAACACATCGCCGTCTGCGGTCAAGGTGCCGGAGATATTCGTGTTCACCGCGTTGCCGTCCGGCGCGGCGACAAAAAGCTCGAATTTGCCGTTCTCAAGCTGGTCGGCGCGGTAGACGAGCCGCGTGCCGTCCGCGGACCAGGCGAAACCTTGTACGCCGCCGTTGGCCGCCATCGGGCCGGAGACTCGGGGGTTGAGCGAGCCATCGGGCGTGGCGGTGAAAAGCTCGAACCTGTTGTCTGTCAACTGGTCCGCCTGGTACGCGAGGTATCGGCTATCGGGCGACCAGGCAAAATTGGAGACGCTGCCTCCTGTCACGAGCGAACCGGAGACGCGCAGATTGTCGTTGCCGAACGGATCGCTCGTAAAAAGTTCGAGAACGCCATCCACAAGCTGGTCTGCCAGATAGGTGATCCTGGAGCTGTCGGGTGCCCAGGCATAGCCGAACACACCGCCGGTTGCGACCAACGGGCCGGAGACCTTTATGTTGCCGCTGCCGTCGGGACCGCTGCTGAAGAGTTCGACCACGTTATCCGTATCCTGCTCGGCGCGGTACGCAATGCGCGAGCCGCTCGGTGCCCATGAAAAATCGTTCAGAAAGCGGGTTTCATCAGGCCGAGTTGCCGGTACGGCCGAAACCTGGGTTGCCCCAGTCCCGTCCGGGCGGGTTGTGTACAAGTTTGAGGAATCGAAGAATGGAGTCCCGGGCACAAAGCGCCGAACCTTATACGCAATTCGCGAGCTATCGGGTGACCAGAGAAAATAAGTTTCTAGAAAAGCAGAGAGAGTCTCATGCTCGGAAAGCGGGTGAGACACGCGGACGTTGGTACCTCCATCGGGACGGCTCGTGAAAAGTTCGGCTTTTTGATTCGTCAGTTGCCTCGCGGCATAGGCGATCCGCGAGCTGTCCGGGGCCCACGCATAATAAAATACGCTGCCCTCAGCAACGAGCGGACCGGACACGCGAACGTTGCCCGTGCCGTCCGGGCGGCTCGAAAACAACTCCAGTACGCTGTCCGTGTTCTGATCGGCGAGATAAGCGAGCCGCGAGCCGTTCGGTGCCCAGGCGAAGCCGAATACGTCTCCGCCCGTGACGAGTGGCCCAGAAGCGCGGACGTTGCCGGTTCCATCAGGGCGGCTCGTGAACAGCTCAAATACTTCGTCCGTGTCCTGATCGGCAACATAGGCCAAGCGAGAGCTGTCCGGCGCCCATCCATAGGTATTAACGTTACCTTGGACCACGAGGGGACCCGAAACCTTTGTCGCCCCGCTACCGTTCACGCGAGCCACATACAGCTCCGCTACCCCATCGGTGTCCTGCTCAGCTCGATAGGCCACATAACGGTGGTCCGGAGAGATCTTGAAACTGTGGACATTCCCACCCGGCACAAGCGGTCCGTTCAGGCGGTAGACCGCCGAGACGTCGAGCATGGCAAGGTATAGGTCGGTGCGATCGTTCAGGTCCTTGTCCGCGAGGAACACGACGTACTGCGCTGTGTACACCGGCGCCTGGCGCCGGTGCTCTTGTCCGGCTACCCCTTTGACCGTGTGCGTCTCGCTGACGGTGTGGCCGTCGCCATGGCGCGCCTGAAGGACAAACATCAAATCCCCGCCGCCACCATCCGGCGGCATGACGAAGTGGGCGTTGCGATCCTTGGCGTCGCCCAGTTGCACCGGCGCGCCGCCGACCTGGGTCCATTGATAGGCCACCGAGGTCGAATTGCCGGCGCCTTCGCGGGCCCTGAGCATCACGATTTCGCCCGGCTGCGCCGCGTAGGAGGACGGCTGGCCGACGATCGGCGCGACCACCTGCGCTCCGCCTCCGGCGTTCCCTCGCTCGCCGCACGCAGTCAGTGCGAACGGAAATACCAGCTCTCCCAGTAGCAAAGCGGAAACAAGACGACGGCCCAACCCGGTTTGGTTCTTGATATGCATGTCGGTCTCCAATGGCGATCCGTCCCCAATCCATGGCTTCGCACGCCCAGACGCGCTGGCCATGGTGCTATTCGCTGCCGCCCTTGATTCGCCCGCGTGACGACGCTCAATTCACCCAGACCGACCAGGGCTGGAAAATGATACACCCGGCAAATCAAACGCCGGGCGCAGCGGCGCGGGGCTCAGTTCGGCGGAGCGCGGGTACCCACGCGGACGGGCACCACGATCGCGCTGCCGCTTCCCGCCGCGGGAAGCACCGGCGCAGCAGTGAGTTTCCCTCCCCAGTTCGTTATTCTCTGGCGCGCCCCCACACCTTCGGGAAAAACATCCCGGTCGTCTTCCGGTACCCCTCGTACTCTGTGAAGACTGCCGCCATTTTCTTTTCCTCGTTCATGGCCCGGATCGTCTGACCGACGACAAACGCGACGTACAACGCCACCGTGGCGGGATGACAGTGGAGGATCGTGTAGCAGAAGTAGATCGCGAAATGGGCTGCATACAGGGGGTGGCGCACCAGGCGGTGTAGGCCCGTTCGCACGAAAACGCGTGCCTCGGTCATGATGGTGAATGCGGGACGGAGGCCGAGGAGACCGATCGCGTTCGCCGTCCCCGCGGCGATCAGGACGCCGTTGATCACGAAGAGCCCCGTCATGTGCCACCGTGACCGTTCCGGAAACCATTCCTGATAGGTGTAATCGGTCATCACGATCACGAACGGGAGAACCACCAGGATCAGCGGAAAGACCGTCTCCATGAATCCCCTCGCCACCGCCTGCGCCGGCTTTCGCGTGAGAAACGCGAGGATGTATCCCAGGAGAATCGCGGTTTCCACGGTCCAGATCAGCAGCCGCGTGATCCACAATACGCGGATCTCGTACCAGCTGTACCCGAAATGGGCGTAATACGACTGCAGGTCGAACGGCCTGGCCTCCAGAGACCGGGGGAGGGAGGCGAACAGCGTGAACCACGTCCGGGCCCATTCCACGTCCGTGATGTAGCCGGGAAAGGCCTGCAGTTGGAGGATGCGCCGGATGAGGAAGGCGCCGACGGCGAGAATGCCGAACGTGCGGGCCAGCGCCTCACGCGCCGGCCATAGGCTCGGATCGAAGATCCACAGGTCGTTCAGTCGTCGCAGCAAGCTCGGCACTCTAGGTCGTCTCCAATCTGGCTCGGCGTCAGTGGCATAGGACGATGGCGCCGCACCTCATGCTACGGCATCTGGGCTGAGCGTTTCTTCTCGGCCGGAGCATACGGCAGCGTAAAATCGACCTCTGCTTGGACCACGCGAAAGAGGAGCATCATGGGCGCACAGAAAATCGATCGGCGGACGGTTCTCAGGATGGTGGCAGCGTTTGCGGCGGCGGGCCTCGCCCCGGACCGCATCTTCGCGCAAGGAGCACAGGGTACCGCCCGTCCGGCGAAGCCCTTGCCACCCCGCAGCGAGTTCGTGATCCGCGGCGCCACGGTGCTCACCATGGACGCGAAGCTCGGCGATTTCGAGCGAGGCGACGTGCACGTGCGGAACGGCGCGATCGTCGCGGTGGCGCAGACGATCCCCGCGGCGGGGCCTGCAGTGATCGACGGCCGCGGCATGATCTGCATGCCGGGCTTCATCGACACGCACTGGCACCTGTGGACCACCGTGTGCCGGCCGATCATCCGGATCGACGATCCGAAGCGCGGTTACTTCCCGGTGACCAACGCGCTCGGCCGCCATTTCACGCCTGAGGACAGCTATCGCAGCGTCCGGCTCGGGCTCGCCGAGGCACTCTCCGCCGGGGCCACAACGGTTCACAACTGGGCGCACAACGTCCGCACGCCCGCGCACGCCGACGCGGAGCTGCGCGCCATGCGTGACACAGGCGTGCGCGGCCGTTTCGGCTACGGTCAGGCCCAGGGCATGCCCGATGACCAGGCGATGAACTACGACGATGTCGCGAAGGTGAAGCGCGAGTGGATGCCCAACGACGGGATGCTCACGCTGGGAATCTGCTCGCGCAACTTCGGTCCCTCGCAGACCACGCTGCGCGGCACCATCTCGCTCGACATGGTCCGCAAGGACTGGGGGGGCGCACGCGCCCTGGGGCTGCCGATCACGATGCATACGTCCGGGCCGAGCCCCATCAAGCCTTTGGAGGATGCGAAGCTGTTGGGGCCCGACGTGCAGCTCGTCCATCCTCTGCTCACCAGCGCCGAGGATCGTCAGATTCTCAGGGAGCGCGGGGTGAGCTACAGCATCGCCCCGATCGGCGAATCGCGACGCCCTGCGAGCGCCGGCGTCATCCAGCTCGGGGAGCTCCTTGAGGCCGGCGTCAAAGTCAGCCTGTCGATCGACACGACCGGAAGCTACGGCTGCAACTACTTCGAGGGCATGCGCATTCTTTACAACCTGCACCAGCATCGAATCGGCTCGCGCGTGCCGGTGACCTCGAAACGCCTGGCGCAACTCGCCACGATCGACGGGGCGGTGGACCTCGGAATCGCCGACCGGACCGGCTCGCTCACACCTGGCAAGCGGGCCGATCTCATCCTCGTTCGCACCGGTGACGTCAACATCGCGCCGGTGGGCGATCCCTACGAGGCGCTGATCTCGTTCGCGCAGCCGCGAAACGTGGACACGGTGATCGTCGACGGGCGAATCCTGCGCCGCGGCGGTGAGTTCACCGCGCTCGACTACGCCGAAGCGCTCAAAGAGGCGAGCGAATCGGCTGCCGTGCTGCGCGCTCGCGCGAACTGGACCTGACGGAGCAGACGGCGCGAACCGGCCCGGGGAGAATGAGCGAGACCATCGATATCCACACGCATATCGTCCCCGAGGACTTCCCGCGCTATGCCGGGAAGCGCGCCGGAACGCCGTGGCCCTCGATGATACCGGCGCACGAATGCCACCGGCACGTGATGATCTCGGGGAAGATCTATCGCACGGTGTCTGACGGCTGCTGGAGCGTGCCGCGCCGCATCGAGGACATGGACGGAATGCGCGTCGCACGCCAGGCGCTCTCGCCCATGCCAGAGCTGCTTTCCTACTGGCTCCCACTCGACGATGCGCAGTCGTTGATCCGGTATCTGAACGAGCAGATTGCGGAGATGATCGCTCGCGCGCCGCAGCGCTTCGTCGGCCTGGGCGCGGTGCCGCTGCAGGACACGGAAGCGGCGATCCGCGAGCTTGAGTACATCACCGATCGCCTCGGCTTTCGCGGCGTCGAGATCGCGAGCCACGTCAACGGCGCCTCGATCGGCGAAACTCGGTTCGAACCCTTCTTCGCCGCCGCGGCCGGGCTCGGCGCGGCGGTGTTCGTTCATGCGCTGCGGCCCGCAGGACAGGAGCGCATCGTCGGGTCATTCAGCGAGCAGGCAGTGTGCTTCCCGGGGGAGATCGCGCTCGCGGCCGCCTCGATGATCACTGGCGGCATCGCCGCGCGCCATCCGGACTTGCGCATTGCCTTCAGCCACGGTGGCGGCGCCATGCCGGTGCTCATGCACCGCCTGGCGCATGCCTGGGCAAACATCCCCAAGTTGAAAGAAGCACTTCGCGAATCTCCGGTCGTCTACGCCCGGCGCTTCTACTACGACGCGCTCGTGTTCGATCCGAACGCCGCGCGCTTCCTGGCCGAGAGCTACGGCGCCTCTCAGCTGGTGCTCGGCAGCGACTACCCGTTCAACATGGGGGACCCGGACCCGATTGGTACCCTCGAGCGCTCAGGTCTCGATGCGGCCTCGATCGCTGCGATCACCTCGGCAAACGGCCGGCGCTTCCTCGGGATCGCCTGAGCCTTGCGCAGCGCTCCGGCTCGCCTCCCTTGGCGCGCTGATCGGGTTTCACTTGGCGTGCTCCGTCCGTTCCTGGCGGGTCCTATTTCGCCGAGTTGCGCTCTGGAGGAACCCGAATGCAGAATGCGCGCATGCCGGAAACCGGGGAGGGCGCAAGGGCCCCTACGCAGGCCGACCTGCGTTTCGTCATCGTCGCCTCGGTGTACGCCGCGGTAGCGCTTACATTCCTGGAGTATTTCGCAAAGCCCGGATTTTTCGCCCAGCACTTTCCGGGCACCGTTCGGGCCCATTCCGGTCTCTACCCCCATTTGTGGTGGGCGTTCTGGACCATCACCCTGTTTCTGGTCGTTCCGGCGATCCTCGTACGGGCGGTGTTCAGGGAGCGCCTGAGGAATTTCGGGCTCACTCTGGCGATCAAGCCGCAACACTGGTGGCTTTACCTGGGGATGTTCGCGGCAGTCTTCCCGATAGTTCTCTATGCCGCCAGCCGCTCGGACTTCCAGGCGGTCTACCCTTTCTATCGCGGCGCGTTCCAGGCTCCGGCAGGCGCGATTCTTCTGTGGGAGGCCGCGTATCTGACTCAGTTCTTTGCGCTGGAGTTTTTTTTCCGCGGCTTTCTCGTTCTCGGTCTAGGCCGGGTCATTGGCCGCGCCTCGATCTGGCTCGCAATGGTTCCGTACTGCATGATCCACTACCACAAGCCTCCGCTGGAGGCTTTCGCCGCCATCGTCGCCGGCGTCGTTCTGGGAGAAGTGGCCTATCGGACCCGCTCGATCGCCGGCGGGGTCATCGTCCACATCGGGGTCGCCGCGACGATGGAAGTCCTGGCTCTGAAAGTCTTGTGATCAAGTCGGGCCCGCCGCTGCAAGGTGCGGGGCCGACTGACGCCGACTCAGTAAGGCCGCGGCTAACGAAGCGCCGCAAGGGCGATTTCGGCGTCCTTCGCAAGAGGATGCTGCGCGTCCTCCTTGAGAAAGCTCTGAAAGCCCGCAATCGCCCCCGGTTTGTCTCCGAGCATCGCCAGCGCGAGCGCCTTGCCAAAGCGCGCCTCCGATGCGAGCGGGCTGCGCGGATACGCCTCCACAAAGGTACCAAAGGCTTTCGCCGCTTCGGCATACTTGCCGTCGTCGGCAAGCTTTTGCGCGGCCTGCAGAGCCTGGTGCTCTGCGCGATACGCAGGATCCTGCTCGCGATCCCCTCTCCAGTATGGCTTGAGCTCGGATTCGGTGGCCTCGGCGCCCCGAATACCGGCGGTCACGGTTTGCGTGTAGACCGGCTGTCCGGATTGCAGGCGCGGACTCACGGCGCGCAGCTTCGCCCACATTTCTCCGAGCACGACCCTGAAGTCGGAACGAGCGGGGGGGCGAGCCTCACCCGCAAAGACTGCGGTCGCGCCGATCGCCAAACACAACGCGAGGGTCAGGCAACTTTTCCGGTTGTCGTGCATGAGAGTCTCCTGAAAATGCGTCCTAGTTGCCCAAGAGCTTGGCCAGGGCGCGGTACTCGTTCGCGAGCTCCTTTTTCAGCTGAGTCGCTTCGCGGTACTTGGTTCGCGCCTCGGGGAGCTTTCCGAGCCTGTAATTGGCGAGCGCAGCGTTGACGCGAATGCCGCCGTCGCCCGGTTCGAGCTCCTCTGCAATGCGATAGGCCTCCAACGCGCGTTCGTAGTCGCCGCGGAAATAGTAGAGGTTGCCCCGATTGTTGAGCGCACCCGCGTGCCGGGGGTTGTGTTCCAGTATCGCTTCGAACTCCCGCAGGGCGACGTCGGCGGCGCCGTTGCGGCCGTAGATCAGGCCGATCTGCAGGCGCGCCTCGTCGTCCTTGGAATTCGCCGCCAGCATCAGACGGAAAGGCTGGACTTCGCGCTCCAGCCGCCGCGCGACGAGCAGGCGTTGCTCGCGCTCGGTCAGGCGAGTGGCGCGCTCGCCCGTAGGCACTTCCACTTTGAACGCCGCCGGGGCGAGACTCGCCGGAGGATGCTTCTCCCAAGCCTGCCGCAGCGACAGCACCTTCAGCTGCTTCTTGGCGTCGGCCTCGCGGTACTTCCGCGCTCCCTCGGCCCAGGCCTCGGTAAAGGAGGTCGCGATCAAGGTCGCTTCCAGGGGTATCCAGATCTCGCCGTCGCGAACGACGAGCAGGTCTTCCTGGAGGCTGATGAGCCCGCGATCGGCTTCCTTGAGACCGGTCCGGAACATCAAGAACAGGTGCCCTGGCACATCGATCAGTGCGGTTTCGATGCCGAGATTCTCGTACGCTGCAGCAAGGAGCACCGAGAGATCATCGCAGTCGCCGCTCTTCAGCCTCAGCGTTTCGCGCGGGAACTGCACGTAATCGACTTGGTCCGCGCTGACTCGCGAATACGGTGTGTTGGGATCGACCTGATAGCGCAGCCCGTGAGCGGAGAGGACGTTGTACACCGTGGCGGCGAGCGCAAGCTGCCGGTTCAACGCGCCCTGAGCCGGCGGAGCGTAGCGATTGGTCGCTTCGCGCACGAAGTTGCTGAGCGTGTCGTCCCTCGGCGTGACGAATGAGCCGACCATCTCGCCGTTCGCCCAGACAATCGCGTTCTTGCCATAGAGCGTCACCGCCTGCGTGATTTCCTGGGTTCCCTCGCGGGCGTCGGCCGTCGCGAGCGACACGATCGCGAGCACCCGGGTGTCTTCGTCGATCGTCAACACCTTGTTGCTGAACGTAGCGTGGAGCGGGACGTCCAGGGTGCTCTTCGCCTTGAGTTCGGCGATTTCCCGAGACACCGGAAAGTCCATGTACTCCTTGATGAAGAAGGACACGCGCAGTTTCTTATAGTCGTCGACGGTATCGTTCTTCACTTTCACCACGCCGATCCGCTCGGTCGCATACTGCTTGTGTGCGGCAACGAACATGCGCTCCAGGCGAAGATCCTCGATGGTCGGGCGCGCGCTCGTTCCGGCAAGCGATTTCTTCTTCTGGTCGTAGGCCGCTGCGAGGGCGCGCTGATTCGGGTCGCTCGGGCTACGCTTGACGAGCAGTTCGAGAACGCCGATTGCGGCATCGTAGGCGCGCCGCTCCATGTGGATCTCCGCAGTCATCAGGTGCGGCGCGTCGGCCTTTTCGTCCAGGCGCGCCGCCTTTTCGAGATAGGTTAGCGCCTCGTCATAGAGGTTGGTGTCGGCAAGGCTGCGCCCGAGCTTGAAGTTCACCTCGTAGGAATCCGGCTGGAGCTCGAGCGCGCGCTTGAGACTCTGGATGGCCTCGCCGTTCTTGCCCTGGCGATGGGCCGCTTCGGCGGCGAGCAGCAGCGGATCGACGTTCTTGGGCGCGAGCTTGGATGCCTCGCGCGCCGCGTTCCCGGAGTCCTGCCAGCGCCCCAGAGCCGCGTAGGTCCGCGCTTGCGCGAGTCGGAGCTCGACATCGGACGGCGCCAGCGCGATCGCGCGCTCCCGGGCGGCAAGCGCCTGCGCGTGACGACCATCGCGGCTCTCGAGTTCCGCAAGGCGGCGGAAGACCTCGGCACCCGCGTCGGGCAGGGCGGCCGCCTTGCTCAGGGACTCGCGGGCCTTGCGCTCGTCCTTGAGCCCCAGGTAGGCCTCGCCGAGCGCCGCCCAGGCGGCGCCGAATTTCGGATTGAGCCGGGTGGCGCGTGCGAGGGCGACCACGGCTTCCTCGTGCTTGCCCTGGGCGATGGCGGTCCGTCCGAGCACGTACTGGCCCAAGCTCTCCTCGGCCGGACTTCCCGCCATCGACAATGCAATGGTGCGGGCCTGATCGAATTCACCCAGAGCGAGGTGCAGGTTCGCAACCGCAACCAGGGACTCGGTATCTCGCGGCGAAATCGCGAGCGCTCGCTTGTAGCGCTCGAGCGCGTCACGCGGACGGCCGAGCGACTGGAACACCCGCCCGGCGCGCCGCCAGGTCGCGATCTCCCCGGGATCGGCTTTCACGGCCGCGTCAAGCTGTGCGAGACCCTTGTCCACTGCGCCCAGACGCACGAAGGCCTCGCCGAGCATGGCGCGCACGGCCGGAGTGCCGGACCCGCGAGCGAGCGCCGTTTCCAGACAGGTAACCGCGCCCGCGGCGTCGCCCAGTTGAAGGCTGAGCTCCCCGCACAGCGCATAGGTCTCGCCGTCGGCTTGGTTGGCCGCAACCGCGCGTTCGACCGCTGCGCGAGCGCCCAGCGTGTCGCCGCTAGCGGCGATCGCTCTCGCCTCGAGCCGCCGCCCGGCGATCTCGTGCCCGGGACGGCGCGCCAGATCCTGGAACTGGCCGATGGCGGCATCGTGCCGGCCCATGCCGAGGAGGCTCCGCCCGAGGTACTCGACGGCAGCGGCGTGGTCGGACGCCTCCTTCGCGGCGCGGCTGAAAGCGGCAGCCGCCTGTTCATAGCGCCCCGCCTCGAACTCCCGGTAACCCGCGCGAAACAGGTCTTCGACCGGGATCGACGTTTCCCCTTCGACGCCAAAGTTGCTGTATGCGGTTACCCGGTAATGAAGAAACCGGCCCGCCGCGTCCGCGCCGAGTGAAGCCTCGTTCGCCTGCGTCTGGGTCAGGCGCTCGTACGGGCCGTCCCGTCCGGGCGCCGCGTAGACGCGATAGCCGGCCACGTATCGCGCCGTCGATTTCAGCCACGTGAGGCGGACTCTCGCGGGCTCGCCGCGGACTTCTATCCCTCCCACGCGCGGTGGAGGCTGGAGGAAATCATAGGTCGAGACTTCCTTGCGCTCCGCGTCGTGCAGCGTAAAGGCGTAGCTCGCCGGCGGAACCGAGAACGTCACGGCGCCCGAGGGCTCGATCTGCGGAGTGCGGTAGGCTGCGAAGGAAAACTCACGGACTCCGCCGTTATATACGTCAACGAGCTGCTTGCCCTGCTCGGTTGCGGCGAAAACGTACAGACGATTCTCTGCATCGACGCTCAAGCCATGAATTGACCGGTAGGGAAGGGGGTCGCCGCTCACGGAATAGCGCCACTCCCGCTGGGCCGAGAACACCTGCACGAGCTTGGTGTCGGCGTCGGCGACGTAAATGTTGCCCGAAGCGTCCGTTACGACGGCGCTGGGACGCGCGATCCGGCGCGGCTGGTTCGGCACGTCGGCGAGCTTGTTCACGAAAATCCCGTCGCGCGTAAACATCTGCACGCGGCGATTGTCTGTGTCGGCGACGTAGATGTAGTCGGCAAGATGCAGGCCGCCGATTTCGTCGAACTCGCCGTCGCGCGAGCCCCCGCGGCCCATCGAAAAGCGCTGCTTCCCGTCGTGGCCGAAAATCTTGACGCTGTCGCCGTCGGCGATGGCGATGTCGCGGGCGTCGAATGCCGCGACCCGCGGCCGGTTCAGGGGTCCGGCGAAGTCGAACTTGAGCTTGCCCGTGGAATCGAGCCGGCTGACCTTGCCTCTCTGCAGGCACAGGAGGTCGCCGCCGTCCAGCGCATAGGCGCGCTCGCATTCGAGGCTGAGCGCTTTTGCACGCCGCACGCTGGCGAGCCGCTCGATTTCCGGAAGGACGAGGCTGGCTGCCGGGACGCGAAGGAACTCGATCTTCCTATTGCCGATGTCGGCGATCGCGAGATCGCGGCCGTGCACGGCGAGCGCAGTCACTTCGGCGTACTGGCCTCGGCCCCTCCCCGGGCTGCCAAAGCGGCGTACGACCTTGGCATGCTCCCAGTCGAGCTCGATGATGTTGCCGTTCGCGCCGTCCGAAATGAACACCCTGCCGGACGGATCCGCGGCGAGCGCCCGCCAGCGGGCGCTCCGGCTGCCCGCGAAGGATTCCGCGCTCAATCGCTTGATCAGCTGCCCCGAGTGCCCGTAGACGGACAGGCGTCCCGGACCCGAGTCCTCCAGGACGAACACCCGCTCCGCGGCGTCGACGGCGACTTGCAGGGGTCTTACGAGCGCCGTTGCCGGATCGCGACCGCCGCCGATGGCGTGCAGGAATACGCCGTCCTCGGAATAGACGGCGACTCTGTTGTTGCTGCGGTCGGCGACGTAAAGACGCCTGTGCATGGAAAAGCCGAGGCCTTCGGGGTCCTTGAGCTCCCCATACCCCCGCCCACCACCCGCGAACACGGAGAGAACGCGCCCTTGGCCGTCGATGAGCGCGACGGTATCGTTACTCGTGTTGGCGACCGCGACGCGGCCATCGCCGAGAAGCGCGACCCCGCCGGTTTTCTTCGAGCTAAACGCCTTGCCGCTTCCCGCTAGATCGGTCGGCGTGGCCTCCTCCCCTGCGAGCCGCCACAACGCGCCGCGGTCGCGTTCGACGAAGAGAACCGTGCCGTCTGCGCTGAGCGCCAGGCCGCTCACTTCGGTGAGGGGTCTTCCGTCGGCGGGCTGCCACGAACGGAGGAATTGAACTTCGGGCTGCTGCGCTCCACAGAGCGGGGCGAGAACGAGCGCTGCGCACGACAGCGCAATGGGTCCGAAACACCTGGCCTTGAAAGCGTGGAGCAGTGACGCGAATTGCGGTCTCACGGGGCCTCCTCCCGAGTACCCGAGAATACCGGGAATTCTAGCTCCGTTCCCCCCTGCCCGTGAAAGGCATTTTGCCTTTAAAATCATTCAAATTTCACAAGAAACCCGCCTGCGAGCCGCTCTCTTGGCGGTCGAGAATGCCTGAAACAGCGACTGTTCTTGCTTCAGCCCGATTGGCTCGCGTCGCGGGAGCCGGGCTCACTGTGCTCGTCGCGGTGCTCTATCTTCTCGGGATACCCCTCTTGGATATTCTCGAGTCGAAAACCTACGATATCCGCTTGCGGGCGCAGCGGGTACCGCCCCCGCGGTCGGTCACGATCGCCGCGATCGACGAGGCGAGCCTAGCGAAACTGGGCCGCTGGCCGTGGAGCCGCGCGACTCACGCGAAACTTGTCGATCGGCTCGACCAGGCCGGCGCGAAAGCCATTGCATTCGACGTATTCTTCCCGGAGCCCGAATCGCTTGAGGCCGACGGCGAGCTCGCGCGTGCTGTTGGCGGCGGACGCAAGGTCGTGCTGAGCACTGTTTTCCTGCTCAACCGCGAGGAAGCGCGCCACCTGGGGCCGGAGCGGCTGGAAGAAGCAAAGCGCGCGATGGCGGTGCATGCGATCGAAAAAGTGGAGCGAATCGGGAGTGTGCGCGATCAGTTTTCCATGGCGTCGCCGCAGGGCATCATCGTCAATATTCCGGCGCTTCAAAGCAGTGCGCGTTACGCGGGACACATCAATGTCTTGCCAGATGCTGACGGCACACTGCGGCGCGCGCCTTTGGTGTATCGCTATGAAGGCCGTTACCTTGCCTCCTTCGACGTACAGGCTGCGCGCGCCTTCCTGGACGGCAAGGACCTGGTCCTGCATACCGCATCCTACGGAATCACAGGAATCCAGATAGGCGACCGCTACATACCGACGGACGAGCAGGGTAGGCTCCTGGTGCGCTATCGCGGCCGGGCGGGAACCTTTGCTGCGGTGCCGATCGCCGACATCCTCGATGGTCGTGCGGACCCGGCGTTGTTGCGCGACCGGGTCGTGCTCATCGGCAACACGGCGCAAGGCATCGGCGATATGCGTGTCACGCCCTACGGCGAACTTTTTCCCGGCGTCGAAGTTCGTGCAAGCATCATCGAGAATCTGCTCGAAGGTCAGGTGCTGCAGCGTCCCGACTGGATGTCGATCGTGGACCTCGCGGCAATCGTGCTCCTCGGACTCCTCTTGACCTGGCTGCTTCCCCGCATGGGAGTTTCGGGCGGGGCCCTGCTCGTGATCGGAGTACTGACGGCTTTCCTGGTCCTCGCCAATTACATGTTTACGGTCCAGGGTCTGTGGATGAGCGTGGTCTACCCATCGATGCTCATCGCTTTCTTGTTCGCCTCGACCACGCTCGTTCGATACTTTTCGACCGAGTCGGAAAAGCGCCACATCAAGGCCGCGTTCCAGTTCTATGTCCCTCCCGCAGTAGTCGATGAGATCGCGGCCGACGTAGGCAAGCTGCGCCTCGGCGGCGAAAAACGCGATCTGACGGTGCTTTTCTCCGACATCCGCGGCTTCACTTCCATGTCGGAGGCGCTCGCGCCGGAGGACCTGGTCAAGCTCCTCAACGTCTATTTCACCGAGATGACGGACAAGGTCTTCGATCACAAGGGATCGCTCGACAAATACATCGGTGACGCCATCATGGCCGTGTACGGCGCCCCGATCGCCGCGGCCGAGCACCCCCACCTTGCCTGCCGCACTGCGCTCGACATGATCCGGGCGCTGGACGTGCTGCGCGCGCAGTGGCGGCGCGACGGACTTCCGGATATCGGCATCGGCATCGGCATCAACACCGGACCGATGATCGTAGGCAACATGGGCTCGGTCAGCCGCTTCAACTACACCGTTGTCGGCGATGCGGTCAATCTCGCCTCGCGTATCGAATCGCTCAACAAGACCTATGGCACGAGCATCTTGCTGAGCGAATACACCTACGAGAAGGTCAAGGACGAGTTTCCCAACACGCGCGAGATCGACCGGGTCCGTGTGCGTGGGCGCGCGCAGGTCGTCGGCCTCTACGAGCTCATTCCCGAGGGCAGGTACGAAATTCTCGACTGGCTCGGGGAGTTCGCGAGCGCGTACAAGCTGCTGCGAAGCGGCGAGTACGTCCGCGCGGCCCGGCGCTTCGAGCAGCTGCACTCAAGGGTAGGCGACCCTGTCAGCGCATACCATGCCAAGGCCTGCAAGACGCCGCGCCGGCGCAAGTCGGACGAGTCGTACGAGGCGTAGCCGCCCGGCCAGCGGGAAGTCTGCCGTGCAGCCGGTCCTGTCTATCGGAAATCCGGTCGTGCTGCGGTAATATCGCGGCTCGGACCCGCCCGCAAACCGGGGCGGCGATTTCGTCGAGGAGGGTGGTGATGGCGGAGCACTTGCCCGATACCTTTCCACGCCTTTTGCTGCATCAGGCGAAAGCGCGGCCAGACAGGCCGGCGTTCCGCGAAAAGGACATGGGCATCTGGCAGACCTGGACCTGGGCGCAGGTGACCGACGAGGTGCGCTCGCTCGCCTGCGGGCTCGCGTCCCTGGGATTCAAGCGCGGCGACAACCTCGCGATTATCGGCGACAACCGCCCGCGCCTGTATTGGTCCATGTGCGCGGCGCAGGCGCTCGGTGGCGTGGCCGTGCCCATGTACCAGGACGCTGTGGCCCAGGAATTGAGCTTCGTGCTGCAGGACGCCGGCATACGTCACGCCATAGTCGAAGATCAGGAGCAGGTCGACAAGCTCCTGGAAATACGCGACCAGTGTCCGCTGCTCGAGCACATCCTTTACGACGATCCGCGCGGGCTGCGCCATTACGCCCGGCCCGGACTGCGGAGCCTGGATGAGGTTCTGCGGGCCGGTCGCGAGCGGCATGGAGAGGAGCCGGAGTTCTTCATCGAAGAGATTGCCCGCGGGCGCGCTGATGATGTTGCCGTGATGCTCTATACGTCCGGCACGACGGGCAAGCCCAAGGGCGTGTGCCAGACGCACAAGGCTTTCATCCGCGCAGCCGAGAGCGGCAGCAAGTTCGACCAACTGGGCCCGGAGGACAACATCGTTTCCTATCTCCCCATGGCCTGGGTGGGCGATCACCTGTTTTCCTACGCACAGGCGATGTTTGCCGGGTTCACGGTCAACTGTCCAGAGTCAGGCGACACGGTAATGACCGATATGCGCGAAATCGGCCCGAGCTACTACTTCGCCCCGCCGCGCGTTTTCGAGAACATGCTCACCCAGGTGATGATCCGCATGGAGGACGCGGGCAGGTTGAAGCGCGGCATGTTCCGCCACTTCATGAATTTGGCGCGACGCTGCGGTGCGGAGATCATGGACGGCAAGCCGGTGAGCCTCACCGATCGCCTGCTCTATGCGCTGGGCGACCTGCTCGTATATGGACCCCTGCGTAATGTCCTCGGAATGAGCCGCATCCGCGTCGCCTATACCGCGGGGGCCGCGATTGGGCCGGACCTGTTCCGCTTCTACCGATCGATCGGCGTCAACCTGAAGCAGCTCTACGGCGCGACGGAGACGTGCGCCGCGGTGTGCCTGCAGCCGGACCGCCAGATCAAGTTCGACACCGTAGGCCCGCCTGCACCCGGCGTCGAGGTGAAGATCGCCGACAGCGGCGAAGTGCTGGTGCGGGGCGACATCCTGCTCAAAGAATACTACAAGCGCCCGGACGCCACGGCGGAAGCACTCGACACGAGCGGCTACTTCCACACCGGCGACGCGGGCTACTTCGACACCGACGGCCATCTCAAGATCATCGACCGCGCCAAGGACGTGGGCAAACTGGCGGGTGGCGCCCTGTTCGCGCCGAACTACATCGAGAACAAGCTCAAGTTCTCCCCCTACATCAGGGAGGCCGTGGCGTTCGGCCCAGGGCGCGATCAGGTCTGCGCGTTCATCAACATCGACATGAGCGCCGTGGGCGACTGGGCCGAACGCCGCAATCTCGCGTACACAGGCTATACCGACCTCGCGCAAAAGGACGAGGTCTATGAGCTCGTGCGCGACTGCGTCGAAAAGGCCAACGCGGAGCTCGCCGCCGACCCGATGCTCTCGGAATCCCAGGTGCACCGCTTCCTGATCCTGCACAAGGAGCTCGACCCCGACGACGACGAGCTCACGCGCACGCGCAAGGTGCGCCGCGGCGTGGTCGCGGAGAAGTACGGGGTTCTGATCGACGCCCTCTATTCGGACAAGACCTCCCAGTTCATCGAGACCCAGATCAGGTTCGAGGACGGGCGCACCGGCAAGATCAGTGCGGACCTGAGGATCGCGGAGGCGAGGGTCTTCGGCGCGGATGCCTTGCGGAGCGCCGCGTGACCGATGCGCGGCGCCCGGGGGACCCCGTACTCACGGTCGAGGACATCTCGCTCTCGTTCGGCGGTGTGCGGGCCCTGCAGGGCGTCTCGTTCAATGTTCGCGAGCACGAGATCCGCGCGATCATCGGCCCGAACGGCGCCGGAAAGTCCTCCATGCTCAACGTCATCAACGGCGTGTATCACCCGCAGCAGGGGACGGTGACCTTCAGGGGCCGGAGGCGCCACGACGTGGATCCGCATGAAGCCGCGCAGCGCGGGATCGCCAGAACGTTCCAGAACATCGCGCTGTTCCGGGGCATGACCGTCCTCGACAATATCATGACCGGGCGCAATCTCAAGATGAAGTGCAATTTCCTGCAGCAGGCGGTCTACTGGGGCGGCGCGCGACGCGAAGAGGTCGAGCACCGAGCCAAAGTCGAGGAGATCGTCGATTTCCTCGAGATCGAGCACATCCGCAAGACTCCGGTGGGCCGCCTGCCGTACGGCCTGCAGAAACGCGTGGAACTGGGACGCGCGCTCGCCGCGGAGCCGGTGATGCTGCTTCTCGATGAGCCGATGTCCGGAATGAACCTCGAGGAGAAGCAGGACATGAGCCGCTTCATCCTGGACGTCAACGACCAGCTCGGCACGACCATCGTGCTGATCGAGCACGACATGGGCGTGGTGATGGACCTTTCGGATCGCGTGGTCGTGCTCAACTACGGCCGCAAGATCGCCGACGGCACGCCCGACGAGGTGCGCGGCAACAAGGCCGTAATCGACGCTTATCTGGGAGTGGCGCACTAGCATGCAATTCTTCTTCGAGGTCCTGATCGGCGGGCTGCTCGCCGGGGTGATGTATTCGCTCGTTGCGCTCGGATTCGTGCTGATCTACAAGGCGTCCGGCGTTTTCAATTTCGCGCAGGGCGCGATGGTGTTCTTCGCCGCCCTCACGGTGGTGGGCTTCACCGAGATGGGCGCACCCTTCTGGCTGGCGATCGCGCTCGCGCTTCTCGCCATGGTCGTTCTGGCGTTTCTCACCGAGCGCGTCGTGCTGCGCCCCCTCGTCAACCAGCCGCAGATCACCTTGTTCATGGCCACCATTGGGCTGACCTTCTTCGTCGAGGGCGTGGCGCAGTTTACATGGGGCGCTCAGGTCCGCGCTCTCGACCTCGGCATCGCCGATGAGCCGATCGAGTGGATCTCGCAACACACGGGAATGAGCATCAGCCGTTTCGATCTTGTCGCCTCCGGAATCGCCGCGCTGCTGGTCGCGGTCCTCGCGGTGTTCTTCAACAAGACGCGCATCGGTCGGGCCCTGCGGGCAGTGGCGGACGACCATCAGGCCGCCCTCGCCGTCGGCATCTCGTTGCAGAGAATCTGGGTCACCGTGTGGATCGTGGCGGGCTTCGTCGCGCTTGTGACGGGCCTGCTCTGGGGCGCGCGCAACGGGGTTCAGTTCGCCCTGACTTTTCTTGCCCTGAAGGCACTGCCGGTGCTGATCCTCGGCGGCTTCGAGTCGATCGCGGGCGCCATCGTCGGCGGCCTCATCGTCGGCGCTTCCGAGAAACTCGCCGAGGTCTATCTCGCCAAGTACGTCGGCGGCGGCGGAATCGAGTCCTGGTTTCCGTATGTGCTCGCACTCGTCTTCCTTCTCGTGCGTCCCGAAGGGTTGTTCGGTGAAAAGCACATCGATCGCGTCTGAGGCGGTCCGCGTCATCCCCGCGGAAGCGGGGGTTCAGACTGCTCGCGCACTGACTGGATTCCCGCGTGGCCGTTCCTCGAAACTCGGCTTCGCGCGTTTTCGCGGGGAATGACGGGCCGATATGCTTTACCGCGAAGCTGGCCAGTTCCGGACGACATACGCCGAGGATCAGCAGCTGTTTCCGATCCGCCAGGACCGGATCGTCATGGTGCTCTTTCTCTTGTTCGCGTTCGTCGCGGTGCCTGTCGCCTCGGTCACCCCCGGGCTCGAGCGGCTGATCGATTTCCAGTACTGGTACAGCGGCGTGCTGATCCCTTTCCTGATCTTTGCGCTGGCGGCGCTCGGGCTGAACATTCTCACCGGATACGCGGGGCAGCTCTCTCTCGGGACGGCCGCATTCATGGCGGTGGGGGCATTTGCAGCGTACAACCTGGAGCTGCGCCTGCCGGGCATCCCAATGCTCGCGAGCTTCGCGCTCGCGGGGATCATCGCGGCGCTGGTCGGCATCGTATTCGGTCTGCCGAGCTTGAGGATCAAGGGCTTTTACCTCGCGGTGGCGACGCTCGCTGCGCAGTTCTTCGTCGTGTGGGCGCTGCAGAAATTCGGCTGGTTCTCGAACTACTCGTCCTCCGGCGTAATCACCGCGCAGAAGCTCGTCATCTTCGGCTACGCCGTCGACACCCCCGTGAAGCGTTACCTGCTGGTGTTGGCGATCGTGGCGCTGATGGCGCTCGCCGCAAAGAACATGGTGCGCAGCTCGGCCGGAAGGGCGTGGATGGCGGTGCGCGACATGGACGTGGCCGCCGCGGTCGTCGGCATCCCGATCGTGAAGACGAAGCTACTTGCTTTCGCCGTCAGCTCGTTCTATTGCGGCGTGGCGGGCGCCCTCTACGCGTTCGCCTACCTCGGCACAGTGGAGCCGGAGGGTTTCAACCTCGAGCTCTCGTTCCGCGTGCTGTTCATGGTCATCATCGGCGGGATGGGGAGCATCCTGGGCTCGTTCCTCGGGGCCGCGTTCATCGTGCTCCTGCCCATTTTCCTCGACCTGTCCGCCGGCGCGATCGAGCGCGGCTTCGGCCTCGCCCTTCCCGCGGGCCTGGTGTCCAACCTCACGCTGATCCTCTTCGGCGCCCTGATCCTGTTCTTTCTCGTCGTCGAGCCGCTCGGCCTCGCGCGCATGTGGCAGATCGCCAAGGAGAAACTCCGCCTCTGGCCGTTTCCGCACTGAGGGCCGAACGGGCCCTGTAACCCACCCTTGGCGGGGTTTTTCCCAATGCGGGAGACTTGGGCTATATTAGACGCGAGCCGCGTTTCGATTACCTTCGGACAGAGTTTTCAACGAGGAGGCATCTATGTTGAAGCACATCAGGAAACCCGTGGCGGCCCTGGGAGCCGCAGCGTTCCTCGCAGCGGGCTTCGCCCACGCGCAGAACGAGCAGTTCGTGCCGATGAACGGCTACTGGGTGGGCCCCTACGCCGCCGGAGGTTCGGGCATCTTCGGCGGACTGATCGACTACATGCAGATGATCAACACCCGAGATGGCGGCATCAACGGCGTTAAGGTGACGTGGGAAAAATGCGAGACCGAGTACAACAACGCCCGCGGTGTCGAGTGCTATGAGCGCAGCAAGAAAAAGGGCCCGACCGGAGCGACGCTGGTCCATCCGCTCTCCACCGGGATCACCTATTCGCTCATCGACAAGGGGACGGCCGACCATGTTCCGATCGTCTCGGTCGGCTATGGGCGCACGGACGCCTCCGACGGGCGCGTCTTCCCCTACGTGTTTCCGCTCATCACCAATTACTGGAGCCAGAACACGGCCAAGATCAAGTTCATCGGCCAGAAGGAAGGCGGGATGGACAAGCTGAAAGGCAAGAAGATCGTGAACATCTATCACGATTCGGCCTACGGCAAGGAAACCATCCCGGTGCTCGACGTGCAGGCGAAGAAGTACGGCTTTCAGGTCACGCACATCCCGGTCGCGCACCCGGGCAACGAGCAGCAGGCGCAATGGCTCCAGGTGCGCCAGATCAAGCCCGACTGGGTGATCCTGCGCGGCTGGGGCGTGATGAACCCGGTGGCGCTGAAGACGGCGGCGCGGGTCGGTTTCCCGCGCGACAAGATCATCGGCGTATGGTGGAGCGGCGCGGAAGAAGATGTGATCCCGGCGGGCGACGCGGCCAAGGGCTATATCGCCGCGGGCTTCAACGTCTCGGGAGCCAACTACCCGGTCATCAAGGAAATCGAGAAGCACGTCTACGCCAAGGGCAAGGGCGAGATGGAAGACCGCTCCCGCGTGGGTTCGATCTACTATAACCGCGGCGTCGTCTTCGCCATTCTCACTACCGAGGCCGTGCGCACCGCTCAGGAGCGCTACGGCAAGGGCAAACCGATGACCGGCGAGCAGGTTCGCTGGGGCCTGGAGAACCTGAGAATCGACGAGAAGCGCCTGAAGGAGCTGGGCGCCGCCGGCTTCATGCAGGCGCTGAAGGTTTCCTGCATGGACCACGAGGGCGGCGGCCAGGTCAAGTTCCAGCAGTGGGACGGCCGCAAGTGGAACGTCATCACCGACTGGATCGCGTCCGATCAGTCCATCGTGCGGCCGATGATCGAGGAATCCGCGGCGAAGTACGCCAAGGAAAAAGGCATCACTCTGCGCGACTGCAGCAAGGAGAGCTGACGCTCCTGCTTCAATGAATGCAAGGGTCGGGGAATCGAAACCCGACCCTTTGTCCTTCTTGCGGGCGCTCCGCGCATTCGCAACGACTCAATAGCCAGGCCCGTGTCCGCCGTACCGAAACCGGAGCAGCAGTCCTACCTCAGCGTCAACAACGTCGAGGTCATCTACGACCATGTGATCCTGGTGCTCAAGGGCGTGTCGCTCTCGGTGCCCGAGGGGAAGATCGTCGCGCTGCTCGGCGCAAACGGCGCGGGCAAGACGACGACGCTCAAGGCGATCTCGAATCTCCTGCGCGCCGAGCGCGGCGAGGTCACCAAGGGGACGATAGAGTTTCGCGGCCGGCGGGTGGACCGGCTCAATCCCGCGGAGCTCGTGAAGCTCGGCGTGGTGCAGGTGATGGAAGGACGCCATTGTTTCGCGCATCTCACGGTCGAGGAAAATCTCCTGACCGGCGCCTATACGCGCTCTGCCAGGCGCGCCGAGCTCAAGGAAGACCTCGAAAAGGTCTACGCCTACTTTCCGCAACTGAAGGAACGCCGCGCGACGCTCGCCGGCTACACCTCCGGCGGCGAGCAGCAGATGACCGCGCTCGGCCGCGCACTGATGGCGCGCCCGAGCATGATCCTGCTCGATGAGCCGTCGATGGGACTCGCGCCGCAGATCGTCGAGGAGATCTTCGAAATCGTGAAGAGCCTCAATCAGAAGGAAAAGGTGAGCTTCCTGCTCGCCGAGCAGAATACGCACATGGCCCTGCGCTTCGCCGACTACGGCTACGTGCTGGAGAGCGGGCGCGTGGTGATGGACGGAGCCGCTGCCGAGCTCGCCGCGAACGAGGACGTCAAGGAGTTCTATCTCGGCATTTCCTCGGGCGGGCGCCGCAGCTTCAAGGATGTAAAGCACTACCGCCGCAGAAAGCGGTGGCTTGCCTGAGGACCCATAAATGAAACCGATCCATGCCCTGTCATTCTCGCTTGCGGTTTGCGCGGCCATAGGGGCGCAGACCGGTTCGGCGCAGACCTATCCCGGGAGGCCGATCCGCCTGGTCGTCGGCTTCGCGCCGGGCGGCGCCGCCGACATCATCTCGCGCATCGTCGGCGATCCGCTCGGACGCGCGCTCGGCCAGAGCATCATCATCGACAACAAGCCCGGCGCGGGATCGAGCCTCGCCGCCGAGTTCGTATCCAAGTCCTCGCCCGACGGCTACACGATCCTGATCGCAAGCCAGAGCGGCATGATCGTCAATCCGATCATCAACAAGAACATCAGCTACGACACCGAGCGCGACTTCGCCCCGATCTCCAAAGTGACGGTCTCGCCGCTGGTCGTCGCGGTCAATCCCTCCCTGCCGGTGCATTCGGTGCGCGAGCTGATCGCCGAAGCGAAGAAAGCCCCGGGAAAGCTCAATGCCGCGTCCTCGGGCAACGGGTCGCTGCCCCACCTTGCCGTCGCGCTTGTTCTCCGCACAGACGGGCGTGCAGATGGTCCACGTGCCTTACAAGAGCGGCGGCCAGGCGGTGCAGTCCGTGCTCGCCGGAGACACGCAGGTCACTTTTGCGACTTCGCCCTCGGTGCTCCCGCTCGTCCAGGCGGGCCGGCTGCGCGCGCTCGCCGTGACCAGCCGCGAGCGTACGCCACTCGTGCAGGGACTGCCCGGGATGAAGGAAGCGGGGCTCGCCGATTACGAAGTCACCATCTGGTACGGTTTCTTCGCGCCTGCGGGCACGCCCGCGCCAGATCGTCCGGCGGCTGTTCGAGGCCACCGTGCTCGCGCTGCAAGACCCGAACGTCAAGCAGGTGCTCGCGCGCGATGGCACCGAGACGTCGGGCTCGGCGTCGCCCGCCGACTTCGGCGCTTTCGTGCGCGGAGAGACGAAGCTCTGGACTCAGGTCATCCGCGCATCCGGCGCCAAGTTCGACTGACGCACCCCGGTCCTTCGGGGACTATGCCCGACTACTACGACTCCCTGGAAACCCGCGATCCGCCGGAGCGCGAGCGCGCGCTGATGGCAGCGCTGCCGAAGCAGGTCGCGCACGCGATCGCAAACGCAGCCGGCTGGGCGCGGATTCTTGCGGAAGTCGATCCCCGCACGGTGAGCAGCCGTGCCGCGCTGTCGAAGCTTCCGGTGACCCGCAAATCGGATCTCACCCGCCTGCAAAAGGCCGAGCGTCCCCTCGGGGGCCTGAACGCCACGCCTGTATCTAAGCTCGCCAAGATCTTCGTCTCGCCGGGTCCGATCTACGATCCGGAAGGACGCGGCCGCGACTGGTGGCGCACCGCGCGCGCTCTCTTCGCCGCCGGCCTTCGCCCCGGGGACCTCGCGATCAACGCGTTCGCCTACCATTTCACTCCTGCGGGCTCGATGCTCGAAGCGGGAGCGGTCGCGCTCGGCTGCACGGTCGTGCCGACGGGGACGGGCCAGACCGAGATGCAGGTCGCGGCGATCGCGGACCTTCGCGCCAATGCCTACGTCGGCACGCCTTCGTTTCTCAAGCTCATCGTGGAGAAGGCCGACGAGCTGAAGACCGACATCAGCTCCCTCAGGAAGGCGGCGGTTGCGGCTGAATTTCTTCCGCCGGCATTGCGCGCGAGCATGGGCGAGCGCGGAATTCGGGTGCTGCAGTCCTACGCGTCGGCGGATCTCGGCTCCATAGCCTACGAGTCCGAAGCGCTGGAAGGCATGATCCTCGACGAAGCCCTGATTCTGGAGATCGTGCAACCGGGGACGGGCGATCCCCTCCCGGAGGGCGAGGTGGGCGAAGTGGTCATCACAACCCTCAATCCGGACTATCCCCTGATCCGCTTCGGCACCGGCGACCTCTCGGCTGTGCTCCCGGGCAGAAGTCCCTGCGGCCGCACCAACGTGCGCATCCGGGGCTGGTTGGGACGCGCTGACCAGACAACCAAGGTAAAGGGCCTGTTCGTACATCCCGCGCAGGTTGCCGAGATCGTGAAGCACCACTCCGAGGTGGTGAAGGCCCGGCTTGTCGTGGAAAACCCCGGCGGCAACGATCGCATGACCCTGCGCTGCGAAATAGACGGTGCGCCTCCGCACGGCCTTGCAGAGGCGCTCGCCGACAGCATCCGCAGCGTCACCATGCTTCGCGGCGAGGTCGCTTTCGTGAAGAAGGGCGCGCTGCCCAACGATGGCAAGGTCATCGAAGACGCGAAGAAGTACGATTGAGTGGAAAACAGAGATGCTGGACTGCGCGAAACCATGGACATGACGGCGAGCCCGGTCGCTGCGCCGGAACTCGCCCGCTATCTCGATGCGGTCGTCGAGCTGACGCGGTACCGCGACCCGCAGGAGCTCGGAGCTGCGCTGCTCAAGATCTTGCGCGCGAACTTGCCGGCGCAGCACATGCGGCTGCTCGCCATGACCAACGAAAACCGCGTGACCGAGTTCGACGAGAGCAACCTCCAGAACGCGGTGGTATTCGATCCGATCGGGCCCGAGGGAGACAAGCGGCGCGCGCTCGGCGAGGATGCCGATCTGCTCGAGTGCGTGCGCACCCAGAGCCCTGTCATCCGGGAGGCCGCCGGAAGCCGGCGCGCCGTCCTCCCCATCTTCGGCATGCACCATGTCCAGGGCCTGCTCGTCATCGACGGCTTGCGCGACGGTACGGTGCCGCAGGCGCTCCTTGAGAAGCTGCTGCGGGTCTACGGCAATCAACTCTTCGTGCTCTCGCGCGGCGAGGTCGATCCGCTCACCGGACTCTACAATCGCCAGTCCTTTCCCGAGCGGGTCAGGCGGATCGCATCGCGCGCGAGGTCGGTCCGGCGCGCATCCGACGAATCCGAGGCGCGGCAGCATTGCTTTGCCCTGCTCGATATCGATCATTTCAAGCACGTCAACGATCGCTTCGGCCACCTCTATGGCGACGAGGTCCTGCTGCTGTTCGCGCGCCTGATGGTGAAGTCGTTTCGCCATGATGACCTCTTGTTCCGCTACGGTGGCGAGGAGTTCGCCGTCGTGCTGGTCAACGTCTCGCTGGAAAACGCCGAACGCCTGCTCGAGCGCTTCCGCGCCGGGGTGGAGGGGTATTCCTTTCCCCAACTCGAACCCAAGACCGTCAGCATCGGGGTCACGGCCATGTATTCTGATCGCGACGTGGACGAGATCGTGATGCGGGCCGACAGGGCGCTCTACTACGCCAAGAATTTCGGCCGCAACCGGGTCTTCTGCTACGAAAAGCTCGTCGCCGACGGCAAGCTCGAGCCGCTGACCATGGCCCAGGGCGACATTGAGCTTTTCTAGGGCGAAACCGCTGTCCGGGATTCGGGTCCTGGACCTGACGCGACTCCTGCCTGGTCCCGCAGCCACCTTGCACCTCGCCGACATGGGGGCAGACGTGGTCAAGGTCGAGAACCGGGAGGAAGGGGACTACGCCCGCTCGCTCTCAACTCTTCTCTTTCGTCTCGTGAACCGCAACAAGCGCGCGATCCGGCTCGACCTGAAGCGGCGAGAAGGGCGCGAGGTTTTCCTGCGGCTCGCGAAGGACGCCGACGTCCTGGTTGAGGGCTTCCGCCCGGCCGTCATGGCGAAGCTCGGGCTCGACTACGACACTGTTGCGTCAGTTAATGAACGCATCGTCTATTGCTCGATCACAGGTTACGGGCAGGACGGACCCTACGCCGGACGCGCCGGGCACGACATCAACTACATGGGCTACGCCGGAGTCGGCGACCAGATCGGGACTGAAGATGCGCCGGTCGTGCCGAATTTCCAGATCGCCGATCTCCTGGGCGGAGCGCTCGTGCCCGCAATGGGCATCCTCGCAGCGCTCGTCGAGGCGCGAGCCTCCGGGCGCGGACGCCACGTCGATGTCGCCATGACCGACGCGGTCCTTGCGCACGCGATCCTCCCCCTGATTGGATATCTCGAGAGAGGCATGGCGCCGAAGCGCGGCACCGGCATGCTCGACGGCGGACTGCCCTGCTACAACCTCTACAAGACCCGCGACGCTCGATACCATGGCGGTGGGGGCGCTCGAGAGGAAATTCTGGGAGACGCTCTGCGATATACTCGGCTGCCCGGAGGTGAAGGGGAAGCACATCGTCCACGGCGAAGAGGCGCGTCCGGTGAAGGAGAGAATCGCAGCGATATTTGCGACGCGAACGCAGGACGAGTGGGCGGAAGTGTTCTCCAAGGCGGACTGCTGCGTGAGCCCGGTCCTGTCGATAGAGGAATCGCTCGAGAACGAGCAGTTGCGCGCGCGCGGGATGGTCGTGACGAAGAACGGGTTGACACAGTTCGCTCCGCCGCTCAAATTCAGCGAGTTCGAATTCCAGATTGCGCGCACGGCACCGGAGCCCGGCGAGCATACGGATGAAATCCTGGGCGCAGCGGGTTACGACAGGACCCAAATCGATGCATTGCGAAATGGCGGAGTGATCTAGTTGAGATACGCGTTGCCGGTATTGCCGATTGTCACGTTCGCCCTGCTTTCCGCCTCAGGGGACGCTCTCGCACAAGGTCAGGAAAAGGATCTCGACACGCCCTACGTGCCCACGCCGCAGGTCGTCGTCGAGCGCATGCTCGAGCTCGCGCAGATCAAGCCGGGCGATACCGTCATTGATCTGGGCTCTGGCGACGGGCGCATCATGATCACGGCGGCGCAGAAATACGGCGCGCGCGGCTTCGGCGTGGAGCTGAACCCGCGCCTCGTGGAGAGTTCCAACGGGGCGGCGCGCTCCGCCGGCGTCGCCGACCGTGTGAAGTTCCTGCAGCAGGATTTGTTCAAGACCGATTTTCGGGAGGCGGACGTGCTCACGCTGTATTTGCTTCCCGACGTCAACATCGCTCTGCGTCCAAAAATCCTCGCGGACCTCAAGCCCGGAACGCGCGTCGTCTCGCACGACTACGGAATGGGGCCGTGGCGTCCGGAGGTGGAAGAAGTCATTCCGGCGCCGGACAAGACCGTCGGGGTGCGCAAGGAAAGCACCGTGTACCTGTGGATCGTACCGGCGCGCGTCGGGGGCGCGTGGGAACTGGATATCCACGTCGGCAAGAGGTCGCGCCGCTACCCGCTCACTCTGGAACAACAGTACCAGGTGCTGTCGGGCAGCGTGCTGGTACAGGGAAAAAACGCCATGCCGATCACCCGCGGGGCGCTCAAGGGGGACGAGATCAGGATCGAGCTACCGGACGGCGCGGTGAGCCGCGGCCCGGTCGAGCTCATCGGGCGCGCGGCCGGCGACTCTCTGAAGGGTTCCGTGCAGCGGGACCAGAAGGAAATCGCGACCTGGAGCGCGAGAAGGAAGTAGGCGTTGTACCGCCGCCGCGGCCGACGCGTTACTCAGAGCTGACGGAATGCATTGACCTGGGACCGGAACGGCTTCGATGGAATCCACCGAAATGTACCGCAAGCCGAGGAAGCGGACTGCGGCTTTGCTTGGGCTGCTCATCCAGCCTGCGGGAATGCTGTACGTCGCTCGACCCGGCTGGGCTGCAGTGTATTTTGCGATCGCGCTGATCATCGTGCTGGGCAACATGTTTGTACTTCGCGACAGGGAGATGATCGGTAATGCTGCCGCCGTTCTCGTCTCGATCATTTGCGCGATCCATGCGTATCGCCTCGCCCGCGACTCCAGGGTGCTCAGGCGCCCTTGGTACAGCCGTTGGTATGGCCTGGGCGGAATAGTTGCCGCGTTTGCGGCGCTGGCGCTTGGAACTCGCGCTTTCCTTTTCGAACCGTTGCGCTTTCCATCTGGATCGATGACTCCATCCATTGAGCCTCGTGCCCATCTGATCGTGAAGAAGTGGGGGTATGGCAACTACGGAACATACGGAATTCACTTCATGAGGACCGCCATGTCGTCTGAGGTGCAAAGGGGAGACATCATCGTCTTCGAGTACCCGCGAGATACTGGCCTGACGTATGCTCAGCGGGCCGTCGGTCTTCCGGGCGACAGGATCTCGTACCACAACAAGCGTCTCAGGGTTAACGAACAAGAGGCACCGCGCAGGCGAATCGATGATTACGTACACACGGACCGCCCGTTACGCTCCCTTCAATACCTGGAGCGACTCGGCGACCGGGAGTACTCCATCCTCATCGACGCAGAGGCGCCCGCTGCCATACCTCCCGTGAAAGCGTTTCCTTTCGACGAACGTTGTGCGTACACCACGGAAGGCGTGCATTGCCAGGTACCCGAGGGCCATTACTTTGTCTTGGGTGATAACCGCGACAACAGCAGCGATAGCCGAATCTGGGGGTTTGTCCCCGCAAGAAATATCCTCGGCAAGGTGCAGTACATTCTCCAATAACTGGGGAACTGGCCTTGCGCACATCCAGGATACGAACCTCCCGCGTCGTCGCATTTCGAGCAATTGCGGAAGGTGATCGCACCTTCAAATAGTCCCCGGTCGCCCAGTGTGACGCCGGCGGCATGGCGAGCTTTGCCCACAGGCATTTGGGTACTGGGATTCGGCTCGCTGTTCATGGACATCTCTTCGGAGCTGATCCACAGCCTGCTGCCGATATTCATGGTCACGGTCCTCGGTGCGTCCATGGTCACGGTCGGCATCATCGAGGGCGTCGCGGAAGCTACCGCCGCCATCACAAAAGTTTTTTCGGGCACTCTCAGCGATTACTTCCGGAAGCGCAAGTTCCTGCTGGTTCTCGGTTATGCGCTCGCCGCGTTCACCAAACCGATTTTCCCGTTGGCCACCTCGGTCAGTTGGGTATTCGCGGCACGTTTCATCGATCGCGTCGGCAAAGGTATCCGCGGCGCGCCACGCGACGCGCTGGTGGCCGACCTCGCGCCACCACAATTGCGGGGCGCCGCCTACGGACTTCGCCAGGCGCTCGATTCGGTGGGCGCGCTGACCGGTCCGCTGCTGGCAGTCGCGCTCATGATCTGGTTTGCGAACGACATCAGAACGGTAATGTGGTTCGCAGTGTTACCCGCTTTCATCACGGTGGCGTTGCTGCTTGTCTATGTCCGCGAGCCAGAGTGCATGCACGCGGACGGCCCGGCCAGGAAGCCGCTCACGATTGTCGATGCCAAGCGCCTCCCGTTGCGTTACTGGCTTGTCGTCCTGTTGGGAGCCGTCTTTACGCTGGCACGCTTCAGCGAGGCGTTTCTGGTGTTGCGCGCCCAGGACGTCGGACTCGATCTAAGCTACGTGCCGCTTGTGATGATCGTGATGAACGTCCTCTACGCCGGAGCCGCCTATCCCGCTGGGGTCGCCGCCGACCGCGTCAGCGCTCGCACGTTGTTGTTCCTGGGGCTGGTTCTGTTGATCGCCGCGGATGTCGTGCTTGCCTTTGCCACATCGTCGCTGATCGTGTTCGCTGGGGCCGCGCTGTGGGGGTTGCACATGGCTTTTACGCAGGGCCTGCTGTCGAAGCTCGTAGCGGACACCGCTCCCGCCGAACTGGTCGGCACGGGTTTCGGGATATTCAATCTTGTGAGCGGCGTCTCGCTGCTGCTCGCAAGCGTCATAGCGGGTTCACTATGGACCGCCTTCGGGGCGTCGGCCACGTTTCTGGCCGGTGCAGTCTTCACGGCGGTAGCTGCAACCGGCTTGCTGGCCGTGCGGCGTCACACGCCGCAACCTGCGGAATGACAAGCTGGACGCCTCGACCTGACGACGGGTCGCGGCCTCACTCCCCCCTCGCCACGAGCAGACCATTCTCCCGCCTCGCCGCGCCCGCGCGTTCGAGCTCGCTGATGAGCCACTCCGCCATTGCCGCGGGCGTCATGCGCAGGTAGCGCGAGTTGAGTTCGGCGAGGATGGGCACGCGCGCAAGGTAGCCGGGCAGGCCCTGGAGTGGCATCGAGTGCTTCTCCAGCAGCGAAAAGGAAAGCATCACCTTGGCACAGTGGCGCGCAAGCCGCGTGATGTCCTCCTCGTAGCCTTCCAGCCGGAAGAACGCGCGCTCGAGCGCCGCGCCGACCTCCGCGAAGGGCCGGCCGTGGCCGGGTATTACGACGTCGACCTTGAGCCGACTTATCGAGTCGAGGGTCGCGCGTGTCTCGGCGAGTGCCGTCTGGCGGCCGAAGAGCTGCGGGAAAACCACGCCGAAACCGTTCTCCCAGAGCGCATCGCCGGAAATGAGGACCCGCGCTTCGGGCGAGTGAAACATCACGGCATGGGTATCGTGCCCAGGCGCGGCGATCACCCGCCAGTTCGAGCCCGCCCATCTCCAGCGTGTCGCCGTCGCGAAACGTGTCGTCGTAGCGGAAGCGCTCGGCGCGCTGGTCGGCGATCGCGAGGATCAGGGCCTGCTCGTCCCACTTGTCGATGAGCGGCGCCTCGCCTTCCGGGATGCTGGTCGGGCAAGCGTATTTCTTCTGGATCGCCGCGTTCCCGCCCATGTGGTCGGAATGGCAGTGGGTGTTGACCAGGCGCGAGAGCTTTTTCCCGCAAGGGCGCGCTCGATGAGGGCGAGGGTCTGCGGCGCGTGCGCGCCGTAGCCGGAATCGACCACGACGGCGTCGCTACTCCCGTGCAGCACGATGTTGTTGGCCGAGAGCCAGCCGCGCTCGATGACCCGGACGCTTTCGGGCAGTTTCAGGCTCGCCTCGCCGGAAGCTGCGCGAGGACCGCGCGTTTCTCCTCGTCGCTGAAAGCCGCCCAGGACGCGATCTCATCGAGCGTCCGGTAGCAGCCCTCGCAAAGGGCGGTCTCGGGGTTCATCTTGCAGACGTTGATGCAGGGCGACGCGACCTCGCCCTGCTGCAGTATGACGCCTTCGTTCATGCCTTCATCTTGGCCGCGAGCGCCCGCGCCACCCTCGACGCCGGCTCGCGGCCGAGCTCCATGCAGATGAACTGCCCGGCGCGGAACAGCTTCTCGAGATCGACGCCCGTCTCTATGCCCAGGCCGTCGAACATGTACACCACGTCCTCGGTCGCGACGTTGCCGGTCGCGCCCTTCGCGTAGGGGCAGCCGCCCAGCCCCGCGACCGAGCTGTCGAAGGTCTTCACTCCCGACTCGAGCGACGCGTAGATGTTGGCAAGCGCCTGCCCGTAGGTATCGTGGTAATGACCCGCGAGTTTGCCGATCGGGACCTTCCTCGCGACCGCCTCGATCATCGCGCGGACTTTCCCGGGCGTTCCCACGCCTATGGTGTCGGCAAGCGAGATCTCGTAGCAGCCCATCTCGTGGAGCTCCTCCGCGAGCGCGGCGACGGCCTTGGGCTTCACCTCGCCTTCGTAAGGACAGCCCACGGCACAGGAGACCGCGCCGCGCACGCGCATTTTCTCCGCCCGCGCGGCCTCGACCACCGGGGCGAAGCGCTCGAGGCTCTCGGCGATGCTGCAGTTGATGTTCTTGCGGCTGAAGGTCTCCGAGGCCGCTCCGAACACCTCGATCTCGTCCGCCCCCGCCGCGCGCGCGGCCTCGAAGCCTTGCATGTTCGGAACAAGCACCGGGTAGGCAACTCCGGATTTTCTTTCGACCCCCGCCATGACCTCCGCTGAATCGGCCATCTGCGGCACCCACTTGGGCGAAACGAAAGACGTCGCCTCGATCGAGCGCAGTCCCGCATCGACGAGCTGGCGGACGAGCTCGATCTTCACCGCGGCGGGAACATTCTTCGGCTCGTTTTGCAGGCCGTCGCGGGGACCCACCTCGACGATCTTCACCTTGCGTGGAAGGCTCATGCCTCTACCTCCGTTACCACCCTACAAGACTCAGCAACATGGTGTCGGCGTCCGGAGCCATTCGCGGGCGGTCGCATCCCCGCGCGGCGGGGCCCCTGCTCCCTGCTCATGTCTCCGCCTCGAAGTCGATCAGTTCGGCCCCTTCGGCGACCTGCTCGCCGACACGATAGCGTATTCGCCCGACCTTTCCTCTGTTCGGCGCCTTGATTGCGTGCTCCATCTTCATCGCCTCCAGGACCATCAGCGTCGCTCCTTTCTCCACATGCGCCCCTTCCTCGACGAGAATCGCGGTGATCCTGCCGGGCATAGGTGCGGCAAAGTCGCCGGCGTGCGTCTGGGTTTCCGTCTCCCGCGCGAGCGGGTCGTGCAGCCGCAGGCTATGGCGCTTCCCGGGCAGGAACACTTCGAATCTGTGCCCCAGGCGCAGCGCGCGCCTGCCGCGCACGGCGCTCGAGCGCGTGACCGACAGCCTCTTGCCGCCGAGCTCGAGCTCGAATCCCGAGCCTCGCCGCCGCGCGGCGACCGTAAATTCGCGTTCGCCTTCGTGAAACACCAAGCTGCGATGATAATCCTGGTTCAAGCGCCAGGCGTCTGCCAGGTTCCAAGGCGAATTCCGGTCGCCGGGCGCGCCGTCGGGGGAAATTGCCGCGAGGCTCGCAAGCGCGAGCGCCTCGTCGCCCACCTCGGGTGCGGCCAGAAGGTCCTCGCGATGACGCTCGATGAGCCCCGTGTCGAGGTCGCCCGCGACAAAGTCGCGATTGTGAACAAGCCGGAAGAGAAGCCCGAGATTGCAGGCGAGGCCCGCGATCTCGAATTCTCCGAGGGCCTCACGCAGGCGCTCGATGGCCGTCCCGCGGTCGCGATCCCAGACGACGAGCTTGGCGATCAGGGGATCGTAGTAGGCCGTGATCGCGTCGCCGGCCCGCACGCCCGTGTCCACGCGCACATGGCGGGACTGCGCGGGCAGCGCGAGGTGCGCAATACGGCCGGGGCTCGGCAGGAAATTCCGGCTCGGGTCCTCGGCATAGACGCGCGCCTCGATCGCATGCCCGTCGATGTGCAGGGCCTTCTGCGCAAGCGGCAGCCTTTCTCCCGCGGCGACGCGGATCTGCCATTCGACGAGGTCAAGGCCGGTGATCATCTCCGTCACGGGATGCTCGACCTGGAGCCGAGTGTTCATCTCCATGAAATAGAAACGACCCTTGCGATCGACAAGGAACTCGATCGTGCCGGCGCCGGTATAGCCCACGGCTCTTGCCGCCGCGATCGCGGCCTCGCCCATCTCGCTCCGAAGCGCATTGCTCATCCGTGGAGCGGGCGCTTCCTCGATGACTTTTTGATGGCGCCTCTGGACCGAGCAGTCGCGCTCGAAGAGGTGGATGCATCCGCCGTGCCGGTCGGCGAAGACCTGGATCTCGATGTGACGCGGGCGGTCGAGATACTTTTCCAGGAGCGCGCGCTCGTCCCCGAACGCGGAGGCCGCTTCGCGCCTGCAGGCGGCGAGCGCCGCAGCGAACTCTTCCGCGCGCTCGACCACGCGCATGCCCTTGCCGCCGCCGCCGGCGGAGGCCTTGATGAGAACGGGAAATCCGATCTGCCTGGCTTGCCGCAGCAGCGTGTCCGGGTCTTGGTCGCTCCCGTGAAAACCGGGCACGACGGGCACGCCGGCTCTTTCCATGATTGATTTAGCAGCAGACTTGTCGCCCATGGCGCGAATCGCTTCGGGGGGCGGGCCGATGAACACGATGCCGGCGCGCTCGCAACTTTCCGCGAACTGTGCATTCTCGGAGAGGAAACCGTAGCCCGGATGGATGGCCGAGGCGCCCGAGCGCCTCGCGGCCTCGACGACGCGCTCGCCCGCTAGATAGCTGTCCCGCGCCGCAGGACCACCGATGAGCAAGGCTTCGTCAGCCAGCGCGACGTGGAGCGATTGCGCGTCGGCGTCGGAATATACGGCGACGGTGCGTATACCCATGCGGCGAGCAGTCTTCGCCACCCGGACGGCGATCTCGCCGCGGTTGGCGATCAGGATCTTGGAGAAAGGGACCGGCATTCGCCAGCCGGACGGGCGCGGGAGACGCTCGTCTATTTCCTCAGATTGCCCCACAACTCGTGCAGGCGCGCGTAGCGCCCGCAGCCGGTCGCGTAGAACTTATAGCGCACGGGATTCTTCTTGTAGTAATCCTGATGGTAGTCCTCCGCCGGCCAGAACTCACCCGCCTTGACGATCGGCGTGACGATCGGCTGCTTGAAGGGCTTTTCCTTTTCCCATTTCGCCTTCGAGGCCTCGGCGAGACGCTTCTGCTCCTCGTCGTGCCAGAAGATCGAAGGCCGGTATTGCGAGCCGACGTCGCAGAACTGCCGGTCCTTGACGGTGGGATCGTGGTTCAGCCAGAACTGCTCGAGCAGGCGCTCGTAGCTCACCTTCTTCGGGTCGTACACGACCTGGACGACCTCCGCGTGGCCGGTCGCCCCGGCTGAGACCTCCTCGTAGGTCGGGTTCTTCCTGGTTCCTCCCATGTAGCCGGAGGTGGTCGAGATGACCCCGGGCACCTTGTCCATGGCTTCCTCGGTGCACCAGAAGCAGCCGGCGGCGAAAGTGGCCTTTGCGAGTCCGGCCGGCTGGCCTTGGGCAAGCACGGCCGGAGCCACGATGGCGGAGAGCCAAATGGGCAGAACAAGCAATCGAGCAAACATAAGTGAGTTCCTCTCTCGGGTTTGCCGCTTGGTCGGTGCGGGACCGATTTGCTGACAGCGGGCGTGCGAGGGATTGTATACGGGGCGGGTTCTCCACAACGATTCAGGACCCCCGTCCTCGCCAGGAAGACCGATCACCCCGTTCCCGGGTTCGTGGTTCAGGGGTGTGCAATGCGCGGGTATGCGCGGTAGGCGGCGTAGTAAAGCACCGGGATCACCACCAGCGTCAGCACGGTCGAGACGAGGATGCCGAAGATGAGCGAGATCGCCAGCCCGTTGAAGATGGGGTCGTCGAGGATGAACATCGCGCCGAGCATGGCCGCCAGGCCGGTGAGCGCGATGGGCTTGGCGCGCGCCGCGGCAGACTGGATCACCGCTTCCTCGAGCGGCATGCCCTCCTCGATCTTGAGGTTGACGAAGTCCACCAGAAGGATGGAGTTCCTCACAATGATGCCGGCGAGCGCGATCATGCCGATCATCGAGGTGGCGGTGAAGTTCGCGCCGAGCAGCGCGTGCCCGGGCATCACGCCGATCACGGTGAGCGGGATCGGTGCCATGATGATGAGCGGCACGAGATAGGAGCGGAACTGCGCTACCACCAGCAGGTAGATGAGGATGAGGCCCACCGCGTAGGCGAGGCCCATGTCGCGGAAGGTCTCATAGGTCACCTGCCACTCGCCGTCCCATTTCACCGAGTATTGGCGGTAGGGATCGGAGGGCTGCCGGATGAAGTACTCGCCGAGCGTACCGCCGTCCTCGAGCGCCGCGCCGGTCAGTTTCCCGCGCGCGGCAAACATGCCATAGAGCGGACTGTCCACGTGCCCCGCCTGATCGGCGAACACATACACCACCGGTAGCAGGTCCTTGTGATACATCGGCCGGTCGCGGTCGGAGGCGAGCGGCGTCACCAGCTCCGCGAGCGGTACGAGCGCACCCGCGGGCGTGCGCACGGCGAGCTTCAGGATCTCGTCCAGCTCGCCCTGGCGCTCGGCCGGCAGCGCGACCGTCACCGGAACCTCGTACTTCGACTGTCCGTCGTGCAGGGTAGTGATGTCGGCGCCGGCAAGGCCCATGCGCAAGGTCTCGACGACCTCTCGCCGCGCGACGCCGGCGAGCGCTGCCTTGCCCTGGTCCACCCTGAGCTGAATGCGCGGTGCCGCGTCCGCGACCGAATCGTCGATGCCGACGATGTCGGCGGTGGCGGCAAAGGCCTCGCGCACCTTCTTCGCGGTGCGGATACGTCCCGCCTCGTCGGGGCCGTACACCTCGGCGACGATCGGCGAGAGGACGGGTGGTCCCGGCGGCACTTCCACCACCTTCACGTTCGCGCCCCACCTGCCGGCCGATCTCCTCGAGACGCGGGCGCACGCCCTGCGCGATGTCGTGGCTCTTGCGGCTGCGCGCTCTCCCTTCGCCACCAGGTTCACCTGCAGGTCGCCGTGCTCCGGGATCGCGCGCAGGTAGTACTGGCGCACCAGACCGTTGAAGTTGATCGGCGCCGAGAGGCCCGCGTAGGCCTGGTAATCGGTGACTTCGGGCACCGTGGCGAGGTGCGCGCCCATCTCGCCCAGCGCCGCGGCCGTCATCTCGAGCGGCGTGCCTGCGGGCATGTCCACCACCACCTGGAATTCCGACTTGTTGTCGAAGGGCAGCATCTTCAGCACGACCAGCTTGACGCCCACGAGCGACACCGAGGCGAGGATCAGGCCGAGAATCGCGTAGAGCATCTGGTGGCGCCGCCGCGCCGAGGCGACGAAGGGACCGAGGATGCGGCGCGAGAGGCGCTCGAGCCGGTCGGATTCCTTGGCGTGGTGCTGCGCGCGGAAGAACTTGAGCGCGAGCCACGGCGTCACGGTGAAGGCGATGGCGAGCGAGATCAGCATGCCCATGCTGGCGTTGATCGGGATCGGGCTCATGTACGGGCCCATCAGGCCGCTGACGAATGCCATCGGCAGCAGCGCCGCGATCACCGTGAAGGTCGCGAGAATTGTCGGGCCGCCGACCTCGTCCACCGCGTCGGGGATGATGCCGGTGAGCGGCCCCGATTCGAGCGCGCGCCGGCGGTGGATGTTCTCCACCACCACGATGGCGTCGTCCACGAGGATACCGATGGAAAAGATGAGCGCGAACAGCGACACGCGGTTCAGCGTGAAGCCCCAGGCCCACGAAGCGAAGAGCGTTGTGGCGAGCGTGAGCATCACCGCGATCCCCACGATCAGCGCCTCGCGCCAGCCGAGTGTGGCGAAGACGAGTACGATTACCGACAGAGTGGCGAAGAGGAGCTTCTTGATGAGCTGCTGCGCCTTGTCGTTGGCGGTGGCGCCGTAGTTGCGAGTCATGTTCACGCGCACGTCGTCCGGAATGACGCTGCCGTGCAGCTCGGCGGCGCGCGCGACCACGCGCTCGGCGACGTCCACCGCGTTCTCGCCGGGCTTCTTCGTGACCTGCAGGGTGACTGCCGGGTGCTCTCCCTTCGCGGTGCCCGTCCACACGTAGCGCGCGGGCTGCGGCGGGCCGTCGAATACCTGCGCCACGTCGCTCATGTATACGGGCCGGCCGTCGTGCGCACCGACCACGAGGCTAGCCACGTCCTCGGCCGATTCCAGGTAGTTGTTGGTCTCGACGAGCACCTCGCGGTTGTCGCGCACGATGCTGCCTGCCGGCAGCGAGACGTTCGCGATCTGCAGCGCGTTCCTCAAGTCGAGTGGCGCGATGCCGTGTGCGTTCATGCGGTCCACGTCCATCAGCACGCGCAGCGCGCGCCCCGGCCCCCCGAGGGTCTGCACCTCGCGCGTGCCCGCCACTCGCTTTAACTCCACCTCGGCCGCGTGCGCCGCGCGCTCCAGCTCGTAGGCGCCCGCTTCCTGGTCTTCGCTCCAGAGCGTGAGCGTCACCACCGGCACATCGTCGATGCCCTTGGGCTTCACGACCGGCTCGCCGATGCCGAGGTTGGGCGACACCCAGTCGCGGTTCGAGTTGACGGTGTTGTAGAGGCGCACCAGTGCCTCGGTGTGCGGCACGCCGACCTTGAACTGCACCGTGAGCACCGCGATGCCGGGGCGCGAGACCGAGTACACGTGCTCGATGCCGGTCATCTGCGCGAGCACCTGTTCGGCGGGCGTGGCCACCAGCGTCTCCACGTCGCGCGCCGAAGCGCCCGGGAACGGCACCAGCACGTTCGCCATGGTGACGTTGATCTGCGGCTCCTCCTCGCGCGGCGTCACCGCCACGGCGAACAGGCCCAGCAGGAACGCGACGAGCGCCAGCAGCGGCGTGAGCTGCGACGCCTGGAAGAAGCGCGCGATGCGGCCGGAGACGCCCAAGATCAGGCCCCCGGCGAGGCCATCCCCGCCTTGACCGGCTCCAGCGCGACCCGCTCGCCCGGCTTCAAGCCCGCGAGCACCTCGACCGACGCTTCATCGCCCGCGCTGCCGAGGCGCACCTGACGCAGTCGCGCGCGGCCCTCGGAATCCACGACGTACACTCCGGTTACTTCGCTGCGGCGCAGCACCGCGGCACGCGGCACCAGCACCCGCGGCGCCTTGCCCACCACGAAGTGCGCCCGCGCATAGACGCCGGGAACGACGCCGCGCACTTCCGCCGGGAGGTCTAGCCGGATGCGCGAGGTGTGAGTGCGCGGGTCGGCCTGCGGCACGATAGTCATCGACTTGACGTCCACCCAGCGCCCGAGCGAGGGAATTTCGATTCTCGCCTTCCCGCCCGCCTGGATCGCAGCCACCTGCGCCTGCGGCACGGTCGCGACCACGCGCAGCGTGGAAGGGTCGAAGCCGGTCATGAGCGGCCGCCCGGGCGTAGCCATCTCGCCAAGCTCCACGTGGCGCGCGGATACGACCCCGCTGTAGGGCGCGACGATGGTCGCGAAGCTGCGTTCGGTCGCCGCCGCGCCCGCCCCGGCGACGAGCGCGCTCACGCGCGCCTGCGCCGCCTTGTAGGCGGCCTCCGCCTGGTCGAGCGCCGCCTGGCTGATGAATTTCTGTGCGAAGAGCTGCTTGGAGCGCTCGTACTGCGCGCGCGCGTTCGCGAGCGCCGCCTGCGCTTCCAGCACCTGTGCCTCGCTCGCCTCGAGCGCGCGCGCGGTCGAGCGCTCGTCGATGCGCACGATGACGTCGCCCTTCTTCACGTAGTCGCCGACGTCGAAGCGCAGCTCCACCACGCGCCCGGCGATCTGCGCGGAGACGGTGGACTGGCGCACTGCCTCCATCACCGCTTCCGCAGAGGTGGTGAGCTCGACATCGCGCAGCTCGACGGCGGCAGTCTTCAGCGCCCCGGGCGTCGCTGCGGGCTTGGGCGCGCTCTTTTCGCCGCAGGCCGCAAGGCCTGCAACGGTGAGCACCGCCAGCAGAATCTTCAGGCGGCCCATTGCTCCAGCGCCCCTGAGTCCAGCGCGCCGGACATGCGCTTCGTCTCGGTCCCGTTCCTGAAGAGGACGAGCGTAGGGATGGCGCGGATGCCGTAGCGCGCCGCGAGTCCCGGCGCCTCCTCGGTATTGACCTTCACCAGCCGCACGCGATCCTTGAGACTGCGGGCCGCGCGCTCGAAGTGCGGCGCCATCGCGCGGCACGGGCCGCACCACGGCGCCCAGAAATCCACGAGCATCGGCATCCCTGTGCGCCCGACGAAGGCGTCGAACTGCTGCTCGCCGAGCTCAGCAGGCGCTCCGTCGAGCAGCGCCGCACCGCACTTGCCGCACTTGGGGTCCTCGCCCGTGCGAGCGGCGGGCACGCGGTTGGCCGCGAGGCACTTCGGACACGCGATGTGCACGAACTCGCTCACGCGCGCGCCTCGGTAGAGCAGCCCACGCCGCATTTCTTGAGCAGGATTTCCGGCGGGCAGAAGCGCGTGAAACCGCTTTGCAGCAGGTTGAAGCCTACGAACGCGGTAAACCAAAGGAAGCCCCAGTGGACGAACACCGGGCTGGCCTCGACCCCGAGCGCGAGCGAAATAAGCACAAAAGACCCTGCGATGATTCTGATGACTCTTTCCAGAGACATATTGACCTCCGTCAAATGGGTGAAATGGATGACGCAGCAAAGCATAGCGGTGCACGGGAAGGCGGCTCAGTGACCTAGGTTCCGCTGGCCTGCGGAACCTGGGTCACAGACCGCGGGCAAGAACGCCTGAGCGGTCCCTGGGCTACACTGAGCGGCCGGAAAACCTCTGGCCGCCCAGGTGCACGGACCCGCGACTCTCGGAAAGGAAGCGACGAGCTCGAGGCTTATCGAGCGCTTCCCCTTTTTCCAGCAGCTCGCCGCGCCGCGCTTAGAGCGCCTTCTGGCCGAGGCGCAGCTCATGCAGGTGCCGGCAAGCAGTGTGCTGTTCGACGCCTCGCAGCCCTGTCGCGGTTTTCCGCTGGTGATCGAAGGAAGCGTGCGCGTGGCAAAGTCTGCGCCGAACGGGCGCGAGATCGTGCTCTACCGCGTCGATTCCGGCCAAGGGTGCATCCTCTCGGGCGGGTGCCTGCTCGGGCACTCCGACTACACGGCGCGCGGCGTCGCCGAGCAGGACGTGACGCTCCTTAACGTACCCCCCGCGGTGTTCGATGAGCTCTTGCTCGAGTTCGAACCGTTCCGGCGCTTCGTTTTCGGCATGTACGGAGAGCGGCTCTCGGAAGTCATGGAACTGGTCGAGGAAGTCGCGTTCCGCCGGCTGGACGAGCGCCTGGCGCAGCTGCTCGTCCACCGCGGCCCGGTGCTGGGAGCCACGCACCAGAAGCTCGCCGACGAGCTCGGTAGCGTGCGCGAGATCGTCAGCCGACTGCTGCGCAGCTTCGAAGAGCGCGGTTGGGTCAAGCTCGAGCGCGAGCGCATCACGGTGCTCGACCCGAGGGCGCTTGCGGCCTTGCAGCGAGGGACACTCCCCTAGGCCGGAAGCATCTGAATCACCTTTGCCGTTCGCTCTTCGGCGTTCCATTCGGGCTTTTAACCCAGGCCGCAGGGCGCTTCTCAAGAAAAGCGCGAGCGCCTTCGCGTCCCTCCTCCGACGCCCGTGCCCGGGCGATGCGGCCGGCCATCTCCTGCATAAGCTCGGGCGTCACGGACCTGTGCGCGACCGAGCGGATCAGGTCCTTGGTCGCCGCTTGCGCTCCCGGCGCGCACTGGAGGAGCTGCCCGAGAATCGCGTTCACCGCGGCATCCAGCGCCTCGGGTTGCGCGAGGTTGTGCACGAATCCGATACGGTGCGCCTCCGCCGAGTTGAAGCGCTCCGCCGTCAGAAAGTATCGGCGTGCCGCGCGTTCGCCCATCGCCGCGAGAACGTAGGGACTGATGGTCGCGGGCGCGAGGCCGAGGCGGACTTCGGAAACTGCGAACTCGGCATCGGCGGAGGCCACGGCGATATCGCACGCGGCGATCAATCCCATCGCGCCGGCAAACGCGGCGCCGTGCACGCGCGCGAGCGTGGGTTTGTTCATCGAGTGCAGGCGCTTGAGCATCTGCCCGAAGACCATCGCGTCCTTGCGATTCTCCTCGAAGTTCATCTCGCCCATTCTCTTCATCCAGTTGAGGTCAGCGCCGGCGCAGAACACCTTGCCACGGCCGGCCAGCACGACCGCGCGCGCTGCGGGATCAGCGTCCAGCTCCTCGAAGGCCGCGGTCAGCTCCGCGATCATCGTTTCGTTGAAGGCGTTGCGCACCTCCGGGCGGTTGAGCCAGAGGAAAGCGACGCCGTCCGCGATCGAGATTTCTATTGTGGCATAGGCCATGGTCAACGCGGCTCAATGACCACTTCGGTCTTGACCGAATTGGCGATGAAGCATCTGTCGTGAGCCTTGTGATGCAACTCGGCCAGGACCGCGGGAGAAGGCGGCGCGTCGAACTCGACCGCGGGGCGCAGCGTGACGCGGGTCATGGCGATGCGACCTTCGGAGTTCTTCTCGAGCAGGCCCTCGGCCTCGTCCACGTAGCGGTTGACGACCAGCTTGCGAACCGACGCGAGACCGATGAACCAGAGCATGTGGCAGGCGGAAAGCGAGGCAACGAAAAGCTGCTCCGGATCGGCGCCCGGAGAATGCGGCGCTCCGGGCGGGATGTTGTCCTTGGCGGCAATTCCGGAGAGGCTCACCGAGGGCTCGAACTCGATGCGATGGGCACGGCTGTACTTGCTCAGCTCGAAGCTCATTCCGTTTCTCTGCCATTCGATCTTTGCGCGGTGGACGGACATCCGTTGCCTCCCTACATCCGAAAGACTCCGAACTTCGTCTCCTCGATCGGCGCGTTGAGCGATGCCGAGATGGCGAGTGCGAGCACGCGCCGCGTTTCCTCCGGCGCGATCAGGCCGTCATCCCAGAGCCGTGCGGTCGCGTAGTAGGGGTGCCCCTGGCGCTCGTATTGATCGAGGATGGGGCGTCTGAAGGCTTCTTCCTCTTCCTTGCTCCATGTCCCGCCCTTCGCTTCGATTGCGTCGCGCTTCACGGTCGCAAGGACGGCGGCAGCCTGCTGCCCGCCCATGACCGAAATGCGGGCGTTCGGCCACATCCAAAGGAAACGGGGCGAATACGCGCGCCCGCACATGGCGTAGTTGCCGGCTCCGAACGACCCTCCGATGATTACGGTGAACTTGGGGACGCGAACGCAGGAAACCGCGGTGACCATCTTCGCGCCGTCCTTGGCGATGCCGCCTGCTTCGTATTTCTTTCCCACCATGAAGCCGGTGACGTTCTGGAGGAATAGCAGTGGAATCCCGCGCTGGCCGCACAGCTCGATGAAGTGCGCGCCCTTGAGGGCCGACTCGGAGAAAAGGATTCCGTTGTTCGCGACCACGCCGATCGGATAGCCCCAGATGCGCGCAAATCCGGTAACGAGTGTCGTGCCGTAGTCCTGCTTGAACTCGTCCAGCTCGCTCGCGTCGACGATGCGCGCGATCACCTCGCGCACGTCGTAGGACTTGCGCGTGTCGGCGGGGATCACTCCATGAAGCTCCTCGGCCGGGTACGCGGGCTCGGCAGGCTCGCGCAGGGCGAGGCTCGCGTTCTTGATGCGGTTGAGGTTGGAAACGATGGCCCGGACGATGGACAGCGCATGGGCGTCGTCCTGGGCATAGTGGTCGGCTACGCCCGACTGGCGCGCATGCACTTCGGCACCGCCCAGTTCCTCCGGCGACACGATTTCCCCGGTGGCGGCCTTCACGAGCGGCGGACCGCCGAGAAAAATCGTGCCTTGGCCTTTGACGATGACCGTTTCGTCGGACATCGCCGGTACGTATGCGCCCCCCGCGGTGCACGAGCCCATGACCGCGGCGATCTGCGGGATGCGCTCGGCCGACATGGTCGCCTGGTTGTAGAAGATCCGGCCGAAGTGGTCACGGTCCGGAAAGACACTGTCCTGCTCGGGGAGGAAAGCCCCGCCTGAATCGACGAGATAGATGCAGGGCAGCCGGTTTGCGAGCGCGATCTCCTGTGCGCGCAAGTGCTTTTTCACCGTAATCGGAAGGTAGGTCCCACCCTTCACGGTGGCGTCGTTCACGACCACCATGCACTCCTGGCCGGAGACCCGGCCCACGCCCGTGATGATGCCGGCGCCGGGCGCCTCGTCATCGTACATACCCAGAGCGGCGAGCTGGGAAAGCTCCAGAAACGCAGACCCAGGGTCGAGCAAGAGGCGCAGGCGCTCGTGCGGAAGGAGTTTCCCGCGTGCCGTATGCTTTGCGCGCGCGGCTTCGTCGCCGCCCTGCGAAATGCGCTCGACCACGGCGCGAAGATCTGCGACCTTGGTCGCCATCGCCCGTGCGTTCGCCTGGAATTCCCCTGAGCGGGGATCGAGCTTGCTCCGGATTACAGCCATCGCGGTTATTTACGCCCGGGGATGGGGTGACCGGGAAGCAGCTCGTAGGGATGCTTCCAGCGCGGCTCGCCGCGAATGCGCGCGAGCCACGCGCGGATGGCCGGATAGTCCTTCCAGTCCACCCCCAGCTCGTCCTCGAAGAACAGATAGCCGCAGGCCGACAGGTCGGCGATGGTGAGCCTGTCCCCGACGATGTAGCGGCGTTCGCCGAGATGCGCATCGAGCACTTTCCAGGCGGACTCCGCGCGCTTGCGAAACTCCTCCGTCACAGCCTTGTCCGGCGCGGTGGCGAGCACGCGCAGGAACCGGTAGGTGGCGGTGTAGCCCGTCAGCTTGTGGTTGTCCCACAGGAGCCAGCGCAACACCTCGCGCCGCTCGGCATTGTCCCGCCACCCGTACCGGCCGAAGCGCTCGATCAGGTAATCGAGTATGACCCCGGACTGCGACAGGCGCTCGCCGCCGTGCTCGAGCACCGGCGCCTCGCCCATGACGTTGATCCTCCGGTACTCGGGCGTTCTCGTCTCGCCGTTGAAGTAATCGACGAACCTCGGCTTCCAGTCGGCTCCGACGAGCTCCAGGTAGAGCGCCACCTTGTAGCAGTTGCCCGATTGAGCGAACCCGTAGAGCAGGAACTCGGCCATCGAATCAGGATCGACTGGCGGTTATCACCAGCCGCCGGTTTGCAGCCAGCGATCGATCTGATCGAGGCGGTCCGAACCCCAAAAAGGCTCGCCGTCGATAACGATGTAGGGCGAGCCGAAGGTCCCGCGCGCGATGGCGTGGTCCACTTCGCTCCGCAGGCGGTCCTTGATCGCCTGATCGGCGAGAGCCGCTCGGACCTCGTCCGGTTTCAAGCCGAACCTGGCGCACACGGAGATCGTGTTGTCGGTGCTCGAAATATCGACGCTCTCCACGAAGTAGGCACGATAAAGCGCTCGAGCGAGCTGCTTGGCGCGTTTCGGATCTTGCGCATCCATCCAATAGAAGGCGCGGCAGGGTGAGATCGAAGGAATCGGAAAAACGGGAGGCGGGCGGTATTCGACTCCGAGGAATTTCGCCGTGCGCGCGATGTCGCGCGCCGAGTACGCGCCCTTCAGGGGGATCGACGGCAGGGGCTGCCCGCCAGTGGTCTTGAACACCACGCCGAGCATGATCGGCCGCCATGTGACCTCGCGGGCGTGCTTCGCCGCGATCGGCTCGATCTTCTCGCTTGCGAAATAACCGTAGGGCGAGGAGAAGTCGAAATAGAACTCGATCGGGCTCGGCATCGTTTGGCGCCGTTGCCGCGTCAGACCAGCTCGATCGCCATGGCGGTCGCTTCACCTCCGCCTATGCAGAGGCTCGCGACGCCGCGCTTACCGCCGGTTTTCCTGAGCGCGCCGATCAGTGTGACGAGAATGCGCGCGCCGGAAGCGCCGATCGGGTGGCCGAGCGCGCACGCGCCGCCGTGGACATTGACGCGCTCGTGCGGCAGGCCGTGCTCCTTCATCGCCGCCATGGTGACGACCGCAAAAGCCTCGTTCACCTCGTAGAGATCGACCTTGCCGGGAGTCCAACCGGTCGCCTCATACAGTTTCCTGATCGCACCCACCGGCGCGGTGGTGAACCAGGCCGGCTCCTGCGAGTGCGTAGCTGTGGGCGACAACGTTCGCGAGGGGCGTACAGCCCAGTTTGTCCGCGGTGGAACGCCGCATCATCACGAGCGCCGCCGCGCCATCGGAGATCGAGCTCGAGTTCGCCGCGGTCACCGTGCCGTCCTTGCGGAAGGCGGGTTTCAGCGTCGGAATCTTCTCGAAATTGGCCTTGAAGGGCTGCTCGTCCTGCTCCATGAAACGCTCGTTCTTGCCCGTCTTGATCGCGAGCGGCGTGGTCTCCCAGGCGAACCAGCCGTTCTTGTTCGCGGCTTGCGCGCGCTCGAGCGACGTGACGGCGAACTTGTCCTGCTCCTCGCGGGTGAAGCGGTATTTCGCCGCGCAGTCCTCGGCGAAGCTGCCCATCAGGCCGGCCCTTGTCGTAGGCGTCTTCCAGGCCGTCGAGAAACATGTGGTCGACTACCTGCTGGTGGCCCATGCGATAGCCCGAGCGCGCCTTGGGGAGCAGGTACGGGGCGTTGGTCATCGATTCCATTCCGCCTGCGACCATGACGTCGTTCGTTCCCGCGGCGAGCAGGTCGTGCGCGAACATCGCCGCCTTCATGCCCGAGCCGCACATCTTGTTCACCGTCGTGCTGCCGGTTGACAGCGGAAGGCCCGCGCCCAGTGTGGCCTGGCGCGCCGGCGCCTGTCCCTGGCCGGCGGGCAGCACGCAGCCCATGATCACCTCCTGGACTTGCTCGGGCTTCAGCTTCGCGCGCTCGACCGCCGCGCGGATGGCCGCCGCGCCGAGCTGCGCCGCGGAGAAATCCTTCAGCTCGCCCTGAAACGCGCCCATGGGAGTGCGGGCACAGGAAACGATGACAACAGGATCTTTCTGCATAAATACCTCCAGTGTTTCAGTTTGTTTCGGCAAAGAGTTCGCGACCGATCAGCCATCTTCGAATCTCCGATGTGCCGGCGCCGATTTCGTAGAGCTTCGCATCGCGCCACAAGCGCCCGGTCGGGGTGTCGTTGATGTAGCCGTTTCCGCCCAGGCACTGGATCGCCTCACCCGCCATCCAGGTTGCTTTCTCCGCGGCATAGAGAATGGCGCCGGCCGCGTCCTTGCGCGCGGCTGCGCCGGTGGAGTCGCCGCGGTCGAGCGCCTGGCCGACGGCATAGACGTAGGCGCGGCAGGCATTGAGCGTGGTGTACATGTCGGCGAGCTTTCCCTGCATCAGCTGGAACTCCCCGATCGGCTGGCCGAACTGCTTGCGCTCGTGCACGTAGGGCACGACCACGTCCATGCAGGCCTGCATGATGCCCAGGGGGCCGCCGGCGAGCACCGCGCGCTCGTAGTCGAGACCGGACATCAGCACATTCACTCCGCGACCGACGTCGGAGAGAACATTCTCCTCGGGCACCTCGCAATCCCGAAAGACGAGCTCGCAGGTGTTCGAGCCGCGCATGCCCAGCTTGTCCAGTTTCTGCGAGGCGGAAAAACCCTTGAAGCTCTTTTCGACGATGAATGCGGTGATTCCCCGCGGACCTGCGTGGGCGTCGGTCTTCGCATAGACGACCATGACGTCGGCGTCCGGGCCGTTGGTGATCCACATCTTGGCGCCGTTGAGGATGAACTTGTTCTTCCTGTATTCGGCCCGGCACTTCATCGAGACGACGTCGGAACCGGCGCCCGCTTCCGACATGGCGAGCGCGCCGACCCATTCTCCGGCGACGAGCTTCGGCAGGTACTTGCCCTTCTGCGCCGCGTTCCCGTTCCTCGCGATCTGGTTGACGCAGAGATTGGAATGCGCGCCGTAGGAAAGGCCGACCGACGCCGAGGCCCGGCTGATCTCCTCCATCGCCACGATGTGGGCGGCGTAGCCCATGGCAGCGCCACCGAGAGCTTCCTCGACCGTGATGCCGAGCAGCCCAAGGGCGCCCATCTTCCTCCACAGGTCCATCGGAAACTGGTTGGAACGGTCGATCTCGGCAGCGCGCGGCGCGATCTCCGTCGCAGCGAAGCTCTGCACCGTCCCGCGCAGGATGTCGATCTCGTCGCCGAGGCGAAAGCGCAACCCGGGCAAGGCGGGCACGGCCTTGGAGAGATTTTGGGCGCGGTCCATGGGAGTTGCGAGAGGGGAAACCTACTTTACGTTAGAATGCCCGCCTTTGTCCGCGGTAACCGCAATTCTACTCCCGCAAGTCGGAAAGAACTCCCGCATCCCGCGAATGAGTCCTGAATCCATCCTCGAATATCCTCGGGCCGCGCCGCCGGCCGCGGGCGAATCGATCGAAATCGCGCCGGGGGTGCACTGGGCGCGGATGCCTCTGCCGTTCGCGCTCGATCACATCAACCTGTGGCTCCTGGAAGACGAAGTCGGGGGCGGGGCCGGATGGACCCTCGTCGATTGCGGCATTGGCGACGACACGACGCGCGCTCTGTGGGATCGGATATTCGCCATGCGCATCGCCGGCCGGCCCGTCGGTCGCCTCCTCGTCACTCACCATCACCCCGACCACGCCGGTCTCGCTTCGTGGCTGGTCGAGCGTTCGGCTGCGGAATTCTGGATGCCCCAGGGCGAGTACCTGACGGCCCACGCACAGCGCGAGGGCCAGGCGGGATACAGCTACGACAACACGCTCGCGATGTTCAAGAGAAACGGCGCCGCGGGTGAAAGGCTTTCCTTGCTCGAGCAGCGCCGCAGCAACTACCGCGTGCGCGTCCCGAGCTTTCCTTCTCAGTACCGGCGCTTGATGGATGGGCAGACTCATCGCATCGGCGGCCGCAGCTGGCGGGTCATCATGGGTTACGGCCACGCGCCCGAGCACGCCGCGCTCTACTGCGAGGAGCTCGGCGTGCTGATCTCCGGCGACATGGTGCTTCCCAAGATCTCGACTAACGTCAGCGTTTGGGCGAACGAGCCGGAAGGCAATCCGCTCGCGCTATTCCTCGATTCGATTTCGCGATACGCCGAATTGCCTGCGACGACGCTTACGCTGCCCTCGCACGGCTTGCCGTTCCGCGGCCTGCGGGAGCGCATCGCGCAACTCAAGGAACACCACCGCCTGCGGCTGGCCGAGTTGGAGGAAGTCTGCGACACCCCCAAGGCGGCCGCAGACGTGCTCGGCACGCTCTTTCGCCGCGATCTCGACACTCACCAGCTTTTCTTCGCAATGGGCGAGGCGATGGCCCATCTGCATTACCTCCACTACCAGGGACGGCTCGAGCGCTCGGTCGAGGACGGCGTGGTTCGTTACGTCCGTTCGGGTTCGTAGGGAACCGGATCAACTCGGGGCGCTGTCCAGCTCGCCCCGGAATCTGCGGAGATACGCAACGCCCTTGATCGCCCGGCTTCCATACCAGGATGTCATCTCTCCGTCGATCAGCGCGATTTTCTTTCCGCGAAGCGCAGGCAGCGCGCGCATCTCGGCAAGGTGCTTTTTGCGGAACATGAAGGGCTCGCTCGACAGGAGGACGGTGCGCGCCTCGCCGTCGAGGTCGATCTTCGGATAGCGCTCCGCTCCGCCTGGGGGAACGGTTTCCCAGTTGACGAGGGCGAGCATGCGCGAGATGTACGTATCGCGGGAGACCGTCATCCAGGGATTTTTCCAGATCAGGTAAAGGACACGCTCGGCCGGGAGGGCGCCCGCTGAGGAGCGCAGCGCCTCGTACGCTTCCTCGAATCTGTCGCACAAGGCTTCGGCTTCCGCCTCTCGCCCGAAAATCCCTCCGATCAGCCGGTAGAGCGCAGGGTTGTCGAGCGGGGAGAGGGGATGCGTGACGATAAGTCCGGGGACGAACTCGGCGAGCACTCGCGCATCCTCTTTCCTGTTCTCATCGACGTTGAGGATGACGTGTGTCGGTCGCATCGAGCGCAGTTTGCCGAGGTCCACGTTCTTGGTACCACCGACCTTGCGGACGCTGCGAACAAGTTCGCGCGGGTGGATGCAGAAGCCGGTACGGCCCACGAGTTGTCCCGCAAGCCCCAGATCGCATACGAGTTCCGTAATGCTCGGAACAAGACTTACGATGCGCGCCTCGCCCCTCGCCCGGACGTGGCGCGTTCCGGCCGCATCGACGAGCCTGCCTTCTGGACCGTTCACAGGGGCAGGCCGCGCGGCTTGCGCGGTGCGCGCGAAAACACGCGGTCGAACAGCCACCGGGGCATGCGTCGCAGCGCGAACGCCGCGAGCGCCATGGGCCAGGGAATGACTGCGAAGCGGGGTTTGCGCGCGATTGCGCGGGCGATGCGTCGCGCCGCGTCCTCGACGTCGATGATGAAGGGCATGTGATAGCGGTTGACCGCGGTCATCTGCGTGCGAATGTAGCCCGGGCATATCGTCACCACCGCCACGCCCGTGCCGTGGAGCTCGACGCGCAGGCTCTCGAGATACGCAATCACGGCGGCTTTGGACGCGCTGTAGGCGCCGCCTCCCGGGAGACCGCGAAAGCCCGCGACGCTCGCGATCCCGACCAGCGTTCCGCTCGCGCGCTGGCGCATGGCTGAGATAAACGGCTGGAAAGTCGCCGCCATGCCGAACACGTTGGTGTCCATCACCCTGCGGAAAACGGCGAGGTCCTGCGCATCTTCGCTGGAGGTGCCGACGCTGACGCCGGCGTTGGCGATGACGATATCGGGCGGGCCGAAGCGCTGAAGGAAATCTCCCGCTGCCGCCTGGAGACTCCCGGAGTCGGTCACGTCCGCGCGGTAGCAGGCGCCGGGACAGGCGAGGCCTGCGAAGTAGGCCTGCAGGTTTTCAAGGCGCCGGGCGCACAGGCCGACCAGGGCGCCTTCGCGCGCATAGTGTGCCGCGAGCGCGGCGCCGATCCCGCTCGAAGCGCCGGTGATGAAAACTTTAGGGCTGGAGGACAATCCGGGCCGGCACGTTCAGCGCGCCCTCAGGGTTTTGCCTTTGCGATTTGCTTGCGCGCCTCGCCGATGAGAACGTCCGTTGTCGCAAACATGGTTTTGCGACTCTCCACCGCATAGCGGCCATGCACGACGAGCTTGGGAACCCCATCCAGGCGGTAGTCCCGGCTCATCTGCGCCGCTCGCCGCAGTCGGCTCTCGACGGTAAACGAGCGCAACGCGGAGTCGTACTTGGCCATGTCCACTTTCTGCTTTGCGAACCAGTCCGCGGCCCACTTGGCGAATGCCTCGCCGCGGAGTCGTACGCCGCCCTGCAGGTGGATAGCGTCGAAGAACGGCCGATGCAGCCTCTCCAGTTCGCCCAGCACTTCGAGCGTGAAGAAGATGCGGGCGTCTGTCGCCCAATCCTCTCCGAGAATTCCCGGTACGCGCTTGAACTGGACATCGCGAGGCAGGCGCTTCCGCCACTGTTCGACTTCCGGCTCGATCGAGTAGCAGTGCGGACACCGGTACCAGAAGAACTCGATCACCTCGACCTTCCCCGGAGAGTCGGTCGCCTGCGGCGGCTTGATTTCGTTGTAGTCGAGGCCCTCTTCGGGGACGCGCTGGGCGCTCGCCGCGAACGCGAGCGTCAAGCCGGCGAAGAGGCTCATCAAACGAAGGAACATGGGGCTTTCTCCTTGGACTCTGGAATCAATTCGTGGAGACGTCCTTGACCCTGACCAGCGACGCGTCCACTCCGTTCTGCGCCAGTTGCTGCCGAACACGGTTGATCTCCTCGATGCGCTTGTAGGGTCCGAGACGCACTCGGTACCACACGCCTTTTTCCGCGAGGTCGGCAGGCTCGACGGTTGCCTCGAGGCCCATCAATGCCAGCCTCGCCTTGACGCTGTCGGCATCGGCAGGGTTCTGGAAGGATCCCGCTTGAATGAAATAGACATCCTTCGATGTTCCAGGCTGCTTGGCCGCCTCGCGCAACTGGCGGTCAGTCACGGGCTCTTCCCGCCCCGGGAGGATGCGGTAGAAATCGAAGCGCGGCTTCTCCTCGGCGGGCGGCGGCGCCTTGGATGGATCGGGCAGGTTCTGAGCAACGGGCGGAGCCTTGTCCGGCGCGCGCGCCCTTTCGGAGAAGGGCGCGGGCGTCTTGAAGAAGTAGACCGCGATTCCCGCAGCGACGCCGAGGCCGAGAAGAAACCCGAAGAAAAGACCTATCAGGAAGCTGCCGGGCGAGTCCGTCCTGGGCTGCGCGATCTGCTTGTAGTCTAGGCTCATGGAGCAGGTGGTCGGTCGAGCACTACATTTTCTCTGGCTGGCTCACGCCCAGCAGGGACAATCCATTGCGCAGGACCTGGCGCACGGCAAGGGACAGCGCAAGTCGCGCCCGTCGCAGCGGCGTCTCGACGACGAGAATCCGTTCCGCATTATAGTAACTGTGAAACTCCCCCGCCAGGTCTCGAAGATAGAAGACAAGCTGATGCGGGGCGAGTTCAGCCGTGGCATTCTCCAGCACCTCGGGATACTCCCCGAGGCGTTGCAGGAGCGACAGTTCGCGCGTGCCCGTGAGCGGCGCTAGGTCCGCGTCTTCCGGCAGTCCGATTCGGCCGGAACCGAGCGCGCTGACGAGGGCGCCGTCCTCCGCGGCAAACTGGGCCTTCCATTGCTCGAGGAGCGAGCAGATCCGCGCGTGCGCGTACTGCACGTAATAGACGGGATTCTCCTCGGATTGGGATTTCGCGAGATCGACGTCGAATACGAACTCGGCGTCGGCTTTGCGCGATACGAGGAAAAAGCGCACGGCGTCGCGTCCGACTTCGTCGATCAACTCGCGAAGCGTGACGTAGGAGCCGGCGCGCTTGGAGATCTTCATCTCCTCGCCGCCCTTCATTACCGTGACCATTTTGTGCAGAAGGTAATCAGGGTAACCCCGGGGAATCTTGCGCTCCCACTTTGAGGAAGCGGCCTGCAGTCCGGCGCGCACCCTTGTGACGGTGCTGTGGTGGTCCGACCCCTGGATGTTGATCGCCCGGGCGAATCCGCGCTCCCATTTTGTGATGTGATAGGCGACGTCGGGGACGAAGTAGGTGTAGGTTCCGTCCGATTTGCGCATGACGCGGTCCTTGTCGTCGCCGTACTCGGTGGTCCTGAGCCACAGCGCGCCGTCCTGCTCGAACGTCTTCCCGGCTTCAATCAGCGCCTGAATCGTCTTCTCGACGCGGCCGTCCCGGTAGAGCGAAGACTCCAGGTAGTAGCTGTCGAAGCGCACTCCGAACGCCTGAAGGTCGAGGTCCTGCTCCCGCCTGAGCTCCGCAACGGAAAAACGCGTGACCGCTTCCAGATCCTCCCCGTCGGCATGACCTGCCTCGAGGTACTTCTGGGCGATCTCGCGCACGTAGTCGCCGTGATATCCGTCGGCGGGGAACTCGGCCGTGAGGCCCAGCTTCTCGCGGATGCGTGCCTGGACGGAAAGCCCGAGATTGCGGATCTGCGCGCCGGCGTCGTTGTAGTAGAACTCCCGCGTGACGCGAGCGCCCTGCGATTCAAGGAGCGCCCCGATCGCGTCGCCGAGCGCGGCCTGCCTGCCATGGCCGACGTGAAGGGGGCCCGTGGGATTGGCCGAAACGAATTCCACGACAAGGGGCTGTCCCCGCGTGCGTTCCGATCGTCCGTAGCGCGCTTCCTCGGCGAGTATGGTTTTCACGATGTGCTGTTTCGCTGCCGCGCGCACGCGCAGGTTGATGAAGCCCGAGCCCGCCACCTCGGCGCGATCGAGCCAATCGGACGGAGGCAACGCTGCCACCAGTTCAAGGGCCAGTTCCCGCGGGCTGCGTTTCAGCATGCGCGCGAGCTGCATGGCAGCAGGACAGGAGAAATCTCCGTGCTGCGCCTGCTTGGGCCGCTCCAGGGAAATCAGCGTGCCCGGCTGCTGCGGGGCGACCTTGGCAAGAGCTCGCGTGAGCAAGTCGGTGAGGTGCGATTTGATCTCGGCGGACATGAAGGAGCAGAAAGGCTGCGCAATTATACCCAGTGCCTGATACCGTCCGATCTCTAGAGCGTAGAATGTTGCAGGCTTCAATCTTCAACACGAGGAGTCACAACTTGGGCAAAGGCGACAAGCGCACATTCCGCGGCAAGGTGTTCAAGGGATCGCACGGCAAGTCTCGTCCACGCAAGGCGAAAAAAGCGACGAAGAAATCCGCCTAGCGGCGTTCGCACGAACGAGGGGGCGTGACCCCCTCGTAGGTCCCCCACTCTGGACAGTGTGCACTCGTTTCTTCGCGTCAGAAATCGAGTGGGTCCACGTCCAGATGCCAGCGCACTCCATGCGCACGCATCTCGTAGAGCGCGCTGCTCCACTCTCGCAGGAATTCCTGCAATCGCGGCCGCGAGCGCGACTGCAGCAGCACCTGCGCGCGCTCCATCCCGGCGAGCCGCGCGAGCGACATCGGCGCAGGATCGAATACGGTGACCGAGCTTCGGTTCGGCGGGGCCTTTTCGATCGCCGATTCGAGGAAATGCAGCGCCCGAAGGGCGTCCGCGCTTTCCGCGCGCAACGCTGCCTCGAAAACGAAGGGCGGGAAGCCTGCCGCGCGGCGCTCGGCAAGTACGGCTTGCGCGAAGCCCGCGTAATCGTGGTCCACCAGCGACCGATACAGGGGATGGTTCGGGTAACGCGTCTGGACCAGTACTTCGCCGGCCAGGCCGGCGCGGCCCGAACGCCCGGCGACCTGCTGCAGCTGCGCGAAAGTCCGCTCGCTCGCCCGATAGTCGCTCGCGAAGAGGCCGCTGTCTGCGTGCAGCACACAGGCGAGCGTCAGGCGTTCGAAATGGTGCCCCTTGGCGAGAATCTGGGTACCGACCAGGATATCGGCGTGCGCAGCGCGATCGAGCAGGTCACGGAGCCTTCCCTTCGCGCGCACGGCGTCGCTGTCCAGGCGCAGGATGCGGGCTCGGGGGAACTTCTCTGCCAGCGACGCTTCGACACGCTGCGTCCCGCGTCCGAAAGCCTGCAGATCGGGGTCGCCGCATTCCGGGCAGGCGCGCGGGATGCCCTCTGCAAGTCCGCAATGATGGCAGCGCAGCAGCCGCTCGGCCAGGTGCACGACCATGTGCGCCGAGCAGCGCCGGCAGCCCTTCACCCATGCGCACGCCGCGCAAGCGAGTACCGGCGCGTAGCCGCGCCGATTGAGGAAGACAAGCGATTGCTCGCCCCGGGAAAGGCGCGCTGCGAGCGCTTCCAGGACAGGCGCGGCGAGTCCTTCGCGAGGGGGATGAACGCGGGTGTCGACCAGGCGAACGAGCGGGAGCGCCGAGCGTTCGATGGCTCGGCGCGTGAGCTCAACGAGCTCGTACTTGCCCGACTCCGCATGATGGAATGTCTCGAGCGAAGGCGTCGCCGAGCAGAGCAGTACCGGAACGCCAGACGAGCGCGCCCGCGCGATCGCGAGGTCGCGCGCCGAATAGCGCACGCCCTCCCGTTGCTTGAAGGATACGTCCTGCTCTTCGTCGACGACGACCAGCCCCAGCCGGGGGAGCGACGTGAACACGGCCAGCCGCGTGCCGAGCACGATATCGGCGCGACCGCGGTGGGCCTGCCAGCCACGCTCGGGTGCGCTCAAGCTCCGCCATGGCGCTCGTCTGAGTGACGATGACGGCCCCGGGAAAACGCTCGAGGAACGCCTTCTCGAGCGTCGGGGTGAGCGCGATCTCGGGCACCAGAACCAGCGCCTGTTTACCGCGGGCGAGCGTCTCTGCGATGAGCTGGAGGTAGACCTCGGTCTTGCCGCTCCCGGTCACGCCGAAGAGCAAGCTCACCCGGAATCTGATCAAGTCCCGAGCGCAGGCGCTCGACCGCCTGCCGCTGCTCCGCCGTGAGTTCGTGCGCACGGACAAAGCGGATCTCGGACCGCGGTGGATCGACAGTGGCGACCCAGCCGGCTTCGAGACTCTTTCTGAGCAGGGCTGCGAGTGCCACCAGAAAACTCCGACTCGGAGGTTCGACCGCGCGCGAGCTGCGAGAGCAGAGCGCGCAAGCGCTTACGCCGCGCCGGCATTGCCGCAAGCGCATCCCCGCCGGAGGGAGTCAGGACATAATCGACCGGGGCCGACGGAACGGGCCTCGCGGTGCGCAGCCGCGGCGGCAGGGCCGTGGCCACGACTTCGCCGAGCGGGCGCTGGTAGTAATCGCTGCAGAATCGCGCTAGGTCAAGCCACTCGTGCGCAAGCGGTGGTGCGTCGTGCAGGACCCGATCGACCGCGCGAAGCCGCGAGTCGGCGACCTCGGACCTTGCCGCGACATCCACGATCACGCCCACGCGGTGTTTTTTTCCGAACGGAACCAGCACCCGAGCCCCGATGTCGGCCCGCGCTGCGTCCTCCGCGAGGTAGTCGAACAACTTGGGCAGCGGCACATCGAGCGCCACGCGCAGGATGATCATCGTGTTCCCCGAGGGCGGAATTCGTGCGGTGGGGACGATTTCATCCGTACTCAAGTCGTTTCTGCAGTGGCCTCGATAAGGGGCTTGTTTACTTTGGGTTTTTGCTGTTTTTCACAGAATTTGTGAGTAACTGTGTGAGTAAGGCCTGTAACCCAACCGTAACTCGCACTTCTGCAAGGGGTTTTTCGCCTTGCCTAAAATGAAGGCGTGGCCGAATCAGTCGACAATACAGGGACTTGCAAAACTTCCGAAGGAAGTGCTCGAAAAGCCGCGGCAGGCGTGGCTTTTCGAGAGGTGTTGTGTATAAGTGACACTTTGCGTCCGGGACCCCAAAACCGGCTTTTCAGCTCTTCGGATGGAATTTTGGACTTAATTCATGCACTGCAGCAACCAACGCGGCGACATTTTCCGGGAGCGCGCGCTGGGGGATTCCGTGCCCTAGATTGAAAACGTGCCCGGGCCCATGGCCGAAGGAGGCGAGCACGTTCTGGGCTTCGCGGCGCACCACGTCGGGCGAAGTGAGGAGCACCATGGGATCGAGATTACCCTGAAGCGCCACGCGCGAACCGATTCGCGCGCGTGCATCGCCGAGATCCGCGCTCCAGTCCAGACCTACGCAATCGCAGCCGGTCGCCGCGATTTTCTCGATCCAGGGCGAGCCACCCTTGGTGAACACGATCAGCGGAATACGCTCGCTCCCCTCGCCGCGCTTGAGCTGCGCTAGCACGCGTTGGATGTAGGCGAGAGAAAATTCTGCATAGGCGGCGGCAGGCAAGCTTCCACCCCAGGTGTCGAAAATCATCGCCACCTGGATGCCGGCCTCGATCTGGGCGTTGAGCAGTGCGGCGACTGCTTGAGCATTGATGGCAAGCACACGGTGCAGCAGGTCCGGGCGCTGATAGAGCATGAGCTTGACGTTGCTCCAGTCGTCGCTCGCTCCCCCCTCGATCATGTAGCAGGCCAGCGTATAGGGGCTGCCGGCGAATCCGATGAGCGGGACGCGGCCGGCCAGTGCGTGTCGAATCTGGCTTATCGCATCGGTGACGTAGCCAAGCTGTCCAGCCGGATCAGGCGCCGAAAGCTTCGCAATCGCAGCTTCGTCGCGCAGCGGTCTTTCGAAGCGCGGCCCTTCCCCTTCCGCGAAGTAGAGACCCAGACCCATCGCATCGGGGATGGTGAGGATGTCCGAGAACAGGATGGCCGCGTCCAGGGGAAAGCGCGCAAGCGGCTGCAGCGTGACTTCTGTTGCGAGCGAAGGCGACTTGCACAATGCGAGGAAGCTGCCGGCGCGCCGGCGCACCTCGTTGTATTCGGGAAGGTAGCGTCCGGCTTGGCGCATCAGCCATACCGGAGTGTAGGGCGTGGGCTGCCTCGCCAGCGCGCGGATCAGGGTGTCGTTCTGCAGCGCGCCCATCGGTTCGCTCTAGAGCCCCATCAGCCGCCGGGTGATGAAATCCCATTCGACTTCGCTTACCGGGGTGATGGAGAGTCTATTGCCGCGCGCAAGCGTCTGCATCCCCGAGAGCTCCCGATGACGGCGCAGCTCGGGCAGGCTCACAAACGAGGTTTTCTCCATGAACTTCACCTCGACGTGGTACCAGCGCGGTTTCTCGCGGGTCGACTTCGGATCGTAGTAGTCGCTCTTCGGATCGAACTGGGTCGCGTCGACTTTGGGGGCGGACGCAACCTCGGCGATCCCTGCGATTCCCGGCACTTCGCAGCTGGAGTGGTAGAAGAACACTCGGTCCCCGGGCGCCATGTCGCGGCGCATGAAATTGCGGGCCCTGAAATTTCGCACTCCGGTCCAGGGGGCGGTCTGCCGCGGCGATGCAGCCAGATCGTCGATGCTGAACTCATCGGGCTCGGATTTCATCAGCCAGTAACGCACGATCCGCGGCTCCGATTCCAGGCCCACAAAAGAAAACGCAGGCCTCTCGCCTGCGTCTTTGTTTGTCGTCTTGCGTCTTCGCTTATTTGGGAGTCCCCCGACGATGCCGCTAGAACCGATTCCTGAACCTTTCGGTCCAAGTGGTCGCTTTCCGGTCACATCAGGTACATCCGACTAGGGACGCGCACAACAGTGACGCTTGAGTCCGCAACCAAATTCAAGCTGTTGGTTCAAGAAGATTACGGGTCTTGGCGCACACCACAGGGGACAATCTCTCCTGCGCCGCTCGACCTTTTCGAAGCTATGGAGCGAGAGCTTGATCGAGCGTCGCTTCCATTGCGGCCATTCTACGCCTCAAGCCTTCGATGTCAAAGCCGCTTGCGTTGTTTCGCGAGGAGAGGAGCTCGTGCGCGATGTTGAGTGCGGCCATTACGGCGATGCGTTCGGCGCTTGCTACCCTGCCGGCGTTCTTTATTTCGGTCATTTTCCTGTCGAGATAGGCGACCGCCGAGATCAGGGCCTCGCGTTCCTCCTCGGAGCACGCGACCTTGTAGGTCCGGCCCATGATGGTGACATCAAGGGTCTTGGGCTTGGGACTCATCCGAAAACGCTATTCGGGAATCTGCCTGAGCAGGTGTTCGAGCCGGTTGCGGGCGCCGTCGATCTTTTCCGCGAGCTGCTTCTTGTCGCCCTGGAGCGCGGCCAGTTGTGCCCGCAGCCCCCGGACTTCATCGCGCAGCCGCTGGCACAGCCGCGCGGCCTTTTGTATCTTCTCTTCGAGTGTGGCCAGCTCCCTCTCCATCGGGCACACTATAGTTTGGAAAATCCTGTTAAGTCAAGGTGTAAGGATTTCTTTTCAATGTAGATTCCCGAACAGGGGCGGGCGGCTTGTGCTGTACAATCAACGCGCTCGTTCCAGGTGTCCCGGCGCGTTCCTCGCGCCGGGGTGAAACGGGAAAGAGGTGCGGTACCGAGTCGATCAAGGGGGCGACGCCCCCTTGAGGATCCCCCAAGACGGGGAAAGAAGTTTTCGATCGACCTATGCCTCTGCTGCCCCCGCAACGGTAAGTGAGTGCGGGCGTATCAACCAGCGGCCGATGCCGGTGCAAGTCCGGCCTGAGGTCCAGCCACTGCGAGTGCAAGCTCGCGGGAAGGCGATACGTCCGATTCCCACAAGCCCGGAGACCGGCCTGGAGCGATAGTCGGAAATGCCGCGGGGAGCGGTGCCAAGCTCGCTCGCCGTCATCGCATTTCCTCTCGCAACTTGCACGGGCCTGCGGGGACGCCGGCCGGGAGGAACTCATGAACCTCGTTCTTGTCGCGGCGCTTGCTTATGGTGCTCGCTCCGTACTCGTCTTGCGCAAGTCTCGGAGGAAGCCGCCGTCATCGTGACCGCCACGCGCTTTCCGGAACGAACCGGCTCGACGCGCCGATCGGCATGACTGATCATCAGCGCGGAAGACATCGCGCGAGAGCACGGCCCGAAGACGCTGCCCGAGTTGCTTGTCGCGAGTTCGGGATCGATGCACGTCGCGACAACACCGGCATCGCCCGACCAGCAGATCGATCTGCGGGGTTTCGGCATCACGGGCGACCAGAACACGCTGGTGCTGCTCGACGGCCATGCGGCTGAACGAAAACGATCTGAGCAGCACGAAACTCTCCGCGATTCCGCTGCAATCCATCGAGCGCATTGAAATCGTGCCCGGCGGGGTGCCGTGCTCTTCGGAGGCGGGGCAACGGGCGGCACGATCAACATCATCACCAAGTCGCCCTCGCGGGGCGAGACCACGGCTTCCCTTTACGGTGGCTACGGCTCCTATGGGACCGTCGACCTGCGAGTCGCCGCCAATTCCACCAACGAAGGGGTCGGCTTCGGACTTGAACGCAAGCCACCTCGCAAGCGACGGCTATCGGGAGAACAATCGCCTGCGCCAGGAGAGTCTGATCGGCAGCATGCGATACGGCGAGAGGGAGACTCAGGTCGGCCTTGAAGGTCGGCGCCGATGTGCAGCAGCTGCGGCTGCCAGGTGCACGCAGCGAGGAACAGTTCCGCAACGATCCGCGAGGCACCACGACACCGGACGACTGGTCGAGGCGCGTGGGCAGCTTCGCGACGCTCTCGTATAGCCAGCCGACTCGGCTCAGTCGGTCTGGCCGCCGATCTTGGCTATCGCACGAGCGATTCGGACGCTTACTTCGCGAATTTTGGACCGAGTTCTTCCTACAGCGAGATTCGACTCGACAGCCTAGTCTTCTCGCCGCGCCTGCGCTGGGCTTTCTACGGCGCTCGGAATCCCCGGAGTGCTGGTCGCCGGCCTCGACTGGGCGGAATGGGACTACGACCGCCGATTCGGCTCCTCGCTCGACGCGCTCGATACACCCGCCTCGAGCACTGCTGGCGATCAGAGGAGCGTGGGTGCCTATGTACAGTACAACGCAGAGCCGGCGCCCGGCACCAAGGTGACGGCAGGCATACGCCAGCAGCGCGTGACGGATCACCGCAGTGCGTGCGGGCTTCGGCTCCATCCTCCAACCAAAGCCAGGCGCAGACCCCGGGTGCCGGCGAAATCGCGCTCAGCCAGATGCTCGCCGAATCCTGGCAGGTGTACGCGAAGCTCGGCACGAGCTTTCGCGTCGCCAACGTCGACGAGAACGGCGCCACTGCGACGGGAGATCTGCTCAAGGCGCAGACCGCCCGGCAGGGGGAAGCCGCGGCCGAATATCGCCGGCTCGGCAGGCGCGTGCGCGCGCAGCATCTACAGGATCGACCTGGAGAACGAAATCTACTTTAGTCCGCTTGCTATTCCGGCCGGTAGCTCCTTCGCTGGTGCGAACATCAACCTTTCGCCGACTCGTCGCGAGCGGGGTCGAGCTTGCCGGGCAGTGGGCACTCGCCCAAGGCGTCGATGTAGGCGGCAGCTACGCGTATCAGCGGGCGAAATTCCTCTCGGTGATCTACGGCACGACCGACGTGTCGGGAAACGACGTCCCGCTGGTCCCGCGACAGTTGGCGACGCTGCGCCTGCCTGGCGCTTGGCGAACAAGACCCTGTTCGGCGGCGACGCAAAATACGTCGGCAGGCAGCGCTACGACGGCGACCAGGACAACGCTTTCGGTCGCCTCATGCCGTCCTATACACCTGGTTCAACTTGAAGCTCGGCCGGAATGGGCAGCGGTGGAGATTGTCGCTCACCGCGAACAACCTCTTCGACGAGAAATATTTCAGCTACGGAATAATCGACACTTTCAATGCGTGCAATCCGTTCCCGGTAGTGTCGACCTGCGTGTACCCGCAGCCCGGGCCGGTTTCTGTTCGCGAGTGCCGAGTACGCCCTGAAGTAGAGTCACAACGCAGCCTCGGTCCCTCCCTCGCCTTGCCGCCGCTTGTCTGCTATCGTGCGCGGCATGCAGTACGGTCCCGCCGACGCGATCGATGTTTCCGGCCTGCGGCGCGCTCTGGTGATCCAGCTCCGCCACCACGGCGATGTCCTGCTCGCCTCGCCGGTGTTCACCGTTCTCAAGAACCGCGTTCCGGCGATCGAGATCGACGCGCTCGTCTATTCGGAAACGCGGGAAATGCTCGACCTGCATCCGGCGATCTCGCGGATCCACGAGGTAAGGCGCGATTGGAAGGGCAAGCCGGCGCGCTACGCGGATCGCCGAGGAGTGGCGGCTCTTCGCCGCCCTGCGGCAGCGCCGCTACGATCTGATCGTCCATCTCTCGGAGCACCCGCGCGGAGCGTGGCTCGCGCGCTCGCTCGGACGCGCGCTATGCCGTGGCGCCCAATTTCTCCCGCAAGGCGCGAGTCTGGAAGAAGAAGCTTCACTCACCTGTTTCCGCTGCCGCCGCACGCGAGGCGCCATCGGGTGGAGGTGAATCTCGATGCGCTGCGCCGCATCGGCATTCAGCCGGGCGAGGACGAACGCGCTCTCGTGCTCGTTCCCGGGGAAGACGCCGACCGCAGCGTCGACGCGCTGCTCGCAGGCCACGGTCTCGCGCCGCGGGGTTTCATCCACTTTCACCCGGGCTCGCGCTGGCAGTTCAAGTGCTGGCCGCCCGAGCGCGCCGCCGCCCTGATCGACGCCCTCGCGCGACGCGACGAACGCGTGGCCCTTACCGCCGCGCCCGACGAACGTGAGCTCGCACTGATCGCCGAGATCCGCAGCCGCGCAAAGGCGGAGTTCGCGGACTTCTCGGGAAAGCTGACGCTCAAGCAGCTCGCGGCGCTGAGCGCCCGTGCCAAGCTCTTCATCGGCGTCGATTCCGCGCCCATGCATATCGCGGCGGCGGTGCGCACGCCGGTTGTGGCGCTGTTTGGCCCGAGCGGCGAGCTCGAATGGGGGCCGTGGCGGGTTCCGCACCGCGTCGTCGCTTCGGGCGCGCATGCCTGCCGTCCCTGCGGCAACGACGGCTGCGGCGGCGGCAAGGTGAGCGAGTGCCTTACCGAGCTCCCGCTCGAAGCGGCTTTGGCCGCCGTCGATTCCCTGCTGCAGCGATGAATCGCCTCTTCGCCGTCGCGCTCGCCGCCGGGACCGCAGCGGCGGCGCACGCCCTGCAGGTAAAGGATGACGGCGGCGTCACTCTTTACCTCGAGCGCCCCGCGCAGCGCATCGTGAGTCTTGCCCCGCACCTCGCGGAAATCGTTTTCGCCGCCGGCGCTGGGGCCAGCCTCGCAGGCGTTTCTGCCTTCAGCCACCATCCGGCCGAAGCGAGGACGCTGCCGGTGGTCGCAAGCCACGGCCGGGTGGACATTGAGCGCTTAATTACCCTGCGGCCGGACCTCGTGCTCGCCTGGCAGAGCGGAAATTCTCCGCTGCAGATCGACCGGGTTAGGCGCCTCGGCGTTCCTGTTCTCGTTACCGAGGTGCGCTCGCTCGCGGACGTTCCCCGGATCGTCCGCATGATCGGTGACCTTGCCGGGAGCGAGACGCTCGCCGAAGCGCGCGCTCGAAAGCTCGAAGATGAGATGGAATCCCTGCGCAGACGCTACGCGGGGGCGCGGCAGCTGGAGGTGTTTCTCGAGATCTGGCATCGTCCGATGCTGACCGTCAACGGCGCGCATCTGATGAGCGACGCGCTCCGCGCATGCGGCGGACACAATGTTTTCGCGGCCGCAAAGACGCTCACGCCCTTCGTTTCCAGAGAGCAGGTCTTGAATGCGCGGCCCGATGCAATCGTTACGGGTGGTTTCGGCAGCGAGGCGCGCGAGGCGTGGCGCGGATTCGAGGCCGTTCCTGCGGTCCGCGGCGGCAGGATCTATCCGATCGACCCCGACCTGCTTCACGGGCAGGGGCCGCGCGTGGTCCAGGGTGTCCGGGCGCTGTGCGAGCGACTCGATCTGGCAAGGGAATAAGTGAGGGCCGGTTGCAGGGTTCTACTGCAACCGGCTAACTTAGGGGAGTATGAGGGGCGTGTCCCCTCATTTGGTGACGGACTCAAATGCATCTCGCTTTAGTGCGGCAGCGCTACAGCGCCTACGGAGGCGCCGAGCGTTTCATCGAGCGGACGCTGCGCGCTTTCGGAGGGCAGAGGATCGCGGTGAGCGTGCTCGCGCGCGAATGGACGGGCTATTCGGGAAACGTGATCCGCTGCGACCCGTTCTATCTCGGCCGGGTTTGGCGCGACTGGAGCTTCGCGCGCGCGGTGTGCCGCGAAGTCTCCAGACGTCAGTTCGACCTGGTGCAATCGCACGAGCGCATCGCCTGCTGCGACATTTACCGTGCCGGGGACGGAGTCCATGCCCAATGGCTGGACAACCGTCGCGCGGCGCTCGGCCGGCTCGGCCGGCTCGGCATGGCGCTCAATCCCTACCATGCCTACGTTCTCGCCGCGGAACGACGCTTGTTCGCGAGCCCGCGCCTGCGCGCAGTGATCTGCAACTCGCGCATGGTCAAGGACGAGATTCGCAGGCACTTCGGCACGCCGGAGGAGAAGCTTCACGTCGTTTACAACGGCATCGACCTCGAAGCCTTCCATCCGCGCCTGCGGGAGGCTCATCGCGCGGCGATGCGAAGCAAGCTCGGCATTCCCGACGACGCGCTCGTACATCTCTTTGTAGGCGGAGGTTTCGAACGCAAGGGCCTGTTCCGCCTGGTCGAGGCGTTTGCCCGCTCGGGGCGGCAGGATGCCCACTTGCTTGTCGTCGGCCGCGACAAGGGGCAGGCGAGGGCACAGCGCCTGGCGGCATCGCGCGGCGTCGCATCGCGCGTGCACTTTGCGGGCGCGCAGCTGGACGTGCAACCTTGGTACGGGACGGCCGACAGCTTCGTCTTGCCGACCCTTTATGACCCGTTTCCGAATGCAGCGCTCGAAGCGATGGCCTGCGGCTTGCCCGTCATCGTTACGTTCCAGTCTGGTACGGCCGAGCTGATCAGTGAAGGCGTCAACGGCATGGTCTGCGACGCGCTCGACGAGACCTCCCTTGCCGATTTCCTCGCGCGGCTCGATCCCGCGCGCGCGCGCGAAATGGGCGCACACGCGCGTGAGACCGCCGCGCAATTCGGGCTTGAGGCGATGGCACAGAAGCTGGTCGCGCTCTACCGGGACCTGACGCGTGACCCTGCTGCCCTAAGTTGACCCGCTCGTAGTGGGTTCGCCGGCCAATCTCGTCCGGAAGCCGCAGGGCTGAGCGGCTATAATTCAACATCTTTCCAACCGAATCCGACGCTGGCTCCAGCGCGACGGTGACGGCCCTGCACCAGGACAGGACTAGGGAGCGTGAGGAAACGACGCCCGCACTTGCCATGAGTTCTTCCCCGCAAGGTTCTTCCCGGACGTTGTACCTGCGTCTCTTGGGCTATGTCCGTCCATATTGGCGCGTTTTTGCCATATCTATTCTCACGATGGCGCTCGCCGCGGCGACCGAGCCCGTATTGCCAGCGCTCTTGAAACCGCTTCTCGACGGAAGCTTCGTCGAACGCAACCAGACCCATCCGTATCTCGTCCCGCTCGCCATCGTTGGGATGTTCCTCCTCCGAGGCGCGCTCACCTACGTGAGCTCCTACACTCTGTCGTGGGTTTCGAACAAGATCGTGCTCGACCTGCGGAACGCCATGTTCAAGCGTCTGCTCATGCTGCCGACGCGCTACTACGACGACCGCAGCTCCGGCGTGCTCATATCCAAAGTCGCCTACGACGTGGGCGGAGTGACGGGCGCAGCGACATCCGTGCTCACGGTGTTGGTGCGCGATAGCCTGGCGGTGGTGGGATTGCTCGGATGGCTGCTATACCTCAACTGGCGGCTCACGCTCGTTACGCTCATCATTGCGCCGGGTGTTGCAATAGTGGTGAAGGTATTTTCCAAGCGCATGCGCCGAATGAGCCAGGAAGCACTGCGTGCGATGGGCGATGTCACTCACGTCCTCCAGGAATCGATCGACTGTCACAGGGAGGTGAAGATCTTCGGCGGGCAGGAATACGAGGCGCACCGCTTTGACCGGTCCAACCAGAAGCAGCGCGGCTATAACATGCGGCTGACGGTGGCGGCCGCCGCGACGGTGCCCATCGTGCAGGTCTTCGCGTCCATCGCGGTCGCCGTGATCATCAGCATCGCCCTGCAGCAGTCGGCCGCGAACGAATTGAGCGTGGGCGGCTTCGTGTCCTTCATCACCGCCATGCTCATGTTGCTTACTCCGATCAAGCACCTGACCGAGGTGAATTCGCCGCTGCAGCGAGGGCTCGCTTCGGCGGAAAGCGTGTTCGAGCTGCTCGACGAGCGGGCAGAGGAGGACAAGGGCGTGCGCGTGCTGCAGCGCGCCCGAGGTCGGATCGAATACGAACGAGTGTCGTTTTCCTATCCGGGCAGCGGCCGGGAAGCCTTGGACAGCGTGAGCGTCCGCGTCGAGCCGGGGGAGACGATCGCGCTGGTGGGGCCGTCCGGCGGCGGGAAGACCACCTTTGTCAATCTGTTGCCGCGCTTCTACGAGATCACGGGTGGACGCATCCTGATCGACGGAATCGACACGCAGGAGATCACCTTGGCGAGCTTGCGCGCAAACATCGCGCTTGTGTCCCAAGACGTCGCGCTGTTCAACGACACGGTCGCCGCCAACATCGCGTACGGCCGTTCCGGCAGCACGTCGCCCACAGAACTCGAGGCCGTCGCCCGCGCGGCGCACGCCCTCGATTTCATTAGCGAGATGCCGCAGGGCTTCGACACGCTGATCGGGGAGGACGGCGTGCGCCTCTCGGGAGGCCAGCGGCAGCGGCTCGCGATAGCGCGCGCGCTCCTCAAAGACGCGCCCATCCTGCTCCTCGACGAGGCGACGTCCGCGCTCGACAGTGAATCGGAGCGGCACGTGCAGGCGGCGCTCGCCGAGCTGATGCGCGGGCGCACGACCATCGTCATCGCGCATCGGCTGTCGACCATCGAGCACGCCGACCGTATTGTCGTGCTGCAGCGCGGGCGCATGGCCGAGACGGGCAGCCACGCCGAGCTGCTCGCGAGAAACGGAGTCTATGCGAACCTGTATCGCATCCAATTTGCGCTTGAGCAAGAGGATGCGCCGGTTGAGGCATGACGACTCTGAGGATTCTCCATACCGAATCGTCGTGTGGCTGGGGGGGGCAGGAACTGCGGATCATCGTCGAATCCGAGGGCATGCTTGCCCGGGGGCACGAGGTCTGCGTAGTGGCTCCACCCGAATCACGCATCTTCGCAGAGACGCGCCGCCGCGGAATACCCGCGCGCAGCGCGCCGATCGCGCGCAAAGGGCTGCGCGGTCTCTGGGCGTTGCGTCATATCCTCTCCGAGCGCTGGGCTGACGTCGTCAACAGCCACAGCTCGACCGACAGCTGGCTGGCCGCGGTAGCCCTAAGCACACTCCCCAGAGCGCCGCGACTGGTGCGCACACGCCATATCTCGACGCCCATTCCCGGACACGCCATGAACCGCTGGCTGTACTGCAGCGCGACGGCGCACGTCGTCACCACAGGCGAGCGCCTGCGCGAGCAGGTGATGCGCGACACGGGCCTGGACGCGACGCGTGTAAGCTCGGTACCCACCGGTATCGACCTCCGGCATTTTGCGCCCGGCGATCGGCTCGCGGCCCGCGCGCGCCTTGGATTGCCCACGGACGCCTTCGTGATCGGTATCGTCGCCACGCTGCGCAGCTGGAAAGGCCATCGCTACCTCGTAGAGGCGGTTGCCGGTATCCCGGGGGCGATGCTGGTTATGGTCGGCGACGGTCCCGGGGCGGATAACCTGCGGGCGCAGGTTGAGACGCTCGGCATCCAGTCGCGGGTGCGCATGCCGGGTAACCAGGACGACGTCGCTCCCTGGCTGCACGCCTTCGACGTGTTTGCGCTGCCCTCGTACGCCAACGAGGGCGTGCCGCAGGCGATCATGCAGGCGATGGCCTGCGGCATTGCCGTCGTCTCGACCCCGATAGGCGCCATCCTGGAAATAGTGCGCGACGGAGAAACAGGGCTGATTGTGCCTCCGGAAAATGTTCCAGCGCTGCGCACCGCGCTGCTTCGGCTGAAAGAAGATGCTGGTTTGCGAGAGCGGCTCGCGAGATCGGCGCGCGTATTCGCGGCTTCGCGCTTCGCGGCATCCGCGATGCTAGACGGCATGGAAAAGATTTTTGTGGCAGCCGCTCTTGCCGGGCAACCGTGACAGTGCTGGGTCCGCACCTGGCGGTACTCGCCGTGGTGGTTGCGAGAATCGGCGACACCTTGCTTGTGACCCCGGCGCTGCGTGCATTGAAGCAATCTTCTGGTCGACTCACCGTATTGGCGCATCCGAAGCGACTCGAGGTCTTGCGCAATCTGAGCTTTATTGACGACCTCGGCGGTATAACCAAGAACACGGCGTGGCTCAAGGCGCTGATTTCGCCTCGCTACGGTCTGGCGGTCTGTTACGGACGCGAGCCGGCGCTCTTTCGGTACTGTACGCGCACAGCCGATCATGTCGTTGCATTCGATTATCCCGAACTGCGAGGTTTGTCCGGGGAAACGGTAACGCGGGTGCCGGTTCCCCCGGAATCCTCGATGCACGCGGTCGATGAAAGATCGCTCCTGGTGGAAGCTGCAGGAGTACCGATCGGGGACAGGCGCCTTGCGTACGTTGTAACGTCGGACGAGCGGGCCTTTGCCGGCCAGTGGCTGGCGCGGCACGGCAGAATCGGCAATGATCTATTGATAGGTTTGCACCCGTTTAGTTTTCCGACGAAGTCTCACAGAAATTGGCCTCTGGCACACTTCCTGGAACTTGCAGTAAGGATTGTCGGGCAGTACCCGGCAAGCCATATCCTGTTGCTGGGTGATGTGAGCGCACGGAAGCGCCTCGCCGTTCTCAAGGAAACGTTGCGGGAACGCTGCACCATTGCGGCCGGCACGCTCACCTTGAGGCAATACGCCGCCTTGCTTGAGAGGCTGTCGCTGTATGTGGGAGTTGACACGGGGCCGACCCATATCGCCGGCGCACTGGGCGTGCCGATGGTCGCGCTCTATCATCCCGCGTATCTGGGGCGCTATCTGATGCCCATAGGGCATCCACGTTGTATCGCGCTGGAGCATCCGGCGACCATGTCCGGGATCTTGGGCGGCGGCGGAATGGAACTGATCACGGTCGATCAGGTGTGGAATGCAGTGCGCCGTGTAATGGATACCTAGCAGGGAAATGAAGCCCCGCGTGTTGCTGTTGAGTCAGGAAGTCCATCCCATTCCGCCTCGAAAAGGGGCGGCCGTCGAGCAATGGATCGATGCGGTTGCGCACCGGTTGGAGCGTTACGAGCCCCACATTGTGAGCATTCCCCATCCCGCCCGGCCTGACTCCGAAGTGGAAGGCAATGTCCACTATCACCGGATTCGGATTGGCCGAGTCTACAATCGCGTTTTCCGCAAGCTTACCCGTCTCGATCCGTATTCATATGCCGATCGAATCGTGCGCTATGCAAATTCGAACGCCCCGGCAATTGTGCATATTCACAATGCGCCCAAATTTGTGGATCAACTTGCCGGGCGGATCAGGGGAGCCCGGATCGTCCTGCACATGCACAACGAAAAGGAAGATCGAGTCCGCAGCCGCCTCGACGCGCTGATTGGATGCAGCAACTACATTCGAAACTGGTTCAGCGCGCGCGGCTTGTCCGTCGATCGTTATGGCGTCCTTCCTAACGGGGTGGATGCGGATCTTTTCAGACCCCTGCAGTCGCCAGACGCGGTGCGCGAACTCAGACGGAAGGCGAACATCCCTGTCGACCGCTTTATCGTGCTTTTCGTGGGCAGGATTTCTCCGGAGAAAGGGCCTGACCTCCTGGTGGAAGCAGCACGTCGGCTGGATCCGCTGCGCTTCCACTTTCTGTTTATCGGGGAGTGGTCAAAGGGCGATGCCGAAACAAGCGCGCGGGTGAGATACGCACGGCGACTGGAAGAGCAGTTGCGCACCGTACCTAACACGGTACTCGACACGCTTGCTCCCGCGGATATGCCCTCCGCATATGGACTGGGCGATCTGGTGGTGATTCCTTCCCGTTTTGAAGAACCGTTTTCGATGGTGGCCATCGAAGCCATGGCGTGTGGAGTGCCTGTTCTCGCGTTTCGCAGAGGGGGGATGGCGGAATACCTTGTGGACAGGGAAAACGCGCTGGTCGTGGACCCCGAAGCGTCAGCGGAAGATCTGGCTCATTCCATCCGTCAGGCGGCGCAGAACCCGTCCGGCCTTGCCGAGATGGCCGCTCGTGCTCGAGGCATGGTCGAGCGGCGCTTCACTTGGCATCGTGTGGTGGCGGATACCGAGCGGTTTTACGACAGTCTCCTGGCACATCAATGATCGGTATTGCCGAAATCCAGCAGGTCAGGCTTGGGCTGGGGCCGAGAAACCGGGGCGAATCGTGAAAATCTGCATCTACAACGTCACGAGTTGCCACCTTCATGGAGGATTGGAAACCTATTGCTGGGAGATGGGGAGAGTATTAGCGCATCGTGGCCATGACGTCACTCTGGTGGCGGGCGCGCGCGGCAATGCATGGCACGACGAGGTGAAGTTGGCGCAATTTGCTTTCCGTCTTGAGCAGGAATGGCCGGACCTCGGTCACCGGTTCCAGCGTCTGATGGAAAGGCTGTCATTCGCCCGTTTGGCACTCGATCACGTCCTGTCGGCGGGGTACGACGCTTTGGTAATCTCCAAGCCCTATGACTTTCCGGTTATGTGGCGCGCCAGGCGCCGCGGTCTGAAGGCGCAGGTTGCGTTCCACGCGAGTGGAACGGAATTCTATTTTGGCGACCGCTGGTTTTCCGGCGTAGTAGACCACTGGCTTGCAGTGAGCCGCCATACGGCCCGGCAGCAGGAGGGACGCTATGGTCGCGCCACGTCGGTCATACACAATGGTGTCGATGTCGGACGCTTTCGTCCTGTCGGGCGCAATCCCGATCTGCGCAAGGCATGGGGTGTGCCCGCAAATGCCCGACTGATTGTCAGCACCGGTCGCCTGGTCGGCTGGAAGGGCCTCCGCCTTGTCGTGTCGGCGATGTCCGAACTAGCCGGCGACGTTCACTACCTGGTGGTTGGTGCCGGGCCGGAAGCCGAGTCTCTGCGCGCACACGCTTCGGCGCTGGGGGTGGCTGACCGGGTCCACCTGACTGGCCGCGTCGAGCATCCCAGGTTACCCGAAGTGTTGAGTCAGGCGGACGTTTATGTTCAGCCTTCGATCGGCGAAGAGTCTTTCGGCATCAGCGTCGTCGAAGCCATGGCTTGCCATCTGCCCGTCCTTGCGTCGAACTTCGGCGCATTGCCCGAGGTGGTAGCCGATGGTGAAACGGGCATGCTGGTGGCGCCTGGTGATGTCGGCGCTTGGACGTCGGCACTGGCTGACTTGCTCGCGGATCCCGCGCGACAGCGGCGCATGGGCGCTGCCGCGCGTGCACGTGCCGAGGCGAAATTCACCTGGGCGGCCTGCGCCCGGGACCTGGAAGCGATTCTGCTGGGAGGCGCAGCATGTGCGGCATCGTAGGTGCTGTCCTTGGAACCGGCGCTTCCACACAGCTGGACGACGCGATCAAGCGTCTGCATCACCGTGGCCCGGACGACAGCGGCCACTGGAGCGAAGCGGGGACGCATCTCGGCTTCACGCGCCTTGCCATCATCGACCTCACCGAGAGCGGGCACCAGCCGATGGTCTCGCCCGATGGGCGCTACGTGATCGTCTTCAACGGCGAGATCTACAACTTTCCCGACCTGCGTGCGCAGCTCGATGCCGCGGGCGAGACGTTCCGCGGGCATTCGGATACCGAAGTGCTGCTGCGCGTTTTCATGCGCGAGGGCTTCGAGCGCTGCCTGGCGAGGCTGCGCGGTATGTTCGCTTTCGCGGTATGGGACAGGCAGGAGAAAACGCTGTCGCTCGCGCGCGACCGCCTGGGCGTGAAGCCGCTCGTTTATTCCGAGACACCGCACGGCTTTCTGTTCGGCTCGGAGATCCAGGCCCTGTTCGCGCTCGATCCGGCGCTTCCGCGGGAGCCCGACATCCAGGGGATCGATCACTTCCTCACATTTCAATACATTCCTGCACCCATGTCCGGGTTTGCCGCGATCCGCAAGCTGCCGCCCGCGCACGCCATGGTAGTGAGGAATGCCCGAGTCGAGCGCGTGTTCCGATATTGGGACCTGGATCTTACGAAACGCGGCAGCCTTTCGTTTGGTGCGGCCTGCGAGGCGCTGCGCGAGCAGGTGCTCGAGGCGACGCGCCTACGCCTGGTGTCCGACGTGCCGCTGGGCGCGTTTCTCTCCGGCGGCATCGACTCAAGCATCTCCGTGGCAGCGATGGCGAAGCTCGGCGCCTCGCCGCTTAGGACGTTCTCGATCGGCTTCGAGGACGAGCGCTTCAACGAGCTTCCCCACGCCAGGGAAGTGGCGGCGCACCTGGGCACCGAGCACCACGAGATGACGGTGAAGGCCGACGCTACGGCTATCATGCCGATGATGATCGATCATCTCGGCGAGCCGCTCGCCGACAACTCGGTGATACCGACCTACTATGTGTCGCAGTTCGCGCGCACCGGCGTTACCGTCGCGCTCACGGGCGACGGCGGCGACGAGGTGTTTGCCGGCTACCGTCGCTTCTACCAGATCCGGCGGGTCGAGTGGCTCGCGCGGCGCAGCCTGCTGCCGCTATGGCGCGGCCTGCGCCGGCTGAGCGTGGCGCTGGAGAACCGCGCGCGACCGCAAAAGGGTCGCCGCCGGTTCCCGGCAACGCGGGCCGACGAAATGCTCGCGCTCGACGGGCTCGCCCGCTACAAACACCTGCTCGCGTTCTATTCCGATTCGGAGAAGGAAGGCATGCTCACGCCCGATTTTCGTGCACGCATCGGCAGGAGCGTGACCACCGAGTACCTCGCGGCGCGTTTCGAGCGACCTGGCGAGGATGCGCTCAACCGTTATCTGTATCTCGATCTCACCACCTATCTGCCCGAGGACATCCTGTTCAAGGTCGACATCGCCAGCATGGCGAACTCTCTCGAGTGCCGCTCGCCCTTCCTCGACCACAAGCTGATCGAGTTCGCGGCAACTCTCCCGGGGGGCTACAAGCTCACGCCCGGGGGGCGGCACAAGCACATTCTCAAGGCGGCGTTCGCCGACTGGCTGCCGCGGGGCTTCATGGACCGGCCGAAGAAGGGATTCTCCGTGCCACTGACGCGCTGGCTGAGGGAGGACCTTGCCGACATGATGCGGGAAACGCTCGTATCGAGAAAGACGCTATCGCACTGGTTCCGGCAGGGGGAAGTCGAACGCTACGTCGGGGAGCACGTCTCCGGCCGCGCCTCGCACAGCACGCGGCTTTGGCCTTTGCTCGTGCTCGCGCTGTGGGTCGAGCGCTTCAAGGTGGCAGTCTGACCGTTTGCACGCGGATGCAGGAGAGAGGGCGGGGACAATGAAAGTTCTGGTTACCGGCGGCGCGGGATTCATCGGCTCGCATCTTTGCGAAAAGCTGGTTGATAGTGGCCACGACGTCTTGTGTGTCGACAACTACTTCACGGGCAGCAAGGACAACATTGCCCACTTGCTGCGCAATCCCCTGTTCGAGGCGATGCGTCATGACGTCACCTTCCCGCTTTATGTTGAAGTCGACCGCATCTTCAATCTCGCTTGTCCGGCTTCTCCGATTCACTATCAATTCGACCCGGTGCAAACCACCAAAACCAGTGTGCACGGCGCGATCAACATGTTGGGCCTGGCCAAGCGGGTCAAGGCGCGGATACTGCAAGCCTCGACCAGCGAAGTCTACGGTGATCCTGAAGTGCATCCGCAGACGGAAGCGTACTGGGGGCGCGTCAATCCCATCGGTCCACGCGCCTGCTATGACGAAGGCAAGCGCTGTGCTGAAACGCTGTTCTTCGACTATTACCGCCAGCATCGCCTGGAGATCAAGGTGGCGCGCATCTTCAACACTTACGGTCCGCGCATGCTGCCCGACGACGGGCGCGTGGTGAGCAACTTCATCGTGCAGGCTCTGCGCGGTCAGGACATCACCATATACGGCGATGGCACGCAGACACGCTCATTTTGCTACATCGATGACCTGGTGGACGGGCTGCTGAAGCTGATGGATTCGTCTTCCGAAATCACCGGACCGGTGAACCTGGGCAATCCTGTCGAGTTCACGATGCGCGAACTTGCCGAAATGACGCTGAAGTTGACAGGGAGCCGCTCGAAGCTCGTGTTCCTGCCCTTGCCCCAGGACGACCCGCGCCAGCGTCAGCCAGATATCGCATTCGCGCGCTCCTCGCTGGCGTGGGCGCCGGCGGTGCCGTTGGAAGAGGGCCTGAAGCACACGATCGCCTATTTCAGGTCCATCCTGTAGCATCCGGTCCAGCTAGCCGCCATGCCAGTCCAGAAAAATCTCGCGCTCGTGACCGGATCGTCGGGGTCCATCGGATCCGTGGTGCGCCCGCGGCCGCAGCGCGAAAATGGCATGCTTCATGCCGGTCCTCTGAAGGGCCATCGTGGACGTCAAGCGCATCCTGGTGGTTAGCTCAACCCGCCCTCCCGCTACTGCTCTCGATCTGATCGAGTCGCTGCGGGAAGCGGGCCACGAGCTGCGCGTCGTGTCGGATTGGGCGCACTCGGGCGCCGACGGTCTGGCTGTCGGGGCGTTCGACGCGGCGGGCTGGACGGACCGGGAGGGCTTCCGCCCGGACGCACTGCTATTCATCGAGGGAGGGACACGGCTGATCTTCCCCCGCGGCATGGAGGATCTGGATTGCGTGACGGCGTGGTGGGCGCTCGATCCCCACTTGCATCTCCGGCAGCATCTGCACCTCGCCAGGCTGTTCGACGTGACGTTCGTCGCGCATCTCCAGTTCGTCTCTCGTTTCGGGGACGGCGAGGTGCACTGGCTTCCGGCCGCCGCCGTCCCCCCGCTCCACGCGCCCGCCAAGGGACCGCGCGACATCGACGTCGCGTACATCGGCTCGGAAAATCGCGGATTGCACCCCGAGCGCGCAAGACTTCTCGACCTCATTCGTTCGCGCTATCGCAACACGTTCATCGGCCGCGCAGATCAGTCGAGAATAGGAGAGATCTACGGGCGCGCGAAAGTGGTGTTCAACCACAGCGTGCGCAGCGAAGTCAACATTCGCTACTTCGAGGCCATGGGAGCGGGCGCGGTCCTCGTGACCGACCGCGCTCCGAGGGAGACCGGCGTGGAGCAGCTGTTCAGCCCCGGCGAGGACTTCCTCGAGTATCAAGACGACGCTTCGATGTTTTCGGCGATCGATTCGGTCCTAGGCGACGAGCACAAGCGAGAGCGCATGGGCTCGCGCGCACAGAGGCACGTTCTTGCCAACCACACCTACCGTCATCGCGCGGGCAAGATCGTCGAGATTCTCGCGGCTTCAACGCACCGAGTGAGACCCGGCACGGAAGATTATCTGCCCGCATACCATCTGTTGCGCTATCCGGCGGCCGTGGTCTCGGAGGCGTCGAGGTCCTTGGCTGCCATGAGAGCGGAGGGCGACAGCAACGCCGTGCTCGCCCTGATCGCGCCCCTGCTGTCGGCCCTGGGGGGCCTCCTGGCTTGGGCCTACAGGGTGCGCTACCGGCTGCGCCACGCGAGATTGGCACGCAAAAACCGCCACCGGCGTGAGAGATAATAGATGCGTGGCGCAGCCCAGCATGCTGTCGGTCGTCGTTCCGGTCTACAACGGAACCCCGTACCTGCCGCAACTGATCGAGAGCCTGCTCGCTCAGAAGCGGGCACCCGACGAAGTGATCTTCGTCGACGACGGGTCCACGGACGGCTCGGGGGCGATGATCGAGTGCCTCGGGGCTGGGCTGACGGGGCTTCGGGTGATCAGGCAGAAGAACCAGGGGCAGGCGGTCGCACGTAACGTCGGGATGCACGAAGCGTCCGGCCGCTACCTGGCCTTCGTGGATGCGGCTGACGTCCTGGATGCAGAGATGTACGTGACGCTTATCGGCCTCGCCGAGGCGGAAAATCTCGACATCGCCATGGCTAACGCCTGGAACTTCCACGAAGGCCGAAAGCTGGACACGCTCGTCTATCGCGACGTTCCCGACACGGGGGTGATCACGGGCGAATCGTGGTTCCAGCAGCGCTGGCTCTCTCGGTACCTGCCGCATTATTGCTGGATGAGCGTCTACCGGCGTTCCTTCGTCAACCGGCACGGATTCGCCTTTCCTCTTGCCGACCCGCACGAGGACGTGATATGGGTGACCGAAACCCTGTTCGCGGCGCAGCGATTCCACTTCGTGCCCATCGCCCTTCACTGGTACCGAAAGAAGAAGTCCGAGATCGCCGAAAGAGAAACGTTGCAGCCCGTAACCCGGATGCTCATACGCAGGGAGTTCGTCAACCGGGGCAGCCACCTCGTGCGCCAGATTCGAGACCTTTCGGATCCGGTGCAGCGCGCCCATTACCTCAGGCGCGTCCGCGAAGAAAGATTCTTCCGCGTCCTGTGGCGGAATGCCTCGGGCCTGCCGCAGTATTGGCGGGTGCTCCGCTATCGGCTTCTGGCCTACCTGCTGGCGATGGCCGCGTATCTCAGTCTGCTGCGGCGCCGCGTCGTGCAGCACGCGTGACCGTGTTAGCCAGCATCATCATTTTGAATTGGAACGGCCTCGAGGAGCTGAGGCCCTGCCTCGCTGCGATCGCGGAGAATACCCTGATCGAGGACTACGAGGTGATCGTGCTCGACAACGCCTCCGAAGAGCCTGGCGTCGAAGACGCGGTACGACCCTATTCGAAGGTCCGGCTGATCAAGGAGCCGGTCAACCACGGGTTCGCACGAGGCAACAATATCGCCGCACGCCAGGCACGCGGCGAATATCTGGTGTTTCTCAACAACGACACTCTGCCGCGCCGCGACTGGTTGCGGCCCCTTGTTGAGATGCAGCGCGCCTTGCCCGCGGCAGGGATTGTTGGCAGCAATCTGGTGGATGCTGCGGGCAACACGCTTTACACCGGCAGTTATTTCCAGCCCGCGATCAACGCCTATGCCGATGCTCGGCGCAACTATCCTGCCAGTGCTGTCGACAAACCGCGCGAGTGCGAGGTCTATATCGGCTGCGGCATCCTGATCAAGCGAGCGTTGTTCGATACGGTCGGCGGGTTCGACGAGCACTATTTCCAGGGCTATGAGGATTTCGATCTGTGCCTCAAGGTTAGGGAGCGTGGCCTGAAGGTCATGTACTGCCCGGGGAGCGTTGTCGAGCATATCGAAAACGTGTCCATGAAAAAGCTGTCCCGGCGTGTTCGGCGGAGCTCCAAGGAACGCAATCGCGAGTTTTTCGAGCAACGCTGGCTGCACCGGCTCTACGAATTCAGGCTGCCACAACTGCCGGAGGGAATGGGCGATTTTTCCTACTACACATTCCCGCGAGACCGACTATTCGAGCAGATCCCCAGCCAAGCCGGCCGCGTGCTCGAGGTGGGCTGCGGCGCAGGCGTGCTGGGCGAACGCCTCAAGCTTTCAGGCAAAGCCACGCATGTCACGGGCATCGAGTTGAGTGTCCACGCGGCCGCGCTGGCTCAGTCCCGGCTCGATGTGGTACAGGTCGGAGACGTCGAGTCAATGCCGCTCGATGCCTGGCACAGGGAGTTCGATACTCTGGTCGTGGCCGATGTGCTCGAGCACCTGCGCGACCCCTGGGCACTCCTGTTTCGCCTGCGCAATTGCCTCAAGGATGGCGGGACGGTGGTAGCGAGCATTCCCAATATTGCGCACTACAAGATCATCAAGAAGCTGCTCTTCACCGACTGGCGCTACGAGCCCGGCGGCATTCTCGACCACACGCATCTGCGTTTCTTCACGCGCGGCAGCATCGAGGACCTGTTCCGCAATGCCGGTTTCGAGATTTTGCGCATCGAGCGTGAGGGTCGCGAGCGTTGGTGGTCGAGGCTGTTCGGGTCGCTCTCGAAACGCATCCGCGACTTCACCGCGGTTCAGTATTACATTACGGCACGTAAGCGCGTCGCCTCGCGGCGCTGACCAAGGTGAGGCTGCTTTACGTATTCCCCGAGCCGCTCCCGCTCGCGCGCGCGCGCGGGATCCAGACTGTACACACCGTCGCGGCGCTCGCGGCGCAGGGCGTCGAGGTGACGCTTGCGCACGTGCCTGCATCCAGTGACCCCTTCGCCACCTATTCCGTCGCCATGCCCGCCAAGGTGCGCCTGCTACCTGTGTCGCGAAGCCTGCCGTGGCCGTTCGCTCGCATGCATTCCAACCGGCTCTTTGCCGCGCGCCTGGCAGGGCGCATCGATCCCGGGGAGATCGGTGCGGTGATGGCGCGGCATCTGAAAGCCGGGGCCCTGCTGCTCGAGCGGATTCCAGATCTAAGGCTGGTCTATGAGGCTCACGAGGTCTTCGCCGATACTGCGCGGCCGCACCGACGCAGGGACACCGAGCGCCTGGAGCGCACTGTTGTCAGGAGGGCGGCGGCTCTCGTCGCAAATTCGAACGCGACTGCGGCGCGACTGCGTGCGCTCTACGCGATTACCGCGCAGATTGAAGTCATTCCCAACGGAGTCGAATACCCAGAGTCGGTCCCGCCCAAGAACTGGGCGCGCGCCCCGGAGCGGATTATCTATTCAGGGAGTTTCTTCAGCTGGAAGGGCGTGGACGATCTCGCTGACGCGGCGCGCGCTCTTCCTGGTTTTCGCATCCGGTTGATCGGCGGCAGCGAAGCCCGCATCGCGGAGTTGCGAGCGCGCGCGGGCAACGCAGGTGCGATCATCGACTTCACCGGGCACATTCCCCACGGTCGCGTTGCGGCCGAGCTTGCGCAGGCCTGCATCGCGGTACTCCCCAATCGCGCCGATCCCGACAGCGCCTTTACCTCGCCGATCAAGCTGTTCGAATACATGGCAGCCGGCTGCGCTTTGGTGGTAAGCGATCTTCCGTCGGTACGTGAAGTGCTCGAGCAAGACGACGCGGTCTGGATTGCGCCTGGCGACGCGGCAGGTCTGGCGAGGGCGATCCGAGCACTGGCAGACGATCCGGAGCGGGCCCGGCGCTTGGGCGCGCGCGTCCGGGAGAAGGCTCGAGGCTATACTTGGGCCGCCCGCGGCGAGCGGCTCGCCCGCATTGTGCGGCCGCTGCTCGAGCCGCGCTGAAACGTTGCTACGGCACCTTCTGATTGTCGAGGGGGAGCGCCAGCAGGTCGCCGTTCAAATGGCGCGACCAGTCTGCCACCGTCAGCAGGTCCGAGCCCCACCGCGAGATGTAAAGCGTCTCGTATCCCAACCGCGACAGCAGTTTCGCCATATCGGTCTTGCGCTGGTTCGCCTCCGAGGCGGAGAGATAAAGGTCGTCTTCGTGCTCGAGAATCAGCGCCGGCCGGTAATGAGATATGAGAGTGTAGGCGCCCCGCAGCACCTCGAGCTCATGTCCCTGGACGTCGATCTTTATGAGGCTGACGGTCGGGCCTTCGATGCCCAAAATATCGTCGAGGCGCGCCAAGGGCACGTCAGTCGGCACGGCGTGGCCGGCGCCACTGTATACGCCCTGGTTGAGGGAAGACATGTCGTCGCTGCCGTACAACCTAGCGGTTCCGGCGTGGTCGGACAGTGCTTCGGCATGCAAACGGATTCGCGCCGTCAGTCGGTTTAGGGCCACGTTGCGGGCAAGGCGGCTGCGCACGGCCGGGTTCGGTTCGAAACAGTGGACGGTAACATCCGCGTTGATTGCCGCCCATGGCAGGGCATAGATGCCGATGTTCGCTCCGACGTCAATCACCCGGCTGCCGGGGGAGATCAGGTCCACGCCGAGTTCCAGAACCCTCCAGCGGTGTTTGAGGGTTCCGCTTTCCACCTTCGCGGATTTGAGTATGTCGGCTTCGATGGAGGACGAATTGCGGTCGCAATAGAAGAATACCGGCGCCGAAACGCCTACCAACCGGGCTACCACTTCATTGCCGGCGAACTGAGCCGCATCGTCCTTGGCGACATAACGCCAGTCGTCGATCTTTCGCTTCGCCAGGCGCTTGAGATAGCGCGTGCGGTCGACTTGCCAGAATGGCGTCAGCAGGCCGACGCGGTAGAGGAGCTTGCGTAGAAGGGATGTGGGCATACGCACCGCTTTGTGAGTGACGGCGAACCAAACTTTAGCAGTTCGCTGCGAGGGATTGGGGTCGTCGGGTGAGGAAGCCCTTGAGAGATAATAGATGGTATGGCGCAGCGGTCCCCGGCAGTCGAGAGCATCCCGTCGAACGGCGCACGCCGCGGCGCGGTAGAGGGCGTCTCCCGCTCGCTACTGTCGGTGGTCATCCCGGTTTACAACGGGATCCCCTACCTGCCGCAGCTTATCGATAGCCTGTTGGCGCAACAACGGGTACCTGACGAAGTGATCTTCGTGGATGACGGGTCCACGGATGATTCGTCCGCGATGATTGCGCGGCTCGGGGCCGGGTTGGCCGGCCTGCGGGTGATTGAACAGAAGAATCAGGGACAGGCGGTCGCGCGCAATACCGGGATGCGGCAGGCGACCGGCCGCTATCTGGCCTTTCTGGATGCGGATGACATGGTGGATGCAGCGATGTACGCGACCCTGGTCGGCCTGGCCGAAGACGAACAGCTCGACATCGCTATGGGCAACGCCTGGAATTTCAACGAGGGCCGAAAGCCCGATACGCTGGTGTACCGCGACGTCCCCGACTCGGGAGTGACCACCGGCGAAGCCTGGTTCCAGCAGCGCTGGCTCGCCAGGTATCTGCCGCACTATTGCTGGATGAATGTGTACCGCCGTTCGTTCATCGAGCAGCACGGCTTCGCTTTTCCTCCCGCCGAGCCCCACGAGGACGTGGTCTGGGTAACGGAGACTCTGCTCGCGGCTCGGCGGTTCCATTTCATCCCGCGGCCGCTTCACTGGTACCGCAAGAAGCAGACATTGGCGCTGCCTCCTCCTCCTCTTGCGCCCGGAGGAACTTTTCGTCGCCACAAGGTCGTCGAGAGTTCCCTGTACAACGCCCGTGCCCTGTCTGAAATCGCTGACAGAAAGACGCTTCAACCCCTTACCCGGAAGCTGATGCGCAGAGAGTTCGTCAACGGGGGCTGCAACGTCATCCGACAGGTTCGCAGGTTCTTGGACCCGGTTCAGCGAGACCATTATCTCAGGCGTATCCGTCAAGAACGGTTTTTCCATATTCTGTGGCGAAATGCGGCCGGCCCGTCCCAGTACTGGCGTGTGTTTCGCTACCACCTCCTTGCTTACCTACTCGCCATGGCGACCTACTTCATTCTCTTCCGTCGCCGCTACATGCAACGCGCCTGACTTAACCCCATCGACATGTCAATACGGAAGAAAATGAGTCGGCTGATATCGATCCGCAGGTCGGCGGCCACAGCGCGCAGAATAGTCCGTGAACGACTAGAAAAAAAAGATCTGGTAAGAATACATCTGGGATGCGGGCCTCGTGTGTTTAGCGGCTGGATAAATACAGATTCGAACAATCGTCAGGCAGAAATCCTCTACGTCGATCTGGTGCGAAAGCTACCTTTCCCAGAAGATTTTGCACAGTACGTTTTTTCCGAGCATGTTTTCGAACATCTTTCCTACAAGGAAGGCTCCCTTCTACTCCATGAAATCTATCGCGTCCTGCGACCTTCCGGCGTGCTTCGTCTCGCCGTTCCCGACCTTGATTTCTTCATAAGGTTATATACGGACACGGAGCAACACTCTGCGTTTATCAAGAAGTACTACCGGTCCTTCGAGCAGGAAGGACCTCCCGGGCCCAACGCGATCATCAATTCGGTTTTTATGGAACACGGCCACCGATACATCTATGACTTCCGGGAATTGAAAGACCAGTTAGAGGTCGCTGGTTTTCGCAATGTCAGAAAAATGGAACCTGGGAAGTCAGATCATGATGATCTGAAGAATCTTGAAACGAACCCTCTGGCGAGAGGAGAGACGTTGGATCTGCATGTCGCCTGCACCTTATGTCTCGAAGCCACGAAAATCGGCTCCGATCAACGACTCGAACCGAGGACCCGCGCATCGTGACCGGGGCGCGCCCGCGCATCCTGGTGATCCGTCGCGACAATATCGGCGATCTCGTCTGCACCACGCCGCTCATCGCCGCCCTGCGCGAGCGCTATCCCGACGGACACATTGCGGCATTCGTCAATACGTACAACCAGGCGGTTCTGGCGGGGAATCCCGCCATCGACGCCGTCTACGCATACGAGAAGGGGAAGCACCGCGGCAAGAAGCGCTCCATCGTTTCAGTCTACGTCGATCGGCTGCGACTGATCATGAGGCTGCGCAAGGAGAAATTCGATTACGCCATACTGGCCACGCCGGGATTCGAGCCGCGCTCGCTGCGGCTGGCGAGGATGATCGGCGCGCGCCACGTGCTCGGCTATGCCGAACCCGAGAAGCGTCATCCGCGGGTGGACATTGCGCTGTTGTACGACCGCGCCACGAACGCCCACGAAGTCGAGCAGGTGTTCACCCTGCTCAGGGCGCTTGGAGTGAGCGGCTCACCGCCTTCGGCGCAGGTATTTCCAGACGTCGGCGAGCGCCGCGAAATCGATCTCGCCCTTGCCCGCTTGGGGCAAGGCAAACCCGTGGTCGGCGTGCACATCAGCGCAAGGAGGAAAAGGCAGCAGTGGTCAGCAGAGAACTTCGCGGCCCTGATCCGGGCAATCGGCGAACGGCACGCAGCGAAATTTCTCCTGCTTTGGGCTCCCGGCGAGCCCGATAACCCCAAGCATCCGGGTGATGACGACAAGGCTCGCGCCCTCATGGAAAATTGCGAAGGGATTCCTGTTCTGCCGTGTCCCACCGAGACGGTTTCCCGGCTGATCGCGGCCCTGTCGCTTTGCGACTATGTCGTATGCGCCGACGGAGGCGCAATGCACCTTGCCGCGGCGCTCGACAAACCGATTCTATGTTTTTTCGGAGACTCGACACCCGCGCGCTGGCGGCCCTGGAAAGCGCTGCACGAGCTGGTGCAGCCGGCGAGCCACGATCTCAAGGACTTGAGCGTGGTGCAGGCGGTATCGGGCTTTGAGAGGCTCTGGCGCGCTCGGCCGTTTCCTCACTCCGATTCCTGAACTTCACGCGCGCCGCTTCCTCCAGCGGCGGGCTGGTACTCGGGGACCCTGCGGCCGAGCTCTCGTTTCACTTCGTCGTCGGACGCGGAGCGAGGCTGCGAGAGCCAGGTTTCGATCTCGGCGAGCCATGGTTCATCGGGAGCGGCGCCCGCTTTGGCAATGCGCAGCTTGAGATGCGGGGTTGGCATCGTGCTCTCGCGGTCGGAGAGCAATTCCTCGTAGAGCTTTTCGCCTGGGCGGAGGCCGGTAAACTGGATACCGATGTCCGCCTCGCTGAAGCCGGATAACCTGATCATGTCGCGCGCGAGATCGACGATCTTGACGGGTTCGCCCATCTCCAGCACGAAAATCTCGCCTCCATCGCCCATGAGGCCTGCCTGGAGCACCAACTGAGCCGCCTCGGGTATCGACATGAAATAGCGCGTGATCTCCGGATGGGTCACGGTGAGCGGTCCGCCTCGCGCGATCTGCTCGCGGAACTTCGGAATGACGCTCCCGGTGCTTCCGAGAACATTCCCGAAGCGGACCACGACAAAACGCGTGCCACCGGGCCGCTGCAGCGCCTGGCACACTTGCTCGGACAGGCGCTTGGTAGCGCCCATGACGTTGGTCGGATTCACCGCCTTGTCGGTCGAAACCAGGACGAATTTTTCCACACCGTGATCGCGTGCGGCGCGCGCCAAGCGCAAGCGTCCCGAGAACGTTGTTCTGCACCGCTTCCCAGGAATTGTCGATTTCCATGAGTGGCACGTGCTTGTAGGCCGCCGCGTGGAACACCACAGCAGGCCTGAACCGCGAAAGAATCGCATGCACCCGGCCGGCGTTGCGCACGTCGCCGATGACCGGCGCTATGGTTGTCCTTTGCTTCGCGGTCGCGAATTCCTGCTCGATGCAGTAAAGGGCGTATTCGTTCACATCGAGCAAGACCAGGCGGGCAGGCTCGAATCGTGCGATCTGGCGGGCGAGTTCAGAACCGATCGAGCCGCCGGCCCCTGTGACCAGTACGACCTTGCCCCTGAGCAGCTGATGCAGACCGGCGCTATCGAGAACCACTTGGTCGCGCCCGAGCAGGTCTTCGAGCTCGATGGGGCGGACTTGGGAGACGGTGACGTTGCCCGAGAGCAGGTCGTCATAGGAAGGGACGGTAAGCACCGTCAAACCCGCGGCACCGGCTAGCTCCGCGGCGCGCCTGCGCACGCCCGCCGATGCGGCCGGTAGAGAGACGATCGCGGTTTCGCAGTCGAGTTGCTCTGCCCAGCGGCCGACCTCTTCGAGTCCCCCGAGAACCCGGACGCCGAGCAACACCCGCCCATGCCAGGCCGGGTCATCGTCGAGGATCCCGACCGCGCGCCACTGGCTGGAACGCTCGATATCTCGCAGGAGATTCACGGTAATGTCGCCTGTGCCGATAACCAGTACGGGCTCTCCTGCCAGCTGGATATGGCCGTACAACGCGCGTTCTTTCCAGGCGCGATAGGCGATCCGGCTGCCCGACATGATCGCGGCGAGCAGCAGCGGCGCGAGGATGAAAGTTGACCGTGGCACGCTGATGTCGGCGCGGAAAAAAGCAAGGGACGCAGGTACCGCCAGCGCGCCGACCAGGCAAGCGAACGCGATGCGCTTGAGGTCGGGGAGGCTCGCGTAGCGCCAGCTTCCCCGGTAGAGACCGAGCGACCAGAAAATCAACGCATGCAGCGAAACAGCCGCTGTCACCGCGGCGGCAAGCGCCGGCAGAAACCCCTCGGGGATGTCCAGGTTGAAACGCAACCAGAAGGCGAGCACCCAGGACGCCGCGGATGCGAGCAAGTCATGAAAAAAAGCCAGCGCAGCGCGGTGACCGGGTTTGAGGAGATTCACTGTTGGTCCTTGCGGCGCCGCCACGCGGAATCCACCCAGAGCGCAAGCGCGGCGTGAAGCGTGATCACTCCGAGGATAGTGATCAGCTGCAAGTATGGCGGCTGGCGCAGCGACCACAGCGCGGCCGCACCGCATGCAAGCATCAGTGCGTATTCCGCGAGCGCCGTACCGCGATGACTCCAGCCCAGGCGCACCAGGCGCTGGTAGTAGTGTTCATTGTGGGCCTGCCAGAAGCGTTTGCCCGCGAGGATTCGTCTTACCAAGGTGAGACTCGCATCGGTGATGAAGGGCCCAAAGACCAATACCGGAAACCAGAGCGGCCAGTCGCCATCGCGCCAACCCGCCAGGGACAGCGCTGCTGCGAGGAATCCGATCGGCACAGAGCCTGCGTCGCCCATGAAGAGCCGCGCCGGAGGGAAGTTGAACAGCAGGAAAGCGGCGCCTGCTGCTGCCACAATGGCGCAATCGATCAACAGGGCCTCATCGCCGCTCATCCAGGCCGCGGCCGACAGGAAGGAGAACCCGAGCAAGGTCATGCCGCCCGCAAGCCCATCGGAGCCGTCCATGAAGTTGTACAAGTTCGCAAGCCATAGGATGCCGAGGACAATCAGGAGGAGGAACGGGAGCGTCATCACCGGTAGCGCGGCGAACGTGAATGCCGCGGCGGCGGCGAAATGCGTTACGAGACGGAACAGAATCGGCAAGCCGCGTACGTCGTCGACATAGGAAGTGGCCACGAGAGCCGCAGCCGGGAGTACGATCACGAGCGGCGTCTGCAAGATCCCAAAGCCGGTGAAGATTCCCACCATCATCGTGATGCCACCCGAGCGAGGCATCGGGCGGACATGAAGCGAGCGCTCGTTGGGTACGTCGACCGGCAAGCGGCCCGGTGCTTTCAGCAGCCATGTGATAAGCGCGAGAGTGACAATCGCGGAGACAAGCGGAGAAAAAGGGGCGATGTCCAGCACCGCTACTCAGCCGATCCGCTCGTGGAACACGGGAGCATTCTAAGCCGGTTCCTGGGCAAGCACTTGGTCGCGCATCGATGTGAGACAGGGGCGGCCGGCGAGGCTCATCGAGCGCGCAGCGAGGTACCCTTCGAGTTCACCCGCGCTTCGATCTGAACCAACGCGCGGTGTCGGCGAGGCCCTCATCGAGAGTGTAGTGAGGACGCCAATCGAGCACCCGGCGCACTCTGGAAGAGTCGATTGCGAGATTGCCGGTCAAGCGTCGAATCTCGTCGCCATGGCCTGTGATGGTTCCGGCCAAGCGCAAGAGTGCAAGCGGTACCGGGAATATCCTTGCAGGACAATCGAGCGCCTGCGCGATCCGCGACGCGAGCTCCGGGGTTGAGATTATCTCCTCGTCGCATACAAGAAGCGGGCCTCGCACGGCCGAATGCTCAGTGCAGCGCACGAGTACATCGATCAGATTCCCCAGATAGATCAGACTGCGTCGGTTGTGCACGCTGGCGAAAGGCAGCGGCAAGCCCGATGCCACCCAGCGGAGCAGACGCAGAAAATTGGCCTTGACCCCTGGTCCGTACACGAGTGGTGGCCGGACGATCACAAGCTCCATCCCGCCTCTGGCAGTCACCTCGGTCAGCGCCTGCTCGGCTTCGAGCTTCGAGTGTCCGTACAGATCTTCCGGCCGGAGAGCATCGCCCTCGCTGAGCGCTCCCGCGCCCGAGTCCTCGCCGTGCACCTTTATCGAGCTCAATAGAACAAAGCGTCGCACCGAGCCGGCAGCGGCCTCGGCGAGCCGGCGCGCAGCGTCAATGTTGACGCGCCGAATTTCCGCCTTGTCTGAGGCGCGATGCGCGACCGCGGCGAGGTGCACGAGGGTGTCGATTCCGTCAACAAGCGCGCGCGTGTCGAAATCGGCGGCGATGTCCGGAATCAGAACCTCGTGCAAACCGGATCGAGCGGCACCGAGCGCGTTCTTGTTCCTGACCGCCGCGCGGACGGAATGCCCGCGCTTGATCAGCTCACGGCAGAGAGCAGTCCCGACAAAGCCCGATGCACCCGTGACCAGAACACGCATGACGAACAGCAGAGAGGGCAGCGCTTCCTTACCGTTGATGGGCGGAATTCTAGCAAGCCTCTACCTCTGCCATTACAATACGCGCTCCGATCAGACGCAAGGCGGCGCGGGTGACAGTTTCCTTCTTTCCGGTAATCCTCTCGGGCGGATCGGGCAGCCGCCTCTGGCCCATGTCGCGGCGGCTCCTTCCGAAGCAATTCCTGCCGCTTGTGTCCTCGCGCACCATGATTCAGGACACCGTCCTGCGTCTCAGGGAAGCCGAGGGCGCTCGTGCGCCCATCGTCGTTTCGAACGATGAACACCGGTTTTTTGTCGCCGAGCAGATGCGGGAAATCGGAGTGCGACCCGAGGTCCAGATTCTCGAGCCCGTCGGTCGCAACACCGCGCCGGCGATCGCCGTCGTCGCGCTTCACGCCCAGAGCCTCGATCCCGACGTCTGTCTCCTCGTGCTGCCGTCGGATCACGTCATCAGGGATGTGCCCGCATTTCACGCGGCGATTCGCGCCGCGCTTCCCCTTGCCGCGAACGGATCGCTCGTCACTTTCGGGATCACTCCACAGGGACCGGTGACGGGGTACGGGTATATCGAGCGCGGCGACCCGATTTCAGGAACCAAGCAGTGCTTTGGCGTGGCGCGCTTTGTGGAAAAGCCCGACCTGGAGACTGCACAGCGCTACGTCTCAAGTGGCCGGTTCTTCTGGAACAGCGGGATGTTCGTCTTCCGGCCCAAGCGCTTCCTCGAGGAGCTGCAGAGCTTCCGTCCCGAGATTCTCGCCGCGGCGAAGTCGGCGTGGGAGAGCGGCAAGCGTGACCTCGACTTCCTGCGGCTCGATGCGGCTGCTTTCACCGCCTGCCCATCGGACTCCATCGACTATGCGGTCATGGAGCGTACTTCTGCGAGCGCGATGGTTCAGGCCGATATCGGCTGGAGTGACGTCGGCTCCTGGACGGCGCTCTGGGAGATCGCAGAAAAGGACGCGGGCGAAAACGTCGTGCGGGGCGACGTGGACCTGCGTGATACGAGCGGTTGTTATGTTCGCGCGGAGAACCGCATGGTGGCTGCGCTGGGCGTGCGCGACCTGGTTATCGTCGAGACCGATGACGCGATTCTCGTGGCCGACAAGTCGCGTGCGCAGGAGGTGAAGGAAGTAGTCGAGCGTCTCGACCGGCAGGCTCGCACCGAACATATCTCACACCGCCGAGTCTATCGGCCCTGGGGCTACTACGAAAGCATCGATGCGGGCGAGCGGTTTCAGGTAAAGCGGATCATGGTCAATCCGGGGCAGGCGCTGTCGCTTCAGATGCACCACCATCGTGCAGAGCATTGGGTCGTGGTTTCGGGGACTGCGAAGGTGACGCGGGGCGATGAAGTGAAGCTTTTACCCGAGAACGAGTCCACCTACATCCCGATTGGCACCACACATCGACTGGAAAACCCCGGGAAGACCCCGCTCTTTCTGATCGAGGTTCAGTCGGGCGGCTACTTGGGCGAAGACGACATCGTGAGGTTCGAGGACCGTTACAAGCGAGGGTAGGCGGCCCGCTTCGGCTCCGCTAGCTCCGGTTTCGTTCTCCTGCAGCCCGCCGCGAGGCCAGGTGCCCTGCCCAGAAGAGGAAGTAGCGCATCATGCTCGACAGATGCCAGCGCATGTAGCGCAGGCTGCGCAGGCTCTGCCTGCGCGCATCATGGACCGCGAACGCGGATGGACAAAGCGCGACGCGTTTTCCTGCGAGCATGAGCCGCGCACACAGGTTTACGTCCTCGTAATACAGAAAGTAGCGCTCGTCGAATCCGCCGAGCTTCGCGAAGACCTCGCGCGGGAAAACCATGAACATCCCCGCCACCCAGTCGGGATGGATCGTCTCGCTCCTGATCGGGTATTCAACCTCGGCCCGGCGCAGCACTGCTTTTCGAAGGATCGAAGCAGGCGTCGGAAAGCGCCTCGCGCTGTCCTCGATCGTGCCCGCTGGGTTTCGGATCAGCGGTGCCGCCACTCCGATGGAACGATCCCGAAGGCACTTCAGAAGCTCGGGAAAGGGATCTCGCTCAATCCGAATGTCGGGATTGAGCGCGCAGAAGAACCCCCCTCGACTCAGACGAAACGCGGCATTCTGGTTGGCCGCGAACCCACTGGGAACGGTGTTTTCGACGACACGAAGCGGGAACGCGAAGCGCGCGGTCTCGAAGGGCAGCGTCTCGGGCAGGTTCAGGGTCAGTATCACTTCGATCGGCGTCCGGACATGCGCGGCAATGTCGGCGAGCAGGCCCGCGATCAGCTGGATATGGCCGTGGCTGATCACCGAGATCGACACGAGGTCGGGATCTGCCGGTGAGGCGCGTACGAGAGGTTCTTTCATCGAGTGCCGTGCCGCTCGCGCCGCCCGACGAGCAGGGCTGACCTGATCACGTGCTTCGCGAGCGAATAAGCGCAGAGAGCCAGGGTCGCCGCAAGACCCAGTCTCCCCGAGCCGCGCAGCATCCAGTAGTTGCCGAGTTCCGCCTTGCGCATAGCCCAGGCGCTTGCCGAGAGGCCGGAGACTCCGACCGGCGGCTTGAATGTGAAGGCCAGCACTTCGTCGAGGCGGGCGATCCGCCGGCCCTCGAGCGCGATCTCGATCCAGAGAAGATGGTCCTCCATGTGCCGTCTGCCCGGCAGGAAGCGAAGCGGGACTTCCCGTCGAACCAAGACCGATGGTGTCGCGAAGCGATTGGACAAGAGCAGCGCGGAAGAGGAGACCGCCCTGAAGCCGGGGCGGTCGAGCGGCGCGTCCAGGGACTCGCTATCTCTCAGGCGCCGGTGAGCATGTCCGCAGAGCGCCACTTCGGGGTGCGCCTCCATGAACGCAAACTGAATTTCAATCTTGCGCGGATGCCAAGCGTCATCGGCGTCCAGAAACGCGACGTACCTGCCGGATGCAGCGTCCCAACCGGCATTGCGCGCGCTGGCCGGTCCGGAATTCCTGTCGAGCGCGATGATCTTTAGCCAGCGCTCTCCGAATTCTCGTTGCAGGTCTTTCAGGGCCTCGATCGTGCCATCCCCGCTCCCGTCGTCGACGAGGATCAACTCGTCGGGAAGGAGCGATTGGCGGGCGACCGACTCCACCGCCCGCCGGATCGTGGACTTGCAGCGAAAGCAGGGGATGACGACGCTGACCGTAGCGCGGGGCGCTGTCGGATCTGCGTCTGTCTGGCTGGACGGATCCCCGGGCCGGGGGGCGCCTGAAAGAAGGGCGCCGTAACGCACTGAGATTTCCGGGAGCGTATACGGCGCGAGCCATTCACGCAGCTCCGCCTGCGGCATCTCTTTGGGCGGACGCTCCAGGAACTCCCGCAGCCGCTCGAGGTCCTCGGGCGCCGGACCGCCAGGGCGCGCGGTCAAGGGTCAGGTGAGCCGGGTGGGGCATCAGGAACTTTGCCGAGCTGTCGTCAGGACGCGGCACGATATTGAGGATGGGCCTGCCGGTCATCGCATACTCCACGATCTTGCTCGGGAGCTGATAGCGGGTGTCGTTGCCAATGTTGACGAGGATATCGGCCGAGCGCATTTCGGCGACCGCACGCTCGCGCGCCACCGGGCCATGCACGAACAGACTTCGTCCGAGCATGCGCTTGTAGGGCGCAAAATCGGCTTCGCACTGCCAGCTTTCACCGAAAAAGTGCAGCTCGTAGCGTTCGCCTCCGGGCGCAGCCGCAAGGGAAGCGAATAGAGAGAGGAGGTAGTCCGGCCGGCGTATCGAGGGATACAGCCGTCCCAGGAACACGAGGCGCCGCCGATCGGTTTGGCGAGCTGGCGCGGCAGGTTCATCGATTTCCGGGAAATCGACGAGCGGGGGAATCATGGCGATCTTGCCCGCGCTCTCCGGGAAGAGGGCGGCATAGCGGTCGCGGGTTTCAGACGTGGTCACCGAAATGGAATCGGCCTCCGCAAAACAACTTCGCTCGAAGCGGGTGTTCAGCCTTCGATACACGAGGAAGTTGTTGGGCGGAGCCTCGTCGGCGAAGGAAAAGGGGTCGCCGAGATCGATCAGCCAATGGAATCCGCGTCCCGCGTCGCGCGCGAGCGAGCGACCGACCGCCACTGCCGTAAACGTTGGGGACACCGTTACCAGGGCTTGCGGCGCCCTAGCCGCGATCAGCTCGCGGGCCTTGGCGCGGGCGGCGAAGTACCAGGTGCAGCTCGTATCGGGCCAGTAGACCGCGTGCCAGATCGTCCGCGCAGCGGCTGCGGCCGCGCGCCGGATCACGCCCGGGTCCGCCTTCGCTTGGCCGCCGGCTGGCCGCGCCGCGCCGCGCAGACTTTCCATCCACACCGGACCGACGCGATGCACGCGCACGCCTCTTACGGTTTCGAACGCCGGCCTGTCCGGCGAGCGGGCGCAGACGACGTGGACTTCCCGCCCTTCGCTCGCCCAGTCCTCGGCGAGCGCCGTCCAGCGGAAGGAGCGCGCGCTGAGCGCCGGCCAGTACTGAAAGCTCACGATGAGTATCCTGCTGAGGGCCTCTCGACTGGTGGTTCATGCGAGCTGGCACCCGTATTTGTTGGAGACAGGAAGCGGCGGTTCCGCTTCGAGACGCACCAGGGGCTCGCCGAAAGAGCCGTCCTCGACGATCAATCGATCGGCTTCGAATGTGATCGCGCGCAGCACTGGAGCGCCAAAGCCGCGGTGCTCGCCGGCGAAACCGAGGGAACCGAAATAATGGCAGCCGGCCTGCGAGGTGTCTCGCACGAAGAACAAGCCTTCATCAAGGCGCGAGGGCTCCCGGCCCGCTACTCTCGGCGCGAAATGCGCGGCCACGCTTCGGTAGCGATTGCGCTCCTCCGGGAGCGGCGTGTACACCCAGGTGCCGGGATCCGTGACGAGTTTGCGGCCCCCGATCCAGAGCTCGATCGCGAGCTGGTCGTTGTGTGCGTGAGCGCCCGGACTCAACGGATGAATGCGTCCGCAGCGAATCGCGACGTAGAGGCGCTCCGATCGTGCGACATAGACCCCGAATGCCGGATAGGCGATGGTCGCGATCCCATCCTGCAACGCGCTCGCGGGAAACTCGTAGCGCTGGCGGCAGTTCTCCGGGAGCCTGCGAATGCTCTCGCGAACGTTCTCGAAGCGGGCCCGCGTCCCGACTTCGACGCGGTACGCGGTATCGCCCGCCGTCGAGGAAAGTTTGCGTCCGCCGGAGAGCAGCCGGACGATCTCGGTGTCGATCTCGCGTTCGCTCGCAAAGCGGCCCAGGTCCGGGCGCCCGAGAAGCCCATTCGCCGCCGCCACGAAATGGCGGTGATCGAGGACGTCCTCGTCGTGATGGCTGATTTGCAATTCGGACATGTCCGGGACGCGGTACAGACGAACCCCGGCGCCCGCTTCGAGCAGCCGAAAGGTCCCCGGCAGCTTGAGAAACCGCCCGCTGTCGTTGTCGCCGAATTGAGCGACCAGTCCGGTGGGTAGCGTCAGGTCGCGGGTGAACTCAGCCATCCGCGCGATCCGTTCCGTGACGGCACGGGGCAGAGCGATCTCGCCGCATTCCGCAATCGCCGGCGGGCCGTCGAGAACCACGCCGCCAGGGAACCTGTGCCGCTTCACGGCCTTGAGTCGGGCGAGCCGCTCCTTCGATAATCCGAGCGCAAGCGCCAGCGAATAGACCGCCATTTCGCCGGACAGCCGGTGGTAGCTCGTTGAGGCCTCCGCGTTGCTACCCTCCGGGTCGAACTGAAGCTGGAGTTCGCTCAGCAGCTCTTGTATGGCGAGGGCGAGCCAGGTGTCGGTCAACTCTCCCGACGGAAGGTAGGCAGCGGCGAACAGCAGGCCGCACACATCGGCCAGATAGTGATTGCTTCGCAGCCCCGGAATCCACTCGAGGTTGGTCGCGATATGGAGCGCGTGCTCGTGGATGCTACGCGCGATCAATGCATCGAAAGCGGAATCGAACCGTACTCCGCTTGCGCGAAACAAATCATAGGCAACAACCCAGTTCGCAGCGCGAATCGCCACATCCATGGGACAGGCCCAGTTCGCTCCGAACCGCGGCGGGTTAGCGGCGGCGAAATCGAGGACCTGATTGCGGAACTCGCGCGCAAACGCGTCCGCCGAGCGCGGGTCGCTGGCGCGCGCGATCGAGCAGGCCAGGGCGAGCTGAGGGAGGTGCTGGCAGCGGGCGAGTTCCCAGGGAAGCTTGATGTCCGCTCCCAGAGGATTGCCGTAGATCCGAATATCCCGGTACCAGGTCCGCGCCGACCAGAGAAAGCCGGACTTGAAATCGATTTGCCAGTCGATCGGCGCGTAGCCTTCGTCGACGAGAGACCAGATGCGCCGCGACTCGGCGAGATTTGCCCGGTTGACGATCGGCTCCAGCCAGGCGCCGTCCCTCGTTGCATGCACGTCCAAGCCGGGAGGAAAGCGATGCTCTGCGATGCCGCGGCAGCGCATGCCGTAGCGCACGACAATGGGTCCCGAACCGAGCAGATCGAATTCGTGCGCCAAGGCGCGGTGCGCGAGCGCGACCAACATTTGGGCATGCGGGGCGAGCAAACCCGGATCGGGGATCTGCAGCAGACAAGCAAGCGTCCGCGGAGCGTCCGGCAGATGGCTCGTGAAGGCCTGGTCGAGTCCGCGCTGGCGGCGTTCTCGATACATTCGCACTGCGCGGTTCCATATCCAGACCGCAATGTCCTGCGGCGGCAGCCTCAACGCGCGTTTGAGCCTGGAGCGAAAGGACGACATCCTTGCTACTTAATTGCCCCGCTCCGGGGTTTCCGGCAATGCAGCAAGATCACTTCAGCCCATTCCTTGAAGAGGAAAGCAGGCGCGTACTTGAGCCGATTCCAGAGTCGCCGGCTATCGAAGCCATAGTTGAACGTTTCCTCCCGCACGAGTTCCAGCCCCGCTTCGCGGACTACGTAGCGGGCGTCCGAGATCGTGTACTCACGGTGGTGGCCGGTGAAAGGCGCCTCCGAATGGTATACGTCGCAGATCGGGGCGAGCACGCTGTCTCCGCGTACGAAGAAGGCGTAACGCTTCGGCCAGAAGGCCAGATTGGGCACCTCGAAGGCGAGCACCCCGCCCGGTCTGAGCGCCGCGCGGATGTTCTCCATCAGAACGCGCGGTGAATGCGCCAGATGCTCCGCGACCGCCATGCAGGTCACTGCGTCGAAGCACTCGAAAATCGCGGCCCGGTCGGCCAGCGCCGCCGCAAAATCCATGTCGATGACCCGCACGCCGTTTGCCCGCGCATGCCCGACGATCCGGTCTATGGCGGTGCCGTAATATTCGTAACGTTCCGCGATCGACACCTCGAAACCGAGCCGCGCGAGCGAAAGCGGAAACGCAGCAAGAAAACCGCCCACATCCAGCACGCTGCGTGCGTCCGTCGCGGCAAGGATACGGTAGGCGCGCCAATACCGTTCGGCCGACATGCGCAGATACCCCTCGGCGTCGAACCGGTCCTTTCGCCAACCGATGTTGTGCTTCGCGAATGCCGACCAGTCGTCGGGCATTCGTTCCATCACCTCCGTTACGCATTGCTGATAGAGGGCGTCGAAGCGCGCGCGATCGATCATCTTCGTTGCAGCCTGAGCCGGGCTCGTATGGGGCCTAGCCCTTGGCGACTCGGGGAATCCGATCAAGAGTTCTTTCCTCGACTGCGTCGTCGTCGCGGGCGTGTTCGGCGCTCTGACGGCGAGTCGCAAGATTCTCTGGGTGCAGGCGTTTCCAAGCGCGGTGACGCTCGCGCTGGTTTTGTTTACGTAGGCGGCACCATCGAGAGCAAAGGTAAGACGGCCACGCTCCGGCGAGCTCGCTCAGCGCAACCCCCAACGCTTCTCGTTTAGCCAGCGCCGCGTCCGCGAAAGAGCTCCGCGGCGGTGTTCGTAGACTGCGGGTCCTGAATCGGCGGGTTCGAGAACGAACATCCATCCGCTTACAAAGATGGCCGGGATTCGGTCGGCCACACCGGCATTCCATCGCGCAGCGCGCGCGCCGCGAATCACCAGATCGAATCCGAAGCCGCAGAAAAGCGTTCGCGGCCGATACTCGATGGCCCTCAAGCCCGAGGCGGCGATGATGCGCTGGATCTCGCGCCAGGAGAAGAAGTTGATGTGCGGGCTGACGGCAAGCGTGTCTTTCTGCGGCGGCGGGCCGCCGCTCCTGTTCCAGAGCCTGCGCTTTGCGGCCCGCGCCATACCCAGGATGCCCGTCAATGCGAGCAGCGTTTCCAGGAGCGATGCGGCCTCCGACGGACCGTAGCCGTTCGGCACGGTAACGACGATGCAACCAGCAGGCGCGAGACGCGACCTGAGATCGCGCAAAAAGGCAGCCGGCGCCGTGACATGCTCGAGGACCTCGGATGCCACAATGAGATCGAAACGTTCGTCGATCTGCAATTGGGCAAGGTGGATGAACTGGAGATTCGGCGCGAGGCAGGTACGGCGAGCGTATTCGATCGTTCGCGCGTCGTCATCTGCCCCCAGGAAGCGTACCCCCGGGTGCGCGTTGGCGAGCGGCCAAGTCAGCCTCTCCCCGGTCCCGCAGCCGACGTCGAGCACGCGCGCCGGACGGCCGCGCGAGACGACCCCCGACAGAAAGCTGAGGCACTTGGTATAGCCATAGGCGTCCTCAGGCGGAAACAAACTGCTCCCACGGTAGGCGAGCGCCGGTCCACTCGGACGGCGGCACGACGAAGCCCCGCTTGAAACGGTTCGGCAGAGGCAAGGCGCGGCTCCCACAAAGCGCGGATTTCTTCCGCGAGATTCGATTGCTACTTGGTCGCCCGAATCGCGACAAACCATCCCAGGATATCCGGCACGAGCCGGGCTATCCAGGCCGGGAGACGGGCTGTGTCGTATGGCGTGAGATACGGGACCAGCTGCACCGCGCCGATCGCCCCGAACAGTTTCCGCAACTGCGCGCCCGAATACGGCTTGGTGCCAAGGCTCTCCATGTGATGGTAGATCACGTCGAAAACGGAGCGCCAGGGCTTGCCCGAGAACAGGGCGTGCTTGACCCAGAAGCGCAGCGCGACGAGCGAGCGGCTGGAGTACATCATGCCAATGAATTGCCCGCCGGGCTTGAGCACGCGCCGGATCTCCGCGATCACCTTGTCGGGGTATTCCGCGCACATGATGACGCCCCAGGAATACACCAAGTCGAAACTCGCCTCCGGATAGGGAATTGCCTGCGCGTCGACGCGTTGCAGCCGCGAGGAGAAGCCGTAATGCGCCAGCCGCGCGCGGGTCGTGGCGATCGCCGCATCGGTCAGGTCGATGCCGTGGCATTCCAACCCGGCGCGCGCCCACTGTAAGTGGTCGGTACCCGCGCCGACGCCGACCTCGAGCAGCCGCCTGCCGCGATGGCGGGTGAACTGCGCGACGGCGTGAATGAAGGGCTCCATGGTGTAGCGGTACTGCTCCACCTGCTCGAACCATTCGGGCGACAGCGGCCGCAGCTCGCCCACGATGTGCGGGGCCGTACCGCACGCCTCCGCCTCCCAGTAGGCGCGGACCTTGTCGGTTAGCTCGCTCATCGATCCCTCATAAGGCCCAATTCTACCGCGGCATCGCCAGACGTGAGGGATAGGCGAATCAATCCGGCCGCGAAGTTTGAAGGGCCCTCCGGCGCGCCGCAATCCGGTGCTTGAACCTGTCCTAGGTGGTCCATATCTGTCTTGTGTTAATTTCGCTCCCCCTGCGCACTCCACTGCGGGGGCGATCGGAGCGAGTTTAGTGGTAAGAAGGGCAGATACCCCTCGGCGTCGAACCGGTCCTTTCGCCAACCGATGTTGTGCTTCGCGAATGCCGACCAGTCGTCGGGCATTCGTTCCATCACCTCCGTTACGCATTGCTGATAGAGGACGTCGAAGCGCGCGCGATCGATCATCTTCGTTGCAGCCTGAGCCGACGGGATTCAAAATAGATCGGTAGCGTGACGCACGCCGCAGCAATCAGCATCCCGACCGAAGCGCCGATTGCGCCGTACCGCGGAACCAACAATAGCAGCATCACGACATTGACGCCGAGCGCCAGCGCGACGAGGGCGACCAGAAAACGGAAGCGCTCCAGTTTCATGAGTATGTTGACGTGCGGGCTGAACGCGAAAGACACGACCGCCGAGACCGCAAGCACGCGAAATGCCGCTACCGAGTCCGGATAGCGACCCTGGTCCACCCAGGGCATCACCCACCCCGCAGCTGCTCCCGCCAGGATGACGGCAGGAGCGAAGACCAGTACGAGCCGAAAATGCTGTGCATAGAGCCCATCGAGTTCCTGGCTGGAGCGCGCTTGCTGGATGGCCGGCAGGAGCACGGCGTGCACCGCTCCAAGCGCGAGCGAAAGCAATGCGTAGTAACGCAGAGCGGCGCCGTAGCTCGCAAGCACTTGGTCGTCTGCGAGCCATCGCACCATCACGACATCGAGCTGTGAAAACACGGCGACGATGGAAAAATACGCGAACAAAAGCACGTACGGCCCCGCAGCGATGCTCCGCACGAGCGCGCCCACCGAGGGAACATCCGCCAGGCTTCGCCAGCGCAGGACCGGGCACAGCGCGGCACAGAATGCCAGCGTAAGGGCCCCAACTTGCGCCCAGAGGACCGAGGCCGCGTCGAGCGCGTCCCCATAGGCGAGCAGCAGCGCGCCCACCGCGACCGCCTGCGCGGCTGTCCGCGCTATCTCTATGCCGGAATAGCGCGCGAAGCGCAGCTCGCGCTGATAATAGGTCTTCGAGAATTCCGATATCACCATCGCGCCGGCCAGAGCCACGACCACATGGTAGAGCCCCCTGAATGCGCCGGCGAAGGGCGCTGCCACGAGAGCCGCCGCCGCGACGCCGATGAGTTGCAGCGTGATCAACGCCTCGACCTTGCCGGCTAGGGCGTGATGATCGAAGCCGACGATGTAGATGCGATTGACCCCCGCCGAGAAGATCTGCGCAGCCAAACCCGCTGCCGAGACGGCGAACGTAAGCACCGCATACTCCTCCACCGGCATGAAGCGGATGAGCGCGATCGTGACCGCCCCCAGCGCTAGCTTCGCAAGGACATCAAACGACAAGACCTGAACAAAATGCCTCATTGGGCAGCGTGGCTCGTCGCGCCCGTGCCCCAGCGGCGCCCGTGCGGCGGCCGGCGCCATCGCGCGATGAACCCGCCCGAGCAGGGGGAAACAAGGCGCCGCGCGTTTTTTTTCAGGACAGGTATCCTGTCGCTCACGCACCGCGGGGGAAGCCGGTCCGCCACGCGGGTATTCCACCGCCCTACGGCAAGGCGCTTGACCATGCCATGGGCATCGTCATCGGGCGACATAGGCGCGCCACCATAACGCGAAATTCAGCAGATACCAGACCTGCGGGCCGGATCCGGCGTCTAGGAGTCGAAAGACTTCGCGGCGGTCGAAATACCCGGTCTCACGGCAAAAGCGGTCGAGTTCCGCCCGGGCGCGCTCGCCGAGGCGGCCGAGAAACCATTCACGGATCGGAACGCCGAAGCCCTGCTTCGGCCTATCGATAAGCTCGCTTGGAATGAGACCGCGCACCGCCTTTTTGAGCAGGTACTTCAGTCCGCCATCCCCGGTCTTGATGCGAGTCGGAATGCTCATCGCAAGCTCGACGAACTTGTGATCCAGAAAGGGCACCCGCGCTTCCAGGCTCACGCCCATGCTCATCTTGTCCACTCGCATGAGAAGCAGCTCGGGCAAGCGCAGTTGCAGATCGGCGTAGGTCATCCAGTTGAGGGAAGAGCGATCCCACGCGGCTTCGTCGAAGCGCTTGCGCACGGGTGCAATGACCTCCCACGAGGATCGCGCTTCGATCTTTGTCAGGAAATCCGGCGCGATCAGACGCCGTTTGTGGGCTTCCGTAAACGCCTCGGCGCCGCTCCAGAAGACGGGCTCTCCGCTCGCGCTGCGCCGCAGCCACTCGTAGCGCGGGGACCGATCCCGCCCCGCAAGCCGCAAGCCTGCCAGCCCGATCCGCTTCAGCGCCGCCGGCATCGGCACGTCACTCCAGCGCTGGAGAGCCAGGGTAGTCTTCCACAACGGATAGCCGCAAAAAAGCTCGTCGGCGCCCTCTCCGACCTGGCAGACGATGACCCCATTTTCGCGCGCGAGCTTGGACACGCGATAGACCGGAAAGCAGACCGGGTCGGCGATCGGCTCGTCCTGGAGGCGCGCCATCGTGGGCAGGAAATCGATCAGCTCATCGGCGTCCAGCAATTGTTCGTGGTGCTCGGCGCCGACGCGGGCGGCCATCTTCCGGGCGTAGTCCAGCTCGTTGCGGTAGCTCGCGTGGTCTCCCTTGTAGCCGATGGAGAAAGTCCGCACCGGACCGGCCTCGCCCTCGGAGAAGAGCGCCGTGTTGGTGCTGGAATCGATGCCGCCGGAGAGAAACACGCCCACCGGCACGTCGCTCACCTTGCGCAGTCTCACCGACTCGCGCAGGCTCGCCATGAGTCTCTCGAGGATTTCACCTTCGCTCGCTGAATCGAGCGGCTCGACGCGATCCCACACGTCCCAGTAGCGGTGTTCTTCGACGGAGCCGTTGTCTTTCACCCGCAACCAGGTGCCGGGCGGGAGCTTGCGAATCCCGTCGAAAAGCGTCTGCGGAGCCGGCGTCGTCAGGAACGAGAGATAGTGGTAGAAGGCTTCGAGATGCACGGCGCGGACCTGATCCGGGTCCTCGAGCAGCGCCTTGATCTCGGAAGCGAAGACAATGCGTCCGTGGTGCACGCTGTAGTAGAGGGGCTTCACTCCGATCCGGTCCCGGACCAGCCACAGCTCGCGCCGCCGCGCGTCCCACAGTGCGAACGCGAACATGCCGCGGAAGCGCTCGATGCTCTCGATCCCCCATTCCGCGAAGGCATGCAGGATGACCTCGGTGTCGGAATGATCAGTCTTCCAGCTGTACTTGCCGGTCTGCTCGAGCTCCTTGCGGATCGCCGCGTGATTGTAGATCTCACCGTTGAAGCTCACCAGAAGCGTTCCGTCCGCATTCGCCATCGGCTGTGCGGCGGCTTCGGATAGGTCGAGGATCGACAGCCTGCGATGTCCCAGGCCGATTCGCGAATCCGGCGCGATCCACACCCCGGCGCCGTCGGGGCCCCGGTGAGCCATCGTGTCACGCATGCGTTCGATGTAGGGGGCAGTGATGCGGAAACCGGAGTTCGCGAAGGCCAGCGCCCCCACCACCCCGCACATCTAGCGCACCGCCCGGAATGTGATGAACCAGCCCCAGTCGTCGGGAAAAAGGTGCTGCGCCCACGAGGGGAACGCCGCCATGTCGTAGGTCGTGAGGAAGCGCTTCAGCGCTACCGAGGAAAAGCCGCCGAGCAATCGGCGGACCTCGCGAGCGGTATAGGCCTTGGTGCCGGGGCTTTCGACGTGATTCCAGATAACGTCCGCCGGGCTACGCCAGGGACGCCCCCTGAGGAGCGCCTGACGAATCCAGAGTTTCAGGACGAGCAGTGAGTGGCGGCCATACACCATGCCGATGAACATGCCCCCCGGCCTCAACACCCGGTGGATCTCGGCCGCGATCTGCTCGGGCTTTTCAGAGTGGTGGATGACGCCCCAGGAGTAGACGATGTCGAAGCTCGAATCAGGGTAGGGGAGACGCTCGGCATCGAGGCGTTGCAGCCGGGATTCCAGGCCGTAACAGGAAAGCCGCTTACGCGTTGTCTCAACGGCGGCGTCCGTCAGATCCGTGCCAAAGCACCTGCATCCCGCGCGTGCCCATTGCAGGTGATCTGTGCCTGCTCCGACTCCGACTTCGAGGACGGTCTTGCCGCGGTGCCGAGTGAATTGAGCGACCTGGTGGATGAACGGCTCGACGGCGTAGCGGTGCTCCTCGATGCGTTCGAACCACTGAAGGGACCCGGGTTCAAGATCTCCCGCAATCGATTCCCCGGTTCCGCAGGGTTCCTGTTCCCAGTAGTTGCGTACGCGTTCGTTCAGGTCCAAGACGGGTTTCCAGCGCTGGAGGCACGTCGTCAGCCGTCATTCTACTTCTACTGAATCGTGAGTCCGAGTCCGTTGGACGGTGTCTCGGTGGTGACCGCAATCTGCGATCATGGTCGTGTTGCGGCCGCATCCGCGTCGCGCAGGCAGTCCAACAAAGAGTCCTGCCATTCCGGCAACCGAAGGTTCCAGCTCGCCGAAATCGCGGCGCAGGACAGCAGGGAGTTTGCCGGTCTCCTGGCGGGGGTTGGGTATTCGGCGGTGGAAACGGCTCTGACCGGTGTTTCGATCCGGCAAGCCCTGAGGATTTCGCGCGCGAAGCCGCACCAGCTCGTTGCTCCCGTCGCGGTGAGGTGATAGAGGCCTTCCGCCTTCCCTGTTGCAGCCTCGGTGGCCAGTTGCGCGGTCGCGGTAGCGACATCACGACACCAGGTCGGCGCGCCGATCTGGTCGTCCACGACCCGCAGGTCAGGGCGCTCTCGCGCGACGCGCAGAATGGTAAGGAGGAAGTTTGTGCCCCGCATCCCGTACACCCAGCTCGTACGCAGGATCAGGTGCCGGCAGCCGCTCGCCTGGATCGAGCGCTCACCTTCGAGCTTGCTCTTCCCGTAGGCGTTGATCGGATTGGGTGAGTCGGTTTCGACGTAGGGCGTGGATTTGGTGCCGTCAAAGACATAGTCGGTGGAGAAGTGGATCAGCGCGGCTCCAAGTCGTTTCGCCTCTTCGGCGAGAATTCCGGGCGCCGTGCCATTGACCTGCGTGGCCAGCCGGGGTTCTGACTCGGCGCGGTCCACCGCCGTGTACGCCGCCGCGTTGACGATGAGATCGGGCTTCACCTCGCGCACTCGCTCGACGATCCGATCCGGGTTCGCCAGATCGAGCGAGGCCCGGTCGAAGGCGGACAGCTGCCCGAGAGGAGAGAAGCGCCGTTCAAGCTCCCAGCCGACCTGCCCGGTCCTTCCAGTCAGCAGGATTCTCACGGAAACACTTGCGCATCGCGCAGCCGAACGCCCGCGGCGTCCTTGGCCGACAGCACCGGTGCGCCCTGAAGGGGCCAGGCGATGCCGATCTCCGGGTCGTTCCACAGGAGGCAGCGCTCGTGCTCGGGTGCGTAGAAATCCGTGGTTTTGTAAAGCACTTCAGCGAAGTCGCTGAGCACGGAAAAGCCATGCGCGAAACCGACGGGGATCCAGAGCATGCGGTGTGATTCCGCGACCAGGCGAAAGCCTTCCCATTTGCCGAAGGCGGGGGAGCTGCGGCGGATATCTACGGCGACGTCGAAGATCTCGCCGGAGATGACCCGCACGAGCTTACCCTGCGGCTGGCGCAGCTGATAATGCAACCCGCGCAGCACGCCCCTCACCGAGCGCGAATGATTGTCCTGCACGAAGCGCGCGTGGATTCCCGCGCGCTCGAACTCGCGTTCGTTCCAGCTTTCGAAAAAAAACCCACGCTCATCACCGAACACCCGGGGCTCGATGAGCAGCACTTCCGCAAGGCGGGTCGGAATGACTTTCATGCGTTGCGGGGGGGGCCATCCCGCAGCAGCGAAAGCAGGTAGTTTCCGTAGCCGCTATTTCTGAGTGGCGCCGCCAGGGCCTCGAGCTGCGCGTCGTCGATCCATTTCTTGTGCCAGGCGATCTCCTCGGGGCAGCCGATCTTGAGACCCTGCCGCCGCTCCAGGGTCTCGATGAAATGACTGGCTTCGAGCAGCGATTCATAGGTGCCGGTGTCGAGCCAGGCGTGCCCCCGCCCCAGCGTTTCCACGTGGAGCATGCCCTCATTGAGGTAACGTTGATTGACGTCGGTGATCTCCAACTCCCCGCGCGCCGAGGGTTTGAGCGACTTTGCGATACGCACGACCTGGTTGTCGTAGAAATAGAGACCCGTCACCGCATAGTGCGACCTGGGCTTCGCCGGCTTTTCCTCGATACTGAGCGCCCGGCCTCTTGCATCGAACTCGACCACCCCATAGCGCTGCGGGTCCTGTACCCGGTAAGCGAATACCGTCGCGCCGGATGATTGCCTGGCTGCCTGCGCAAATGCAGGCTGCAGGTCGTGCCCGTAAAAAATATTGTCGCCGAGGATCAGCGCGCAGGATCCTCCGCCGATGAACTCTTCGCCGATGATGAACGCTTGCGCGATTCCCCCGGGCTGGGGTTGTGTCTTATAGCTGAGATTCATGCCCCACTTCCTGCCGTCGCCGAGGAGATCTTCGAAGCGTGGTGTGTCTTGGGGCGTCGAGATCACCAGGATGTCGCGTATTCCGGCGAGCATCAGCGTGCTCAAGGGATAGTAGATCATCGGCTTGTCATACACGGGAAGGAGCTGCTTGGACACGACCTGCGTCACCGGGTAGAGCCGGGTGCCCGAGCCGCCGGCGAGGATGATGCCTTTCATGCCGTGCCCCTGCCCGCGTAGTTCTTCTCGATCCAGTGGCGGTAGGCGCCGCTGGTTACGTGAGCCACCCAGTCCGGATTGTCCAGGTACCAGGCGACCGTCTTGCGAAGCCCCGATTCGAAGCTTTCAGCCGGCTTCCATCCGAGCTCCCGCGACATCTTGCCCGAGTCCATCGAATAGCGCCGATCATGGCCGGGACGGTCCTTGACGAACGTAATGAGGGCCCCATGCTTGCGGTGTGGCTGGGCTTCGTCGAGGAGCGTACACACGGCGCTTACGACCTCCAGATTGGTCTTTTCGGCGTTTCCACCGACGTTGTAGGTTTCACCCGCGCGTCCGCGCGCGAGCACTTCGCCGATCGCGGCGCAGTGATCCTGCACGTACACCCAATCACGCACGTTCTTGCCGTCGCCGTATACAGGCAGAGGCTTGCCCATCAGCGCATTGAGGATCATGAGGGGGATCAGTTTTTCGGGAAACTGGTAGGGCCCGTAGTTGTTGCTGCAGTTTGTCACCAACGTGGGCAGGCCGTAGGTGCGGTGATAGGCGCGAACCAAATGGTCTGACGCGGCCTTGGACGCCGCGTACGGGCTGTTCGGGGCGTAGGGTGTGGTTTCGCTGAAAGGCGGATCGGCCGGTCCGAGCGAACCGAATACTTCGTCGGTGGAGACGTGCAGGAAGCGGAACGCATCGCGTGCCGTTGGCGGCTGCTTCTCCCAGAAAGAGCGGGCTTCCTCGAGTAGGACGAAGGTGCCGAAGACATTGGTCTGAACGAACTCGGCAGGCGCGTGGATCGAACGATCGACATGGCTTTCGGCGGCGAAGTGCACGATGGCTCGCGGCCCGTGTTGCTCGAAAAGCTTGCGCACCAAGTCCCTGTTGCAGATGTCATCGTGAACGAAGATGTGGCCGGGATTGTCCTTTAGGCTCTTCAGATTTGCAGGATTTCCCGCATAGGTGAGCTTGTCGAGGTTCACGAGAGGCTCACTGCTTTGCGCGAACCACTGCAGGACGAAATTGGAGCCGATGAAGCCAGCGCCGCCTGTCACGAGGATGGTCATTGCCGGGTCCAGCGGTCCGGGGAAGCGCTCATTGCGCGGTCCGCTCCAAGGCCTTCAGCTTCGCATATTTGTTGAAACTATTCATGCAGCCTATAGCGATGTGCACCAGACCCGGGACGCCGTCGAGAAAGCCGAGCCGCAATACGTAGTACTTGAGGAACCGCAAAAATGGCGAGATCGCCATTTGCATGACATTCGCGCGACGGCCCGCGGCATGCATGGCTTCGGCCTGGATGCTGGTATAGCGATTCTGCTTGTCGAGGTATTTTTCGAGCGTTTCCGCCGAGTCGTGGAGGAGATCTCCCGAGAGCTTCAGCACCGGGGATCGGGAAACGACCTTCTCGTGCACAGGTTCACTCCCCCAGCGCGCGTGCGCGCGGTGGAACAAGCGCACGCTCCAGTCGGGATAACCCTCACCGTGCCTCAGCCAGCGCCCCAGAAAACGGTTGCGGCGGGGTATCGCGTAGACAAAGCCGCGCGGCGCCTTGAGCTCTGAAACGATTTGCTGGCGAAGTTCGGGACTCACGCGCTCGTCGGCATCCACGCATAGCACCCAATCGTGGCTCGCGGCTTCGACGGCGAACTGCTTTTGCGGGCCGAACCCGAGCCAGTCGTGCTGGAGGACGCGCGCACCGTGACTGCGGGCGAGCTCGACCGTGTCATCGGTCGAGCCCGAATCCACGACGACGATTTCGTCGGCGAACGCGACACTCGCGAGGCAATCCGCAAGTTGCCCTGCCGCGTCTCGCGTGATGAGGGTTACGGAAAAGGGCATGGAAGAAGGAAGGGGGTAGGCAAACCCGTATAATCAGCGGCTTATGCGCGGCATTCTAACTGCTTTCCACTTCCGTTCACCTGGGGTGTCCACGGCGCTCTGATGTGGGAGATCGGCTACCGGATTCTCCTTTGGGTCGCGTTTCCTTGGGTGCTCGTACGGCTGTGGTGGCGCGGGCGCGCCGAGCCGACGTATCGGCAAAACGTCGGCGAGCGATTCGGGTTCTATGGCATGCGCCCAGGGAAGCCGGTTATCTGGCTGCACGCGGTGTCGTTGGGGGAGACGCGGGCCGCGGAGCCCCTGCTGCGCGCGCTGCAATCTCTCCACCCGGAGTGTGAACTGCTTCTGACGCAGATGACTGCGACCGGCCGGGAAGCCGCGCAGCAGTTGCTGGGCGGCTCGGTTCGCGTGGCGTGGCTGGCCTATGACTATCCCTCTGCGGTGCGGCGCTTCGTGCATCATTTCCGACCGCGCCTCGGCATACTGATGGAAACCGAGATCTGGTTCAACCTCGTGCGCGAGTGCGAACGCGCAGGCGTGCCGCTCGTCCTCGCCAACGCACGCATGTCGGCGCGCTCGGCGCGCGGCTATGCCGCCGTCGCGCCGCTGGTGCAAGCCGCTCTGCAGCGCATCAGCGCAGTTGCCGCACAAACCGGCGACGACGCCGAGCGCCTGCTCGCCCTAGGGGCACGCAGGGTCGAGGTGACTGGCAATCTCAAGTTTGACGCCGCGCCGGACGCAGGCAGCGAAGCGTTTGCATCGCGGTTTCGAAGTTGGTTCGGTGACCGCCCGGTGCTGCTTGCAGCGAGCACTCGGGAAGGCGAGGAGGAGCTCCTGCTGGACGCCTTGGAGGAAAACCCTCTGGGCGAGACGATCCTGGTCATTGTTCCGCGGCACCCGCAGCGCTTCGACACGGTGGCGCGACTGCTTTCCAACCGGGGGCTGAAATTCGCTCGTCGTAGTGCGAATGCTCCGCTCGAAGGCGGTTGCACCATCCTTCTCGGTGACAGCATGGGCGAGATGGCGGCCTACTATCGTGCTTCCGATGTAGCCCTGGTCTGCGGCAGCTTGCTCGCCTATGGCGGGCAGAATCTTATCGAGGCGTGCGCGGCAGGCGTGCCCGTGCTGGTGGGACCCCACACCTACAACTTCGCCCAGGCCGCCGAAAGCGCAATCGCCGCCTGCGCGGCCCTCCGGGTCAAAGACGCAGGTGAGGCGATGCGGCTGGCGAGATCGATCCTGCAGGACCGCGAGCGACGCGAGCGCATGGGGAGGGCTGGGGTCGCTTTTTGTGCGGCGCATCGAGGCGCCGTCGAGCGAACAGTCGCGATCTGCAAACGCCTGCTCGGGTGACCGCGTCGTGCTTCAGTTCGGGCCCAGCAGGCGGTTGACTTCCTCGACGTCCGCTTCCCCGAGAGTCCCCGCGGCGGCCTTGAGCCTCAAGCCGTTCAGGATCGTGTCGTAGCGCGACCGCGAGAGATCGCGCAGGGTGCTGAATACCTGCTGCTGGGCGTTCAGGACGTCGATATTGATGCGCACCCCGACCTCGTAACCCAGTTTGTTGGAGTCGAGTGCGCTGCGCGTCGATACGAGTGCCGCTTCCAGCGCCCTGACTTGGGCACGGCCGTTGGTGACACCGAGGTAAGCCTGCCGCGCGGCGAGCGCCGCTACGCGCCGCGAGTTCTCCAGATCTTGCTGGGCTTTCTCCCGATTCGCCACCGCCTGTCGGACCAGTGAGCTGACGTTGCCACCCGAATACAGGGGCAACGCAAGCTGTAGACCGATGATGCGGGTGATCGAATCCGTCCCGACGTTGCTGACGCCGGTTGCGCTGATGCTCGCCAAAGTCGATCCCGAGCTGCCCACGAGGTTCAAAGTGGGTAGGTGCCCGCTCCGGGTACGCTCGATTTCCCGCAACGCGATTTCCAGCGCCGCTTCCTGACCACGAACCGAGTAGCCTTGGCTTGCCGCGACGTTCGCCCATTCTTCCATCGCGTCGGGGCTGGGGGGGTTCAGTTCGATGCCTGGCTTCAGCGGTTCGAGCCTCTCGGGGTATTTCCCGATGATCTGCTGCAAGCCGCGCTTCTTGATCTCCAGATCGCTCTGGGACGCTATTTCCTGAGACGTCGCCAGGTCGAAGCGTGCCTGGGCTTCGTGGGTGTCGGTGATCGTGGCGGTGCCAACCTCGAAATTGCGTTTGGCCTGCGCGAGCTGCTCCGAAATGGCAACCTTCTGCGCCTGGATGAAAGCGAGGCTGTCCTGCGAGGCAAGCACGTCGAAATAGGCCTGCGCGGCGCGCACGATGAGATCCTGGGCGGCCTGCCCAAACACCGCCTCGGCCTGTGCTGCCTTGAAGCCTGCTTCCTTGTAGACCTGGAAGTTCTGCCAATTGAACAAAGGCTGCGTGAGCGTCACTGTGTACCCGTTGGAATTGCCTTCTCGCCGCTCGTCTGGCTGGGGACCGCGGACATCGATATTGACAACGTTGTACTGCGTGAACGCAGTCGCACTGATGCTGGGCAGGATCTGCGCCAGCCCCTGCGGCAGACTCTCCAGTCCCGCATCGCGCGTTGCCCGCGCAGAAGCGTAGGCTGCGTCGTTCGCGAGAGCGTCCCGATAGACTTGGAGCAGGTCGGCTGCGTGCGCAGACGACGCGGCCAAACCGGCGATCAGAAGAAATTCGAGAAAACCCCGTTGCATGGCCGCCGGTCTGAGAGACGTTGGGCTAGAACTCGAACCGAGTCGGACGCGGTGCGTTCCTGAGTGGTGCGAGACAAGTCTCGAACAGCCCGGTGGCGCGGCAATCGCCCTCGCTGACGCGGGTAATCAGCTGCGCTTCCATGGCTGGGGGGTCTCCGACGACGGCGAACAGACGTCCTCCGGCCTTCAGCTGGGCAGGCAGTCCCTCCGGGAGCACGGGCGTAGAGCCCGTCAGGACGATGACGTCGTAGGGCGCGTACTTGGGCCATCCTTGTGATGCGTCGCCGAGATCCGTCGTAATGTTCTCGACGCCGGCGCGGCGCAGATTCGACTCAGCAAACGCCTTGAGTCTGGGATTGATCTCGACAGAGGACACATGATGTGCGCGGGCTGCGAGAAGCGCCGTAAGATAGCCGCTGCCAGTCCCCACCTCGAGGACTCGCTCGCTCTTGTTCACGGCGAGTGCCTGCAGTATGCGTGCTTCGAGTTTGGGCAGCATCATGCGCTCGCCCTCGGGTGCGTTTTCGTAGAGAGGAATTTCCAGATCTGCGAAAGCGAGAGCCCGGTACGCCTCAGGAACGAATTCCTCGCGGCGCACGACGTACAAGAGGTCGAGCACATCCTGATCGAGCACTTCCCAAGGGCGGATTTGCTGCTCGACCATGTTGAAGCGGGCCTGCTCGATGTTCATGGCGAGGAAAGCTCGGAGAAAACGCCGAAATTCTAACACTGTTGCGTTTCCGGGCGGTCACAATCAAAATACCCTCGAAAACGACCAACGCGGCTCATCGATGGCGCTACGAGCGCGTTCAATCGTCGGGGAGCCGGATCTCTTCCATGCATCTAACCCAAGAACGCTACGGCGATGCGCTGGTACTCCACCTCGCCGGGCGGGTCGACAACAGCACCACCGATGGGCTCAAGGCATCGCTTGACTCGTATGTGGGAAACTGCCGCGCAGAAGGGGATCACCTGGTCCTGGATCTCTCCAAAGTGGACTACATCAGCAGCGTCGGGCTTCGTGTCTTGATGCTCGCCGCCCGGCAAAGCCGCGAGCAGGGAGGCACGATCGTGGTTGCGGCGCTTCAGCCCGTAGTGCGCGAGATTTTCGAGATTAGCCGGTTCAATCTCGTATTCCAGTGTTTCGCGTCCGTCCGCGAGGCATTGTCCAGGGTGTCGCCGGCCGGTCTGGCGGTCTATGATTCCGCCCGCGGCACCTGACCCATGGCCCTGTGGGTCACGTTCTGGGGAACGCGAGGCTCGATCCCCGTTTCCCTCGACTCCGCGACGGTAAGAGACAAACTCGCGCGGGCTATCGTATTGGCTTCGGGCAAGAGCCTCGACACACAGGAAAAGGCCCGGGCATGGGTTGATAGCGAACTCGATTTCGCGGTGTCGCACACCTTCGGCGGCAATTCCGCATGCGTTCAACTGGACGCCAGTGACGCCGAATATGTGCTGTGCGACCTCGGCAGCGGCGTACGCGCTTTCGGAAACCATGTCATCGCGCGCGACGGCCCATCGAAGCCGAACACCTATCATGTGTTCCAGTCCCATGTTCACTGGGACCACATCATGGGCTTTCCCTTTTTTGCTCCCGCCTACATTCCGGGAAACAGGATTCGGATCTACGGTTGTCACAGCAACCTCGAAGAAGCCCTTCGGCGCCAGCAGGACCCGCCGAGTTTCCCGGTGCCGTTCGATCATCTAGGCGCCTCGATTGAATTTGTGACGCTCCAGCCGGGCCGAAGCTACGACGTCGCAGGATGGAGCGTGACTGCGAAGCTGCAAAGTCACTCCGGCGACTCGTACGGGTTTCGGTTTGTCCGGGATGGGCGAATCATCGTCTACTCAACCGATTCAGAGCACAGGCTCGACGACCCCAACGTGGTCGAAGCCGCAGCAACTTTCTTTGCCGATGCCGACCTCGTCATTTTCGACGCAATGTACTCGCTCGCCGAAGCAGTGTCGGTGAAGGAGGACTGGGGCCACTCGAGCAATGTGGTTGGCGTCGAGCTATGTCAGCTCGCCAATGTGAAGCACTTAGTCCTCTTCCACCACGAACCGGCCAACAACGACGAGCGCATTGGCGAGATCTGGCGCGAAACGCTGCGCTATGAAGAGATTTCGCGAACGGGTGAGCCGTTGCGCGTTACGGCGGCTTACGACGGCCTGGAGATCGAGCTCTGAGGAACAAACGCCTGCGGGGTGGACCGGGTCTTCTCCTGCTCGCCCTGCTGCTTGTGCCCGTTTTCTGGCAGGACATGCCGGTGATCGGAGCGCTGCGTCTTGCTTGGATAGACGGTTACCAGCAATTCTCGCCTCGCGAAAGACGCTCCGCTCCCGCTGTGATCGTGGCAATCGACGATTCGAGTCTGGAACGACTGGGGCAGTGGCCGTGGCCGCGTACCCAGATTGCCCGGTTGATCGACAAGCTCCGCGAGGCTCGCCCCGCAGCGATCGGCGTGGATATCCTCTTTTCCGAAGCCGACCGCCTTTCTCCCGAGTGGTTAGCGGCGTCTTTGGCAGCAGCCGATCCGCAGCTGGCGGCGCGTCTGAAGAAACAGCCGCGCCACGATGCGATCCTTGCCCGCGCGATCGGGGCCGCGCCCGTCGCTCTGGGGATTGCAGGCTTGGAGGTTGGCCCAGAGGTTTCTGCAACATTGACCCCCTCGTTGCAGAGGGGAAACGATGTACGAGGGTCTTTGCGTCACTACCCCGCCGCGCTTCGGAGCCTGCCCGAGATCGACGCGGCTGCCCGAGGGCGCGGGCTACTCAGTGCGGACACCGAAGGGGGGATTGTGCGGCGCATGCCCATGGTGGCCCGCGTTGGATCGACTCCGGTGCTGCCCTTGAGCCTGGAGACCCTTCGCGTGGCGAGCGGTGAGCCGCTCTTCTTCGTCCATGGAAGCTCAGCCGGCGTCGAAGCCGTAGGAATCGGTGACGTGATAGTGCCTACGCAAACGGATGGGCGCTTGTGGGTTCATTACACACCTCATGATTCGGGTCGCTTCATCTCCGCTGCCGACGTGCTGAGCGGCGAAGTCGACACCGATCGACTCGAGCGTAAGCTCGTGCTCGTGGGGGTTACCGGGCTCGGCCTCATCGATTACCCGACGACGGCGCTCGGCGAGCGCATGCCCGGAATCGAGATTCACGCGCAGGTGCTGGAAAATGTTTTTGAGGGCGGCATGCTAATGCGCCCGCATTGGGCGCACTGGGTCGAGGGGTTCGTGCTGTTTGTCGCAGGTGCGATCGTCATCGGCGTCGTGCGTCGGCTGTCCCCAGGACTTTCGGTGGTTCTGCTTGTCTTGCTGCTCGCGGTCCTGGGCGCGGCCGGATTTGCGGCGTACATGCTTCTGGGGCTCCTCTTTGACGCCTCGGTTCCCGGCGCCGCAATAGCATTCCTTTTCGCCGCCATGCTCGCCCACACCCTGGCTGAATCCAACGCGCAACGCGAAGTACTTCGCGAGCGCCTGTACCGCGAGCGCGAAGCGGCGGCGCGTCTCGCCGGCGAACTCGATGCGGCTCGTCGCATTCAGATCGGCATCCTCCCGCGGCCGGAGAAAGCGTTCCCGGCGGAGCGGCGCTTCGAGATCTCCGCTTCGATGGAACCTGCGCGCGAAGTGGGAGGAGACCTCTACGATTTCTTCATGCTCGATCCCGATCGGCTTTTCTTTCTCGTCGGCGATGTCTCCGGGAAGGGTTTGCCCGCGAGCATTTTCATGGCAGTGAGCAAGGCCCTCTGCAAGAGCACGGCGCTCCGGCGAGGCCAGAAGATCGATCAATTCCTGCGTGAGGCTAACGCGGAAATCGCACGGGAGAACCCCGAATCCTTGTTCGTAACGGTCTTTGCCGGCGTCCTGGACACGCGCAGCGGTCGTCTGGAGTACTGCAACGCAGGACACGAGCCCGCTTTTGTTCTCGCTTCCAATGGCGAAATCACGCGGCTTGATGCAGGCGGAGGACCGCCGCTTTGCGTGCTCGAGGGTTTTTCCTACACTGCCGCCGAGCACCCCATGACACGCGAGGAGATTCTCCTGGTCATTTCCGACGGCGTGACCGAGGCGATGAACCCTGAGGGAGAGCTCTACGGCGCGAGGCGCCTGCTCCAAGCCACCGGCGCTCGCGCCATGCGGACAGTCCAGCGACTTTCATCGGCGCGATCCGCGCCGATGTGGCGAAATTCGTCGCGGGCTCCGAAGCAGCCGACGACATGACGCTATTGGCGATGCGCTGGAACGGGCCCGCTGCTTAGCGAATGCTGATTTCGACGCGCCGATTGCGCGGCTCGATAACGCCGTCCGCGGTGGGGATCAAAGGCTCGCGCCTGCCGCGCCCGGCGATGAGGATACGCTCCGCGGGCACTCCCATTCCTACGAGCATTGATTTCACGCGGCCCGCGCGCTGCAAAGAAAGCGCGTCGTTGGAAGGGTCCGATCCCACGAGATCGGTGTGGCCGATCACGGTGATATCGGGAGCTTCCCGGCGCGCCATCTCCGCAAGTATGCGCTTGATCTCCTGCTTCGACTGCGCGGTGAATTCGTCGCTGCCGCTCTCGAAGTAGAGCGTGAACGAAATTGGGCGCGGCGGCTGCGCGGAGATGGCGCCGCCGAACACCTCCTTGATCTCGCTTTGGCTTGCCGTGCTGCGTGCCACGCTCCCGTCAGGCGCGGTCCGGGCGGTGGCGTACGCGGAGTTGAGTACGGCGCTGCCCTTTGGGTTTTGAACGACGAGCGTTCCGACCTTGCCGTCTTTATCCGGCAGCAGTACAACTAGGTCCTGGCTTGGGGCAGTGGCGCAACCACCCAGGACCAGTGCCCCGATTACAGCAAGACCGCCGCGGCGCATCAAGCGATCGACATCAGTCGCCGGCGCGAACCAGGAATTCAGTCCCCCGTACTCCGAGAATGGAAGACGGTATCTTTACCCGCATCGCTTCGGGTGACTGCTTGGCGATCTTACCCGATACGACCGCAAGGGTTCCCTTGCGCAGCGAGGACTCAAAGGTCCCCTCGTGTGTAGTCGAGTTGAACGTGTAGCGCTCGATGGCAAGCACGCTGTTCGGTCCGACCGACAGGAGCGAATTGTCGATGAAGGCAATACCCGCCGAACCGTCGGCTCCGGTGATTACGGTATCGGTTGCCTGCAAGGGCGTTCCCACCCGCGCCGGCAAGCGTTGACCGCTACGTTCGAGGTGCACTGCGCCTTTGGCGACTTTGAACTGGGCGATGTCTGTCGCCCAGACGGAAACGGGTGCAATGGCACACGCGTAAGCGAGCAGCAATCGACGAACTTGGAACTTACGAGTTGACAGCATCGTGCCCTCCATTCTTTCGGCCGCCCGCACCACATTCTGGAAGAGGCCGGCGCCCTTCAGGGCGCTTTGTTCTTATAATAGCCGAACCGGCCTTCCCCCGGCAGATCCCGTACATGGCTAATGCCCCGTTCGCTCGGTTCCCGGCCAAGATGGACTCCATGCCCGAGATCCGGGCCCTTGTCGAAGGCGCATGCGCCACGGCCGGAATCGATCGTGAAGGATGCCTGAGGCTCCTCCTTATCGTCGAGGAACTATTCACGAATACCGTCCTTCACGGGTACCGAGGTGAGAGCGAATCCCCGGTGTGGGTAGCACTCGCTCTCGGCGAGTCGGGACTCACCCTGCACTATGAGGACGCAGCTCCATCGCACAATCCTTTCGGCGACTTCCGCCCGACCGATACGGCAGTCCTGGTCACGCAGCAGCCCGTAGGAGGTCTCGGCCTGAAATTGATTCGCTCGCTCGCCAAAGACGCAAGCTACAGCCGCGAAGGCGAACGCAATGTTACTCGTATCATCTTCTCGGTACCGGCGCGCCGTTGATATGCTTGCCAAGGTTCACGGGGTGGAGTAACTTCTTTCGAGCAACGTAGGGGTCCTGTTCGAGGGCAAACCGCCCCGGACGGGTGAGACTAAACCCTTCGAACCTGAAGCGGATAATGCCGCCGCAGGGAAGCGTTGAGAGGCTCGTTCTACGCTCCCCGCGAAACAAACCAGAGGAGCGCCATGAACGCCAATCCCAAGTTTCTCGCACAGACCGCCCAGGTGGATCAGGCGGCGGTCAAACCGCTCCCGAATTCACGCAAGATCTACGCGCAGGGTTCGCGCCCCGACATCCGCGTTCCGATGCGCGAGATCGCACAATCGGAGACACCCGCCTCGTTCGGCACGCAGAGGAACGCCTCCATTTTCGTTTACGACACTTCCGGACCTTATACCGATCCGCAGGCGATCATCGACATACGGGCTGGGTTGCGCACCGCGCGCACGGCGTGGATCGAGGAGCGCGGCGACACGCAGGAGTTACCGGGACCGACTTCAAAATTCGGACGCGAACGCCTCGCCGACCCGGGGTTGGCAAGCATGCGCTTCGACTTGAAACGTCGCCCCAGGCGGGCTCTCCGGGGTCGCCGCGTCACCCAAATGCACTATGCGAGGAAGGGAATCGTCACGCCGGAGATGGAATTCGTGGCGATTCGGGAGAATCAGCGCCGAGAAGGTCTCTCCGAAATGCATTCGCGCCAGCACGCGGGGCAGGATTTCGGCGCCTCGATACCGAGGATCGTTACGCCGGAAATGGTCCGGGATGAAGTGGCGCGAGGCCGGGCGATCATTCCAGCGAATATCAATCACCCGGAAACGGAGCCGATGATCATCGGCAGGAATTTCCTGGTGAAGATCAACGCGAACATCGGCAATTCTGCAGTGAGCTCGGGGATCGCGGAGGAAGTCGAGAAGATGACCTGGGCGATCCGCTGGGGCGGGGATACGGTAATGGATCTCTCTACCGGCAAGCACATTCACGAGACTCGCGAGTGGATCATCCGCAACTCCCCGGTTCCGATCGGTACCGTGCCCATCTATCAGGCGCTCGAGAAGGTAAGCGGCAAAGCCGAAGACCTTACCTGGGCTATTTTTCGAGACACTCTCATAGAGCAAGCCGAGCAGGGTGTTGACTATTTCACGATTCACGCTGGCGTGCGGCTGCCCTTCATCCCTCTGACGGCGAAGCGCATGACGGGAATTGTCTCTCGCGGCGGTTCGATCATGGCGAAGTGGTGCCTTGCGCACCATCAGGAGAGCTTTCTCTACACGCACTTCGAGGAGATCTGCGAAATCATGGCCACCTACGACGTGAGCTTTTCCTTGGGTGACGGTCTGCGGCCGGGTTCCATCTACGACGCCAACGATGAGGCGCAGATCGCTGAGCTGAAGACCCTCGGTGAGTTGACGGAAATCGCATGGAATCACGATTGCCAAGTAATGATCGAGGGTCCCGGACATGTGCCGATGCAGCTCATCAAGGAAAACATGGACCTGCAGCTGAAGTACTGCAAGGAAGCGCCGTTCTATACCCTGGGACCGCTGACTACGGACATCGCGCCCGGCTACGATCACATCACGAGCGCGATCGGCGCGGCGATGATCGGCTGGTATGGAACCGCGATGCTGTGCTACGTGACGCCCAAGGAGCACCTCGGGCTTCCCGACAAGGACGACGTGAAGGATGGCATCATCGCCTACAAGATCGCCGCGCACGCCGCCGATCTGGCCAAGGGCCATCCCGGGGCGCAGGTACGCGACAATGCCCTTTCCAAGGCGCGCTTTGAGTTCCGCTGGGAAGACCAGTTCAACCTGGGTCTCGACCCGGACAAGGCAAAGGCGTTCCACGACGAAACGCTGCCGCAGGAGGGTGCGAAGCTCGCGCACTTCTGTTCCATGTGCGGTCCGCACTTCTGCTCGATGAAGATCACGCAGGATGTGCGAGAGTACGCCCAGAAGCACGGCTTGTCGGAAGACGAAGCCCTGAAGGAAGGCATGCAGCAGAAAGCCGTGGAGTTCGTGCGCAAGGGCGCGGAGATCTATCACAAGGCCTGAAGACCATCCTCTGCAGACATGGGGCGTTCCCGGGGGAAATACCCCGGCGGTCTTGCCTGTTCATCCCATCAACGCCCGCTTATATCTGCGGCCTGCATCCGAACATGAAGGGAAGAATCGAGGTCAATCGATAGGCCGATAGTGCCTCGGGTACTGCCAATGAGTCGGTACACGCCCGGTTTCTGAACGTTTCCGATAGAATCACGAGGCGGCAGTTCTCTGCCGCCTTTTTATTTTCGGAGACTCAGTGGACTGGGCGTTGCTCGCGAAGGCTTTCATCCTCGGCGTTATTGAGGGCCTGACCGAGTTTCTGCCCGTGTCCTCTACGGGGCATCTGATCCTCGCGGGGGACTTGCTCGGCTTCAACGGGGAGAAGGCGAAGGTTTTCGAGCTCGTCATTCAAACCGGAGCTATGCTCGCGATAGTCTGGGAATTCCGCGTGAGGTTCTGGCGAGTCCTCGCGGGCCTTGCAGTGGACCGCGCGGCGCAGCGATTCGCTCTGAATCTCCTCGTTGCTTTCCTCCCGGCCGCGGTCTTGGGACTCGCATTCGGCAAGCTGATCAAGACGCACCTGTTTCACGCCATACCGGTGGCGCTCGCCTTCGTCGTCGGCGGGATCATCATTCTCTGGGTCGAAAAGCGCACGCGCAGGGCCATTGTCGAAAACGTCGACGACATGACCTGGCGCGATGCATTGAAGGTCGGCGTCGCGCAAGCGTTCGCACTCATCCCGGGCACCTCGCGTTCCGGAGCGACCATCATCGGCGGAATGCTCTTCGGCCTCTCGCGCCGCGCAGCGACGGAGTTCTCGTTTTTCCTCGCGGTGCCGACTCTCGTCGCCGCCGGCGCATACGACTTTTGGAAGAATCGCGCACTGTTCGACTCGACCGATCTCCCGATGTTCGCGGTGGGCTCGGTCGTCGCGTTCCTCTCCGCTCTCGTGTGTGTGCGCTGGCTGATCCGCTATGTCGCCAGCCACGACTTCACGCCTTTCGCCTGGTACCGAATTGCGTTCGGCTTGGCCGTGCTGCTAACCGCTTATGTCGGGCTTGTCGATTGGACCGCTGACTGACGTAGTGAATTTCGGTTTTTCAACCCTGAGCCCACGGTAGACCGGCAAACCGCCATCCACCCACGCTGCTGCGGTGGCCGAGATCGTCCTTGCCGCCCTCGAAACCCTCGAGAATATTGTAGGAATTGGGGTACCCAGAAACGGTCGCCAGAGCCGCTGCGTGGTGTGATCGGACCCCGGACCGGCACAGGAACATGACGGGCGAGTCGGTCTTGGCGACCTGTTCCTCCAGCTGTTCGAGGAATTCTGGATTACGCTCGCCGTTTGGGTACGTGATCCACTCAACCAGCACCGACTCAGGAACATGTCCTACGTACTCCCATTCCGGCCGAGTGCGAACATCGACCAGCGTGGCTCCCGGAACCTGTCGGGCGAGCGCATAGGCTTCGGAGGGTAGCAAGGCGCCCGCGTAGGGAAGCTTGAGCGCTTCGGCACGTTCCTTCGCGCGGGCGAGGATGTCCTTGACGGAATCGTTAGACATGCGAGATTTCGTCAAAACAGAAAGCGCGTAGTTTAGCTCTCGGACAAGACGCCGGGGAGTTGATTCGCACCGACATGGTGCGCATAATGGCCGCTTTGCGCCGCTTTGGTGCCCCGAGTTTCGAAGTCCTTTGCAGGAGCTCCCTTGTGGCACAATGAACTGCCGATCTAGCCCCGAATGGCACAGATTCTGCTGACTGGAAAACCTGATTTACAGTCTGCGCGCTTTGTTTGCCCCATCTAAACCAACAACAGCAACTCTGAGGAGATCCTGCAATGGCAATGTCTGCCAATGACGTGATGAAAATGATCAAGGAGAAAGAGGTCAAGTTCGTCGACCTGCGCTTCACCGATACCCGCGGCAAGGAGCAGCACGTGTCGGTCCCGCTCAAGCATTTCACGATGGACAAGTTCGAGAGCGGGCATTTCTTCGACGGGTCGTCAATTGCCGGCTGGAAGAGCATCGAGGCTTCGGACATGCTGCTGATGCCCGATCCCGACAGCGCGCGCATGGACCCGTTCACGGACGAGCCGGTGTTGAACATCACCTGCGACTGCGTCGAGCCTTCAGATGGGAAGGGTTACGATCGTGACCCGCGGACCATCGCCAAGCGCGCCGAGGCCTACCTGAAATCCAGCGGCCTGGGCGATACCGCTTACTTCGGCCCGGAACCCGAGTTCTTCGTATTCGACTCGGTGACCTGGAACGTGGACATGTCCGGCTGCTTCTGCAAGATCAAGTCGGAAGAGGCACCGTGGTCGTCTGGCGAGGAATACGAGGGCGGAAACATGGGACATCGCGCCCCCGTCAAGGGGGGGTACTTTCCCGTGCCGCCCATAGATACCCTCCAGGACATTCGCAACGCCATGGTGCTCGCGCTAGAACAGCAAGGCGTCGAATGCGAGGTGCATCACCACGAAGTCGGTGCAATGGGCCAAAACGAGATCGGCACCCGATACAACAGCCTCGTCAAGCGTGCTGATTGGATGCAAGTCCTGAAATATACGGTTTGGAACGTCGCTCATTCCTACGGCAAGACCGCAACGTTCATGCCCAAGCCCGTTGTGGGCGACAACGGCTCTGGCATGCATTGCCACCAGTCCGTGTGGAAGGACGGCAAGAACCTGTTTCAGGGCAATGGCTACTCGGGTCTGTCGGACTTCGCCCTTTACTACATCGGCGGGATCATCAAGCATGCCAAGGCGCTCAACGCCATCACCAATCCGGGGACCAACTCGTACAAGCGGCTCGTACCCGGATTCGAGGCCCCGATCAATCTGGCCTATTCCTCACGCAACCGGTCTGCCGCGTGCCGCATACCGTTGGTCACCAACCCCATCGCCCGGCGCGTGGAAGTGCGCTTCCCGGATCCGACGGCTAATCCCTATCTCGCCTTTGCAGCGATGTTGATGGCCGGGCTGGACGGCGTGCAGAACAAGATTCACCCGGGTGACCCGATCGACAAGAACATGTACGACCTCCCGCCGGCGCAGGCAAGAAAGGTGCAGCAGGTGTGTTCATCACTCGATATGGCGCTCGACTGCCTGAACAAGGATCGCGAGTTCCTGACCAAGGGCGGGGTGTTCTCGGACGATATGCTGGATGCGTACTGCGCGCTCAAGCACGAGGAGATCACGCGTTTCCGGATGACGACCCACCCTGTTGAATTCGACATGTACTACAGCTCCTGACCAGGGAGCATGAGCAGGGCCCTCTGACGCCGTACCCGAGGGCTGGAGATCTACACGGCGGGGGAACGCCCTGGCGTCGGGCGTTCTCTTTTTTTCATTTGAAATCAGGGCTGTTTTCCCCTACACTGAAAGCCGGAACTGAGGTCTGGGGGGATCATGAGACTAGACACGCAGTTGATCGGCTGGGTCCTCGTCTCGCTAGTGGCGCCCTTGGGCTACGCCCAAGGCGAAGTCTACAAATGCCCGGACGCGAGCGGCCGGCCGACCTATACCAACGTCAAGCGCGACACGGTCGGCAAGAATTGCACCCTGGTAGCCAAGGAAGTTTCGGTAGTACCGGCGCAGGCTCCGGCGCGAGCCATGCCTTCGTCTGCCCCCTCGAATACCGGGGCGGCGCGGAGCGAGAACCGGCGCAGGATTTTGGAGTCGGAGCTGGAGAACGAGCATCAACTGCTCTCCGATGCGAAGCAGAAACTCGCCGAGCAGGAGGGCATTCGAACCGGCGAGGAGCGCAACTACACCCGAGTTCAGGAGCGCCTGAAGCCCTACCACCAGGCGGTGGATCAGCACACCAAGAACATCGAGCAGCTTCGCGGCGAATTGAACCGGATCAGGTAGCTGCAGCACGTAATGCACACCCGGGCAGAGCCGGCGGCAGCTGCGAGTGCGGCGCGCAGACAGGCGGCTCGCGCACCGATCCGAAGGGACGCCGCCCTAACTGCGTCAGCCGCACCTGCACATGACTCCGGCAGCCTTTCCGGGCTTGGATTTGCTCGCAACTGCCGTGGTGCTGCTGGACAGGGCGCTTCTCGTGAAGTACGTGAATCCCGCCGCGGAAGTGCTGTTTGCATTGGGCCGAAAAAGCTTTCTCGGCCAGCCTTTTCCAGGACTTCTGTCGGACTCGGGTGCGCTCGCTGACCTGCTGCATTCGGCGATTGAGGAGGAGCGCGGCTTCGCCGATCAGGATCTGATCCTCGCGCCACTGGGCCATGACCCGGTCCATCTCAACTGCATTGCCACGCCAGTAGAGCTTCCGCAGGCCGCATTGCTGCTCGAGTTGCGGCCCATCGACCAGCAGTTGCGCATCGAGCGCGAGGAGCAGCGCATGACCCAGCACCGGGCCAACCGGGAACTCATCCGCAATCTCGCCCACGAAATCAGGAATCCTCTGGGAGGCTTGCGCGGTTCGGCCCAACTCCTCGAGCGCGAGCTCGATCGACCGAGTCTGCGTGAGTACACGCAGGTGATCATCAAGGAGGCGGACCGGCTTCAGGCCCTGATGGACCGGCTGCTAACGCCGCATCGTTCTCCCCAACAGGTGCCGGTCAACATCCACGAAGTGTGCGAGCGAGTCTGCAGCCTGATCCTCGCCGAGTTCCCTGAAGGCATCAAGGTGGAGCGCGACTATGACGTCGGTCTGCCCGAATTGCTCGGAGACCCCGAATTGCTCATTCAAGCCGTGCTCAACATAGCCCGCAACGCCGCGCAAGCCATACTGGGAGCCCGGGAGGGGGCTGCGCCAGAGCGCCAGAGTCAGGGCGAGATCGTGTTTTGCACTAGGGTTGCCCGCCAGGCGACACTCATCCGGCGCGTGAACAGGCTGGCATTAGAATTGCAAGTGATAGACAACGGACCGGGCGTGCCGGCGGAGATCCGCGACAAGATTTTTTATCCGCTGGTGTCCGGCCGTGAGGGCGGGTCCGGGCTCGGTCTGACACTGGCCCAGACTTTCGTGCAGCAGCATGAGGGTGTGGTCGAGTGCGATACTCGGCCGGGACGGACCTGCTTTCGTATAGTTTTGCCGCTGCGCTGAAAGACCACAATGAGGCCTGTCTGGGTCATAGACGACGACCGCTCTATCCGCTGGGTTTTCGAGAAAGCCCTCGCGCGCGAGGGAATCCCCTTCAAGACCTTCGCGCAGGCGACCGAAGCCCTGGAGGCCCTCGACGTGGCTGGGGCTCCGCAGGTCCTCGTGTCGGACATCCGTATGCCGGGCGCCTCGGGCCTGGAGCTTCTCCACGACGTGAAGCGGCGCTATCCCAATCTTCCCGTGATTATCATGACTGCCTACTCCGACTTGGAGTCCGCGGTGGCGACTTTTCAGGGCGGGGCGTTCGAGTATCTCCCGAAACCGTTCGACGTCGATCAGGCCGTTGGGCTGATCCGGCGCGCGCTCGGTGAGAGCACTCGCGAGCTTGAGTCAGAGGAATCGCTCACGGGGTCGCCGGACATCCTTGGGCAGGCGCAGTCGATGCAGGAGGTGTTCCGCGCCGTCGGCCGGCTCTCCCAGTCAAGTGCGACGGTGCTCGTTACGGGGGAATCGGGAACCGGAAAAGAACTGGTCGCACGAGCTCTGCATCGGCACAGCCCGCGCGCGGACAAGCCCTTCGTCGCGATCAACACCGCGGCGATGCCCAGGGACCTTCTGGAGTCGGAGCTCTTCGGGCACGAGCGCGGCGCGTTCACCGGGGCGCAGGCCTTGCGGCATGGTCGCTTCGAGCAGGCAGAAAGCGGAACCCTGTTCCTGGATGAAATCGGCGACATGCCGGCCGAGCTGCAGACTCGTCTGCTGCGCGTACTGTCCGACGGTACGTTCTACCGGGTCGGCGGCCATCAGCCGATTCGCGCGAACGTTCGCATCATCGCCGCGACCAATCAAGATCTGGAGGCGCGGGTCCGAGAAGGCCATTTTCGCGAGGATCTGTACCACCGGCTCAACGTAATCCGGCTGCGACTACCTTCGCTGCGCGAACGACGGGAAGACATCCCGCTGCTGGCGCGCCACTTCCTGGCAAAGTCGGCGCGGGGGCTCGGAGTTGAACCCAAGCGCCTTTCGGATGCCGCGATGGCCTATCTCTCCGCCCAGGATCTGCCCGGCAACGTTCGGCAACTCGAGAACGTGTGCCACTGGCTTACCGTGATGTCGCCTTCGCAGGTCATCGAGATCGGCGACTTTCCTCCGGAGCTGCGTCAACCGGCCGGGCCAGTTTCGTCGGACTGGATCGCAGCGCTGGGGCGCGAGGTGGACCGAAGGCTTGCCGAGGGCGAGACCAATATCATGGACGGTTTCTCCAGAGACTTCGAGAAGACGCTCATCGCCAAGGCCCTCGCGCGTGCCGCCGGGCGGCGCATCGAGGCGGCGGGATTGCTCGGCATCGGTCGCAACACGATCACCCGCAAGATCGGCGAGCTGGGCATCGAAAGTGAGGCTCCCAGCGACCCTGACGAGTGAGTGGGCAGCAAGAGCCAACAAGAGAATAGCCAACAAGATTTGGGAGAATGATGTGAGCAAGACCTCCACAACAGCCCGCGGGGGGGCGAATCCCCCAGCAGGAGTGGAACTACGCGCGTCCGTTCCCACAGGAGGGGGGCAGATCCTGACTCCGGAAGCCTTGGGGTTCGTCGCCAGACTGCATCGCGCATTCGAGTCGCGCCGGGAGCAGCTGCTCTCCCAGCGGGCGGCGCGCCAGAGAGAGTTCGACACCGGGCGGCTTCCCGATTTCATCCCCGAGACCTCGGACCTGCGCGCCCGGGAGTGGATGATCGCTCCGCAGCCTAAAGACCTGCTCGACCGCCGAGTCGAGATCACTGGCCCGACCGATCGCAAGATGGTCATCAATGCGCTCAACTGCGGGGCCTCCACGTTCATGGCGGACTTCGAGGATGCCAACTGCCCGAGCTGGGCCAACATGGTCGAGGGTCAGGCGAATCTCCGTGATGCCGTGCGCCGCACGATCGGATTGGAGCAGGGCGGGAAGGTGTATCGGCTGAACGACAAGACGGCGGTGCTGATTCCGCGACCGCGAGGGTGGCACCTGGACGAGAAGCACCTGCGCATCGACGGGACGCCCGTCTCGGGCGCGATTTTCGATTTCGCGCTGTATTTCTTTCACAACGCAGCGGAATTGCTCGCGCGCGGAACCGGCCCGTACTTTTACTTGCCGAAGATGGAGTCCCATCTCGAAGCTCGCCTGTGGAACGACATTTTTAATCTCGCCCAGGACGAGCTGGGGGTGCCGCGGGGAACGATCAAGGCCACTGCGCTGATTGAGACTGTGCTCGCGGCGTTCGAGATGGACGAAATCCTCTGGGAGCTGCGCGAACACTCTGCAGGCCTCAACATCGGCCGCTGGGACTATATCTTTTCCTGCATCAAGAAATTCCGCGCGAACCGGGATTTTTGCCTGGCTGACCGCGCGCGGGTCACGATGACCGCTCCGTTCATGCGCGCCTACGCTTTGCTCCTCGTAAAGACCTGCCACCGCCGTGGCGCTCCGGCGATGGGCGGAATGGCGGCGCAGATCCCGATCAAGAACGATCCCGCCGCGAATGAAGCAGCTCTGAAAAAAGTTCGCGAGGACAAATTGCGAGAAGTGACCGACGGCTGCGACGGAACCTGGGTCGCGCACCCGGGGCTGGTGCCGATCGCGAAAGCGGTATTCGACGAGCACATGCCGGGCCCGAATCAGTACGGCAGGCAACGCGCGGACGTGAAGGTGAGCGCCCGGGAACTACTCGACTTCCGCCCCGAGGGCCCGATCACCGAAGCGGGCCTGCGCAACAACATCTCGGTCGGGATCCAGTACCTGGGAGCGTGGCTGGCGGGCAACGGCTGCGTGCCCGTCTTCAATCTGATGGAGGACGCAGCCACCGCGGAGATATCGCGTTCGCAGATCTGGCAGTGGATCCGCTCTCCCAAAGGCGTGCTGGAGGATGGCCGAAAAGTCTCGAAGGAACTCTTCAGGACGCTCCTGGCGGAGGAGCTGCCCAAGGTGCGAGACTACCTGGGGAACGAAGCGTGGAAGACGGGGAAGTACGAGGAAGGCGCGAAACTGTTCGAGAGACTAACCACGGAGAACAGCTACGTCGAGTTCCTCACGCTGCCGGCATACGAGCTCATAGACTAACTAGGGCAGGCCTGCGCGGGCGCGACGAAGTTGTCTCAGGCCATGGTCCATTCGTGGCCGCAGCGTTGGCACTTCACCTTCAGCCAGGGTCCGTCGTCCCCGTTTGCGTCATTCTCCACGAGGCCGCGAGCGGAATCGAGCACGCCGAACCGGGAGTAGGCACCGCACTTTTCGCAGGTCGATCTCTGCGAAAACCGCAGGGCGCGGAACAGGATCGTCAGGTAGCGGTTCCATGAGAAGATTCCGATCGCGCCGCCAGCTATCATCGCGGCGTACATGAAGATCCGCGCGAACCCTCCCGCGCCCGAGCCGAGTTGCTCGAACAGGGCGATGACCAGAACCAGGCAAAGAAAAAGAGTGACGAGATAGACGTGGCTCTCGATCAACTCGCGCTCAAACCAGCGCTTGAAGCCGAGTTTGCGTATGCCTGTGACAGGCTCCAAGCTTCTCCCGCCTTGTCACACCCGCTCGATCGCCGCAATGATTCGTTCGGGAGTCAGCGGCAACTCGCGCACGCGCACCCCAAGCGCATGCGTCACGGCGTTAGCGATCGCCGCCGCGGTAGGACCCTGAGCTCCTTCGCCCGCGCCGACGGAGGGAAGCTCCGGCCGGTCGATCAGTTCGACCTCGACCTCCGGCACTTCGCTGAACTTCAGGATGGGATAGTCCTCCCAGCCCAGGCTCGTGATACCGCGCGAATCGAATCTGACCTGCTCTTTCAGCGTCCAGCTCGTCGACTGAATCGCGCCGCCCTCGATCTGGTTGACGACGCCGTTCGGGTTGACGACCAGACCCACATCGACCGCCGCGAAGAGCCGCTTCACGCGCACTTCGTCCTCGACCTCCACTTCGGCGACCACCGCGCAGTAGGCGCCGAGATTCTTGTATTTCGCAAATCCGATGCCGTGCCCGCGGCCTTCGGCCGGCGTCCACGCGTCCCACTTCCCGCGGTGCGCCACCGCTTCGACCACGGCCCGGGCACGCGGGTCCTTGAGATGACGCAGCCGAAAGGCGACCGGATCGGCGCGCGCAGCGAGCGCGAGCTCGTCCATGAAGGATTCGATCGCAAACACATTGGCGTAGGCACCGAGCGAACGCAGCGCCGAGGTGCGCACGGGCATCTCGCGCACATAATGGTTGATGATCCGCTGGCTCGGGAAATCGTAGAGCGGAATCGCGTTGCGGTCGGCCGCGCCGGCGGGGAGTGGCATGTTGATCGAGGCCGGTCGCTCGAACGGGCGCGCCAGGTGCCAGGCCGCGACCAGCGCCGGGCTGTCCGACCGACCGGGCCTGCCGCTATGCCCGTTGCTCCAAAGCTCGTGCTGCCAGTCCACGATGTTGCCCTGCGAATCGAGCGCGGCGCGCAAGGCCAGCGCCATCGCCGGACCGCAGGGCGCCCAGGCGAATTCGTCCTCGCGCATCCACTGCAACTGCACCGGGCGGCCGCCCGAATCTCTCGCGAGCAGGGCCGCGTCGAGCGCGACGTCGTCCGCTCCGCTGTGCCCGTAGCATCCCGAGCCTTCCGCGTGCCGCACGACGATCCTGTCTTCGCGGATGCCCATGGCCATCGCGAGGTCGCGGCGCAGATTGAAGATGCCCTGGCTGTGGCTCCACACGAAGAGCTTGTCGCCCTGGAACTGGGCGATCGCGCACGACGGTCCGATCGGGGCGTGTGATAGATAAGGCTTCGCATAGGATGCCTCGAGGGTGCTCGCCGCCCGGGACTTCGCCTCCGGGTTCGTCTTCTCGCTGATCACCCGATGGTCGGAGGCGTGCGACTTAAGCCAAGAGTGGATGTCCTGCGGCAGCGGCGGCGCGGCATCCCATTCGCCCGCTTTGCGCAACGCGCTCTGGGCGGCGATTGCGACTTCCTCCCGCTCGGCCAGCACTCCGACAAAGCTTCCCTCGCGCACGATTGCCACGAGCCCCGGCATCGATTTGACCTTGGAATCGTCGAGCGAAGCGACCTTGGAGAAACCGTGAGGTGGGCGAACCACACGGCCGAAAAGCATGCCAGGCAGCACCATGTCCTGAATATATCGCGGCCGGCCCGCGATCTTGTCGGGCAGATCGAGACGCGGCGCTGGCTTTCCGACGACTCGGTAGTCGCGTGGCGCTCTCGCTGCCGCGGTATCTTCGACCTCGCAATCGAAGAGCACGTCGTCCGCGCACTCCCAAAAACTTGTCTTGCGCCCGACCGCCTCGATCGCGCCGTCTCCAACGCGCAAGTCCCCGACCGATGTGCCAAGACGCTCGGCCGCGCGCTCGAGAAGGAGCGCGTGTGCGTGCGCGCAGGCGCGGCGCAATGCGGCACCCGAGTCCTGGATCGAGAGGCTGCCCGAAGTCACGCCTTCATCGGGACTGAAGGAAGTATCGGCAGAGACCATGCGGATGCGCTCAGGCGCCAGTCCGAGCTCTTCCGCAGCGATCTGCGCGAGCGCGGTGAGTATCCCCTGCCCGATCTCGACCTTTCCCGTGAACACCGAAACGGTGCCGTCTCGGTGCACACGCAGCCACTGCGAAAGGCGCGGATTCTTCTCCAGGCTTCCTGGTCGCTTCACCTTGGCGTCGGCGACCGTGTTCACGAGGCTTGACCGCTTGCGCGCAGGACCGCGCGCACCACGCGGTTATGCGAGCCGCAGCGGCACAGATTGCGGTCTAGCGCTGCTCGGATTTCGTTCTGAGTCGGTTTGGGATTCTTCGCCAAGAGCGCGGCAGCGCTGATCAGGATGCCGCTCGTGCAATAGCCGCATTGTGCCGCCTGCTCGGCGAGAAAGGCGCTTTGGAGAGGGTGCAACTCGCCTCTTTGGCCCAGGCCTTCGACGGTCGTGATGTGCTTTCCGGCCGCCGACCAAAGAGGCGTATCACAGGAGGGGGCGGCGTGGCCGTCGATCAGGACGAAGCAGGCTCCGCATTGGCCGGTGCCGCAGCCGAAGCGCGTGCCTTTGAGCGCGAGATCGTTGCGTAGCGCATAGAGAAGCGGCGTGTCGCCGCCCGCCTCGACCTCGGTCGGAGCGCCGTTGACGGTGAACCGGAAGCGCTCGCCCATGGATCGTGATATCGACCGATCCTAGTCGACCTTGGCGCCAGAAAATTTGACGACCTTGGCCCACTTCTCGATATCCTGCGCCATGTACTTCGTGAATTCCGCGGGTGTCATGTGCATGGGAAAGGCGCCCTGTTTGGCCCAGGCTTCCTTGACTTCGGACAGGCTGATGACCTTTTGGATCTCGGCGTTGAGCTTGTCGACGATCGGTTTCGGCGTGCCGGCGGGCACCATGACTCCGAGCCAGATCGTCGCTTCGTAGCCCGGGACGCCCGCTTCTGCGATCGTCGGAAGGTTGGGCGTGACCGCAGATCGTGTGCGGCCGCTCGTTGCGATCGCGCGGACGTTGCCCGCTTCTGCCTGCTTTGCCATGACCGTGATTGCGTCGAACATCATCTGCACCTGACCGCCCATGACGCTGGTACGCGCGCCCGAGCTTTCCTTGTGCGGTACGTGCACGATGTCCAGGCCGGCCATCGCTTTGAAGAGTTCTCCCGCCATGTGATAGGGCGTGCCGGCCCCGGAAGAAGCGTAGTTGAGCGCGCCTGGTTTTGACTTTGCTAGAGCGATCAGCTCCTTCAGGTCTTTCGCGGGCACGGCCGGGTGAACGACGAGGAGCAGGTCTGAATAGTTCACCGGCGAGACCGGATCGAGGTCGGTCATCAGCTTGTATGGCTGTTTCGGGCGCAGCGACTCGTTGACCGTGTGCGTGTTGGACATCATCAGCAGCGTGTAGCCGTCGGGCGCGGACTTCGCCACCGCATCGGCGCCGATGACCCCGCCACCGCCCACGCGGTTCTCGATTACCACCGGATGGCCGAGCGGCTTCTCCAGGCGCTGCCCGAGATAGCGCGCGTAAACATCAGCGGGGCCGCCGGCGGAAAAGGGAATGATCATCTTCACGGGCTTGGTCGGATAGCTCTGCGCGTGCGCGCCTGCGGCGGCGCAGGCTGCGAGAAGAGACGCGATGAGATGCCGATGCAACTTTGCCGGATTCATGATTCGACCCTCCTGTCTGATTCCACTGCGGGATTATAGCGACTCAAGCTGCAACTCAGCCATCACGGGCGCGTGGTCCGACGGGCGCTCGAGGCGGCGCGGCGCGACGTCGATCGTGCACGTCCTGCAAAGCGAGGCGAGTTCGGGGCTGAGCAGAATATGGTCGATACGCAAACCCAGGTCGCGCTTGAACGCGTTCAAGCGGTAGTCCCACCAGGTGAACGATTTCTCCGGTTGGGTAAACAATCTGAAGGCGTCTTTCAATCCGAGCGCGAGAAGTTTTTGGAAGGCCTCGCGCTCCCTGGGACTGAAAAGGACCTGATTCTCCCAAGCCTTGGGATCGTGCACGTCCTCGTCGGCGGGCGCGATGTTGAAGTCGCCCAGCACTGCGAGCCGGGGATGATTCTTCAGCTCGTCAGCGAGCCTCAGGCGGAAAGCCTCGAGCCACTTGAGCTTGTACTCGTACTTCTCGGAATCGACGGCCTGACCGTTGGGCACATAGGCGCATGTCACGCGAACCGAACCGACCGTTGCGGCGATGACACGCCTTTGCTCATCTGGAAAAGCAGGCATCCCGGCTGCGACCCCGGCGGGCGGGGTTCGGGACAGAATCGCGACGCCGTTATAGGTTTTCTGCCCGGACCAGGCGCAGCGGTAGCCCGCGGCCTCGAGCTCCATCCTCGGGAACTTGTCGTCCTCGGCCTTGATTTCCTGCAGGCAAACGATGTCCGGGGTTTGCGCCGCCAGCCAATCGAGCAGATGGGGCAGGCGCACTTTGAGCGAATTGACGTTCCATGAGGCGAGCTTCATCGGTACGCGCCCGCGACGACTCGACAGCTACCTGCAGTCTATTTGTAGGTGCTGTCCGACGCTTGTGGCACACCCGCGCCCTGTTGCGCCTGCTCCGGCGCTTTGGCCGCGGGGTCCATCTTGCGCAGCGTTTCGATCGGCAGGGAAGATCCCGCGGCCGGATAGCCGGCAGTGTCGAGCAGACTGTGGAAGGCGCTTTCCTGAAATCCGCTCTGCGTCTGGGCGCCGACGACGAGCAGGGGGATGTCGCTCTTTCCGGAAAGTCTCTTCAACTCGTCTACTTCGTTCTGGCTGAGGACGCTCACTTCCCGGAATGGCACCGAGCGCTTGACGAGCAGGGCTCGCGCCCGATCGCAGGGCTCTCCGCAATCCGGCGCGGTGTGGAGCGTCACCGGATAGTTCTTTGCCGCGATCTGCGTCGCGTAGGGCAGATTGGAGGTCTCCGCCGGCCCTTGCCGGAAAGTCTTCTTCTGGGCGCTCTTTGCCCCCGGGGGCGGCGGCTCTTGCGTGTAGTGGACCTTGCCGTCCTTGTCCACCCAACGGTAGGCCTGCCCCGAGGCGCCGGCGCAGGCGGTGAAGAGAATCGCTGCGGCGATGAGATGGATGCGCATGCGGCGCGTTGTCTTACGCGGCGATCATACCATTGTGCCGCAGGAGCGCATCGATCCTCGGCTCCCGGCCGCGAAACGCCTTGAAGGATTCCATGGCCGGACGGCTGCCGCCGACAGCAAGAATCTCGTCGCGGAACCGCGCGCCGGTCCCGGGATCGAACACGCCGTTCTCTTCAAACAGGCTGTAAGCGTCGGCCGAAAGCACTTCGGCCCACTTGTAGCTGTAGTAACCGGCTGCGTAGCCGCCTGCGAAGATGTGGGAGAAGTTGTTGAGAAAACGGTTGAAAGCGGGAGGGACGACCACGGCGACCTTCGCCCTGATCTCGTCGAGAAGCTGCAAGGGCGTTCTGGATCCGGCGGGATCGAAATCGTGGTGCAGGTGCATGTCGATCAGCGCGAACTCGATCTGGCGCACGGTCTGCATGCCGCTCTGGAAATTCCTTGCAGCCAGCATCTTGTCGAACAGCTGCTGCGGCAGGGGTTTCCCGCTTTCCACATGAGCGCTCATTCGAGCGAGCGCCTCTCTCTCCCAGCAGAAGTTCTCCATGAACTGGGAGGGCAGCTCGATCGCGTCCCATTCGACCCCGCGTATTCCGGAGACGCCCGGGTCATCCACTCGGGAGAGCAGGTGGTGCAGCCCGTGGCCGAACTCGTGGAATAGCGTCAGCACCTCGTCGTGAGTGAGGAGGGCGGGCTTGCCGCCCACCGGAGCCTGAAAATTGCACACGAGGTGGGCGACAGGGGTTTGCAGCCCGCCGTGCGAGCGTTGTCTCGCGATCGCCTCGTCCATCCAGGCGCCACCGCGTTTCGTTTCCCGCGAGTACGCGTCGAAATAGAACTGCCCGACGACCTCGCCACGATCGTCTGCGATCCTGAAAAACCGCACCTCGGGTGGCCAGGTCTCGGCGGAGTCGGGAACGACGTGGACGCCGTAGATATTCTCCACGAGCTTGAACATGCCCTCGAGGACCTTGGGCTCGGGAAAATACTCCTTCACTTCCTGGTCAGAAAAGGCGTAACGCTTGGTACGCAGCTTTTCCGAAGCGAACGCGATGTCCCAGGCCTCGAGGCGGTCGAGCTTCAGCTCGGCGCGCGCGAATGACTCGAGCTCCGCGTAGTCCCGGCGCGCATGCGGCAGGGCCCGCGCGGCAAGGTCTTCAAGGAAATCGATCGCTGCCTTCGGCGACTCCGCCATCTTTGGCACGAGCGAATACTCCGCAAAGGACCGGTAGCCGAGGAGCTGCGCTTTCTCCCTTCGCAGTTCGAGCAGGCGCTTGATGATCGAAGTATTGTCGAGTTCCGCTTTCCCGAACTCGCTCGCGCGTGTGACGTGCTCGCGGTAGAACGATTCTCGCAGGCCGCGGTTTTCAGCATATTGCATCAAGGGTCCGTACGAGGGCGCATGCAGCGTGAACTTCCAGCCTCCCGGCCCTTGCCTGCGCGCTGCCTCGGCGGCGGCTTGCAGGATGTCCTCCGGGATGCCGGTCAGGTCTCCGCGGTTTTCGACGATTGCGGAAAACGCATTGGTCGCATCGAGCACATTCTCGGAAAACTTCGCTTCGAGCGCGGCAAGCTCTTCCTGGATCTGGGCGAAGCGCAGCTTCTTCTCCCGCTCCAGCTCGGCCCCCCCCAGACGGAAGTCGCGCAAGGCGTTCTCGACGATCTTGCGCCGCGCCCGGGTCAGGCTCTCGAACTCGCTCGCGGCGCGCAAGGCCTTGAATTTGTCGTACAGGCCCAGGTTCTGCTCGAGCTCGGTGCGGTACCGGGTGACCTTGGGGAGATTGGCGTTGTAGGCGTCCCGGATCGCGGTGTTGTCGTCCACCGCGTGCAGATGCGAGACCGCGCCCCAGGCGCGCCACAGCCGTTCGTTCGCGTTCTCAAGCGGTTCGGCAAAATCACTCCAACTGGGGGCCGTGTCCTTTCCCGTGAGCTGGGCAATCAGGTCGCGGTTCTCGGCGAGCAGGCGATCGACGGCCGAGGCGACGTGCCCGGGTTTGATCGAGCCGTAGCGCGGCAATCCCGAGAAATCGAGCAGCGGGTTATCGGGCGGTTGCATACTGTGCGACGCGCTCGGCGGCGAGCAGCGTGTTCTCGATAAGCATGGCGATCGTCATGGGACCCACTCCGCCCGGCACCGGGCTGATGCGCGAAGCGGTTCCCCAGACGCCCTGAAAATCCACGTCGCCCGAGAGTTTCCCGTCCGCGAGTCGATTGATGCCCACATCGATCACAACGGCGCCCTGCTTCACCATGCCGGAGGTCACGAGCATGGGCTTGCCCGCGGCCACGACCAGAATGTCTGCCTGACGCGTCATTTCGCCCAGATCGGAGGTTCTGGAGTTGCAGATGGTGACCGTGGCGCCTCTCTGCAAGAGAAGCAGCGCCATCGGTTTGCCCACGATATTGCTTCGGCCGACGACGACGGCGTGCCGGCCTTCCGGATTGATTTTCTCGTGCTCGAGCAACTTCATGACGCCGAGGGGAGTGCAGGGCGCGAACCGCGGCCGGCCGATCGCGAGCAGCCCCACGTTGATCGGGTGAAAGCCATCGACGTCCTTCTCCGGAGCGATGGTCTCCTGCACGCGATCCACGGAGAATCCCTGCGGCAACGGGAGCTGGACGAGGATTCCATGGATGCGGGCGTCGTTGTTGAGGCTGCGAATGCGCTCGAGCAGCGCCTCCTCATCGGTGTTCCCTGGCAACTCGATGTGCTCGGAATGCAGGCCCACTTCGCTGCACGCCCTGATCTTGTTCCGAACGTAGACTTTCGATGCAGGATGATTTCCGACCTGCACCACGGCAAGGCCGGGACGCACACCTTTCGCAGCAAGGGCACCGACGCGCCGCATGAGTCCTTCGCGGAGTTCGCGCGCGATCGCTTGGCCGTCAATGGTGCGGGTATGCACGGGAGCAGAGCGGCGTGGCTGTCACGGGAAGGCGCGCATTCTAGCATTCGGCCTATTGATCCAGTGAGGCGGGCAGGTTAAGCTTGATCTGCTCTCGCCGGTCTCCGAATCCCGCGCACACACTCGAACCGAGAGGGTAATGCCATGTCTGCGCAGCCTCAATTCCCCGCTAGCGACGATCCCGATTCGCTTGAAACGCAGGAATGGCTCGATGCGCTGCAATCAGTGCTCGAGCGCGAGGGTCCGGACCGCGCCCATTTCCTCCTCGAGACGCTTGTCGAGAAGGCGCGCCGCTCGGGCGCCTACATCCCCTTCTCGCTCAACACCGCCTACCTGAACACGATCCCTCCCCATCTGGAGGAGCGGTCTCCTGGAGACCACGCGCTCGAAGCGCGCATCCGTGCCTTTTGCCGCTGGAACGCGATGGTCATGGTGGCCAAAGCGAACAAGTCGGACGACGAGCTGGGCGGGCACATCGCGAGCTTCGCTTCCGTCGGGACGCTGTTCGGCATCGGCTTCAACCATTTCTGGCGCGCGCCGCACGAAGGTCACGGCGGAGACCTCGTCTATTTCCAGGGCCATTCATCGCCGGGCATCTATGCGCGCGCCTTCCTCGAAGGCCGGCTCAGCGAAGAGCAGCTCCTCAACTTTCGCCGCGAAGTGGACGGCAAAGGTGTTTCCTCTTATCCCCACCCCTGGCTTATGCCCGATTTCTGGCAGTTCCCGACCGTATCGATGGGGCTGGGGCCGATCCAGGGCATCTACATGGCGCGGTTCCTGAAGTATCTGCACGCGCGTGGTCTCGCGAACACGGAGAACCGGAAGGTCTGGGTATTCTGCGGGGACGGCGAGATGGACGAGCCGGAATCGATGGGCGCGATCGGGTTTGCCGGGCGCGAGAAATTGGACAACCTGATCTTCATCATCAACTGCAATCTACAGCGGCTCGACGGCCCGGTGCGCGGCAACAGCAAGATCATCCAGGAACTGGAGGCGGACTTTCGCGGAGGCGGCTGGAACGTCATCAAGCTGATCTGGGGTTCCTACTGGGATCCGCTGTTCGCGCGCGACACGGAGGGGAGGCTTTTGCGCGTGATGGAGGAGACTGTCGATGGCGAGTATCAGAACTATAAGGCCAACGACGGTGCTTACGTGCGCAAGAATTTTTTCGGCAAAGACCCGAAGGTGCTGGAGATGGTCTCGCGTATGACCGACGAGGACATCTGGCGCCTCAACCGCGGCGGTCACGACCCGCACAAGATCTACGCCGCCTACGCGGCCGCTGCAAAGCACCGGAATCAGCCGACGGTCATTCTCGCCAAGACGATTAAGGGATACGGCCTCGGCAAGCAGGGTCAGGCGAAGAATCCGACCCATCAACTGAAGAAAGTAGACCTGGCGACCATCCGCGAGATGCGCGACCAGTTCAACGTGCCGATTCCCGACGACAAGCTTGAGGAACTGCCGTTCTACAAGCCCAAGGACGACGATCCGGTCATGGTGTACCTGCAGGCGCGGAGAAAAGCGCTGGGGGGCTACCTGCCACAGCGCCGCCGCAGGGCGCAGAGCACGCCTGCGGTGCCGCCTCTCGCGGCATTCGAGCAGGCGCTAAAGGGCTCGGAAGGGCGCGAGATCTCGACGACGATGGCGTTCGTGCGAATTCTCACCGCGCTCGTACGCGACAAGAATCTCGGCCGGCACATCGTCCCCATCATCCCCGACGAGGCGCGCACTTTCGGCATGGAGGGCATGTTCCGGCAGCTGGCGATCTACTCGTCGGAAGGGCAGAAATACGAGCCGGTCGACCGCGAGCAGGTGATGTACTACCGCGAGGACAAGGCGGGACAGATCCTCGAGGAGGGCATCAACGAAGCGGGCGCATTCTCTTCCTGGATCGCAGCGGCCACTTCGTACAGCCACTCGGACCTGGTGATGGTGCCTTTCTACATCTTCTACTCGATGTTCGGAATGCAGCGCACCGGCGACCTGGCTTGGGCCGCGGGAGATCAGCGGGCGCGCGGTTTCTTGGTGGGTGGCACGTCCGGCCGCACGACCCTGAACGGTGAAGGGTTGCAGCACGAGGACGGGCACAGTCACGTTCTTTCCTCCGTGATCCCCAACTGCGTTTCCTACGACCCGACGTTTGCCTACGAGCTCGCGGTGATCATCCATGACGGCCTGCGCCGCATGATCGCCGATCAGGAGGACGTGTTCTATTACATCACCGTGATGAACGAGAACTACGAGCACCCTGCGCTGCCCTCTGGTGCCGAGCAGGGGATCCTGAAGGGCATGTATCTGTTCCGCGAGGGATCGAGGAAGAAGCAGCGGGTGCAGTTGATGGGCTCGGGAACGATCCTGCGCGAAGTCATTGCTGCCGGCGAACTGCTCGAATCCGATTGGGGCATCGCCGCGGACATCTGGAGCGCGACCAGCATGACCGAATTGCGCCGCGAAGGGCTCGCGATCGATCGCTGGAACATGCTGCATCCGGAAGCAAAGCCGCGCGTGCCCTACGTCACCGAATGCCTGGAAGAGCGTGCCGGGCCTGTGGTCGCGGCGACCGACTACGTGAAGACCTACGCCGACCAGATCCGGCCGTATGTGCCCAGGGACCGCCTCTACCGAGTGCTGGGAACAGACGGATACGGGCGCTCGGACTCACGCGCCAGGCTGCGCCATCTGTTCGAGGTGAATCGCTATTTCGTCGCGATCGCGGCGCTCAAGGCGCTCGCCGAACAGGGCGAGGTGAAGTCCAGGGATGTCGCCGCGGCCATCAAGAAGTACGGCATCGATCCGGAAAAACCCGACCCGACCACCGTTTGAGCATGGAAGTGACGAAGCGAAGTCTCGCGTCGGACTTATTGGTCTACTCAGCGGACGAAGGCGAGTGAGCTCGCTCAAGGAGGCGCTCGTTCCCGACATCGGCGACTTCAAGGACGTCGCCGTCATCGAAGTTCTGGTCAAGCCGGGCGATGCGATCCGGCCGGAGCAGTCCCTCGTCACGGTCGAGTCGGACAAGGCGACGATGGAAATTCCTTCGCCCGCAGCCGGCGTCGTCAAGGAACTGCGCGTCAAGGTGGGCGACAAGGTTTCCAAGGGCAGCCTGATTCTGCTGTTCGATGCGGAGGAGAGCGCGCCGGCCGCGGCGCCCAAGCCGGCCGCGCCCTCTCTCGCTGCCGTACCACCGCCGAAGGCTCAAACCCCTCAGCAGGCTGCGGTCCCCGAGGCCCCGAGACCGGTTGCGGTGGCTCCGAGAGCGGAACCGGTGCCCCGCGCACCCGCGCCCGTTTCAGGCGCCGCGGCGCACGCAAGCCCATCGGTGCGCAAGTTCGCCCGCGAGCTGGGAGTCGATCTCGCGAAAGTCAAAGGCACCGGTCCCAAGGGCCGCGTTACCCAAGGCGACGTCCAGGAGTTCGTGAAGGGCGTCATGAGAGGAGCGGCAATTCCCGCGCCCGCCGTTCCGGCGGCGAAAGGCGGGTACAACCTGAACCTCCCGGCCTGGCCGCAGGTGGAATTCGCCAAGTTCGGTGCCGTCGAGACCCGTCCGCTGTCGCGCATCAGGAAGCTCTCGGGTGGATTCCTGCACCGCAACTGGGTCGGGATTCCGCACGTGACCCAACACGACGAGGCCGATATCACCGACCTGGAGGCATACCGCAAGGAAAACGCGCCGGTCGCCGAAAAGCAGGGCTTCAAGCTGACCATGCTCGCGTTTCTGGTGAAGGCGTCGGCCGACGCGCTGCGGCAGTTCCCGGATTTCAATTCTTCCCTGGACCTGGCCGGCGAGAACCTGATCGTCAAGAAGTACTGCCACATCGGCGTCGCCGTGGACACGCCCGACGGGCTGGTTGTGCCGGTGATTCGCGACGCCGACCGGAAGGGCGTCTTCGATGTTGCACGGGAGCTGGCTGACATTTCGAAGCGCGCCCGTGAGAAGAAGCTCAAGCCGGATGAGATGCGCGGTGGCACTTTCAGTATTTCCAGCCTCGGCGGCATCGGCGGCACGGCGTTCACACCGATCATCAATGCACCCGAGGTCGCGATCCTGGGAGTATCGCGGTCCCAGATGCGGCCGGTATACAAGGACGGGAGCTTTCGTTCCCCGGCTGATGCTGCCCTTGTCGCTCGCCTACGATCACCGCGTCATCGACGGCGCCGCCGCGGCGCGCTTCACGACGCATCTCGCCTCGGTCCTTTCCGATTTCCGCCGCCGTTTGACCTGAGACGCGGATGGCGCAGACCGTCGAAGTCAAAGTCCCCGATATCGGCGATTTCAGGGACGTCGACGTCATCGAGGTTCTGGTGAAGGCCGGCGATCGGGTGGAAAAAGAGACCTCCCTGATCACGCTGGAGTCGGACAAGGCGACCATCGAAATCCCCTCCACGCACGCCGGTATCGTCAAGGAGCTGCGGGTGAAGGTCGGCGACAAGGTCTCGCAGGGGTCGGTCATACTGCAGCTCGAGGGCGAAGAGTCCGCGGCCACGCCAGCGAAATCCGTTCCTTCCCAGGAAAAAGGCACACCGCTGCCGCCGAAAAGAGCTGATGCCCCTGCCGCGGTGGCGACCACCTCCGGTCCTGTCGACCTCAGTTGCGACGTGCTTGTCCTCGGGTCGGGCCCTGGTGGCTATTCGGCCGCGTTTCGCGCCGCCGACCTCGGGATGAACACCGTCCTCGTCGAACGCTATCCGTCGCTCGGAGGCGTGTGCCTCAACGTCGGCTGCATTCCTTCCAAGGCGCTGCTGCACGTGGCCGCGGTGATGGACGAGGCGAAGCATCTTGCCGAGCACGGCGTTGCGTTCGGCGATCCGACGATCGACGTGGGGGCGCTTCGTTCTTGGAAGAACAAAGTCGTCGGGAAGCTCACCGGAGGCCTTGCCGGCATGGCCCGGGCACGTAAGGTGACTGTCGTGCAGGGCACTGGCGCTTTTCTCGCGCCTCAGCAGCTTGCGGTGGAAACCGCGGCAGGCCGCAAGGTCGTCGGATTCAGGCACGCGATCATCGCGACAGGGTCGCAATCGGCAAAGCTTCCGTTCCTGCCGAATGATCCGCGTATCGTCGATTCCACCGGAGCCTTGGAGTTGCCTTCGCGGCCCAGCCGCTTGCTCGTCATAGGTGGAGGCATCATCGGGCTGGAGATGGGCACCGTCTACTCGACGCTGGGTGCGCGCCTGGACGTGGTGGAAATGCTGGACGTGCTCATGGCAGGGGCGGACCGGGATCTCGTCAAAGTCTGGCAGACGTTCAACGCGAAGCGATTCGACAAAATCATGCTGAGGACCAAGACTGTCAGAGTCGAAGCGCAGAAAGAAGGGTTGAAAGTGTCTTTTGAGGGCGAGAATGCTCCGGACAAGCCCCAGCTCTACGACATGATCCTGGTCTCGGTCGGACGTACCCCCAATGGCAGGAACATCGGAGCCGAAGCCGCAGGGGTCTTGGTCAACGAGCGTGGCTTCATCCCGGTCGATTCGCAGATGCGCACCAACGTTCCGCACATATTCGCCATCGGCGACATCGCCGGCCCGCCGATGCTCGCGCACAAGGCCGTGCATGAAGGGCACGTCGCGGCCGAGGCCGCAGCGGGAGAGAAATCCCATTTCGACGCGCGCGTCATTCCGTCGGTCGCCTATACCGACCCGGAGATCGCATGGGTGGGGCTGACCGAGGAGGAGGCGCGAAAGCAAGGCGTCGAGTTCAGGGTCGCGAAATTTCCCTGGACCGCCTCCGGGCGCGCCATCGCCAACGGCCGCGACGAGGGTTTCACCAAGCTGATCTTCTCGGAGGAAACACACCGGGTGATCGGCGGAGGGGTCGTCGGTGCGGGCGCCGGAGACCTGATCAGCGAGATCGCGCTGGCGATCGAGATGGGCGCCGATGCAGTCGACATCGGCAAGACCATCCACCCGCACCCGACCACGAGCGAGTCGGTGGGCATGGCAGCGGAGTTGTACGAGGGCGTGTGCACCGATCTTCCGCCCGTGCGCAAGCGCTAGCCTCATGACCCAGGACGAACTCAAGCAATCGGTCGCCCGCGAGGCGATCAAGTACGTCGTCGACGACGAAGTGATCGGCGTCGGCAGCGGCTCCACGGCCAATTTCTTCATCGACGAGCTGGGAAAAGTGAAGAATCGCATCGCCGGCGCCGTCGCAAGCTCGGAGAAGACCGCCGAACGCCTCAAGAAGCACGGCATCCGCCTCTTCGACCTGAACAGCGTCAACGAGCTGCCGGTCTACATCGACGGCGCGGACGAGATCACCGAGCATCTCGCCATGATCAAGGGCGGAGGCGGCGCGCTCACCCGCGAGAAGATCGTCGCCGCGGTGGCGAAGAAATTCGTCTGCATCGCCGACGAATCGAAGCTCGTGCCGGTGCTCGGGAAGTTTCCCCTGCCGGTCGAGGTGATCCCGATGGCCCGCGGCTACGTTGCGCGGCAGATGGTGAAGCTCGGCGGTCAGCCGAAGCTGCGCGAGGGTTTCACGACCGACAACGGCAACATCGTCCTCGACGTGTGGGGACTGTCCATTCTCAACCCGGTCGAGCTTGAGGCGACGATCAACAACATCGCCGGTGTCGTCACCAACGGACTGTTCGCCCGTCGCGGGGCGGACGTGCTGCTGCTCGGGACGAAATCCGGAGTGAAGACACTGATCGCGAAATGAACGGCAGCCTGCGGCTGTCCGTCCGATTTCGCGGACTCAAGGCGGCGCGCTTTTCGCGCCGCTCTTAAGGCTCTCAGGCGGCACGTATCCCGACGCGACATCCGCGCCGGACCGAAGAAATGCTTCTCCATCTGCTCGGCGAGATACTTCCGCGCTTTCGAATCAGCGAGGTTCAGCCGGTTCTCGTTGATCAGCATGGTCTGGTGCTTGATCCAGCCCTGCCAGGCTTCCTTGGAGACGTTTTCGTAGATGCGCTTGCCGAGTTCGCCGGGATAGGGCAGGTGGTCGAGTCCCTCGGCCTCGCGCCCGAGCTTGACGCACTTCACCATCCTTGCCATGGCCGAGATTCCCTTCCGACGAGAGCGATCATTCTAGCCCGAATCGTCTTGCCCGAGGACAGACCTAGATCCGTTTCACCAGAATCTTCGAGCGACGCTGGTAGTTGTAGAGGTCCTTCTTCTCCTTCGGCAGAGCGCTGACCGTTGTTTCGGAGAATCCGCGCTCGATGAACCAGTGGGTGGCGCGAGTTGTCAGCACGATGAGCTTCTTCAACTTGCGGGCCCGGGCCTGAACTTCGATGTGCTTCACGAGGCGCTCTCCGTAGCCGGCGTCGCGGTAATCGGGCCGCACCGCAAGGCAGGCGAGCTCGCCGGCGCGGGCGCCGACGAACGGGTACAGCGCGGCGCAGCCGATGATCACGCCGTCGTGCTCGATGACGGAGAAGCGCGCAATCTCGCGCTCGAGCAACTCGCGCCCGCGGCGCACGAGCGTTCCGTCCTCCTCGAGGGGCTCGATCAGCTTGAGGATGCCCCCCGCATCGTCGATCGCCGCCTGACGCAGTTTGACGACCTTGTCCGAGGTGATCATCGTGCCCGAGCCCTCGTGCGTGAAAAGCTCGATCAGCAGAGCACCGGGTACCTTGCGGCTGATAACGTGGGCGCGCTCTACGCCCGCGCGCACCGCTTCGACGGCGTGCGCGAGATAGAGGCGAGTGTCCTCGGTGAGGCGATTGCTGCGCGCGAGCAGCTCGGCGGCCTCCTGCGCAGTCAGCTCGGGCAGCAGCTCGCCTTCCTTGTCCTCGACCGGTGCATCGGAGAAGAAGACGAGTTTCTCCGCGTGCAAGGCGGTCGCGACGGCCACCGCCGCGTCTTCCATCGCCAGATTGAAGACTTCGCCGGTTGGAGAGTAGCCGACCGGCGAAACGACCGCGATATTGCCGCCGTCGAGACAACCTGAGATCGCTTGCGCGTCGACCTTGCGCACGGAGCCGGTGTACTGAAAATCGATTCCGTCATGCACGCCGATCGGCTGCGCGGTCAGGAAATTGCCCGACACGGTGTTGATGGCGGCTCCGGCCATGGGTGAATTCGGAAGCCCGAGCGACAGCAGTGCGTCGATCTCGACGCGGAGCAGGCCGACGGCCTCCTTGACGCATTCGAGCGCGACCGGGTCGGTAATGCGCAGTCCCTTCGCGTAGCGCGAGCGCACGTTGCGGCGCTTGAGCAGCGCTTCGATCTGCGGCCGCGAGCCGTGCACCAGCACGACGCGGATCCCGGCGCTGTGCAGCAGATTGATATCGTGCGCGAGTTCGACGAAGTTGCGCTGTGCGAATATCTCCCCGCCGAACGCGATCACGAAGGTCTTCCCGCGGAACGCATGGAAATACGGCGCAACCGCGCGGAACCAGGTAATGAACTGCGCTTCGGGAGCCGGCATGTTCGTCGTTATTGTCGAGAAGCCCGATTCTAGCGAGTTGACGGGGCGAGATACAGCCGAGCCCGGTTCCGGCGAATGCCCGCTAGCAGTCACCCCACAGCGCCTGCATGGCCGCAATCGCCGCAAGCGGCGCCGTTTCGGTGCGCAGGACCCTCGGTCCGAAGCGAATCGGGACGAAACCGCTCGCTTCCGCGTGCCGTCTCTCCTGCGGCGCGAGCCCTCCCTCGGGTCCGACCAGCAGCGTCACGGCGCTCGCTGGCTCGAGGGATCTCAGGTCTCGACTCGCGTCCGGTGCGAGAAGCAGCCGCAGTCCGCGTCGCCGCCCGGGGACGCCGAGGAAATCTGCAAGGTCGGTGATCGCAGCGACCTCGGGCACGCGATTGCGCCCGCACTGCTCGCAGGCGGCGACGAGCACGTTGCGCCAATGAGCGACGCGCCTGTCGGCCCGCTCGCCGGAGAGCTTGACGACGGAGCGCTCGCTTGCAAGCGGAACGATTCTGGAGACGCCGAGTTCGGTGGACTTCTGCAGCGTGATGTCCATCCGGTCGGCGCTCGATAGGCATTGCGCGAGGGTGATGGCAAGGGGAGACTCGCGCTCCACGTCCTGCCTCGAAATCAGGCGGGCGCGCACGCTCGTCGCGGGAAACGCGGGTCAACTCCGCGGAAAACTCCCCTCCTTCACCGTTGAACACGACCACCTCGTCGCCACGACGCAACCGCAGCACCGCACAGTGCCGGGCTGCGCGCTCGGGCAGCTCGATCTCCGTCTCCGAGGAAAGCTTCATCGCGGCAAAAAACCGCGGCGCGCGGAACGCAGCTCCTTTCATGCTAGGATTTTAAACACTTCCGCCAGTCCTTCTCGCTTCGTGAGCACGCAGCAAGCCGCATCCGGTCTCGGCGCGAAAGCGCCCGACTTCGATCTTCCGGGGGTCGACGGGGCACGTTACAGCCTGGCGTCCAGCCGCGGCCCCAATGGCCTGCTCGTGATATTTATCTGCAATCACTGCCCGTACGTCAAAGCGGCGCGGGCGCGCATCGTGCGGGACTGCAGGGAGCTGGCCGGTCACGGCATCGGCTCGATCGCGATCATGTCGAACGATCCGGACGATTACCCGGAGGATTCGTTCGAGAACATGAAGAAAGTGGCGGCGCAGTTCCAATACCCGTTTCCCTATGTTTTCGATGAGACACAGGATGTCGCAAGGGCCTTCGGAGCGGAGTGCACTCCCGATTTCTTCGGCTACAACAGCGCGCTTGAGCTGCAGTATCGCGGGCGCCTCGATGCTTCCCCGAGGGTCGAGCCGGCCGCGGGTGCTCCGCGCGAACTGCTCGACGCGATGGTGCAAATCGCACAAACGGGCCGCGGTCCGATCGAGCAGGTCCCGTCGATAGGCTGCTCGATCAAGTGGAAGCGTGGTCGAGTCCCGGGACATTGATTCTTCCTCGGCCTTCCGGCCATTCGCCTCTTATAAGCTGCTGATTCCACGCTGAACTAAGGCTTTTTTTTGGGGCTGCGCTGTTATAATATTTGCGCAGACAAAAACGGCTCCAGCGAAACCGGCTCACGTAGGAGGCCAGCCGCAAAAACTGCTCTCGTCGAAGCCTCCGCTAATGGACGCTCGGCTCGGGAAATCGACGGCATCGACCTACCCCGCTTGCACGAGGGTCGTCTTGCTCTCGCTTTGAGGGTCGCATCGGCGCAGGCGACGGCATGACGACTTGAAAGGAAACAAAAATGAAGCTTTGTCGTTACGGCAGGAATGGATTCGAGAAACCGGGTGTCATCGATGCGCAGGGTCAATTGCGCGATCTTTTCGGAGTGGTCTCGAACATAGACCAGGACACGATCTCCCCCAAGGGGCTCGCGAAACTGCGCAAGATTCGCCCGGAGTCGCTGCCGCTGGTGCGCGGCAGCCCGCGTTTCGGCGTTCCCTATACGGGCATTTCCAAGTTTGTCGCGATCGGCCTGAACTATATCGATCACGCGCAGGAAGCCGGCTTGCAGATTCCGGCCGAGCCGGTAGTGTTCATGAAAGCGACAACCTGCATCAGCGGTCCGAATGACGATATCAAGCAGCCGCGCAATTCCACGAAGCTGGACTATGAAGTCGAGATTGCGATCGTGATCGGGACCCGCGCCGAGTATGTGCCCGAGGAAAAAGCCCTGGATTACGTCGCGGGCTATACCATCGTCAACGACGTGTCCGAGCGCGCCTTCCAGTTGCAGTCCTCTCAATGGGACAAGGGCAAGGGCTGCGATACCTTTGGACCGATCGGGCCTTGGCTCGTAACGACAGACGAGATCACCAACCCACAGACGCTCGACATCTGGCTCGACGTCAACGGCGAGCGCCGGCAGTCGTCGAATACAAAGAACATGATTTTTTCCTGCGCAAGGATTGTCTCGTACGTAAGCAACTACATGACTCTCCTCCCCGGTGACATCATTACGACGGGCACTCCCGCCGGGGTCGCTTTGGGCATGAAACCGACCCAGATGTGGCTGAAGCCGGGCGACGTAGTCAATCTAGGCATCAAGGGGCTCGGGGAACAGAGGCAAAAAGTGATCGCTTATCCCGGAAAGTAGCCGGGCTCGCGCTTCGCGGGAAAGGATTGTGCTTTCGTGTTTCCGAACGAGCGTGAACTCCTCCGAAGCCAGCGGCGCAATTCGCTTGCTCCAAGAGCGGCGGGAGTGTAGATTGGGGTCAGCTTAGGGGGAGAGGGCGTGACCTTTCCCCCTTTTTCTTTTTGGAGGAGCGAGCGTGAGGGTGGTGGTTTTGGGAGCGGGCGTCATCGGCACGACCGGCGCGTGGTATCTGGCGCGGGCCGGCCATGAAGTCATGGTGGTCGACCGCCAGCCCGAAGCCGCGCTCGAAACCAGTTTTGCCAACGGCGGGCAGATCTCGGTCAGCCACTCCGAACCCTGGGCCAATCCAACGGCTCTGCTCAAGATCCTGCAGTGGCTGGGGCGCGAGGATGCTCCCCTCCTTTTCCGCCTCCGCGCTGATGCTGCCCAGTGGCTGTGGGGCCTGCACTTCCTTCTTGAGTGCCTCCCCGGGAGGACGCGCAGCAATACCGAAGCGGCTTTTGCCCTCGCCATGTACAGCCGCGAGCAACTGGCCCAACTACGCCGCGAGACCGGCATCCGCTATGAGTCTCAGACGCGCGGCATCCTGCATCTGTACGAGGAGGAGCTCGAATTCGAGCGCGCAAAGAGGCAGGTCGGGGAGCTTCGCGCGCGGGGCCTGGAAGTGGAAGTGGAGACGCCGGAAGAATGCCTGAAGATCGAGCCAGCGCTCGGTAATTCGACGGTGCGGATCGTGGGCGGCGTCTATTCCGCTTCCGATGAATCGGGCGACGCCCATCTCTTCACGAAGAATCTTGTCGAGCTCTGTCGCGCCGAGGGCGTGAACTTTCGTTTCAACGTCAGCGTGAGGCGCCTCGAAGCAGCTCGCGGCGCGATCGACCGCGTCGTCATCGACGACGAAGAGGGAATCGAAGAGTCGTTGAGAGCGGATGCCTATGTCGTCGCGCTGGCGAGCTACAGCCCGCTCCTCCTCAAGGAAGTCGGCATCTCAGTTCCAGTGTATCCGGTCAAGGGCTACTCGATCACTGTGCCGCTCGAGCCCGGCGACGAGGCTCCGCAGGTCAGCCTTACGGACCACGCGCGAAAGATCGTCGTTTCGCGGCTGGGCGATCGGTTGCGCGTCGCGGGAACAGCCGAGATGAACGGCTACAACACGGAGATCAACGAAGTCCGCTGCGCCGCGCTCGTGAAGCGCTGCTTCGAGTGGTTCCCCAAAGCGGGGCGTCCCGAGCGTGCGCAGCACTGGACGGGTCTGCGTCCGGCGACCCCGAACAACCTGCCGCTTATCGGGGGTTCGAAGTATTCCAACCTTTTCCTCAATACCGGGCACGGGACGCTCGGATGGACGCTCGCATGCGGCTCGGGGCGCGCGCTTGCGGACATCGTGAGCGGGAGACGGCCGGAGCCCCGTTTCGACTTTCTCGAAACGGCAGGAGGCAGTAAACGGAGTACCGTCTCAGTCGCTGCCCGCCTGGGCGTGTGAGGAGCCAAACCGCTGGCTACTTGGCGCCGGCCGCTACCCGTTTTCTACTTACGACCAGGCGCGGCTTAGGGACCGCGTTGACGGTCATATCGCGCACGAAATTGGGCAGCGCGAACAGCGCCTGGTGCGTCGGCCCGTTGTAGTACTGCAGGTGCGTGATTGCCCGTGCGGCGATGCGCGTGTCGATTTCGGCCGCGCTCACCGAGGCGACGTCGGTTGAGTCCGAGCAGGCGCACATCGCCCACAGGCAGCCGTACAGCGGGATGAACATGGTGTACGGCCGGGCGAACTTGAAGAGCTTCGCCAGCCGCGCGTAGAGCAGCTTCACGCGCTCCGGACGCGACCAGGGCGAGCCCATGTGCAGCGTCAATACCCCGCCGGGGGCAAGCGCGCGCTTGCAGTCGCGAAAGAACGCCTCTTCGTAGAGAGCCATGGCCGGCCCGATAGGATCGGGCAGGTCGAGGGCGATGTGATCGAACTTCTCCCGGGTCTCGGCGACGAACTTCAGGCCGTCTTCGATGAGAAGCTTGAGCTTGGGGTTGTCGAAGACGCCGCGGTGGATCGCGCCGAAATGCTGCTTCGCGATTTCCACCACCTTCTCGTCGAGCTCCACCATCACGACCTGCTCGACCGAAGGATGCTTCAGGGCTTCCTCGGCTGCGCCGCCGTCACCGCCGCCGATGATGAGCACCCGCTTGGGCGAGGGTTGGGCCGCAAGCGCCGTGTGAATGAGTGTCTCGTGGTAGACGAATTCCTCGCGCTCCGAGGTCATGAAGCACCCGTCCAGGCGAAAGAGCTTGCCGAACTGGGGCGTCTCGTGGATCTCGAGGTCCTGGAAGCGCGTCTTCGAGGCCTCGATGAGCTTCGAGGAGCGCAGGAAAAACCCGTAATCCCCGTTCAGCCACTCGTGCATGAGGCGCTTGTCGCGCGGCACATCGTGCTGGATGTGCTCCTCGGGACGATACAGGCTCCATCAGGTCGGCGACGACCTGTCGCGCCTTGGCGCTGTTGTCCTGGGTGTAGTTGCAGACGTAAACGTCGAGGGTGACGCTCTGGAGCTCCGGCCAAGTGTGCATCGCCAGATGCGATTCCGCCAGCACCACCGTGCCCGTGACTCCGCCACCGTCGAACTCGTGGAACAGGTCACCGAGTATGGTCAGACCCGGCCCTGTTGATGGAGTCGTGACAAAATTGACGCAGCGTGGCTGCGTCAGTCAAGTACCGTGCATCCCCCTCGCAACGGTACAGATTCGCAACTATGTGTAATCCGTCCAATTTGCATAAATCCCCACAACGGTTGACAAATGAGACGCCGTGCTAGGCTGCAAGCGTCTCCCCAATCGCCGCATCGATCAGCCTGCGAGCTACACTGATTTTCGCAGGCAAACGCGGCAAATCTTCAACGACCAAACCACTGCGCGTCGACGATTTCCGTTCCGTCGACGTGGATTTCACCTGCGGCGTAGTCGGTGAAAAAAGCAATCATGAGCGAGTTCGGAAACGGCCAAGGCTGGCTCGCGAAGTAGCGCACGTTGCACACCCGAATCCCTGTCTCCTCTTGAATCTCGCGTTCCAAGCATTGCTCCAGCGTTTCGCCGGGTTCCACGAATCCAGCCAAGGCGCTGTACATGCCCTCAGGAAACCGCGGCGAGCGCGCCAAGAGCAGCGACTTGTCCCGTCGCACCAATCCCATTACCGCGGGCGCCAACCGCGGGTACACCACCAAGCCGCACCGCCGACATTCCCGTGCCCGCTCGCTCGTCCGCGCTACCGTAACTTCCCCACAAGCGCCGCAGTACTGGTGCGTGCGGTCCCATTCCACGATCTGAACCGCTCGGCCGGCCAGCGCAAACCGCGGCTCGTCGAGCGCCCCGAACAAGCCGCGCAGTCCCTGCCAACCCCATCCTTGCGGCGCCTCCGTTTCCGCCGCCACCTCGGCCGAGAAACAATGTTCTGCGCCTAGTACCCCAAGATATTGTGTACGTAGCGGCATCATACCCAAATCCTTGGGGCTATTGCAATGGGGAATGACGACCGGGGCGGGCCTCGCCGAGACCAGGAGTTCGCCGCCGCGAAACACGAACCAGAGCGAACGCCGCGGAGTTTCCTTGGGTGGATCGACGGCCGGCGCGTACGCGCTCGGCCACTGAAACGGCATGCTCATGGCGTTCCTTTCGCGGAACGCCGCGCGGGGCCCTAGGCCCGGCGCAGCCGCCGGATCAGGCTGGAGGTGTCCCAACGCCCACCTCCCATTTCGATACTTCGTCGTAGTAGCCGGCCACGAGCTGGGTCACGGGAAGCTGGGCGCCGTTCTCCTTGGCGGTCTCGAAGCAGATGCGCAGGTCCTTCCGCATCCAGTCCACCGCGAAGCCGAAGTCGAACTTGTCGTCCACCATGGTCTTGCCGCGGTTCTCCATCTGCCAGGATTGCGCCGCGCCTTTCGAGATCACGTCAAGCGCAAGCTTTGCGTCCAATCCCGCTTTGAGAGCGAAATTGAGCCCCTCGGAGAGCCCCTGGAGCAGCCCTGCAATGCAGATCTGGTTAACCATCTTGGTGAGCTGGCCTGCCCCCGGACCACCCATCAGCGTGACAGCCTTTGCGAAATGGGAAATCACGGGCTTGGCGCGCTCGAAAGCCGCGGGGTCTCCGCCCACCATCACCGTGAGCTGCCCGTTTTCGGCGCCCGCCTGGCCTCCCGATACTGGGGCATCGAGGAACTCGAATCCGCGCTTCTTAGCCTCGGCGGCGAGCTCGCGCGCCACCTTCGCAGAGGCGGTCGTGTGGTCCACGAAGATGGCGCCCTTGGCCATCTTCTGAAAGGCACCGCTCGCGCCCAGGGTGACCTCACGCAGGTCGGGATCGTCGCCGACGCAGGAAAACACGATGCTCGCGTTCTCGGCGGCCTTCGCCGGCGTTTCGGCCATGCGTCCGCCTTGCTTGGACACCCAGGCTTCCGCCTTGGCGCGAGAGCGGTTGTAGACGGTGACCTCGTGTCCGCCGCGAGCGACGAGATGTCCGGCCATGGGGAAGCCCATGACCCCAAGGCCGATGAAGGCGAGTTTGCTCACTGATGACCTCCGATTCGTATCTATTCTCGCCAAGCACGCGAGATTCGCCGATAATTATAGAGTTTTAGTACAGTCCTTCCGACCTTTTCCCTAAATGAGCAAAGACCTGACCAACGCGATTCGCGCGTTGGCCATGGATGCGGTGCAGGCTGCGAACTCGGGTCATCCCGGGATGCCGATGGGCATGGCCGAAATCGCGCTGGCTCTGTGGGGAAAACACCTGCGCCACAATCCGGCGAACCCAAAGTGGCCCGACCGCGATCGCTTCGTGCTCTCGAACGGCCACGGATCGATGCTGCTCTACGCGCTGCTGCATCTCACGGGCTACGACTTGCCGATGGACGAGCTGCGGCGTTTTCGCCAGCTTGCACTCGAAGACCCCCGGCCATCCGGAATATGGACTCGCTCCGGGCGTCGAGACCACCACGGGTCCCCTGGGGCAGGGCTTGGCGAACGCGGTCGGGATGGCGATCGCCGAGCGCATCCTTGCCGCGGAGTTCAACCGCCCGGGCTTCGAGATCGTCAACCACCATACCTACGTTTCGGTCGGCGACGGCTGCCTGATGGAAGGCATCTCGCACGAAGTCTGCTCACTCGCGGGCGCCCTCGCCCTGGGCAAGCTGATCGTAATCTACGACGACAACAGCATCTCCATCGACGGCGAGGTCAAGGGCTGGTTCCGCGACGACACGCCGAAGCGCTTCGAGGCCTACGGCTGGCACGTGATTCCGGATGTCGATGGTCACGACGTCGGCGAGGTGGATCAAGCGATTCACGCTGCCAAGGCGATCGCAGACAAGCCCAGCCTCATCTGCTGCAAGACGGTGATCGGCAAGGGCGCACCCAAGCGCGCCGGCACGGCCAAGGCGCACGGAGAGGCGCTTGGAGCCGACGAGGTCGCGGCGACACGCGAGGCGATCGGCTGGCCGTACCCGCCATTCGAAGTGCCCAGTCACGTCTACGAGGCTTGGGATGCCAGGCACCGTGGCGCGGCGATCGAGCGCGCATGGGGTGAAAGGTTAGTCGAGTACGAGAAGGCGCATCCGGAGCTTGCGCACGACTTCCGCCGCCGCCAGGCAGGCGAACTCCCGGGCGACTGGAAGGATCGCTGTGCGGTGCTGCTGGACAAGATCAGCGCCAAGGCGGAAACCGTCGCGACGCGCAAAGCCTCGCAGAACGCGCTTGAAGGCCTTGCAGCGGTGCTCCCGGAACTGGTCGGCGGGTCGGCTGATCTCACCGGGTCCAACCTGACCCTGTGGTCGGGCTCAAAGGCAGTGGGTCGCGAAGGAGGCGGCAACTACGTCTATTACGGCGTACGCGAGTTCGGCATGAGCGCAATCATGAACGGCCTCGCCCTGCACGGCGCCTTGATCCCGTACGGCGGCACTTTCCTGACTTTCTCGGACTACTCACGCAACGCGCTGCGGATGGCGGCGATGATGAAGGTGCGTTCGATCTTCGTCTTCACCCACGACTCGATCGGCCTGGGCGAGGACGGGCCGACCCACCAGTCGGTCGAGCACGCCGCTGCACTCCGGCTGATTCCAGGCATGGATGTGTGGCGTCCGTGTGACTCGGTCGAATCGGCCGCCGCGTGGATCGCCGCCATCGAACGCGCCGACGGCCCCACGGCACTTCTGTTCACGCGCCAGAACGTGCCGTTCCAGAAGCGCGACGCGCATACCATCGCCGCGATCAGGCGCGGCGGCTATGTTATTTCCGACGTGCAGGATCCGAAGGCAGTGATCGTCGCCACGGGATCGGAGGTGCAGTTGGCGATCGGCGCGAAGCAGGAGCTCGCCAAGGAGGGAATTCCGGTGCGCGTCGTATCCATGCCCTGCACCTCCGTTTTCGACCGCCAACCTCCGATGTACAGAGACGTCGTGCTCATCCCCACCCTGCGCAAGGTTGCCGTTGAGGCCGGGGTCAGCGATTATTGGCGCAAATACGTGGGCCTGGAAGGCGCGGTGGTTGGCATCGATCGGTACGGAGAGTCGGCGCCGGGAGGGAAGCTCTTCGAGTATTTCGGCTTCACCGTCGAAAAGGTGGTGAAAGCTGTGAAAAGCGTCCTATAGGTGGTTTCGAGATTTCTTGGAGTAGAGCGATGACGATTCGAGTGGCAATAAACGGCTACGGCCGCATCGGCCGAAATATCCTGCGAGCCCACTACGAAGGCGGCAAGCGGCACGACCTGCAATTCGTCGCAGTCAACGATCTCGGGAACGCCCAGACCAACGCCCACCTGACCCGCTACGACACTGCCCACGGGAAATTCCCGGGGACCGTGGCCGTCGAGGGCGACGCGATGGTCGTGAACGGCGACCGCATCCAGGTCTGCGCCAAACGCAACCCGGCCGAGCTTCCCTGGAGAGACCTGAAGATCGACGTCGTTCTTGAGTGCACGGGCTTGTTCACGAGCAAGGAAAAGGCTTCCGCGCATATCGCCGCGGGTGCGAAGAAAGTGATCATCTCGGCGCCGGGCGGCAAGGACGTGGACGCGACGGTCGTCTTCGGCGTGAACCACGCGATCTTGAAGGCGGCGCACACGGTGATCTCGAATGCCTCGTGCACGACCAACTGCCTTGCGCCGCTGGTGAAGGCGCTGGATGACCGGATCGGCGTGCTGAGCGGCCTGATGACCACGGTGCACGCGTACACCAACGACCAGGTGCTCACCGACGTCTATCACGAAGACCTGCGCCGCGCCCGCTCGGCCAGCATGAACATGATTCCGACCAAGACCGGCGCCGCAGCCGCCGTGGGCCTGGTCTTGCCGCACCTGAACGGCAAGCTCGACGGTTACTCCATCCGAGTGCCGACCATCAACGTGTCGATCGTCGATCTGTCTTTCGTCGCGAAGCGCGCGACGACGGTGGACGAGGTCAACAACGCGGTCAGGCAGGCTTCGGAGTCCGACCTGAAGGGCATCCTCGAATACAACAAGGACCCGCTCGTCTCGAGCGATTTCAACCACAATCCCGCTTCGAGCATCTTCGACTCCACCCTCACCAAGGTGTCGGCGGGCACCCTGGTCAAGGTGTCCTCGTGGTACGACAACGAATGGGGATTCAGCAATCGCATGCTCGATGTCACCGTGGCGTTGATGAACGCGAAATGAACGCACGGACCCCGTAGGGGATAGGCTCGCTCGCCCTTACCGGGTCCCAAGCCTCCATGCCCGTTCTCAGAATGTCCGACCTCGACCTGCGAGGCAAGCGGGTCTTCATGCGCGTCGATTTCAACGTCCCGGTCCAGGACGGAGAGATCACCGACGACACGCGCATTCGGGCTTCGGTTCCGGGCATCAGGCATGCGCTTGCCCAAGGGGCGCGGTTGATGCTCGCATCGCACCTGGGCCGCCCGGCAGAAGGAGGATTCAACGACAAGGAGTCGCTCGCGCCGGTCGCCCGGCATCTATCGAAGCTCCTCGGCGAGGAGGTACCGCTCAGGCGCGACTGGGTAGGAGGGCGTCGCCGTCGAGCCGGGCCGGGCCGTGCTCCTGGAGAACTGCCGGTTCAACAAAGGCGAGAAAAAGGACGATGACGCCCTGGCCAAGACGATGGCGGCGCTGTGCGACGTCTACGTCAACGACGCCTTCGGCGCCGCTCACCGCGCCGAGGCGAGCACGCACGCTATCGCACGGTACGCACCCGTCGCCTGCGCGGGTCCGCTCATGGCCGCCGAGATCGACGCCCTGTCCAGGGCGCTCGAGCGCCCCGCGCGGCCCTTGGTGGCCATCGTCGCCGGAGCCAAGGTCTCGACCAAGCTCACCGTCCTTGGAGCCCTAGCCGAGAAGGTCGATCGTCTAATTCCGGGTGGCGGTATCGCCAATACCTTCATGCTTGCAGCCGGAATGAAGGTCGGCCGGTCCCTCGTGGAGCCCGAGCTTGTCGCCGAGGCGAGGAGGATCGTCGGGATCCTGCGGGCCAAGGGCGGGAACGTCCCGCTCCCTACAGATGTCGTTTGCGCCAAGGAACTGTCCCGGACCGCAAAGGCCGAGATCAAGGCGGCCGATAAGGTGGGCGACGACGACATGATCCTGGACATCGGGCCCGATACCGCGGCCGCATTCGCCCAGTCGCTCGCCGGAGCAGGAACAATCGTCTGGAACGGGCCGGTCGGCGTCTTCGAGTTCGATCAGTTCGGGCAGGGAACGCGTGCGCTTGCCCAGGCGATCGCGGGTTCCTCGGCGTTTTCGCTCGCCGGCGGCGGGGAGACGCTCGCTGCAATCGCCAAGTACGGCGTTGCTGAGGGGATTTCCTACATCTCGACGGGCGGTGGCGCTTTTCTCGAATTCCTCGAAGGCAAGAAACTGCCGGCGATCGAAATCCTCGAGCAACACGCGCGGACTTGAAGATGCTCAGCCGTCGCTATTTGTTTGGGCGGGTTTCGATGCCTGCGGCGCGGGCGAGCTCGCGATGCACACGCGAGACGCGCTCGACTTCTCCCTTGGCGGCAAAGCGCTCGTAGAACCCCTCGGAGCGGAACGCCTTGACCTGCTCGGTCCAAGGGGCGAGCCGCTCCTCCCAGCGTTTGAGACGGCCCTCGGCGGGATCGCCGTCCTCGCGCGCGAGATCGGCGCAGACGCGGATCATCGCCTTGAGCGTCACCGGCTTGGTCACCATGTAGTTTGCGTGACCCCAGGCCTCGCCCCATACCCGCTCGGCCGCCTTGAGGAAGTCCCGCACCATGGCGTAGTAGCGCGGAACCTCGCGGCTGCTCCCGCCTGCGATCTGAATGCGGCGCCAGTCGCGATTGACCCAGCGGTGCAATTCGTTGAATAGCTCCGCCTGCAGTATCCACTTGTCCTGCTGGCTGCGTCCGCCGAGCCGGTTGATCCGGTAGCGCAAGGGGCTGTCTCCCTCGCTGTAGAGGCTTCCGACCAGGCGCGCGGCGAACTTGCGGTGCGGTTCGGCCCAGGACACGCGTTCGTAGAGGTCCACCAGATGGCTCTTGTTGATGCGTGTCGGCGTCGAATTGATGATGACGAACATCTCGGTCGCGAAGTCCTCGCTGCGGCCGTCGAAGATCACGCACGGCACGTTGATGGTCTTGGCGTCGTCCGGGTGCTCTTCCAGATAGAAGCGCAGCGCCGCGAGCCGGTGCTGGCCGTCGATGATCAGGAACTTCGATTGCGGTTCCGAAAGCTGGCCGACCGATTCGTTGCCGTTGGCGGCCGTGAACCGCAGTTTCTCCGAGGTGAACAGCAGCACGGTTCCGGGAATCGGCGGCTGGGTGATGGCGGTTTCGTAGAAGTTCTTGAGCTGGCGGACTTTGGCCCGCGACAGCGTCCTCTGGAAGGCCCGGTCGGTGCGCTCGATCTTGGCGATGAACTGTGCGATCTCGTCGTCCTGGGAGATGCGCGCCGGGGCGATTTCCTCGCCTTCGCCGTAGAAACGGCTGATGAAACGGACCTTGGCGAGCAGCTCGGGCGCACGGACGCTGCCAAAGTAGAAGATCCCGTCCTTCTGGCGAATCTGCGTGGCAAGCACCGGTGTTCTCCCTGTTGGTATGGGTATCGAGCGTTGGCGCAGACCGGAAATATAGCCGAAACCGGGCCGAGGATGCCAAAAAACCGTTGCCCCGGGACGGCGCCCGGAATCGCACTCCCGGCGCGTTGAGCGGCTGCCGTCCGCTCCAGCGCGCCGAGCTGAACTGCGATAGACCTCGTCGAGCACGGCGAGGACGTGCCGCTCCTCGGCCGAAGCGGGGAGCGGCGGCCTTTCAGCTGCGCTGCGCCTGCCTTGCGCCATCGCCGGGACGCTCAGAAGGGCCGCTGCGGCCACGGGCGCACCCAATACCGTGCGCCTGCCCGGATTGCTGGGATGTTCCAAGCGCGTTCCTTTTCCGCAAGGAAGTCGTCTGAGAGGCATCTGGTAAAGTAGAACGGTTTCCTCGGGGGGTCAATGCACAGAAGCACCAAGATCGTCGCCACCCTCGGTCCCGCCTCGAGCGACCCTCAAACGCTCGAGCGGATGTTCCTTGCAGGGATGGACGTCGTGCGATTGAATTTCTCGCACGGTACGGCAGCGGACCATGAACGGCGCGCAGAGCTCGTGCGCGAGGCCTGTCGCAAGACCGGGCGCACCGTGGGCATCATGGGCGACCTGCAGGGTCCCAAGATCCGGGTGGGAAAGTTCAGGGAAGGAAAAGTCACGCTAAACCCCGGGGACGCGTTCGTGCTCGACGCCGACTGCGAGCAAGGCGACGAGAAGCGCGTCGGGCTCGACTACAAGGAACTGCCGCGCGACGTGCGGGCCGGCGACGTGCTGCTCCTCGACGACGGCAGGATCGTGTTCGAGGTCGAAAGGGTCGTGGGCAACGAGGTGCATTGCCGTGTTCGCCACGGCGGAGTGCTCTCCAACAACAAGGGCATCAACCGGCTGGGCGGCGGCCTTACCGCTCCCGCGCTCACACAGAAGGACATGGAGGACATCCGCACGGCGGCGAAAATCAAGGTCGACTATCTTGCCGTTTCCTTCCCCAAGTCGAGCGCCGACATGTACATGGCGAGGCAACTCTTGCGCGCGGCAGGCGGCGAGGCGTTCCTCATCGCAAAGATCGAACGCGCCGAAGCCGTCGAACCGAAGGCACTCACCGACATCATGTCGGCCTGCGAGGGCATCATGGTGGCCCGGGGCGACCTCGCGGTGGAGGTCGGCGACGCCTCGGTTCCGGCGCTGCAAAAGCGCATGATTCGCCTGGCCCGCGAACAGAACAAGCTCACCATTACCGCCACACAGATGATGGAGTCGATGATTTCGAGCCCGGTGCCCACGCGCGCCGAAGTGTCGGACGTCGCGAACGCGGTGCTCGACGGCACCGACGCGGTGATGCTTTCGGCGGAAACGGCGAGCGGCAAGTACCCGGTGGAGACCATCGCATCGATGAGCCGCATTTGCGAGGTCGCGGAGGATTCGGCAGAGGTGACGCTCGACCGCGATTTTCTCGCCCGCGTCTTTACGCGCGTCGACCAGTCCATCGCCATGGCAGCTCTTTTCACCGCCTATCACCTCAAGGTGAAGGCGATCGCGGCTCTGACCGAATCGGGCTCGACTGCACTGTGGATGTCGCGGCTGAACTGCGGCGTCCCGATCTACGCGCTCACTTCGCAGACGGTAACGCGCTACCGCTGCGCGCTGTTCCGGGACACCTATCCCCTCATCGTGAAGTACATCGGAGACAACCGAGAAGAGCTCTTGGAGGAGGCCGAGAAGGTCCTGGTGCAGAACGGCGTCGTACAGAAGGGCGATCTCATCGTGCTTACGATCGGTGAGCCGATCGGAAAGGCCGGCGGCACGAACACCATGAAAATAGTCAAAGTCGGCGAACATCGCCGAGGCTGAGCCGGGAACCTTCTTACGGAGTGCTAGCGAGTGGCTGAAAAAAGACTCGGCATCATCATGCACGGCGTGACCGGTAGGATGGGTATGAACCAGCACCTGACGCGCTCGATTATGGCGATCCGCAAGCAGGGCGGGGTGCAGCTCTCCGACGGCACTCGGGTCATGCCCGACCCCATCCTCGTCGGGCGCAATGCGGCGAAGGTGGAGAAGCTCGCCGCCGAACAGGGCGTTCGACGCTGGACCACCGATCTGGATGCGGCGTTGGCGAGCAGCGAAGACGCCGTGTTCTTCGATGCGGCCTCGACCAAGCTGCGTCCGGCGCTGCTCAAGAAAGCCATCGCCGCGGGAAAGCATATCTATTGCGAAAAGCCGGTGGCGACTTCTCTCGCCGATGCCGTTTCTCTCTACCGCGCAGCCAGGAAGGCCAAGGTCAGGCACGGCGTGGTGCAGGACAAGCTGTGGCTTCCGGGACTGCTCAAAATAAAGGCGCTGCGCGACAGCGGCTTCTTCGGCCGCATCCTGTCGGTACGTGGCGAATTCGGCTATTGGGTGTTCCAGGGCGACCAGCAGGCGGCGCAGAGGCCGTCCTGGAACTATCGCAAGAAGGACGGCGGCGGGATCATCCTCGACATGCTGTGCCACTGGCGCTACGTGCTCGACAATCTGTTCGGCGAGGTGAAGAGCGTGTCCTGCCTTGGTGCGACGCATATCCCGGCGCGCTGGGACGAAACCGGCAGGAGGTACAAGGCGACTGCCGACGATGCCGCTTACGCGACATTCCGGCTCGCGGGCGGGGTGATTGCGCATTTCAACAGCTCCTGGTCGGTACGCGTACGCCGCGACGATCTCGTCACCTTCCAGGTGGACGGAACCAAGGGCTCGGCGGTCGCCGGCCTCACGCGCTGCTTCGCCCAGTCGCTTGAGGAGACGCCGCGACCGGTGTGGAACCCCGACGAGCGCCAGACCCACGATTTCGCCGCCGACTGGCGGGAGGTACCCGACAGCATCGCCTACGACAACGCCTTCAAGGCCGAGTGGGAGCTTTTCATCCGCCACGTCTGCGAAGGAACGCCGTTCAAATGGGACCTGTTGGAAGGCGCCAAGGGATTGCAGCTCGTCGATTGCGCGCTCAAGTCCTGGCGCGGGTGGCGCTGGGTGGACGTTCCGAAGTTGAGGGCCTGAACGGGCCAGGACACTCGCGGGGCATATGAAGCGCGACGCTTTTCGGACGATCCAGCTGCCAGCCGCCAACCGGCAGTTGCAGGCGTACCAGGTGCGCGAGCCGCGACAGTTCAAGAAGCCGTCGCGGCCGTTCACGCGAGTCGCCTATGCCGCGGCGCACGTGGTGGCGGACCCGTGGTCGTCGCGGGAACCGTGGCTCGAAGCCGCGGTCGACTGGGACGCGACCATCGCCTTCCGCCGGCATCTGTGGTCGTGGGGTCTGGGCGTCGCGGAGGCCATGGACACGGCGCAGCGCGGCATGGGCATGGACTGGCCATCTTCGCTCGAGCTGATCCGGCGCACGCTGGAAGCGGCGAAGGGTGTTCCCGGCGCGACGGTCGGCTGCGGGGCGGGCACGGACCACCTCGAAGTCAATCCGGACCTCGGAATCGAACGGGTGATCGCTGCATACGAGGAGCAGTGTTCCGCAGTCGAGAAGCTCGGCGGCCGCATCGTGCTGATGGCGAGCCGCGCGCTGGCAGCTTGTGCAAAATCGCCGGACGACTATGGGCGCGTGTACGACCGGGTGCTCTCGCAGGTGAAGGAGCCGGTCATCATCCATTGGCTGGGCGAGATGTTCGATCCCGCGCTGGCGGGCTATTGGGGGAGCAGGGACCATGGGAAGGCGATGGAGGTCTGTCTCGACGTGATCCGGATAAACGCAGCGAAGGTGGACGGCATCAAGGTTTCACTCCTCGACAAGGACAAGGAGCTCGCGATGCGGCAGCGCCTGCCCACGGGCGTGCGCATGTACACCGGGGACGACTTCAACTTTGCGGAATTGATCGAGGGCGACGGGAACGAGTACTCGGACGCGCTGCTCGGCATATTCGACGCGATCGCGCCCGCGGCGTCGGGCGCGCTGTCGGCACTCGCGGCCGGTGATCGCGCCGGCTATCACGACATCCTCGCGCCTACGGTGCCGCTGTCGCGCCACATCTTCCGCTCGCCGACGCGCTTCTACAAGACGGGCGTCGTGTTCCTCGCGTGGCTCAACGGCCACCAGGAGCACTTCGTGATGGTCGGCGGGCAGGAGAGCGCGCGCAGCCTCTTGCACTTCGCCGAGTTGTTCCGCCTCGCCGATGCCGCGGGGCTGCTCTCCGATCCTGCGCTCGCCTGCCGCCGCATGCAGCAGCTGTTGGCCACGCACGGCGTCGCCTGAAGGTCTTGAATGAGTGTGAGGCCGCCCGACCCGGATCTCCTTTCCCTCAATACCGCCACGGTGCGGGAGAAATGGAATCTGCGCCAGATGATCGAGGGCTGCTCGCGCCACCGCATCCGCGGCATATCGCCCTGGCGCGACAAGCTCGCCGAGATGGGTGCGAAGGAGGCCGCCAGGGCGATCCGCGATCACGGCCTTTCGGTGACCGGCCTTTGCCGGGGCGGGATGTTTCCTGCCGCCGACCGCAAGGGACGCACGGCAGCGATCGACGATAACCTGCGCGCGATCGACGACGCGGCGCTCCTGGAGGCGAAATGTCTGGTGCTCGTCGTCGGCGGTCTGCCCCCCGGCTCGAAAGACCTGGCCGGAGCGCGCGAAATGGTCAGGGACGGAATCGGCGCGGTGTTCGATCACGCGCGCTCGTCCGGCGTCCCGCTTGCGATCGAGCCGCTTCACCCGATGTATTGCGCCGATCGCGCCTGCGTGAACACGCTAGCGCAGGCGCTCGACCTGTGCGACGAACTCGACCGCAGCGCAAGCGGCGCCGTGGGCGTCGTCGTGGACGTCTACCACGTGTGGTGGGATCCCTTGCTCAAGACCCAGATCGAGCGAGCCGGCGACAAGCGCCTGCTTGCGTTTCACATCTCCGACTGGCTCGTGCCTACCGCCGAACTGCTGACCGATCGGGGAATGATGGGCGACGGCGTGATCGACCTGCCCCTCATCCGTTCCTGGATGGAGGAGGCTGGATACCGGGGTTTTCAGGAAGTCGAGATTCTTTCTTCGGGCAACTGGTGGCGGCGGGATCCGGACGAAGTCCTCGCCACCTGCCGCATGCGGCACCAGACCGCCTGTTAGCGGTCGGCACGCGCTCGTCGGCGCAGGCGGGGTAGAATTCTGCCTCTGCCTCGCTTTCTCGAACAAGCAACAGGAAACATTTCATGGACCGAAATCTCCTATCCAAGACCGCCGCAGCCATGGTCGCCAAAGGCAAAGGGCTGCTCGCCGCCGACGAATCCAGCGGCACCTGTGAAAAGCGATTCAAGTCTGTGGGCGTCGAATGCACCGAGCCTAACCGGCGCGCTTACCGCGACCTGCTGTTCACGACCAAGGGAATCGAAGAGTTCGTAAGCGGAGTGATTCTCTTCGACGAAACGCTGCGCCAAAGCACGCTCGCAGGCAACGAGCCGTTTCCGGGCTACCTCGAGAAGAAGGGTATCGTCCCCGGGATCAAGGTCGACAAGGGCACGCACGATCTTGCGCTTTGTCTCGGAGAAAAAGTCACCGAGGGGCTGGACGGCCTTCGCGGGCGACTGGAGGAGTACTTCAGGCTGGGTGCGCGCTTTGCAAAGTGGCGCGCCGTGATCACCATAGGGCCCGGAATTCCGAGCCACGCCTGCATTTACGCCAACGCCCACGCGCTTGCCCGCTATTCGGCGCTATGCCAGGAGGCCTCCATCGTACCCATCGTCGAGCCGGAAGTGCTGCTCGACGGCGACCACACGATCGAGCGCTGCTATGAGGCGACCGACGCCACGCTTACCGCGCTGTTTGCCGCGCTGCGCGCCTACAACGTATCGCTCGAGCACACGATTCTCAAGGCTTCGATGGTCGTATCCGGCAAGGATTGCGCAAGGCAGGCCGGAGTGGAGCGCGTGGCCGAAGAGACCGTGCGCTGCCTGAAGCGAACGGTTCCCGCGGCGCTCCCCGGGATCGTGTTTCTTTCGGGCGGCCAGAGTGATGAGGCCGCGACAGCTCACCTGAACGAGATGGCGAGGATGCCGGGCTTGCCCTGGCCGCTCACTTTCTCCTACAGTCGCGCGCTGCAGAACCCGCCGCTCAAGGCTTGGCGCGGCTCGCCTTCGAACGTCCCCGCGGCTCAGCGCGCGTTCCACCACCGCGCGCGCATGAACAGCCTCGCGGCTCAAGGGAAGTACCGCTCCGATCTCGAGAAGCAGGCGGCCTAGCGCGTGGCCGCGCCTCTCTACGAATCGAGCATCAAGAGCCTGCCCCTGCTCGGGCGGGGCAAGGTCCGCGACATGTACGCCGTGGGCGACCGGAAGCTGCTGATCGTCACGACCGATCGCCTTTCGGCTTTCGATGTCGTGCTCCCCGACCCGATTCCCGACAAGGGTCGAGGTCCTGAACGAGATGTCCAACTTCTGGTTCAGGCAAGCTCGCCCACATCGTCCCCAATCACCTGAACGAGCGCGGAGCCCGAGAAGGTGATCAAGGGCGCGGACGAGGAGGCCGCGCAGGTGAGGGGCCGCTCCGTGGTAGTGAAGAAAGCTCAACCCCTGCCGGTCGAGGCGGTGGTGCGCGGCTATCTCATCGGCTCGGGCTGGAAGGACTATCAGCAGACTGGCGCTGTTTGCGGGATCCCTCTCCCCAAGGGGCTGAAACAGGCCGACAAGTTGCCGGAGGTGATCTTCACACCGGCGACCAAGGCCGAGGCCGGCGCGCACGACGAGAACATCTCGTTCGAGCGCATGGAGCAACTGGTCGGCAAGGAACTCGCGGCGAAGGTGCGCGAGGTGAGCATGCGTCTTTACCGCGAGGCGGCGGAATTCGCGCGCGGGCGCGGCATCATTATCGCCGATACCAAGTTCGAGTTCGGCACGGACGAGAAGGGCGATCTCGTCCTGATCGACGAAGCGCTCACCGCGGACTCCTCGCGGTTCTGGCCGGCGGACGAATACCGGCCCGGTTCAAGCCCCCCATCGTTCGACAAGCAATACGTCCGCGACTACCTCGAGACGCTCGCCTGGAAGAAAACGCCCCCCGCGCCGCGACTTCCGCCGGAAGTGATCGCAAAGACCTCCGAAAAATACCGCGAAGCCCTGTACCGCCTGACGGGGCGAAGGTTGGGAGGATAGCGATGGCTGGCCGCTCGCCGCTCGTCGGCATCGTCATGGGAAGCGCCAAGCGACTGGGAAGTGATGCGCGGCGCGGCGAAACAGCTGGACGATTTTTCGGTTCCCTACGAAGCGAAGGTGCTTTCGGCGCACCGCTCGCCTGACGCACTTGTCGACTGGGTGGAGCGCTCAAGCGCCCAAGGTGTCCGCTGCTTCATCGCCGGGCGCGGGAGGAGCGGCACACCTCGCCGGCGTGATCGCGGCGAAAACGATGCTGCCGGTGCTCGGGGTGCCGATGCCGTCCAAGCATCTGCAAGGCCTCGACTCGCTGCTGTCGATCGTGCAGATGCCGAAGGGGATTCCGGTCGCGACATTCGCGATCGGCGAGGCGGGCGCGGCGAACGCTGGGCTGTTCGCGGTCGCCATGCTTGCGCTCGCCGATGCGAAGCTCGGCGAACGCCTCGCCCAGTTCCGGGCCGGCCAGGCCGAATCGGTCCTGAAAGCCAAGCTGCCGGATTGACGCGCACCTCCCATCACGCTTGCGCCCGACGAGCAACGCAGCCGATTTCCTTCCGATTCGCGAGGCCGTCGTCAATCCTGAGACGCGGGGGCCTGGTCGCCTTTCCAACCGAAACGGTATACGGGCTCGGCGCCGACGCATCCAACCCCGCCGCAGTCGCGCGTCTCTACCGGGTCAAAGGGTCGTCCGCCGGGCCACCCGGTGATCGTCCATATCGCCGATGCCGCGCTACTGGCTCGCTGGGCACGCGATGTTCCCGAGAGCGCGACGAAGCTCGCGGCGCGATTCTGGCCGGGGCCGCTCACGCTGGTGCTGAAGCGCGCGCCAAAGGTCGGCGACTTCCTCACGGGCGGGCAGGACACGATAGGCCTGCGCGTTCCAAGCCACCCGGTCGCCCTCGAGCTGCTGCGACAATTCAGCGGGCACGATGACGGACGCCGTTTGATCGGCATCGCGGCCCCGTCGGCCAACAGATTCGGCCGTATCAGTCCAACCACTGCGGAGCACGTGCGGAACGATCTGGGGAAAGAAGTCGATCTGATTCTGGATGGCGGGCCTTGCGAGATTGGCATCGAATCGACGATCGTCGATCTGTCAGGTGGTGGTGTGGTCCTGCTGCGGCCGGGCGGAATAGGCGCGGAGGAAATACAGGCGACGCTTCGGGTAGAGGCCCGGTTGAGAGGTCGAGATGCCCCACGCGCGCCGGGCACACTTGAATCCCACTACGCGCCGCGGCATCCGCTGCGGCTCGTTCCTTCGATGCAGTGGGATGAGACGCTGCGCAGATCAGCGCCCGCTCACGGCGTGCTTTCGTTTCGGCCAAGGCCCAATACGGATGCGGGCGCGATGTGGATCGAGGCGCCTTCGGATCCGGTGCGCTATGCCCGTGGCCTGTATGCGAACCTGCGCGCGCTGGACGCCTCCGGGTGTGATGAGATTCTGGTCGAGGAGCCTCCAGAGAACGGCGAGTGGTCCGCAGTGCGAGACCGTCTCGTTCGCGCGCACTCGGCCTGAGTTGCCGGCCCAGCTTGCTGGCGTGAGCGCGCCCGAACCGCGATCGCAAGGTCGACTACTTCGTTGTCGGGGCAGGGGTTTGCAGCTAAAATCGCCTCCGTGGGGTTGTAGCTCAGCTGGGAGAGCGTCGCGTTCGCAATGCGAAGGTCGGGAGTTCGATCCTCCTCAACTCCACCAGCATCCCCGAAGGCCCGGTCAGCCGGGCCTTTTGCTTTCCACGCCGTCCACCGCAATTTGACGTATTGTTGCCCGGATGAAGCCGAGTGGAAGTTGCTTCGGGGACCGGGCGGGCGGGCGCCGGGGGAACCCTCAGTGAACGAGGATATTGAACGTCGCGTCAGCGAACTGGCCGCCCAGCTCGACGCTGCGAACAGGGAACTCGAGTCGCTTTCCTACTCGGTTTCCCACGACCTGCGCGCTCCCTTGCGCCACGTCAGCGGCTTTTCCAGGCTCCTGCTCGAAAGCCTGGGCGGCCCCGAGGAGACCACGGCGCAATACGCGCGGACCATCGCGGACGCCGCGCAACGAATGGGCAGACTCATCGACGACCTCCTTGCCTTGTCGCACGCCGTGAAGGCCGAGCTGAATATCCAGGATGTCGATCTGAACGCTCTGATTTGGGATGTCCGAAGGGAGTGCACCAGGGAGGCCCAAGGTCGCGACATCGCCTGGAAGGTGGGCGAGTTGCCGCGTGTCAGAGGCGATCCGGCGATGCTGCGGACTGCGTTCGTCCATCTGCTCTCCAATGCCGTGAAATTCACGGCGAAGCGTTCCGCAGCTATCATTGAGATCGACGCGAATCGCATGGAGAGCGGAGAGATTGTGCTCTTCGTCAGGGACAACGGTGCGGGCTTCGACATGCGCTACGTTGAAAGGCTGTTCGGAATGTTTCAGCGCCTTCACCGCGAGGACGAGTTCGAGGGAAGGGGTGCCGGACTCGCCATCGTGCAGCGGATCGTCCGGCGTCACGGAGGAAGAGTGTGGGCCGAAGGCGAATCAGGACGGGGCGCCGTGTTCTACTTGGCGTTGAACGAGCGCGGACCCCATTGACGCATGGCCACTCCCCTCAGGCTCCTCATCCTCGAAGACAACGCGCTCGACTCGCAACTCGAAGTCCGGCAGCTTGAGGCCGCCGGGTACAGTTGCGACTGGGTCCAGGTACAAACCCGGGAGAACTTTGAGGCCTGTCTGGATCGGCCCGAGTTCGAACTGATTCTCGCCGATTACAACCTTCCGAGCTTCGACGGTCTGCGCGCGCTTGCACTGGTGAGGGAAAGGGGCCTGGAAATTCCCTTCATCCTCATCTCGGGCACCCTTGGTGAGGAACGCGCCATCGAGAGCCTCAAGGCGGGTGCAACCGATTACGTGATGAAGGACCGCCTGGAACGCCTCGCCCCGGTGGTGACGCGCGCCTTGAAGGACAACCTCGAGCGGGCAAAGCGCTGGGCGGCGCAGCAGTTGCTGCGCGATGCCCACGCCAGGCTACAGGCGCTGTCGGCGCGCCTACTCGAGGTCGAGGAAACGGAGCGGCGGCGCATCGCGCGCGAGCTGCACGATGGAGTCGGGCAACTGCTTACCGCCGTGAAGTTACGCCTTGCCAGCCTCAACCCTTCAGCGGCGGACTATGCTGAGCTGCGAAGCGAATGCGTGAGTGCGATCGACGAAGCGCTCGAACAGGTGCGCCGCATGTCGCGCGACCTGCGGCCATCGCAGCTCGATGACCTAGGCTTGGCCTCCGCGCTGCGTTCGCACCTCGACCGGCAGGCAAGCAGCGCAGGATTCAAGGCGCACTTCAACCAGGAGCGGGTGCCTCCGAGTCTCGCCCCCGAAGTCGAAACTGCGTGCTTTCGCATCGCCCAGGAGGCGCTGACCAACGTCGCACGTCACGCACGGGCGAGCGAGGTTTGGGTCACGCTCGCGAGCACGGAGGCGGAATTGCGTCTGGAAGTGCGCGACAACGGGCGGGGCTTTGACGTCGATGCCGCGCGACTGGCGGCAGCGGATGGCCGCAGCATGGGACTGCTTAGCATGGAGGAGCGAGCCACCCTCGCCCGCGGCCGGCTCGCCCTGGAATCTGCGCCCGGACGCGAGACCCGGGTGAGCCTCGCGCTCCCCCTTACCCCCGCCGGGGCGGGGCCTAAATGACCCCCGTGCGCGTCCTTCTCGCAGACGACCACGCTCTCGTGCGGGCCGGGATTCGCGCACTGCTGCAGAACCTGGATGGCGTAACGGTCGTGGCGGAAACGGGCAACGGCGCGGAGGTGCTGGAATTCGCTCGCGCCCATCGCCCTGACGTCGTGCTGCTCGATATCTCGATGCCCGGATTGGGCGGTCTGGAGGTGAGCGCGCAGCTGAGAGACGCGCTGCCGGAAGTGCGCGTGGTGATGCTGTCCATGCACGCCAACGAGGAGTATGTCCTGCAGGCGCTTCGTGCCGGGGCCGCGGGCTACATGCTCAAGGACTCTGCGACCGCGGAACTCGAGCTTGCGCTGAAAGCCGTGATGCAAGGGGAGACCTATCTCAGTCCACCGATCTCCAAGCAGGTCGTAGAGGGCTATGTTCAGCGGGTCGGCGCCGAGCAGACCGCCTCCGACAACCTGACACCCCGGCAGCGGCAGGTCCTTCAGCTCATTGCCGAGGGCCATAGCACCAAGGAAATCGCCCATCGCCTCAATCTCTCGGTCAAGACCGTGGAGACCCATCGCGCCCAACTCATGGAGCGGCTGCAGATTCGCGAGATCGCAGGCCTCGTGAAGTACGCGATTCGCCACGGGCTCGTCACCGCCGCGAAATAACTCCTTAATAATCACGAACATTCTCGGATTCCCGAGGCCGTCCTCAGGTATTTAGCAGAGGTAATTCAGGTCCCGCCCGATGGGCTGGGCGGCGTCTCTCCCATAGACTTCGTAGTGTCAAGCGAAGCGTAGGGAAGACGGCTTTGAAACAGCGCATCAAGGTCATGGTAGTCGATGACAACCCGCAGTTCGCGAGCGCCGCGGCGCAGTTCCTCGCCGAAAGCGGTCGCTTCGAGCTGCTGGCGAATGCTCACTCAGGGAGCGAGGCCCTTGCGCGCGCAGAAAAGGAGCATCCGGATCTAATGCTCATCGATATTCGCATGCCGGGCCTCAATGGGCTGGCCGTCGCCTCTTTGATCAAGGCAAAACAGACCCCCCCGAAGGTCGTGATGATGACGCTCGAAGACGGCGAAGGCTACAGGAGCGGAGCCGCCGCGGCGGGCGCTGACGGGTTTCTCGCCAAGAGCGCTTTTGCCCGAGATCTGCGCAGCGTGGTCGATACCCTGTTTGGAGCCGGCGCAACGCAACGCCTCTGAGAAGGGCGCTCGTCGTGGTCTGTTTTCCCAAGGCCGGCTCCGCCCGGGAAAGGAGCGGCGATCCTGCGCGCGGGATGGAGGCTTCGGGCGCCTTGCCGCCGGAGCTTCAGAACTCAAGTCCGGAGCTTCCCTCAGACCGGTCTGGCGGGGTCCGGGCGGCCATAGTCCCTTGTTAGACCGGTTTGGCGGGGTCCGGGGCGCCCATAGCCCCTTGTTTCAGATAATGTATCGAATTCGCAAACTAGGGTTGACCCACCCCTCCTGCCTCAGAGGCATGCAGATGCAGCGCGGATCCAAGTCCCGGAAGCCCGCCGCCGATGAGGCGCAAGTGCGCCGCTCCGATACCGCGGGCGAGCGCGGGGAACAGCGTCTTCGTGCGGCGGCCGACCTCGTCGGCATCAGCCACATCGATCCTGCAGGCCGAATCCTCTTCGCCAGCGCCCGCGTTGGACAGATTCTGGGTTATCCCTCAAAGGAGTTGATCGGCCGCAACATCAAGGAATTCGGGTTTCCGGACGATGCACACGCTACCTCGGAGCTCTGGAGCCTTCGCAAGAGACTGCACGCGGGAGAAATCCAGAGCATTTCAGCCGAAAGGCGCTACCGCCACAAGAACGGCTCGGCCGTGCACGTTGCCGCGACGATCACGGTTCAGCGCGACCGGGAAGGTAAGGTCTTGCACGACATCGCCGCGATTGAAGACATCACCGCCCGCAGGCGCGGCGTGCAGTTGCAGGCGCTGGAGCACGCGGTAAACCGTTCCCTTGCCGACGCTGACAATGCAGGTGCGGCCGTGCGCGCCGCCATCCGCGCCATCTGCGAAACGGAAGGATGGGAATGCGGCCGCTACTTCCGGTGGAACGAAAAGACCGGCGAGCTGCGTTTCAGCGATGCCTGGTCGGTTCCGGATCGCGATATCGAGCGGTATGTCGAAAAATCCCGCGATCTCGTCTATGCGCCCGGCGTGGGATTGGTCGGGAAGGTTTGGCAGTCTGGACAGCCTATCTGGGCCGCCGACATCAGCCGCGATAGTCGCATCGCACACGGGGCGCTTGCTCGCGATCCCAACATTCGGGGCGCGTTCGCGTTTCCCATCATTTCCGAGGGAAAGACGATCGGCGCTCTTGCATTCAGCAGCCGAGAAATCCGCGAGCCCGACGAGGGGTTGATCGAGACCATCGGAGTCATCGGCGGTCAAATTGGACAGTTCGTGCGGCGCAAGCAGGCGGAGGAGGAACAGCGCCGCTTTCGCGCGGCGATGGACGCATCGGCCGACCTGATTCTCCTTGTCGATCCTGTGAAGCTACGCTATATCGACGTCAACGACGCGGCGTGCCGGACGCTCGGCTACACGCGCGACGAGTTGCTGGAACTGGGGCCGCAGGACATATTTTCCATAACGACGGAGGACCTCAGGGCGCTCTACCAACGCCTGATCCAGGGCGATCAAGCCGAGGAGAGAATCGAGGGCTGGTACCGTCGAAAGGACGGTACGCGGCTGGCGGTCGAATCGTTCCGCCGCGCACTCCGTTCTCCGGACGGCGACATAATCGTCGCTGTTGCCCGAGACATCACGGAGCAGAGAAAACGCGAGGAGGAGCTGCGACGTTTCAGGCTCGCCATGGACAATTCTGCGGACATGGTCGTACTGATCGATCGCGCGACCATGCGCTTCGTGGACGTAAATCGAACCGTGTGCAGGCTGCTGGGTTACTCGAGAGAGGAACTGCTCGAGATGGGCCCGCAAGACCTGCTGCCCATGAGCCGGGAGGAGCTCGAAAAGGCCTACGATACTCTGATCGCCACTCCATCGGCGAAGACTGGCGTCTTGACCAGCGGAATGAGGAGTCACTACCGCTGCAAGGACGGGTCTCTGCTGCCCTTCGAGTCGACGCGGCGCGTCTTGCGTTCGGGGGACACCTACATTGTTGCCGCCGTCTCCCGCGACATCAGCGAGCGGATCGCCTCCGAGGAAAAGATGCGCAATCAGGCGATGCGGCAGCGCTTGATTGCAGAGTTCGGCCAGCACGTGCTGGCGAGCAGCGATCTCGGCGAAGTGATGAACCACGCGGTCGAGCTGGTCTCCTCGACGCTCAAGGCTGAGTACTGCGACATCCTCGAGTGCGGTCCGGACCGGCGGCGCCTCGTGTTCAAGGCGGCAGTTGGGTGGCCCAAGGACTGGGTCGGTCAGCGCACGGTGGATCTCGTGCCCGGTGGCAGCCTCGAGCACGTGTTGTCGAGCAACGAGTCCGTATTCATCGAGGACCTGCGGACCGACAACCGCTTTTCGCGTTCGCCGCTGGTCCAGCTCGGCATTCGCAGCACCGTGCGGACGCCCATACTCGGAACCAAGGAGGCCTTCGGGGTGATCGGTGTGCACTCAAAGCAAGTGCGACGTTTCACCGAGGAGGAGGTGAATTTCCTTCGCAACGTGGCAAACATTCTTGCAGTCGCGATCGAGCGCAAGAACGTCGAGGTGCATTTGGCGCGCCTCGCGCAGTTCGATGGACTTACGGGCCTGCCCAACCGCCACCTGTTCCACGACCGGCTGCTACAGGCCATGGCGCAGGCCCAGCGGAGCAAACGGCCCATGGCGGTCCTCTTCATCGATCTCGACCGCTTCAAGCTGGTAAACGACACGCTCGGCCACGCCGCCGGCGACAGGCTCCTCAAGGAAACGGCGGCGCGGCTTACCCAGTGCATTCGCAGCGGTGACACGGCGGGCCGCTTCGGGGGCGACGAGTTCGGCGCCGTCCTTTCGAATTTGGGCAACGCTGGCGACGCAAGCATCGTCGCGCAGAAGATCATCGATGCCCTGTCCCGGCCTTTCGACCTCGACGGCCACGAGACTTACGTGAGTGCCAGCGTCGGCATTACGCTGTTTCCGGGCGACAGCAAGGAGGCAGGCGCGCTGATCATGAACGCGGATACCGCGATGTTTCGCGCGAAGGAACAGGGCCGCAATACCTACCAGTTCTTCACCCGCGAGATGAACGAGCGAGCGCGCGAACGCCTGCGCATCGACACGGCGCTGCGCCGTGCGATGGAGCGCAGGGAGTTCCTGCTGCACTACCAGCCCAGGGTGGATCTGAAAAGCGGCGCAATCTGCGGCGTGGAGGCCTTGCTGCGCTGGCAGCATCCGGATAAGGGCACCGTGCCGCCGGCCGAGTTCATCCCCGTCCTGGAGGATTCGGGCCTGATCGTGCCCGTAGGCGAGTGGGTGATGCGCGAGGTCTGTGGCCAGATCCAGGCCTGGAAGCAGGCCGCGATCTCGGTGCCGCCCGTTGCGATAAACCTGTCTGCGCGCCAGTTTCAGCAGAAAGAGCTCGAATCTACCGTACGGCGCATCCTGCGGGAAACCGGCGTCGATCCGGCGCTTCTCGAGTTCGAACTTACGGAATCGCTGCTCATGAAGGAGCCCGAAACTGCGGCGCGCACGCTGCGCGGGCTGAAGGAATCGGGGGTCAGGATCTCCGTGGACGATTTCGGCACCGGCTATTCGAGTCTCGCGTACCTGAGGCGCTTCCCAATCGACGCGCTGAAGATCGACCGCGCCTTTATCCGCGACGTGACCACCAACCCGGAGGATGCGGCCATTACGCTTGCGATCATCGGGCTGGCGCACAGCCTGAAGCTGAACGTCGTCGCGGAGGGTGTGGAAACCGAGGGGCAGGTGAGTTTTCTGTCCCGGCACGACTGCGAGGAAGTGCAAGGTTTCTTCTTTTCCGAACCTGTCACGGCTTCCGAATGCGGAGCCATGTTGCGGGAGGCACCGCGGCTAGGCCGTCATCATGAACTCCCTGAGCAGGTACCCAGCGTGCTGCTGCTCGACGACTGCGAGCAGGACCTTGTGCTACTGGAACGAATCCTGCGCTCGGACGGCTTTCCGGTCCTGAAGACGACCGACCCGAAGCAGGCCTTCGAACTGCTCGCAAGCCGTCCGGTAGCCATCGTCATCGCCGATCAATCCATGCCGCAACTTTCGGGGGTGGAGTTTCTGGCCCACGTGAGGAAGCTCTACCCGGATGTGATCCGGGTTATCGCAACCAATGTGCAGGACCCCCATGCGGTCGTGGAGGCGGTCAACGAGGCGGGTGTTCAGAAGTATCTGGCGAAGGACTGGGAGGCCGAGAGGCTCCGTACGGAGGTGCGGGACGCGTATCGGCAGTTCCGCCGGGGGCGCGACAGCGGGACGCGGTCGACGACGAAATGACGATACGGCGAAAATCGGAATCGACGAATCCCGTTGCGCACAGGGCGGATAAGCGCCTGCGCACAGAAAAACGGCGGCGATTGGCCGAGGAACCGCGCGACCCAGCGGCCAGCGAGCCGCGGCGCCAAGCGGCGCAGCAGTCCCCGAAGGCGGGAGTAGAGAACGGCGAACTGCGCTTCCGGGCGACATTCGATCTGGTCCCTATCGGCATCACTCACATCGACCCCGAAGGTCGAATCCTGCTTGTCAACCCGCAAATGGAGAAGATCCTCGGTTACCCGTCCAGTGAACTGATCGGTCGCCGCATGGGGGAATTCGTCTGGCCCGAGGACGGGGAAGTCCGGAGAGACCTTCTGGCGCGCCGAGCCGAGCTTCACGCCGGAAAGATCCAGAGTTTCACCAAGGAGCTTCGTTACCGGCGCAAGAACGGCACGCCCGTCTGGGTCGGGCTCACGATCGCGATCCAGTGCGACTCCGCCGGAGGTCTCTTGTACGACATAACGGCGGCGGAAGACATCACTGCGCGCAAGCGCGGTGAGCAATTGCTGGCACTGGAGCACGCGGTTAGCCGATCCATTACCGAAGCCGAGAGCGAGTCGGCGGGGGTTCAAGCCGCCATTCGTGCGATATGCGAGAAAGAGAACTGGGAGAGCGGGCGATACTGGCGCGTGGACGAGAGCGCCAGGGTTCTTCGTTTCGCTGAGGCTTGGTGCGTCCCAGGCTCGACGTTCGGTGAATTTGTTGAACAGTGGCGCGCTGTGCTTTATCGCCCCGGCGAGGGATTGGCGGGCAAGGCATGGCAGTCCGGCGAGCCGCAGTGGGCCGCGGACATCACTCAGGATGAACGTCTCGGACAGAAATTGCTGGCTTTGCGTAGCGGCATGCGCGGCGTATTTGCCTTTCCGGTGATCTCGGAGGGCAAACCGATCGGGGTGCTCGTGTTCAACAGCCGCGAAGTCCGCGAGCGCCAAGACGAGTTGGTACAGGCAATACGCATGATCGGCGGTCAGATGGGCCAGTTTCTGAAGCGCAAGCAAGCCGAGGAAAAGATGCGCGATCAGGTCCAGCGGCAACGCCTTATCGCGGAATTCGGACAGCGGGTCCTCGCGAGCACCGATCTCGGCGAGGTGCTCAAGCGCGGCGTCGAGCTCGTTTCGAGTGCCCTCAATTCCGACTACTGCAACTTGCTTGAGCTTGACCGCGACGGCAGGCATCTGACGTTCAGGGCCGCAGTCGGCTGGCCGGAGGAATGGATCGGACATCGCACCGTGCCTCTACAGCCCGGGACCCGCGCCGATCTCGTCCTCTCGCGCCGCGAGCCGCTGATCGTCGAGGACTACGACCGGGACACGGACGCTTCCTCGCCTTTCCTGAAGGAGTTCGGAGTGCGGAGCGGCATCGTGGCGCCCCTGTTCGGGACCACGGGAACTTTCGGGATACTGAGCGCGCACGCACTGCAGCCGCGACGATTTACCGAGGACGAGGTGAACTTCCTGCGCAACGTCGCCTATATCGTGGCGGTCGCGATCGAGCGCAGGAATTCCGAGGAGCGGCTCGCATACCTCGCGCAATTCGATTCGCTCACCGGGTTGCCCAACCGGCACCTCTTCCACGACCGCTTGACCCAGACCATGGTGCAGGCCAAGCGCAGTGGACGTCCCATGGCGATGCTGTTCATCGATCTGGATCGATTCAAGCTCGTAAACGACACGCTGGGGCATGGCACCGGGGACAGGTTGCTCAAGGAAGCGGCGACGCGCCTCACCCATTGCGTGAGGAGCGGCGACACCGTGGGACGCTTCGGGGGAGACGAGTTCGGCGCGATTCTCGCGGACCTGGGTGCGGCTGGCGACGCGGGCCTGGTCGCGCAGAAGATCATCGAAGCGCTGGAACGCCCATTCAGCCTGGAAGGAAACGAGACCTATGTGACCGCGAGCATCGGTATCACGCTGTTCCCGGAAGACGGAGAGGAGGCCGGGGCGCTGATCATGAACTCCGACACGGCCATGTACCGGGCGAAGGAGCAGGGCCGCAACAACTATCAGTACTTCACCCGCGAGATGAACGAGCGGGCGCTCGCGCGGGTGCAGATGGAGGCTGCCTTGCGCCGCGCGATCGAGCACCGCGAGTTTCGCCTGCACTATCAGCCCAAGGTTGACCTTCGAAGCGGCGAGATCTGCGGTGCGGAAGCGCTCCTGCGCTGGCAGCATCCTGAGAGGGGCATGATCGCGCCCGAGGAATTCATCCCGGTGCTCGAAGACACGGGGCTGATCCTACCGGTGGGCGAGTGGGTGATGCGTGAGGCCTGCGGTCAGACCATGGCGTGGAAACGGGCCGGACTCGCCGCTTTGCCGGTCGCAGTGAACTTGTCGGCGCGCCAGTTCCAGCAAAAGGACCTGGAATCCGCGGTGCGATACGTATTCTCGGAAAGCGGGGTCGATCCTTCGCTGATCGAGTTCGAGCTGACCGAGTCGCTGCTGATGAAGGACCCGGAGGCCGCAGCGCGCAGCTTGCGCGGGCTGAAGCGGGCGGGAGCGAGGATCTCGGTGGACGATTTCGGAACGGGCTATTCCAGTCTGGCGTACCTGAAGCGTTTCCCCATCGATGCCCTCAAGATCGACGGAGCCTTCATCCGCGACCTGACGACCGATCCTGGGGACGCGGCGATCACGCTCGCGATCATCGGCCTTGCCCACGGCCTCAAGCTCAAGGTGGTCGCCGAGTGCGTTGAGACCGAGAGTCAGCTCAATTTCCTTTCCACCCACGCCTGCGACGAGATGCAGGGCTACTATTTTGCGCAGCCCGCGGCGCCCGCCGAGATCGAGGCGATGCTCCGCGAGGGGCGCCGGCTGCGCCGTTCGGCCGGCGGAAGCCCGGCAAGGCCTCCCGTGCTACTCTTGGACGATAGTGAGCAGGACCTGCTGCTCCTCGAGGAGATTCTCCGCGCGGATGGCTTCCCGGTTCTGAAGACAACCGACCCGAAGCGCGCCTTTGAGGTGCTTGCGGGGCAACCTGTCGGCATCGCCATCTCCGACCAGGGCATGCCCGGAATGTCCGGCGTAGAGTTCCTCGGCCACGTGAGAAAGCTCTACCCCGACATAGTCCGCATCCTTGCAACCGGCACCCACGATCCCCGTGCGATCGCCGACGCGGTGAACGAAGCCGGAATCCAGAAGTTTCTGTCGAAGGATTGGGACGGCCAGCGCCTGCGGGCTGAGATGCGGGAGATGTATCGCAAACACTTCCAGAGCGGGGACACGAAGCCCCCGCTGCCGGGGGCACGGAACACCTAAGCGCTCAGCTTCATCGGCAGGATGATCATCTGCATGCCGCGCAAATGGAAGCGGCGCTGCAGAACCATCGCCGCCTGGTTGTGCAGCAGCCGGGTCAGCCAGTTGTCGCGGTCGAAAATCAGCTTGCTCGTGAAAAAGCTGGCATTGGGAAATTCCGCCCGGACACGCTCTGCGAGCTGCGTGAACTCGTCGATCGGGTCCGTGCCGAAGGCGAGATACGATTTCGCCGCCCAGCCCTTGCTGTTGCAGAAGTTGACAAAGTAGGAGAGCGAGGCGTTCGCCTCCACCTTCATAGCCTCGAGGTCTTCCCGCCCGCCGAAGCTCTGCGCGTCGACCGTGCGCGCGTTGACGAAGACGAAGTTCCTGAAGTGATCCGGGAACATGCGCTGCACCCACAGCAGCGCGTGCAGCCCGCCGCCACGCGAGGATCCCACCAGAAACACGGCCGTGGGCTGGCTCGGATCCGGCCTGGGCGGATTGACGACGCTGCCGAAGGGGACGCCCGAGAACTCGGCGTCAATCTTCTTCAGTTGCTCCCTCGTCCAGTCGTAGTGGTGGCGGATGGTCACACATGCAGCGATGATCCCCAGGATAATGAGGATCGCCAGCCATCCGCCGTCCAGAAACTTCTCTGCGAGCAGCAGCAGCAGGATTCCTGCGCACACGACAAATCCGGCCGCTGACAGTGCCAGCCTTCCCATCCAGTTGTGTGCGGCGCGATGCGACGGCCCAGTACAGGCACAGGCCGAAAAGCGAAACGGCGAAAGTCAGGAACACGCTGATGCTGTAGAGGACCACCAGGGTGGAAACGCTGCCGCCTGTCCACAGAAGGATGACGAGCGAAGCAAGCCCCATGACCAGAATGCCGTTCTCGGTGACGAGGCGCGTCGAAAGGTAGCGGAACTGGTGAGGCACCCAGGAATCCGCGGCCATGTTGGAAAGCACCGCGGGGCCGCCGAGAAAGCCGGTGTTGGCGGCGACGAAGAGCAGACCCGCCTCAAGCAATAGTACGATCAGCAACGCGGCCTGGCTGACGGGCAAGTCCCACCCGAAACTTTCGATGATCGCGCCGAAAGCGACTGCGTTGAGGGTCTGTCCTTCCGCCGGGCGTGCGTTCCACAGCAGATAGAGCAGGATGATCCCGCCGGCGGTGAAGGCAAGCGAAAGGGCCATGTAAAGCATCGTGATCTTGCCCGTGCGCACGCGCGGCTCGGCCAATACGTTGACGTTGTTCGACACGGCTTCGATCCCCGTGTACGTGCCGCCCCCCTGCGAATAAGCGAGCAGCAGCAAAGCCGCGACGCCGGTCCAGCCGAGCTTGTGACGAGAGCTTCGAGGTTTCGCCCCAGACATCGGGCACCAGCGTGGGGAGCATCGACGCGTGGGAGAGTACGCCGTAGACGATGAGAAACGCGTGGGTGAGAATAAAGCCCAGGAAGATCGGGAGCAGTACGACGATGGCTTCCTTCATCCCGCGCAGGTTGAGCAGGACGAGCGCGACGATGAGGCCGACCTCGGTGGCAAGCTTGTAAGGCTGGAAGCGGATCGGAAGCAGCGAGAAGAGCGCATCGACGCCGCTCGCGACCGAGATCGAGATGGTGAGCACGTAGTCGAGGATGAGCGCGGCGCCGGAAATCAGGCCCGCGTATGGACCGATCAGGCGGCGTTGCGACGCGGTAGCCGCCGCCTCCCGTTGGGAAGAGTTCGATGACCTGGTTGTAGGCCAGGGCGATGATGAAGACCGTCGCAGCGGTTGCAAGCGCGAGATAGAGCCCGAGTTGGGTGTGCTCGCCGAGCGCCCGGAACGCTTCTTCGGGACCGTAGCAGGACGAAGATATCCCGTCTGCTCCGAGTCCCACCCAGGCGAAAAAAGCGACAAGCGCGATGTGCCGTCTTGTCTTCCTGTCCAGGGGATCGAGCGGTTTCCCGAACAGCTTCAGGCGTAGATTGGAAAGCACGCTCATGAGGGCGCGTTGCCGTCCCCGTCTGCCGCGAGCACTTTTTCCAGGCGGCGCGCGAACACGGCCATCTCCCGGGCTGCTTGCAGGTCTCCCTTGCCTTGCGCAACCTCCATGCCCCTGCGGTACGCAGAGAGCGCTTCGCCGGTCCGCCCGCTCTCACCGAGCGCCCTTCCGAGCAGCTTCCACGCCGCGGAATACCCCGGGTCTTTTTCGACCGCCGCCTCGAGATGCGCAATTGCGTGCTCGAAATCGGCGCTCTTCAGATATTCGTTTCCGAGGGAAAAACGCAAGAGCGCGCCGTCGCGAGGCGTTCCCACGAGCTTCAGGAGATTGGGGATCTGCTGCGAAGTCATTGGGAAGCCGGGACGCTGGCGCCTCCCGGCCTTGCGCGGATATTATAAACGCTCGTCCAGACCGACATCACCCCGAGCATGGCACGATCGACTGTATCCACTCCCAAGGCGCCGGCCGCGATCGGCACCTACTCCCAGGCCGTTCGCGCAGGGGAAACGCTCTATCTTTCTGGGCAGATCGGGCTGGACCCGGAAACCGGGCGGCTGGTCGACGGAATCGAAAACCAGATTCGCCGGGTTTTCGAAAACCTCAAGGCCGTGGCCGAAGCCGCGGGCGGGTCGCTCGCCGATGCGGTGAAGCTTACCGTCTATCTGACCGATCTGGCGCACTTTGCCCACGTCAACGAGATCATGTCCGCGTATTTCGAGCAACCCTACCCGGCGCGCGCGGCGGTCGGTGTCGCGGCCCTTCCGCGCGGTGCCCTGATCGAGGCGGACGCAATTCTCGTTCTAGCGTAGGGTGGAACTCTCCGGTCTCAGACCTTCGGTTCAAGCGAAGCTCGCCAAGCTCGGCATCCACCGGGATCTCGATCTCGTTCTTCACCTTCCGTTGCGCTATGAGGACGAGACCACCACCACCTCGATCGCGCGCGTGCCATCCGGCTTTCCCGTGCAGGTCGAGGGCAGGGTGCGCTCGACCGAGATCGTCTATCGTCCCCGGCGCCAGCTTGTGTCGCGGATCGAGGATACCAGCGGCGAGCTCATCCTGCGCTTTTTCAACTTCTACGGCAGCCAGGCCAAGGCGCTCGCGCCCGGCGCAACGGTGCGCGCCTTTGGAGAGGCGCGCACCGGAATGTTCGGAGGGGAGATGGTCCACCCCCGCTTCCGCGTGCTTCACGGGCCGACGCCGCTGCCAAGCGCGCTCACGCCGATCTATCCGACCACGGCAGGCCTTGGGCAGGCGCGGCTCCGGCAACTGATCGAAGGCGCGCTCACGCGCGTCTCGCTCGACGAGACGCTGCCCGAAGACATCTCCAAGGCTCTCGGGCTGCGAGCCTTGCGCGAAGCCGTCGATATGCTCCATCACCCTCGTCCGGGAGCGGACCCGAAGGCCCTGGACCGACGCACGCTTCCTGCGTGGCGACGCATCAAGTTCGACGAGCTGCTGGCGCAGCAGCTTTCCATGCGCCGGCACTATCGGGAACGCAAGGCGCGGGCGGCACCTAGGCTTGCGCGTCCGCCCAAGGGAGCGCGCTCCTACACTGCCGAGCTCATCGGACGGCTGCCGTTTCAGCTGACGCGAGCGCAGCACAAGGCCTGGCGGGAAATCGAAGGCGATCTCGCCCTGCCGCACCCCATGCACCGGTTGCTGCAGGGAGATGTAGGCAGCGGTAAGACGGTCATCGCCGTACTGGCTGCCCTGCGTGCAATAGAAAACGGACTGCAGGCCGCGGTCATGGCACCCACAGAGATTCTCGCCGAGCAGCACTTGCGCAAATTCGGCGAGTGGCTCGAACCGCTGGGCCTGAGGGTGGCCCGTCTTGCCGGGGGCCAGACCAGGAAGGAGCGCGATTCGGCGCGTCGGGCGATAAAGGCCGGTGACGCAAACGTCGCAATAGGCACTCACGCGCTCTTCCAGGAGGGAGTCGATTTCCGGTCGCTCGGACTCGCTGTCGTCGACGAGCAGCACCGTTTCGGTGTCGCGCAACGGCTGGCGCTGCGCGCCAAGGGCGAGGAAGCCCACCAGCTGATGATGAGCGCTACGCCCATCCCGCGAACTCTGTCGATGAGCTACTACGCCGATCTCGACATGTCGACGATCGACGAGTTGCCGGCGGGACGGAAGCCCGTCGTTACGAAGCTGATCGCTGATTCACGCCGCTCGGAGGTGTTGCGGCGCATCCGCGAGGCTTGCGGCGCCGGCGGCCAGGCCTACTGGGTGTGTCCCTTGATCGAGGAGTCCGAACAGCTTCAGCTGCAAACCGCGCTCGACACCTACGCCGCCCTCGCGAGGGAGTTCCCCGAGCTCAAAGTGGGACTGATACACGGGCGCTTGAAGCCCGACGAGAAGGCGCGAACGATGGCTGCCTTCACTGCGGGGAAACTCAAGCTGCTGGTTGGAACGACCGTGATCGAAGTCGGCGTCGATGTCCCCAACGCCACGCTCATGGTGATCGAGCACGCGGAGCGGTTCGGTCTCGCGCAACTTCATCAGCTTCGAGGACGCGTCGGGCGGGGCGCCGACGAGTCGGTGTGCATCCTTCTGTACCGCAGCCCTCTGGGGGAAGCCGCACGAGAGCGCCTGCGGGTGATTTTCGAAAACGCTGATGGGTTTGCGATCGCGCGCGAAGACCTGCGTCTGCGGGGGCCGGGCGAGTATCTCGGCGCCCGCCAGAGCGGTGCGCCCCTCTTGCGCTTCGCCGATCTCTCGGAGGACGCGGAGCTGCTCGAATCTGCGCGCACGGTGGCCGAAACGCTCCTCCGCGAACATCCCGCGTCGGCCGAACGCCACCTCGAGCGCTGGCTCGGCGGTCGCTCAGATTTCCTCAAGGCCTGAATCTCAGCGGCCAAGGCCGCGGGCTACAATGACCCATGACCCCCGCCGCCCTCGCCGCGAGGCTGACGCTGTACGAGCGCCTGATGCGGCTCGACAAGCCGATCGGAACGCTGCTCCTTCTGTGGCCCACGCTGTGGGCGCTGTGGCTTGCGGGCAACGGCGCGCCGGAGGGCCGAATCGTGTGGATCTTCGCACTTGGGACGCTCCTCATGCGTTCGGCTGGCTGCGTGATGAACGATCTCGCCGACCAGCGCTTCGACGCCGAGGTGGAGCGCACGAAGGAGCGACCTCTTGCAGCGGGAGCGATGGGCCGCCGCGAAGCGTTCGTTCTCGCGGCGGCACTCGTGCTCGTGTCGTTTCTGCTCGTGCTGTCGCTCAACCGGTTGACGGTGTTGTTGTCGTTCGCGGCGCTCGCCCTGGCGGCAAGCTATCCGCTGACCAAGAGGTTCTTCGCAATTCCGCAGGCCTACCTTGGGATCGCGTTCGGTTTCGGGATCCCAATGGGGTACGCAGCGGTCCTCGGGCATGTCCCGGCGGAGGCCTGGTGGCTGCTCCTTGCCAACATCTTCTGGGCGATCGCCTATGACACCGAATACGCGATGGTCGATCGCGAGGACGACGTGCGCATCGGCATCAAGACCTCCGCACTCACCCTCGGCCGATACGACGTGATCGGGGTGATGACCTGTTACGGGGCGATGCTCGCGGTTCTCGCGGGCATAGGTGTCCAGCGCGCCCTGGGTCCAGCCTTACTATCTGGGTCTCGTCGGCGCTGCCGGACTGGCGGCGTATCACTATCGCCTGATCCGCAGCCGCGACCGGGCAGGCTGCTTCAAGGCCTTCAATCACAACAACTGGGTCGGCGCATCCATCTTCGCGGGACTTTTTGCCGACTTCGCTGTGAGGCGGGGAATTCCATGGCTGTAGGACCCGGAGGAGGCCTGTGAGCTATCGCGATCTGCGCGAGTTCCTGTCCCAGCTCGAACAGGCGGGCGAGCTCAAACGCGTGCGCGCCGAAGTCGATCCGAAGCTGGAGATGACCGAGGTATGCGACCGCGTGCTCAATGCGGGCGGCCCGGCCCTGCTCTTCGAGAAACCGAAGGGCCACGCGATTCCGGTGCTCGGCAATCTGTTCGGCACGACCCGCCGCATCGCGCTCGCCATGGGCGCCGAGGTCGGCTCTGATCCGCTCGAGGCACTGCGCGATGTCGGCAAGCTCCTGGCGTTTCTGAAGGAACCGGAGCCCCCCAAGGGCTTTCGCGACGTGGTCGCGCGCTGGGTTCCGATCATCAAGCAGGTGATGCACATGGCGCCGAAGGAGGTTTCCGGCGCGCCCTGCCAGGAGACCATGTGGGAGGGCAATGAAGTGGACCTTTCGCGCCTGCCTATACAGACCTGCTGGCCCGGGGACGCGGGACCGCTCATTACCTGGGGGCTCACGGTCACGCGCGGCCCGCGCAAGGCGCGCCAGAACCTGGGCATCTACCGCCAGCAGGTCATCGCGACGAACAAGGTCATCATGCGGTGGCTTCCCCATCGCGGCGGAGCCATCGACTTCCGCGAGCACTCCGAGGCGCGGCCGAGCGAGCCCTTCCCGGTGGCGGTGGCGCTGGGGGCCGATCCCGCGAGCATTCTCGGCGCGGTCACGCCGGTGCCCGACACTCTTTCCGAATACCAGTTTGCCGGGCTGCTGCGCGGCTCGCGCACCGAGCTTGCCAGATGTCTCGGTTCGGATCTGCAGGTGCCTGCGGCCAGCGAAATCGTGCTCGAAGGGGTGATCATTCCGGGCGAGTCGGCGCTCGAAGGGCCGTTTGGCGATCACACCGGCTATTACAACGAGAAGGAGAGCTTTCCGGTGCTGACGGTGGAGCGCCTGACGATGCGCCGCGAGCCGATCTACCATTCGACCTATACCGGCAAGCCGCCGGACGAGCCGGCGGTGCTCGGGGCGGCGCTGAACGAAGTGTTCGTGCCGATCCTGCAGAAGCAGTTTCCCGAGATCGAGGACTTCTACCTGCCGCCGGAGGCTTGTTCCTACCGGCTCGCCGTGGTGAGCATCAGAAAACAGTACCCCGGTCACGCCAAGCGCGTGATGTTCGGCATCTGGAGCGCCTTGCGGCAGTTCATGTACACGAAGTTCATCATCGTCACCGACGATGACCTCAACGTTCGCGATTGGAAAGAGGTCGTCTGGGCGCTCTCCACGCGGGTGGACGCCGCCCGTGACGTCCTCATCGTCGAGAATACTCCCATCGACTACCTGGATTTTGCGAGCCCGGTCGCGGGGCTGGGCTCAAAGATGGGGATCGACGCCACTCACAAATGGCCGGCCGAAACGTCGCGCGCCTGGGGCCGGCCGATTGCGATGCAGCCGGATGTGAAAAAGCGCGTCGATTCTCTCTGGAAAGACCTGGATCTCTAGCGAGCGGGTGCCGGGACCGCCCTGCGTATTCCCCTCAGAACGGGAAGAGGAGGTTCACCGAGATCATTTTCACGTTGACGCGGCCGGTGCAGTTGCCCACATTTTGAGACGTGCACGCGTTTCCGACCGTACCGTAGTTCTCGAATTCGAACCTGATTCCGCTCTCTTCATCGAAGAAATACTGCGCTCCGAAGCCCGTGAGAGGAGTGAGCTCGCTGTGCTGAACGCCTCCGCTGGAGGCGCCTGGGACAAAACCCGCATTGTGGACGGTCATTCTTGCCGTTGAAGAAAACCCGCCCAACTTGCCATAGAGGGAGAACTTCTGGCCGAGGGGAATCGTCGGCAGAAGGGCGAATCCCCAGCCCGATACTTTGTAGATGGATTCCTGGGTGACCAGTCCGTTGTCGGCCTTGTAGTTGTATTTGCCGATGGAGTTGACGCTCACTTCGACTGCCCAGGCCCGGGTGATCTGATAGCCGACAAAACCCTTGAACCCGACGTCGTACTCCTCCTTCGTTTCGGTGCACGTCGTGCAGGTCCCGGGGTTGAAGTCCGCGGGGTAGAGCTGGCCGTACGAGAGCCCCGTTCCCAAGCCCAGGTACCAGTAGCCGCTCGCGGCGACGGTCGAAGGCAGGCCCGATAAGAGCAGCGCCGCGACCGCAAAAAGTAGAGCAGGCCTTTTCATCGGGTCGTCCTTCCCAGTAATCGCGCCGGAACCGGCCAGAAAATCAGGTCTCTGGCGGTGGAGCGCGAACTGTAATGCATCGGCGAAACTCGTGTCAAGCCAAGCCCTTGGCTGACCAATATAATCCAAGTTCTCGGATTTGCTGGTTTGTCCTCGGAAATCTTGAAGCTTATCCCTCTGGCCCCGGCGGACGGCGGTCAATGTCCCGCGGCGCGGCGTGAGTTGAGCCATGCGGATCCGGTGAAGGGGAGCACTTACCCTTGAAAGTGGTGGGACTAGGTGGAACCAGGTGCAACCAGGCGGGATAGGAGCCTAAGAGAAAAGGGAAATTGGGGCGCCCGCTTGGTTCGCCGACGCTCTCTTTGGGCAAAATTGAAACCAGCGGGAAAATGCCGCCCGGAGCAGTCAACCTTGAAAATCGAGCCGTCCTCGATCTCGAGCGGTGAGTCGGCTTAAAGTGCCTGTAAACGCGCGGTTAACTGCCCTTCATGAGGTAGCGTGCAGCACGCGCCGAGGTCCGTATGATCAACCCAGGATGCGGACCCTATGCGGACCCCTCTGAGGAGCGGACCCCAGGCGTCAGAACGGCCAGGGCTGCGGCCCGTCGAGGTCCTTGAGCTTGATAGGATCGCCGCAGACGATCGGCCGGCGGTGAAAGCTGGTGCAGAGTTGCTGCGCAGGGATGCCGTCGAGGGTAAAGCGCCGCAGGATGGTGACGCCGCCGAGCGCGACGAAGTTGCGCTGCGTAGTGCTGACGATGTAGCGCGTGCGCTCCTGTTGGTCCTTCGTGCCCTCGCGGGAGGCGCGCAGATAGCGGATATAGAGGATCGGCTGACTGCCCTCGTAGCGCACCAGACATTTGATCCCATCGCGCTTCGCGTCGAGCTGTCTACACTCGTAGTTGATGTCGTCGAAAGGCCCGGCGAGCGAGGGCGCACTGGCCACGGATAGGAGGAAGAAAACGGCGGGTTTCCTCACGAGGTCGAGTCTAGATCAAGTCCGATTGAATTCGCCGCCGACGGCGTTCGCCTCGGCCACGATCCGGCGAATGGACCGTTGACTCAGGTTGTATTTCCTCGCGACCTGCCGCTCCGTCATGTGCTCGCGGTCGCGCAGGATGCCATTCTTTTTAAGCGCCAGACGCTGCTCGCTGGCACGCGGGATCTCCAGGCGACGGTCAACGTCGCCGTCGAAATCCCACGCTCGCGCGAGTTGGGAGACGGCTTCGACGCCGATCGCCTTGGCGATCTCGTTGTCGGCGTGGATGTTCTTCGGCAACGGCAGATAGATCAGCGTCCCGCCAAAATTCTCCACCAGCTTCATCGCGGCTTGCTGGCCGATCGCCTCGACGATCTTGTTGAGCGGCGCGTACACGGCTCAAGGAATCTGTTAAGACGCTCCGTGCTCGTGTTTTCGCGGGCGCCGGGAGTTGGCACTTGGCAACCTGGGGAGATCAGGCGAATGCGCCAAGAGTCTTACTTGCCAATAGCGATACACGGCGCTCTTGCCGGGAGCGCGCTCGGCGCCGAACCTTTCGCGGCAAGCCTTGGCAATCTCCACGAAGGTCATGCTTTCAAGCGCCAGGTCGACGAACAGCCGCACCTCAGTATCCATGCAGACTTTGAAGGGGCGCCCCGGGATATGACGCCGGCGGTGCTCAGCCCGGGAGAGCAGTCTGTCTTTCGGCTCGATGGATTTCAATCGGGGTTCACTCCCTTTGCGCGCCGCCACTCTGCCATCTTCTCGAGTACCGCGATCGCCTTGCCTGCGCGCCGATCTTCGAGGAAGCGCAGGTGCGAAACGTGAAAGTGCTTCTCGAGCCACTTGCCCAGGTGCAGGTCTATCCACCCAGTCCGCTGTAAGCCTTCCACAGGCCGAGGATTTTCCCCACCTGCTTGGGCGTGGCCATGCCCTCACGGCGGCCGGCCTGCGCGTGACTTCGGACCTTTCGAAAACCCAAGCGCTCGAGCTCGGCCATCACTGCCTCGAACCCTGGCTCGTCCAAGTCGGCCGATGAGTTAATCCCCCCAACCCGAAGCAGCAGCGCGCGGTAATCCTCATCGGCCATGTGCAGTTGGCTCTTCGCGACGTGGATCACTGCCTTTTGCTGATTCGAGATGGGCACGTGGAGTCTCTCGGGCCTACTACGCACGATCAATGCAGCGGCGGTGATTGCTCGAACCCGCAGCCCATCCTGTGAGGCCGCGCGATCCCTGGTGCAGCCGCGTTGTATTCGACGATCTCAATGCCGGCGTCAGTGAGTAGCGCGCACTGGGGCGCGCCCTCGAGGTGCCCCATCTTCACCAGGCCGCGCTCCCAGAGGTAGCCGAGTTCGAGACGTAGATCGAGCACGGTGCACTGAATCGCTTCGCCCCGGAGTGCCGAAAGGATCAAGGGCTCGGCGACCGGATAGGGGCGCCCGTGGTTGAGCGCGTCGAGCACGATCCAACGGATCTGTTCGCGCTGCTTAGATTGCCGGGTGTCGCGTCCATCGTGGTCGTTCATTTCAGGGTCTCCTTTTGAAGTCAATCACTGAATCCAAGCGCGTTTGCAACGGCGTACATCAACTGATGATCGAGATCCCGTTTCTAGCGAGCGCCACGACTCGCGCCTGCCGCAAGACGGTCACGAGCCCCCGTAGAGCGCCCTGGCCGAGTGCGAGCTGGCGCCCGTAGTCGCGTCCTGCGCCACCAGTAACGCCAAAACTCTTGAGAACGGCGTCCGCATCGGCCTCTGTCGGGTGCGGAAGGTGTAGCTTCATGCCGATTCGCGAGAGCAACTGTGGCTGCGCGAACGTGGCGCGGCGGTCTTGCCGGCGATCGCGGAAAAAACATGGTCGTTCCCCATCAAGACGAGCCCCACGCCGGCATCGTCCAGGAGAAAGCGCACGCTATCGAGAGCATCCGCCCGCAGCGATTGAGCTTCGTCCAGGATGATGAGTTCGCCTGGCCTGAGGTGATACGTGAGCGAACGCATGATGGCGACGTTGCGGTAGCTCCCCGCAAGGGCAGGCGGGTAGACGCGCTCCGCGACAGTCACGAGCATTGCCGACGGTGTTACGACGCCCTGCAGGTTGACGTGGTAGGCGCCTCTGTGATCGCGTTGATAGCGCTCCGCAGTCGTCGTCTTCGACACACCGGCGCCACCGTAGACCAAAGCGATCGTGGGCGTGTTCTGAGCATGGGCGCACGCCTGGTATATCTTTCGAGACGTAGGTGTTTCAACCAGATCAGGCTGCGGTCCTTCAATCGCGGCGCCTTCGATCCGTGGCGCGTCGTCGTCGAGATCGACCTGGTCTTTCAGCTTCGCGATCGCCATGTTTTTCTCCTTCAGGCTCGGCGTTTGTCGGCATTGGCGATGATCTCGAGAATCTCATCGCCTGGCACGATCGGTTGCTTGCTCTTCGCGGGTGCGACGTAGTTTCGTGTCGGGCGAACCAGCGCCACAACATTCGGCGCCGGCAGCACCGCTTCGGCGACTTCAGCCTGGAGTGGATCGGGCACATCCGGCGCCATGCCCCAGCTGCGGGCCTTGGCCATCTTCAGATGCGCGGCGGCTTGCTGTTTCCGGGACTTCACAAATTGTCCGCGCGCCCTGGCGTGCGCCTTCGCGGCCTCCTGGTCGCGGAAGCCGGTCCGCGCGAGGAGCGGCGCTTCGCAAATAAAGCGCTCTCCGTCGTAGACGGCAACCGGGTCGGCAGCGTTCTCAGGATTGAAGCGCACTACATAGGCACGATCGCGCGGCAACTCGTTGAGAGGCTCACTCCAATAGCGATTTCCCGTGAGCGGCGGGCTCACTGCGCCATCGTCGGGAGCCAGCTTGACGGACTGTGCGGCCAAGAGGCACAACCTCAGCTGCTCGCGAGTCGGTTGCCGCGGCGCGCATTGCGGCAGAAGCGCCTCATAGACCTCGCGCGGAGACCGGCCGTCCATCGCGTCGCCACGATGCGCCCGAGCATGGTAGTGCGCGATCGTTTGATCGAGGAGCTTGCGATATGGTTCGATCGGCACCGCCTTCGCCGATGGCACCAGTGTCCGGCCGCGCATCGAGCAGGTTGCCGCAATAGGCTCCCTCGAGGCGCCTCTCCGCCTCGGCAAAGTGCCGGAAGGTGGACTCAATCGGTTTCGATCTCCCGGAGAACGGCAGCGCCCACATCACCCGAATCCCCATTAGCTTGAGGATTCCGGGTATTTCTTCTTCCTTCACCTTGCCCCGGAAACGGTTCGGCGTGCCGCCGGTTAGAAGTTTGCTGGCAAATGCGCGCGAGTTGTCGAACAGCGCATATTCAGGAATCGCGCGGCACTTCTCCGCCGCCGTCTTTAGAGCGAGCCGGATCGCATCGGCGCTCTCAGTGCGAGCGATCTGGTATCCAAGGATCATCCTGCTGCGAACGTCCTCCCACGCGATCACGATCGGCCGGTCGATCGTGCCATCCTGGAAGCGGCAGAACACGTCTGCCTTGCGTCCGTCGCAGACCCAGATCTCATGCAACCCGATGTCTCGATAGGTGCGCCGTTGCTTGGGATGCATCGCCTCGAGCGCCTCCTGCCCTTCTCGCGTCAGTTTGTGAAACCAAATGGGCTCAGTTTGGATGAGGCGCTTCACCGTGTAATAGCTCGGCAGCGCCCAGGACTGGGCCGGCGCCATCTCCTGGGCGCGGCGATAGATCGGAAGAAGTGACGGTTGCGAGAGTTTGAAGTACTCGGCCTTGATCCAATCGTAGGCGTCGGAGCTAATCTCGGACCTCTTGCGCTGACCGCCCCGAGGCGCCGGCGCCAATGCCACGAGCCAGTCGGCAGGGTCCAGGTTCGCGCACATGACGACCCAATTACGAAGGGTGCCGATAGATACGCCTGCCTTTCCCGCGGCGATCTCATAACGGTCTTTCATCGGCGCAGCCGTGGCCCCAAAGGAGTCGAAGAAGTGCACGGCGTCCAAGCGGCGCCGCGCTTCAGCCTGAATTGGTGTCGGCTTCCGAGAAAACTCAGCGTGCCGAGCCTCGCACTCGGCCGCGGTCCACGGGATGTTCTGGCGGCGGGAGCGGTTCTTTCGCTTGCCCGCGCTCCGCTCATCTTC